>NZ_JANRHG010000001.1 GCF_024733845.1 Neomoorella sulfitireducens
ATGGGCGTAAGGGCTACGCAGTATTTTTCCCACCAGCATGTCCCTGGTAAAAAAGTCGCCGGTATACCTGGCTTTCCCGGTAACTTTGGCCACGGCATCCACCCGGCTTATGCTCTTTCCCACTGCCGAAGAAGCCATTTTACTCCTCCCTTTCCTGTGGAGACAATAGCACCGCCCAAACCGTCCGGGACAGGACGCCTCACCCCGGTTCCCCACCTACAGAAAACATTACCCTTGCTCCTTGTCAGCCTCCGTTCCCATGACAGCAGCAGCCTTTTCCACGGCGGTTATAATTTTGGCATACCCGGTGCAGCGGCATAAGTTGCCCGACAGGGCGACTTTAATTTCCTCCCGGGTAGGGTAGGGGTTCTGGTCCAGCAGGGCCTTGGCGCTCATGATCATACCCGGTGTGCAGAAGCCGCACTGGACGGCCCCTTCGCTGATGAAGGATTCCTGCAAGGGGTGGAGCCTGCCATCGGGCGAGGCCAGACCTTCGATAGTAAGGATCTCGGCCCCGTCGGCCTTGGCCGCCGGTATCAGGCAGGAGTCCACGGCCAGGCCATCCATGATCACTGTACAGGCGCCGCATTCCCCCTTGCCGCACCCTTCCTTGGTGCCGGTGAGGCCCAAATAATCACGCAGGAGTTCCAGCAGAGTCGTATCTGCCGAGACATCCACCTGATAAACGCGGCCGTTGATGGTAAGTTTCAACCCGGGCATTGCGCCTACCTCCCTGATATAAAAGAAACCAGCTGACGGCCTGCCTCGTAGTCGGGTGATTCCGGTCACCTGGTAGAGACCCCCGGCCCCATCGCCGGGGTTATACGAGTTTACTAAAGTTATATTCGGCAAAGATAACTTAAATCCTGCTAAAAACTTTATTTTTACGCCGGGGCATAAGTTTTGTTTTATGTTGTATCCCTGTGTTTATCATATTAGAAGGGCATATTTTCTGCCAATTACCACATTTACAGGCTCCTGTAAACGCAGGAAAAGGAAGGCCGAATGCCTTCCCCTTCCTGTTTAAAAAACTTTTTCCTGCAGAGGCAGGAGCAGCCACTTTAAGCTACCATTTCCAAGAATGCCTCAATCCGCGTTTGCAGCTGGGCCGCGTCTTTTTCGTTAAAATCACTTTCCAGGCATAATACCGGTATCCCCGCATCCCGGAGGGCTTTTTCTACCTGCCGGGCTTCCAGGGCATAAGTCTGGCAGAACTGGAGGGAATAATAAATCACCCCGTCGGCCTTTCCTTCCCTGGCCAGGCGCAGGATGTCTTCAACCCGGGACGTATTGGGAGTAAAGCAGGCACAGTTGATGTCCAGCAACCGCCGGGCCAGATCTTTTACCTGCCGTTCCAGGTTTTCGCCGTCTTCAGGTACCATCCCCGCGAAGTAACGGGTGCCGGTACATGTTTCTTCCCCGATTATCACCGCCCCTGCCGTCTCTACCAGGTGGTGCAGCTTCCAGTAAGGTAAGGGCATGGGCGTCCCGGCCACCAGGATGCGCGGCGCCCTTCTCCGGGCGACCCCTTCGCCCCAGGCAATCCTATCCTCCAGCTCATCGCAAAGGGCGTTGACTTGCGCCGTGAAACGTTCGGGATCATCAAAGAAAGCCAGCTGGGAAATTAAGAGGGCGTCTTTCCCGCTAATGGGTGCCGGGTCGGCCCGGCGGGCTTGATACAGGCGCTGCAGGGCGGCACGGCGGGCATTGGTCTTTTTGATGGCGACCTTTAGCTTACCGGCGCTGATTTTTTGCCCCGACCGATTTTCGATTTCTTCTTTTAACCGGTAAATTTCACCTTCCCAGAGGGCCAGGTCGGCGGCTTCCTTACGCTGGGGCAACTCCATTACATAAGTAGGAACATAATCATTGAGAATTTCCCAGGTCTTCTTCTTACCATCACAAGTGGTCTCACCAATAAGAAAATCGACAAGCTGAAAATAAGGGCAAATCCGTTCCAGTTTAAAGCCTACCAGGGACTTAATCAAGGGACACAGGTTACGCGGTAAAACTTGTTCCCCGGCGGGGACGGTAAACTGGGTCCCCGCGCAGAGCCCCACGCTAACACCATCAACGGCGAGGATAAGTTCTTCCGGCACAAAAACACAAAAGGTACCGGCCACCACGCGTCCGGCTTTTTTCTGCTCTAAAACTTCCTGGACCCTCCTGCCGTGGGCCTCGCCTAAAAGATTATCAAAATAGGCCATGCCCTCCGGGCGGTTCTCCTGCAGTAAAAAAACCTCGCTAAAGGCACCGGGCAACGCCCCTAAAAAAACGTCATGCCTTTCCAGGTCCAGCCCTAAAACCCGCCACATCTCCCGGTAAGCATCACTCAAAGGGATCAACTCCTCCAGGTAATTTTATACCTGGTTATTTTCGCCTTTTATCTTGATTATCCTTTATATTTTATATTCCATTTTGTTATATTGCCCAACCTTTGTCATAATAGCACTCTACAATTATTTCCCCTCTTTTTCAAGCTGCCTTTCCATCTTCTCAATATATACACTCCGGCTGGGGAAGGCTACGGAAACTCCTTCCTGCTCTAAAATCTGCATTATCCGGAAGTTTACGTCTTCCCGTATGCTTAAATATTCCTGCCAGTCGGTCGTATTGGTAAAAAAATAGAGGAGTATATCCAGGCTGCTCTCATTAAACCTCTCGAAATAAACCAATATCTTTTCTTTATTAACCCCGGGGTGCCCTTCCAGCATGGTCCTTATAGCTTGAATGCACCTCTCCAGTTTGGACCGGCTGGTGTCGTAAGTAACCCCCAGGTGAAACGTTATGCGACGTTTTCCCATCCGCGACCAGTTGGTTATAGGCTCGTTGGCCAGGGTCGCATTGGGGAGCGTGACCTGGGCATGGGCAAAGGTGCGTATTCTCGTACTGCGAAAAGTTATATCTTCCACCGTTCCTTCTACGCTGGGGGTGCTTATCCAATCTCCAATGGTAAAGGGTTTATCCAGGAAAATAACCATGCCCCCGAACATATTGGCCAGTGTATCCTTGGCGGCCAGGGAAATGGCCAGCCCACCCAGGCCCAGGCCTGTTACAAGCCCGCTGATGTTATAATTCCATTCCACAGCGATAACCATAAGGGCTATAGCGAAAACGACAAACCTTATGGCTTTGGACAAGAAGGGTACTAAAATATTGTTGATATCAAAATTCCGCCTTAGCTCCCGGCAAAACGCCGAATCAGGGCCCGCCAGGATATAGAGAGCCCAGGCAACGAGAATAACAAGGTAAGAACGAAACATTTTAAGGAACCAGAGGTGCTGGATCTGGTTAAAGGGCAGTATAGTCAAGGCCAGGTAAATCCCTAGGACGGCAATGAAGTTCTGCAACGGCCTTTCCAGGGACTTCACCATTTGATCATCCAGGTCAGCGGTCGTCCGCCTGGTTATTCTAAAGATCATGCTACACAGCTGTCTTGCAAGGACATTTCTTAAGCCAAGAAACAGCAGAAGTATGATAATTGCTGCTGCAGTGTTCCAGAAGAAGCCCTGGGGCTTAGAATATATTAGGTTTAAAAAATCGGGAATCCGCACCTTGCTCCATAACGACAGGATTTTTTCCACGCTGAAGTTTACCCCCCTGCTCTGAACGCGCGAGCTATTATCATAATAGTATTTGAATAGTATACGCCTTTCAAGTACTTTCCTTTCACGTACCGGGACGTGTCTACTCGCTAAATACTCTTCTGTCGATCGCTTTAGCTGCCGTTTATACTCCCATTCTTCTCGCTCTGGCCGTCAACGCCGGTTATGAAGATATTATGAAGAAAATATGAAGAAAGTCTGAAAGATCGCATACTCGTCTTGACACATACCCATATAGGGTAATATGCTGGGACTAGATTTATGTCTTATTCACTTCTAAGAGGAGAGATGAGGATGAATCACAGAAAGCACGGCCTACTAATGCTCCTGGGTTGTAGCCTGATGATGGTGGCCGTATTTTTCTTACTGGCTCGCGGTGCAGCTGCAAGTGGCAGCACTGCAGGTGGTAGTTGGGCATGGCTGTTATTCTTACTTTGTCCCCTGATGCACCTTTTCATGATGCGCGGTCATAATCATGGTGAATGTCAGCATGGGGAGCAAAAGGCTACCAGCAAAAATGATCAGCCCCAAGCAGGAAAAACCCAGATAGAATAAGCTAGAATAAAATAATGAACAAGAGCGGCTATGTTAAAAGCCGCTCCTGTCATTATAAGAGGCAATTTTGTGTGCACAGATATTTAGTATCTTGCATTATAGGTGCAGTCACCTCTCTTCCTCACGTCCAGGTAATCACCGGCGGCAGCGATAAGCAAGCAGCGCATATATTATCGCCCCGGCAAAAAGGACCATTCGGAAGCCGGCGGTAATGGCAACCATCATGGCGATAATCGACCCGATTACAGAAAACCAACCATTTATGCCCCAGGCTAACGGTACAAAATCCTCCCTTCCCTCCTCCCTTAAGGAACGCAGGCCGGTCGGGAATGGTAAACCCAGGGTTACGCTTAAAGGAAAAAGGGTGAAGATGGTGAGGATTGTTTTACTGGTCGCTAGAGCTGCGCCTGTCGAAAAAATCCAGGGTCCAGCAACACCGGTCAGTATAGCCAGCACGGCCACAAGAAAAGCCGGCAGCCACCTTCGCCTCATTAAAACTCTTTGAACAGCGGCCACCTGGCCGAGCAAACTACCCAGACCACCGCCGATGAGGAGGGTAGCAGCAACTACTGTAAAGGCAAGGGTTGGATGACCAAGGATCAAAACGAATTTCTGCACCAGGGCGATCTCAAGCAGCATGAAACCCACACCTAGGGCACCAAAATACAGCAGTAATGATTTTTTATTCTTCACGGTGCCGCCTGTGGCATGCTTCAGCCAGCGCCAACCCAGGTGCAAGACCAGGGCCAGGAGAATATACAGTTCGAAGGGTATGGTATTATCGACATTATAGAAAAAGGGTCGGTCATCGGTGACGACGGTTGCCGCAGTCTTGCCAATTTCCCCATAGTGCAATAATTGCTCCAACTGCAATTGCGCCTCACTAAGCCGGGCGGTGATGGCCGCCAGCTCATCCGGGGCAAATGGTGCCTTTTTAACCAGGAGAAGCGGGTAGCTAACTTCCTGGTCATGATGTTCCCCGGGTGTGCCGGCAATCAAGACTTGCCTGGCTATTTCTTCATCTGCCACACCGCTTTCCTTTAAAACAGCTATGACCGTTGCCAGCGCCTTGCTCAAATCATCAGGGCCGTGCAGGACGAACGCCAGCCGGCCGTCAGGTGTTAAATGATTTAAATATGAACGTATAGCCTCGCGGGTGTAGATATAGTTTTCGGAAAGGGCGTATCCCGTACCTTCCGCGGCCTGGGTCATGACCTTCGAGAGATAGATAACATCAAACTGTTCGCTGGTAGTATCTATAAAGGTTCTGCCATTCTGGATAAAGGTGCGTATTCCCGGCAAATCATAAATATTCCCGTTGTAATCGCTGAACTTACGTACAGCCGCTACACTGCCTGGATTAATCTCCACGGCAGTGATATCTTCACTGCCCCCCAGGCGGGCAAGGAGAATGTCAATGCCTCCTCCACTGCCAATTACTAACACGCGCCGCGGCTTTTCGGGTACAAAAGCGAGGTAGCCGGCTTCTTTTTTCAGTTGCTGGACCCCTGCCAGGTTGCCATCAAAGCGTACCATGGGAGCCGCAGCACCGCCGTCAATGAGTACCAATTTTTCGTTCGGGTCTTTAGTGGCGACTACGTCTGTTCTGGCAAAAGCATCCCACGAAGAATATTCAACAACCGGCTGCTCGCCGTTGAGTTTGAGAAGGCCGATCATCTTCGGTATGCCCCTGTAGGCGGAAAAATCCCTCGCCAGTACTTCAGGTAGGGGGGATACGGCCAGGACGGCAAGGAGGGCAACCCCGCCGAGAGCAGCCAAAACCTTTCGCCGGGAGCGCTTTTTAATAATAGCAAGGTTTAACAACAGGGAAATCAATAAGATAGCTTCGCCAAGGTAAACTGTCAACCTGATGAGGTTAACAGTGTTCAACAGCGTAACCACGCCAAAGGCAGCCAGCCCGGCGCCAACGAGATCGCCAAAATACAGCAGGTAAGAGTACTTGCTGAGTACACTGAACGAGCAAGACAAAAACCTACCGCCCAGTACGAAGGGAAGTACGGCTAAAGCAATGTAAACAAATAAATTTAGGGGTTGAAAGGGCAATTTGTAAAAAAATAACGTGAGCAGCGGCAGCGTAAACCCCAAGAAAACTACGGAACGAATTCCTATGTCCCATATTTGTTGCCCATCCGTTTGCGGAAATTCCTTCACTTTTTTATAAATATCCATGGCCCCCAGACCCAGACCGAGAATGGCCACCGAAGCAACGATGAAGACAAAATGGTAGGTCATTATCGCCGAGAATATCCGGGTTAGGATAACCTCGTACATAAAGAGAGCCCCTGAGACCACGAACACTGCCGATAAAGAAATTCCCAACCTCATAAACTTGTGCATCTTTTCTCTCCCGCTAAATTCAAGTTAAAACAGTTGAAAGCCAAGGGAGTTATCCTGGCTTCCAAATTAGGTGCAATTTCTTTTCTTAATAAATTCTTTATTATTTGAGTGAACGCCTGTTACTACAGTTTCCCTTTAAACTGGCTTCTATTCTATTCTAGCCCCCAACTGTGAAGACATCATGAAGAAAAAAAGGAGAAATTTTGAAGGGTAAAGTCCCTGGTCTTGGTATTGTAAGAGCGGCTTTACAAAAAGCCGCTCCTGCCGGGTGGGAAGGCACAACCTTAAGTAAAACTCGGTTAGAAATCAGCCAGGGCCTTGATGGCCAGCCAGGAAAGCAGGGCGCTGCCAATGGGCAGGCAATCTTCCTGGATATTAAAGCGGGGATGATGCCAGGGATAAGGAGCCTCTCCCGGGATGGCTGCCCCGAGGTTAAAATATACTGCCGGGACCTTTTCCGCATAGCGGGCAAAATCCTCGGCACCCATGGAGGGGGCCGCCAGTTCGAAAACCTTTTCCGGCCCCAGGATTTCCCCGGCTGCCCGGCGAAAAAGCTCCGTGAGCCTGGCATCGTTTATTAGCGGCGGGTAACCCCGCAGGTAATCCAGTTCAATCTCCGTCCCGCTGGCGGCCGCCACCCCGGCCAAAATCTCCCGCATAGCTTTTTCCAGCTGCTGCCTGGTAACCTGGTTTAAGGCCCGGGTAGTGCCCGTCATGGTTACCTCACCAGCAACAATATTTTCTTTCTCACCACCATTAATAGTACCGATGGTCAGCACGGCCGGCTGCACCGGATCAATGCGGCGGGCGACAATAGATTGTAAAGCCAGGATCGCCTGGGCGGCAGCGACGATGGCATCCGCGCCCAGGTGGGGTGCAGCACCGTGGCTGGTACGCCCCTTGATCCTAATAGTAAAGTTATCGGCCGACGCCATAGCAGCTCCCGGTCGGATGCCCACCGTACCTGCCGGCAGGGCTGAAGTTACATGGAGGCCAAAGATGGCCTTGACCGGTGGGTTGGCCAGGGCTCCGGCTTCAATCAGTAGACGAGCCCCGCCAGGGGGTAATTCCTCCCCCGGTTGAAAAAGGAAAACCACCGGGCCGGGGAGTTCCCGGCGGTGGGTTGCTAGCAGCTTCGCCGCCCCTAAAACGATGGCCATATGGGCATCATGGCCGCAGGCATGCATCCGGCCCGGGCAGCGGGAAGCATATTCCACCCCCGTAGCCTCCTGGAGGGGCAAGGCATCCATATCCGCCCTTAAGGCCACGGCAGGGCCTTCTTTAGCCCCGTCCAGGATACCGATAATCCCGGTACCGCCGATACCGGTCCTAACCTTCAAACCAAGTTGCTCTAACACCTCTGCCACCAGGGCGGCCGTTTCTTTTTCCTCAAAACTCAGTTCCGGGTACTGGTGCAACTGCCGCCGCCAGGCGACCAGCTGCGGTTTGAGTTTTTGCGCTTCTGCCAGGTAGTAATCCCTTTCTACCAACAGGGAGTCACCTTGATTCCTTGATTGATTTGCCTTGCCGGGTCAAATAAATGTAAAACCTGGCAGGGCATTTATATTTTTCATTATACTCCCCCGCCCATATTTAAGACAAGTTCTACTTTATCACCTTCCTGCAGGGGATAATTATACTCCTCTTTTAGCAGCAGGCGCCCGTTTACCTCAACAGCAACAGTAACAGGATCAAAATTTAGCTGTTCTACTAATTCCTTTACGTTAATACCTTTATGTACTTCTTTTTCCTGCCGGTTGAAAATAATCTTCATTGTTCCTCTCCCCTTGCAACGATTAATGAATAAATATTGGCGCCGATTTTCTTTACCTGGAGAATTTTATGGCCTTCTGCCTTCAGGCTCCGGGACACATTACTTAACGGTTCTCCTTCGGTTAATAAAACCTCCAGGATTTCCCCTGGCTGCATCTCCTCCAGGGCCAGCTTGGTTTTAACGAAGGTTATAGGGCAGCAGTCCCCGGTAATATCCAGCCGTTTAGTCGCTTTAATTTCCGCCACCGGCAGCGACCTCCTCCCGGCCGGAATAAGGGATTAATTCCCGGAACACTTCAGGTCCCAGGCGCCTGATAACATCTGCCAGGCGTTCTTGCCCCTTCCTTTTCTCTTCGTAAACTACGATTATAGAATTAATCAGGGGAACGACATCATTTTCTGGTACAAACTCAAACATTTTATACCCCAGCTGGGGATTGCGGCCCATTTTACCACCGACGTAAACTACAAAACCTGTGGTTGCCGTTACCCACGCATTGTTCGGGCAGGAAGCTATGCAGGCACCGTCGCCGTGACATTTTTTCCTATCCATACTCACCCTGTCATTCATTATTTTAATGGCACCACCGGGACAGATGGACTGGCATAACCCGCAAAGGCTGCAGCGCCCGGCCACCAGTTCCGGGTAAACAACACCCTGTAAACCGACATCATTTTCCATGGGTTTGGTACACGCGTTATAACACCCGGCTACGGCCATTTTAAATTTCACCGGGATATCACGGCCGAAGAAGGCCCGGTCCAGTTCGCCGGCAATAGCCCGGGTATCAATGACACCGTTAGGACAAATTTCCTTGCCCGGGCAAGCGACAATGGAGCGTACCCGCGGGCCGCAGGCCCCCGGAAGCAGGTTCAAGGCCTTGACCTCGGCAATCAATTCCTGGTATTGTTCCAGCCTGACCCCAGGTATTTCCACCCCCTGGCGGGTGGTTAAATGGACCTCCCCCCGGCCATATTTAGCCGCAATCCTGGCGATATTCTCCAGATCCCTAGATGTTAAATGACCGCCAATGGCCCGCAGGCGCATCAGGAAAAGATCGCGGCCTTGTTGTTTGATAAAGCCGCCCTTTTTGAGTTCATGAAAATCCAGGGCCATGATGATTTCACCTTTCGCATTTTGTCGCACAGACAAAGGTATACTCTTCCAGTTCGCGAATGCGCGGGTTGTCGCCGCAGATAGGGCAACTACCATTGCGTTCGGCCTTAACTTCCCGGAAGCGCATCTCCAGGGCATTGTAAATCAGGAGCCGGCCGGTCAGGGTATCCCCAATCCCAAGTAAAATCTTGATTACTTCCGTGGCCTGGATTGCCCCGATAAGCCCCGGCACTGTACCGATAACCCCTGCTTCCTGGCAGCTAGGTATGGCTCCCGGCGGGGGTGGGTCGGGAAAAATACAGCGGTAACAGGGCCCCTGTCCGGGTTTGATGGTCATTACGAGGCCGTCCCATTGCAGCACCCCGCCCTCGACCAGGGTCTTGCCGGTCATGACACAGGCATCGTTTAGTAAATAGCGGGTGGGAAAGTTGTCAACGCCGTCGACAATCACGTCATAATCACGGATAATGTCTAAAATATTATCTTTACCCAAACGCAAAGGGTAAGTATTAATTGTCAGGGCAGGATTTAAGGCCAGCAATGTCTCGCGGGCCGATTCTACTTTAGGCCGCCCCAGGCGTTCAGTACTGTGGAGGATCTGGCGCTGTAAATTCGATATGTCTACTACGTCACTGTCAACTATACCGATTGTACCTACACCGGCAGCCGCCAGGTAGTAAGCTGCGGGGGAACCTAGGCCGCCGGCACCAACAATCAATACCTTACCCTGTTTAAGCCTTTCCTGACCCCGGCCGCCAACGTTGCGTAAAATAATCTGCCGGCTGTAACGTTCTATTTCTTCGTTGGTTAAGGCCATTCTTAGCCCTCCAATCTGCACTTAATTTATCGGTTTTCTTTAGATTATATCAGGGAGCATCAGGGTGGTCAAGACAATTTTCTCTCTTCTCCTCGTCATCCTGTTACATACCTCCATCCCGGAACAGATGCCGGCAGGGTACAACCCTACCGAAACTAGCCTGCTGGTACGGCTTTCTTTCATTGGCTACCCTGCCGGTTAACATTGTCGCCCTTTTAAGCCGGCGTTAACCCCGAAATCGGGAAAAGTTTCTCTAAGCTTCTCCTCTTGACGCTTTAGATATAGAGGATATAATAAATATAACTAAGCCGATAAAAAAACTCAAAAAACAAATACCCCGGAAACTCTTATCGAGAGCTGGCGGAGGGACTGGCCCAATGAAGCCCGGCAACCGGCCTGTCAGAACCCAGGTACGGTGCCAATTCCTGCAGGATTTCTCCTGGCAGATGAGAGTTAAAAAAAGCTCTTCTTCTGCGAAGGGCTTTTATTTTGTCATGAGGGGAGTTTGATAAAATGCACCTGGCTACAGAGCTGGTCCAGCTGGGAGTAGGATATGATAGTAAAACAGGAGCTATCAGCACGCCTATCTACCAGTCTGCTACCTTCCGTCACCCGGCCCTTGGTCAGAGTACCGGTTTTGAGTACAGCCGGACGGGTAACCCTACCCGCCAGGTCCTGGAAGAAGGCCTGGCCGGGCTGGAGGGAGGCTGTCGCGCCCTGGCCCTTGCCTCCGGCATGGCCGCCATTACCGCCGTTCTCTGCCTTTTCCGGCCCGGCGACCACCTGTTAGTCTCTGAAGATCTATACGGCGGTACTTACAGGCTGCTCAACCAGGTAGCGGTTCCCTGGGGGCTGGAATTTTCCCTTGTAGATACTACTGACCTGGCTGCCCTGGCTGCATCAATAAGGAACAATACGAAAGGCATCTTCCTGGAGACACCTACCAACCCCTTAATGAAAATTACCGACATTGCCGCCGTGGTGGCCCTGGCCCGCCAGCGGGGCCTGCTGACTATTATGGATAATACTTTTATGACCCCTTACCTGCAGCGCCCCCTGGAATTGGGAGCGGACCTGGTGGTCCACAGCGCCACCAAATATTTAGGTGGCCACAATGATGTAGTTATGGGGATAGCGATAGCCGCCCGGGAGGATCTCGGCGAAAAACTTGCCTTTATCCAGAATACCATCGGCGCGATTCCGGGTCCCCAGGATTGCTGGCTGGTAATCCGGGGCTTGAAAACCCTGGCCGTACGCCTGGAGCGGGCCCAGGCCAGCACTTTAGAGCTGGCCCGGTGGCTAGCCGAACACCCCCTAGTGACCAGGGTTTATTATCCGGGCCTACCCGATCATCCCGGTCACGAAATATGTAAGAAACAGGCCAGCGGGTTTGGGGCCATGCTTTCCTTTGAAGTCAAGCATGCCGAACTGGTGGAGCAGATTTTACACCGCTTAAAAATTATTTCCTTTGCGGAAAGCCTGGGTGGGGTAGAAAGCCTGATCACTTTTCCGGAACGCCAGACCCATGCCGAAATCCCTGCTGAAATGCGTCTTAAACTGGGCATCAATGATCGTTTGTTACGTTTATCAGTTGGACTGGAAGATTTTAACGATCTCAAGGCCGACCTGGAACAGGCCCTGGCCTGTTAATCTGCCGGCCAGGACGAAAAAAGAAGTCCTTTTTACCCTGGGCGGCGGTTTGAAATCAACGCCAGGCAAGCAAGGACTTTAAAGAAGAGGGGTAAACAAAGTATGCAGAGAGGAACGCGACTGGTCCATCACCGCTTATCTATGGATTCTGCCACCGGGGGGGTGAGTATCCCCATCCACCAGAGCGTGGTATTTGCCCAGGAGAGTCTTGAGCAACCGGGCGAATACGAATACACCCGTTCAGGCAATCCTACCCGGCGGGCCCTGGAAGAAGCTATCGCCGATCTCGAAGGAGGTAATTACGGCTTTGCTTTCGCTTCCGGCATGGCGGCCATCACGGCAGCCTTGAGCCTCTTTTCCGCCGGCGACCACCTCCTCGTCTCCCAGGATATCTACGGCGGCACCTACCGGGCCCTGACCAGCGTCTTCAAACGCTTTGGCCTGGATATTACCTTTGTCGATACTACCGACTTGGAAACAGTAGCTGCCCAGATTCATCCCACCACGAAAGGGCTTTACCTCGAAACCCCTTCCAACCCGCTGATGAAAATTACCGACCTGGCCCGCGCCGCCGCCCTGGCCAGGGAGCACGGGCTCATAACCATAGCTGACAACACCTTTATGACGCCCTACCTGCAAAGGCCCCTGGAACTGGGAATTGACGTGGTGGTCCACAGCGCTACCAAATACCTGGGGGGCCACAGCGACTGCCTGGCCGGCCTGGCTGTCACCCGGGATGCCGGGCTGGGCCGTGAGCTGGCTTTGCTCCAGAACACCCTGGGAGCAGTGCTGGCACCCCACGAGTGCTGGCTAATCCTGCGCGGTATTAAGACCTTAAAAGTACGTCTAGCCCAGCAAGAGCAAACCGCCACGGCCCTGGCAACATGGCTGGCCGGTCACCCGCAAGTAAAGGCCGTTTATTATCCTGGCCTGGAAGGCCATCCTGGCCGGGAGGTACATTTCCGGCAGGCCCGCGGCGCCGGAGGTGTATTGTCTTTCCGCCTGGCCACACCAGAACTAGCCCGCCAGGTAATCAATAAGGTGCGCCTGCCGGTCATCGGCTCCAGCCTGGGCGCAGTAGAGAGTATTATCACCCTGCCTGCTACTATGTCCCATGGTAGCCTGCCGGAAGAATTTAAACATCGCCTGGGGATTACTCCTGATCTGGTACGCCTTTCAGTAGGGCTGGAGGATGCCGGGGATCTTAAAGCCGACCTGGAGCAGGCGTTGAAATCCCCTTGATTTAAAGCATATTAAAGTGATAAAATTGCTTTGCCATTAAATCCGTGTATTTTGATTGGAAAATTGATATTTATCCAAGGAGATGATTTTTTAATGGGGCGCATTTATGAGAGCGTCGTCGACCTCATTGGAGGAACGCCGCTAGTCAGGCTCAACCGCATTAACCGGACGACGGCGGAAGTGCTGGTGAAACTGGAACTGTTTAACCCCGGCGGCAGCGTCAAAGACCGGATTGCCCTGGCCATGATCGAAGACGCCGAAGCCAGGGGACTCCTGGATAAGGAGACGGTGATTATTGAACCGACCAGCGGCAATACGGGGATTGGTTTGGCCATGGTAGCCGCTGCCAAGGGGTATAAGCTGATCCTGACCATGCCGGAAACAATGAGCCTGGAACGCCGCAAGCTTCTTAAAGGATACGGCGCCGAACTGGTACTTACTCCGGGAGCAGAGGGGATGAAAGGTGCCATCCGCCGGGCGGAAGAACTGGCGGCCGAATATCCCAAGGCCTTTATCCCCCAGCAGTTTGAAAACCCGGCCAACCCGGCTGTCCACCGCCGCACCACGGCAGAGGAGATTTACGCCGATACCGACGGGCGGCTGGACGTCCTGGTCTGCGGTGTCGGGACCGGCGGTACCATTACCGGTGCCGGCGAGGTGTTAAAGGAGCGCATTCCTGGTATGGCCAACCTGGTGCGGGCACTGGTGGCCGGCATGGCGGCTCGCGGCCGGCACGCCCATGAAGTTATCCTGGCGGTGATGGCGGCGGCGGAGGGTAAGGCCCACCTTCCCCTCAAAGGGGAAGAACGGGTGTGGGACGTGGCCCGGCGGCTGGGGCTTCAAACAAAAGGGCGAAAGCTGGAGGAAGTAGCCCGGGAGGTGGCCCAGGTGCTGCTGGACGACCTGGGCCGGATGACCATGGGCCCCTTGCGCACCCTGGAAGCCTACGCCCCGGCGGAAAGGCTGGAGACCTGGCGAACCCTCGGCGTGCTGCCGCGTTCGGCCGCCTATGAGATCATGGAAACCCTGCACATGACCACCCTGGGCGGTACCAGTGATTGGATGTCACTGGCGGAACAGGAACTCCGCTCCGCCCTGGCATACTGCTACAGCACCCTGTTCGGCAGCTCTCTGGCCACCGAGATGCTGTTCGGCATCCCCCGGCCCAAACTGGCCACGGTGAATTACGGCATCCTGCGGGAAGACCACGTTAACATCCTGGTGCACGGCCACTCCCCCGTGATGGTGGAAAAAATCTTGGAGAAAATAGCCACCCCGGAAATCCAGGATTTGGCTAAGAGCCTGGGGGCCAAAGGCATCGTGATTGGCGGCATGTGCTGCACCGGCGACGAATTGCTGGCACGCTACGGCATCCCCACCGTAACCAATATTATGGGCCAGGAACTGGCCCTGGGCACCGGGGCGGTGGATGCGGTGGTGGTGGACATGCAATGCGTTATTCCCGGCATGAAGATCATCGCCGACTGCTTCGGCACCCAGGTGATCACCACCTGCAACTCCAACCGCATCCCCGGGGCGGTACATATTCCCTTTGACCCAAAGCGGCCGGAAACCCTGGAGGAAGATGCCCTTAAAGTCGCACGGCTGGCGGTAGAGGCTTTTGCCCGCCGGGACCGCAGTAAAGCTATCAGGGGGCATGCAGCAGCGGGTAGCCCTCGCTCGAGCATTGGCGGTGGACCCCGATGTCATCTTTATGGATGAACCGTTAGGCGCGCTGGATGCCATCACCCGCATCCAAATGCAAGAGGAACTGGTGCGTATCTGGCAGGAAAAACAAAAGACCATCGTCTTCGTCACCCACGATATTGACGAGGCGGTCTTCCTGGCGGACCGGGTCGTACTTTTTACCGCCCACCCGGGCCGGATTAAAAGCATAATCCCTGTTGATATCAGCCGGCCCCGGGATCGCAGCCGCTCAGATTTTGCTGACATCCGAGACCAGATCTTTACTACCTTCCAGATGAAACACAAGGAAGAATTGGAATACTATATCTGAACACCAGTAATGTGGTATACCGGTGCACTTAAGATTAAAGGCTCCGTCCCTGGTGGCAGAGCCTTTAACTCTTACTTTTTCATGGTAATAGTATGTCGGGGGACAAAAGTTCCACATGCCGTATCGTCGGATACAGTAATCATGTGATCCATAGCTGTCGGGCGAACCTGGATACTGGATGCCTTGCACTCGCTTCCTTCCTGGTAAAGGCAATCGTCTACCGAGCACTTGATACGGGGCACTCCTATCACCTCCTCCGCTAGAATGCCCTCTAAAGGTTAATTTATGCACAAAAATACCTGTCAGCTCTGGGAGAAAGCCGCTAAGCCAGGAAGCCTGCCGTAGTGACGGCTAATAATATACTTTCCGAAATATAAGTTAGCTCATATTTGCCGGCCCCCAGCATCTTGACATTGGCTCCGTAGTGGGGGCCATCGCTGGCGTTCATGGACATGAAGGTCCCCTCTATAACCTGCCCGTTATCCAATTTTTTCAGCTTGTATTTCACGTTCAGGTAGGAAACCCACTCGCCGACGCCAAAGCCGGTTTTGTTATCAGGGGTAGCCTTAATATCAGCCTCCAGATGGATGTCGGCTTTATCCGGCGCAAGACCTGCTACGGCTGGTTCCAAGGTTACCGGCTGGAAGTAGACAGCAGCAATTTTTAGTCCATCCACATCTTTTTCATCACCTATGGGATATTCCTGGACGCCCCTAACGTGGTCTGGATTTGCTTTACCTGCTTCAGCGCGGCTCTCGGTTTTATTCTCGCTATTCTGGACGGTGCCGGGTGTTGCTTGTTTACTACCGCATCCGGCCACAATCAGGGCCGCCACTACCAGTAGAACCATCAATAGGATGATAGGCATTTTCTTGCTTTTCATTTTGCTCCTCCCTTTGGCAGGGAGAAATTTTCCTCCCAGCCTCGTATATACCCCGCCGGCAGTGAAGTTTCACGCCACTCACGTTAAACACATAGCCATCTTGTTATTCCCTTGCCGAGAAGCTTCTGTCATTCCGCCGTTGATACATAACCCCGCCTATTGCCATCGCCAGGAGAATTATTTGTGGAAAAAGGGTCTGCCAGGTGGGGTAAATCCCCAGGAGGTCTATTGCTGGAACGCCCGGTACAGGCGTTACGCCTACAACTCCGGCTTCCTGCAGTTGTTTAACGCCATCGCCGGCAAAAACAAAAGCCAGGTAGTAAAGCAGGAGGCTGGTGCCCAGGAAGAAAGGCTTTAGAGGTATCCTTAAACTCCCGTAACGGATCAGCAGGAAGACGGCGGCCAGGGCCACGCAACCCAGGGCAAAGCCCAGCCAAATCATACCTGTGGCGCCGCCGGTGTTACTTAATAAGGCCTGGTAGAAGAGTACCGTTTCCACCCCTTCACGGTAGACGGCCAGGAAAGCAGCGGCCCCCAGGGCCAGGGTGCTGCCACTGCTCAACGAACCATGAACTTTGTCTTCAATATAACTTTGCCAGGCCCTGGCTTCGACCTTCCCTACCATCCAGTGGCTGACGGAGAAGAGGACTACTGTTGCCAGCAGCATGGTTATGCCTTCCAGGATTTCCTGGCTGGCACCGCTGACGCGGAAGACTATTTCAAAAGCTATGGCCGTCAGGAGACTGGCTAGCACAGCCAGGACGGAGCTGGAGTAGATGGTACCTACTTTGTGGCCGTTACCGGATTTGATCAGGTAGGCGGCTATGGCACCGATGATCAGGATAGCTTCAAAGCCTTCGCGGATTAAAATAAGAGAGGATGAAAGGAATATCTCAAAGGGGTTTTGTTCCGTACCGTCCAGCCGGGCAGCATCTTCCCGCAGCATCACAACCAGTTCCCCTAGGGCCCGTTCAACCTGGGCAACAGGCATCTGGTTAGTCATCATCTTTTTAATGTTGCTAAACTCATATTCCAGCACGGCAGCCCGGCGACCTGAAATGTTGGACAATATCGCCCTTTCCATGCCTTCCTTTTCAAATAAGTCAAAGTAAGCATCGTTAACCAGGCCCTTGGCCTTCTCTACATCTCCCTGCCGGTAGGCATTCAGGGATTGCTGTAAGACATCATCTATGTCCCGGGCAACTTTTTTCCATGACATTGCCGCCAGGCCCGTGCTTTGCCAGGCCAGGATAAGTATCAGTACCAGCATGGTTAGCATCAATCGGCGCATTATCCCTACCCACTTTCTGTCAAAATTCTCTACTATTGCCCCGTAGAGCCCTTAAGCCAGCCCAAAACTCCTTTTGCCGGTGCAAAGGCGGCGCCTTGGCCGTTGACAGTTATAACAGGAAAAACAATGCCGCCAGCAAAAAGAAAACGCCGGGCCATGGATTTTCAACTCGGTTGATATTGGATCTCATTCTCATTGAAAAAATATAAAGCCTGTAATAATCTATGTTAATATGGCTTCATAAAAACCTCAACCTCAAGCGCGCCCCCCTCTCATTGATAATGATTTTCATTATTTACGTTATTAATTATATTGACCACTCCTGCCAATGTCAAGCTATCCGGTAAAAACAATTTTATTTAAAGAGGCGACTTGTCGGGAGCAGGTATGATAATGGGTTACCTGAAAAGTAAATTTCTGGGCGGGAGCCGAGTATCCAGACCGGGATTAAACAAAAAACAGGCGTAAGCAGTTGCCAATACGCCTGCTAATTGGCCTGCAATATTGCTGACTTTCCTTTAAACGGGGGTGTGTATTTTCGTCCGGACTAAAAGGGCAACTGGCCCTATAATTCCCACTTAAACTCGCGTACTGGTACACCACCTAGGTTATTGATACTTAAGGTTAACTCTCTTACAGGTTCGTTGGCAGGAACTTTGAAACGGATCATGCCTTCCGGATGATGGGAATCCTGGTTAACAAATTCCCAGGTACCCTGCCCGGCATCGCGACCGTTGACCTTTAAAGACGTGTTTCCGCTAAAGTTAAATTCCATCAGGTTGCCGGCGTGAGCTGTCAAGGCTATATTAAAAACAAAGTTGGTAGCCAGGTCCTTCTCCTCCTCTGGAGTCAATTTTTGTCCACGGGCTTGCAAATATTCAGGTGTTAACCAGATAACTTCAACCCCAATACCGCCCTGGGAATCCTGGCGTTCATAAAACCTGGTATCAGAGGGCCTGCGGGGTAGCTGCGATCGGTTGCCTGGCGGCTTTTGACTCTTATCCTGGTTATTTTGTTCGGGGTTAGTTTCCGGCTGGCTTTTGGTGGCCGCTGGCTTTTCTTCTCCAGCCTCACCTGTCTGGGAATTTTCCGGGGCAGTTGTTCCACCAGTATTTGCCTGCTGCTGGGAAACCTGGGGTACATCTTTAACTTCTTTTTGGCTCTGTCCGCAGCCGGATAGGAAGACAGCTATCACGATGACGGTACTGGCAATAATTGTAAAAAACAGCCTTCTGTGCTTTTTCATTGCTTGCTCCACCTTCCTCTACCTGGCAACCGGGGGTACCGTAATTTTGGCCGCCACCCGTGATGGCCAGAGGTTATTTTTGGCGATGAGCCGTATCATGAGATAAATACCTAGCAAATTGATACTGATACCCAGCCACATAAGCGGATACCTGTACTGTTCAAAAAAGATTGCCGCCCCAGAAGCGCCAATAACAGGCAACAAATCCCCGGCGTGATGCAGGCAGCAAGCCAGCATGGAAACTGTCGAGGTACCGGTGCCCGAAGCAGCCACTGCGCCTGCACCGTCTACCCGCACCAGTTTTTGTAGTTGCCGGATATAACTAAAAATGCCTACCTGAATCCCAAACCCGGCCGCAATGGCCCCAACATAAAAGCGATCCTGGCTCAGGAGTTCAAGGCTATGTTGCCATGAACGGGAGCTGATACCAACCAGCAAGAAATAGAAAGCCACCAGGGCGAAAGCCGCTATGATCCCGGTTATTACCGCTGATTTTAGGCCCAGGTTTTTAGCTGCACTCATTCAACCGCCTCCTGTCGTGATTTTGTTGTCTCTATTGTAGCTGCTAATTGTGATATGTTTTTGATGCAAAATAGTAGATAGTATAAAAACTCCTTGCAACGGCAAAAGGAATTAACCCTGCCTTTCAAGTTAAACCCGGCCGGCGGGACCGATATGATGTGCTAAGATTTTGTAGTTTTTGTGAAGTTCCTTGACACCTGATAGCCTGATAAATATAATCGGGATAGGATACCGGTAGTGGGTAGTCAATAGCGACGAGGAGGCATCCAAAGTGGAACCAGCTAAAGCCAGGGAAGTCCTAGAACAAATTACCTCCCAACGGATTTATATTGAAGCTGGTGAACTGGATGAACTTTTGCTGAACGGGCCCTGTGCAAATATGGTCATCTTGGATATCCGTAATGCCGATGCCTTCCAAGCAGTAAGAATAAGATATTCCTGGAATCTACCCTGGGATCAGATTAGCGTCGCCATGAAATCCATTCCTCAAGACAAGACTTTGCTACTTGTCTGTAATACCGGACAGAGAGCCTCGCTGGTAGGGGCTCTGCTAACCCTGTTAGGATATAGAATTGCTATTCTTCATGGTGGTATTAGCGAGTATATCGACCTGAATGGAGCGTTTCTGGAGAGATCGCCTGTTAAAAAACTGGCTTAGGACAAAGTTGCCCCAGGGATCGCACCAGAAAGTGGGCCGGTAACCAGGTAACGGGGAGAAATATTTGGATGCCGGCAGGAAGAGGCTAAAGGAAGATGCTAAAGTTAGAGGGGTAGCGAATGCGACGGGTTCTTTTTTCTTTAGGTCCCTTGCCAATAAACACTTTCGGTTTTATGATCGCTCTGGGCGTCCTGGCAGCCGTCTTTATCATTTTACGGGAGGCCAGGCGGAAAGGTTTAAACGAAGATAAGGTCCTTGATTTTACTTTATTGGCCCTTATTTTAGGTATTATCGGCGCCCGGGTCGGCTACGTAGTTATTGCCGACCCTGTCTATTACTGGCAAAATCCATGGCAATTCTTTCACCTCCAGGCTGGCGGTCTTTCCATCCAGGGAGCGCTGATCGGAGGTATTTTAGCGGGCCTAATCTTTTGCCGGCGCCAGCGCATGCCCTTCTGGCGGTTGGCCGATATTGTAGCACCGGGACTGGCCCTGGGAATTGCTATTGGCAGGGTAGGTTGTGACGTTTTCGGCCGCCCAATGGGCAGAGCCTGGCCCTGGGGGGTTATGGTGAACGGGCAACTGCTCCATCCGGCCCAGGTTTATGAGTTTATCCTGGACTACCTCCTTTTCTTCTACCTGTGGCGGCGAAGGAAAAAGATTACCTATGAAGGCCAGCTCTTTATCCACTTTATTATCCTCTATGCTGCCATCAGGGGACTAGTAGAGTTTGTACGTTACAACCCGCTGGTGTTAGGCCCCCTGTCCGTAGCCCATGTGACCAGCCTGGTGTTTATTGCTACTGCCGCCCTGGCCGGTATGATCTTGAAGAAACGTACGGGGACGCCGGAAAACTCCGGCGCTCCCGTGGTGACTGCAACAGCCGAACTCCGGGGCCTGGTAGCAGCTATCGAAGACCGGCTTGCGGTGCAACTTTTAGTCCTGGTTTTATTGATTGGCCTGTCCCTCGCAGTCTTTTATAGCCTGGGACCATAAGATCTCCGTGCCGCAAACTATAGACAGGATAAACCAGGTTCTAGTACAATTTTATATAGCCTAACACCACGAGGGGGGATCAAAATTGACCAGGAAGCGCTGGATGCTGAGGGCAGTTGCCCATTGCAAAGAAGGTTGCTGAATTTAGTCCCGGGCATGACGTTAAACTGCCCAGTTGAAACCAAGGAGCCGGCCTTCCCCTTCCCTAAAAGAAAGGGGAAGGCTTTTATAATGTACCGGACAGGACGGCTAATCACCCCAAAAGGAAGGTGTTATTTGCAATAGATTTCAATAGACTTAATCGCCCGGGAAGTTGTAACGCCGGTCGGGAAAAACGACCAAGAAAAATTTTGTAGTTTTTGTGAAGTTCATTGACAGTATGTGGCTATCAAAATATAATCGAGGTAGAGATACCGGTGGGGGGTAGATTAAATGTTGGCCCGGCCGGCAAGACTCATTTTATCCGATATTTTATATAATCACTTACCCGGTGGTGAAAGATAATGTCTAGTGAAAAGATTGGCCCTGTCAAGGTAAGTTTCGCCATCCATGGGATGAGCTGTGCGGCCTGCGTGGCCAAAGTGGAAAAGGCTCTGAAAAATATGGCGGGTGTAGTGGACGCCCGTGTCAACCTGGTTGCCGGTAAGGCTACCGTGGAATATTTCCCGGACCAGGTCGGCGTGCCCCAGATGGCCAAGACCATCCAGGCCCTCGGCTATGAGGTACCGGAAGAGGAAGTTTTCCTGACAGTAAGGGGAATGAGTTGTGCCGCCTGCGTAGCCAAGGTGGAAAAAGCCGTTAAAGCCCTGCCCGGCGTAACTTCGGTAGTAGTGAACCTGCCCGCAGAATCGGCCAGAGTCCGGTTCTACCCCGGGGCCGTGGACAAAGGTCGCATTAAAAAGGAAATCAACGCCCTGGGGTATGAAGCTACGGAGAAACTCTCCGGCCAGGCCGCCCTGGACCAGGAGAAAGAGGCCCGGGAGAGGGAGATCCGGTTCCAGCGCCGCAATATGTGGATTGCCTGGCCCCTGGCAACCCTGGTGATGCTCGGTATGTTCCGCGATGTGTGGATTTTCCCCTACTTTGTACCAGAATGGCTGGGGAACGTGTATGTGCTGTGGGCTTTAACCACACCTGTCACCTTTATCCCCGGCTGGCAGTTTTTCGTCCACAGTTGGAACGGCCTTAAACGCGGAACTACGGATATGAACCTCCTCTATGCGACGGGTATTGGCGCAGCTTATATCATCGCCACCATCAATACCCTCTGGCCTGAGGCCGGTTTCGGGGGGCGCGGGGCCACTTTCTTCGAGTCTGCCGCCCTTTTATCCGCCTTCATCGTCCTGGGCCGTTACCTGGAAGCTATTACCCGCGGCCGTACTTCCGAAGCCATCCGCAAGCTCATGAGCCTGCAGGCCAAAACCGCCCGGGTTATCCGGGACGGCCGGGAAATGGAGATTGCTGCCGATGAAGTCGAAGTAGGGGATATTGTCGTGGTCCGTCCCGGCGAAAGCATCCCGGTGGACGGAGAAGTCATCGAAGGTTATTCGGCCGTGGACGAATCTATGATTACCGGCGAAAGTATTCCGGTAGAAAAACGTCCTGGTTCCCAGGTCGTGGGGGCGACTATCAATAAGACCGGTTCCTTCAAGTTCCGGGCTACCCGGGTCGGGAGCGAAACGGCCCTGGCCCAGATTATCAAAATGGTGGAGGAAGCCCAGGCTTCCAAAGCTCCCATTCAAAAACTGGCCGACTTTGTGGCCGGCCACTTTATCGCCGGTGTCCACGTACTGGCCCTGATCGTGTTCCTGTTCTGGTTCTTTATTGGCTATAACGCCTTTTTCTTGCCCGATAGCCGCTTTATCCTCTCGCCCTATAGCCTGGCTGAAATCGGCATCTTCGGTTTCGCCCTTCTGCTGTCGGTAACCACTTTGGTCATTTCCTGCCCCTGTGCCTTAGGTCTCGCCACCCCCAGTGCGATTATGGCCGGTACAGGTAAGGGGGCTGAAAACGGCATCCTCTTTAAGGGAGCCGATGCGGTGGAGGCGTGCAGCAAGCTGAATGCCATCGTCTTTGATAAAACGGGGACCTTGACTAAAGGCGAGCCTTCGGTCACCGATGTAATCGCCGCCCCGGGTTTTGAGAAACGCGAGGTCCTGCGGCTGGCCGCCATGGCCGAAAAACCCTCCGAGCATCCCCTGGGCGAAGCCATTGTCCGCGGCGCCAGGGAGGAAGGCTTAGGATTGGAGGAAGTACAGGACTTTGAAGCCATTCCAGGCCATGGTGTCAGAGCCACTTACCAGGGTCAGGAAATCCTTCTAGGCAACCGCCGTTTGATGCAGCAGCATAACATCTATGTGGGCGACCTGACCGCGCAGATGGAAAAACTCGAAGAACAGGGCAAAACAGCTATGCTGATGGCCGTAAACGGTAAAGCCGCCGGGATTATTGCCGTAGCCGACACCCTGAAGGAAAACGCGAAAGTCGCTATTGAACGGTTGCACAGGATGGGCATTAAGGTGGCCATGATTACCGGTGATAACCGGCGTACGGCCCAGGCTATTGCCCGTGAGCTCGGTATCAAGACCGTCCTGGCCGAGGTCCTGCCCAGGGATAAAGCCGAGGAAGTGAAAAAACTCCAGGCCCAGGGTCTTAAAGTGGCCATGGTGGGTGACGGCATTAACGACGCCCCGGCCCTGGCCCAGGCTGACGTCGGGATTGCCATCGGCTCCGGAACCGATGTGGCCAAGGAAACAGGTGACATCATCCTCATCAAAGACGATATTCGCGATGTGGTGGGAGCCCTCGAAATCGGCCGTGCCACCATGCGCAAGATCAAGCAGAACCTGGTATGGGCTTTTATCTACAATATATCGGGTATTCCCATTGCAGCCGGCCTGCTGTACCCCTTTACCGGGCTGATTGTCAGCCCCGAACTGGCGGCGTTCTTCATGGCCATTAGTTCAGTTTCGGTTACACTAAATACACTCCTTTTAAAGCGCTTCCAGCCCTCCCTCCGGAAAGATGCCGATCAGGTAGGACATCATGGGCAGCTGGCCCACCAAATGGGTTAATGAGGAGGTAAAACCGTATGCAAGATCTGGAAGCAAAAGCCGCACGGCAGGCGGCTATAATTTATACAGTGATCTCGCTGGTGCTGGCCCTGCTTTTCCTGATAATTACCTTCCTAGACGGGAAGCCATATACGGTCGTAGCCCGTATAGGTGGCATGATCTGGGTTTTCATCCTGGCTATGATTATTACCATGCCTATCATTATTCCTTACGTTAAGAAGAAAGTGCTGGGATAAAAGGTCGGCAGGATTAATTATTGCGTATTATAGCGAGGACAGGTATTCACCTGTCCTCGGATTTTAAATGGAGACTGGATTTGCTGCACACTCCCAGAACCAGGTGAATACTCCGGGACAACATTTATGAGTTAGGTTATGGCAATATTATTTTAGGGGAAAATAAGGGAAAGACAAAGCACATAACATGGGAGCAAGGGATTATGAGCTTACTGGAAACCTCTTGCAGGGCGCAGGCTATAATGAGCCGCTATTTCTGGCGCTATCTTTTTTTGAGCCTGCGTCCCAAACAGTGGACGAAAAACGCCTTTGTCTTTGCTGCCATCCTATTTTCCCGCCACCTGCTGGATGTTCCCCTCCTGGTACGCACCATCCAGGTGTTTGTTATTTATTGCCTCCTGTCCGGGGGCACTTACATAGTTAATGACCTGGTCGACCGGGAAAGGGACCGCCACCATCCCCGCAAGAAACACCGCCCCATTGCCGCCGGCCTGCTGGCCCCCCTGCCGGCGGCTGCGGCAGCCGGCATCATCCTGTTCGGCAGCCTCGCCTGGGCCTTCTATCTGAGCTGGCAGGTGGGCCTGGTAAGCCTCGCCTACACCCTCCAGACCCTGGCCTATTCCTTTTATTTAAAGCAAAAGGTTCTCATTGATGTGTTCATCGTCGCCCTGGGTTTTGTCCTACGGGTGGCGGCCGGGGCGGCGGCCATCATGGTTCCAGTCTCGGCCTGGTTGTTCATTACCGTTATCCTCCTGGCCCTTTTCCTGTCCTTATGTAAACGGCGCCATGAACTGCTCCTCCTGGACAACGCGACCGACCACCGGGGCATATTGGCTGAATATTCCATGGGACTCCTGGACCAGCTTATCGCCACCGTCACCTCGGCTACCGTTGTCGTCTATGCCATTTATACCTTTATCGGCGCCGCCCGGCCCCAGCTCATGTATACCGTACCCCTGGTCCTCTTCGGCATCTGCCGTTACCTGTACCTGACCTACCGCCGCCAGGACGGCGGCGAGCCGGAAAGCCTGGTCCTCAAAGATAAACCCCTGGCGGCCACCGTCCTCCTGTGGGTGGCCGGCTGTTTTGCCATCCTCTACTGGTAAGCAAATTTGTACGGCACCCATTATCATGCGGCGACCGGAGGTTGGGATTTTGAACTGGCCGGCTTTCCTCTGCGGCAATTTAATAGTTCTACTCACTGCTATTTTTTTGGTTCACCGCCGCGGTCTTTCCCTCGTTGAAACCATCCTTGCCGTTTTTACCCTGGCTGCGGGGCAGATCGTTTTTACCATGCTCCTGGCTGGCACCCTGATGCGCCTGACAACTGCCACTCTGTTGGTGTTCAATTTAATCCTTCTTGGTGCTGCCGTCCTGCTTAAGCGCCATTTTCCCGGTTCCAGCCGCCTTCAGCGACCGCGCCTGCAACCTGATTGGGGAAGTAACTTTTCTGCCAGGCTTTTGCTTTTTTTGGTCTTTCTGGAAACAATCTGGCTTACATTCCTGGGATACCTCTTTCCCCCTTACGCCTGGGATAGCCTTTATTATCACCTGACGGCAGTGGCTACCTGGTTCCAGGCCGGCCGGATTGTTTTAAGCCCCTATATCCTGTGGGCCAACGTTTATCCCATGAATACCGAGCTTATCTTTGCCTGGAACATACTCCTGGCCGGCAGTGACCTTCTCGTCGACCTGACCCAGCTACCCTTTGCCCTGGCCGGGAGCGGGGCCGTTTATGCCCTGGGGCGGGCCGCCGGTTTACGGCAGACCGGCAGCGCCGTAGCCGCCAGCCTATTTTTTCTAACGCCTATTGTCCTGGTCCAGAGCAAGACCTGCTATGTTGACGTCGCCTTTGCCGGCATGTTCCTGGTGGCCTTTTACTTTGCCTACCGCTATTACCAGCACCCGCGGCGCACTTATTTGCTCCTGGCCGCCCTGGCCGGCGGTCTGACTCTGGGGATAAAAGCTTCCGCCTTTCCCTATGTGGCGGTCATTTTCCTCTTCATCATCGCGGGCAACCGGGCGGCCAGTCAGGCAGGCAACCAGCCCGGCAGGCTAAGCCTGATCCTTTCCATTACTATCTTTACCGGAGCCCTGTTCGTGTGGGGCGGCTTCTGGTACCTGCGCAATTGGCTGGCCTACGGCAATCCCTTTTTCCCTTTTACGTTTAAAGTGCTTGGGTATACCCTCTGGCCTGGCCAGGGCAGCGTGAGCGACCTGGTTATGGCAAAAAACACACCTCCGGAACTGGCCGGCCTGCCCGGTTGGCAGCAGTTATTGCTGTCCTGGCAGGAAACCTACGGCCCCTACACCTTCGACCAGCGCCTGGGAGGCTTCGGCCCCCAGTGGCTCTACCTGGAAGTGCCGGCATTGTTTGTGACCATTACCCTGGCGCTGGTCCGGAGGGAGGTGCGCCTCCTGCTCCTCCTCCTGCCCTTAATCTTTCTTTTCTGGCTCCAGCCCTCCCGCTGGTGGACGCGCTATACCGTCTTTATTGTCGCCACCGGGGCTTTAAGCCTGGCTTACCTGGAGGAGAGGCTGCCCCGCTTCTGGGCAAAGCCCTTACAGGCCGCAACCCTGAGCCTGGTGCTCATCTCCCTGGCCGGCAGCTTAACCCACGGTTATTTCACCCCCGGGGTAATAGCCCGCTTCCTGGCCCTGCCGCCGGAGCAGCGTTCTTTTTTCCAGCTCACCCCCTGGGGTGATGAACTGGCCTGGGTTGACCAGGTACCTTCCGGCTCGCGCATCGCTTTTACGGAAACGGCCTTCCCCTACCTGCTTTTTGGCCCCCGCCTGGAAAACCGGCTCTACCACGTCATTGCAGTTTCAGAGGCGGACATGCTGGCCCGGCTGCAGACCTGGGACGCCCAGTATTTCTTCACAACCTCCTCCTCCCTCTATTACCGCTGGGCGCAAAATAACCCGCAGTATTTCCAACCATTTTTTGCCTGCGGCGACTATGTAACTTATAAGGTGCTTAAATAGACATAGCGGCTTCACGTATAGAAAAAATAAAACCGCCTCGCCTCCGGATTGAAGCAAGGCGGCCTCGTTACCCCGGACAAAGCCGGGATTTACCCTTTATCTCATTGTTGCCGCCAGGAGGGCCTTGATGGTGTGCAGGCGGTTTTCGGCTTCGTCGTAGATTACCGATTGAGGGCCGTCCATAACTTCTTCTGTAACTTCAACGCCCCGGTCGGCCGGCATGCAATGCATGTAAATTGCATCCTTGTTACCGAGCTTCATGCGGCGGCCGTCCATAACCCAGGTATTATATTTTTCGATGAGATCCAGGCCTTCTTCCCTGCTGCCGGTATAGGCAATGGGGCCCCAGCTCTTGGCATAAATAACATGGGCATCTTTACAGGCTTCGTCCATGTCATGGACAATATTAAATTTGACGCCGTTTTCTTCCGCGTTTTTCTTCGCCTGTTCCACAATTTCCGGTAGTAAATGGAACTCGGGCGGGTGGGCCAGGGTGACGTTCATGCCGAAACGACTCATTAAAAGGATTAAAGATTGGGGCATGGACAGGGGCCGGATATAATTGGGGGCGTAAGTCCAGCTAATGGTGAAATTGAGGCCCCGGGTGTTTTTGCCGAACTTCTCCTGGATGGTCATGATATCCGCCAGGGCCTGGGTGGGATGGTATAAATCGCACTGCATGTTGATAACGGGGATGCGGGAATGCCTGGCCAGTTCCCGGATATAGGCGTTTCCCTGTTTGTAGGTGCAGTAACGCACACCCAGGCCGTCACCAAAGCGGCTCAAAACCTCTACCGTATCCTTGGCCGTCTCACCATGGCCGATCTGGGTGGCCGAGGGCGTCAGGAAAATGGCGTGCCCGCCCAGCTGGGTCATCCCCGTTTCAAAGGCGTTGCGGGTGCGGGTGGAGTTTTCAAAAAAGAGCATATAAAAGGTTTTATCCTCGAGAAGGCGGTGTTTTTCTCCTAAAGCTTTACGCCGTTTTAGATCATAGGCAATATCCAGCACCGTATCAATTTCTTCTCTGGTCCATTCCTGCAGGGTAATCAGGTGTTTGCCGCGCAAATCGGTCTGCATATTTTTCCCCCCGTTGAATTTTTCCTTGATTATTAAATCACGCTTAATTCAATTCCACTTTTTTTAATAAAATCCTGCCGGACAGGAAAAAATTTTAAACACGGCCGGGAATAAACTGCCCCTGGCCGGCCCGGCCCAGGAAACGCCCTTGATCGTAAATAAGCCGACCCCGCAGGTAGGTTGCCTCCGGGTAACCCTGCAGGCGAAACCCCTCAAAGATAGTATAACCGGCTGCCGAATGAAGATGTGCCGCCGTAAGGACAACCTCCTTACGGGGATCGAATACTACTATGTCAGCATCGCTACCGGGCCCGAGGCTGCCCTTGCGCGGGTAAAGGCCGAAGAGGCGGGCCGGGCTGGCGGCCAGCACCCTTACCAGCTGGGGCAGGGTCAGCCGGCCGCTGCGAACGCCGAAGGAATAAAGCAGGGGTAATAGGGTTTCCGTTCCGGGTACCCCTGAGGGGGTGTTATAAAAGGCCGTACCGGCATCCTTCTGCTCCCGGCTGTAGCTGCAGTGATCGGTGGCCACCACCTGGAGGGAACCGGCGGCCAAGTACCGCCACAGCTCCTCGTTGTCGCCCGCCGTCCTCAAAGGCGGGCACATGAGGTACAGGCGGCCGTCCGGCCCGGCATACTTCTCCGCGGTCAGAAGCAGGTAATGGGGGCAAGTTTCACCGTAGACCGGCCGGCCTTCCCCGCGGGCGGCGGCAATGGCCGCCGCGCCGCCGCCGGTGGAGACGTGGACGATATATACGGGGGCCCCCGCTTCCCCGGCCAGGGCGATGACGTCCCGGATGGCCTTGACCTCCGCTGTTTCCGGGCGGCTTAAAGCATGGTAGGCCGGGTCTGTCCGGCCGGAAGCGATCAACTCTTCCTTCCTGGCGGTAACCGAATCATGATCCTCGCAGTGGACCGTTACCAGGGCCCCGAGACGGCGCGCCATTTTCAGCAGGCGACCGATGGCGTCTAGACTCAGACGCTGGTTGTAGGTGGTAAAGACCTTGAAGCTGGGAACACCCCTGGCAACGACGGCCGCCAGCTCCCCTTCGTCTTCTTCCTGGCCGGGCAGGACTACCTGATGCAGGCCGTAGTCGACGCAGGCCTGCTCCCCGGCTTCCTCCAGGCGCCTCTCCAGGGAGGCGGTAAGGGTTTCCGCCGGGCTTGCTGGTTCGGCGTAGTCGATGACGGTAGTGACGCCACCGCAGGCGGCCAGCCGCGTGCCGGTGAACCAGTCGTCGGCCGTCATGAGGTCGCCGATGGCCATCAGGTAATGGACGTGGGCGTCGATGGCTCCGGGCAGGAGATATTTGCCGGTCACGTCCCTGACCTCCGCGCCTTCCGCAGGCAGATCCGGACCAACGGCGGCAATCTTTTCGCCTTTAACGGCCACATCGGCCTGCTCCACCCGGTCGGCGGTGACGACCCACCCGCCCTTTAGCACGAGGTCCACTTTAACCCCTCCCCCAAAAGTAGAGTTAATTGGGCAATTTTAAATCTTTTAGTGCTTTATGCAGGGCTTCCAAGGAGGGCTCCACCCGGACAGGTTCGCCGGCGGCCTTGATGGCGTTGGCCACATCCTTGAGGCCGTTGCCGGTCACCAGGGCGACCACTTTTTCGCCTGGCTTAACGATCCCTTCCCGGACGGCCTTGATGAGGCCGGCCGTACCGGCCACCCCGGCAGGTTCACCGAAAACGCCGCAGGTGCGGCCCAGGACCCCCATGGCCGCCAGGATTTCTTCATCGCTGACGTTGATCATGGTCCCGCGAGAGTCCCGCACCGCCCGCAGGGCCTTTTCCGGATTACGGGGCACGCCGACGGCAATGCTGTCGGCCAGGGTATTCTCGGCCATGGGCCGTATCTTGGTTCCCTCCCGGAAGGCGCGGGTAATGGGACAGCAGCCTTCCGCCTGGACCCCCAGCATCCGCGGCAGCTTATCAATCCAGCCGGCCTTTTTCAGGTCCACCCAGGCCTTCCAGGCCCCGGCCATGGTACAACCGTCACCCACCGCCAGGACCACCCAGTCGGGCACCTCCCATTGGAGCTGTTCGGCCACCTCGAGGCAGACGGTCTTCTTGCCTTCCACCAGGTAGGGATTGATGGCGGCATTGCGGTTGTACCAGCCGTGTTCTGCAATGGCCGCCGCCGACAGGCGGAAGGCGTCTTCATAGGAACCCTGGACGCTGATAACCGTAGCCCCGAAAATCAGGAGCTGGGCCACCTTGCCCTGGGGCGCCCGGCCGGGGACGAAGATCACGGCCTTGAGTCCTACAGAAGCCGCCGCCCCTGCGAGGGAAGAAGCAGCATTGCCGGTGGAGGAGCAGGCCACCACCCTGGCCCCTTCGGCCAGGGCCCGGGCCACGGCAACGGCCGAGGGACGATCCTTTAGGGAAGCGGTAGGATTGATCCCGTCATCTTTAATATATAGCTCCCTTAAACCCAGCTCGGCCGCCAGGCGCCCGGCACGGTAGAGGGGGCTCCATCCTACCCGTAAGGGCGGCAGGGGGCCTTCCTGGTCCACCGGCAGGAAAGGACGGTAGCGCCACATGGAAGGTTCCTTGCCGGCCGCCAGGCTATCTTTGGAAATAACTTTGTTGATATAATCGTAATCGTATTCCACGTCCAGGATACCGTCAACCGGCCCGCAGGCGGGACAGGTATAAAGGCCGGGCCGGGGCTGGTAAGTCCGGCCGCAATTGATACAGCGCAACTGGCTAACGTTGCTCACGCTGGTCAGCTCCTTACAGGCTTCTCCTCGCACCCCGGTCACGGCATCGCCACGCCCGCACCGGGGGGCGTCTTATTTCCTCATATACGGTGTATCCTCCAGGGGGAGGGAAAGACGCAGTTTGCCGTCGCGGCGGTAGTAGGCGCCGGCAACGGCCGCCGCCGTGGGTATGGTCGCCAGCTCGCCGATACCCTTGGCGCCGTAGGCGTACGGGGTACCTCCCTTTTCGATCAGATGCACTTCCATCTGCGGTATCTGGTGACTGCGCAGCAGACCCAGCCTGCCCAGGGTCTGGCGGACGGGTATGCCGTCCCGTACCGGGAAGTCTTCCGTCAGGGCGTAACCCAGGCCCATGACGATGCCCCCTTCGATCTGGCCTTCCAGGTTTAAGGGATTGACGGCCCGGCCTACGTCATAGGCGGCCACCACTTTCGCCACCCGTCCCTCCTCATCCAGGATGACTACCTGGGTGGCGTAGCTGTAGCCGACGTGGGTCACGGGATGCTCCTTGTCGGAGTCAAGGGGATCGGTAACGCCGGAAAATTCCCCGGGGAAAACCCGCCCTTCCAGATCGGCCAGGGTCCGGCCTTTCAGGGCCGCCGCCAGGCCGGCCGCCGCCCGGCGGGCTGCTTCCCCCGTAAAGAGGCTCTGGCGGGAGGCTGTGGTGCAGCCGGCGTCGGGAGTAAGGGCCGTATCCGAAAGGACACAATCGATGCAGTCGGCCGGCAGGCCGGTGGTCTCGGCAACAATCTGGATAAGGACCGCCTCCAGTCCCTGGCCCATGCAGGCGGCGCCTGAATATATCTTCACCCGGCCGTCCCTTACTTCCAGCCGGGCCCGCCCCACGTCCCTGGTGCCCACCCCGAGGCCAACATTCTTAAAACCGCAGGCGATACCGGCATGGGAGCTGCTCTCAAAGGCTTCCCTGACGGCCAGCAGGGTGTCTTTCAAGCCGATATCGGGATCGACCACCTGCCTGGTGTCCAGGGTGTCGCCCGGTTCCAGGGCGTTCTGCCAGCGGATCTGCCAGGGGGAAAGGCCGACGGCATCTGCCAGGAGATTCAACTGGCTCTCTATAGCGAAGTTGGACTGGGGCACCCCGAAGCCGCGGAAAGCCCCGGCCGGGGGATTATTGGTATAAACGGCCCGGCCGCGAATGAATACATTGGGTATGCGGTAAGGACCGGTGGCGTGGGTGCAGGCCCGCTGTAACACCTGGGCTCCCAGGGAGGCATAGGCGCCGGTGTCGGCCACCAGGTCGGCCACCAGGGCCACCAGGTTGCCTTTTTCGTCACACCCGGTCTTCATGGTTATGGTCATGGCGTGGCGTTTGGGGTGACAGAGGATGCTTTCCCGCCGGGTCCAGGTCAATTTCACTGGTCGCCGGGTTGCCCAGGCCAGCAGGGCGGCGTGATGCTGGACGCTCAGGTCCTCCTTACCGCCAAAACCGCCGCCGACAAACTTGTTGACCACCCGGACTTTGTCCGGCGGCAGGTTCAGGAGGGAAACCAGTTGGGTATAGATTTCGTAAACCCCCTGGGTGCCCGTGTAAACCGTAAGGCCGCCGTTTTCCGGCACCGCCAGGGCGCTCTCCGGCTCCAGGAAGGCGTGTTCCGTAAAGGGCGTGGTATAGGTATGGGTCACCACGTGGGCGCAGGACTTTAAAGCTGCTTCGGGATCGCCTTTCTTGACCACGGTTTCGCTCAAGACATTGCCGCGCGGGTGCAGGGCCGGGGCTCCCGGCGCCATGGCCTCTTCGGGCGAAGTCAGGGGAGGCAACTCCTCATAATCCACTTTGATGCAGTTCAACGCCGTCCTTGCTTCCTGCAGGGTGCGGGCGGCTACCAGGGCCAGGGCATCACCCGCATAGCGAGTTTCCTCGCCCACGGCCACCAGGGCCGGCCAGTCGTTAAAGATGTGCCCCTGGTAGCGTTCTCCCGGTATATCCTCTGCCGTGAGGACGGCCACCACCCCGGGCTGTTCTTTAGCTGCCGTAACGTCAATGGCCTTTACCTTTGCCCGGGCGCAGGGCAGGCGGTAAACGGCGCCGTAAAGTATTCCCGGAACCTGCATATCGTCGACAAAGACGGCTTCGCCCAGGACCTTGGCCCTGACGTCGGGCCGGAAAAAGGCTTTGCCCATCCCGGCGGGCTCTCCTGCCCAGGGCTTAATTTCACCCCTGAAAACGCGGCCGGCCAGGCGCACGGCATCTATTATCTTCTGGTAACCGGTGCAGCGGCAGAGGTGGGCCTTGAAGGCCTGGCGGATTTCCCCTTCGTCCGGGTCCGGCTGCCGGTCGAGGAGGGCCTTGGCTTCCATGACCATCCCCGGCGTGCAGAAGCCGCACTGCACCGCCCCGGCCGCCGTAAAGGCAAAGGCGTAAACTTCCTTTTCCCGCGGGCTCAGGCCCTCGATGGTAATGATCTCCTGGCCGGCGGCCCTAACGGCCGGCGTCCGGCAGGCCCGGACGGCCTTGCCCCCCATGATTACGGTGCAGGAGCCGCAGGTGCCTTCACCGCAGCCGTTTTTGGCCCCCGTCAACCGCAAGTCCTCCCGTAATACTTCCAGCAAGGTGGCTTCCGGGTGAATATCAACTACCCGCACCTGGCCATTAACCTGCAATTCCAACTGCATGCCGTGTCCCCCCGTTCGTCCTGGTTTCCGGTAAAATTTCAATTGCAACCCGGGCTAGTTGCTGTTATCTACTGCAGGTGCAGGTTATTTCAACGCATTTCTTTTATTTTCGCGTTGTAATATTCAATTTTTGCGTACTCGTCATCCCAGAAGGATAGGCTCTTCATGGCTTCCAGGTATTCCCTGGTGTAGCCGAAGGGCAGCCAATCTATTTCCTTTTGCCGGTAGAGCCGTTCCTTGGCTTCCGAGCGGCGGGTATCCATAATATGATGGGTATGGGCCTTGAGGAAGATATCTTTAAACCAGCGTTCCAGGACAAAATCCTCAATTTCCAGGGTCCGCCGGGCCAGGTTCTCCAGCACCGAGGGATAGCGGTCAAAACCGTCGGTGGCAACAGTCACCACGTTATCGCCGGGGCCTAACCGCAGGTATTTGGCCATCTTGATGGCGCCCAGGACGTTGCAGATGCCGGAAGGACCGAAGTTATCGCGCAATGCCAGGGCATCGGCTTCTTTGACGCCGTTCTTCACCAGTACTTCCGTACCATCCTGGAAGACCTTCAAGCCGCGAACGGTATCTTCGTCGTGGATGAGGACAATGAAGTCCGTATTGAGGACGTTGTGGATAAGGGTGCACATCTTGTCACCGATGCCCTCGATGCGGTGCTGGCCGCGGCCCCCGTCAAACAGGGTCGAACACTCATAGGGCTCCAGGGCCGCCACTTTACATTCCGGGAAGGCCTTCTTTATCTGGTCGCCGGCAGCCAGGGTCCCCGCCGAACCGGGAGCCGAAGTAAAGCAGGCGATACGCCCGTTGCCGATACCCCGGACGGCCTCGATAGCGGCATTGCCGGTGACGTGGCGGTGGAAACGATAGTTGGGCAGCAGTTCAAACTGGGCCAGGGCATAATTTTGCGGTTCTTTTTTCAGTTCATAGGTGCGCTGCAGGGTTAAAATGACGTCAGACTCCGTACCGGGAGTGAGGTCCAGCTCGCCGCCGTACCTGCGGATGCGCTCATAACGTTCCTTGCTCATGTTGTCGGGCATGATGACCACCGCCCGGAAGCCCAGGAGCCTGCAGATATAGGCCACGCCGATGCCGAAATTGCCCGTCGAGGGCCCCAGGATGGTATGTTCACCCGGCTTGATGACGCCGTCGACGCAGCCTTCAATCAGGGTGGCGTAGGCCGGGCCTACCTTGTGGGAGCCGGAAGGGAAGCCCCGTCCCAGGAGGACGACGATATTGGCGTCCACCCCCGTCACCTCCGGGGGCAATACCATTTTCCGCACCTGGTTGTTTTCGTCTTTCCAGTTAATGTTGAACAGGTTGATGGGGTCCAGCTCGTCTTCCTTGAGGGCTTTCAGGGCCCGCTGCCTTATTGCCGGGTCAATCTGCGCCGGGTCACACATTTCCGTAAAGGTAGGGCCAAAGGGGATTTTACCCGCCATACGAATCCCTCCAGTTAAATATAATATTAATGCGCGCTAAAAATTTCACTTGCATTTATGTTAATAGTTCGACGTGGAAAAAATAAACCCTCCTTCTAAGGTAAAAAGGAGGGTTATTTTTTACCGGTTTTTCTGCTCACTGATTACAGTTGCCCGTCCCGGTCGCGGTGGGCGAGGCGAGAGGACGCGGCGGCGGCGATGGCGGCCACCAGGTCGTCGAGAAAGGTATTGACCTTTTCGTTCTTCTTGCCGTTGACCACGCCGATGATGCCCGGCTTGACCTTGTCAAGGTAACCGAAGTTGGTAAAACCTATGGAACCGTAAATGTTGACGATGCTCAGGGCCATGACTTCATCAATGCCGTAGAGGCCGTCATCAATCTTCAACATGGTAGCCAGGGGTTCGGCCAGTTGCCCCTTTTCGGCCAGTTCGTCAATGGCTATGCCGGTAAAGACGGCGTTCTGGACCTCCCGCTTTTCAAGCACCCGCTCGACGCTCTCGCGGCAGGCGGCCAGGGTAAGTTGAGGAATATATTTTTGCTGGACTTCATATACCAGTTGAGCAATATCTTCTAATGTTACCCCCCGTCGCTCCAGCCAGGCTATAACCAGTTGTTTAAGCAAGAGGGAGCTGGTATACTGATTCTCCTTGGGTTGCGCCACACTCACTGCTCCGGTCCCCTTTGCTAAGAAGTAACCTTATTCTAACACAATTTTATTTTCCGTGGAACACATCTGAAAAAATCCTTTTTTTACCTGTGTAAAATCAGGGCTCCTCTTTCTTTCATAAGGAAGAAACTCTTCAAGTTGAGTTAAATTTTTATTAAAAAGCCGCCTTATGGAAAACAACTATGCTCTCCCGCGACGGCTGCCGCCCGTATTTACCCATTTGTTGGGCACTGTTACCCCGGTAGCGGACAACGATAATCTTACTGCAAGTCAGGCCGGCCTGTTCCCCCAGGATAGCTGTCAATTCATCAACAGGGACAGCTATGCCGTAATAACGGGCATTACCAACTACGAGAGCTATCCTCCCCCCGGGGCGGCATACCCGCTTCATTTCCTGCAGGCAAAGGTAAATATCCCAGAAATAACCGCGGATCATGCGGGGAATACGCCGGTCCGTACTAATGTTTTCCAATTTAGTGACTATATTCGTAAGCTGAGGAGGCTCTTCATAATTTCTAGCCGGGCGTTCCGGTCGCGCTTCCGGATGGGAATGAAGGCTCTGGTATCGGATCTGGCGCGTATCCTCATAACTTAAAAAGTCAAACATCAATTCTATGCCATAAACCCTGGTGTAATCATGCCTGTTGGGATAAGGAGGTGAAGTGATAACGGCGGAATAAGTATCACCCGCATCGGGTAGCTGGCGCGCATCGGCCTGGTCTGCCAGCCATAAATCCTGGCGCGGCATTTTCGACTGGTGCAGGTCATCAAGCATGGCCTCCACCCGGGCAGCAAAAGCCTCCGGCAGGGAGGTAATATCCTTATCCCGGTGGACCCATTGTAACCAGCCACCGGTAGCCAGGGCCTGGCTGTATTCTGGTATAAGCGCCAGTAAAGCCAGGCGGAAAAAATCTTTCGCTTCTCTGGAACAGGTTAGACTGGCAATCTGCCCTTTAATTTTATCAAAGGCGGCCAGCATTTTTCCCGGCAGGGCTTTCTGCACCAGTTCGGGATATGATGGCAAGGGTTTTTCTGTCACTGGAAAGCGTAGTCGTTCCTGCAAGATCTGCCACTGCCGGCTTAAACTCTGCCAGTCATAACCGGCCGACTTTACATTGGTTACCATTACCGCCAGGGGCATGATATCATATCCCCGGGCGGGAACCCCCCTTTCCCGGGCCGCTAATACAGTCGTTCCCGCACCGACAAAGGGGTCTAGGATGTAATCCGATTGGTCCAGGTGCCAATCATCAATCAAGGCCTGCACAAGCTCGCTGGTAAAGCTATGGGGGAAGACAAACCAGCGGTGCACCGGCTTATTATATAAACCTCTGGGGGTTACCCACCATTTCCAATCCGTCTTATCTTCCAGGTTAAAACCAGGCATTGCTTATCTTACCCCAAATGCTCATGGCCAATGGCCTGGTAGGCCGGTATAGGAAATTCAATTTTCACCGGTTGCCGGTAGATAGGATGACTCAGTAAAAGCTCTCCCTTATCCAGGCGGGTTAAATGGGCTTTAATATCCTGGGGAATAAAACGATAAGCAGGATCGCTCAATTCAGAAGCGTCGCTGCGGCCGATAACCCTGGTGGCACAGTTGCCAATAACCTGGGGGTGAACCTCACTCATAAATTGTTCCGCGGAAATAAGAACAACTCCCAGGGACCTACCACGGGCGGCAATGTCGAGGACATATTCAATTACCGACGATTCCCCTTCACTGCGCCGGGCTGGGGCATATTTGTTTAACTCATCGACGAAAATTATAACCTTTCTAGGCAATTCGTGTCGCTCATCAATTGTAGCCTCGGCATACATACCGTAGACCTCCTTGATGATATGCCCGAAGACCAGGGATCGTTCTTCATCGGTCAGATTGGCTATATCGACCACCACGGTCTGGCCACCCTGGATCTGGCGGATTTCCTCCCCCAGATTGGCGGCGCGACGCGGCGACCTTTGTTCTACAAACAGGCCTGACTGGTGGTTGACCACCACCCGCCTTAAGATGCGGATAAAGCGCCCTACCGAAGAAGCTGCAACCTGATTGTGTTTTTGCGGGATGCCCTTATCCATCAATGGGGGGCCATTGAGCAGGTTATTCCATGTCCGGACATTTTGCCAGGCTTTCTCCCCGTTCATTATCCCTTGCTGGATCTCGCCTACCAGGGCCCCCAGGGTATCCCAGGGGTCCGGGACCCTGATCAGGAGCCCCAGGCCGGGACCGGGGTGGGACCGGTTACCGACGACGTCCTCCAGGGAATAAGCATAAATATGAAACTGATCCGGTGGTTCACCAAAGCAATTCGGCATCCCAGTAGTCTGGGTTTGCTTGCCCCAGGGAAGCAAGTAACGCACATTGGTAAAGGGTTGGGGTTGCAGGCCCAGGTAATCCCACATCTCGAGCTGTTCCGGTTTTATATCCCGGCGCGGCCTGTCGATTACCAGCAGGTCGTTTTGTTTCACGTTTAGGAGAATTACGGCGATATCTTTTGCCCCAACCGACTGCAGAATAGACTGGATCAGGAACATGGCATAGGAGGTTTTGGTAGCCAGACCAGATATGCCGGCAATATTGATGTGGGCACCTTCGGGCCCGAGGACGTAGCGCTTATCCAGGAAGACCCTGGCCCTGGTGCCGTTGGACATCTGGATAAGACCGGCGGGAATGGTGACCCTTTCCCGGTGTTCCTTTTCATATTCAAACATCTTATCGATACCCAGGGCAATATGAATGCCGGCTTCAACGGCAAAGGAAACAGGTGCCCCGTTTTGGACCGGCATATAAATCCCAGCCGGGTAACGTTTGGGTTCAACCGGATCATAGTTGGCCAGGACATTTACTTCTGCAACATTGACACCCTGGCGGGGTGTCTGGGGGGTTATTGCTGGATTGCCAAAATCGCTGGAAATATAGTTGGCGAGGTGAGAGGGAGCATCGGTGACCTGTTTGATATTGGTGACTAGGCCGAAGGTTCTCGTACCCGCCATTTGCTCCGCTTCCACAATATCAAAGGGATTTAAGATCTCATCGGTGGCCAGCCACAGGCAAAATTTTTCTGAAGAATTGGGCTCCCTCTCGGTAGCCGAGGCCTGGCCTATCACTTTGCTCTTCCCTTGCTCCGCCACGCCGTCAATTTTTGAATCTGGCATTGACAATCCCTCCCCTGTATAACTAACCGCCTCATAAGCCCTGGACATCCAGGGGCCATTTCAAGCCTGCTTTTAGCACTTCGATAGAAATAAAGCTATTCTTTATCGCTTGTTCGGCAAGGTATATGGCGTACAGGTGGGCATGCCAGCGGCTATCTTTACCGTAGGGGGCCACCTGGCGTTCGGCGATAAGAGCTCCTGATATTTCGTTAATTAACTCTGAGGGAACAGCTTCCATACCGAAATTGGGATACTCAACTTTTAATACCCCCATCAGCGGGTAATCAAGGTGCTTTTGTTCTCTAATGCGCACATACCATACCGCCATTTTCCCCGCGCGGGCGGCAAAGGCACACGTCCGGGCAGAAAAAGGCAGGTCTGCCAGCAGGTCGTAGAGGTTAACTACACGGCCGCCCCGGGCACCCGGCAGTTTGAAACGCGGCTGGCGGTTAAAAGATTTAGCAACCCCCAAAAACTGTGGCACTGTATGCCAGCGAAACAGGTCTTTACTTAAACTACCGTCAAGGACCAGCCATTGCCCTCCGGGGCGTGCCAGCGACCGTCCCAGCTCATCTTCAAGCACGGCCATAAGATGATGCGCCTTGTGGGCGGCACGGGAACGAGGTTCTTTGCCCGGTGAGGAAATCTCCGTCTCACCATCATCTTCCATCGTATCATGAAAAGCGAAAAGCGGCCCGGCGTTGTTGACAAGTTCTTCCACGCGCTCGCCAAAGGATACCGCCTGTTTATCCATCATTAGAACGATTTTATGCCGTATACCCGCCACCTTGATACGGCCGTTGTCCGTGCGGTAGACTGCCGCCGCTCCGATTTGCGCCACGTGAACGGGGCTGCGGCGGTTGCCCTCAATCACATCACCCAGGAAATAGGTGCGTGCCGAACCGTCTAAAAAGTAGCGCAGTAAATGGCGTTCCGTCCGGTATACCGGTTGCAGGCTGACGTATGGTTGCCGGTTCGGCGCTTCCAGCAGGACATCGAATATTTGCTCATCCCCGGTACGGAGACGGTCGATTACTTCTTCATGATCGGGGCGGGTAAGGTCCTCCATGGCCTGGCCAGTCGCCGGGAGTACCCGGCCTTCCTCCAGGATCACCTTTAAAGCCGGCATCAAGCCGCTAAAGGGATTGGGCATTATCAGGCCTCCTCCAGGCACCTCTGAATCTCGGCCAGTTCTTCATCTGATAGTTGCCAGATCCGGGCGGCGGCGCGATCAATCTCTGCTTCCAGGCGGCGCACTTCGGCTTCGCTACCGGCCGCGGCTGCCTGGTGGGCAGCACAGGACAGTTTGGCCAGGTTCCGGTGCAAGTCGTTGCGGGGGGAATACCTGGGAATTTTTATGTGGCGAAGAATATGAGTATCCATTTGAATCTCTACTGCATATGAAGTCACCGTCAAAAGAGTTGGGGAAGAGTTTAACATGGCACATAAGTAATAAGCTTCATCATTGGAATGCGTTTCTACCATCATGAGCTTGTGGTCAGGAATAACAGGACGTCCTGCCACTGGACCTATTACTGCAGCAGTAAATTCGGATGCCTGTTCCCGCCAGACAACTTTCCAGGGGGCGAAGGTAAACGGGCTGATATTGAACATCGACCAGTAGGGATCATTTGCTCCAAAGTAACGCCGAAAAGTGGCTCTATTCCGGAGGATGGTTTCAAATCGGGCCAGGTAAGCATGAGTCCGGGGATACTTTGAGGCCATTTCCTCCAGTGCTATACCCCGCCGCGTTGCGGGGTCCTGGGCCATGATGATATAAAGCGATGGGTTCGCCTGCCAGCGTCTCACATCCCGCCCGCGTAGCAGGGGAAAGAGTAAATCCTGTTCCACAGCCGCCTGGATACGAGGCACGTCGCGTTTAATCCCTTCAGTCACATTGGTGATCAGCACCAGTCCCCCAGGACGCTTGCCGGTAACCTCTACCCAGTAAACCCCGTTGGCTCCTCCGGTATAACTTCCCGCATGGGCGGTGTAGGAAGAACCCCCCATCACCCGGCGGAGAGCTTTAAGCGCTTTTAAACGCGCCGTAATCCACGCCGAGGTCGTATCATCTTCCTGTACCGGTTCCGCATACCACTGGTGGAAAGTGGCTTTAGCGCTGGTCACTTCCTCATAAGGGGTATCAAAACCTATACTGCTCCCCCGGCCGCTCTGCTTCTTTTTCCAGTTACTATAAGCAACGGGATATTTAACTTCCCGGCCTTTAGAAAAGATAGCTACCGCCGTCCTGTTGGTAGCACCCTCGAAGGGATTTAAATCAACCATATCCTCCACCAGTAAAGGTCCAAAGGGCGTGCCGTCGGGAAGGCGGAAGCGCCGGAAACCCTGGCCGGCGCCCGAAGTTTTAAACAGGCTTTGGGTCAGAATAAAACCAAGTTTGCCACCGCGGCGTAGGTATTTATCTACGGCAACATAGGTCATAAGCATAGCGATATCTTTTTTGCCCTTACCCAGGATCGTATCCATACCGCCATGGGGGAAGAGGCCATAGTACTCAAAAAGGGAACGTATTTCCTGGCGGTACTCGTCAGGCAGGTTTTCCCAATTAACCCAGGGGGGATTGCCAATCACGTAATCACATTGCTCCAAGAAAAGGGGAGTGAAGGCGTTTTTGATAATACGCGCCCACACACCATCCAATCCCTGCACGTGGAGAGTATAAAGCTGGCGATAAAGGGATACCAGGTCCTCCCGGGTGGCCTCCAATTCCTCCGGATCCAGCCTGGCGGCATCCGCAAACCGGGCCAGAAAAGCCTTTACACCGGTGCCTGCGGCAACAGTTTCATCTAGGACATCGGCCAAGATGTCCATCCTCTGACGCCCGGCAAGGATAGCTGGTATACGAAATACGCCCACTGAAGTCTTTAACGGATAAACATCACCATCAAATAGACCTGTCCCCCGACCGGGGGTGAGGATTGAATCCGCCTGGTAAACAGGAATAGAAATATCCCCGCGGCGAAAAGACAATAAATCACCCAACGCCAACAGGTAGTTTGTCCTGGCGGCGATTACAGCCAGTGGATTGAGATCAAAACCCACGACGTTATTAAGTATCGCTTCCAGAGTTAAGACCGGATCTTTATGGTTGCGTTCGGCCCGCTTTCGGATGTGTTTGATGAGCAGGACCAGGAAAGTACCGGAACCACAGGAAGGATCGAGGATGCGCTTATCGGAATGGCCCAGGTCAGCAGTTCCCAGGGTCATCCGGATCAGCCTTTCCGCCAGCCAGTCCGGTGTATAATATTCACCCAGGGTATGCCTGATTTCCCGGGGCAGGAGGGTATGATAAAGTTTTTTCAACAGGTCGCGCGCATTTTCCGGTGCCAGTTCCAAGGCACCAGGATCATAATCGGCTAAGCGCTGCAATAAATGGCTTACCACGCCGGCAATATTTTCATTCCAGGCTGCCAGGTACCAGCCAAAAAAATCACCTTCCAAAAAGTTGCGGATGCCGTATTCCCGGAAAAGACCACCGCGCTCCATCTCCGTCAGGGCCTGTTTCAGTTCATCTCCTGTCAGGGATGCCAGCCGGGCTAGCATATCATTTGTACCGCCGGCAAACCGCGACGCTGCCATGGTAGCGATTAACTTGATTAACAGGGCGTAGTATGTATGTATAGCAAAAATAACCTTCGCCGGGTCGACCTGATCGGGCTTCAGCCCCATGCCATTGACAAAACGGCGGAATTCACCCTTCTTTTCCAGGCCAGCCTTCCATTCCCGGTATTCAGTAACTTCACCATAAAAGAGATGCCACTGTTCATAAAGCCTGGCTACCAGAGGATGCCCTGGGTTATGGATGGCTTGGTAAAAGGCCTGGACGGCGCGTTGAGCCCGCAGGGTAAGGGGGCCAAAATCAGCCAGCAGGTTTTCCGGGACCAGGGCCGCTCCGGTAGCCAGGGAAAAGAGCAACCTCAAGAAGCGGGTGGTTGAAGCCGGGTTTACTGGGACCGGATCATCTACTGACCAGCCTTCACCGACTCGCCGGACAAAGATAAAATAATGCCCATCTAGAGCTACGCCAGCCAGGCGTTGTACATCCCGCCGTTCCCTAGCGGCAACATCGTTAATATAATCTTTAACCTGTTGGATGATGTCATTATTCCTGCGTCCCTGATTGCTGGGTTTAATCACGCCTGGCTTTTTGTACTCCAGGATCAGGCGGTTATATACAGAATCTACCCGGCCGCGGGCTACAGCAAATTCATCGCGCGGGATGATCGTCAGCCCGGCTGCAACCCCGGCTTCTTCCAGGATGCGGGTCGCCTCGCGGCGGAAATCCGACTCTGTTCTCCCCCAACTGGCTGCTGTTAGCAGTTCCCGGGCTACTACAGGCCCTAATTGAGCGGCCATTTGCTCCAGGTCCGTCACCATAGGAAATCCTCTCACCGGTTACCCGGAGATAAAGTTCCGGGTCATTCTCCTACCCAGTCTTTTTCGCTATTAAAGGCTAAATTTCCTGCTCTTAGCCGGTAATTTTATCCTTCCCTAACCGCCCCTGCAGGTGCAGGATCGCCTCCAGCACACCCCCGGCGACGGCCCGGGCTTTTTCGGAAATGGTGAAGCAGTAGTCCCGCTCACCGCGGGGATCGATATCGCCGGCCTTCATACCCGGGGTAACCTCCAGGCCGTCGTGGAGGATACCCCGCAGCACGCCGCTGATCCGCGCCGGCAGGGGCACTTCACCGACCATAGCTACTATTTCGCCGGCGGCTACCGGGTCGCCGATAACCTTGCATCCCTTGAAAATACCATCTGCCGGCGCCCTTAAAACCCTTGCCTCGGTATAGCCCATGACTTCCCCCGGGATGCCGGTATTGGGCAGGGCTTCGCCTTCCCAGATGACACGACCCAGATAATGGCCGCGTTTGGTCTCTACAACTGCATGGGCGTCCCGGCCGGCCGTGAATCCCGGTCCCAGGGCAATAACAATTGGCGCCTGGTCGATACTTGTCCCCAGGTTGGTCTTGGTCAGGATGGCATCCACGATAATTTCCGGCCTGAGGGCGGCAATAACCCGCGCCTCAGGATCCACCATCACGGCAATTTCTCCCCGCATGGTTTGCGCCAGGGCCTCCTCCGGCCCGGTAACCAGGCGGGCCGTAACTCCCTCTACAGTAGTGGCGCCGGAATAAACCGCTTCCGCAAAGGCCACGGCCCGGCGGATCACCGTAGGCCGGGGAATCTCCGTCATGATTACCAGAAAACCTGCTTGATGGAGACGGTGGGCCACACCGCTGGCCAGGTCCCCCGCCCCTTTGATGACTACCAGATGCTGCACTTTCCTGCCCCCTGAAACAAAATATGAGGCGTTACCACCATGAGCAGCGCCCACGTATACCCTATTTTCTCTCTACCCAGGCCTGGTACTGAGCAGGTGTATCTATATCCTGCACTACCCCTGGGCAGTCCACTTCTACCGCCAGCACTTCCTCCGGGTGAGCCCGGATGATCTCCCTGGCTCCCACGTCTCCCTGGCTGGCCATTATTTCCGGCCAGAAAGCGCGGTCGATAAGAACCGGGTTGCCCCGCCGTCCCCTGTAAACAGGGACAACAATCTTTTTCCTCTCCTGCAGGTAAGCGCCACACAGCCGGGTAATGACTCCCGGGGTGACTCCCGGCTGGTCGGCCAGGACAAAAAGGGCGGCCTGGCATTCCGGCCCGAGGGCGGCCAGCCCGGCCTGCAGGGAGGTACTGAGGCCGTGACGGTAGGCAGGGTTAAACGCAATATTTACCGCCAACCCCTCCAGGGCGACAGCTACCCTGTCAGCTTCATTTCCCAGGACGACTACGACATCTCCCGGCATGGCTGCCCGGGCAACAGCCGCCACCCGGAGCACCATGGGTTGGCCGTCAATAGGTACTAATTGCTTTACACTACCAAAGCGCTCCCCGGCCCCGGCAGCCAGGACAACTACCCCTACCGGTGCTGTCCTTTGTGTCGCCTGCCGCATTATAACCTGGCGCACCGGCGCCGTGGTAGCTACCGCACCCAGGATAACCCTATCAATGGAGGCGGGAAGTTGGAAGTTGGAAGTTGGGGCCCCGAAGGAACTGGCTACGCCAGTTCCTGATTTAAAGCTACCCTGGCTCCCATTGCCATCCATAGCCGGCATCTCATTAGTTACATGAACGTCTGTCCTGTTACCTCCGGCAGACGAAATGGCCGTTACATCCGTGATAAAATCGTCATTCCCGGCAGTCAGGATCGACCCGGCTATCTCCCGGCCGGCCTGCAGAGCGATATAACTTTCCGCCTGGTTTAGCAAAACCACCCACCTAGCCCCCGGCGGCACCCCTTTACGCCCCCCGCAGGGATGGACAAGGAGCCGGCCTACATCATCCGTCGTCACCGGGGAACCCCCTTCTTTTCCCAGTAACCAGGCCGCCAGTGCGGGGCGGTGGACGAAGGGGGTAGCCAGGGGGCGCTCCAGCACCGGCAGGCCGGCTACCGTAACTACCAGGGTTGTCACCGGCGGGATGACCGGCTCGTGATCTGCCGGGACCTTGAGGAGAGCACCGGCCGCTCCATCGCCCTCGAGGAGAAGGTAATCAATATCCAGGCTGGCCAGCGCGGTTACGCCTGCGGCGTCCAGACCCGTAACCTTACCCTGATCATTAACCGCCCCCCCGCAGGTTACCAAATGCTCCCTGTTGAGGCGTTCTGCTACAACGGCTACCATATGAGCCGTGTCGCCGGTAATGACCGGTTCCACCAGTTGCCGGAGCTGGCTTAAAAGCATTTTTGTGGTCGGGGCAACAACCACCCGCCGCCCCAGGGCGGCCAGTTCCCGTGCCAGGCAGATGATGGTCGAGGTTTTACCTCCTGCCCCTACGACGGTAATAATTTCTCTGTCCTGCAAGCCAAGGGCCCGGTATAAACGCATGGAAAAATCCTCGTTTTTTGCATATTGCAGCGCCAGGGGTGCCGGGTCTCCGTCATGGATACTAAAACTGGGGTGGGGTAATGGCCGAAATAAAAACCAGATCTACGTTACCGGCACTCCACAGCTTGTGGGGAATGGAGGCGTAATAGTAGATGCTGTCCCCGGCTTCCAGCCGGTAGACTTCCCCGCCGATGTCGATTTCCATAATCCCCTCGAGGACGACGATGCACTCTTCACCTGGATGGGCCAGCGGCTCATCACAGCTGGCCGCTCCCGGCTCCAGGCGGCCCATCATTACTTCCATCTTGCGGTTTAAATCCGGCGAGAGGAGTTCGTATGTCAGGTGGGACCGGGGAAAACGCAGGACTTTGCGCTGATCTCTCCGCACTACCGGGCTGTGGTCTTCATGGTTTAACAAGAAATAAAAAATTGGGATTTCCAGAGCCTCGGCAATCTTGCGTAAAGAAGTAATCGAGGGATCGGCCAGGTCCCGTTCCACCTGGCTTAAAAAACTGGAAGTAAGGCCCGTCTTTTCCGCTACATCCTTGAGGCTCATACCCCGCTCGCGGCGCAAGTTACGTATCTTCTCTCCAAGCACTCTTTACCCTCCCAGCGGCTCGAGAAATACTTCCATAATCCCGCCGCAGACCATTCCCTCGTCGGCGGCCGTGTCAGCCGTCAGATCCAGGTGATATATCTCCGGCTCACCCTTTTCCAGGACCAGGAGAGCCCGCTGGCGAATAGAAGCTTCGGCACAGCCACCGCCGATGGTGCCCAGGGTTTGCCCCCCGGCAGTAATCAACATCTGGGTCCCGGCTTCCCGGGGCGCCGAACCCTTCACCTGGATAATGGTGGCCAGGACACACGGCTCTCCCCGCTCCATTAATTTAACCGCTTCTTCAATAAGCTCACTGTTCATAGTGCCAGGCTCCCCCGCTTAAGGCAACTGAACTCAATAAGTAGTTAATTAAACATACTTAACTCTTTTTCCTTCTTTTTTAGAGAATCTTTATCCTCTTCCGTAGTTAAAAAATAACCGCCGGCTCTCAGAGAGGGCGGTAGATTCAAGCGCCGCACCGGTATACCCGGATTATTTCCGCCATGATGCTGACGGCTATTTCTGTCGGTGTTTCGGCACCGATATCCAGGCCGATGGGTGCATGGATGCGTTCCAGGAGGTCTTCACCGACACCTTCTTCCACCAGGCGCTCTTTAACTCCCCGGACGCGCCTCCGGCTGCCGATCATGCCTATGTAAGCCGCCGGGGAGGCGATTACAGCCCGCAGGCATTCGTAATCATAGCGGTGGCCCCGGGTAACGATAACAATAAAGGTGGCAGGCGTAATCTTTATATCCTGCAGGGCTGCCGTAAAGTTTTTGCAAATAATCCTGTCGGCCGTCGGGAAAAGGGCTCGATTAGCAAAGTCCGGGCGGTCGTCGATGACCGTTACCCGGTAACCGGCTAGCTTGGCCACCGCAGCAACTTGCTGGCCAACATGGCCGCCCCCCAGGACTATAATTTCCGGTCCGGGGAGGGCCGGTTCCAGGAACAGGGTCACGCTACCCCCTTCCAAGTCTATGGTTTCCAGGAGAGGCCGGCGCCCGGCCAGGACCTCCGGGGTCCTTTCAGCCACGGCGGCCTCCAGTCCTGCCGGGCCAAGGCTACCGTAACATCTACCAGTGCTCCACAGGTAACGGTCGCCGGGCGCCACCCCCGGCACGTCTCCTTCAATTTTTACTACCGTGGCTGCCACTCCCGCTTCCTGACCTTCCAGGGCCGCCAGCAAATGCCGGAAAAAACTGAGTTTATCCATAGTCGCCCTCCTTCCTCCAGAGCACCCAAACTACCGTATGACCTCTGAACGCCGCCCGGCAAAATATTTAGCTGCGCTCGTTTTAGACCTTCTTCAACTGCCAGGAGAGAAACAGACGACAGTTTTTAAGCGTCTAAATTGCCATCAAGGCAAAAGTTTACAAACTCCGCCATGGTATTGACCACGGCATGGGGCCGGGCGGCCAGGAGGCGTTCCAGGGGGATCTTGCTCCAGGTGGCGGCGACGCTGGTAACCCCCGCCGCCCTGGCCGCCAGGATGTCGTGGGGGCTGTCGCCGATCATGGCTACCCGGTCCGGGGCAAGGCGTAATAATTCCACGCCGCGCCGGACTGGCTCCGGGTCGGGCTTGTGGCTGCGCACGTCTTCCATGGTAACAACTACCGAGAAAAAATCTTCGAGGTTAAAGAGGCGCAGGCCGTAAAGGGTCGTTGCCCGCACGCGGGAAGTGACGATGCCGAGCTTCAGTCCTGCGGCCTTTAACTGCTCCAGGCCTTCTCGAACCCCCGGGCAGGGCCGCACCAGATCGTCGAAATGTTCCTCACTGAAGCGGCGGTAAATGATAATCATATCTTCAACCAGTTCGGGTTGACCGGGTACAAAGGCTCTTAATCCGTCCCGCAGGGGTATGCCAAAAAAAGGGTAAACTTCTTCCGGATTTACAATCCGGCCCAGGTATGGCTTCAGGGTATGCTGGAAGGACTTGATCACCAGTTCAGTGGTATCTACTAATGTACCGTCAAAATCAAAGAGTACGCCGGGAAACAAAGCTCCATCCTCCTTTTTTCCATACCCCGAATAGCAATACCCGCCTTCGCTTCCAACCGGCTAAATAAGGTACTACAACCGTTCTTTCAACAGCCGGTTCACCAGGCCGGGGTTAGCCTTGCCTTTCGTTGCCTTCATCACCTGGCCCACCAGGAAGCCCAGGGCCTTGTCTTTGCCGTTGCGGTAGTCCTCAACAACGCCGGGGTTGGCGGCCAGAACTTCCTCCACAATCCGGGTCAGGGCGGCCTCGTCGCTGATCTGGACCAGGCCTTTCTCTTCGACTACCTGGCGTGCTCCTTTACCAGTAGCAAACATTTCTTCCAGGACCTGCTTGGCTATTTTGCCGCTGATGGTCCCTTCCTTTTGCAGTTGCAGGAGATCGGCCAGTTCTTCCGGGGGCACGGGAGATTGCTGCGGTTCCAGGTTGCCGGCATTTAAAAGGCGCAGGAAGTCCCCCATAATCCAGTTGCTTACCGTCTTGGCGTCGGGATATAGGGCCACCACCCGGTCAAAATAGTCGGCGAGATCTCGCGAGCTGGTAATCACTCCGGCGTCGTAGGCCGGCAGGCCGTAATCTTCAATTAAACGCAGGCAGCGGGCGTCGGGCAGCTCCGGTAGTTCCCGGCGCACCCGCTCGATCCAGGCGGCGTCAATCTCTAAGGGTACCAGGTCGGGGTCGGGGAAATAGCGGTAATCCTGGGCCTCTTCCTTGGTGCGCATGACATACGTCACGCCGCGGTTTTCATCCCAGGCCATGGTAGCCTGCTCGACCCGGCCGCCGCTTTCAAGGATGGCCACCTGGCGCTCGATCTCGTACTCCAGGGCTCGCTGCAGGGAACGAAAAGAGTTCAGATTCTTTACTTCCGTCTTGGTGCCGAAGGTCCGGCTCCCCCGGGGCCGCACCGACACGTTGGCGTCGCAGCGTAACGAACCCTCCTCCATCTTGCAGTCGGATACGTCCAGGTACTGGAGGATGGTCCGCAGCTTTTCCATATAGGCCCGGGCCTCGGCCGGTGAGCGCAGGTCCGGCTCGGAAACGATCTCTAAAAGGGGTACCCCCGTCCGGTTGTAGTCCACCAGGGAGTAGCCGCCGTCGGGGCCGTCGACGTGAATCAGCTTGCCGGCGTCTTCTTCCATATGTACCCTGGTGATACCGATGACCCGTTCTATCCCGTCAACCGTTATCGTCAAATGCCCTCCCCTGGCGAGGGGCAGGTCGTACTGGGAAATCTGGTAGTTTTTCGGTAGATCCGGGTAATAATAATTCTTGCGATCAAATTTGCAGAAGGTTGCCACCTGGCAGTTCAGCGCCAGGGCCGTTTTGAGGCCGAACTCCACCACCCGGCGGTTAATAACCGGCAACACCCCGGGCAGTCCCAGGCAGACGGGGCAGACATGGGTGTTGGGTTCGCCGCCGAAGGCCGTGGTGCAGCTGCAGAAGGCCTTGGCATTGGTCTTTAGCTCAACATGAACTTCCAGGCCAATAACTGCTTCGTATTCCACTTTTAAGCCACTCCCAGCTCCGGCCGCCGCCGGTGATATTCGGTTGCTTGTTCAAAGGCGTATGCTACCCGCAAAAGGGTCGCCTCATCAAAGGCTTTACCGATCAACTGCAGGCCTACGGGGAGGCCCTGGCTGTAGCCGCAGGGTAAGGAGATAGCCGGCAGCCCGGCCATATTGACGGGGATGGTGCAAAGGTCGGACAGGTACATGGCCAGGGGATCCCCGGCCTTTTCTCCCAGGCGGAAGGCCACCGTCGGCGTAGCCGGCGTTGCCAGGATATCGTATCTAGCAAAGGCGGCTTCAAAGTCCCGGCGGATCAGTGTCCTGACCTTCAGGGCTTTCAGGTAATAAGCGTCGTAGTAGCCCGAGCTCAAGGCGTAAGTGCCCAGCATGATGCGCCGCTTGACCTCCGGACCGAAACCCTGGCTCCTGGTGTTCATATACATTTCAATAATATCCCTGCCCGGCACCCGCAGGCCAAAGCCCACGCCGTCATAACGAGCCAGGTTGGAGGAAGCCTCCGCCGGGGCTACCAGGTAGTAGGCCGGCAGGGCGTATTCCGTATGGGGCAGGGAGGTTTCTTCGCAGACGGCCCCCAATTCTTCCAGTTTGGCAATGGCCCGGCGGACGACGTTTTCCACCTCGGGTTCTATGCCGGTGCCGAAATACTCCCGCGGTATGCCTATTTTTAAACCCTTTATATCCGGCCGCAGGGCGGCGCGGTAGTCAGGTACCGGCAGGTCGGCCGAAGTGGAATCCATGGGGTCGTGGCCGGCAATGATCCCCAGGACCAGGGCGCAGTCGGTCACATCCCGGGTGATGGGTCCGATTTGATCCAGGGATGAGGCGAAGGCCACCAGGCCGTAGCGTGACACCCGGCCATAGGTCGGCTTCATACCGACTACACCGCAGAAGGCAGCCGGCTGGCGGATGGAACCCCCGGTGTCAGATCCAAGGGTGTAACAGGCCTCCCCGGCGGCCACGGCCGCTACCGAACCGCCGCTGGATCCCCCCGGTACCCTTTCCAGGTCCCAGGGATTACGGGTCGGAAAAAAGCCGGAGTTTTCCGTGGATGAACCCATGGCAAATTCGTCCATATTCAGCTTGCCCAGCATTACCGCACCGGCCTCTTTCAGGCGCCTGACCACTGTAGCGTCATAGGGCGGCACCCATCCGGCCAGCATCCGGGAAGCACAGGTTGTCCGTACTCCTTCCGTACAGAGGTTGTCCTTCAGGGCCATGGGCACGCCGGCCAGGGGCCCCGGGTCTTCCCCCCGGGCGCGGGCCGCGTCAACGGCTTTGGCCTGCTCCAAAGCTTCTGCAGCCGTGCGGGTTAGATAAGCCTGCACCCGGCCGTCTACGGCCTCAATGCGGTCGATAATGGCTTCGGTCAACTCTACCGCACTGACCTCCCGGTGCTGTAAAAGCTCGCCCAGCTCGTGGGCGGTCAAATAGTGTAAATCCATACCTAAACCTCCCGGTCTAAACTACCCGCGGTACTTTAAACTGGCCTTCACTGGCTGCCGGTGCCCCGGCCAGGGCCTTCTCCCGGGGTAGCCCGGGCCGCGCCACGTCATCGCGGAAAACATTGCGTAAAGGTAGCACGTGAGCAGTGGGCTCCACGTCCGTGGTGTCCAGGGCGTTCAATTTATCCATATATTCCAGGATGGCATTGAGCTGCCCGGTGTAGGCCGCCTTTTCCTCAGGCGAAAGTTTCAGGCGGGCCAGCAGGGCTACATGATCTACCTCAGCAGTGCTAATGGGCATACTTTAACCACCTTTCCGGTGTGCTTCTGCCTAATTATAGCAAAAGGGCCGGCTGACGGCAATGTTGAGCCGTCAGCATTGCTAAATTAATGGACATTTAGATCAAGGATGCCAAGATAAAATCCTCATCAAACGGATTAACAAAAGAAACGCCTTCCAAAGTAGAACCCGGATTAAAGTCTTCACTCAAAACAATGTTAATTTGGTTCAAGCGGGCTGTTGCCCAAATTTGGGCATCCCAATAAGATAACTGATATTCGCGAACACCCCGGGCCGCTTCAATAATAATTAAGCCTGTCAAATCAAGAACCGTCCAGGAAGCAAGGTAATTTTGGACCCGTTGATAGGCCAGTTCTACTGTTAGTGGTTGCTGTATTTTGCGGGTGACGGTCACAAAAAATTCGGCTAGTACCTGGGCACTAATGACGCCAATTCTTCTCTTTGCTAAAAACTCAAGTACCTGTAAGGCTTTTTCTTGTTTTTTGGGTTCGGAACGATCATAGGCATAGACCATTACATTTGTATCAACAAATATTTTAGCGCTCATACAGGTCTTCCCGCTTCCATGTACGCCTGCCATTAACTGGCCCTTGTTTAATCCATTGTTGGATAAACTCTCTTTCCTTATCCCAAGCTTTACTGTCTTTCTTTTGCCACTTAAAAGTATCGATATGCCTATCAATAGCCCAGCGGACTAATTCCGCTTCAGTTATCCCCATTTCCCTGGCAGTCTCTTTGAGAATTAAGTTTTGATCAGCACTTAGATATAGTTGTTTACGGATCATCCTTTTCATGCCTATCGCCCCCTTCGTAATATACATTATATTATACATTGTCATGTGGCATCAACCCGGCTTGTTGCCAACGTAGTTCCTCATTAAGGGTATTACCCGATCTTTTAAATACCATTTTGCTGCATCTCCCCGCCCCTTAACCTAACGTCCGGTAAAATGGACGCCGCCAAAAAGGAGGCCTGCGAGGAGCAACAAACGCAGGGCCTGCCAGAAGGTAATCTTCCTAAAATTGAACACTTCAGGCATGGTAATGTTCCAGAGCCACTGGAATAAGCCGGTTATAGCGAAAAACAGGAGAACTAAGAAAGGAAAAATGGCTAAAGTCCTTACCGGTACCATTTTCCGAAACCTCCAATCGTTACAGTTTAATTTTATCAACCCAACAGTCGCCTTAACCCGTCCATGTCGATTACCGGCACCCCCAGTTCCCGGGCGCGGTCGTACTTGGAACCCGGTTTTTCACCGGCCACCAGGTAATCGGTCTTTTTACTCACACTGCTTGCCATCTTGCCCCCGGCGCGGGTTATTAGCTCCTCAGCCTCCTTGCGTGTCATTCCCGGCAGGGTGCCGGTTATGACGAAGGTCCTGCCAGCCAGGGGCCCGGCCGGAGCCGCCGTCCTTGCGGCTTCCATGCGCACCCCGGCTTTTTTCAACTTCTCCAGGACGGCCAGATTCCTGGGCTCGGCAAAAAACTCCCGGATGCTCGCGGCAATGCGGGGACCTATATCGGGCAGGGAGGTCAGTTCCTCCTCTGAGGCCGCCCTCAGCTTCTCCAGGGAGCCGAAGTGGCCGGCCAGGACCCGCGCCGCCCGCTCGCCCACATGGCGAATCCCGAGGCCAAAGAGCAGGCGTTCCAGGGGCTGATCCTTGCTGGCGGCAATGGCCGCAATGAGGTTACCAGCCGACTGCTCGCCAAAGCGCTCCAGTTTTAGCAGGTCTTCCTTTTGCAGGTAATAGAGATCGGCAGCATCCCGGATGAGGCCCGCCTCCAGGAGCTGGGTAACGATGGCCGGGCCCAGGCCCTGGATGTCCATGGCTCCACGAGAGGCAAAGTGGATGATCCCTTCCTGGACCTGGGCCGGGCAGGCTAAACCCCCGGTACAGCGGTGGGCTGCTTCTCCAGGGGGGCGGGTGACTGCCGCGCCGCAGGCCGGGCACTTCTCCGGCATGGTAAAAACCTCTTCCGTCCCGGTCCGGTGTCCGGGCAGGACCTCCACCACTTCCGGAATGATGTCGCCAGCCTTCTGGATGACCACCGTATCGCCGATGCGGATGTCCTTATCCCGGATGTAGTCTTCATTATGCAGCGTAGCCCTGCTGACGGTCGTCCCCGCCAGGCGTACCGGCGTTAAGACGGCCGTCGGGGTCAGGACACCCGTCCGCCCCACCCGGAGGATAATCCCCTCCACCCGGGTCGTCGCCTGCTCGGCCGGGAATTTATAGGCCACGGCCCAGCGCGGCGCTTTGGCCGTAGCACCTAAAACGGGGTACAGGGCCAGGTCGTTAACCTTGATCACCAGGCCGTCGATTTCATAGGGCAGGGCCGCGCGGCGCTCCGGCGTCCAGGCCTTTACTTCCGCCAGCAAGGCCTGGATGTCCCGGGCCAGGAAGCGGTAAGGGTTGACGGGTAAACCAAGTTGGGCCAGGAAGTCCAGGGCTTCGGCCTGGGTAGCAACTTCGGCCCCGGCAACGCTGATCACCTGGTAGACAAAAAGGCTTAAGCTACGGCCGGCCGTTACTTTGGGGTCAAGCTGGCGCAGGGAGCCGGCCGCGGCATTGCGGGGGTTGGCAAAGAGGGGCTCGCCAGCCTCCTCCCGCCGGGCGTTCAGGCGAGCGAAGGCCCCCTTGGGCATGTAGACCTCACCCCGCACCACCAGGTGAGGCAGGGGCCGCCGCAGGCGCAAGGGAAGGACGGGGATGGTCCGCAGGTTCGCCGTTACTTCTTCTCCCACCCGGCCGTCGCCCCGGGTGGCCCCCAGGCTGAAAACCCCGTCAATATAGGTGAGGGCCACCGTCAGGCCGTCTATTTTCGGCTCGATAAGGTAGGAAACCTCACCGCCGGTTATTTCCCGCACCCGGCGGTCGAAATCCAGCAAATCGCCCTCATGGAAGGCGTCATTTAAACTTAATAAAACTTCGGGATGCCGGACGGGATTGAAGTCCTCCCGGGGCGCGCCGCCTACCCGCTGGCTGGGGGAATCCGGCGTTAGGAGTTCCGGGTAGGCCTCTTCCAGGGCTATTAATTCCTGCATCAGGGCGTCGTATTCCCGGTCGCTGATTACCGGCTGGTCGAGGACATAGTAGCGGTAGTTGTGTTCTTCGATCAGGCGCCGCAGTTCTTCAACCCTCTGCCGGGCCGCAGCCAGATCCATACTATCTCCCCTTTATACGAAAATCGCCAGGCTGATATTCATGCCCCCTGGCAACAGGAGACCCCCAGGGTTCTACACCTTCCTAACCGGAGCGTACCGGACCATAAGTTGCTTGATCCCTCTTTCGGGGAAGGCCACGCTGATAACAGTATCCTCACCTTCGCCACTGATTTTTACAACAACCCCGAGACCAAAACTATTATGCTGGACTTTATCCCCCAGTTGCCAGTCAAACTGGACCCCGCGAGCTATCCCGGTCCCGGGCCGGCCCTGCTGGCGGCCGGTGATACCGCCCCCGGAAGCTGGGAGGCCGGCCTGTCCATCCCGGTCGATTAAATCAGGCGGTATTTCCGCCAGGAAACGGGAAGGAGGGTTGCTCATGGTATTGCCGTAAAGGTTGCGGGTCCAGGCATGGGTAAGGTAGAGGACTTCCTTCGCCCTGGTCATGCCCACATAGCAGAGGCGGCGTTCTTCTTCCATCTCCTCCGGGTCCTCCAGGGAGCGAAAATGGGGGAAGACCCCTTCTTCCAGGCCCGCCAGGAAGACCACCGGGAACTCCAGGCCCTTGGCCGTATGCATGGTCATAAAGACCACTGCGTTACCGCTGCTGTAGGTGTCGCTTTCGGCCACCAGGGCCACCTGGGCCAGGAAATCGGCCAGTTCGGGCTTTTCAGTGCCCTGATCGTATCCCCTGGTAACCGTCAGGAACTCTTTCAGGTTTTCCAGCCGCGCCTGGGCTTCCGGTGTTTTTTCCCCTTCTAACTCGGCCTGATAACCGGTTTCTTGCAAAACCGCGGTAACCATGGCCGTTATTGTTAAGTTTTCCTGCTGCTGGCGCAGGTTATCCAGGAGAATGATCAATTCCCGGAGAGCCTGCCGGCCTTTAGCCGGAATACCGGGGATGGCATCTACCTGTTGCAAAGCTCTGTAAAGGCTGGCCCCATTACTCGCGGCGAAGACCTGCAAGCGGGCCAGGGAGGTTTCGCCGATGCCCCGCCGCGGGACATTGATAATCCTCAAAAGGCTGGTGGTGTCATCGGGGTTGGCTATCACGCGCAAATAGGCCAGGATGTCCTTGATCTCTTTCCGCTGGTAGAATTTCAGGCCGCCGACGATTTCATAGGGAATGCCCGCCTGGAGAAAGGCCTCTTCTAAAGCCCGCGACTGGGCATGGGTACGGTAGAGGACGGCAAAATCGCTGAAGGGCCGGCTTTCCTGGCTGTGGCGGCGGTAAATTTCAGCAGCAATATAATTACCTTCGTCGCGTTCATCGCCGGCGCTGTAGAGGTGCAGCAGTTCCCCTTCCCGCCGCCGCGTCCAGAGGCGCTTTTCCTTGCGGCCCACATTGTGCTGGATAACGGCATTGGCCGCCTTGAGGATGGGCTGGGTGGAACGGTAATTCTCTTCCAGGAGGATTACCCGGGCATTGGGAAAATCCTCTTCAAAGGCCAGGATATTGCCGATGTCGGCCCCGCGCCAGCCGTAAATGCCCTGGTCCGGGTCGCCGACGACGCAGAGGTTTTCACCATTGCCGGCCAGCAGGCGCACCAGGACATACTGGGCATGGTTGGTATCCTGGTACTCGTCCACCAGGATATGCTGCCAGCGCTGCTGGTAGTAACGCAAAATCAAGGGGTTATTCTGCCAGAGGGCTACCACCTGCATGATGAGGTCATCAAAATCCATGGCATTAGCAGCTTTAAGCCTCTCCTGGTAGCGGCGGTAGATAGTGCCCTGCTGCTGTTCTTTTATAGTTGCGCTCCAGCCGAGGTATTGTTCGGGTGTCTGCAAGGAGTTTTTAGCATTGCTGATAACATGGGCTACCGAGCGGGGCGGGAACTTTTTCTCATCCAGGTTTAATTCCTTTAAAACCTCGCGAATGACAACCTGCTGGTCGTCGGTGTCGTAAATGGTGAAATTGGGCCGGTAACCCAGCAGGTGGGCATCGCGCCTTAAAATGCGAACACAGGCCGAGTGGAAGGTACTGACCCAGAGGCCCCGGGCCGCGTTGCCTACCAGTCCCTCCAGGCGTTCCTTCATTTCCTGGGCCGCTTTATTGGTAAAGGTTACCGCCAGGATATTTTCCGGAGCCACCCCTTCCTGGATCAGCGAGGCCACCCGGTAAGTCAAAACCCTGGTTTTGCCGCTCCCGGCACCGGCCAGCACCAGGAGGGGCGCGCCGCGATGGCTGACGGCTTCTTGCTGGGGCTTGTTAAGTAAAGCCATAAAGTCTGCCAAGTTCTTCACACTCCCAAACATTACTTATATTCGCCCCGATAAGATAAAAACCTGCTTATAGCGGGGGTGTAAAGCCCGAATAACTAGCCGCCCGTTTATGATTACAGGCCGATCGATTACATTTCAGCATAGCCCTCTACCTTGAAGAAGTAGCCGGGTACCAGCAAACGTTGCCGTTAAGAGCAAGAGGGGACGGTCATTCCCAACCGTGAGGAGGCTGCATATAATGCAGGAGATACAAAATTGTGAGGTGAACAAGGTGCTTTACAAGGATCCCCCAAAATTAGCTACCCGCCTGCATCCTACCCGGGAAGATCCAATTACCATCGCCCTGGACGGACTGGCAGGAGAACAAGCGCATGACGATGGGGCGACAGTCTCTCCGCCCCTGCCGGAAACCGGGGCTGTTCCCGGCATCCTCGCTACCGGCCGGCCTTACGGCAGCAACGATATTGCCAATCCCGGCGCGCCGGAGGGGAGTAACCCAGATTCTGCCACCGCAGCCGAGCCATCCCGGCAGCACTCCCCGCCCCAAAGCCAGCCCCTGACCCTGGCCGCCCACAGCCAGGCCCTCTTCCGGGAAGCTATTTTAAACGGCAGTGTTAACCAGGTCCTGGCCGAGCTGCGGGTCTGGATCGAGAAAATCAGGGCTTTTTTGATGTATGCCGATACCGGTATCGAGACGGCCGGAAACATTGTGAACATCGCCAAAGGTACCCTGGAAAAGGAACTGGGCCTGGCTCCAGCTGCCGGTACCGCCGGCACCATTTCTATGCAGCTACCGGCTTCATCCTTAGAATTAGTGTGGAACCTCATTCGCACCCCCGAATTCCAGCAGTTTACCGGCCGGATGCTGGCCCAGGTCCTGAAAATAGGTCTCAACCCGCCCCCGCAAGGAGAAAGCTCTGGCTAGAGCCAGAGCTTTTTCCTTAATCCCTTGTATTCAACTTGAGCCAACACGCTGTCTATATCCCCCAGCCAACTCTTTGCCGCCCTGCCCTTACTGCCATCCTACCAGTCGAGCAGGCGCTTTTCTCCTTCCAGGGCGCGGATGTCCGTCACGTCCTGGGTAACCTCCACCACGCCCCGGTACCGGCCCTCAGCGTCGCGCACGGCGAAATAGCGAATATGAATGAAGCGGCCGTTCATTGTCAGCCAGAATTCAGCCTCATTCTTGGTACCGTCCCGGAATTCGGCCAGAATCTTCTCCACCACATGAACGCTGGCCGGGGGGTGGCAGTTCTGCACTTTACGGCCGATGATAGCCGGGCTGCGGGTAAAAATGCGATGCTTACCGGCGGAATAATAGCGGACCTTGTCATTCTCGTCAACAAAGGTGATATCTACAGGCAAATGGGTAAGGAGCAGGTTGACCTGTTCCGGGGTCAACCTGCCGGTAGCTAACTCGATTGCCCCTGCCGGGCCTTCTTTTTCCTGCGCATCCGGGGCGGTCCCGGCCGCCGGGCGCGGCCGCCATTCGTTCCCGGGAGCAACCAGGGCGTAGCCTATTTCCTCTTCACCCCGGCGTACCTCCACCCAGTCGGAGGGTGTAAGCTTTTCCAGGGCCATGGGAAAGAGGATGCTTTCTTCCTTATTAATCATTTCCACTATAGCTGTGAGAAGTTCGTTTCCCTGGTTGATAACAGTAGCCAGATCATCTTCATCCACGGCACGGGTTACCTTTTTCAACATAGCCCGGATGTCGTCGTGGAACTGCCACATGACCTTGGGCGGGCCGTATACTCCCCGCCGTTCCAGCAGCGGAAACAGCTGGTGCTCCTTGCGGAGGTAATGCTTGTCGATTTCCGCCAGGCGGGCCAGCTCTTTTTTAATTTCTTCCTTCCGCCGCCGGAAAACTTCCCGGCCTTCCTTATCTGCCGCCTTAATTTGCCCCAGGAGCTTCTTCAGGGCCTCCACCACGCCGCGGATGGCCTCGTTCTCCAGGCGGAAGGTGTGGACGGGGTGGCCGGGCGGGGTGGGTTCAACCTGCTGTTCGGCCAGGGATTCTTTAAACAGGGCGACGTGAACATCGCATAAGCGCTTGATCTCCTCTTCCGGCATGCCCTCGGCAATAAGCCGGCTTTCCAGGGCCGCAATTTCACCCGGGCTGACGTTACGGATCAGCCGGGCAAAGCGTTGTTTCAGCTCTTCCAGGTCCTTACCGGCATGTAAATCCCGGATAATCCCCTTTAAAATTTCCTGGCGCTCTTCCCGGGCATCCAGCAGTTCACTCACGACCATTTCTCCTTTTCGCTTATTTACTAAAATGTTTCCCTGGCCAAAGTCCGGGTTATACATCTTTGCGCTCAAAAAACCCTCTTTACTTGCACGCCAGTGCCGGCGCCGGGCACTGTTCGCATTATTTTGTTATTTTATTCCTTCCTTCGAATACGTTATTTCCGGTTTATATCTTGACTATAATTACCATCTGCACTAGGGCAAGCGGGAATTATATGAAACAATAAGGGAGGCTTCATCCCTTGTTCAATGAGGAACTAATAGCCGCAAGGCTGGGTATTATTCATAGCGCCATAAGAAGGTTGCAGCTCCTGGCGCGCATGCCACGGGAACAATTCCTGCAAGACGAAGATGCTGTGGATATTGCCGAGAACAGGTTGCGCCGGGCCCTGGAAGCATTGTTTGACCTGGGCCGCCACCTGGTGGTAAAATCAGGCCTGGGCGTCCCCCAGGACTACCGGGCGATAATCGAAAAGATGAAGAACGGGCAGATATTACCCGCAGAATTTGCCCGCCAGATTATGGGCATGGCCGGTTACCGCAATCGTCTTGTCCGTGAATACAATAAGGTGACACCGGAAGAACTTTATGAAATCCTGCAAAACCGCCTGGGGGACTTCACGCTGTTCTGTCAACATATTGTGAATTACCTGGAGAGGCGCTAACAAACCCGAACCTCCGCTTTTGTGCTTATTTTTACATTTAAATACAATTTAATCTCCTTTCCCTAATAAATGGCCCTCGCGAGCCTTTGTCAGGCAGCTTGGTGCTGTGGGTTACCCCTACGCACCTCCCTCAAACCTCGCGGGGAACGAGAAATTGCCGCGGTGGGCACCTCGCAGCCCACTAGCATGGTACGAGTTTGGCTCGGAGCTCCTTAATTTTGACATCACCCCTTAAAAATCAAGGAGGTCCATAGGGACAATTGTCACTACACCCCCTTTCTGGGGCTCTTAGTGGCTACCTGAAGGTTAAATTTTAGGTGAAAGTGGAAGGCCCAAAACTTTTTACAATTCACTCTGGTTTTGTTCGGGCTGGGTGATACTATAAATCCGCTTATCAAGAAACTGCTGGTTAACAGCCTTTATCTCTTCTAATAATTCCAGGATACGGCGGCCTCTTTTATGGGTACCCCGGGTCTGTTAATGTAAAAATAGCCTTAGGGCTGGCGGTCGCAGTCACCCGCCTTTACAAAACAAGGAGTGATTTTCTTGCGTAACAAACTTTTTCTCCTCGTGATGGTTGCCTTCGTGGTTGTCTTGCTCCTCTCCAACACGGTAGCTGTCAAGGTAGCAAAATTCGGGCCCTTCGTAATAGCGACCCGGAATTAAACCAGGTCGCTTTTTATTTAACTTATCATTGAAGGTAGCAGGTAGCATACTTAAAGAAGGGACTACCGGGCCTTTCCCGGCCTCCACATTAAAGCGGTTCCCGGCCTCCAGGAAGGATGCATTCACCAACCCGGATCCCTGTTCTTCGGGTGTTAAACCCGGAAGCCTGGTGGCCGTGCTGGTGATAGTCTTTACTACTTGCCTGCCGGGAATGTGCCTCTCCCAGGAGAGCACCAGGGCCGCCACGCCAGCAACATGGGGACAGGCCATGGAGGTACCGCTCATGGCCCTATATTTACCTCCCGGGAAGGTGGAAAGGATATCAACTCCCGGAGCAGTTACCGTGACTTCCGGACCCCGGCTGCTGAAGCGGGCCAGGTTATCTTTGTCGTTAACAGCCGAAACGGCGATAACACCGGGGTAACGGGCCGGGTACATGACGCTGTTTTCTTTCCCCTCATTGCCGGCGGCCGCCACCAGGACCATGCCGGCCTGGACACATCGACGGACGGCTTCTTCCAGGGCCTGGCTCGGCCGGGTGGTGCCGAAACTCATGTTGACGACCTGCATTTTGTTTTGCAGCGCCCAGTCCAGGCCGGCTATAATCTCGGATATATAACCGTTGCCCCGGCGGTTGAAAATCTTGACGGCATAAATCTCCGCCCGGGGGGCTACTCCTACTACCCCAAAATTATTATTGAGCGCTGCAATTATCCCGGCCACATGAGTGCCGTGGCCATTGCCATCCCCGGCCTCCCAGCCGGGAAATTTAATATTCTTGGTACCACGGATGTTAGCCTTAAGGTCGGGATGGCTGGCATCAATGCCCGTATCCAGGATGGCTACCTTCACCTTTTCTCCCGCCGCTTCCGGCCAGGCCTTCGGCGCGCCAATCCGCATCACGCCCCAGGGAATAGTCTGCCCCCGCTGCCGTAACCTCACTGCCGGCAGGGCTACTGTCTGGACCAGGAAATCGTCTTCAATCAAAAGGACATCCGGGTCTAAACCCAGCTCTGCAAAGGCCTGCCCCTTTTCCGGTATCCTTACTGCCAGGGCATGTACGAGGGGCAATTCGCGTACTACCCGCCCGCCCTTTTTCAGGATTGTTTCGTGACAATTGCTCAAGGGCCGGTGCTTGCGGAACATGATAATTTTCCGGCTGCCGTCATCATCTCTGCCCAAGGGGGTAAGGGAAACGCCGGTCATTACTGCTACACCGGCATAATAAACCAGCAAAACAGGCCACATGGTTAACCCCTCCTTTGCTCCATTCTATGTAGCGCTTCCGGAGGGGGTTCAATAAATACAAACCGGCCGGCAAAAAATTTTCCCTTTTTTATTAACCTCCAGACCCGGAATTGCATATGCTAGGTCTAGATAAGGTCCCTGCTAAGGGAAAAAGGAGGTTACTTTTATGACACAAGAATTGCTGTGGTGGTTTATCATCATCATCCCGGTCATCATTATCATCCCCATCATCTTCCTGTTCTTCTTGTTCCCGCTAAATGCCAAGTAGGAGGAATATCCAGTGAGTGGTCAAGGTTTTAACCTCTGGTGGTTGTTTATTCCTCTTATCGTGATTATTATCATTCCCATATTCCTTGTCTTCTTCATCCCTCTCAGTGCAGCCAATGCATGAGCGGGAAAACCCCGGCCCCGCCGGGGTTTTAATATAAAGGCCCCGGGGTTTTACCCCGGGGCTCTTCTTACTGGTAGGGCCGTTACCGCTCTGGGAATGCCTTCAACTTTTTTGCCAGCTGTTGAGAAACTCCTGGATATCCGGCGGCAGGGGTCGGCCGTTATTAATCTCCCCCGCCATCCCTTCAATTAGCCGGGCAAGTTGCTTCTTCATCTCCGGGCTTAAATCTTTGGTTATGTTATTTACAAAACCGGCCATATCTACCTGGCCATGCGGGAACATGGCCGCAGGGTCGATACCCGCCTGAGCCATTATTTCTTGGACGACAGCAGGGTTATCGGGCGTTATGCCCATCTCTTTAAAAACCTGTCCCAGGGATTTCCCGCTGGTAGCTGCTTCAATGACGCGCTGGCGCAGGGCATCCAGATCCGCACTCATGGGCCTCACCTCGCATAAAATTTACCCTTGATCATTATATGCCCTGCCCCCGCTTTTGGTGCCCGCCAGCCGTTATTTTCCCGCCGGTGCTATATTGGCCGCCAGGACGCCGGTGATGCGGCCGTCACCGGCGCGTACAGGAACCGCGACGGTGATGGCCACCCGGTTAGAACTCTGAGTCACATAGGGCTCGCTGGCATAGCGTTCACCCCTTACGGCCGCCTGGAACCATGGCCGGAAGGACCAGTTGCTTACTCCCGCATCCGGCCGGTTATAAATAGTTGCCCCGTCCGGTAGGGTAGCAATTAAGGTCTGGATAACAGCCGTTTCGTTGAAGGCGGCGTCAAGGAGCGGTGTCAGGGTGGCCGCTTCCATTTTCTTAACAGCAGGATCGGCGGCCAGCTTTTCCAGCACCGCATAACCCTGGTTAACAAGTTCCCGGCGCAGTTCCTGGTCCCACCCGTCCCGGGTAAAAGCGGCAGCCATGGTAAAGAAATTCTCCGCCATGGCGCTAAACCGGCGCGTATTCTCTTCCACCACCGCCATAGTGGCCTTTTGTTCCTGCGTTGCAGCCGATACCTCTTCAATGCTGGCGGCCGTTTCCTGGGCCACGGCCGCCATACGGTTGGCTGCCTCGCTTACCTCCCGCACCCTGGCCAGCTGGTTCTGGGTATGGTGGCTGATGTTGGTCATGACTTCGGCGGCCTTATTGATCGCCTGGCTTACAGCTATAAAATTCTCTTTTACCTGGGTCCCTCGTTGGAGGTTGCTCCGGACCAGTTCGACGTTTTTATCTACCTGGGCCGCCGTCTGGCGCGCCTCTTCGCTGATGGCTGCCGCCAGGGAGGTTATGTTCTGGGCGGCCGCCGCCGATTGTTCGGCCAGTTTGCGCACCTCTTCGGCTACCACGGCAAAACCGCGGCCTTGCTCACCGGCACGGGCGGCTTCAATGGCGGCATTTAAAGCCAGCAGGTTGGTCTGATCGGCAATGGCCGTAACCGCCTGGACCAGGGTATTGATTTGTTCCATTTTAGTTTCCAGCTGACGCATGCGGCCGGCCGCCTCCTGGATAGACGCGGCCCCGGCCTTGATTTCCTGGAGCAACTGCTCCAGCAACCGGCGCCCTTCCTCTTCCTTGCTCCTGACTTCCATTCCTAACTCTGTTCCCAGCCCGGCCCGGTCGCTGATATCTTCCGCCAGGCTATGTAACGTTTTGATATTTTCCGCCACCTTTTGGGCAGATCCCGCCTGCTCGTCGGCACCGCCGGCAATCTCCTGGATGGCTGAAGTCACCTCTTCCAGGTTGCGATAACTGGTTCCGGTGCTTTCCCGAAGATTTTGGGAAAAGTGAGAGAGTTCATCGGCGGTAAGCTGCATACGACCAACCAGGCGATAAAAACTATCCAGGACGGCGATTACCGGTCCCTGGAAACTCTCCCCTAACTGCGCCCCGGTCAAAGATTGTTCTGCGCGTACCGGGTCGCCTTCGCCAAGCAAATTAAGGAACTGCATTACCCGTTGCAAGGGGCGCATCCATTTTATGTAGAGATTAACCAGGATAACCAGGCTTAAAATTAAACCCAGGGCCCCCGCCACAATGGCTGGCAAAAGGAGAATCTGCCAGCTTATACCCTGCACGGCGACAAGGGCGGTACCCGCCGTTCCCGGGCCCAGTGCCAGAAATAGCAAGAGGATAAAGTAAAAAAGTTTGGTACGGAAATTGATTGCCAAATTCCTCCACCTCCCGGCATTATTCTCTATATTACCACATTTTTTTGTAATTGACTAGATAAAACCGGCCGGGCATATGAAGATCAGGCCGCCATGCAGTTGTCGCTTGCACGGCATACGCATGATGTGAATAAACTCAAGCCTCAAGCGCTGGAAACATCGCCGGGATGGTTGTTGGATGTTTTTGACGCCGGCAGGCGGCCCGCCAGCTCGGCGGCCAGTTGCTCCGGGGTCAGGTCATGATAGGCCAGTAAAACTAAAGTGTGATAATAGAGGTCGGCCATCTCGTATAAAATTTCTCCCCGGCTGTCGTTCTTTGAGGCAATGATAGTTTCCGACGCCTCTTCGCCGAGCTTTTTCAGGATCTTATCCTGCCCGTGTTCAAAAAGGTAGGAGGTGTAAGACCCTTCCGGCCGGGTAGCCTGGCGTTCTTTAATTACGCGGAAAACTTCGGCCATTATAGTCCCCAGATTCGCGGTTAGGGTTCCAGCACGCTTGCCGGCAGCCGTAAGGTTTCCTGCAGGCGACCGGGTGCCAACTTGCTTCTCGCCGGGGATATTTTGGTTATCCGGGCCGGCATCGCGGTTCGTCGGTATTTTTTCTCCTGTAGCCCCGGGTGTTCTTACCTGTAATGCTAAAGGGTGATGAAAGCAGGAAAACTCCCCTTCGTGGCAGGCCACTCCCACCTGGCGGACCAGGAAGAGCAGGGTGTCGGCGTCGCAGTCGTAGCTGGCCTTGACAATATACTGGCGGTGGCCCGAGGTGGCCCCTTTGTGCCAGAGTTCCCGGCGGCTGCGGCTGTAAAACCATGTCTCGCCGGTGGCCAGGGTGCGGGCCAGGGCCTCCCGGTTCATATAGGCCAGCATCAAAACTTGACCGCTTTCTACATCCTGGATAACGGCTGGGATTAAACCGTCTTCATTAAATCGTAATTCCCCGGGTATTGTCACTCCCATGGTCTATTCCTCCAAACGCACGGGAACGCCCCGCGCTGCCAGATAGCCCTTGACTTCAGCAATAGTATAGGTGCCGAAGTGAAAAATCGAGGCCGCCAGGACGGCGTCGGCCCTGCCGGCCGTCAAACCTTCATAGAGGTGCTCCAGGTTTCCTACGCCCCCCGAGGCGATTACCGGAATATTGACGGCGGTGCTGACGGCCGCCGTCAGTTCCAGGTCGTAGCCCGCCAGAGTGCCGTCGCAGTCCATACTGGTAAGGAGGATCTCCCCCGCTCCCAGTTCCTCCACCTGGCGGGCCCACTCCAGGGCGTCTTTTCCAGCCGGCCGGCGGCCGCCGTGGGTATAGACCTCCCAGCCACCGGCCCCGGTACGGCGGGCATCGATGGCCACCACCACGCACTGGCTGCCGAAACGCCGGGCTGCCTTTGCCACGAGTTCGGGATCCTCTACAGCGGCCGTATTCAGGGATACTTTATCGGCCCCGGCGGCCAGCATGCGGCGAATATCCTCCAGGGTGCGCAGGCCGCCTCCCACGGTAAAGGGAATAAAGACTTCCGCCGCCGTCCGCCGCACCACGTCGACCATAATCTCCCGGCCTTCGGCCGAAGCCGAGATATCCAGGAACACCAGTTCATCGGCGCCGGCACGGTCATAGGCCGCCGCCAGTTCCACCGGATCTCCGGCATCCCTTAAGTTAACAAAATTGGTACCTTTAACTACCCGCCCGTGATCCACATCCAGGCAGGGAATAATCCGCCTGGTGAGCATCTTAATCCTCCTCCCCGGCCACGACCAGGGCTTCTTCCAGGGTAAAATTGCCGTTGTAAAGGGCCCGTCCCAGGATGGCCCCTTCCACACCGTCCTTCTCCAGGTCCCGCAGGGCGCGAATGTCGTCCAGGCTGGCAATACCGCCGGAGGCGATAACCTTCAGGCCGCTCATCCTGGCCATATTCCTGGTAGCGGCCAGGTTGGGACCCCGGAGGGTACCGTCGCGGCTGATATCGGTAAAGACGGCCCGCTCTACCCCCAGGGCGGCCATGCGGCCGGCAAAGTCCAGGGCTTCTTCTTCGACCGTTGCTGCCCAGCCTTCTACGGCCACCCTTCCCTCGCGGCTGTCAATACCTACGGCTACCCGGTCGCCGTAACGTGCTACTGCCTCAGCAACTATTTCCGGATTGGTGATGGCTACCGTCCCCAGGACGACCCGGGCCGCCCCAGCAGCAAAGAGCGCTTCAAGGCTTTCCATGGTGCGGATGCCGCCCCCGACCTGGACCGGGATGCGCACCCCTTTGATTATGGCAGCGATAACCTCCATATTCCGCGGCCGACCGGCAAAGGCCCCATCCAGGTCCACCACATGGAGCCAGCGGGCCCCCCTTGCTTCCCAGCCCCGGGCAACGGCCACGGGTTCGGTAGAGTAGATAGTCTCGGCTTCCGGTCGCCCCTGGTAAAGGCGCACGCAACGTCCTTCCCTCAGGTCAATGGCAGGCAGGATCAGCACGGCTTACCAGCTCCCCAAAGTTTTTTAATACCACAAGGCCCCAGCGACTGCTCTTTTCCGGGTGGAACTGGACCCCGAAGAGATTATCCCGCTGGATACTGACGGCAAAGGTTAACCCATAATCAGTAGTACCGGTAATGATGGTTTTATCGGCCGGGTCAATATAATAAGAGTGGACAAAGTAAAAGTTCGTGGCCGTGGGAACTCCCTGAAAAAGCTCTCCAGCCTTGAGCAGTTGTACCTGGTTCCACCCCATGTGGGGAACTTTGAGCCCCGGGGGCAGGCGTTTGACTTCGCCTGATAAAAGATTTAGTCCTTCCACGGGACCACCTTCTTCACTGGTGCTGAAAAGGATCTGCAGCCCCAGGCAGATGCCCAGGAAGGGCACGCCCTTCCGCACCGCTTCCCGGATAGCTGCCACCAGGCCCCGCTCCCGCAAGTTGTTCATGGCATCGGCAAAGGCCCCTACTCCCGGGAGGATGACGCCGGGAGCAGCCAGCACCACCTCCGGATCCAGGGTTATCTCCGCCGGATAACCCAGCTTCTCCAGGGCCTTTTTAACGCTCAAAAGATTGCCCATCCCATAATCGATAATGGCTAGCGGCCGCATCCTGCTTCCTCCACAAATAACATTTCATGAGGCCAAACTTTCCTATCCCGTTCTGTATAGGATCAGTCCAGGCTACCCTTGGTAGAAGGAATCCCCTCCACCCGGGGATCACGACCGGCGGCATCCCTCATGGCCCGGCCCAGGGCTTTGAAGAGGGCCTCGGCGATATGATGGCCGTTACGACCGGCCAGCTTCCGTACGTGCAGGGTAAGGCAGCCTTGATTGACAAAGGCCCGCAGGAATTCTTCAATAAGTTCCGTTTCCAGGCTGCCAATCCGGCCCGGATCCAGGTCGAGGTTGCAGGCAAGATAGGGCCTGCCGCTAAAATCCAGCACTACCTGGACCAGAGCCTCATCCATGGGAATCAAGGCATGGCCGTAACGATTAATGCCGGCTTTATCCCCCAGGGCCTCTTTAACGGCCTGTCCCAGGCAGATCCCAATATCTTCTATGGTGTGATGATTGTCAACTTCCAGATCCCCTGCGGCCTGGATTTCCAGGTCCAGGAGCCCGTGGCGGGCCAGCTGGGCCAGTAAATGATCAAAGAAGGGGATACCGCTGCTTCCCTGCCATTTGCCACCGCCGTCCAGGTCAAGTTTAACGCGAATACTGGTTTCTGCTGTCCGGCGCTCAATCAAGGCTTTACGGCTCATCTTTAACCCCCTCCTCCAGCCGGATGCCAATGGCCCGGGCATGGGCTTCCAATCCTTCAGTCCGGGCTAAAGCCTGGATAAACCTGCCCGCCGCCTGCAGGGAAGCCGGCCCGGCAGCGATAAGACTGCTTTTCTTTATAAAAGTGGCCACGCTTAAAGGTGAATAAAACCTGGCCGTCCCTCCCGTTGGCAAAACATGGCTGGGCCCGGCCCAGTAGTCGCCCAGGGGCTCGGAGCTGTATGGCCCCAGGAAAATCGCCCCGGCATTTTCCACCCGGCCCAGCCAGGCCCAGGGATCGGTCACGTATAATTCCAGGTGCTCCGGAGCCAGGGCATTGGCCAGGTCCAGGGCGGCCTCCAGGTCGGGTACTACCACGACCGCCCCGAAGCTTACCAGGGAGCGGGCGGCTATCTCCCGCCGGGACAGGGTTTCCAGCTGGCGGGCGACTTCCTCTACCACCGCCCGGGCCAGTTTTTCTTCCGGGGTAATCAGGACCGCGCCGGCCAGGGCATCGTGTTCCGCCTGGGAAAGGAGATCGGCGGCCACCCAGTCCGGCCGGGCGCAAGTATCGGCTATGACCACGATTTCGCTGGGGCCCGCCAGCATGTCAATATCGACAACGCCGTAAACTTCTTTTTTCGCCAGGGTAACATAAATATTGCCCGGGCCAGCAATCTTATCCACAGGAGGGACTGCTTCCGTCCCGTAGGCCAGGGCGGCTACGGCCTGGGCCCCGCCCATTTTATAGATTTCCGTCACCCCTGCCTCGGCAGCCGCCACCAGGAGCAGGGGCGGCAGGGTCCCGTCCCGCCGCGGTGGCGTCGCCAGGGCAATTTCACCAACCCCGGCGACCTGCGCCGGCACGGCGGTCATTAAAACCGAAGAGGGGTAAGCCGCCGTACCCCCGGGAACGTAAAGGCCCACCCGTTTTAAGGGGCGGCAGATCTGGCCCAGGATGGTCCCGTCGCCACCCGCCTCCATCCAGGAACCCCGCAGCTCGCGGCGGTGGTAGGTGGCAATATTGTCCCGGGCCTGCCGCACGGCCTCCAGGAGTTCCGGGGTTACGGCCTCATAAGCCGCCTCAATCTCCCGGTCCGTGACCCGGAAACCGGCCTTTTTTAATTCCACTCCATCCAGCACGCGGGTGTAATGCTCTACAGCAGCCTGGCCTTCATCCCTGACCGCGGCGACGATCGCGCGTACCCGCGCAGCCACATCGGCCTGGGCCAGGAGCCGGCCGGCCCAGCGGCGCCGCACCTCTTCACCCTCAAGAACAGGTAGCAATACCGGCACCTCCTTGTGCGGCCGCCTTTAAGGCTTCTATTACCGGCCGCAAACGCTGGTAATTGATCCGGTAACTGACGCGGTTGGCAATCAAGCGGGCGGTGGAGGGAAAGATACCGGTTACTTCCACCAAATCATTTTCCTTTAACGTCCGGCCGGTGGATACGATATCCACAATCAGGTCGGCCAGTCCTACCAGGGGCGCCAGCTCAATATTGCCGTGGAGCTTGATTATTTCTACCGGTAAACCCCGTTCCCGGAAAAAAGCTGCTGCCACCCGGGGAAACTTGGTGGCCACCCGGCGGCTGCCGGTCAGCAAGGTCTCCAGGGAGTGGCCGGCTTCCTCCCAACGGCGCCGGGGCGCCGCTACTACAAAACGGCAGTAGCCGAACCCCAGGTCTACCAGTTCAAAGACATCGGCTCCGGCCTCCGCCAGGGTGTCCTTGCCGACAATCCCCAGGTCGGCGGCCCCGTGTTCTACATAGGTAGGCACGTCCGTAGGCCGGCAGATTATATAGCGCACCCCTTCGGCCGGGAAAGAAAAAACGAGCTGCCTTGTTTCAGTGGCTATGCCTTTTACGGGAAACCCGGCCTTAGCCAATAACTGAATAGCATCATCACCGAGCTTGCCTTTGGGCAGGGCCAGGGTCAGCATGGCGGTGCCCATTTAAACATCATCCTTCCCTTGCGGTTCACCGGTCCCCGTAAGCGGCTCCACCCAAACCAGGGCCAACCCCCGGGCGGCGGCCCGGTCTGCTGCTTGCCGGCGATTTTCGCTCTGTCCATCAATAATTACCGTGGTCCCCTCCCGGTGCAGTTCCCGCGCCCGCCGCAGAACCGCCGCCAGGTCCCGGCCGGCCACCAGGTAACCCTCGTCCTGCCCCGTTCCCTTTACCTCGCTCCGGGCCATGAGGATCCGTTCCAGTCCCAGAGCAAAGCCGGTGGCCGGGCAGGGATAACCAAACCGGCCCAGCAGGTCGTCATAGCGGCCACCGCCGCAGACGGGGACTCCCAGGCCCGGTACATAACCTTCAAAAACAATACCCGTATAGTAATCAAAATCCCGCAGTATACCCAAATCGATGAAGAGCCACTTTTCCAGGCCGCAGGCTGCCAGGGCCTTCCACACCCGTTCCAGTCCCGCCAGGGCGGCTATTGCCCCGCCCCGGTTAAAATTGGTCCGGGCTTCCTCAAGGGCTTCTTTACCCCCGTGTAAAGTGGCGAGGAGTTCTAAGTGCCGCTTCTTCCTTCCCTTGAGATTGTACCCGTCGATAAGACCCTCCAGGCCCACCAGATCCTTGCCGGCCAGGGCTGCTTTAATTTGGGCCACTGCTTCCCGGGGCAATTCCAGGTCCTGGAGTACCCCCTTGGTTACAGCCACCTGGCCGATGCCGATACGAAATTCCTGCAACCCGGCCTTTAACAAGGTTTCTACCGCCAGGGCAATAATCTCGGCGTCGGCCGCTTCGCCCCCGGCACCAATGAGCTCCACCCCGGCCTGGTGAAATTCCCGCAGGCGCCCGGCCCGTGGTTCCTCATAACGAAAAACACCGGCGCGGTAACACAGGCGGAGGGGCACATCCTCCCGCCTTAAAGAGGTGGCCACCAGGCGGGCTATAGGGGCCGTCATCTCCGGCCGCAGGGCGAGAACCCGCCCATCGCGGTCGATAAATTTATAGAGGCTCCCTTCCTCCCCGGCGGGAGAGCCGGCCTGGAAGGTTTCCACAAATTCAAAAGTCGGGGTCAACACTTCCCGGTAACCCCAACTCTGAAAGAAAGCCACCAGTTCTTGCTCCAGTTCCCTGAGGGCAGTTGCCTCCGGCGGCAGCAAATCCCGCACCCCCGCCGGTACCTGGAAATTCAAGTAGCCCGCCACTAACCTTCACTCCGTTACTTTACCATGTTAACATATTAACGTAATAATAACACCGGATCTCCATCCTGACAAAAACCGCCTGCCGCCGCCAGGAGCCGCCAGGTTTGATTAACCGGGTTTATAACAGCCCGGTTATCCCGGGCTTCAAATTACTCCTTTTTATCAAGGCGATCCAGGATGAGGTTGTACCCGTCGGCGCCGTAGTTTAAAAAGCGCTTGACCCGGCTGATGGTGGCTGTACTGGCGCCGGTGGCGGCGGCTATGGCCGAATAGGTAACCCCCTGGCGCAAGTAGCGGGCTACGGCCAGCCGCTGGGCCATGGCCTTTATTTCAGCGGTGGTGCACAGGTCTTCAAAAAAACGGTAGCATTCATCCAGGTTCTCAAGGGCTAAAATGGCGCGGAAGAGTTCATCAACCATGGGATCCTGCAATTTGTCCCGGCTCATCCCGTACCCTCCCCCTTAGCTCACGTGAGAGGTTGGAAGTTAGAAGTGAGCAGTCAACAGGTTCTTCTATCTATGTGATAATTAACAACTTCGTCATGTACCTGGTTTTTCCTCCACATGTAATATGTTCTTTTTTCAACCAATCAGCCTGGTCAGCCATTCTGTCACCGGCCCGAAGACCCTGGCTAAAAGTTTGCCCGGGCTGGGTACGGGTAAATTTAAAGCCAGGGCCAGGCTTAGGACCAGGCCCGTGAGCCAGACGATGCCCATAACGGCCAGTTCCCGCCAGTACTTTTTCTGCCAGATTTCCGGGGCATCCAGGTAAGCTATGACCAGGTAAGCGATGATAATTAAAACAAGCATGCCATCACACCCCTACCTGGTACTTCCCTGGGAGGCACCCTTGCCGCCTGCTTCCCGGCTTTTACCCGACGTCCTGTTGGTCATGCCCAGCCGGGTCAACTGCAGGTTAATTTTAACCTGTATTTGGGCCCGGCTGAATTCTTCATTCCAATGCTCCTGGACCTGGTGCCAGTAGCGGGGTTTGCTGCGATGCAGGACCTCGCCCAAACCGAAAATGTCCGCCTGGAGTTCCTGCTGGGCCTTGCGGACGGCAGCCAGGACGCGCTCTTCCACGGCCCTGTTGACGGCTTCCTGGATGGCCAGCAGATCTTCAGGCCGGTCGGGATCCAGGTTCATTAAGGCCTCCGCCAGCTCGCATTTACCTCCAATTTCTACATTAAAAATTAACCGGTTACCTTCAATCATGGGTTTAACCTGCGTACCCGCCCGGTGAAAAATAACTGATGCCTGGCCGTCATCCTTATCACCACCCCGGGCCGGCAGTTCTACTGTAATTACCCCTTCCTCTACTTCACCCCGTAACCAAATGAGACCCTTTGCCTCTTCTTCATCAAGCCAGCCGGCCAAGCGGTCGTCGCGGAAAGCCCCGGCGCCCCTAATGGCTACTGCCTCGGGCGGTTTCTTTTCTTCTCCTCCCTTTTGACTGCCTTCTTGGCCCCCGGTATCGCCGCCGCTTTTTACTTCCTTGCTCTCCAGTTCCGGTGTCGGCGTCATAACTACCTGGGGCAGTACGGGATTGTCCCCCGGTGCCTCCCACATGACCAGGAGATCTTTCAATTCTATCTTGAAGGTGGTCCGGTTACGCAGGATTCCGGTTAAAATCGTCCCGGTAGTTAATTCCACTCCCGGCGGCAGTTCCAGCACTTTCCGGCCTTCGCCCCGGGTAATCAATACCGGCGTCGTCAGGCGCATCTGGCGCCCCCTCGTAAAGAAATCAAGGTAAGATAACCCGCGCCCGGCCAACTCTTCCCCCAAAATCAACACCCGGTTCTGGGACCAGAGCAGGCGCCGCGGTACCATTTCCTCAAGCCGCCGGGCCGCCTGAATGAAATCACTACCTGTCGTGGAGATCACTTCCCCGGCCCTGGCCGGCTCGCCACCGCCACCTCCACCCATGGACGGGCCGCCGGCTACGGCCCGGGGAATAATGACATAAACGCTCAACCGCACCCGATCCCCGGGGGCGGCATCCAGGGCTACCGCGGATATTATTGCCAGATCTTCAATCTCGTGACGGCTCCAGCAACCGGCCAGGAAAAACGTCCCCAAGAAAAGGAAAAAGAAGGGGAGTGCCCGGCGAAACCAAGAAATCATATCCCCGTCCTCCTTTTACCCCGTAACCAGGCCACGATTAGCAATAACAGCGGTAAAAGGAGCTGCCAGACCAGGGTCCAGCCCGGTTCTACCATGAGCAGGTCATGACGGATTTCGGCTACATTCTGGTAAAGAAGATGCGAGACGGCCACACTTAACGCTCCCAGGGAAGTCACCAGGGCCCGGTATTCTTTAAGGCCGGTGACGGTGGCCAGGCCCAGGGCTACGACATATAGGTAAAGGGTTATCTTAATAAATACACCTCCTACCCATATGGCCAGAAACAGGGCTTCAATGCGTTCAAAAAACTGCCCCAGGGATACTACCCGCGCCAGGGCATAAGCGGCAAAGGTCTGGCGGGCGGACTCACAGCAACCGAATACAAAAATGGTGCCCATGGTAACCAGGGTAAGGAAAAAGGCTATCCCCAGCAACCCGCTGGTAAGGCTCGCCTTCAGGGCCCGGGGGGGATTAACGAAGGCACCATAGGTGGCAAGGATGACTACCTGGCCAAGGAAACTCCAGGCCACCAGGGTTCCCCCCAGGACCGGCCGGAAGCCGTTTTCCAGGATGGGAAGGAGGTTCCGGGGCGACATTTCAGGCGTGGCAAAGAGCAGGACGATGGCAATAAAGATCACCATCAGGGGCAGGATAAAATCCGTACACCGGGCAAGGACTTCCAGGCCGTTGCGGGCGGCATAAACGGCCACGGCCACGATAGTAATACTAAAAAACAAACCCGGTGTTTCCGGCATAACCGCCGTGACCATGAACTCGCTGAACTCGCGGATGACCACCGCATCCAGGAGAAAAAAGGCCAGGACAAAAACCATGGCCGCCATTTTTCCCGCCACAGGTCCCAAAATCAACTCGCAGTATTGGAAAAGGGTATAATGAGGAAAACGCATAGCCAGCAGATAGACAATGAGGGCCACGACTCCGGCCGCCAGGGTGGCTCCTATGACGGCCAGCCAGGCATCATTGTGTGCCCTAAGGGCCAGCAAAGACGGCAGGAAAAGGATGGCCGTAGGGAGGACGGCAAACCAGAGCAGGACCGCCGCCTGGCGAGGGCTAATATATCCTTCTTCCCGCATTTCTAAGATTTACCCTCCCCCGGCCGTGGATTGGAGCTGGCCGGCGGGGTGGGTTTCAAGCCGGCTCCCTGGCGCACCGGATCGCGATAACCAATCTGGCTGGGCCGGGAGTTCATGGCCCAGCGTGGTGTACGGACCAAAACGTCCTTAAAATCACTGAAATTCCAGGGGGTGACAGGCGCGAGGTAAGGCACCCCGAAGGAGCGCAGGGTGTTAAGGTGCACCAGGATGACCAGCAACCCCAGCATAATGCCGTAAAAGCCCAGGGTGCCGGCCAGGATGAGTATAATAAAACGCAGGAGGCGCAGGGTGATTGCCATGGCGAAGGAAGGAAGGGCAAAAGAACTGATCCCCGTCAGGGCCACGACAATAACCATGGCCGGGGAAACTAAGCCGGCGCTTACCGCCGCTTCCCCAATTACCAGAGCGCCGACGATGCTTACCGCCTGGCCGACCTGCCGTGGCAGGCGCACTCCGGCTTCCCGCAGGAGTTCGAAACTAAGTTCCATGATCAAGGCTTCTATTACAGCCGGGAAAGGTATACCTTCCCGCTGGGAAGCCAGCCTTATCAGGAGGTTGGTGGGCAACATTTCCTGGTGAAAGGTGCTGACGGCAACATAGGCCGCCGGAAGGAGCAGGGCGATGTTCAGGGCGGCAAACCGGGCCAGCCTTAAGAAACTGGAGAGATAATAGCGCTCATAGTAGTCTTCGCAGGACTGGATAAACTGGATGAAAAGGGTCGGTACGATAAGGGCAAAGGGAGTATTATCCACAAGTATCCCCACCCGGCCCTCCAGCAGGGCGGCCACCACCTTGTCCGGCCGTTCCGTATGATCGATCTGGGGAAAGGGGGAAGAGGGATTGTCTTCGATAAGTTCTTCAATGTAGGCGCTTTCCAGGATACCGTCAATTTGAATCCGCTCCAGCCGCCGGCGTACCTCCCGCAATACCATAGGATCAACCAGATCTTCAAGGTAAGTAATGACCACATTGGTCATGGTATAGCGGCCCAAACAGATAGTCTCCATTTTAAGGGAAGGGGTCTTCAGGCGCCGGCGGATCAGAGCCGTATTGGCACGCAGGCTCTCAATGAAGCTTTCCCGCGGCCCCCGCACCACGCTCTCGGCCACAGGTTCTTCTATAGCACGATGTTCCCAGGACCGGGTACTTAAGGCCAGGGCCTTGTTATAGCCTTCCAGGAGCAGGACGGTATCCCCCTCCAGGAGATGTTTAACCAGGGAGGCCATGTTGTCAACCACAGCTACATCGGTCATAGGCATGATCTTTTCCATGACCGTGGTCACATCACGGCTCCTGTCCGCCAGTTCCCGGGCCAGTTGGGGCGACCCCTGTTGCAGGGTCCTTACCAGGGTATCTTCAACAAGCTTTTTGTCGGCCAGGCCGTCAATATATATAATACCTACTTTCAGTACCTGGCCGAGATAAAAATCGCGGTGCACGACGTCGCAGCACTTAGCAAAAATTACATGCAGTTGCTCCAGATTGAGTTTGAGTTCAGCTGTGAGGCGGTATTCTTCCAGAGTCGGATAAAGCATTTTTTGCGCTTTACCCCCGCCGGACCGGCCTTTCCTATCCTGCTGTCCTGAAGGCTGCTGGCGGCGAAAAAAAGCCGCCCTTAAGGGTTTGCGGTAAGGACCGGGCAAAGTTCCTCCCTCCTTTATTCGGAAAGCCGTTCAATATCATTACTGGTTAGCTTTTACAAGGGGAGGAAACATTATACGTAAGTCTCCCCATCTCGTTTGGGCGGCAATAGTATAGATCCGGGTTTAATGAGTAAAAGGGCGAGTTTTAGCTCACCCTAACCGCAAGGACAATATTCCTGAGGGAGTTGATACTATTGGCCCCTGAGACAAAGATTTTAGTAGTTTTTTACAGCCTCTATGGTAATACGGCCAAACTTGCCCGGGCAATAGGAACCGGGGTTACGGAGGTACCCGGGTGTACTGCAATATTAAGGCGGGTCCCGGAGACGATGCCGCAGGAAACCTTAAAGCAGCTTGAGCAGTCGGCGGCTTATCAAAAAGCCCGGGAAGAGATGAAGGATATTCCCATAGCCACCCTGGATGACCTCGAAGATGTGGATGGGATAATTTTCGGCAGTCCCAGCCACTTCGGCAACGCCGCTGCCCAGTTAAAACAATTGCAAGCCTCCCTCCTCATGCTCTTTTCACCTCACAAAGACCCTCCTTGTAAGGCGGATACCCAGAAATCGGATCAAAGTTACGGGGCACAAGCATATTCACATCGGCCTGGGGCCAGCCGTGAAACACGTCGACTACCCCCGGCATGACAATATTGGTTACGCTGGCCTTAAGTTTAATTTCGCCGTGGGGTGAAGAAAGGATAACGTCGTCGCCGTCCTTGATGCCCCTAGCGGCGGCGTCCCTGGGGTTTAGGCGCACCACCGGCTCCGGCATAAATTGATTTAACCACGGCAACTCCCGCAACTTGCTGTGGGTATATATAGGTACGCGAGAACCAGTATTGAGAATCAAAGGGAATTTTTTTGCCAGCTCTGGTGTGCTTAAAGGGCTCTCCAGTGGCTCGCGGTAAACCGGCAAAGGGTCAAATTTATACTGGGCAAGAATCTGGGAGGCGACTTCCACTTTACCGCTTGGTGTCGGAAAGCCAGGCTGGCCGTCCTGGCGTAAAAGCCCCAGTTCGTACTTCCGGAATTTATTTGGTCCCTTAGGAGGGATTTCCAAGCCTTCGGGGTTCTTACGCAAGTCATCTACAGTAAGGTTTAAAGGTTTTAGCAATTCATTAAGAGCGGCTTCCTCATTACCATTCCAAAATTCTTCAGGATAGCCCAGGCGGGTTCCCAGTTCAAAAGCTATCCGCCAGTCCGGCCTGGCCTCCCCCAGGGGTTTTATAACCGGCTCGCGCAGGTATATCTTGCGCCCAAAGATGGCTAGCGGGGCCATCCGCTCGTAAGTCATGGCTGCAGGGAGGACCATATCCATAAAGTTATGGGTCCAGGGGCGGAGGTAATAGTCGACTGCCACAGAAAATTCTATCCTGGCAATGGCTTGCTGGTACTGTTTTGTCTGGGGCCACATCATGGCGTTACCGCCGAACATGACCATGGCCTTGAGCAGGCCCCTTTCGATATACTCGGGTAGTTTGTTCATCTGGATTTCATTGATGAAATGGGCCCAGACGGGAAAGTATTCCTTATCAACCCGTTTATCCCTGATCTGCGGGAAAAGATCGGTTTCCCTATTAAACGCCGGGTTGCCGGCAAAAAGATCAAAGGGAAGGGGTTCCGTAGGGATGGTTACACCGCCTTCAACATCAAAATTACCGGTAATAGCGACCAGGGTAAGTATCGCCCGGTGATTCTGGATGGCATTGGAACTGTGAACGGTCGGAGAAGCGCTGCCAATCCAGGTGGCGGGTTTGCTGGTGGCAAAGAGCCTCGCCGCTGCTTCAATTTTTTCCCTGGGAACCCAGGTAATTTTTTCAACCTTTTCCGGAGTAAACTCCTGGACATAAGCTTTTAATTCCGGAAATCCAAGGACCCACCTGTCGACAAACTCCCTGTCATAAAGCTCCTCACGGATTATAACATTCAATAAACCTAGGGCCAGGGCGCCATCGGTACCAGGCCTGAGCTGCAGGTGAATATCTGCCAGGCCGCTTACCGTTGGCGTAACCCTGGGATCAACAACGATAAATTTGGTGCCTTTCTCCTTGGCTTCATGCAATTTCCAGTGCCCGTACGGACCGGACCAGGCCGGGTTTTTACTCCAGATGAGACAGGCCTTAGTCTTGAGCGTTGGATCACTTCCCAGGGTCGCCAGGCCAAAGGTCAAAATAGAAGCCAGGGCCGTTGCCCGGAAGCAAGTCGAGCTTTCATTGCCGTAGTTGGGAGATCCAAAAGTGTACGCCAGGCGCTGTACCGCCGAGCGAGGCTCTTTCGGATCGCCCACATAAAACAAAACCTTTTCCGGACCTTCCCGCTGTTTAATTTCATTTAATTTCTTAACAATGGTGTCATAGGCCTCATCCCATGATATCCGCTGCCAACCGGGGTCCGAATCACCTTTGGGGCGGGTACGCTTAACCGGGTAAAGCAATCGCCCGGGGTCATAAAGCTCCTGCAGGCTGGCAATTCCCTTAGCGCACAGCGGCGCGTTGGGGTACTTCTCCCGGGATTCCACCCTTATTATTTTCCCCTTTTTAAGTATCGCTTTGATACCGCATTTGGGCGTTTGGTTGCACATATCGCAATAGGTGTAAGCAAAACTCTCTTGTTCGTCGCCCGCAGCAAAAGCCTCATTAGTTTGAAGTAAATTTCCGCCCTTTGTCGCCAGGGTCATCCCCGTTACGGCAGCAGTTCCTTTGATAAAAGAACGTCGCGTTAACTTAATCATTGCCTATCCCTCCCTTTCTCTTTACAAGCAAACATTCATGCTGACGGGGGGCGCTTGTCGTTTAATATTCTTTTTACCCATAATGAATGGTGAACACGAGCATACTCCAGAGAAATGCTGCCCTTGAGCATCCCTTTTAAACTTTCACGGGAATGTGGGTGTAAGATCGCTAAATAAGCATGGCCGATTAAAACGGCACCCAGCACCGTTGCTCCCAGGGAATGAACCGGCCGCGCCCAGGCAACCAATCCAGGGGAAAAACTGGCGGGAAAGAGCATCGGCCATCCTGTGGCAATCATCACCAGAAAACCGATAATGGTTAAAATTGAATTCAATTTTTGGCCGGCATTATATTTGCCCTGTTCTGGCAATACCGTCTTAAACCCGAAAAAACTGGCGGGATAAGCACGAATAAACGACCAGTCGGATTTCGTCCAGGTAAAGCACTCTTTAAGCCATTGCACCGTCGCTTTCGGCGCACCGACGGCGAGAATCAGCAAAGTCAAGAAAGTAAAGGGATAAGCCATAAAATGGTGTATTTGTTGGAAAAACTTTAACCCCTCACTCCCCAGGGCAGCCCCGAATCCCCGGAAAACAAGGGCCAGGCCTGTTAACAACAGGGCAATAAAAGAAATTGCATGGCTCCAATGCCCTAACCGCTCCGCTAGGCTAAAGCGTTCCAGACTATCAGGAAGCTTCTCGTTAACCATTTTTTCACTCTCCTTTCCTGGCCGAATTGATAACCAGGCTGCCGGCAACAGCGACAGCAGCAATACCTAATATGGTCTTGCCCACAGGGTGGACCACATCCTGCCACCAGCTGACAAAAGCGGGTTCCCGTAATTCCGGCGGCAGTTGCGCCAGATCCAATCCTTCAGGGGGTACGTAGTATATACCAGTGCCTTTAACGTTTAGTGCCTGATGTTCCTCGATGTACTTTTTGATGGCGCTGTCAGGGGCCTCAAGATCGCCAAAGATACGGGCTTTACCGGGACAATTGACTACACAAGCCGGCAGCTTCCCTTTAGTAACCCGCTGGATACAAAAAGTACATTTTTCTACTACATTAAGCCTGTGGACCCGGTATCCTTCCTCTTCGTAAGGAGTAATTTTACCATCAAAATTCGTTATATCACGCTCATTAATAATCCGCGCCCCGTACGGGCAGGCAGACAGGCAGTAGCGGCACCCGATACACTTGTCGTAATCTACCGTCACAATACCATCGTCCCTTTTGCTACTCGCCCCCGTAGGGCATACTTTAACGCAGGGGGGATTGTCGCAGTGCATACACTGGGTAGGTATGAACGTTTGGCGGGCGCCGGGATATTCGCCCCATTCAACTGTGCGTACCTGGTTCCAGTTTACTCCTGGCCGGGTTCCATTCTCCATCTTGCAACTAACTACACAGGCGTAGCAGCCGGCACACTTCTTTAAATCTAAAACCATCGCCAATCGTGCCAATTCCTTACCCTCCTCCAAAAAAGAAAATTGTCCTAACCATAATATTAAGGTTTTGTGAAAGTATACACAATAAACCATCTGGGGGAAAAATATTGCCGGGCAGTCTAGCCCGGCAGGTATCGCAGTCTATTTTTGTGGTTTATATAACTAGTCATTTTGGTCTATTGAGGCCAGCGTTAACTGGCGACGGTGGGAAACACCCAGTTTCCGGTAAATATTAATTAAATGATTATGGACAGTATGGGTTGAAATATTTAACCGCGTGGCGATTTCCTTGTTCTTTAACCCCCGGCGAACCAGGCAAAAGATCTCCCTTTCCCTTTTAGTTAGCGTATGGCTCTTCTGTAGCTGTTTTTCATCTCCAGCAGCCTTTTCTAAATCACGACTGGTAATAAGGCTGTTTATAAGCTTAATTACCATCTTGGTAACACGGGGATCGAGATAGGCTTTATTCTGGTATACGCATCTGATAGCCGTGGCTATCTCAACCCGGCCTGCCTCTTTAATTACAAATCCCTGGATGCCTGCCCTGATAGCAGAAAGTAGTATGTCTTTATCTGCAAAAGCAGTAAGGATAATTACCTGCATCTGTGGCCCAATCTCATGTAAAAGGTCCAAAAAATGCAAACTGTTTTCTTCACCCAACATTACATCTAGTAATAAAACATCCGGGTTTAGCTGTTCCACCAAAGTTAGTAATTGCGAAAAATCGCCGGCTTCGCCTACAACATTAAAATCAGGTTCGGATTCCAAAGCTGTACGTAAACCCGCGCGATAAATCGGGTGATCATCAGCCAGGGCTATTCTTATTGGGACCACAATAAACCACTTCCCATGATTCCCACAGGAGGGATTTTAACTTCTACTACGGTACCTTCACCAGGTTTACTGGTTAAGACAAAATCACCACCCAGCATCTGTGCCCTCTCTTTAATCGAAATCAGTCCTAAATGATAGCTGCCTACCTTTGTTTTGTTTATCAATTCATTAATATCAAATCCCCGTCCATTATCAGCCACATAAATCAAGAGACAGTTCCCCTCAAAAACCACTTTAACGGTTGCTTTACTGGCAGCCGCATGTTTGTTGATATTTGTTACCGCTTCCTGGACTATACGAAAAATTTCCACCTGTACTATTTCATTGATACCAGTAAAATCTGGCGCCAGTTCAATATTAAACTTAGTTCCTGATCGGGCAGCAACCTGTTCGAGGTAATTTCGTAAGGACTCTGCAAGCCCCCCTTCCATATAAGGAGCACGCAGCTCAAAAAGCATTTCTCGTAAGGAATCATAAAGATTCTGCAGGTTATTCTTTATTTTATTTAACGACTGTATTTTATCCCGTTCTTTATCCCCAGCCTTATTGGCAATAAGGGTATCAAATTCTAAAATTATACTTCCCAAGGATTGAGCTATACAATCATGTAATTCCATTGCCCAGCGTTTGGATTCTCGCTCCTGGGCCTGATGGACGTTTATCCTCAACCTGCGGCCAGGGCAAGGACAATCCTCTGCCTTTACCGGGCAGACTTTCTTTTTATTAATGCTTGGACATTTTTGTAAAAAACTGCCACCAGCCTTACCCAAGACAACCCCCCCTGTAACCAGAAATGTTGTAGGATTATGGCAAGCGGAACTATCAAGTTTAAATATATTCGTTAAGTTGTGCCTTTTTCCCTTCCATGGAGGGGGGACGGAATTAAAATACACCTGGGCCGGCCGTCCTATTATTCATTAGGGGCGCTCAACAACCGGCGCCCCTGTCGTTTCCTCTAACCCTATCATTAAAATCTTCTTTATACTTTCCCAGCCAGCTCTATGGCCACAAAATACGGATGAGCCAAACGTCCTATCTTCTGCGTAACGACGCGCCTTCCTTTCTGCATCATGGGCTCTCCTTCCGTGTCGTAACCCAGCCGGGCTTTTATTTGCTGGCGATTTGCAGGGCCCGGTAGCCGATATCGCGGCGGTAGTGCATGCCCGCAAAATTAATTGCCTTTATACCGGCATAAACGCGCTCCAGGGCGGCCCGTAAATCTTCACCCTTGGCGGTGACACATAATACCCGGCCCCCGGCCGTTACTACCTGCCCGTCCACCAGAGCGGTACCGGCGTGGAAAACCTCCACTCCTGGTGGCACTGCCTCCAGTCCCGCAATGGGGGTACCTTTAGCGTACGGGCCTGGATAACCTCCTGCCGCCAGGACCACCCCGGCTGCCGCCCCCGGGTACCAGTCAATCTTTCCGGCCAGCTCACCGTTTATGGTAGCCAGCATCAGTTCCACCAGGTCGCTTTGTAAAAGCAGCATCAACGGCTGGGTTTCCGGGTCGCCAAAGCGACAGTTAAATTCCAGGACTTTAGGCCCCTCGCGGGTGAGCATCAGCCCGGCGTAGAGGACGCCGCGGTAGGGGCAGCCGGCCGCGGCCATAGCCCGGACTGTAGGCCGGAGAATCTTTTCTTCTACCTCCCCGGCTATTTCCGGGGTATAAAAGGGGACAGGGGCGTAGGCGCCCATGCCACCGGTATTGGGGCCGGTATCGCCTTCCCCCACCCGCTTGTGGTCCTGGGATGGCAAGAGGGGTATCACCCTTTCCCCGTCGCTGATTGCCAGGACGCTGACTTCTTCCCCTTCCAGGAGTTCTTCGATGACTACTTGTTTCCCGGCCGGACCGAAGCGGCCGCCAAACATAGCCGTTACAGCTTCCCGCGCTACAGTTGTGTCCGGGGCCACCACCACCCCCTTGCCAGCCGCCAGGCCGTCGGCCTTGACGACAACCGGGCCGGGATGTTCTTCCAGGTAGGCCAGGGCCGCCGCCTGTTCCGTAAAAGCGGCATAACGGGCTGTAGGAATGCCCGCCGCTTCCATCAACTCCTTGGCAAATACCTTGCTGCCCTCCAGCCGGGCCGCTGCCCGGGAAGGCCCAAATATGGGTAGTCCTGCGGCCTGAAAGGCATCGACGATGCCGGCCACCAGGGGCGCTTCCGGGCCTACGACGGTAAGGTCAATGCCTGCCTGGCGGGCAAAGGCCAGCAGCCCCTCGATGTCTTCGGCAGCAACGGGCACACAGGTCGCCAGCCGGGCTATACCGGCGTTGCCCGGTGCGCAGTAGATTTCAGATATATGGGGGCTCTGGGCAATCTTCCACACCAGGGCGTGCTCCCGGCCGCCGCCACCGACTACCAGGACGCGCATTTAGCAGCACCTCCTTTAATGCCGGAAATGGCGGATGCCGGTAAAGACCATGGCCATACCGGCGGCATCGGCCGCTTTAATCGATTCTTCATCGCGGATGGAGCCGCCCGGCTCGATGATGGCGGTAATACCCGCCTCTGCCGCCAGGGCGACGGTATCGCTAAAGGGGAAGAAGGCATCGGAGGCGAGGACGGCCCCGCGCGCCCGGGCCCCGGCCTGCTCCAGGGCGATACGCGCCGCCCCGACCCTATTCATCTGGCCGGCCCCGACGCCTAAGGTAACGCCGTCCTTAACCACGACAATAGCGTTGGACTTGACGTGCTTCACTACCTGCCAGGCAAAGAGTAAATCTTCCATTTCCCCGTCCTCAGGTTTACGGGCGGTTACCACCTTGAGGTGTTCCGGATCGAGGATGTGGTAATCCGGTTCCTGGACCAGGAAGCCGCCGCTGACGGGCCTTACCTGGTATTCCCTAATGCGGTTGGCGGGCCTTTCTCCTGCGGCCAGCAAACGCAGATTGGGTTTCCCTTTAAGGATCTCCAGGGCCTCCGGGGTAAAATCCGGGGCGATGACGGCTTCCAGGAATATATCCGCCATTTCTCCGGCCGTAGCGGCGTCCACCGGCCGGTTGAGGGCGACTATGCCGCCGAAGGCGGAAACCGGGTCGGCCTCATAGGCTCGGCGATAGGCCTCGGGGATATTCTTCCCCCGGGCCACACCGCAGGGATTGGTGTGCTTGATGATGGCCGCCACCGGCTCCGCAAAGTCACCGACCAGGTTCCAGGCGGCATCGAGGTCCATGAGGTTGTTATAGGAGAGCTCCTTGCCCTGCAGCTGCCGGGCTCCGGCCAGGCTACCGGGGGGTACGGAGGCCAGCCGGTAGAAAGCCGCCTGCTGGTGGGGGTTTTCTCCATAACGGAGGTCCTGGACCTTCTCGCCGCTGAGGATAAAGTGAACAGGAAAAGGCTCTTCATTGCGGATAAGGCGCTGGAAATAGGCCGCCACGGCCCCATCGTAGGCAGCCGTGTGGGCGAAGGCCGCTGCCGCCAGGCGCCGCCGGGTGGCCGGGCTTAAATCTCCCTTCTCCCGCAGTTCGGCCAGCACCTCGCTGTAGCCGGCCGGGTCAACGACTACCGCCACCCGCTCGTGGTTTTTGGCCGCCGCCCGCACCATGGCCGGACCGCCGATGTCGATGTTCTCGATGGCCTCTTCCGGCGTTACCCCGGGCCGGGCAATGGTTTCCCGGAAGGGGTAGAGGTTGACCACCACCAGGTCAATGGACTTGATTCCTTGTTCCTGAAGATGGGCCATATGTTCCGGTGTCGGCCGGGCCAGAATGCCGCCGTGGATTTTGGGATGGAGGGTTTTCACGCGGCCGTCCAGGATCTCGGGAAACCCGGTGACATCCGCCACTTCGGTGACTGGCAGACCGGCTTCCCTTAGGGTACGGGCGGTGCCGCCGGTGGAAATGAGTTCCCACCCCAGCTCTACCAGCCCCCGGGCCAGTTCCACCAGGCCGGTCTTATCGGACACACTGAGAAGCGCCCTTTTCGGCATAAGTATAGCTCGCCTCCTTCAAATTTTTACTTTCACCCGTCGGCCTTGCATGGTAACCCTGCCCTCGGCCAGCCATTTTATGACTTCGGGATAAAGGCGGTGTTCTTCCACCAGGATGCGGGCCGCCAGGGTTTCCGGGGTGTCGTCGTCCTTTACCGGTACCACCGCCTGGGCGATGATGGGACCCGTATCGGTGCCGGCGTCAACAAAGTGAACGGTGCAGCCGGAAAACTTGACGCCGTATTCCCAGGCCTTGCGCTGGGCGTTGAGGCCGGGAAAGGCCGGCAGCAAAGCCGGATGGATGTTGATCACCCCATCCGGGAACTGGTCGAGAAAATCCTGGCTGAGGAGCCGCATAAAACCGGCCAGGACCACCAGCTCTACGCCCTCTTTTTTCAAGGTCGCCGCCAGGGCCTGGTCATAGGCCTGCCGCGATGGGTAATCCCGGGGCTCGAGGCAACAAGCCTTGAGCCCCCGCCGGCGGGCCAATTCCAGGGCGCGGGCTTCCGGGCGGTCGCTGATGACCACCTGGATGCGGGCGGGAACGCTGCCGCAGGCTACGGCATCGGCAATGGCCTCCATATTGCTGCCGCGGCCGGAAACCAGGATGCCGATTGGTAACGGTCTGGCCACCATTCTCTCCTCCATAGCGTTTTATTTCAGTTCCGGGACGAACTCCACTTCTCCCCGGCCAGGTATTATTTCGCCAACCACAAAAACCTTTTCACCGGCAGCCTCCAGGCTGCCCTTTACCCGGTCGGCGTCCCCGGCCTCTACCACCGCCAGCATGCCCAGGCCCATATTGAAGGTGCGGTACATCTCCGCTTCCGGCACCCTGCCGTTCTCCTGGATGAGGCGGAAAACGGGCGGTACCGGCCAGCTGCGCCAGTCCAGGCGCATGTTTAAACCTTCCGGCAGGATCCGGGGCGGGTTTTCCACCAGGCCGCCGCCGGTGATGTGAGCCAGGCCCTGGATTAAACCTTCTTTTATTAAAGGCAGTAATGATCCAACATAGATACGGGTCGGTTCCAGCAATTCTTCGCCCAGAGGCCGGCCCAGTTCCGGCACCTGCCAATCCAGGGTGTAGCCTGCGTCCGCCAGCAAAACCCGGCGGGCAAGGGAAAAGCCGTTGGAGTGCAGGCCGCTAGAGGCCAGGCCCAGGACCACCTGGCCGGGCCGGAGGCGGCTGCCGTCCAGGAGCTCCTCCCGTTCCACGATGCCGACGGCAAAGCCGGCCAGGTCGTATTCGTCCTCAGGATAAAAGCCGGGCATCTCGGCCGTCTCGCCCCCGATCAGGGCGCAGCCGGCCTGGCGGCAGCCTGCGGCCACCCCGGCGACGATTTGGGCCACCTTTTCCGGCACCATTTTTCCTACCGCCAGGTAGTCCAGGAAAAAAAGGGGTTCGGCCCCCTGGACCAGGATATCGTTGACGCACATGGCCACCGCATCGATGCCGACGGTATCGTGGCGGTCCATCAGGAAGGCTATCTTCAGCTTCGTTCCCACCCCGTCGGTACCCGCCACCAGCACCGGCTGCCGGTAACGGCCCGGTTCCAGGGCGAAGAGGCCGCCGAAGCCGCCCATATCCCCCAGGACTCCGGGGCGAAAGGTGCAGCGGACATGCTCTCGCATCAACTCTACGGCGCGGTTGCCGGCGGCTATATCCACCCCGGCGGCGGCATAGGTCAGGCCTTTACCAGCTACCATTATATATCTTCCTCCGTAAATAGGGTTTTAGCAAATGATTATTGCCGATTTGAACTGCTCACAATTTCATGGTGCACCGGTATGGCTGTCAGCCCTCCTGATGCCCCTCCAGGCTGTACTTGGTCGCCTCCTCCGGGGAAGGTACGGGGATGGGGTAGCGACCGTTGAAGCAGGCGGCGCAGAAGTTTTCAGATCCGCCGGTTACCGAGCGGAACAGTCCCTCCAGGCTTAAGTAGTAAAGGCTGTCGGCGCCAATGTACCGCCTGACGTCTTCCAGGGAATACCGGGCGGCAATAAGCTCGCCCCTGGCGCTGGTGTCGATGCCGTAATAGCAGGGGTATAAGACCGGCGGCGAGGCCGCCAGCAGGTGAACCTCCCGCACCCCGGCCTGGCGCACCATCGCTACAATACGGCGGCTGGTAGTCCCCCGGACAATGGAATCGTCAATGATTATAACCCGTTTGTCCTTAAGAATGGATTTAATAGGGTTAAGTTTGAGGCGTACGCCTAGGTCCCGCATCTCCTGGGTGGGCTGGATGAAGGTGCGACCCACGTAGCGGTTTTTCATCAGCCCTTCAATAAAGGGTAAACCCGCCGTCTCGGCGTAACCGGCGGCGGCGGCGATGCCGGAATCCGGTACCGGGATCACTACATCGGCGGCCACCCGGTACTCCCGGGCTAGATTCCGTCCCAGTTCCCGCCGTACCAGGTTGACGGCCTCGCCGTCCAGAACGCTGTCGGGCCGGGCAAAATAGACGTATTCAAAGATGCAGTGGGCGCTGTGGGACGCGCGGCGTCCCCGGACGGAGCGCACCCCCTGGCTATCTATGATGATGATTTCCCCCGGCTCAATGTCGCGGCAGAATTCGGCCCCTACGGTATCCAGGGCGCAGGATTCTGAAGCCAGCACCCAGGCCTCCCCAATTTTTCCCAGGCACAGGGGCCGGACACCAAAGGGATCGCGGACGCCGATCAGCTTTTCCTCCGTCATCACCACCAGGGAATAGGCGCCCTCCAGCTCTTCCTGGCACCGCCGCAATGCCGCCTCAATCGGCTCCTGGTTGTAACGGGCAATAAGATTGACGATGACTTCACTGTCGGTAGAAGATTGGAAAATAGAACCACCGGCACCGAGTTGTTGCCTCAGCCTGCCAGCATTCGTCAGGTTGCCGTTATGGGCAATGGCCACCATCCCCCGCAGGTAGCGGAAGACCAGGGGCTGGGCATTGACCAGGGAACTCGCCCCTGTGGTCGAATAGCGCACATGGCCGATGGCCAGGTCGCCTTTTAACGTCCGGAGGTTGTCCTGGTTAAAAACCTCCGCCACCAACCCCATACCCTTGTGGACGGCAATGTGGCTACCGTCGGCCACGGCAATCCCAGCGCTCTCCTGGCCCCGGTGCTGCAGGGCGAAGAGGCCGTAGTAGGTCAGGCGGGCCACATCCTTGCCCGGGGCGTAGACGCCGAAGATGCCGCACTCTTCATGCCAGGGCGACCGCTCCCGGGACAACCCTCTTTCCCCTACCTGGCCATCAAAGCCGGTATGCTCTCCCGCCATTGCTTCTCCATCTCCCCCAGGCCGAGATTAAATAACGTTCTGCCGTTTACCCTGACCGCCAGTTCCCGGCCGCCGGTCCGGCCGATTACTGCTGCCGGCACGCCCCTCTCCCGGGCCAGGGCCAGTACCCTGTCCCGGGCCGCCGGCGGGACCGCCAGCACAACCCGCGACTGGCTTTCGCTGAAAAGGAGGTAGTCTGGCCGGAGACTGCCGTCAAATTCGATTACGGCACCTGTCCCGCCGGCCAGGGCGCTTTCGGCCAGGGCGACGGCCAGTCCTCCTTCGGAACAATCATGGGCGGCACTGGCCAGGCCGGCGGCGATGCTCTGCCGCACCAATTCCTGGACGGCGGCTTCCCGTTCCAGGTTGAGGGCCGGCGGCCTGCCGGCGACCAGACCGTGGATCACGGCCAGGTATTCGCTGCCGCCTATCTCCGGGAAGGTTTCACCCAGAAGGATCAGGACATCACCTTCCTGGAGCCAGCCGTTAGAACAACGCTTTTCAATATCGGCGATGAGGCCCACCATCCCCACCACCGGCGTAGGATAGACGGCTTCGCCCTCGGTTTCGTTGTAAAAACTGACGTTGCCCCCCGTAACCGGCGTCTGCAGGGCTTCACAGGCCCGACTCATGCCGGCTACGGCCTGGTAGAACTGCCAGGCGACTTCCGGCTTCTCGGGGTTGCCGAAGTTCAGGCAATCGGTAAGGCCCAGGGGGCGGGCGCCTACACAGGAGAGGTTCCGCGCCGCCTCGGCCACGGCAATGGCCCCGCCCGTTTCCGGATCCAGGTAGCAATAGCGGCCGTTGCCGTCCACCGTCAGGGCCAGCCCTTTGCCGGTTCCTTTAACCCTTAAAACCGCGGCATCGCCCCCGGGCCCGGCCACCGTGTCCGTGCGGACCATGTAGTCGTACTGGCAATAAACCCATTCTTTACTGGCTATATTGGGGGACGCCAGGAGTTTCATGAGCGTTTCCCCGTAATCCGCCGGCTCCGGCAGGCGGCTCAGATCCATGTTTTGCAGTTCATCCAGGTAAGCCGGCCGGCGCCGTTCCACCTGGTAGACCGGGCACTGATCTGTTAAAGCTCGGGCCGGTACCTCCGCCACCACCCGGCTACCTTCTTTAATGCGCATGATACCGTCGCCCGTCACCCGGCCGATGACCACCGCCTCCAGGCCCCAGCGCCGGCAGATGGCCCGGACCCTTTCTTCAGCTCCCTTTTTGGGCACCAGGAGCATGCGTTCCTGGGACTCCGACAGCATGACTTCATAGGGGGTCATGCCTTCTTCCCGGCGGGGCACCAGGTCGACGTCGATTTCCATACCAGTCCCGGCCCGGGACGCCATTTCACAGGAAGAGCTGGTAATCCCGGCCGCACCCATATCCTGCATGCCGATGATTAAATCTTCTTTAATTATGTCCAGGCAGGCTTCGATGAGGAGTTTCTCCCGGAAGGGGTCGCCTACCTGGACCGATGGCCGGCGTTCCTCGGAAGCCTGGTTTAATTCCTCAGAAGCAAAGGTAGCGCCGTGGATGCCGTCGCGGCCGGTACGGGCGCCCACCAGCATGACGGCATTGCCCACCCCGGCGGCGCGGCCGCGGCGGATGTCTTTTTGCTCGATAAGGCCTACGGCCATGGCGTTGACCAGGGGATTACCGCTGTAGGAAGGCTCGAAATAGACTTCCCCGGCGACCGTGGGCAGGCCCAGGCAGTTGCCGTAAAAGGCGATCCCGGCCACCACGCCGTTCATGAGGTAACGGTTACGCGGTTCGTCCAGGGGGCCGAAACGCAGGGAGTCCAGGACGGCGATGGGCCGGGCGCCCATGGCAAAGATGTCGCGGACGATCCCCCCCACCCCGGTGGCCGCTCCCTGGAAAGGTTCAATGGCCGAAGGGTGGTTATGGCTTTCAATCTTGAACACCACCGCCTGGCCGTCGCCGATGTCGATGATGCCGGCGTTTTCCCCCGGCCCCTGGAGGACCCAGGGGGCTCTGGTGGGAAAGAGCTTTAACACCGGGCGGGAGTGTTTGTAACCGCAGTGCTCCGACCACATGACGGCAAACATGCCTACTTCCAAATAATTCGGTTCCCGGCCCAGGATCTCTTTTATCCGTTCAAATTCCTCGTCCGTAAGTCCCATCTGCCGGTAAACTTCAGGCTCCAAGGCGCTCCCTCCCCTGCCACCAGTCAATTATAGAAGCAAAAAGCTCCCTTCCGTCGGTACCGCCCAGGATACTTTCGACGCATCGTTCCGGGTGGGGCATCATGCCCAGGACGTTGCCTTCGCGGTTGATGATACCGGCGATGTTGCCCACCGAACCGTTAGGATTGGTTGCGGGCGTCACTTCTCCATTCTCATTACAGTAGCGAAAAACAACCTGCCGGTTGGTCTCAAGTTCTCTAAGGGTGGCGGCGTCGGCATAATAATTGCCTTCACCATGGGCAATGGGGATGCGGACGACCTGGCCCTCGCGAAAGCGGTTGGTAAAGGGGGTAGCGCCGTTCTCTACCTTTAAATACGTCCACTGGCAGCGGAACTGGAGGCAGTCGTTGCGCCGCATGGCCCCCGGTAGGAGGCCGGCCTCCAGGAGGATCTGGAAGCCGTTACAGATGCCCAGCACCAGGCCGCCGGACCGGGCAAAGTCAATGACGGCCGGCATAATGGGGGCAAAGCGGGCGATGGCCCCGGCCCGGAGGTAATCGCCGTAGGAAAAGCCGCCGGGCAGCACCAGGCAGTCGTAGCCGGTAACATCAGTATCGCCGTGCCAGAGGTAGTCCACCGGCTGGCCCAGGACGGACCCCAGGGCGTGGTAGACGTCCTGGTCGCAGTTGGAGCCGGGAAAGACGATAACGCCGAACTTCATGGTTGTTCCTCCGAAAATAGGATTCTACCATAAATGATGCCTTCTGGTGGGGATATATCCCCACCCTGACGCCCAGGCAAATTTTAATCGTTCCCCGGCGTGGGCGTCACCCCCTGGGCGACTCCTCCGTGGATAGGCCGGCAGGTTCTTCCAGCGTATAGCGGTACTGTTCAATCACCGGGTTGGCCAGGAGCCGCCGGCACATCTCCTCTACCTGCTGCCCGGCCTTTTCCCGGTCGTCCAGGTCCAGCTGCACTTCCAGGTATTTACCGACGCGCACCGCAGTTATCCCCTCATACCCCATGGCTTTGAGGCCGCCCATCACAGCCTCACCCTGGGGGTCGAGGACGCCGGGCTTTAAGGTAACGTAAATTTTAGCCAGGAGCATAACTATCGTCCCTCCAAATTTATTGCAACAACCTTTCCACCCGGCTTAACACTTCTTCATAGGCGTCTTCGACGCCGCCCAGGTCGCGGCGGAAACGGTCCTTGTCCAGTTTTTCCCCGCTGGTGCCGTCCCAGAAGCGGCAGGTGTCGGGGGATATTTCATCGGCCAGGAGAACAGAGCCGTGGTGCAGGCCAAACTCCAGCTTGAAGTCCACCAGGACCAGGTTGGCTGGTTGCAAGAATTCCGTCAGCAGCTCATTAACCTTCCAGGCGTAGCTTTCCATTTCTTTAATCTGGGCGTCGGTGGCCAGCTCCAGGGCGGCAATGTGGTAGTTATTAATCATGGGGTCATGGAGTTCATCGGATTTATAATAAAACTCCAGCACCGGGCGCTTGAGGGTTGTCCCTTCCTCCAGGCCCAGGCGTTTGGCCAGGCTCCCGGCGGCAATGTTCCGGGCCACCACTTCCACCGGGATGATTTCTACCGCCCGCACCAGGAGTTCCCGGGGGCCTGTTTGTTCAATAAAATGGGTGGGGATGCCCCGGCTGGAAAGCACCTGGAAAAACAGGGCTGACAGCCGGGCATTGATCTCGCCCTTGCGGGCAATGGTGCCTTTTTTCAGGCCGTCAAAGGCCGTGGCGTCGTCCTTGAATTCTACCAGGTACTGGTCGGGGTCACCCGTACGGTAGACCCGTTTGGCTTTACCTTCATAGAGCAGCTCTCCTTTAGCAGGCATGGATATTCCTCCTTATTCCAATCCCGCGCGGCGGAAGATGTAATCCACATGGCGCAGGTGGTAGTCGTAGTCAAACAGGGCCTCAATCTCTTTTGCGTCCAGGTAGCTTGTAATGTCCCTATCCTGCAAAACCAGCTCTTTAAAGGGCCGGCGGGTCTGCCAGGCCTCCATGGCGTTGCGTTGCACCCAGGTATAGGCCGTCTCCCGCAGGACGCCCTTGTTCACCAGGGCCAGGAGCAGCCGCTGGGAAAAGACCAGCCCGTGGGTGGCTTCGAGGTTACGGCGCATATTCTCCGGGTAGACGTTAAGGCCGGCTATGATTTCGGTGAATTTGACCAGCATGTATTCCAGGAGGATGGTGCTGTCGGGTATAATCACCCGCTCGACGGAGGAATGGGTGAGGTCCCGTTCATGCCAGAGGGCGACATTTTCCATGGCCGCCAGGGCATTGCCTCGTAAAACCCGGGCCAGGCCCGCCACCCGCTCGCACATGATGGGGTTGCGCTTGTGGGGCATGGCCGAGGAGCCCTTCTGTCCCCGGGCAAAGGGCTCTTCCACTTCCAGAATATCAGTCCGCTGCAGGTTGCGGATTTCCGTGGCCATTTTCTCCAGGGAACTGCCGATGATGGCCAGGGTGGCCAGGAACTGGGCGTGGCGGTCGCGCTGGATGATCTGGGTGGATACGCCGGCCGGCTGCAGGCCCAGGCGCCGGCAGACGTGTTCCTCCACCCGGGGGTTAACATTGGCAAAGGTGCCCACGGCGCCGGAAACCTTGCCAACGGAGATCATCTCCTTGGCCTGCTCAAGCCTGGTAATGTGCCGGTCTACTTCCATGACCCAGAGGGCCATTTTCAGGCCGAAGGTAGTGGGCTCGGCGTGGACGCCGTGGGTGCGGCCGATCATAATGGTGTATTTATGTTCCCGGGCCTTTTTGACCAGTTCGGCCCGCAGTTCCTGCAAATGCTTCAGGAGCAAGTCGGCGGCGTCCCGCATCTGCACCGCCAGGGCCGTATCCAGGACGTCCGAGGAGGTCATGCCCAGGTGAATATACTTGGAGGCATCGCCCACCTTTTCCGCTACGGCCGTTAGAAAGGCCAGGACATCGTGGCGGGTGGTGGCTTCAATTTCATTGATCCGCTTAATATCGAAATCGGCCTTGGCCTTGATTTCTTCCAGGGCGGCCGGCGGGATCTGGCCCAGCTCGGCCCAGGCCTCGCAGGCGTAGATCTCGATGGCCAGCCAGGTGCGGAATTTATGCTCTGGCTCCCAGATTTTACCCATTTCCGGCAGGGTATAGCGTTCAATCATTTTTTCCCCTCCCGTAGATAACCTTCGATACCTACTTGCGCCAGTTTAGCGTCCCGTACCGCCACTTCCCGGGCCAGCTCTGTTTTATAGGCCGCCAGGCGCTCCTGGAGCTGAGAATCGTGAAGGGCCAGGATCTGGGCTGCAAGGATGGCGGCATTGGCCGCCCCGTCTATGGCAACGGTGGCCACCGGGATGCCTTTAGGCATCTGTACCATGGCGTAGAGGGAGTCTACCCCACCCAGGGTCGCCGTCCTGATGGGCACGCCAATTACCGGCAGAACGGTAACGGCGGCCAGGACCCCGGCCAGGTGGGCTGCCCCGCCGGCGCCGGCGATGATGACTTTGAGCCCCCGGCCGGCGGCGTTGCGGGCGTATTCCAAGGCGGCATCCGGCGAACGATGGGCAGATAGGATTCTTACTTCGTAGGGGATCTGGAAACGCTCCAAGAAGCTTGCGGCCTGGGCCATTACCGGCAGATCGGAGTCGCTGCCCATGACAATACCCACAGTGGTCCCTGGCATTAAAGCACCACTCCTTCCTTTAATTTTAGCATTTATTTTATCAGCCTCCTTTATCCTTTTACTGCTTCTTTATTCACCATACGAAGTTAAACTAAAGAACCCAGGCAGGGGTAGGTCACGCAACACTGAAACCTACCCGCCTGGGTTTTTGTCCCTCCGGTGTAGCACCATAGGTGCCTGTACCACTCGGACCTGGCCGCGAAACTTTTTCGCACGGAACCCTGAGGTACACTTTCAGGCTGTAGCCAGGGCAATTTACGGTTGCCCGGTAGAAACTTGGGAGCCCTATTCCCCCAATTATACAGGCCTACCATATTTACCTTTCGCCCCCATAATAACAAATGGGGTAATAACTGTCAATAAGCTCTCATCAATATTATTTCCATTTTCTTTGACGTTCTCAAGTTACCTGGTAGCTGGTATTGACCTTTTAACCAGCATCCCGTAAAACTTTCCTCGGGCGGTAAAAATTACGCCGTCCAAACTTATACTTTCTTAATATTTCTCCACCACTTTTATGTTTTAATATAAAGGGGGACAAACTCCGTAATATTCTCAGGAGGTGCTTTGATGTTCCGTCGTCACAAGACAAAATTTTTACTTCTTGTCTTAGCCCTTGTCGCGATGATTGTTTTTCCCCTGGCAGCCCGGGCTATGACCTACCAGGTGCAGCCCGGCGATAGCCTGTGGCAGATTGCCCGGCGTTTTGGTACCAGCATCGCTTCTCTAAAAAGCAGCAATAATTTAAGCAGCGATATTATTTATCCGGGCCAGAACCTGTATATCCCTGATGGGGCGGCAGCAAATACCCCCGATTACTCTCCCCTGAAAAAGCAAATTGAGGACTACCTGGCCGGCCAGCAGGGAACTTACGGCGTCTACTTTAAAGACATTATTTCCGGCCAGTCCTTCGGCATCAATGCCGATACCCCGTTGCCTGCAGCCAGCACGGTCAAGCTGCCGGCCGTCCTCTTTATCAATCACCTGGTCGCCCAGGGCAAGCTGGACTGGCAGCAAAAGCTGATCTACAACAGTGCCACCGACTACCAGGGGGGTAGCGGCATCCTGCAGTTCAGCGTCAAAGACGGGGACAGGCTCACTTTAAGGACCTTAACAACCCAGGCCATTACCACCAGTGACAATATTGCCTATAATATGCTGCGCAACTTTGTCGGTAAAGGCAGTATCGCCGGTTTCATGCAGGGCCTGGGGGGACAAACCGTTTTCCCTAACGGCCAAAACTTGAGCACGGCCCGGGATATGGCCACCTACGTCCAGGCCGCCCTGGACTTCGCTAAAGTCAATCCCGACGGCCGCCGGCTCCTGGACGATATGGCCAACGGCATTTATAACGAAGGTATCCCCTTGCAAATCCCCGACGACGTTACCGTAGCCCACAAGGAAGGCTTCATCTGGGGAAGCCCGGGTGACGTAGGCGTGGTCTTTGGCTCCCGGCCCTTCATCGTCACCGTCCTATCCCAGGGTGTCGAAGATCCCGACCAGGGCTTTGCCAATATAGCGACCATCACGAAAATGATGTATGACTACCAGGAAAAACTGACCCGTAATCAGTAAAGGGTAATGATAAAAAGCCCCCGGTTGCGCTTTAAAGCGCAACCGGGGACTTTGGCTTGCTGCGCAGCCCTATATGTTCCGCGCCACCTCGTAGGCGTCCCATATAGCCCCCATAATGTTCCGGGGTTCCCGGGAGTCGCCGATAAGATAAAGGCCAGGCATCTTGCCCATCAGGGCGCGGTAAAGTCCCTGCTCGGGCGTAAACCCTGCCGCCACGACTACCGTGTCGGCAGGGAGGGTTGTTTTATGGAAGGACCTGTCAATCAGGATAACGCCCGCGTCAGTTACCTCTAGCAGGCCGGTACTGGTTCGCCATTCCACCCCTTGATACCGGAGCATCTCTATGAGCATGATGCGGTTCATATAGGGCACGGGGATGCCGGCCCGCATCAGGTCGTCCAGGATTTCAATTATCGTCACCTGCTTGCCCTGCCGGGCCAGCCAGAGGGCGGTTTCGCACCCGGCCAGCCCGCCGCCGATGATCACCACCTTATCGCCGGCCTGCTTTTTACCCAAAAGAATATCAGTTGCCGTGCCTACCTTTTCTTTGTCGATGCCGGGCACGTCGGGCATGGCCGGTTTGGAGCCGGTGGCCACCACTACCGCGTCGGGATTTTGCTCCAGGACCAGTTCCGGGGTAACTTCCCGGTTCAGGTTAATCTCGACCTGCAGTTCCCGCAGTTCGGTTTTATACCACTCCAACAGGCGCGCGTCGTCTTTTTTGAATTCCGGCACGGCGGCAGCGATGACATGGCCGCCCAGTTGATCGCTCTTTTCGTAAAGGGCCACCTGGTGTCCCCTCAGGGCGGCCACCCGGGCCGCCTCCATGCCGGCCACGCCGCCGCCGATAATCATTACCTTCCTGGCCGAACTGGCCCGCTCGATGCCATACTCTTTTTCCCGGCCGCAGGCAGGGTTCACGGCGCAGGACAGGGGCCGGCCCAGGAAGCCCCGCCCCAGGCAGCCGTCATGGCAGCCAATGCAGGGCCGGATCCTGTCAACCCGTCCCGTCATCACTTTGCTGGCCCATTCAGCATCGGTTAACAGGCCCCGGCCGATGGCTATCATGTCCGCCTTGCCTTCAACCAGGGCCTGCTCGGCCAGTTCCGGTACTTCCATCCGCCCGGCGACAAGCACCGGAACTTTGACCGCTTCTTTTAGCTTTTGGGTTAAAGGCAGGTAACAGCCGTGCTCTTGATAGAGGGGCGGGTGGGCCCAGTACCAGGCGTCATAGGAACCGGCGTCGGCGTCAAAGCCGTCGTAACCGGCTTCCTCCAGGATCCTGGCGGCCGCCAGCGCTTCTTCCACGTCGCGGCCTTTTTCGACAAAATCTTCCCCCGGCAGTCCCCCCTGGCGCCAGTCCTTGATAAAATTCTTGATGCTGAACCTGAGGAGGACGGGGAACTCTTTCCCCACCCTCTTTTTAATCTCCTGCACTATTTCGATGGGGAAAGTGAGCCTGCCCCGCAAGTCGCCGCCGTACTTATCCGTGCGGCGGTTGAACAGGGCGATGGTGAACTGGTCGAGGAGATAGCCCTCATGCATGGCATGAATCTCTACCCCGTCAAACCCGGCCTCTACGGCTATCTCGGCCGCCTCGCCGGCCCTCCGAACCAGCGTTTCGACTTCCCGGGTTGCCAGCTCCCGGCAGGTTATAGCCGGTTCCCAAAAATTAGGAATGGTTGAAGGGGCGACGGGTTCTCCCGCCAGCATGACCGGCGAGGCCACCCGGCCAAAACCCATACCCAGCTGCAGGAATATCCTGGTTCCATAGGCGTGTACCCTTTCCGTCAGCTCGCCTGCCGTGGCGATAAAGTGGGGCGGGTTTACGGATACGGTGGGAACCATCCCGGGCTTAAACGCTTCAATCTCGTTCTCAACCTTGGTCACACTGGTGATGATTAACCCGGTGCCTCCCCTGGCCCGTTCAATATAATAATCTATGGCCCGCTCTGAAAAGCAGCCGTCCGGGGTCACCAGGCCCAGGACCCCCATGGGAGCCATAGCGATTTTATTCTTTACTTCTACCTTACCTATCTTGACGGGTTCAAAAAGCCTGGCATAGGCCGCCATTAGAGCTACCTCCTGTTTTGTCCCCTATTAAGTACCTACGATAATTATTTTGCGCCAGTACCGGCCTTTTATTAGTCCTTTTTTATTCTCCCGGCTCCTTATCCCACCGCAGGCCCCGGTAAACAGGATGGCGCAGGCACCCGTCCGGCGTCTGCTCCAGGTACTCCACGGTGCAGAGAAGGCGCGGTTCCACCCAGCGGGGCCGGGTCAGGCCCGGTACGGGTTCTCCGAAGGGCGGCGGCACCGCCTTGAGTTTTTTTAGCTCCGCCAGCAACCGCCTCTCTTCCTCCCGGTCAAAGCCGGTTCCCACCTTGCCCCGGTAGACCAGCCGCCCCTGCCGGTACTCGCCCAGGATGAGGGCCCTTAAGATACGCTCACCGCTCCCGGGCTCGTACCCTACGATGATAAACTCCTCCGCGCGAGTATGCCGGAATTTGCGCCAGTGGGAGGAACGCCGTCCGGGAAGGTAGGGGCTGTCTTTGGCCTTGGCCACAACTCCCTCCAGGCCCTGCCTGGTGCAGGTCGCAAAAAAGGTAATGCCGCAGGTTTCAATAAAGCTGGAGAGGGCCAGGTTGTCCCCCGGCCGCACAGCTTCCTGGAGCAAACCTTTACGCCAGTACAGAGGCCGGAGCATGATGTTTTCGCCCCGGCAGTATAAAAGATCGAAGGCGACAAAAACGGCCGGGTTTTGCAGAGCGGCCTGCCTGATTTTCACGGGATCGGTAATTCTCCCCCGGGCCTGGAGGCGGCTGAAGGAGGGCCGGCCTTCCTCTCCCGGGATAATTATCTCCCCGTCCAGGACCGCCGGCTGCATCCCGACCCACCGGTGCAGGCCGGCCAGCTCGGGAAAAGCCGGGGTGATGTCCAGGAGGTTGCGGGACTGGAGGACGGTTTTCCGGTCCAGGTAAGCCAGGCAACGGTAACCGTCCCATTTCACCTCATAAATAAAGTCGGGGGAATCAAAGGGGCGGGCGGCCACGGCCAGCATGGGCTTGATTTGAAATACCGGAAGCCGGCCGCCATTATCCCCCCTCATGAGGTCTTGCGCCGCCGGCGCGGTTTCTTGGCTTCTTCATCCCCGGCACCGGCGGCCTTTTCCTTTTTGGCCAGTTCGATGCTGGCCTTCAGGGCCTCCATCAGATCGACCACTTTCCCTGCTGCGGGCCGCGCCGGTACCGCCACCTCTTCACCGGCGACCTTAGCTTCGATAATCTCCAGGAGGGCCTGCCGGTAGGCGTCGGTATATTTTTCCGGCTCAAACCGGGCCGCCAGGTTGTTAATCAGGGTGACGGCCATTTTGACCTCGTTTTCATGGAGCTTGACGTCAAAATTCAATTCCGGCAGTTGCTCCGCCGTCCGGACCTCCCGGGGATAAAACATGGTGTGCATTACCAGTCCCTTGCCCGCCGCCCTTATCACCGCCAGGGACTCCCTGGATCTCAACGTGACCCTTGCCACGGCGATTTTCCCTGTTGCTTCCATGGCCCGGCGCAGCAAAGCATAGGCTTTATGTCCCATTTCCGCGGGCACCAGGTAATAGGCCCTGTCATAATAAATGGGGTCGATCTCCTCCAGGTCGACGAAGTCGAGGATGTTGATGCTTCTGGTCGTCTCCCGGGGAATCCCTTCCAGGTCTTCCTCTTTAAAGATCACGTACTTGCCCTTTTCGTATTCGTAACCCCGGACGATCTCCTCCGGCGGAACCTCTACCTGGCAGGAGGGGCAGTATTTGCGATACTGGATGGGCGTCCGGCATTTACTGTGCAGGTAGTTAAGTTTTATATCACTGCTTTCGATAGCTTTATAGAGTTTTACCGGCACGTTGACCAGGCCGAAGCTTATCGCACCTTTCCATAGGGGGCGCACGACTCTCACCTCGAGGTTGTCCCCGAGCAACCCGGGGCGATCCCGCCACCGGCAACCTTTACGCCCGGGTTTTGCCTGTAGTATCTCCCCCCTGCGGGCGGGCAATGCACCGGCTAAGCCCGGGCAGGTCTGCCGGCCCGCGCCAAATAAAAATCCGGCCCCCGGCCGGTATTAGAAGATATTTTCTATTTCCACGGCAAAGCCGCTTATCACCCGCGACCTAACCGTACCCTGCTGCTCGACTTCCTGATCGAGGACAAATTTTCCTTCCTGCCGGCAAAAAACCTGCACCGATTTATTCTGGGGATCAACAATCCAGTATTCCCTGACACCCTTTTTTTCATAAACCTTGTACTTGCTCCGCAGGTCGTAATAACCCGTACTGGGGGAGAGTATCTCCACAACCAGATCCGGGGCGCCGTTGACACGTTTTTCTTCTATAATAGAGAGCCTTTCGTTGGAAATAAAAATTATGTCCGGTTGATAAGTCTCCGTGTCGTCCAGGTAGACGTCCAAAGGAGCATGCAACACAATGCCCAACCCTTTCTCCAGGACAAAGCCCGCCATTTTTAATTCCAGTTTCATAGCTACCATCTGGTGATAGGGTGTAGGCGAAGGTGTCATTACCAGTTCCCCCCCGATAAGCTGATAGGGTGACCCCTCCGGGAGGCGGCAATAATCTTCATAAGTGTACCGTTCCCGGCTCACCGCCAGTTCCGCTAGATTAACGCTCATTTTCTTGCACCTCCGTCCCTTTGGTAGCGATTTCTTCCAGGCAGGTTTTTCTTTATTTTATCTAAAAGTTACCGGTTGAGCAAGGAATTAAAAATTATACCTCAGTCAGTTCTAACAGTGGTGCTAAATCATTGGGACGCTCCAGTAGCTCCCGGTACAGGTCGCCGCATTCTTCCAGGCGGCGCCCGATAGTATGGATATTAAAATCTCCCGGAGTAATTTTTTTCGCCGCTACTTCTTCCCAGGTCAAGGGAGCAGAAACCGGGGCCCCGGGCAAAGGCCGCAAGCTGTAAGGAAAGGCCATGGCCCGCCCCCGCACGTTCTGTAGGTAATCAAGGTATACTTTGTCCCCACGCTTCTGGATAAGGTGTTCGGTGGTGGCCTTCCGGGGGTAAACCTGGACAATTAGTTGCGCCAAGAACCCCACGGCCGAGGTTACTTCACGGAAAGTCCAGCGGGGATAAAGGGGGATGAAGATGTGGAGGCCCCTGGCGCCTGAAGTTTTGGGATACCCTGTTAGCCGGAATTCCTTTAATGCCTGGTTGACCAGGAGGGCGATTTCCAGCACGTCGGCAAAGGTGGTGCCTTCCGCGGGGTCGAGGTCCATGACCGCAATATCCGGGTATTCCAGGTGGCCGGCGCTGGAAAGCCAGGCGTGCATTTCGATGCAGCCCTGGTTGGCCAGCCAGGCCAGGGTCGCCTCGTTATTGCAGAGGACGTAATTGATGGTTTTATCGCCGTCGGCGTGATAGACGGGCAGGGTCACTACCCACTCCGGGGCATAGGCAGGGCATTCTTTCTGGTAAAAGGCTTCGCCCGTTATGCCGTCGGGGTAGCGCTTGAGGACCAGGGGCCGGTGCTGCAGGTAAGGCAGGATTACCGGGGCCATGTCGACGTAATAGGCGATGAGATCAAGCTTGGTCAACCCCTCCGGCCAAAAGACTTTATCCAGGTTGGTCAACCGGAATTCCTCTCCAGGCCCTTGAAGCTGTATGCAAGGACGTCCCTGGCTCATTGTTAACCTCTGCCCCTCATTATTATCACCTTGCAGTTAGTTTCTCCCCCGCCGGTTAAAGCCCATACGCCGTTATCCAAGGGCTCGTTACCTTCTTACCTGACCTTTCACATGCCCTTTTATACACGGGCAGGGTACAGGAAAGGTAATCAACGGCCGGGCAAAATGAGCCCCCTTGTAAACAACCTCCGGGTATAGTAAGATGAAGCCAGCAACCGGTTGTGTTAACTTTGTCAATTTATTAACACCTAACTCCCGCGACGACGGGTAAAAAATCCAGGGAAGGTACCTTTATGCCGGCCTTAAAACTGCTCTCCGTCTTTGCATTGATGATGGTGCTCCTCTGGCTGCGCGTCCCGCTAGCGCCGGTAATCTTTGGGAGCTCATGCCTCCTGGCCATCCTTTACCACCTTACCTCAACCGCACTTCTGGCCACCTTTTGGCAAACCCTTACAGACCCGTCCACCATTGAATTGGAGCTTGTCCTGGTGCTGATTATGCTTTTCGAGGGTTTGCTGAAAAAGCATGGCTACCTGGAAAGGATGCTGGCCGGTTTACTTAATCTTCTTCCCAACCGCCGCCTTCTAGCGGCCACGCTGCCCGCCTTTATCGGTCTGATGCCTTCCATGGGCGGGGCATTTTTTTCCGCGCCCCTGGTCGCCCAGGCAACGGCGGATACAACCCTCTCCCCAGAAGAAAAAAGCGTTATTAATTATTATTACCGCCATATCTGGGAATACTGCCTTCCCCTTTACCCCAGCCTCTTAATCACCTCCCAGGTTTGCGAATTACCCTTAACAAAATTAATCCAGGCCCTTGCTCCTTATGGCCTGCTGGTAGCCCTGCTTGGGTGGCCTTTCCTGCGGCGTATCCCGGCAGAAAAGAACCGCCCCGGCAACGGCTCTTTACCTCGCATCAAAGAGGTGCTGCTTAACATCCTGCCTGTGCTGGTTATAGTGTTGATGGTCCTGCTCCTGCAGGTGCGGATTCTTATAGCCGTAGGGCTGGTTCTGGTAGTGCTCCTGGTGCGCCATCGCTATACCCCGCGCCAGTTCTTACATCTCTTCCGGGAAGCCGTACAGGTAAAAATTCTGGTCCTCGTCCTGGGAATTTTTTTCTTTAAACAGACGATTTTGGCAACCGGGGCTGTGGCCAGCCTTTCTTACTTCTTAGAAGCCCTGGCCGTACCAGAGTTTATCGTTTTCAGCATATTCGGCTTGCTGGTGGGCTTAATTACCGGTACGGTTTCTTATTCCATGGGCATTATTTTCCCTGTCGTGGTGGCTGCCACCGGCGGGCAGGTAAGTATGCCTCTGGCGGTATTTGTTTTTATAGCCGGATTTACCGGGGCCATGTTTACACCCATGCACCTCTGCCTGTCCCTGACGGTCGATTTCTTCCACGCCGACCTGCGGCAGGTCCTCCGGATGCTGGTGCTCCCTGAAGCAGCACTTATCGCCGTGGCCGCTACCGTATATATAATTGCTGTTTAACCGGCTGCCAGGAGTACTCAAAAACCCGCAAAAAACGCCAGCTTGTCCGGGAGAGCAGGCCGTAAAGGACGTTAAATCGTTCCAATCTTACGCGGGTTTCACCAGTTGCGGCCGATTCTGGCGTCGATGATGATCCCGGTGTACAGCCACAAGCCCCTGCCGCCGGCGACCCGGGCGAAGTTACCCGGAACATTCACCGGGACACCGGTAAAGACGGCAGCTAAGCTGGCATCCACTTTAAAGAAAAAGCGGGAACCAATGCCTCCCCCATGGCGTCAATAAATCTAGAAAAAGACAGGGAGGTATTATCCTTGCTCCAGCTTTTAAAACCAGTTAAACCCCTGACCCTGGCAGTTTTATTTTGCCTGCTGGCAGGGCTCTTTCCCGGTGTTGCCCCTGCCGGCACAGAAGGAATCCCTATTTTTGTCAACGGCCAGGAACTAAACCTGGATGAGCCGGCCATAATCCAGGACGGCCATGTCCTGGCCCCTGTCCGGGCCCTGGCTGAAGCTCTCCAGGCTACGGTAACATGGAACGAAGGGACCAGAGAGGTAATCATCACAGGGCCGCAAATGACCCTTAAGATGGTCGCCGGCAGCAGGGACGTATACAGGAATAAGGAACGGTTGTCCCTGGCCGTACCTGTCCAGATACGTAACGGCCGTGTCTTGGCTCCGGTACGCTTCCTGGCGGAATCCCTGGGCGCCGAAGTATCCTGGAATGCTATAACTCTGACGATAGCCATTACTATCCCCTCACCCCCAGTGGCAGAGCGGGTGTACGCCGCGCCTATCCCGGCCAGGTTGGCTTTCACCAGTGGAGGTATCCTTTATCTCCTGGAAGGTAGCCAGGACGGGGCCGCACCGGTACAGGTAACTAAAGAAGACACCGTGGCAACCATCCTGGGCTGGTCCCACGACGGCAGGTGGCTGGCCTACCTGTTACGGGAAAAGCAGGAAGATGAGGCCGCCAGGCCCTACCTCTGGGTGGTCAGGGCCGACGGGAGCGACGCCCTCCAGGTTGACCCGCGACCGGTGCTGGTCGATGCCGCCTGGTCACCGGTCGCCAATATCCTGGCTTACAGCACCCAGGGCCCCGGGGGAGGCTACGCCCCGGATATGAACTTGAAGCTGGCCGCCATTAAAGACGACGGCGTGCAGATTACGGCTCTGCTACCAGACGGAAGCGAAGTAGTGGAAGACTTCGCCTGGACGCCGGACGGCCAGGCCCTGGCCGTATCCCTGCCGCGCACTGAAGATCAGCCCCTGCGCATTGACCGCCTGACCCTGGCGGGCGGGCGCCATAATTTGCTTACCCTGGGTGAGGCCGGGACAGCGGTGGACGAAATTTATTTCAGCTATGCCACAGGGTTAACGTGGTCTCCCAACGGCCGCTACCTGGCTTACTACCTGCACTTCAACGCAGCATCCCTCTCCGCCGACGGTGTGCCCTTTGAGGTGCTGGACTTAGACAATCCCGGCCGTTCCCTTAATCTTGGTACCTGCCTGCCCAACCGCCGATGGCTGGCCTGGTCCCCGGACGGAAACAAATTGGCCTTCATCCACGGCAGCGGCCGGGAAGCGACGACCAACAAGCACCTGGGTATTGTCACCCTGCCGGAGGGCCAGATCGACTATTATGACCAACCCGGCCTCGTGGATAGCCAGCCCCTGTGGCTGCCCGCCCCGGACGATGGCGTTCTCATCTGCCGCGGTCTGGAAACGACAAGCCGGGAAAACCAGCAGCCCGGCGTACTGGTAAGGCATCAGCGCATCTGGCTGGCGGAAAACGGCGGCCAGGCACGCCCCCTGACCACCGGCGACCCCGGTACAGCAGACTATTATCCCTCCGTCTCCCCGGACGGGCGGGACCTCTATTTCCTGCGCCTGGAAAGCACCAACAGCTGTTCCCTGTACCGGCAGCCCCTGGACGGCGGGCCGGCGGTGGAGCTGGTACGAAACTTAGGCGGCACAGCCGGCTACTACGGCAATTACTACCCGGCCTGGATAAGCATCTATTACCCGGCTAAAAAAATAAAGGCCACCGGCAAGCTGGTGGTCGGCAACGTTGAAGGTTGTCACTTTGAACTGGAAACCGGCGAAGGCCGCCTGGTGCTTCTGCCGGAGGAAGGCTCCACGGGTGTTGCTAAAGACCTGGAAAAATACGCCGGTCAGGTGGTTATGGTTATCGGCACCCTCACCAACGAGCCTAATATTTACATGCGGGGGGCCATCATGCGGGTAAACTCGGTCATGCCGGTACAATCCCCCACCCCGGCGAATAACAACGAGGAAAACCTCGTTGCCGGCATCGACTCCTTCACTATCGCCCCACCTGACCTGGTAATCAAGGGGAAAAAACTGGCCCGGGTGGAAATCTGGGCCGTACCCACCGGGACGGGGGTAACCGAAAAGGATTATACCCTCCTCGGCCAGGCCACCAAGCAAGTTGAAACTGGCGGTCAGCAGGTCTGGACCTTTACCATCCCCCGGACAACTATCATGGCTACTGAAATTTTTGCCAGGGGTTATAACGAACAGGGGCGTGAGGCCGGCAGGATTTCCTTGCCTGTCACAGGCGTAACCGCTCTCAATGAAGCTCTGGGAACAATGGATAATTAAACCCTTATACCCGCCGGAGGCTACCGGCTAAAAACAATATGTTAACCAGTGGAAGCTAAAAGCTATAGTTCCGGTTAACCGGGGCTATAGCTTTTAGCTTAAAGACCGGACTCTTCAAACCACACCACTCTTTGAGGCCAGGGAGTTTTCTGTTAGCGGTTTGTTTAACTAAATTAAAGCCGGTGTTTCAAGTGCAGTCTTGTTAGACGGCAGGGCCGGCCGCAGGTAATATTATCCACCGCTTGACAAGTGTAATACAAAGGGTTATATTATAGTCAATTAGATATTCGTCTAAATATCCGGAAGGGTAAAGGTGAAAGGTGATGGGGTTGAATAACCTCTTTAAAGCCCTTGGCGACGGCACCCGCCGGGAAATCCTGCGCCGGCTGGCCAAGGGAGATATGGCCGCCGGGGAGATCGCCGCAGCCTTCAACCTGTCATGGCCGACTATCTCCCACCACCTCCATGTCCTAAAAGAAACGGGGCTCGTCCAGGTTGAGAAAAAGGGCCAGTACGTTATCTATTCCCTGAACACTACTGTTTTCCAGGACATTGCGGGTTGGTTGTTTGAAATGCTGGGGATAATAACGGAAAACCATCCCGACGGAAAAGGAGGCGTTAAGGATGGACAATAAATACCGCGTTAGCAAGGAAATGATCAGGCGCGACTGGCCCGCCCTGGTAGTCCTGGTGGCCATGTTCCTCGCCGGTTTCATACTTTACCCCCGCCTGCCGGAACTGGTCCCGGCCCACTGGAACATACGGGGCGAAATCGATAATTACTTCAACCGCTTCTGGGGCGCCTTCGCCCTGCCCCTGATGACCGGCGGTATTTACCTGCTCCTGCTTTTCGTCCCTTACCTTGATCCACGGCGGGAAAACTACCCCCGTTTTGACCGGGCCTACCAGATGGTACGGGTGGGAATGGTCCTCTTTATGGGAATAATTTATGCCACCACCCTGGTGGTGGCCCTGGGCGGCCCGGCCAACCTGGTCGCAAAGGTTGTACCCCTGGCGGTAGGGCTCCTCTTTATCCTCATCGGCAACTACCTGCCCCAGGCGCGTCACAATTACTTTTTCGGTGTCCGTACCCCCTGGACCCTGGCCAACGAGGAAGTATGGCGGCGCACCCACCGCTTTTCCGGTTATGCGTTTATCCTGGGCGGGATCGCCTTTATCATCGCGGCTTTCCTGCCGCCGCCGATCAACTTTATCCTGCCCATGGCTTGCATCTTTATAGCCACCGGTAGCGCTATGGTTTATTCTTTCCTGGCCTTCCGCAGGGTCTCGCGGTAGGGGCTTGCCGTGGCCGGTTAAGCCCAAGTTAATACCCCTCCCGGAGACAAAAAGAAACACTCGTTCCATGAAACGAGTGTTTTTGCTGCTGCACCGGCCGGTCTCCCCCTTTTAGCTACACTGATTTTGCTGCAGGTCGCAGGTCAACAAGGTCTCCGAGGCTTCATCAGCCATAACTACCAGGCCGTCCTCCCGAACGACGATCAGGCTGTTCTCCAGGCTTACCATGCCCACGTTGCTGCCCACGGCGTTGGCCAGGAGGACGTAACAGCGGTTCTCTACCGCCCTGGCGATGGGCAGGAGGGATGCTACTCCACATCAGCAGGTTGCCATAGGGTTATTTCTCTTACCCCGACAAATACCAGGTCATTGGAAGCCAGATTCCAACATTTATATTCCTGACAGGCCGCCAAGAGGATAGAATCATTCGTCATAAGTCCGTATTGCTGTTGCCAGGTCAACGCCTGGTAGCACAAGTCCTGGGTAAGGGGTACAATGTTGATATTCATAGCGGGAATTTTTTTTACCTGCTCAGCGTAAGTAGCGAGCCTTGTAATTATTTCCGGTTTACCCTTCAGCTTTTTGGCTAAATTTCCCGGGGTAACCAGCCCTCTGGTTACCGCTTCCAGCATCATTAAACGATGCATGGTTTCCAGCAGAATATTAGTTGTCGTAAAACCCACGATTTCTTCTCTTTCACAGCGCTCCAGGAAAGAACTGCAGTCCTCCGACACCCCGCTGAAGTGATAAATAAAAATGTTGGCATCAACGAAAATCTGGCTGCCGGCGGGCAACTCGTCAAACCTCAAAAAAGTCTTCCTCCTCCAGGATCTTTTTTACCACTTCAACCCGGGATGGTATACTGCCTCTCGTCGTCTTAACTATAGAAGTTTCTCCGTCTCCTGTTCCTTTTTTACCGTAAAGGTATTGCTCCAGCGCCTCTTCAATTATATCATTGAGATGTTTTCTTTCATTTTTTGCTACCAATTTAGCCCTGTAAAGAAGCCGGGGATTAATAGCCGTACCTACTTTTTGTCGCATATTTTTCACCCCGCTTAAATTATAAAATCCTGGCAACCGGCATGTCAAGATTACGTCTAGATAACCTCGAAAACCAGCATCAAATTTCCCGGGGGCAGGCGCGGGATACTGCCGGCCAGATACGAGGCATCCGGCTCACTGCTGGCCGGTGACGCCGGCAGGGACAAAAAGGGTACAGAAAAAGGCCACGTCCTTCTGGATAGGTGGCCCCCATGGTCCTTCAGGCCTGCAATGGGTGAGTCCCGCGCCAGTTGAGGAGGATTGGATCTGAAACGGCCTTGTTACAACATTTTAATACCGCCCTGGGCAGGGCCTCACCCTTGCATCTGGCTCCCGGATGGTTTTGCTTACTGTTCTGATGGTGTCATGGGTATTTCCGGCGCCGCCAGGGCTTCGGCGGGCAGCTCGATTTTTATGCCACTGTTATACTGGTAATCCGTGACCTTAATTTGAAAGGTAATGGTTTCCAGGGGCACGGCTTCTTCCTGGAATTTATCCGCAAAAGCAACAAGGCAGGTCAATTCTGACGCATAAGTAAGGTTATCTTCCATGCCGATGGCTTCCTCGCCCCAGAAGGAAATGGACTTCAAGACGCCGCCGGCCTGGTTCACGGCCTGTTCCATCTCCGGGGTCAACCCTCCGGGCAGGGCCTGCATCAGAGCCAGCCAGTCGTCAATCCGGCCATACAAGGCGATACGGTGAACCTTGCGCCCGTTCTCCACACCCTCGCCCAGATATCGGAAGTGGAAGTTATCCTGTAGTCCCGGCGGTAACCCCGTCGCGTTCCTGCTCTGTTCCACTAGGGTTTCCAGGTCCGGCAGGGCTCCTTGGGGCATCTTCATCCACTGGGGTTCTGCCATGCCGGGGACCTCTACATTCTGGTACAGGGTCCCATCCACCAGGTATTGTTCCATATGCATCTGTATCTGGCCGTCCGCCGGCAGGTTTTCACCAGATGTTTTCTCAGGCGGGAGGTTAAGGGTCATATCCATTTTTTGGTGCAGGCTCAGGGGATACCTAAACTCGCTCACAATATTACCGTGCATGGAAACCGCCGGCACTTCCCCGGCAACTTCCGGCCGCGGGCGTATAGTCATGACCATGCTGCCGGTAAATTTCAGGTCTTTGACCGTAGCTTGGGCCTGCCGGGCGGCCTGGACAATCTTTTCCGCCTCCGGGTCGCTGCCAAAAACCCTGGTCAAGAAAGCAACGCCCCCGTCCACCGTCAAAAGCGCGCCGGCATCCTGGCCGGGCTGCAGCAGGCCGGCCCGTACCAGCCAGGCATAGGGGGTGTAACCCCAGCTTTCCCGCTCCAGAGACCCCTTTACCTCCGGCGCGGCAACACCGTCCGGCAACCCCAGGACCCGGGATGCCATCACCGCCGCCTCCAGCAGGGTCACCGGCCGGTCGGTGTGCAGGCTACCGTCGGGGTAACCCCTGATGATCCCTTTCTCCTTCAAAGCCATTACCGCCGGGCCGTACCAGGCATCTCCCTGGGTGTCAGCCGGGTTTTCCTTCACCTGCATTCCGGCCGCCTGTGCCAGGAGGGCGGCAAAGACGCCCCGGGTGAGGATTGAATCTCCCGCCGGCGCCTCAGGAAAAACCTGCTGCAGCTCAGCGGCGGTGACCGTCCCGGCCAGGGCCGCCGGCGCCAGGGCCAGGATCAGGCCCAGGGCTAGGATAAACGCCTGAAACCACTTCTTCATTCTTTTCCTTCTCCCCTTTCGCTGTTCTTTCCCCCTGTACCTCTCATTTTTTTTAGTAATTCTCTACCCTGCCAGATTTCTCCTGCCAACCGGAGAAATTTATCCCAGGGGCCTTCCTGGAACCGGCAAAATGGTCGGGAAAAAGCAACCGGAGCGTAAATTCCTGTTGTTCCCGGCCGGGATCAAGTAAAAGCATAACTTTTTATTTTTAAATTTTTCCTTGACAGGGACTGGCTTTCCCTGGTATTCTATAGATAACAATTTAGGCATGAGTTGAGTAGAGTATTGAGCACAGCTGAGGAGAGACGAGACTGGCCGGAGTGAAGGCAATAACAGCCTGGCGGTTTTCGTCAGGCTGTTTTTTATTTATCCAGCCGTTCCGGGGCAGCAGCCCCGCCGGCAGCAATAATTCATCATCAAGGGGGAGTTATCAATGGAAGAGGTCAAAGTAACCCGGGTGGAAAAGCAGGGGCTGCAGGCCATGGACGTGGTCGTGGTGGCCGTCCTGCTGGCAGCAGGCGCGGTACTCCGGATGATCACCCCGCCCTTCTTCGGCATTACCCCCAACGTGGTCATCGGTATGTACGTCCTGGCCATCATGCTTCTTAAGCCCCGCCTGCCCCAGGTACTGGGGATCGGCCTGGTGGCAGCCGCCGTCTGCCAGCTGACCACAAAATCCCTGCTGCCCTACCTGAATTTTGCCAGCGAGCCAGTAGGAGCTATAGTTACCGCCCTTTTACTCTACCTACCCTTTGATAAAAACAGCTTCTTCAGGGTAGTGAAACCCCTGATAGTTACCTTCCTGGGTACCTTTGCCAGCGGTTTTACGTACATTACTATCTTTAAAGCCATAACTCTCTTTGCTACTTTACCCAAAAATCCAGCTTACACTTATCTTCTCATGGTAGTTATTGTTACCGGCATTTTTAACGCCGTCCTGGCCCAGGTACTCTATTTCCCCTTAAAACAACTGCTGAAAAATGTTTAACCTGATAGAGCGCAGCAGCCCGGAGGCCGGTTCATGGAACCCATTATTAAAGTAGAGAATTTTACTTTTTACTATCCCGACAGCCAGGCACCCGCCCTGGAGGGGATAAACTTAACCGTGCGGGAAGGAGAATTTTTAGGCCTGACCGGCCCTGCCGGCGCCGGCAAGACCACCCTGGCCCTGGCCCTGAATGGCATCATCCCCAATTTTCAGGGAGGCCGTATGGGTGGCAAGGTAATGGTCGCCGGTTTAGACACGGCAAAAACCCCCTGCGCCCGGCTGGCCGGGGTTATCGGCAGCGTCTTCCAGGACCCGGAAGCCCAGCTGGTGGCGGAAGTAGTCGAGGATGAGCTGGCCTTCGGCCTGGAAAACCTGGCCGTCTCCCGGGAAGAAATACAGCGACGCATTGGCGCCGCCCTGGAAATGGTGGGCATCGCCAGCCTGCGTCACCGTAGTTTACGGGAATTATCCGGCGGCCAGAAACAAAAGGTGGCCATTGCCGCTGCCGTGGCTTTAAGGCCACGGGTGCTGGTGCTGGATGAACCTACTTCCGAACTCGACCCCCAGGGGACCGTGGAAATCGTGGCCCTCCTGCAGCGGCTCAACCGGGACTATGGCATAACCATCCTGTTGATTGAACAAAAAATAAGTGTCCTCGCCCCCCGGGTCCCCCGGCTGGTCTGTCTTAACAAGGGCCGCATCGTGGCCGATGCCAGCCCGCGCCAGATCCTGGCCCAGGAGAAATTGACGACCGAACTGGGCCTGGAGGTACCCCCGGTGACAGCCCTGTTCCGGATGCTGCGCCGGGCCGGCGTCTATCAAGGCGACCTGCCCCTGGAGGTAGACGAAGGCCAACGGGAGCTGGGGCGCCTGCTTGGGAGCCGGGCGTCCAGGGCATAGCGGTACGCAGGTAAGTTATAAGATAGATGGTCCCGTTTCTTATGGAGACTCCACAGGGGTGAGCAGCTTCCCGGCCGCATTTATTTACAGCCAGGAATCTGGTACGGGCAAGGTAATACCATAGTGCAATCAGTAAATGTACCATCTTATAACTGGCTAACCTTTGCGGGCGAGTTGAGGGCAACTGCTGTGCAGGGATCATGGCGAGAGAAAAACGCTGCCAGCCGGCGGTAAAAGATACCTGAAAGCTGTCGCCATCAGTACGGGGCGGCAACCTATATTTGGAGGCGCAAAAAAAAATGATCCGGGCGGAAAATATACATTTTACTTACCCCAATGGTTTTCAGGCCCTCAAGGGCCTCTCCTTTCACATCAAGGCCGGGGAATTCGTGGCCGTTATCGGCCAGAACGGCGCCGGGAAAACCACCCTCCTCAAGCTCCTGAACGGGCTTCTTAAACCCACAGCGGGCAGGATCCTGATCGGCGGCCTGGATACGGCCCGGGCGCGGGTGGCTGAACTGGCCCGCAAGGTAGGCTTCCTTTTTCAAAACCCGGATCACCAGATCTTCCTGCCCACCGTCAGGGAAGAACTGGCCTTCGGTCCTAAGAATTTAGGTCTCAAAGGGGCGGTCCTAGAAGATAGGGTGAAGGATGCGGCTGCCGCCGTAGGCCTCACCCCTTACCTGGATTTTAACCCCCGGCAGCTCAGCAAAGGCCAGCGCCAGCGGGTGGCCCTGGCCTCCGTCCTGGCCATGCAGCCGGAAGTCCTGGTCCTGGACGAACCCACCACCGGCCAGGATTACCGCGAAGCCCTGGAAATAATGAGGCTTGTCAAGAAGCTGCACCAGCAGGGCCACACTGTACTCCTCGTCAGTCACGATATGGAAATGGTGGCCCGCTTCGCCGGCCGGGCCCTGGTCCTGGGGGAAGGGCAGCTGCTCCTGGATGGGCCCGTGGCGACAGTTTTTGCCCGGGAAGATGTCCTGGCCGCCACCGGCCTCGTACCTCCGCAGGTCATCCAGCTCGCCCGCCCTTACCAGGAACAGGGACTCCTGCGCCCCGTACTGACGGTAGAAGAATTGTATGCCGAAATTATCGCCGCTTTAAGGGGTGAGGTAGATGCCCGGCAAGTCCTTCCTGCATAAACTCAACCCCCTTACCAAAGTCGTCTGGTCCCTGGCTGTTATTACCCTGGCCTTTGTCTACCAGCAACCCCTGCCCATCTTAAGCCTCTGGGCCTCGGTCCTGGCCGTCGCCCTGATTGGCAAGGTGTTGCGGGAAATCTTGCCCGCCATCCGGGGGCTTATAATCTTTGCCGCCATCTTTTTCCTCTTTCAGGTCTTTTTAATCGACGAGGGCCAGGTTGTTTTTACCCTGGTACCCGGCACTGGCATCGGCCGCATCACCGACGTGGGGCTCAAGGCCTGCACCATGCTCGCTTTAAGGATGCTGGCCATGACATCTACCATTCCCGTTCTCCTGGCAACCACCCCGCCCAAGGATATGATTGTCGCCTTTGTGGAAAAACTGAAGGTCCCCTATGTTTATGCCCTGATGCTGGTAACCTCTTTAAGGTTTATCCCTACCCTGCAGGAAGAGTTGAGCCTGGTCATCCAGGCCCAGCGGGCCCGGGCCTACGACCTGGAAGGCCGCAATATTATCAAGCGCTTTCTGGCCCTCATCCCCCTGGCCCTCCCTCTCCTCCTCATGTCCGTCCAGCGGGCCCGGACCATGGCCATCTCCATGGAAACCCGCGCTTTTGGCGCCGGCCCCCGTACCAGCCTGCACACCTCGACCTTCCAGCTACTGGACATAGGGGTAATCTCTTCGTGCCTGCTCCTGACAGCCGTTCTGGCGGTTGTATCGCTGCATTAAGATTATCCAATCAGCCCACGGGTCTTCAACCGGTCCCGGGGGATAGGCTCAACTGGCAGTAAGGTACCACTGGTCGCAGGCCCAATCAGCCTGGCATACTGATGTCACAGGCCCCGGTTTTTGTAACCGGGGCCTGCTTTAATGCCAGCAAAAGCCCTGAAAACCGGAATTCTAGCGGTGTAAAAACGGGCGCATATGCTTTTTCCAGGTTGCAAGGTTTAATTCCCTCTATCGCCAAGTTTGAGGACCTGGCTGTTACCTGTTACAATGATACCAAGTAAACTATTTTAGTGTTATTAGTTTCCCATTAAAAGAAGCTACCTACTCTACTATCTGGGTTTGATTACTTTGTCATGGGGGGAGGATTAACCATTTGGGTAAAGGGGAACGAACCGGCCTTGGGCTGCTGGCAATCCTATTACTCATACTGGTTTTAATAACCGGGTGCCAGCCGCGGGAAAAAGAAAAACTCCTTAAAGCCAGCGGCACCATCGAAGCTACCGAAATCAAGGTAACTGCCGAAGTTGGCGGGACGCTGCAGGATTTGACTGTCAAGGAAGGTGACACAATCCCGGCCGGCAAGATCATCGGCCACCTGGACCAGGCCGCCTACCAGATCCAGGTGGATCAGGCTGCTGCTGCTGTGGCCGCAGCCCGGGCTGCTTTAGCCGAAGCCCGGGCCGGGGCCAGGTCACAGGAAATTGCCGCCGCCGAACAGGAAGTAGCCCGCCTGGATGCCCAGGTAGCTGCCGTGCAGGAACAGGTAACCCTGCTGGAAGACAATCTGCGCCGGGCCCGGGAACTCTTCCAGGCCGGCGCCCTGCCGGAACAAGAACTGGTAAACCTGGAAAGCCAGTATAACCAGGGCCAGCACCAGTTAGCAGCAGCCCGGGCCCAGTTGGAAGCAGCTAAGTCCCGGCTGGCACTGCTCCAGGCCGGGAGTACCCCGTATACCCTGGACCGCCTGGCCGCCGGGGTGCAACAGAGCGAAAAAAACCTGGCCCTGGCACAGTTGAATTTAAATAAAACTACCCTGCGCTCCCCGGCTGCCGGCCTGGTGGCCAGCGTTAATTTTGAAAAGGGGGAGCTGGTCCCCCAGGGGGCGGAAGTAGTAACCATCCTGGACCTCAATAACCTCTGGCTTAACGTCTACATCCCGGAAAACAGGCTCGGGGAAGTCCAGGTAGGCCAGCCAGTCCAGATTACGGTTGATACGTTTCCAGGCCATTCTTTTCCCGGCCGGGTGGAGTATATCGCTCCCCAGGCCGAATTCACTCCCCGCCAGGTCCAGACCACGGAAGACCGCGTTAACCTGGTTTTCCGGGTAAAAATCCTGGTAACAGGAGGGCAGGATAAGTTGCGACCGGGACTGCCTGCCGATGTTACTTTTCCAGCTCCCGTATAAGCTGTAACCAGCTTCGCCCAGCACCCAGGATGAAACAAACCCGGGCTCCCGGGAACAAAGGGGGGTAACCTGTGAACCTTCATCAACCAAACCCGCCACACCAGGTTGCCGGCGCGGTACCCGGGGAGCAGCCAGAAACAATTGCGCCTGCCTACCAGGTTGCCCCGGCAATTGTCGTCACCAACCTGAGCAAGAACTTTGGCCCCATCCAGGCCGTACGCCAGGTGAGCTTCCAGGTCCCGGCCGGCAGCATCTTTGGCCTCCTGGGACCCAACGGTTCCGGCAAGAGTACCACCATCCGCATGCTATGCGGCCTCATGCGGCCCAGTAGCGGTAGCGGCCAGGTCCTGGGCCTGGACATCGTTACCCAGGCTGAAGCCATCAAGGCCAGTATCGGCTATATGTCCCAAAAATTCAACCTCTATGAGGACCTCACCGTAGTCGAAAACCTGTATTTTTTCGGCAGTATTTACGGTCTTCGTGGCGCTGCCCTCAGCCGGCGCTGCCGGGAACTTTACGAGCGCATGCAGTTGGAGGGTTGTGAAAAACAAAGGGTAGGCACTTTGTCCGGGGGCTGGAAACAGCGGGTTGCCCTGGCCTGTGCCTTTATCCACCTGCCGCGTTTACTGGTCCTGGATGAACCTACCGCCGGTGTCGACCCGGTTTCCCGCCGTCTCTTCTGGAATCTCCTTGAAGGGCTGGCTGCCGAGGGCATCACCATCCTACTTACTACCCACTATATGGACGAGGCCGAACGCTGCCATGTTATAGCCCTCATGGACCGCGGCCGGCTCCACGCCTTCGGCCCCCCGGCCCGGCTCATGGCAGCGGCCGGCTTGCCGACCCTGGAAGATATCTTCATAGAAATGGCAGGTAAAGGGGAGGATTAACGCCAGCAGGCAGCCTCTTGATCACCTTCCAGCACATTTTATCCCATTTACAGGGAGTGATCACCACGAACGGGCAGCGGTTACTGGCCATTATCCGGAAAGAGTTTATCCACATCCGCCGGGATCCCCCCAGCCTGGTAATGGTCTTTATCATGCCGGTACTGATGTTGCTTCTCTTCGGTTATGCTGTGAACACCGATGTCAATCACATACCCCTGGCCGTTTATGACCAGGACGGCAGCCAGGCCAGCCGTTCCCTGGTAGCCAGCCTGGTAAACACCGGCTATTTCGACCTCGTCTTCCAGGCAGGCAGCGAGGAAGAAATAAAATCCCTCCTTGACAGCGGCCGTGCCCGGGCCGGCCTCATCATACCACCCGGCTATAGCCGCGATTTAAAGCGCCAGGCAACGGCTACCGCCCAGCTCCTGGTAGACGGTTCCGACCCCCTGGTGGCCCGTACCGCCTTGTCCATGGCCGAGCTAGTTAGCCAGGCCCAATCCCGGGAATTGCGCCTCGCCGTCCTGTCCAGCCAGGGGACGGCCCTGCCGCCCGGGCCGGCCATTGACCTGCGGGCACGGGCCTGGTACAACCCCGGACTGGAGAGCCTGAAATTCAATATCCCAGGTCTTATCGGGTTAATCATGCAGAATATTACCATGATGTTGACGGCCTTTGCCCTGGTGCGGGAGCGGGAACGGGGTACCCTGGAGCAATTGATGGTAACCCCGATCCGTGGCGCCGAATTAATGCTCGGCAAGCTAATCCCCTACATCGTCGTGGCCTTTATCGACATGGGCCTAGCTTTAGGAATAGGTACCCTGTGGTTTAAGGTGCCCATCGCCGGGAGTGCCATGCTGCTCCTGGCGCTGACCGTCCTCTTCCTCGTCTTCGCCCTGGGACTGGGCATCTTTTTCTCCACAATCGCCCGTACCCAGCTCCAGGCCATGCAGATGACCATGCTCTTCATCCTGCCCAGCGTCCTGTTGAGCGGTTTTATTTTCCCCCGCTCCTCCATGCCCCGGCCCATCCAGTACCTGGGCAACCTGCTGCCCCTCACCTATTTCCTTGATATCCTGCGCGGCATTATGCTCAAAGGTACGGGAATTAACTATCTATGGCAGGATGTCCAGGCCCTGGCCGGCTTCGGCGCCGCCGTTATCGCCCTGGCCGCCCTGCGCTTCCGCAAACGGGTAGATTAATTAAGGCCGTAAACAGGAGTGAGCGAACGTTGGAGACAAAAGCTAAAATCCTGGCTACCATGAAAAGGCTGGCCAGCGACAGGGGTTTCCATGCCGTTACTACCGATGAACTGGCTGCTGCCTGCGGGATAAGCAAGCGCACCCTTTACCGCTACTTTAACAGTAAAGATGAAATTGTTGAGCAAGTGCTGGATAATTTGTTGACAGAGGTAGGAACCAGGGTGCAGGAAATACTTGCCGGCCCCCTCAGCCCGCCGGCAAAGTTGCAGGCCATGGCCCGGGCCGTTGCCGAGGGAGTAAGTTTCCTGGAACCTCAAATCTTTCACGACCTGCAACGTCATTACCCTCATCTCTGGGAAAAGATTGACCGTTTCCGGGCTGAACGAATGGAAAAACTGGGGCAGGTCTACCTGGAGGGATGCCAGAAGGGATATTTTAAGGAGTTTAATGTTGAAGTGGTCATCAATTCCTTCCTGGCTGCTGTCCGCGCCATAATTAACCCGGGCTTTTTCACCAGCCATAATATATCCCTGCCACTGGCCCTGGATACCCTGGTGGAAATATTCCTCTGCGGCATCAGCAAGGTGACGCCATGTAATGAAGGACAGGAACCCGGCCGTATAATTCCACCCCTTGCGGCAAAAGTTAATTAAGGGGTGCCACAGGTTGCATAAAAAAGACCTCATTCGCAGCCTTAACTGGTTCTATACCCTGGAAATCGAGCAGGTCGATCTTTACCAGACTCAGGCACGGGCGGCAACGGATATTTACCTGCGGCAAGCGTTGACCCGAATTGCGGCAATCGAACAGGAACACGTCATCAACCTGGAGGCGGAAATAAGACGCCGCGGCGCCACCCCCACCCGTACCGGTGCCGTTATTGCCCCCCTTCTAGGGGTGGCGGCGGCGACCGTCCTCAACTGGACCAACACCCGCACCGTACTTTGGGCCAATATAACTTTAGAGGAAAAGGCCATAGCCGATTACAAGGGGTTGATCCTCAAGGTCGCCGACAAACCCCTATTTGACCTCCTCTGGCGCCACCTCATCGACGAAGACCTGCATGCCGCCTGGTACAGCAATAAATTGAAAGAGCTGGACCGCCTGGCCCTGCATAAAGAAGGGTTTACAACCCCGTCCGGCTGGCAGTAAAAAGATTGAGGTTTGAGTTACAGTAAACTCCCGCGGGGACGACATGAGGAACTTCTCCGGCAAGAAATGCTTTACCACCGCATGTGGAAGTTATAATACTAAGTACTGGAGACAGGCAGTTAACCTACCCTTTTTAATCCCTTTGGGAATATTGCTCTAAAATGCGTACCAGCTCTTTTCCGGCCCGCTCCAGGTCATCGTTAACGATCACGTGCCGGTATCTATCGATAAAGCCCATTTCCATATCCACCCGGGCCATCCTCCTGGCGATGAGCGCAGGATCTTTTTCCCGCCCGGCCAGCCGCCGCCGCAATGCTTCCATATTGGGTGGAACAATAAAAATGGGAACTACATTGCCGGGAAATCGTTCCATAACCTCGGCGCATCCCAGGACATCCATATCGGTGACGATGTCATACCCGTTCTCAAGGGCATAGACAATCGTCGGCAAATGGGTGCCGTAGTAGTCACCCGTATGAATCTGTTTCCACTCCAGGAAGGCCCCCTGGGTAATCATTCCTTCAAATTCAGCCTTGCTGACAAAAAAATACGGGAAACCCTGGACTTCCCCCGGCCGCATGGAGCGGGTGGTTATTGAGGGCAGGTAATAAATACCCTCCACCCGTCCCAGGGCATAGTTCAACAGGGTATTCTTACCCACCCCGGAAGGCCCGGAAACGACGAAAAAGATACCCTTCCTTGTTCTTTTGTCTTTACTCTGGAAATTAACTACCAGTTCTTTAAGCAATTCTCGCACCATAATGTCACCAGCAAAAAATTTTTGGCTACATTTTAACATAATGCCCCATAGGAAGCAACGTTAATTCCTAGCTCTTTACCGTTGCCGGCGGGTAAAATCGCGTACTGCCTGAACCACAGCTTTCAGGTCACGGTTGATTCCACACCTGTTATCGCCGGCCAGAATCGAACCTCCTTTCTTTACCGTTTTTCGATAACCACTCTACAGGTTAAATTTATTTTCTTCGCTCTAGTTAGAAAAACCTATCGCCATGGTGCACCCTCTGTTCAGGATTAAACTTAACTGGATGTGCAAAGCGCACAAAAGCTAACAGGATCCCCGGCTGATGATTTAAGGAGCAAAAGCAATATAAAAGCACGCCACCTTTGAAAGCGGCGTGCTTCTAATTCGAAAAAAATCAGCTTTAAACCTGCCTGCTTGCTAGGTTCATTGGCTTACCGCTTACCTACTCCCACTCTATAGTCGCCGGCGGCTTGGAGGTGATGTCGTAAACCACCCGGTTGACGTGGCGTACCTCGTTGACGATGCGGGAAGAAATGCGCTCCAGCAATTCGTAAGGCAACCGCGCCCAGTCGGCCGTCATGGCGTCGTCGCTGGTTACGGCCCGGACGACGATAGGGTAGGCATAGGTGCGCTCGTCGCCCATAACGCCCACGCTTTTCATGGAGGGCAGCACGGCAAAGGACTGCCAGATGTCCCGGTAGAGCCCGGCCCGCCGGATTTCTTCAGTTACAATGGCATCCGCCTGGCGTAAAATGGCCAGCCTTTCCGGTGTAACCTCCCCCAGGATACGGATGGCCAGGCCCGGACCCGGGAAGGGCTGGCGCCAGACGATCTCCTCGGGCAGGCCCAGTTCCTCCCCCACCCGGCGCACTTCGTCTTTAAATAAAAGCCGCAGCGGTTCGATGAGCTCCAGCTCCATATCTTCCGGCAGGCCGCCGACGTTATGATGGCTTTTAATAACGGCCGCCGTCGCGGTGCCGCTTTCGATCACATCGGGGTACAAGGTACCCTGGACCAGGAAATCCACTTTCCCCAGCTTCCTGGCCTCCTCTTCAAAGACGCGGATGAACTCGTGGCCGATAATCTTGCGCTTCTCTTCCGGATCCGTCACCCCTGCCAGTTTGGCCAGGAAACGCGCGCCGGCATCGACATAGACCAGGTTCACCTGCATTGCCCGGCCAAAGGTTTCCTGCACCTGTTCCGCTTCGCCCTGGCGCAGGAGGCCGTGATTGACAAAGACGCAGGTTAAACGGTCGCCTACGGCCCGGTGCACCAGGGCAGCGGCCACGGAAGAATCGACGCCGCCACTCAGGGCACACAGCACCCGGCCGTCACCAACCCGCTCCCGGATGGCCGCTACCTGCTCTTCGATAAAGGAGCTGACCGACCAGTCACCGCGGCAGCCGCACACCTGGAAGAGGAAGCGGCGGAGCATTTCCTGGCCCAGGGGTGTGTGCTTGACTTCCGGGTGAAACTGGACGCCGTAAAGCCGGCGCTCCGGGTCGCTCATGGCGGCCACCGGCGTGTGGGCCGAGCGGGCCGTTACCCGGAACCCCGGCGGCGGGGCACTGATATAGTCGCCGTGGCTCATCCAGCACTGCATGTTACGGGGCAAGCCGGCAAAAAGGGGGTCGTCGGTCGTTACTTCCAGCCCGGTCTTGCCGTACTCCCGCCCTGCAGCCGCTTCCACCCGCCCCCCCAGGTCATGGGCCATGAGCTGCATGCCATAACATATGCCTAAAACGGGGATCCCGCTCTCATATAGAGCCCGGTCAATGCGGGGCGCACCCGGGCTGTAGACGCTGGCCGGCCCGCCGGAAAAAACGATGCCTTTGGGCCGCCGGGCCAGGATCTCCTCCAGGGGCGTATTAAAGGGGATCATTTCCGAGTAAACCCCTGCTTCACGGATGCGCCGGGCGATCAACTGGTTGTACTGGCCGCCGAAGTCCAGCACCAGGACTATTTCCGCAGGTTGCTTGTTTTCTTGCATTTTCTATCCCTCTTTTCATTTCTGCCGGGCGTAAACTTCCGGTTTTAAAACGCAGATGTCCGGCAAATGGCGGTATTTCTGGGCATAATCGAGGCCGTATCCAACCACAAAATAATCCGGAATGGAAAAGCCGGTATAATCGACATGGACATCCACCAGCCGCCGCTCGGGCTTATCCAGGATGGTGCAGGCGCGCACACTTAAAGGCTTGCGGGCCTTTAAATTTTCCAGCAGGTATTTTAGAGTCAGGCCGGTATCAACGATGTCCTCCACAATGAGGAGGTGTTTGTCTTCCACCGGCACTTCCAGGTCCTTCAAGATGCGTACGGCACCCGAGGTGGTGGTCCCGGCACCGTAACTGGAAACGGCCATAAAATCGAGCTGCAGGGGAATGGTAATCTCCCGCACCAAATCGGCGAGGAAAATAATGGCCCCTTTGAGGATACCCACCACCAGCAGGTCCTTGCCGGCATAATCGCGGCTGATGGCCGCGCCCATTTCTTTAACCCGTTTTTTTATTTCAGCGGCGCTGACCAGGACTTCAGCAATATCATCCTGCAAAAATAATTCCTCCCCCGAAATAAAAGTACGATGTTTACAGCAGTTAAGTATAGTTGCGGCAAACTTCCCCCGCCGGCCTTTATTTAATATACCTCTTGACAGTTTACCATAACCTTGTTATTTTCGCTGTATAACGGCAAAATCCTCCCGGCCGGCCAAATTTGGCGCTGAAGGAGTGAACTCCATGTTCCCCGTCACCAGTACATTAGAAAAAAGGGCGCGCCAGGTCCTGGGGGTCGGTCCCGATGCCGGCGCCCGGGTAATAAAAAAGGCGTACCGCCGCCTGGCCCGGCAGTACCACCCCGACAGTCATTCGGATGATAAGGTTGCTGTTGAAAAGTTTCTCCTGATCACCGAGGCTTATCAATACCTTCTACGCCATAAACTGCCCGGCCGCAACTCCCTGTTAACAGCCGACCTTACCCTGGAAAATGAGGATCCGGATGAACGGTATGCTCGCTGGTGGATGGAGCATTTTGGGGAATTTTTCTAGCGCAACAGATACACCATGAGTTGCCAAGTTTAAAGGACAAAGGAAAGTAATACTTTAGCAGCGTCGGTACTTGTCTCGGAACCTTGTATATGATATTAATTATCTTATAGGGAAAAACTTAATATATGTTGAGCAGAGTTGAGGAACGCTAAGTTCGGGTTCAGACGAGACGACTCGGAGCTTTTGGGGTGAGGACCAGCTTGGGTAGAGCTGGTTTTTTTATTTATAAGAGGAGGCCAGAATAAATATGACTACGCCATTACCCATTGTAACCGAAGTCAAAGCACCTCCGGACCCGGAGGCCCTTTATGCCGCCCTCACCGGCGGCCGGGAAAACAGCTTCCTGCTGGAAAGCGCCCTTTTTAACCCCCGCTGGGGTCGCTATTCATTTTTAGGCAGCGAACCCTTCCTGGTAGTCAGGACCAGGGGCTACCAGGCCCGGCTCTCCTGGCCCGGCCAACCGGTGCAAACCCTTACCGGCAACCCCTGGGAAATCATCCGCTCCCTTATAGCCCCCTACACCCTCCCCCGGCGAGAACACCCCATTCCTTTTACCGGTGGCATCGTCGGCTACCTGGCCTATGACTTGGGCCGTTACATCGAGAAGCTGCCGTCACAGGCTGCTGATGACCTACCCTTCCCGGAGAGTTACCTGGCATTTTATAGTAACATTGTGGCCATCGATCATCACGAGGAAAGGGTTTACGTGGCTGCCAGCGGTTTCCCGGCTACTGGTCCTGCCGCCGTAAAGGAAGCCCTGGCCCGGGTAAAGGAAATAACCGCGCGCCTGCAAAAGGCAAGACCCCTGCCGCCCCCGGCGGGGGCAAATGGGACCAGAACACCCGTTAATTCCCTTTTTACTCCAGAATCCTATTACCTGGCCGTCACCAGGGCTAGGGAATATATTGCCGCCGGGGATATTTTTGAAGTAAACTTATCTCAACGTCTGCAAACAGAGCCTGCTCTAGAACCCTGGGAACTTTACCGGCGCCTGCAGCGGGTCAACCCGGCTCCCTTTGCCGCCTACCTGCCCATAAAAGAAGGCACCATCGCCAGCGCCTCGCCGGAAAGGTTTTTACGAGTGAGTCAAGGCCAGGTAGAAACGCGGCCCATTAAAGGCACCCGGCCCCGGGGCCGGACCCCGGCCGAAGATGCCGCCTTACGCCAGGAGTTATGGAAGAGTGCCAAGGACCGGGCCGAACTGGTGATGATCATCGACCTGGAAAGGAACGACCTGGGCCGGGTCTGCCAGGTAGGGTCGGTGCGGGTGCCGGAGCTTTTTGTCCTGGAAGAATACGCCACCGTTTTCCACCTGGTAAGCACCATCACCGGCACCCTGCAGCCCGGCAGGGATATGGTGGACCTGTGGCGGGCCACCTTTCCCGGAGGTTCCATAACCGGGGCACCAAAAGTACGTTCTATGGAGATTATCGAAGAACTGGAACCGGTAAGGCGCAGCGTCTATACCGGTGCCATCGGCTACCTGGGTTTTGACGGTGAAGCCGACTGGAATATCGTTATTCGTACCTTTCTCCTGGCCGGCAGCCGGGCCTATTTCCAGGTCGGCGGCGCTGTTACGGCCGATTCGGAGCCAGAGCGGGAGTACCAGGAAACCCTGGATAAGGCCCGCGGACTGATCCTGGCCCTGGGGTTATGAAACAGGAGAAAACGGCACCCGGAAGGAAACTGCCCCCGTTCTTTCAGTCCCGCGGCACCGGTCCCGGAGCCGCTCCAGCTCTTCCGCCTTGGCTGCTCATCATGACATTGGTCTTCTTCGAAAGCCAGAAAGAGTAAAAAACAGTTCACTGGTAAAAGAGCTGTTTTGGGAGGAAAAACACCCATGCCTGAAGCAATGGTCTACCTTAACGGCTTCCTCCAGACCCTGGCAGAAACGGCAATCAACCCTACAGCTCCCGGTTTCCTGTACGGGGCGGGGTTATTTGAAACAATCCGCATCGAAAAGGGCAGAGCACTTTTTCTCGCCGAACACCTTCAACGTCTTATCAGCAGTGCCCGGCGCCTGGGCTGGCCTGTACCCGAAACTTCCGGCCTCCCAGCAGCTATCCAGGCTACCATCGCCGCCAACCAGGTGACCACCGGCCGCGGTCGCCTGAACTTTTTCCAGGGCTCCCGGGACTATAACCTGATGTTTACGGCCGAGAACGGCCTGCCCTATACACCGGAAGATTACCGCAAGGGCTGCCGGGCTGTCATAGCCACCATTCGCCGCAACCAGCATTCTCCCTTAGCCGGCCTCAAGACCATGAACTACCTGGAAAACCTCCTGGCCCTGACCGAAGCCCGGAAAAAAGGTGCCCGGGAGGCCCTGCTTTTGAACCTTGACGGCAACCTGGCCGAAGGCAGCCGCAGCAACCTCTTCCTTATCCAGCAGGATACCCTCTATACTCCCGACCTGGCCAGCGGTCCCCTGCCCGGCCTGGCCCGGGCCCGGGTGCTGAAGCACGCCGCCCGCCTGGGCCTGGCAGTAAAAGAAGGGCCCTTAAAGCCTGAGGCCCTTCTGGATGCCGGGGAGGCCTTCCTGACTAACAGCCTGATGGAGATCCTTCCCCTAACATGGGTGGACGACCGGCCCATCGGCAACGGCCGGCCCGGCCCGGTGACAGCGTTACTCCAGGCCAGGTACAGGGAAGAAAAATGCTTATTTAAACAATAACGCAGGTAAAAAGGTAGCAAGCTGTGGAAATAAGACCAGTATTATTATACAAATTACCATACAGATAAAGAAAGGTAAAATTCCTTTGAACGTTGTTTCCATGGGTACATCCGGACTGACGCTATTGATTGCATAAACGTTTACCCCTACAGGAGGTGTTATCTGCCCCATTTCCATCAAAATAACTATTACGACCCCGAACCATACGGGATCAAAGCCCATGGCAAATATCGCGGGATAAATTGCTGGCAAGGTAAGTAAAATCATTGGTATAACATTCATTAGGCATCCTAAAATGATATATATTATACACATAGCTGTAAATATAAAATATCGATTAAATGGTAATCCCGTAACAACATTGGCCAGCAGGTGAGGAAGCCTGGTAGCCGCGAGGAAGTATCCTAAGATCCCTACGCCGATTAATATCATAAATAGTTTGATCGTAATCTTCGCCGTATCTTTAATCGACGTAACAATACCTTCCCAGCTCAAGCGCCGCCTTACAATGCCAATGATAAAAGCGCCCATAGCACCAATTGCGCCTCCTTCAGTCGAGCTGAAGGACCCGCTCAGGATGCCCCCCATAATGATAAGAAATAAGATTAACATGCTGGATATACCCTTAAGGGACACGAGCTTTTCTTTTAAGGAAAAAACTTCACCGGGGGGAGCCAAAGCGGGGTTGCGCCTGGCTATTATATAAATGCAGCCGATATACATTGAGGCAAGGATAATTCCCGGTATAATACCGGCGATAAAAAGTTTGCCGATGGACTCCTCAGTTATAATCGCGTAGAAAATGAAACCTATGCTCGGCGGGATCAATATGCCCAGGGTACCCCCTGCCGCCAGGCAACCGGTCGCCAGCCCGGGATGGTATTTTCTCTTTTTCATCTCCGGCAGGGCGACAGTACCCATGGTCACCGCCGTCGACATGCTGTCGCCACAGACAGCGGCAAAACCCGCACACCCCGCCACAGCCGCCATGGCCAGTCCCCCCGGCAGCCTTCCCAGCCATTTATAAGCAGCCTCAAACAATTCATCGCTTATTCCTGCATACAACGCCAGCTCTCCCATGAGGATAAACAATGGGGCTACGGCAAGAATAAAGGACGCTGTCGAAAAATAGGGTGCTATTCCCAGCATACTGAAAGCGGCAACCGCATTTCTGGTGGCCATAAGTAAACCCAAATACCCTGCTAAAGCCATGGCAAAACCGATAGGCATGCCGAGAAGCATCAGTAAGAAAAGGAATAAAGCTCCCAGGCTTCCCAAAGAAAGACCGCTGATACGGAAGGGCAGGGTTTTAATATAAAATGGTAATAAGATAATTAACACGCCCAGGGCCAGGATAACTAACAAATAAAGCCACTTACCGTCTTTAATAATCTTTTTGGCTATTTTAAGAAAATCAGTTGCCACAATTAATGTTAACAATAACGTTCCAACAGCAGCAATAACCAAAAAAATTGAGATAGGAATTCCTAAGGCCGTGCTTTTCGTCCCTATCTTTTTGATTGCCTGCAAATAGGTCTGCCAGGAGATTATGGCAAATAGGATTGTCGAGGCCAGGTAAATAAACCCGTCAATGACAGTCTGCAACCACTGGGGAAAACGGGAAACTAACAATTCAATGCGTATGTGCTCTTTTTCGGCCTGGATATAAGCAAGTCCCAGGAATACGAGTATAACCAGCATGAATTCTTCCATTTCTATTATGCCCGGCAGGGATTTTCTCAATATTAAACGGGCCAGGACGTCAAGGGTTATCGGTATGGGCATCAAGCCCGCAATAAAATAGCTGATCGTGTACAGCTTGCCCGAAAGAGCATGAAATACCTTCACGCTATTCACCCTTCTGTGTCAGTTTGTTTTTACCTTACTTAACTTAAATTATCCTCCTGGCAGGTTATTTCCCTGCAAGCAGATTAGCGGCCAACTTGACCGCTAATCTGCCATTGGGTTATATCACCTTACTATTCGCGGTATCCCCTGCCAGTCTTTTTGGCGAATTCTTCTCCCAAGCGGATCGCTTCGTTCAGGACTTCTCTTGCCTTGGTGTAACCTTTAGCTTCCATATCTTTAACCCATTTTTCATGAATCGGTTTTACGGCCTCAAACCATCTGGCTCTCTCATTCTCCGGCAGGACGTAGAATTCATGCCCGTTATCTTTGAGCCATTTAGAGTCATTGACCGCTCCCTCATCGAGGGTCTTACCGCAAAGCTGGGCCATCTTTTCACCGGTGGTCTGGTCAATAACCTTCTGGACGTCCGCCGGCAGGCCGGCAAATTTCTCTTTATTCATTACCATAAAGAACGGCCCGACGCAGACGTCTACGATGGTGTGGTATTTGGCGGCGTCACTGATCTTGTATGATTTTAACGGTGCCAGGGGGCACATCACGCCATCCGCCATGCCTCTCTGCAAAGCTAAATACGTATCTGTTGCGGACACTTCGATGGGGTTGGCGCCTAACGAACGGATGATCTCAAGTATTTTGGGCGACCAGCCGATAATCTTCATACCCTTCAAGTCTTCAAGGGTTTTAACCATCTTCTTCGTGGTATGCAGCTGATAGGTAGCACTTGTCCACTGCCAGAGCACTTTAACGCCCTCAAATTCTTTCTGCCATTCGGGGTATTTCTTATACAATTCCCACGTCACCAGGCTGCCTGCTTCGGCGCCGGGCACTATTAATGGCAGCTCCATTACTTCATTTAATGGGAATTTGCCTGGATAATAACCGCAATACGACCCGCCTATGTCCACCATGCCGCTGACAACAGAATCAAATACGTCTTTATCCGGACAGAGGGCGCCTTGATTGTAAAAATTAAATTTTACTTTACCGCCGCTCTGCTCCTCAACTGATTTCAACCAAGGTTTAAAAGCATTGACAACTGTGGGATGTGTTTCCATATAGGCACTGGCAAAGTTTAATTCCTGCACTTGGGCAGTTGAAGTACTGCTTCCCGACGACTGCTGTTGCTGCTGTTGCTTTCCCCCACCGCAACCGCCTAAAATAAGGCTCAAGCTCAGTACTGCCACCAAGATAAATACTGGCATTTTTTTCATACTACTACCCCCTTAAAATTAATTTATAAATTGTAACCACTTTCCTTTTAACCTTAAAAAATTATTTATCCAGCTCGTCACCGGCAGCAACACAAAGAGCAGTATCTCCTTGGTATGGCAAAACGCCTTCAACGACGGTTTCTTTTAAACGCTCAATCGGAGCAGCGCCAGGGACACGGAAGGTAGTTACATCAATTCGCTCAACGGGTACTTCTTTCGGAGGATCTAGCTGCGGGATCCATTCATATGGCGCCCTGTAGGCCCTGTAAATCATATTCAACCGCAGCATCTTGCCCCAGTAAGGGCTGATGTATTCCCAAACGATTTCATGTTTGGGGGTCACCTCTATAATCCTGCCCCCCGATCCTTCTGTAATTAAGGTGTTACCGTTAGGCAGCCTCTGGGCGCTGCTGATAAACGGGCTGTAGAAGCGGTTGGCATCCACTGGATGGACATACCCGGCTTCTACCGGTGTGTACTGCCAGATAATCTCCAGGGTTACCGGGTTGATCTCCAGCACGCGCGAATAATCGCGCAAGGCATTTTTTATACCTTTAGGTGCGCCCGGGTTGGGAGCCCCGTATCCGGCCCAGCCGCCGTTGTCAAACACTAGAATATTTCCTTCGCCCGGCAGACCCCGCGGGATCATATGGGCGTGGTGCTGGCCGATAATCCAGCCGAGGTGCCTCACTTCTTTTGCATTGTAATCGGGACCTAGCTTCCAGACAATTTTTCCCGTCTTCTTGTCGATAATGGCGATAATGTTTGTTTCTCGCCCGTCCCAGATTATATTGTCCGGGTGAAAACGCTCGTCGCCGGCGTCGTACCACTTGTTGGGGCCCAGGACCGACATGGAGTTGATATGCATCCAGTCGCCCATGCCGCCGCCCGAAGGGCGCATATTGGGATCCCGGCAAAGGATGTTTTTGGCTTCCTCACTAAACTCATATTCATCAAAGTGATCGCTGCATATCCATTCCCAGACGATGTCGCCTTCCCACGTGACTTCGATGATAGTATCGTCGAGCAGGAGTTTATCCGATATCTTGGGGTTCTTAAGGTTCTTGTGGCAGAGGATGAGGGTGTTCCCCCCGTCAACCCGCGGTTCCATGCCGGGCACATAGTAACCCACCGGGTTGCCCTCGCGCTGGTAATCATGATGCTGCCTGGCCATCCACTGGGGCTTCTCGCCGGGATCTTCAATATACTCGTACCTGTTGAACCTCCAGACAATGTTTCCTTCCCAGTCCACCTGTACGAGATCGATCTGATCCTGCATGCCGTAGGCGTTATTTCTTTCCCCGGTGTTTCCCATCACGTAACCGCCCGGGAGAAGCTTGTTGGGAAAGCCGTGCAGCCCCTTCCACAGCTGGACTTCGGCGCCGTTCATGTCAATTACCAGCGCTCCCAGCTCCCTGGCCTGAAAAACGGTGTAGCCGTTCCAGCATTTTTCTGGGTTATAAATGGTAACCCCTGTGGGATAAACACTCGGATAGGTCATCGTAATCCTCCTTAAATCCGGGTCATAGTACCCTTGCTTTATTACTGGCGCTCTAAATCTGCGAATACCTGAAAAGACCTTGCCGCTGTTCTGTAAGTGAAAAGCAATTTGGGATCAATTGCTTCCAATGATTTTAAACGATTATCCCCGGCCTCCCTGGGTTGGAACATTCTTATGAGGTAAGGATGTTTCTTGCTTCCTGTTACCTTTTCAATAAAGCTGGCGGTAAGGGCGATTTCTTCAGGCGTCATATAGCTAATATCTGCCGGTTCCCTATTGTGACGAATTACCGGTACGATAGTTGTCTGAAATTGGTATTCTGGAAATTGAGGTACCAGGGAAATAGTTTTTTCTATATCCTGTAGATCAACGTCTTCTCCCAAAATCCTGCTGTAAAGTTCTGGCGGGCCAAGGACATTCATAACAACATGATCCGCTAAATTCTGGTCTAATACCATCTGTAAAATATAACTGTTCCTGCCATCCGTATCCAACTTTAGTTTCATAGAATTACCTTTTAGATAGCGTAAAACTGCTAGAAAATCTTCAGCATACCCAGGATTACCAGAAGAAATGTGTATCCCGTCTACCCACTCACGATGTAGAGTACCAACACTAAAATAACCATCCAGTTTTTCTCCAGAATAAAGATAAGCTAGTACAGGACCAATCCCTTGGCGGATTATGTTCCCATCAGTAAAAATAGGGAATTCTATTCCATCAGCACCACGATATATATTCTTTCGGTTGGATGTATAAAACTGCTGGAATTCATCCTTTCCTTCTGCTTTTATATCCTTCTCCACAAAAGCAATACCTGTTTCCTTCATGAAAGCCTTAACAATCTTACAACGGGTACAGCCCGTAACTGTAAAGATTGTGTTACACAAATACCCGATCCCCCCCTAATAAAGCTTTCCTCTAAAGCCAGGGCAACATAATCTGTTTGTCCTTATTGTTATTTTAACAAGGTTGTTAACCAGGTGCTTGTAATCTAAATTACATACCCCTGAATTTTATTTTTGGAGATATAAAATTTGTTTACCTTGATCCTAAAACTTTTGCGTTCTATAATATTTTATAGGCTAAAGATAGATCTCCCAAGGGTAATATAAAAATAATTATTAAGGGAGATACATGATGGTAAGCCAAAACATGGAAGTTTTTCTTACAACTTCACCCTGGATTAATGCTGATTTTTTGAAATCAAATAATATCTCTTATGAAGAAGAGCTTGTATTTATCAAGAAAATTGGTACATTTTGTCACTACAAAAAAGATAGGATAATTATCGGGATAGGAACACGTGTTGATCGTTTTTTCTACCTGCAAGATGGCATAGTAAAATATACCCTTCTAAGTCGTGGGGGATCAGAAAAGCCGGTCTTATATGTAAGCCCCGGCTGCTTCTTTGGGGATGAGGCTTTTTTTCATGGTCAACCGGTAATTTTCAATGCTTTAGCCATGGAAGATGTAAAAGCAATATCTATCCATAAACATCACCTTAACGAGCTCTTTTCCAGACCAGGTCTCGTTTATATGCTTCTTAAATCAGTTAGCCTTAAATCCCGCATGTTAGCTAATCAGATTGAAGATCTGGCCTTCCGTAACACAACAGAAAAGTTATGCCGTCTCCTTTATTGCTTACTCCTTGACCCCAGTAGTAAGCAGAAAATAAACACCTGTATAAAGTTTACCCATCATGAACTGGCAAACCTCGCTGGAGTTCACAGGGTCACCGTTACCAATGCCATATCCCATTTAAAAGAAGAGGGTATTATCCATACCCTCCCAGATGGAACAATAGTGGTTGATAACTGGGACAAGTTAAGAAAATATGGTTTTGGGGAATAATTTCATACTGGCCACAAAAAAACCGCCTCAATAGGTTGCCCTTCCGGGCTATTTATTGGGGCGTTTTAATGTTGATGCGCTTGTTAAAATCATAGAAGTCAACTGTCATGGTGAGTTTATCCTGGGGATGCTGGCGGTGAGCGGCTTCCAGGGAAACTTTGCGGATGTAGTTGCTTCCTCGTTCGACCCACAACTGGTAGTAAGGGTCCTGCCAGTAGCTGTTAAAGAACTGGTTGTTGACCTGGGGCCGGCAGGTGAGGAGGTAGGGCCTTCCCGGCACTTTTTTCTGGCGGCCAAGAAACTTCAAATCATCCACCCGGGTAATTTTCAAAATGGACAGGGGATTGATTTCCGCCATATACTTTTCCTGCTCCAGGGGGTTGTTGCCGGGCGTAACCATCCAGCGTTTAGAGGTCGGGTCGCGAAAATAAGTGGTATCTTCGACCTGGTAGATCTCCACCGGCTGGCCGGTCATCTGGCCCTTTAAATACAGGCTACCGTCATAACCCCTCTCCCCGTCCAGGCTGCTTAAGTCTATTTTATTGCCGCCGGTTATAAGGCTTGCCTCGACGTGGAAACGGTAGCTGGTTGCCCGGTTGGTAGTATCCAGGGCCTTGACAATCAGTTCCATGGGTTCAACCTTTATTTCCCGCAGGTAATAGGAATAACACCAGACCCCCACCAGGGCCAGAACGATTACTAAGGACAGGATGAAGGGCCAGCGCAAAAATTTTTTAACCAATAAAACCACCTTCCTGCCAGCATCCCTATTTAATTGATATGGCAGGCGGGAAGGTTTATACCTGGGGATTATTGGCAACAAAAGCATGCGAGGCTATCTGTAAACGCCATACTCGGCTGTTGCCCGGTAAAGGGCGAGGACATTTTCCGGCGGCAAGCCGGCACTCAAGATACCGCCGGAGGTAGAAAAGATATATCCCCCGCCGGGCGACGCCGCCAGCAGGAGCTGCCGTGCTGCCGCCGTAATGGTTTCCGGCGTACCTGTAGCCAGGAGGTTCAAGTCGAAGTTGCCCATCAAGCACAGGCGCCCGCCGTATTCCTTCTTTATAGCGCCAATATCCATGCCGGCGCCCGGCTCCAGACCCTGGATGCCGTCCAGGGGTATTGAAGCCAGGTCGGGCAATACGGCCTGCAGGTTACCGTCGGAGTGGTAAAGGACCGGAACGCCCATGGCTTTAATGGCTTCTACCTGGCGTTGCAAAAGGGGTAAAAAGGTTTCCCGCCACAGGGCCGGGCGGATATACGTCCCCCGTTCATAAGCGATGTCGTCACCGATAATCAGGGCATGGGCCCCGGCCTGGACGCAAAGGCGGGCCAGTTCTATGTTAAAGTCGACTACCGCGGCGGCCAGCTCGGCGACGGCCCTTTTACCGGTAGCCACCGCCAGGAGAAATCCCGTAAAATCAAAAAGCTTGCCGGTGCCCTGAAAGGGCCCGTCGACAAAGGCGAAAACGAAGAAATCCGTTTCCTCCCGCCAGCGTTTTATAGGAAGGAGGTCAAAGGTACAGGCTGGAGGCAGGCGGTAACCTGCCGCCTCCCGGAGGTCGGCAATTGCAGGGGTTTCGACGGTAACAAGGCCCCCCCGCCACTGTAGCCGCCGGCCCCAGGCATCCCGGTAGCAGTCATTTCCCTCGTCCTTAAGCGGCGCCCGGGGAGTGACGGCCAGGAGGTCCATGCCCAGAAGCTCCCGGGCGGTCGCCTCCTCGATAAAACCGCCTGGTCCTTCACGGCCCAGAAGGGCGGCTGCCAGCCCTGGTTCCAGCTCAAATTCTCCCGCCGGCACCCGGTCGGGTCGTTTCCGGGCCAGGGCCGCCCGCACCCGTTCAATGTGGTTCACGGTAGCTCGCCTCCGACAGTTACGGTAACAGCAGGGATTTCATAAACACATCCTGGAAAGACGGTCGGGTCATGAGTTCGATATAGCCCACTTCGCGGGCTATTCTTTCACCCCGCCGCCTTTCGGCCATGGAAAGGAGGGCGAGCCGCGCCCCGGTGCCGGCGGCATTGCCTACCTGGCGGAAGGCGCTTAAAGGAAGTTGGGGAAACATGCCGATGGTAATGGCGCTCTCCACCTTCAGGTGGGTGCCAAAGGCCCCGGCGACCACTACTTCTTCCAGGTCATTCACCGTAAGGCCCGCTGCTTCCAAAAGGAGCAGGGTACCGCTGGCAATGGCTGCCTTGGCCAGCTGGATCTCGCCTATATCCTTCTGGGTTACCACCAGGTCGCTGGCAATGCCGGTTTCCTCTGCCGGCACCAGCAGGAATTCCGCTGGCCCGCCCCCGGCAGGCCGCCTAACCCGGGGATGGTTCAAATCCAGCCGCCCATTGGCGTTAATGACACCGGTACGGTAAAGTTCGGCTACGGCATCCAGGATGCCGGAGCCACAGATGCCCAACGGAGGCATCCCGCCGATGCTCTCCCAGTACACCTCCCGGCCGTCGTCGCTTAACCCCACGGCGGCAATGGCCCCGGTAATGGCCCGCATTCCCTGGGCGATGTGGGCACCTTCAAAGGCCGGGCCGGAAGCGCAGGAGCAGGAAAGCATCTTGCCGCCATAGCTTAATACGATCTCCGTATTGGTGCCGATGTCCAAGCCCAGGGTTACTTTCCTTGCCGCGTCGATGCGGCTGCCCAGGATCATGGCCACGTGGTCGCCGCCGACAAAGCCGGCTATCGCCGGCGTTAGATAGACGTAGGCCCCCAGGCTGAAGTTCAAACCCAGGCGCCGGGCCTTTACTTCCACCGGCGTTGTCAGGGCCGGAACATAGGGCGCCCGGGCGAGCTGCTCCACGGGCAGGTGCAACAGCAGGTGGTGCATGGCCGTGTTGCCCACGACGACGGCTTCTTCAATGTCCGCCGTGGTAACGCCGGCCCTATCGGCCAGGGTGGCGGCCAGGCGGTTCAATCCCTCAATAACCACTTCTTGAATGCGCTGGTATTCCTCTTCCCCTTCCATGGCATAGCCCAGGCGGGCCATGACATCTTCACCGTAGGCAATCTGGGGATTCATGATCCCGTCGGCGGCCAGGGTAGCCCCCGTTTCCAGATTTATAAGAAAACCGGCCACCTTGGTGGTCCCCAGGTCGACGGCCAGGCCCAGGGGCGGCGGTGCCGGCCGTCCGGTGTAAATATTGATCACTTCTTTACTGCGTACCGTCACCGTTGCGGTGCCGCCGGCCGCCATGGGTGCCGTGGCCGACGCCAGGTCAAAGTCTATTGCCGGCCGTTCCAGGCCGTAAGCGGCTTCCAGTTCCGCGGCCACCTGCTGCCAGAGGGGCCGGGGATTCTCTATGGTCGTCCGGGCCAACGGCAGGTTATACCTTTTAACCGGGACTTCCGGGACGATTTCGACGTCCAATCCCTCGACCTGGAGCTGCTGCACGCCAAGCATGGATTCCGGTGGAATTTCTACTTTCAGCGGTCCCTGGATGACCGCCTGGCAGGCCAGGCGATATCCCTGTTCCAGTTGTTCCTGTTTCAAAAACCGCTTTTCCGCCGCCGTCGGCTCAGCGGCATCGCCGGCGGCTACCCGCACCCGGCAACGGCCGCACAGGCCCCTGCCGCCGCAGGGCGCCGTCAGGCCCCCGGCTCCCAGAGACAGCCCCAGCTGCTGGGCCGCGGCTAAAATAGTCTGGCCTTTTTTAACCTGCGCCCGCCGCCCCACCGGCTGGAAATCAATCAGTACTTCCTGCAAATTTCGCACCTCCAATTTTGCGGTACACGCCGGGCGTGTACCCTTCCTGTTTTTTAAACACCTGGCCGAAATAGCGGGCGTCATGATAGCCGACGCGCTCGGCAATCGCCGCCACCGGCAGGTCGGTGTTTAGCAGCAGCTCCTTGGCCGCCCTGAGGCGCACCCTGGTGAGGTAATCGATAAAGTTCTGACCCTTTACCTGTTTGAAGAGGCGGCTGAAATAGCAGGGGCTCAAATATACCTGCTGGGCCACTTCCTCAAGGGTGAGGTCGCGGCTGAAGTTGGCTTCGATAAACCTGCCTGCCCGTTCAATAAGAACGGAATTGCGTTGTTCCCGGCTGGTCGCCACCTGATCTACCAGTTCCATCAGGCGCTCCAGGATGCGCTGCCGCATATCCGCCAGGTTATCCAGGTGCAAAAATTCGCCGCTGGCGGCCAGGGTAAGGTCGGAAACGGCTTCCGCATCGGCCCCGGCCTCCAGGGCCGCATTGGCCGCCAGGGCCACTAGCTCCAGGATTTTCATCTTCAAAAGGGAAGGGCGTTCTTCTTCCAGGGTCAGTTCCATTAAAATTCTGCCGGCCTGACGGCGGGCGAGTTCCCGATCGCCCATGCGGATGGCCTGGGCCAGCTCCTGTTCCTCCCGGTCCGGCAGGAAACGCCTGGCCCGGGAGCGGGCGGCGACATCGTCGGCATGGATAACCTGGTCACCGCCGTAAAGGAGGCGGAATTCGGCGGCGGCCGCCGCCTCGGCATATGAGCGGGCCAGACCGGTAACGCTCTCAGCCGGACGGCCGATGCCGACGGTCACCGTCACCCCCGTCTCCCGGCGTACCTGACGGCAGATGGCCTCACCCAGGCGGATGGCGTCCCGGCGGGCGTCATATTCCTTCCCCGCCCGTTCAAGGGGCAGGAGGACGGCAAATTCGTCCCCGGTGACCGGGGCCACCAGGGCTCCGGGCCAGGTAGCCGCCGCCTTTTCAATGCACTCCTTCACCCGTTGTTTTAAGAGCTGCCGTTCAATCTCCGCTCCATCCTGGGCAAAGTTGGCAAAATTATCTATATCTACCAAAAGGGCCAGCCGCGGCAGGGAAGTGACCCCCAGGAAAAGGGCGCGGCTTTCCGCCTCGCCTGCCGTTATATTGCCATTAATCAGATCCATAATAAAACCAAGGCGAATCAGGGGTTTCATTTTTTCCAGGGCCTCTTTAAGGCGGGCTGTTTCCTGCCGGCGCCGGCGGGCGGCGGATATATAGAAAGCCAGTTCATCCATGAGTTTGATGACCTCTTCCCCGTCCATCGGCTTTAATAAATATTTGGAAGCACCCAGGGATACCGCTTCCCGGGCATAGTCGAATTCACCGTAGGCGGAAACGAAAACCAGCCTGGCTTCCGGCAATAAGGCCCGGATTTCTCGGCCGGCAGCCAGGCCGTCCATACCGGGCATCCTGATGTCCAGGAAGACAATATCCGGTTTTATAACTGAGGCCAGCTCTACGGCCTCTATACCGTTTCCTGCTTCCGCCGCCACCTGGTAATGGGGACGTTCCCTGGACAGCAAAAAGCGTATGGCCTGGCGTTCCAGGGGTTCGTCATCAACGAGCAGGACCTTAATTTCCGTTGCCAAAACCGGATACGGCCTCCTTCATAAACACAAAGTTATTCTTTAGTATAGGGAAAACTGAGCTGGATGCAGGTCCCTTTTCCCGGCGTGCTGGCAACATCCAGGGCGCAGTTGCCGCCGAATTGATGCTGCAGGCGACGGTAGATATTAACAATACCCAGGCCGCTGACCTGGCCCTTGCCGCTGCCACGCACCTGCAGGCCGAAAATGGCCTTCTGGACCTCAGGGGGGATGCCAACGCCGTCGTCCTTTATTTCTATATGCACCTGCTCTCCCACCCTGCGGCCGGAAAGGGTAATTGTGCCTCCGTCCTCCTTTGGCTCCAGACCGTGGATGACGGCGTTTTCCACCAGGGGCTGCAGGATCATGCAGGGCACCCGGGCGTCTAGCACATCATCCTCTACTAGCACCTGGCTCCGGACCCGGCCCGGAAAACGCGTCTCCTGGATAAAGAGATAGTCGCGCACGGCGGCTACCTCCTCGGCCAGGGTTACCGTTTCTTTGACCTGGTAGAGGCTGTAGCGCATGAGACGGGCCAGGGCGCGTACCATTTTTTCCGTAGTTGTCGCTCCCTCAAAGAGGGCCAGGCGGGCGATGGTATTTAAAGAATTAAATAGAAAATGAGGAGTAACCTGGGACTGGAGGGCCTTGAGTTCGGCCTCCTTAAGGGCCTGCTCCAGCTGGTGCTGTCTTTTCAGGAAATGGATAAAGCTGGCGCGCTGCTCTTCCAATTCTTTATTGACCAGTAAAACGGCATTGAGCTGCATGATCTGCCCGGACACAAAGGAGAGAAGACTGCAGACGGCTTCCAGATCCTTCAGGGAAAGCACCGGTACAGCTGCCTGCAACTGCTCCGGAGCAGGATCATCTTGCAACAGGCAGTGGCCGCAGAGGACGGCTCCCACCGTGCCGTCTTCACTTGCCAGGGGATAGGATATCTCCACCAGGCCGGCATGGCAGCGATATATAAAAGCTTCCTTAAAATTACCTGCCAGGGTGGTAACATCCACGTCTTTCACCGGGATTCCCTGGAGTAAATGGCAATGCCGGGAGCATTCCAGGAACCCCCCCAAGGGGGTTAAAGGACTGCCGGCGGCATCCACCATGACCAGATGCAGACCGATCATAGAGGTAAAGGCACGTTGCAGGTCTTCCAGGGAACCCTTTCCAAAAAATAAATCCAGGGTAGCCGGCGCCAGGACCGCCCGGCGCCTCTGGCCGGCGCCGATAAGGTCTTTTATCAACTGGACGGCAGCGGTAGCATCGGGAGCGTAGCCATCGGCCCCCATTTTAGCGGCAATAGTCTCATTGAGGGGCGTACCACCTACCACCACTTTAACCTTGCTCCGCCAGCCGGCCTCCTGCAAGGCTTCAATGGTTTCACCCATAGCTCTGCGGGTAGAAGAAAGGAGGGCCGACAAGCACAGGACGTCCGGCTGGTATTTAATCACCGCTTCAACAAAGGTACTGGGGGCAACATTGACGCCCAGGTCAATTACTTCAAACCCCGACGCCTCGAGCATTATCCCGAGTAAATTCTTACCAATATCGTGGATGTCCCCCTGGACGGTACCGATTATAGCCCGCCCCACCGGCTGCACCTGGCCGGTCACCATGAAAGGCTTGAGTTCCTTCATACCAGTGTGCATGGCCCGGGCGGTAATAATCAGTTCGGTGACATAAATCTCATTGCGTTCAAACCTTTCTCCCACCACATCCATGGCGGCCACAAAGCCGTCGGATATGATGCGGGCCGGGTCTACCCCCGCGGCCAGAGCCTTTTTAACTTCTTCCCGTACCTGGGCGGCGTTACCGTTGATTACAGCCTGGACTAAATTTTCCAGGGAAAAAGACATATTTTTCCTCCTAATAAAAACGACCGTAGCAGGTAATCTCCCTGCCTGCGGCCGTTTTATGCTGGGCTTAAGCTTTAATTTTCCCGGCGCGGGCGGCGGCAATGTACTCCAGGCAATATTCATCCTGGCCGGCCAGGGCCGTGGCTGCTTTCAAAAGGCCTATCAGGAGCGTATCCAGGGGATCGAGGATAAAGGCATCCATCCCCCTCGTTAAACACATAACCATAAAGGCCCGGTTTAACAACCGGCGCTCCGGCAGGCCGAAAGAAACGTTGGAAAGGCCGCAGATGGTATGAACCTTAGGGTACTTTTCCTTTAATGCCGCCACCGCCTCTAAAGCTTCCACACCGTACCGGCTGTTAACCCCCAGGGGCTTGATCAGGGGATCGAGGTAGATATCGTCTTCCGGTATCCCGGCCTCCAGGAGTCCCGGAACCAGTTTACCGGCTACCCGCAGGCGATCTTCTACCGATTCCGGCATGCCGCCGTCATCCATGCAGAGGGCGATGACCTTGGCTTTATATTTCTGCACCAGGGGCAGGACTTCCTGCCAGCGTTCCTTCTCCGCCGTGATAGAATTAATCATGGCCTGGCCTTTATGGACCGCAAGGCCGGCCGCCAGGGCTTCAGCGCTGGGACTGTCGATACATAAGGGTACATCAACGACTTCCTGGACGCTTGTGACCAGCCAGGTCATCACTTTGTCTTCTTCGCCGATGCTTGTCCCGCAGTTGACATCAATAATGTGGGCGCCGGCCTCAACCTGCTTCCTGGCCAGTTCCTGGATGTATTCCTTATTGCGTCCGGCAATGGCCTGGGCGACGGCTTTACGGCTGGAATTTATCAGTTCACCGACAACCAGCATCCCCCGGCCTCCCTACGAAGCCAGCAGCTGGCGGGCGAGATCAACGGCGGAAGCAGCGTCGGGCGCATAACCGTCGGCGCCGATTTCATCGGCAAATTTCTGGGTAACCGGGGCGCCGCCGACCATGATCTTGATCTTATCGCGGTAAGCTGCAAGGCCCTCGACAGTCTTTTTCATCTGCATCATGGTCGAGGTTAGCAGGGCCGAAATACCGACCAGTTGCGGCTTATGCTCTTCTACTGCCTGGATAAATTTTTCTACCGGCACATCGATACCAAGGTCAACTACCTTGAACCCGGCCCCTTCCATCATCATGATGACCAGGTTCTTGCCGATGTCGTGGAGGTCGCCTTTCACCGTTCCGATGACCAGCGTCCCTTTATCCTCCAGGGCGTCACCGGCGAGCAGGGGTTTGACCACGTCCATGCCGGCATGCATGGCCCGGGCCGCCACCAGGACCTCCGGCACGTAAACTTCATTGTTCTTGAACTTGACGCCGATAATATTCATGGCGGCAATGAGGCCTTCGTTGATTATGGTGGTGGGGGCAATGCCCTCATCCAGGGCCTTCTGGGTCAGTTCCCTGACCTTGTTGGCATTACCGGCCATCAGGGCTTCCTTGAGTTCCTCCAGGACTGCCATTTCGCCTTGCCTCCTTAAAATATTAATGTTGGCTCATTTTTAAGTTTATTTTAAGATTACTTACGCTACAAGGCTAAATTCTTGCCAAAGGTTTGCTTTCTTGCCCTGGAGGAAATTGCTTTTTTACACGGTAAGCTCGCGACGATACCTCGCCCGCCCGATGCTATATAAGTCATTTCCCCGGGAATCAACACCCACAATCACCGGGAATTCTTCAACTTCCAGGCAATAGATAGCCTCCGGCCCCAGGTCTTCGTAAGCAACGACGGTGGCCTTTTTAATGTGCCGGGCCAGGAGGACCCCCGCACCACCGGTGGCCAGGAAATAGACGGCGCAGGCTTCTTGCATGGCCCGGATTACTTCCGGGCTGCGGCCGCCCTTGCCGATCATCCCCCGCAGGCCCTTTTCCCTGATGAGCAGCGGTGCATAGGCGTCCATGCGCCCGCTGGTGGTGGGGCCGGCCGAGCCGATAACTTTGCCGGGCCGGGCCGGGCAGGGGCCGACGTAATAGATAATCTGGTCGCGAAGTTCCACGGGCAGTTCGCCGCCGGCCCGGAGGGTTTCAACCATACGCTTGTGGGCCGCATCCCGGCCGGTTAAAATGGTACCGCTGATTAAAACCTGGTCCCCGGCCCGTAAACTCCGGACCGTCGCCTCATCCAGGGGCGTCTTTATCCTGAGCACAGGCCCACCTCCTACAGGATTGCGGTGGCATGCCTGGCGGCATGGCACTGCAGGTTGACGGCGACAGGCAGAGATGCGATGTGGGTGGGGTAGATTTCAATATGGACATCCAGGGCTGTTACCCTTCCCCCCAGGCCCTGAGGGCCGATGCCGGTGGCGTTGATGGCCGCCAGCAGCTCTTCTTCCAGCTCGGCAACATGGTTTATTGGTTTAACAGCGTATTTCTAACTGTCTCCTTGAGGGCACTAATAGTCTACTACAAGCTGGAAAAGAAAAGGCTCGTGGCTATCGTAATAAGGCTAACTTTATTACCATCTCTTATCTCATTGCTGGCAACCTGCCAGGTCCTTTAAATTGTTACATCTAAGTGAGGAACCTACCTTGCTTCTTTCGTAGGAAGGTATAGGACGGACAGTTGTAACAGTCAAGGTTCTTGACTTCCTGTAACGGAGACTCATCTTTGATTGCTTGTAAGTAAGCGTATGCAGCTTCAACCTTGGCGTCAGGTCCACAGAGCAGGAAGGTAGTCGCACCCCTGTTACTACCGATACCACCAAAGGCTAATGGTAAGGCTTCTATACCAAAAAGATACCTGATAGCCTCAATCTCAGTTATGACTTTCCCGGGCAGTATAATGACATCATAAGGTTCGGCATCGCACCATTCCTTAGTGACCTTTTCTTCTTTTAGGGCTTCCAGTATATCATCAACTTTACCCGGCATGGTCTTGCTAACGAGCATAGGCACAATTGAACCAACACCTCGGGCAATATAGGGGAGGGCTGTACCGATTTCCCCGCCTTCCGGACCTCCGATTAAAACAGCAACCTTCCCAGACGAATCCATGACGTTACCGCCTTTGATAAAGATATCGCCTGGTCCCATTTTCTCCAGGTATTTAATCAGGCTCTCGCTAAAATCCAAGCTGTCTTCTTTTGAGTTAAGTTGAATCATCTGTCCATGGTCAAAAACAATAAGCCGGAATTGCTCTCCCGGACCAAGGAGGCAGGGCCCCATACTTGAGATGTAGCCGCAGGCATACCTACTGCGAGGGATTGAGTTGCCAGAAAGTTCCTCTACAATATACCCACAGGTAGTACCTAAAGAAAGGATTATATAGCCCTCACTGAATGCCTTTTGCACAGCAGGGAGCCTGGAGATAGACCTGGCGATCAAGCGCTTTGAAGCCTCTGGCTTGAGGGTTATAACTTTTCTCATGGCATGGCCTCCTGATCCTGTTGATAATAAAGATCAATCCTTTTCCTACCCGTACGCTTCCAGCATCGGTCCGTTCATGTTAATTACTTTTCTAGGTTCTAAAGGACGAAACATACCAACTTTGCTGGTCTGCAGCCCCAAGGCATATAATCCTTCCGCCATTTTTACAGCGCTGGCAACACCGTCTACCACGGGGACACCCAGAGATTGCCTTAACCGTTGAGAAAAACCGGCCATACCGGCACAACCAAGGCAAATAACTTCAGCGCCGTCCTCAGCGATGGCCTTGCGGCTTTCCCTTTCAAGAACATCCTCTACTTCCGCGGCTCCCAGCCGCTCCAGATCCAAAACGGCAAGCCCGGAACTCCTGACTGAGGCACAACGTGCTTCCAGGCCAAACACCCGCACCGCTTCTTCTAACATTGGTTGCCAACGGGGTGAAGTAGTTACAATACTAAAGCGATGGCCAAGTAAACATGCCGTAAGCAGTGAAGCTTCACAAATACCGATAACCGGTTTCGCAGTTAGTTCACGGGCGGCATTGATCGCTGGATGATTGCTATAGCAGGCAATGATAAAAGCGTCATATATCTCACGAGCCCCCATAATAATCTCAAGCACTCCAGGGGTGCTCACCATCTCGTCGACATGTCCTTCAATTGATACAGGACCAGTAGAGTTGGTGACTGCTTTGATCTCTGTCGTGGAAGACTTGCAAAGCAGGGCACTTTCTTCAATGGTCCTTGTCATCTGAGCATTGGTATTGGGGTTGATGAGCATTAATTTCACAATCGCCATTCCCTTTCCAGCCATCTATAGAGATGCTAAGGGGCCGTAAAGTTCAGGCCGCCTGTCAATCATGTAAAGACATTCGCGCCGGGCTTCCTTTATTTCATCCAGATCGATAGTAGCTATTAAGATGTCTTCCTTATCCATCGGCGCCTGGGCAACATAATGGCCCCGGGGTGCCAGGACTTTGCTTTTACCGATTAAGTGCAGGTTATCTTCATAACCTACCCGGTTGCAACCGGCCACAAAGAAAAGATTATCAGTTGCCCGGGCGATACAATTGTTTTCCCAAATATCCGCGTCCTCAATGCGCCAAGCGGAAATTACCAGCATGAGTTCAGCGCCTTTAAGAGCATATAGCCGTCCCACCTCTGGGAAACCTACATCATAGCAAATGCCCGGTGCAAAAAGACCATACTCAGTTTGGTAGATAGGGAAATTATTACCTTTAGCAAAATATATCCTTTCGCCACCCCAAAGGTGGGTTTTGGCATAAGAATCAATAACCTTACCTTCAGGGCTGATGAAAGCTGCCGAGTTATATACCACACCTGGTACACCGCGTTCCTCGACAAATCCCACCATAACGTAGACACCATTCTCTTTAGCTGCTGCGGCAAAGGCCGTAATAGAAGGGCCATTAATATTTTCCGCCAGCTGGATAAACCTGGGGCCAAGAATACTAGTGTTATACCCGGTAGTAAAGAGCTCTGGTAAAATTACTACTTGAGCCCCTTTAGCTGCAGCTGCCGCAATGAGTTTTACCCCTTTCTCGACGTTGGCTTTAACATTACCGATCTCGGTATCGGCCTGAATTAGCCCCAGGGTAACTTTCCTTGGCATATATTTCACCCACTTACCTTTTATCTTGCGGATTATCTCACTTTAGAACCTAAATAGTTCCCCCTGAAAAAGTAAACTTTTTGCATCACTTAAGGGGAAATGATATTTCTGGACTGTAGACCGGGTTAATCTCCAACTGCTTTACCCATCTTGTTATACCATTGTGCCAACTTGTGGAGATTATGGCCAAGATTCCATAACCGACCCAAGTGGTGGTACCCTCATATCCCCTGAAAAGGCTACGGCGTAATCCATATTTGCGCTTCAGAAGACTAATAGTAGCCTCCCCTCCAGCGCGCCAGCGTTGGAGACGTTTGAACCAGCTCTGCGATTGATATGCTTTACGAGCTTTGCTGATTTTACCTTTCCGGGGCAAGCTGACCTGCTTTACCCCAAGTTGATGGCAACCTTTTTCGTTCCCTGAACCCCCAAAACCTCTATCGGCAGCAAGGGCACGGGGTGGATGGTTGGAAGTCTTAATATGCTCCTCCACTGCGCCAAGGAGTAAGGTGTCATCCGCGGGGTTCCCCCGCAACACCTTATAGCCGGCGATGATCTTGTGTTCCGCTTCCTGTAACAGCACCTTGTAGCCGAACTCTACCGGGACATTGGCCTTACCCTTTATGATGGGCCGGGCGTCAGGGTCAAAGATACTTACCACCCGGTCGGGAAGATGCAAATTCCCCTCCTGGACGGCTGCCGTTTGGGTTACAATCTTTTCCGTGCGGCTGATAGTTTCTTCTAACATCTGGACCAGGGCAAGGGTTTTCCCTTTAACTTGATCCCCTTGTTGCTGGAGGGTATCCTTGGCCTCCCTGACAATACTGGCAGCTTCGGTAATAACCTTCCGGGTGGTTTTAAGAATGGCGCCTGTAATTTCCCGGACTTCTTGATAGACTTCGTTACTGCGGCGTTTCAATACTTTATTGATCTCATAGATGCGTTTTTTAATAGAGCGTTGCCGGTTATGAAATGCATCTGCTATGGCTAGACCTGTTTCCTTGATCTTTTTCACGGTACGGGTGATAACCCGTACTCCATCGGCTAGAAGGCTGGCATCCGTAGGATGATGAATGTTGGCTTCGACTACAATGGTATCTACCTGGAGCTTCTTTCCCCGGATAATCTTTTTCTCCCGGGTTTCCTGAAGGAGGGCTTTATTGATTTCTTCTACCACTCCGGGGCCACAGCGTTTGGTGAGTTTAATCAAAGTTGTAGCATGGGGTGCCTTTTGGGTTAAGGGGATACGGCAGAAACGCCGCCACTTAATACTGTCATTTACCTCCTGGACTAAAACTTCATAGCCCAGGCCATAGCGGTGCTTCAGGTACATCAGGCGCAGGTAGGTTTACATAGGGATAGTTGGCCTGCCAAGGCGCGCCTCAAACCGGCTGATGAATGGAGCCATAAACCTATCGTCATCCAGGAGTTCATCCACCTTGGCCAGTTCTGGGTTTAGTTCTATCACCTCAGCTGGCAACAGGGCATCCCACAGGGTGAGTTGCGGATCTTTTAGCCTTAACATGTGCTCACCCCGCAGGAAATGGAGGCGATGTGGCGAATAATTATCATGGGAGTTCCTCCTTCTGGGTTTTCTTGTTTTCTCGTACTTACAAGATTCGATCCAGAGGATGGTAACTCCTTCTGTTTTGTTAAAAAACTATTCGGTTTCCTGAGACGCTAAAACTTTTATCCCTGGACTTTTTCAGGGGGAACTAAATAGCCTTTTTATAATTAAATTTACCGGCATGTTTCTTTTCGATCTCAGCAAAAGCTTCGTCGATAGTTAAAAAGGGTTTTTCAAATCCCAATTTCTTTCCTATTAAAGTAATCTGTGGCGGGTTAAGGTGGGTTTCCCGGAGTACGTCAAAATTAGACATAACTGTTGCCGTTGGACCGTCAATGATAATGCGGCCCTGGGTCATGACAATAACCCGGTGACAATATTCAGCCACTATATCCATATCATGGGTGACCATAATAATCGTGCGACCGGTTAAATGAATTTGTCTAACTATCTCCATAATTTGTCTTGCCTGGTTGTAATCCTGACCGGTTGTGGGTTCATCAATTACCAGGATCTCCGGTTTGGTGGCTAAGACAGATGCCAAGGCTAAACGCTGGCGCTGCCCTTTACTCAGGGAATAAGGATGGCGATCCTTAAAAGATAAAAGATCGACAGCTTCCAGGGAAGAGGTGATGGCCTCTTCCAATTCTTGGCCTTTCAGGCCAATATTTTTAGGGCCAAAGGCCACCTCTTCCCAGACCGAATCGCAAAAAATTTGATGATCGGGGTTTTGAAAGACGTGGCCAACTTTACGAGCCAATACGGCTATTTTTGTCCTGGCAGCGTCCATACCATCAACCAGGACTTGTCCTGAAGTAGCCCGTAGTAATCCGTTAAAATGCTTGCATAATGTTGTTTTACCAGCGCCATTTTGGCCGATAATAGCTAAAAACTCGCCTTTCTCGATGGTTAGGGAAACCCCTTTAAGAGCTTCTACCCCACCCGGATAAACATGGCGTAAGTCCTTGACTTCAATCATCCTTAATCATTCCCTTCGGCTAAAGAAGCTTCCCACTTCTGGTAACTGGTTATAAATTCCTCTACCGAAATGGGTACAGGATCCATTTTTGCTCCAAACCTTTGAAATAACTTATAAGATAAGGCCGTTACGCTCGGGATAAAGAAGTCTATCTTCTCGCCTTTAAGGTATTGATCCCGGTATTCAGCAAAAAATTGATGGGGTTCCCGATCGCTTAAAATTTGTCCATCACGCATATAAATAATCCTGTCGGCAATGGGGGCTATTAACTCTACCTTTTGATCAACCAGAATGATTGTTACACCTTGTTGATTAAGCTTATTGAGTACTGCATAAACTTCTTCGCTGCCCATGGGGTCCAATTCAGAGGTGGGTTCATCTAAAACAAGAATTTCGGGTCCCATGGCTAACGAACAAGCAATGGCTACCCGCTGTTTTTGCCCCCCGGAAAGGGCACTGGGGGAACGATCTTTATAATTTTGCATACCTACTACCTCAAGAGCCCAGTCGACTCGTTTGATAATCTCTTCTGGGGGAAATTTAAAGTTTTCAAGGCCAAAAGCAACGTCGCTAAAAACCGATAAGCTAAAAAGTTGAGCCTCCGGATCCTGTAATACTACTCCCACCTGCTTACAGAGATCGGCAATATGGGCTTTCTTGCTAGAAACACCCTTAACAAAAACTTCACCTGACATGTCACCGTTTACCAGGTGCGGTATCGCACCACAAAGGGCTAGGGAGAGAGTTGTTTTGCCGGCACCGGAAGGACCAGTGATGCAAATAAATTCCCCTTTTTTTATCGTAAGGTTAATCCCCTTTAGCACCGGTTCAGTTGTCATTGGATATACAAACTGTAGATCTTTAGTTTCAATAACAATTTCTTGCGTCAAACATTACACCTCCCGCGCGTTTAACAGCAATTTAGATGCGCCCGGTTACTCGAGCGATTATCATAACAATAGTCAATCCGACACTGAAAAAACATACAATATAGTCGGCAGGTCTAAATTCAACTTTACGTAAAAAAGTCCGTCCATATTTAGAAGCCGTGCTTAAGCCCCGCATTTCTAAGGCAATGGCTATATCCCCAGATTTACGGAAAGCACTCATTGTCAGGGGTAACAAAAGGGAAGGTAGGGCTATAACTTTAGACACAATACCATATTTATTTATATCAAGGCCCCGTGAAGCCTGGGCTTCATTGATTTTAGCAAACTCCTCAAAAAAGAGCGGTAAAAACCTGAGAGCAAAACCCAGCATATAAGCGTAACGGAAGGGCATGCCCCATTTTACAACTGCCGCCGTAATATCAGTGGGATGGGTTGTCATCATCAAAAGCGCGAACGACACTGCCAGGGTTAAGGCTCTTAAAGAAATTTGTAGGCCTTTAAAAAATCCTTGCGACGTTACAGCTAGAGGACCTATATTGAAAAGCAAAGAGCCTCCTGGAAATGAAATAATCTGGATAACAGTGATAAAAATGAAAAACGGCACTAAAAGTGAAATTAGACCATAGTAGTCAAGAGGGGTGATTTTGCCCACCATACCATAGAGAACCAGTACTAAAAATAATGCTCCCAGGGCCCACACATCAGTTAAAACCAGAGAAAGAATTACGGCGCATAAGGTCACAATAATTTTATTGCGGGGATCCAGCCGATGAATGGGGCTTTTCATCAGGCTGTATTCATATAGCATTTTCATGGGTTTGCCTCCTAATCAGCGGGTGGGAGTAAATTCTCTCCCACCCGCATTCTTCTAATAGTTACGCTGCCAACCTTGACCTCCTAAGTGCAATGGAAACCTTCCGGGCGATAAAGGCTGGAATAATAGCGCCTACCGCGAAGGTTAAAACAACCATAAAGGCAATCACCTTAGGCGGCATATTGAAATAAAGTAATTGGACGGGGAACATGACCATGGAATTCAACAATGTCCCGCCTGCACATATCAAAATCGTTTCCCAAAGGGACAGGTCCTCGGTTTTTTTACCGATAATATACATTACCGCGCGGGCACCAGTTACCTGAGCAAAGTTGGTAACAAACCATAAGGGGGCCAAGGGACCTGTGGCTGTTGCTACAGCAACGATGGGGTTGATTTCTTCAGCCAAAATACCACCAACCCAACCGAAGGTCAACACGCCTATTAAACCCATGGTATTAGCAACGATGATTCCGAATACCGGGAAAGCGCCGGCAAAAGCAATGGTATCAATTCTCTCGGCAACCTGCTCTAAAGCCGCCATTAAAACACCCAGCAACACACCGGTAACAATGGCTCTGGTACTGACATCCCCTACAAAGGACATTCTCTTTTGCGGAACTTCTTGCGTCTTCAACGTAACTTCTGGCATTTTTAACCCCCCTCTTATTTTTTTATTTTTTAACGGCTCAGCAAATAACCTACGACCCTCCTTTCATTAGCTGAAGCCGGTTAAAAAATCAATTTTCAAATGACCCAAGTACAATATGTTGTTTCAACATAATTCATAATTTATTTTTTCTTGGGTGTCTCTTGGGTCAATTCTCTAAATGGATGGTCTTAATGGACTAATAAAGGCACCATATCCCGGTTTGGCCTTTAATTGACCCCTGGCATATACTGTTTGGCCCCGGACCAAAGTTTGTTCAATAATTCCTTTGCCGCGCATTCCTGCAAAAGCTGATATCTTGTTTTTATAAAAAAGTTCATCAGGTGTAATTTCCCAAGAGTAATGAGGATCAACGATAACCAAATCTGCGTCAGCGCCCGGATATAAATTTCCTTTTCTGGGATATAACCCAAAGGTTATGGCTGGATTATATGAAAATACGGTTGCCAGGCACTCTGGTTTGAGGTTGCGCTTATGAACCATTTCATTAAACATAATTTGAAAGGTTGTCTGCACTCCACTAATACCTCCCCAGGCTTGCCAAATATTGCTGGCACCTATTTCTTTTTCTTCTAAGGTGCATGGGGAATGATCTGAGGCTATACAACTGATAGTACCATTAACAAGATAGCTCCACAAATTCGCAACATCCTGTCTTGAGCGTAAGGGCGGGGCGCATTTTAATAGGGGCCCCTTTTCCTTTAAGCTTTCAGCGCTAAAAACGAGGTAATGAGGACAGGTTTCAGCAGTGACCGGCAAGCCACTATCCTGGGCCTGCTTAATCCTGGCCGCTACCTCTGGATGGCTGACATGGCATATATGGACCCTAGCTCCAGTCTCCTCCATCAGCCTTAGGACGCTTTCAACAGCTAAAAGTTCAGCTGCAGGTGGCCGCGAGGCGAGAAAATCTTCAACATTACATCTATTTTCCTTTTGCGCTTTTTGTTCTTCATGGGTAAGAATTGAAGCATCCTCGCAGTGAATACCGATTATAATTCCTATTTGCGCTGCTGACTTTAAGGCCTCCCTGAGCAAACCGATAGTAACCATGGAATATTCGGGCGTGGTAGGACTCAAAAAAGCCTTGAGGGCCACTACGCCTTTTTGGTATAACCCTTCCATTTCTTCGATATTATTATCTACCAGCCCCCCCCACAAAGCATAATCAACCACTGACCTATCTTTTAGGTGGGCGATTTTAGCATCAAAGGCTGCAGCAGTTGTTACCGGAGGGATATTTTGCAGGGGCATGTCAATAACTGTAGTCACCCCGCCAGCAGCAGCACTCTGGCTCCCATGAATAAAATCCTCACGCCATTCAAACCCGGGATCATTAAAGTGGATATGACAATCTATCATTCCGGGAAAAACTAATTTTCCCGATGCATCAATTACCTCTCCAGCCTGTAGCTTTTCAGAGTCCATGGCAACCGCAACAATCTTACCTTCACGAACAGCGATAGTTCCCAAAAATGAACCGGTAGGGTTTACTAGAAGGCCACCCTTAACGACTAAATCATACATAATAATTAAGTTACAAGCTCCTTTCCTTTGCCATAATTTAATCCATATTCAATAATCTTGGCTGTTATACACTCCTCCCGTGAAACCCCTCAACCTTTGCAGGTCAGCTATTAGCACCTTCCTACTTCGGTTCTCAGCAGAGAGAATTCTACTAGCAACTTCGTTTACCTTTGCCTTCTATTCCAAATTGCTGGCTTAGTTTTTATCTCTATTTACTAAATATAACTAAGAAGCATGAGGCTTTCCTGCCCTTAAAGTTTGTAGTTTTAATTGCTAGCTCGGCTTGCGCTTTCTAAATCATTTGAAAGTAACTTAAGAACTTTAAAACCTACCTGCAATTCCAGACGTGTATTATTACAGCCAAGATCCAACCCTGTTATTTCGTGGATACGCTCGATCCGGTAGCGCATTGTTTTATAATGGACAAAAAGTCTTTCGGCAGCAACTTTTAGGTTGCCATTTGCCTCAAGGTAGGTTTCCAGGGATTTAGTTAAATCGGTGTGGTGGTTTTGATCATATTGCAGCAACTGTTTGATGGGAAAAGGGATAAAGGTTGCCAGCACCTTCCTGTCAGGGACCTGGCATAAAAGCCGAAAAAGGCCGAGTTCAGAATAGGCTGTCATACTGCCCGGACCGTTAACCATGCGCCCGAAACGGAGGGCCTCCCGGGCTTCATTATAACTTGAAGCCAGGCCGGTAATATCCTTGGCTAGCCCGCCTATACCGATAGAAAAAGTAATTTCCTTTAAATAACGCTTGGCTTCTAACCGTAAAGCCTCGCCCAGGGCCTTAACTTCTGCCAGGGCCTTATCGGCCCCGGTACTGTTTACGGGGTAGAGGGCAATAACTGTATCGCTTTTGCTGCCGACAATAATTTTCTGGTTATGGGTCCTGAAAATTTGGGCTATAGCATCAAGAAACTTTTCTTTGACTTTTTGGGCAAACCGTTCACCCTTATTTTTATTCCTTAAAATATATTCTTCGAAGGAATCGATATTGGCTACGATAACCATAAATGGCCCAGCCAAATGCCATCCCAAAAAACTGGCACGATTATATACCGTTTCTTCACTTTCAATATTTCCTTCAAGCAAGTCCATTAAAAAATCATTTTGAAACTTGCGCTCGATCTCTTCCACCGCCCGCCTCTTGGTCAACTCCAGAGCGACCACGGTGGCAGCATGTTCCAAGGCGATAAAATCTCGTTCATGCATCACCTTGCCGGTTTCCCAGACGCAAAGGTACCCATAAGTTTCTTCCTGGATTAAAATTGGAACTACGACTTCGGTACAGTCGACCTCGCCATCGGCCCCTAATAAACATAAAGGTTGCCGGTAATAATTCAATTCTTTATTTAAAGGCTGCTGCTCCCCTTCTGCCTCGTTTCCATCCTTCTCCCTGTAACCCTGGCAGGTTTGAACCATAACTTGACCGTTACGGTCTTTGATGACTACCGGATTGTCTACCAGACCTGCCAGGGCAAAAGCTAACTGCTCCAAAGTTCCTCCCCTTAAAGCTAAGCTGGTGAAATGTCTGTGGACTTCATCCGAGTACTTTAACCTGGCAGCTTGCTGGTTAACTATCTCCGATAGTACACTGGTAATTATATCTACATAGCTGACCTCCATGGGCAGTTCAATAATTGGCAAACCAAGGCTGTCGGCCAATTCCAGCATAGGTTCCGGAATGACCCCGACAAAACGCCGGGTCTTGATAGCCAGGCCGGCGGCACCCCGGCTTACCAGCTCTCGCACTAGATTCTCCTGGGCCACCTGGTCGCTGCGGATGGGGTAAAGGCTGGTTAGAACTAATTCCCCGCCTTTTAACCACTGGACTATATCTGGCGCTTCCATGATAGTTACGCCTTGAATATTGCGGTCTAGGTGCTGTAACCCAGCTACAGCACGGGCGCCAGCAAAACATTTAAGCCGCAATGCCGCATCAACTGTCATGCCCATAACGCTGCCCCTCAAAGTAAAATGACCTTTAGATATATTCATGATTTATTCTACACAGGCAGAAGATTATCCTTCTTAGATAAACATATAAGGTGCCCCATTCCTTAAAAACTGCATGCGTATATCTACCTATTTAGAAATTAACGATAAAACCGGCAACTAGCCCTTACCGCACACCAGCTTTGTACAAACTTCCAGAGCTATATATCTAATGTATTTTCTGATGTAATAATGGGTATGTCCACAAGGAAAAATCAAAAAGCCCATCGAGTAGCTTCGCCTACAAGATGGGCTCATCAAAGCTTCCAAGACACGGGCTATAATACAATATCAAACCTTATCCCCAAATCGCGAATCTGTACATCCCCATCGTATAGTGGTGCAATTGATTCGTCAGTAGTCGCTTTTCGGGTAGCCAGGACATAGCCAAAGGTTTCTTCCAAGGGAAAAATAGTACCGTGCCAGACACCACGGTGCAACACAATTGCGTTATAACTCTCTAAAAGAAATGCTTTTACTAAATCCGGCGCCGGGATAGCCTCGGGATCGGTGCAATCTGTCGCTGGTGCGACAGTGATAATTGCCGGTCCGCCAAAAAGGGGGAAGAAGCCCTGGGTTACCTTCAGGTGGCGTTCCATGGTTGAAAAAGTAAATTCTCTCCGCTTTAATATAGCATAAACAAATTCCGGTTTACCATCATCAACCTCAAAAGGTACCCTGTCAACAAACTGGGGAGGATCAGCTTTAAAGGGTGGAACGCCGGGGTCACGTAACAGTACATAACCATAAGGCTGAAATGCTTCCTTGGTCAGACGCTCGACTCTTAAGATGCGACCCATTAATTAACTATCCTCCTTTTTCCAGCTGAAAGCCTAACCCTCGGCTCTATAAGTCTACATCCCTGTTGCAATCTTTACTATAGATATAAGTAGTATTGCTCCTGCCCGCGGCATAATAGGCCTGCGGAACATAGGGGCCGAAGTAGATGAAGTCATCTTTCTTCACCGGTACCCATACATCGTCTATCAGATAAACCCCTTCACCCTGCAAAAAATATATGCCATGTTCCTGAACATGGGTTTCCACAAAGGAATGGCAGGCCCCGGGGTAGAAGGTAAGGGTATGGAAATTGAAATCAAACCCCAATTCATTGGGTAATAAATTTTTAATTCTCACATTTTCCATGCCATCATAAATTTCCTCTTGAATATCATTTAAATTGCCAACGATTACCTTGGCCTCGAAACCTTCTAATTTGCGGTATCGTTGCTTGTAAAGCAATAAACTCCAAGGTTCGCTTGTGTTATTATGCAAACCTACTGGTGTCGAAGCCGGGGCAAAGGCAAAACCATCCTTGCCGATTGAGTAATCTTTCCCGCCAATATTCACTATTCCTTCACCGCTCAAACAATAAATAAACGTTTCGATACCTTCACCGTAAAATTCATGGGTTGTACCTCCACCAGGCATCACTTCTACAGTATAAAACGCAAATTTTGCTCCCAAATCTGGTGAACAGAGAATGCTGGCCCGGCAATTGGCCAGGTTAGGTATAACGTTATTTACTCGCCCCTCAGGAGGTATCAAAGCGCACTTACCCGGTTTAATAATGGCCCGGGTAGAGAGAAGGTCCTTTGGATAGCCCATATACTCCAGGTCCCCCTTCAATATTATTGGTTTTGAGTGATAATTTCTAGCCTCACCACTCAATACCTTTGCCCACCGTAGATAATTTCACCCGCCCATCTTGCCTCAAGTTTGCCATAGTTAACCCCTCGCCATACTAAAGTCTAAAATATTTGGAAGTATTGTTGGTAAAGACATCATCTCTACCCCTTAGCCGGTCCATGGCTCTTACATTGCCACAAAAATGATAGAAAAACCATTATGTCCTGGAAATCAGGTTGCCCAGATTTAATTGCTTGTTTTGCCAAAAACCCGTTAGCTCGTTAGCTACCGATATATTTTAGCCAAGAGAGATAATTGAAGACGATTTTATTAGAACAATTGACTAAAGGAAATAACTTAAAGAAAAAGAATCCTTCAAACGTAGAAATAGTCGCAGCTAGAAAGGAGGCGATTTGGGCCAGGCAATAATTAATTAACAAGGAGGGCTGTATTTTTTCGGTCTAGCCGGGTGCTGCTGCCCAATGGCCTGGCGACTGGTAAATTATTGCAAGTTAAAAAGGTTGATGAACTTATTTTGCTGAGTAATTAGTGCGGTGAACACGAATTTAACAAAACCTGGTTAAAAGCTAAAGGAATAGGATAGCTAAGGGAGGACCAATAATGGCGTACAAGATAATTAGTACTGCATGGGATTTAGCTGAAAAGGTGGGGCTTTCAGGAAAATCGTTCCTTTCGGTATCGGAATTATCCAAGGAACAATTACTGGCTCTATTTGAGTTGGCCCGTGCGTTAGAACCGATTGGACGTTCTAGCGCCAATTTCCTAAATGGCAAGGTCATGGCCACCTTTTTTTACGAACCCAGCACACGGACGAGACTAAGTACGGAAACAGCTATGCGCCGTTTGGGTGGGTCCGTAATTACGGAAGCAACTCCGCTTCTTTCCTCTTCTGCAGCTAAGGAAGAAAGCCTACACGATACACTCCGAGTGTTATCCAAGTACGCTGATATTATCGCCCTTAGGCATTCCGATTACGACCTGGCAATGGATGCCGCTCGGACCGCGGCAGAAGTGCCCGTAATCAACTGTGGTTTCGGTAACAGGGAACACCCAACCCAGGGCCTGCTAGATATTTATACTATTTGGCGTATGTTTGGTAACTTGGAAAATGTAACCGTCCTGGTGGCGGCTGCAGATATGTCGCGCGGCCGTTCCGGTCATTCCATGGCTATGGGCTTGGCGAAATTCGGGGCTAAAATAATTTTAGCTTCCCCTAAAGATCTTCCCACTCCGCGTGAGGTTGTTGATATCTTGATTAGCAGTGGTGGACAAGTAGAAGAGGTCTTCGATTGTACCACCGATATGATGACTGATCTAATAGCCAAAGCCGATTTCGTATACCTGCCAGGCTGCCGCGTGCCAAAGGGAACTGATGCACGGGAAGAATTCAGGAAGCGCAACCAGCCCTACTATATCAGCCTGGAACAGCTTGAAAAGGCTCGGAAGAATGGGCATATGACTTACGTTATGCATAGCCTGCCAAGGTTCGCCGGCGAGTTTGATGAGAATATCGATAAAACCGAGCATGAACTTTATTTCAAGCAGGTACAATTCGGCGTGTTTGCTCGGATGGCTCTAATCCTATCGATGATTGGCGTTTAAGTTTTTTACCCCCGTTACTGGAAGCTAAGAGCCACATTATAATAAAAATAAATAAAAAGAGTAGCTCTCAATTAACTTTGAGACTAAGCCCAGCTTGTGGAGGTACTTATTAAAAACACGACAGTTCCACCTCGGCTGGGCTTTTTTAAATAATTCTCCCTGAAAAAGTCCACTTTCTGCATCGCATAAGGGGGAAAGTTCTTTTTCGGACTGTACTTGGGGTTTGTCTCTAGCCGCTTGGTATCCATCCTGTTATACCATTGTTGCCATACGATGTAGATTATAGGCCAAGATCCCATAATAAAAAACCTCAATTTACTCGAGCAGTTAGTGATTAATTGTAATTTCCATAGTAGTATGGCAAACAATGATAAAGATTACTAGATAATTTTGGCTTAGATGTCTAAAGGAGAACGACTTAACTTATAGAAAATTCTTTGTCAGAAAAAAAGGTAAAGATGAACAACAAGTAGTCCGGGATGAAAGCTAATACTAGGATTTTATTGAGGAATATGAATGAGAAGCAAAGAAAAGGGGGCTTGTACAATCTTAATCACATATACCATCAATGTCTGGCAAAAAAATTGGTACCAATGGCTATAGTGATGATGAGGAAACAGCGTGGCTGAATTAATTAATGCAAATAAGGGAGAATGAGCTTTATATGAGTAGATTGGCAGTAGTAGCTATCGGCGGCAATTCTCTAATTAAAGATAAGAATCATATAGGCCTTATGGACCAGCTAGAAACAGTCAAAGAAACCTGCTGCAATATTGCTGAAATAGTTGAAAAAGGTTGGAATGTAGCCATCACCCACGGCAACGGGCCCCAGGTAGGGTTTCTCATCCGCCGAGCAGAACTTGCGTCGCGAGAACTGCCTTTGATACCTCTGGAATTCGCCGTCGCCGACACCCAAGGCGCCATCGGATATATGATCCAGCAGTCCCTGATGAATGAATTTCAGCGGCGGGGTATCAAGAAGCAGGCCGTAACGTTGGTAACCCAGGTAGTTGTGGATAAAAACGACCCGGCCTTCCAAAAACCCACCAAACCCATCGGCAGCTTTATGACCAAAGAAGAAGCGGAGCGGCACGCAAAAGAGGACGGTTGGACGGTGGTAGAAGATGCCGGCCGCGGTTGGCGGCGGGTCGTACCCTCACCGGAGCCCCAGAGGATAGTCGAAAAAGAAGCGATCAAAGATTTAATAGCGAAGGGGTATATTGTAGTCTGTATCGGCGGCGGCGGTATCCCAGTAATCGAAAAGAGCGGCAAACTGGAAGGAATAGCTGCTGTAATCGATAAGGATTATGCCTCCTCGTTATTAGCAAGACAGATTGAAGCAGATGCCTTGGTTATTTCTACGGGAGTAAATAAAGTATCCATTAACTTCGGCAAACCAGAACAAAAGGAATTAGATAAAATGACAGTTGCCGAAGCAGAGGCCTATATGGCAGCCGGGCATTTCCCGCCTGGGAATATGGGTCCCAAGATCGAGGCTATTATAAGGTACCTGAAGAATGGAGGCAAGGAAGGTATCATTACCTCGCCGACGGAGATAGTTAATGCCATAGAGGGAAAATCCGGTACAAGGATCGTACCATAAAATCAATGGAAATAAAATCAGAAATAGAATTATATTTTTAATTAGCCTCTTGCCCCATGCATCTAAGAAAGGGGGTGTATTACCAGGAAGCGCCAAATAAAAAGAGGGTGATGTCAAACATATAATGTCTGCGCGGAATTGCACAAGTATACCCGATGAGCAAAGCCATTAGTAATGTTCTCGAAAGTAGAGGATGGTCAGGTACCTACTACAAACCCTAAGGGCAACGTAGGAGTTAGGGCGGTAGTTTTCACTAAGGAACGTAAATTTCCTAAACACAAGGATTAAACACAAGGATGGGAGGTTAAAAAATGCGCAAGAAGTGGATTTTAGCAGTTCTAACAATTTTGCTGGTAGTTGTTCTCGTAACTGCTTCAGGCTGTGGACAGAAGAGTTCAGAGAGTCAGGATGCGAGCAAGAAGATTTCCCAAAGTCAGGGGGCCGGAAAAGACACCAACGTAATTAAAATCGGAGCTATATATCCCCTTTCTGGACCGACGGCACAGGATGGCGAAAATCAGAGGAAAGCTCATGAATTGGCGGTAGAAGAAATTAATAAGGCGGGAGGCATTAAATCCCTTGGAGGGGCTAAACTGCAATTTGTCTATGCTGATAGCCAGAGTAAGCCGGAAGTTGGTATTGCAGAGGCTGAAAGATTAATTAATCAAGAAAAAGTTGTTGCGCTAATGGGTACTTATGAAAGTCATGTGGCTATGTCTGTTAGTGAAATTGCTGAAAGATATGGGATCCCCATTATTATACCTAATGCTCTAGCCGACAAACTAACTGAACGAGGATTAAAGTACACCTTTAAGACAGTAATTAAAACTTCAGATTTTGGTCGGGATACTGGAAAATTTGTTCGAGAAATTGGTGAGAAGACTGGTAAAGTTGCTAAGCGGGCAGCTATTCTTTATGGTGACTTTTTCTTTGGTCATGAGGTTGCAGAGGGTTGGATTAAGCAGCTACCCCAGATGGGTTTTGAAATTGTTGCCAATGTAGCTTATCCCGTGCCTGCCACCAATATGCAAGAGGCTCTTTTAAAAGTAAAACAAGCTAACCCGGATGTCCTCTTTGTCCTAGGCAATATTTCGGAGGCTGTTCTAACTATTAAACAATTGAAAGAGCTTAATTATTGGCCCACCTATGGCGTTGTAGGTGTTGGTGGTGGGTTTAGCAATCCTGTGTTCTTACAAAATACCGGTCAGTTAGCGGAAGGCTTATTTATAGCAAACGATTGGTTCCCTGAAATTAATCGTGCAGGTTCCAAGGAAGTTAATAAAAAGTTTAAAGACAAATATGGGATTGACATGACTGGAAACGCAAATACAACTTATGCTGCTACTTGGGTGCTTGCTGATGCTTTGGAACGGGCGGGGTCTACCGATGGGAACAAATTGCGTGAAGCCTTAGCCAACACTGATATTACAAGCGGTCCGGCTACATTTATGTACGATCGCATTAAATTTGATGAAACCGGTCAAAACATATCAGCTCAGAATGTCATTGCCCAGGTTCAGGGGGGCAAACCAATGGTTGTTTGGCCGGATAAATACAAAATTGCTGATCCCAAATGGCCGGTTCCAGGATGGGATAAGAGGTAGACTGTAAAAGTTAGCTAGATAGGGGTGTTTTAAAAGACACCCCTATCTATAGTCCTTACTAAACAATACAGGAGGTATGCCGAGAAGTGATAACGGCTCAAATATTTTGGCAGTCCTTCATAAATGGTATTCTTATGGGTGGAATATATGCTCTTGTTGCAGTAGGATTAACGTTAATTTATGGTGTAATGAACATAATGAATTTTGCCCATGGGGAGTTTTTAATGCTAGGGATGTATATTTCGTATTGGGCTTTTACTCTTCTTGGAATAGATCCTTATTTATCTGTGGTAATTGCTTTTTTAATTTTGTTTTTAATTGGTACGCTGATAGAAAAAACAATGATTGAGCCTGTTCTTAAAGGGCAACCTCTTAATCAATTGCTGTTGACAATTGGTATCTCGCTCTTTTTATCGAATATGGCTGTATTTCTCTGGAGTTCGGATAATAGAAGCCTTCAAACCACGTATTCTAATACCTCATTTAATTTGGGGAACATCGTACTTCATGAGCCTAGGCTTGTCGCTTTTTTGTTTGCGGTAGTGATTAGTATCGTTTTATATATCTTTCTACAAAAGACAAAAATAGGTAAAGGCATCCGGGCTGCTTCACAACATAAAGAGGGAGCTCTTCTGGTCGGTATTGATGTAAAAAAAAGTTATATGATCGCTTTTGGTATTGGAGTAGCCTGTGCTGGTATTGCGGGGGTTTTGTTATCACCGTTCTTTTATATCAATCCTACTGTAGGAGCAGCATTTTCTTTCACAGCTTATGTTATTGTTGTTCTAGGCACCATGGGGAACTTCGTAGGTGCTTTAATCGGTGGGCTTATTATTGGTATAGCTGAGGCTATAGGAGGAATTGTCTTCATGCCTTCGCTCAAACAGGTAATAAGCTTTGGTATTTTTATTCTTGTCCTTTTGTTTAAACCCACAGGGCTATTTGGAGGTCAACAATAGCATGATTAAAGAAAAAAAGAATACATTAACTTGGACCCAATTAGAGTTTCGACTTGCTTTAATAATCTTTGTAGCCCTGGCATGTGTCCCCTTAATAATTAAGCAGCCCTACCTTATTCACATTTTTATAATGGCACTTCTATATGCTTACGTTGCCCAGTGTTGGAACCTCTTAGGTGGAGTGGCTGGACAATTTTCCATTGGCCATATCATGTATTTCGGTGTGGGCGCGTATGCGGCGATTTTTCTTTTTACAAAAATGAGTATTAGTCCCTGGATCGGGATGGTGTTTGCAGGAATTATGGCAGCAATTCTAGGGTTGTTTGTTTCCTTCCTGGGTTTACGCTATGGGCTAAAGGGAGATTACTATGCTTTGTTTACTCTAGCCCTTTCGCAAATGCTAAAATTAATTGTTACAAACATCAAGACTTTAGGTGGAGCAATGGGAATCTATATTCCCCTGAAGGGATTCAGTCTAGTCAACATGCAATTTCGAACTAAGATAGCCTATTTCTATATTGCTCTAGTAATGGTAGTAGTTATAACTTTTATAGTTTATAGGATCATAACCACCCGTATAGGTATGTATTTTGTAGCTTTACGGGAGAATGAGAGTGCTGCAGAAGCATTAGGTGTAGATACAACTCGGTATAAAACCATAGCCACTATAATTAGTGCTGTCTTCACTGGTATGGGTGGTACTCTTTTTGCAATGTATACTATGTATATAGATCCGGAAATAACGTTTGGTCTGGGACCTAACTTTGAGTTTATTCTAATGGCTATTATCGGAGGTAAAGGTTCGTTATTGGGACCTGTTGTCGGCTCGCTTATCCTAAAGCCTTTAGCCGAGTTTACAAGGGCAATTTTTGGTGGTGGCCGACCTGGAGTTTTCTTGATGATTTATGGTGCTTTGTTAGCGACGGTCATTTTATTCCTGCCAAATGGGTTAATGGGCCTATTACAGAGATCTTATCGACAACTATCTGTATCAAAACAAAAGGTAATTAATCAGGGCATACAAGAAATAGATACAACGAGGTGATGGCAATGGCCCTCTTAGAAATAAAAAATTTAACTATGCGTTTTGGTGGTCTTTATGCTTTACGGGAGGTAAATTTGGATATCACCCGGGGAGAAATTGTAGGTTTAATTGGTCCGAACGGGGCTGGAAAGACAACCCTTTTTTCGGTACTTTCCGGTTTCTATAAACCCACTCAAGGGAAAATTTATTTTAAAGGAAAAGATATAACCGGTAAACGCCCGAGTATGATTTGTAAGGAAGGTATTACCAGGACTTTTCAGATAGTACAACCATTTCCTGGAATAAGCGTATGCGAAAATGTACAAATTCCTGCTTTTAATCGTGTAACGGGTACTAATAATGCTCGCAAGAAAGCGGAGGAAATTCTAGAATTTGTGGGATTATCTAATAAAAGAGATGCTGTTGGAAGTGAGTTAACTATTGGTGACCGCAAAAGACTTGAGATTGCTAAAGCACTGGCAACAGAACCGGAACTCTTACTTCTAGATGAAGTGATGGCTGGTCTAACTCCTGCTGAAACCGATTTTACCATCGCCTTAGTTAAAAAAATTAGAGAACGAGGTGTTACGATTTTACTTACAGAACATGTAATGAAGGTTATTATGTCCCTCGCTGATCGCATTGTTGTTCTTCATCATGGCGAGAAAATAGCTGAGGGGGATCCGTTAACTATTAGTCAAGATCCCAGAGTAATTGAAGCGTATCTAGGGGGGGCGGCAACCAGTGCTTAAGATCCAAAAACTGGAGGTTTCCTATGGGGGGATGGTCGCCCTCAGGGATGTTTCAATTCAGGTTAATGAGGGAGAGTTGTTAGCTATTGTAGGCTCAAATGGAGCTGGTAAAACTACCCTTCTCAATACTATCTCTGGGCTTGTCAAGCCTGCTAAAGGTACTATCGAGTTTATGGGTAATAGAATTGAAAGGCTAGAGCCCCCTGCAATTGTAAGGCAGGGTATAGTCCAGGTACCAGAGGGAAGAAAATTATTTCCACGAATGACTGTTCTAGAAAACCTGGAGATGGGAGCCTATGGACCCCAAGCAGCCGATAAACTTAGTGAAACTCTTGACATGGTTTTTGAATTGTTTCCTAAATTGAAGGAAAGACGCAAGCAACTTGCAGGAACACTTTCTGGCGGTGAGCAACAGATGGTTGCTATTGGGCGGGCGTTAATGTCCCGGCCTAAATTACTAATGCTTGATGAACCTACCCTCGGTTTGGCGCCAAAAATGAAGGACTTGGTATTAAAAACGGTTCTCAATATTCATAAGAAGGGAACTACAGTTGTACTTATTGAGCAGAATGTGGCTTACTCACTAAACATTTGTACCAGGGCCTATGTTTTGGAAAACGGATCCATTGTTTTAGAGGGGCAAGGCCGGGATTTACTAGGTAATGAACATGTTAAAAAGGCCTACTTAGGCTTATAATTATCCGGGTGTTGTCCATGCCCATAGGATGTAAATTGTTATTATAAATTGCCTGTAAGGAGTATGCGCATTCTGGCGCAAATCGACATTCGGCCTCGCTGACGAGATGCCAGAGGTCTTCTACGTTGGCGCGGGGATTTATTAGTTCCTTTAAATCTATGCTTTCATACAGCACCCTGGAGTATGGCGATACTTAGCCCGGCCGATTGTATATAAGTCATTACCGTGGCAGTCAATACCCACAATCACCGGGAATTCTTCAACTTCCAGGCAATAGATAGCCTCCGGCCCCAGGTCTTCGTAAGCAACGACGGTGGCCTTTTTAATGTGCCGGGCCAGGAGGACCCCCGCCCCTCCTATCGCCAGGAAATAGACGGCGCAGGCTTCTTGCATGGCCCGGATTACTTCCGGGCTGCGGCCGCCCTTGCCGATCATCCCCCGCAGGCCCTTTTCCCTGATGAGCAGCGGTGCATAGGCGTCCATGCGCCCGCTGGTGGTGGGGCCGGCCGAGCCGATAACTTTGCCGGGCCGGGCCGGGCAGGGGCCAACGTAATAGATAATCTGGTCGCGAAGTTCCACGGGCAGTTCGCCGCCGGCCCGGAGGGTTTCAACCATACGCTTGTGGGCCGCATCCCGGCCGGTTAAAATGGTACCGCTGATTAAAACCTGGTCCCCGGCCCGTAAACTCCGGGCCGTCGCCTCATCCAGGGGCGTCTTTATCCTGAACACAGGCCCACCTCCTACAGGATTGCGGTGGCATGCCTGGCGGCATGGCACTGCAGGTTGACGGCGACAGGCAGAGATGCGATGTGGGTGGGGTAGATTTCAATATGGACATCCAGGGCTGTTACCCTTCCCCCCAGGCCCTGAGGACCGATGCCGGTGGCGTTGATGGCCGCCAGCAGCTCTTCTTCCAAAGCGGCCACATGGCTTAAGGGATGGCGCTGTCCCAGGGGGCGCAGGAGGGCCTTTTTCGCTAAGTATGGGGCCTTTTCCAGGTTGCCGCCGATGCCCACGCCGGCAACAATGGGCGGGCAGGGGTTGCCGCCGGCCTCCTCCACCACCTGGAGCACATATTTCTTTATGCCTGCCACGCCGTCGGCCGGTTTGAGCATCTTTACCCCCGACATATTCTCGCTGCCGGCGCCCTTGGGTGCCACTGTAATCTTCAGGTGTTCCCCCTCAACTATCTCCGTGTGGATTATTGCCGGCGTATTGTCGCCGGTATTTTTACGCAATAAAGGATCGTCTACTACCGACTTGCGGAGGTAGCCTTCCGTATAGCCCTGCCGCACGCCGGCATTGATGGCGTCGTACAGGTTACCCGCTGTCACGTGTACTTCCTGTCCCAATTCCACAAAGACCACCGCCACCCCGGTATCCTGGCAAATGGGCTCCCCGGTTCTGGCCGCCAACCTGGCGTTCTCCTGGAGTTGTAGTAATATATCCCGCCCTAAAGGTGCTTCTTCCCTGGCCTGGGCTGCCGCCATGGCCTGCCACCAGTCCGGCCCCATTACCGAGCAGGCCTCGATGCACAGCCTGGCCACCGTTGCCGTGATTTCCCGGGCGTTGATCTCGCGCATTGCTACCGCGCCTCTTTCAATATAAAATTTCAGGTTATATTGTCGGTGAAACGGCTGAAAACCTGCGATAGGCGCATGGCCACCTGTAGATTAAGCATTTGATCAGGATTGTTGAAGTCTACACCGGTCAATTCTTTAATTTTATTCACCCGGTACAAAACGGTGTTGTAGTGGGTATAAAGTTTTTCTGCTGTTTCTTTGACATTGCAATTAGTCTCTAAAAAAGTCCCCAGGGTCTTGAACAATTCTCCTTTCTTGATACTATCGTAAGCAAGCAGCGGCCCCAGCATTTCCTGCACAAACTCTTTTAACTCGGCCATACCTGCATGCTTCAGCATCAAACCATAAACGCCCAAATTCCGGTAATAAATAATCGCCCCGGTGCCGAACAGGTACTTACCCAGTTCTAAAGCCAGCTTGGCTTCGCGGTAACTTTTTTTTATGCCTTTGATGCCTTTATAACCGCCGCCAATACCAATAGTAACCTGCCAGTAATTAAGGACGACCTTGAGTTGCTGTAACAGGCTCTTCGCACCGGTATTTTTTTCAGATAATACCATGTCAGGTTCCATAAGAAGGGTAATGCCATCCCCATTATTTACCAGAATATAATTTAACCGTTGCCGCTGGCAAAAATTTTCTATTAAAATCGCGGCTTGAGTTTTTATATCTTGCTGTTTCCTACCATCAACAATCAGATTGCCTTCTTTTTGCGCCGGTAAAACCTCCAGCAATAAGGCGACATAATCTCCTTTAAGATCCCAGCCAAAGGTCTTGCCCCGTTCCAGAAATAGTTTTTCGTCATAATCGGAAGACGCCAGCAGTTGGCTTAAAAATTCAGCCTTATATTTATTCTCCACCTGGGTTATATTATGCTGCCTTAAAATATCCAGGGCTGCTATCGAACAGACTCGCTCTACCGTTATCAGTTCCAAAAGCGAAAAACGCCGCTCCGTGATTACTACTTTTACCCACCCATACTGCTGCCCTTCAACAATAATCGGTAGGGCGACGCTATCTCCTTCCTGCCCGTTAAAGCTTAATTGTTCCCGGTAAAAATCACCGGTTTCACGTCCACTTATTTTCCTGCTAGAGTCTTGCCCCTCAAAATATCGGGCAATCTCTACAGGAACATCCAGGGGATAGATAACCCGCCGGAAATTTAAAAAGTCCTCCAGGCAAACATAGGCATCAATTAGTTCCGCCAGGGCCATAGCTATCTGATCAAGCTGGCCCCCGTTGAGGATCAGGTCGGTAAATTGTTGATGAACTCTGACACTGTGCTCTAAAAAGAAGGCCTGGCGATTAACTATCTGGGACAATACGCTTGAAATCAGTTCCGAAAAATTCACTTCCACCGGTAATTCCACCAAGGGAAAGGACAGGTTATTGGCGGCTTCAATCATATAAAGGGGAATAGTTTCAATATATCTCTGGGATTTAATGGCCAGACCTGCTGCACCCTGTCTGGCTAACTGGGGAATAAGGCTTTTCTGGGCTTCAATGTCATCTTTAATGGCATAGGCCGTGGTTAAAATAAAATCACCGGGCTTTATCCAGGGCAAAATATCCGGTACTTCCATAACATTGACATTGGTAATTACCCGGTTTAAACCTTCAGCTCCACCCAGCAAGCGGCATTTTTTAAAAACAGGCAGGTTAAGTATCTCTTCAACTTTAATCCCAAAATGCTCATTCATTACTTTTTCCCCCTCTATCCCCTCCCTTTATTTTTCGCTAAAAATATTTATGTTCCTTCCTGGCTGTTTAATTGGCAAGCATATGACGCGGGTCAAGGAGGTCACGGGCCTGTTCTTCGGGCAGTAATTTTAACTCCCTGACAATATCAATAATGCTCTTGCCGCTGGCCAGGGCTTCCTTGGCCACCCTGGTCGCCGCCTGGTAACCTATATAGGGTACCAAAGGTGTAACCAGGCTCAAGGCGCTGTTAACATAGTTTTCGCAGCGTTCCAGCCTGAACTTCATCCCTTTAACAGCTTTCAAAGCCAGGGAATTAATAGCTTCGCTGAGCATACCCAGGCTTTCAAAAAGGGCAAAGGCCAGGACCGGCTGCATAACGTTAAGCTCCAGCTGGCCGGCTGCCGCCGCCAGGCTTATAGTCAGGTCATTACCGAAAACCTTGAAACAGACCTGGTTGACAACTTCGGGAATGATGGGATTAACCTTACCTGCCATGATACTTGATCCGGCAGCCAGGGGCGGCAATTCCACTTCGGCCAATCCGGCCATGGGGCCAGAAGCCAGCAGGCGCAGATCATTGGCGATCTTTGTTAAGGTGATCGCCCCGGCCCGTAATAATCCGGCAACTTCTACGATGACATCTAAATTCTGGGTAGCATCCACCAGATCGGCGGCACGCCGCAACTGGGGAATACCGCTGGCGACCTGTAATTCTTCAATAACTATTTTCCGATAATGGGGGTGGGCGTTTAACCCGGTCCCAATAGCCGTACCACCCAGGTTGACTTCAGCCAGCAAATCAATAGCCATTTCCCCGCGCCGGGCATCGCGCCGCACGGCCTCAGCCCAGGCCTTCAGCTCATCCCCGATTTTTAAAGGAACTGCATCCTGCAGGTGGGTACGTCCTAATTTTATAGCGTCCTTATACTCTTCCGCTTTTTCCATCAAGGTACGGGCCAGCAACAAATTGGCCTCAACATAACGTTGCAGGAGCCTGATGGCGGCAATCCTGATGGCCGTAGGTATTACATCATTGGTGGATTGGCCGTAATTTACATCATCCACTGGATTTAGCTTGTCATATGTCCCGGGCCGGTAACCTAAAATCTCCAGGGCGCGATTGGCAATTACCTCGTTGGCATTCATATTAATGCCAGTGCCTGCGCCCCCCTGGATAGCTTCCCCGATAAAAAACTCATGCCACTTTCCATTGATAATTTCATCTGCCGCCCTGGCGATGGCCAGGGCCTTGCTGCGCTCGAGGCTACCCGCTTTCATATTGGCCAGGGCTGCGGCTTTTTTGACCATTGCCAGGGCTTTAATTAGTTCGGGATGCAGCTTGTAACCGCTGACGGTAAAGTTCTCTTTCGCCCGCAGGCTATGGATGCCATAATAAGCATTGTTCATAATGGTCTTTTGCCCCAGGGAATCCTCTTCAACCCGGGTAAAATCGATCTTTTCTGCCAGCATAAATGCCCTCCTCCCTTAATCCAGGAAAGCCAGGAAAAATCTCCTCGACTCCATTATAGTATATTGTGTCCTGTATACAATATACTTGCTATTTTTTTTTAATAGCGAAGGGAATTACTCCCCTCGCTATTTGGTACAACAATTTATTCATATATCTATTCTTGCTCTACCTGCATCAATGCAGCAGCCTCTTTGACGGCCTTAACAATAGAAGTGTAACCGGTACAGCGGCAGAGGTTGCCGCGAAGATATTCCCGGATTTTCTCTTCGTCGGGACAGGGATTTTCATCCAGTAAAGCCTTGGCCGTAAGCAACATACCTGAAGTACAAAAACCACATTGCACTGCTCCATGATCCAGGAAGGAGCGCTGCAACGGGTGTAGCCGGTCGTAATCCCCCAGGCCTTCTACAGTCGTGATCTCCTGGCCTTCCATAGTGACCGCCAGGATCAGGCAGGATAGCATCGCCCGCCCGTTAACCAGGACGGTACACGCGCCACACTCGCCGATGCCACAGCCGTACTTGGCTCCCATAAGACCCAGCTCGTTTCTGAGAACGTTGAGCAGGAGTTCATTAGGCTTTATATATAGCTGTCTTTCCTTGCCGTTTACCTTTAATTTAATCCACCGTCTTTCCATTCCTAAAGTGCACCCCCTGCTCGTTGCCAGGCCGCCCGCAAAGCCTCTTCGAGTATCACCCTGCTTACCTTCAGGCGATACTCCCGGGTAGAACGATTATCGGTTATCGGTTTAATCTCCGCCGCTCCGGCTCTGGCAGCTAAAGTTATCAGATCCTCGGTTAATTCTTTCCCTTCCAGCAGGCTTTCCGCTTCCCGTACCCTCATAGGTATAGGTGCCACAGAACCAAAAGCAATACGGCAACTAGTACATGTCCGACCCGAACGTTTTAAACAAACGGCAACATTAATTTTGGCGATGTCGGCAGCTACTCGTCCGAGCTTTAAGAAACTGCTGCCAGTATCAGCCTCTATTTCAGGAATTGATATTTCGAGCAGCAACTCGTTGGGGGCCAGGACTGATTTGCCGGGGCCTACAAAGTACTCTGTAATCGGGATTTCCCTAACACCTTCTTTACTGGCTATTTTTAAAGAGGCATCATACACCAGCAGTGGGGGTGCCGTATCGGCCGCCGGTGAAGCATTACCCAGGTTACCACCAATAGTACCCATATTTTTAACCGCCACAGCGGCCATGGAACGGACGGCTTCGTAAAGGGCACTATAATAACCTTTGATGGTTTCATGGCGTTCTATCTGGCTCAAGGTAGTTGTGGCACCTATCTTTAAGTTGCCGGTATCATATTGAATGTAATTTAGAGCGGCAATCTTTTTGATATAGATAATATATTCCGGCTGGACATGACCGAGTTTCATTTTTACCAGCAGGTCCGTACCACCGGCCAGGATCCTGGCTTTTTCCCTGTATTCAGCAAGCCATGCTAAAACCTGGTCAAGGTCTTGACCCTCTAAATATTGAAATTCAGCCGCCAAGATTTTTGTGTTAGTTTCCAACCTTCCCACCCCCTTCTAAAGCCTGCAAAATTTTCTCCGGCGTTATCGGCGTACGGTAAAATCTGATACCTATGGCGTTATAAATAGCATTGGCAACGGCAGACGCTACGGAATTAAGGGCCGCCTCACCAATACCCTTGGCGCCAAAGGGGCCGGTAGGCTCATAGGTGTGGGCAAAATAGACCTGAATATCGTCAATATACGGCATTTCACATGATGTGGGAATTTTGTTGTCGGTTATAAAGCCATTGCATTTTAATTTCCCTGTTGCCAGGTCGTACTCCGTTTCCTCATAAAGAGCATATCCCATCCCCCTGGATAAGGAACCGATTAGCTGCCCGGCCACCATATCGGGGTTAATCGGCGTCCCAGTATCCGAAAGAAGAATTGCCCGTGGTATTTTAACAATACCCGTCCATGTATCAACTTCTACCTCGATGAAATGAGCAACAAAACAGGGAGGGCAATTTTTTTGCCGCAAGCTATCAGTAGCCGCTATGGTACCCCAGCTATAAATTTGCGCCAGTTTGGCAACCTCGCCAATTGTAATTTGCTTTTGTTTAAAGCCCTTGACGTGAACTATGGAAACATTTTTTTCTTCTTCATAGGCTAGTTCTAAATTCTCAGGGTTCTCCTCTAAAATTCGTCCCGCAAATTCTAATAACTTGGTCTTTACTTGTTGAGCCACGTGGTATACTGCCCCACACCCGCAATAAACCCCCCGGGTAGCGTGGGTGCAGACATCGTATCCAGTTGTTTTGGTATCAACCGGGGACAGTTCCACCCTTTCATAGGGGACCTTGAGGACCTCTGCTACCACTTTTACTGCCGCTTCGCCCGTACCGCCGCCTAAATCCATTACCGGCGTCATCACGTCTACAGTGCCGTCTTCATTTATCTTGATGGTAGCGCTCGAGTAATCGATGACCTCGCCCGGTTTGGGCCCGCCGGTACCCGACGTGTGAAAGCCCCGGGCCACGCCGATTCCACGCCTGTACCTCCCTGATTTTTCATGATGCGGGCGGCGGTTAGCCCAACCGATCATTTCCGCCCCTTTGCGCAGCATTTCCTCAACGCCGCAGCTTTTAATAATCGATTTAACCGTCGGGCCCTGTCCCCAGAACTCGTCGCCTATACCAACATAGTTTTTCAGCCGGAATTCAACCGGGTCAAAACCACATTCTTCGGCAATAATATCCATGTGGGATTCTACGGCGAAATTAACCTGGGGATTACCATAACCTTGCATGGCGCAGGCAGGAACTTTATTGGTATATATCGCCCGGCCTTCATAATAGAAATCGCGCCACTTGTATAGAGATGCGTACCATCCGGCCATACATCCCAAAAGGGGATAGGCATTTATCTGGTGGGCACCAATATCAACCATAACCCGCATATCGGCAGCTACTATCGTACCGTCTTTTTTCACGCCTACTTTAAGCCTGATCCGGGCTGGAAATTTAGCATGATCGTATATATCATCCTCACGGCTGCTGACCATCTTTACCGGCCGCCTGGCCTTAAGGGCCAGGGCCACACAGATGGGGATTATCGAGTTCATCTGGATACTGGAGCCGAAAGAGCCACCAATAGCCAGCTTTTTCACGTTAACTTTGCTTAAAGGAATACCAAATATATGGCCTAAAAGCTGGCGGACATTATGGATGGTCTGTGTAGTAGCCCATACGGTAATACCACCATTGGGCTCGGGACGACATACAGCCGTCTTTGTTTCCATCTGGTGATGATATACGCGGGGTAATTCGTATTCGCGCTCCACTATATGATCCGCCTTAGCAAAACCAGCCTCAGGATCCCCAACGGTAATAATACGCTCGCAAGCTATATTATTCCTAACTTCGATTTTATCATCACCAAGATAAATTTCCTCATAGAGGGGTGCAGCTCCGGGGTCCATGGCTTTATCTAGATCCAGTACCGGGGGTAAAACCTTGTATTCAACCTTGATGGCGCGCATGGCGCGAAAAGCCAGCTCTTCCGTCTCGGCGGCAACAGCCACAATGGCTTCGCCGACATGACGGGCCCGCCGGGGCAGCACCCGCCGGTCACGATAAGTTTTTTCCGGTATGCTTACGGTACGTTCATTATAAATTACATCGGGAACATCATCCGGTGTCACTACGATAGCACCCATAGCTTCGGCCGCCGCGGTATCAATACTTAATATTTCAGCATGGGGGTACGGGCTGCGCAAGGTTACCCCGTACAGCATATTGGGTACTACAATATCGCTGGGATATACTTCCTGGCCGCATACCTTGGCAATCCCATCTTTACGCGGTAACACTTTGCCAATTACCTGGAAACTCATGCCGGCTGCCCTCCCTTAAGGTACTATCCATGTACCCGATTGTCCTTCCATGGCAGCTACTATTTCTGCCGGGGAGGTTATTAGTCCCTCACCACCATAATTCTTAAGGTAACGCAAAATAGCCGTAATTTTCGGTCCCATATTTCCTGGCGGGAAATGTCCTTCGGCCAGGTAAGCTTCGGCTTCGGCCGCTGTCATGTGGTCTATTTCTTTCTGGTCCGGCTTATTAAAATTAATGGCTACTTTATTTACACCCGTTGAAATAACAAGCCTGTCGGCACCGATTTCCGTTGCCAGTAATGAGGAGGCATAATCCTTGTCTATAACGGCAGCTATGCCCTCCAGCTGGCCTTCGTTTTCTATAACCGGAATACCGCCGCCGCCAACGCAGATGACAATATAACCCTCTTTGATTAAATCTTTTATGGCTTCACTCTCAACGATCTTTTGCGGCTCCGGGGACGGGACTACCCGCCGCCAACCCCGCCCGGCATCCTCAACTACCGTCCACCCATCCTTTTCCCTGTGATACATGGCTTCTTCTTTAGTCATAAAACTACCAATCGGTTTGGTCGGTTTCTGAAAGGCCGGATCATTCTTATCAACCACGACCTGGGTGACAACTGTCACAGCCTTTCTATTGATACCACGCCGGCGAAATTCATTCATCAGGGATTGCTGGATCATATAACCTATAGCACCCTGGGTATCGGCTACGGCAAATTCAAGGGGGATCAAGGGCAGCTCCTGCGTTGCCAGTTCTGCCCGGCGAATTAAAAAACCTACCTGGGGCCCGTTCCCGTGGGTTATGGCTACATTCCAGCCCCTGGCCACCAATTCAGCAATATTATGGCAAGTTTCTTTAACAGTTGCCAGCTGATCCATAAGGCCAATGCGATTTTTATCTTTTATCAAAGAATTGCCGCCAATGGCTATAACTGCCAATCTATCCATAGCTTATAGTTTCCCTCTCCTTCAAAAAATAAAGTAACATGCCGGTTATAATGGTTGCAGGCACCTCCCTGATTGCGTAGTTATCTCCCGGCACCGGCGGCAAAGTGCCTGCAACCGTATCAATATTATTACCACCGTTTTCCGGGGGTTACGGGTGTTTTTCCCAAACTTAACGCACGTTGCCGGTAGTTAAAGCTAACAGCGCCATCCGGATGGGAACGCCATTATGCGCCTGCCGGAAATAGGCTGCTCCTGCATAGGAGTCGACTGAAACGGCTATCTCATTAACCCTGGGCAGCGGGTGTAGGATGCTCATACCCTTTTTGGCCAGGGCAACAATTTCATCATTAACGATATAAGAATCTTTCACACTCTCATATTCTTCCTTGCTGGGGAAGCGTTCGCGCTGGATGCGCGTTACATAGAGAATATCGGCTTCGGCCGCCGCTGCTTTTAAATCCGTCGTTTCTTCTATCTTGATACCGTCTTTTTTCAGTTCGGCAGTAATCTCTTCCGGCATCTTTAGCTGCGGCGGGGAAACGAATATCATGTCGCAGCCGTAGTGTTTCAACAAATATACCAGGGAATGGACGGTACGGCCGTACTTCAGATCACCCAGCAAGGCCACCTTGAGGCCTTCCACACTGCCATGTTCCTTGATAATAGTGTAAATATCCAGCAATGCCTGGGTGGGATGCTGCCCTGTACCGTCGCCGGCGTTGATTACCGGGTGATCGGCTGCATCTGCCGCTTCCTGGGCCGCTCCTTTGATGGGACTGCGGACGACGATTACATCAACATAACCGTCAACAACTTTAATGGCATCGTGCAAGGTCTCACCCTTGGCCGTGGAAGAAGTCTGCATCTGCGGTGTTTCCGAAACCGTAATAACGTTTCCCCCCAGCCGTTGCATGGCGGCTTCAAAAGACAGGCGCGTCCGCGTGCTGGGCTCGAAGAACAATGAAGCCATAATCTTGCCGTCCATATCATACAGGCGGCGCCTGTTAACCAGGGCGTCTTCATAGTAGGCAGCCGTTTTCATGATTAGTTGCAGCTGTTCAAAGGTTAATTCCCTGGCAGATAATACGTCCTGGCCTTTCAGTAATTCCATTTCTTCTACGGTGGGCTTCTGGCTCATAAAGGTTAAATTCCTCCCATTTTTAGTATATAAATAGCCCTTTTTCATGCACGGTCGTGCTTTCCAAAGCACTGCCGCTATATTTTTCGGTTTTAAACTAAGAGCTTGCCGTCCTGCATAACTACGCGGCCCCCGAGCATGGTCATTACGGCCTTTCCTTTTAGCCACCGGCCATGCTGCGGGCAGTTCCTGCTTTTAGATGCGCCCTGGTTTGCGTCCACTTGCCATTCCAAATCAGGATCAATAACGATAACATCGGCATCCCGGCCCACCCCGAGGGTACCTTTATTTAATCCCAGGAGCTTCGCCGGGTTACAGGTCATCTTGGCAAGGGCTTCCGCTAGAGTCAGCAACCCGCTATGCACCATTTCGGTTAAAACTACACCCAGGGCGGTTTCCAGGCCGATTAACCCGAAAGGAGCCTCTCTAAAGTTGCGTTCTTTTTCAGCAATTGTATAGGGCGCATGATCAGTCGCAATTACATCAATGGTGCCGTCAACAAGCCCCTCCTTTAAAGCCTCCTGGTCCCGTTTGCTACCAAAGGGGGGCTTTATCTTGAAGCGCCCTTCCAGGGTTTGGACATCATCTTCGGTTGTATTTAGATAGTGAGGAATTACCTCTCCGGTCACGTTAATACCACGTTTTTTACCCTCGCGAATTAATTCTACGGAACGGGCGCAGCCTACATGACAGATATGCACCCTGCCCCCCGTTTCTTCTGCCAGGAGAATATCGCGCGCTACCATCACGGCTTCCGAGGTATAGGGAATGCCCTTTATCCCCAGGCGCCGGGCAACTTCACCGTCGTTAATCACCCCGTCACCTGTAATGGTCCGGTCTTCGCAATGGACTGCCAGTACTTTATTAATGGCACCGGCTATAATTAACGCCTGGCGCATTAAGCCTGAATTGGTTACCGGCTGGCCGTCATCGGAAAAAGCAACGCAGCCTGCTTCCACCAGTTCGGTAAAAGGGGCCAGCTCCTCTCCCTTCTGTCCCCTGGTAATAGCACCGTAGGGCAGGACATTGACAACCCCTTCGCGTTTACTCCTGGCCAGCACGTATTCGGCTACAACAGGATGGTCGCAAACGGGATTGGTATTGGGCATGGCGATTAAGGTTGTAAATCCTCCCCTGGCAGCAGCGCGGGTCCCGCTTTTAAAGTCTTCCCTCTCAGGGAAACCCGGATCGCGCAGGTGACAGTGAATATCAATTAACCCCGGCGCTACAACCTTGCCGGCCACATTAATAATTTCTGCATTACCCGCCTCTATATCGGACCCAATTCGGGCTATCTTTCCATCTTCAATCAGGACATCGGCCGGCCGGTCGATATCATTGCCGGGGTCAACGACCCGACCGCCTTTTAACAAAACTTTAACCATATTAATTCAATCACCCCTGCCCACTTAAATGTAATTTAAAGTAGCCAGTCAATACAAAGTTGAATTTGAGTTCAATTAATGATCTTTTTCTCTAAAAAAAACATCTAACCTTTGTATGCAAGTCATAATTCCGCAGGTTTTTTTGTGTAAACCGTTACTAGTTAGCCGGCCGCTGAAAGATAGGATTCTTTAACAACACTGTTTTCCTTCAGTTCATTTGTTGAACCCTCCAGGATTATACTACCTTTCTGTAAGACATAACCCCGCTCAACAACGGATAATGCCTTCTGGGCGTTTTGTTCTACCAGCAGGATGGCTATCTTCTTCTCTTTTTTTATCCGATCGATTACTGCAAAGACTTCATTAACCGTTGCCGGTGCCAGGCCCAGGGAGGGTTCATCCATCAATAATATCTGTGGTTCGGCCAGTAAAGCCCTGGCGATGCCCAGCATTTTCCGCTCCCCGCCACTGAGGGTCCCGGCTTTCTGGCGGAATCTTTCTTTCAACCGCGGGAAAATGGTTAACACTTCCTCAAGCCGCGGGGCAATTTTCCGTTTGTCGCTTTCATAATAGGCTCCCATCAGGAGGTTATTTTCAACGGTTAATTTAGGAAACAAGCCCTCCCGTTCCGGTACAATAGCAATGCCGGACCGGATAATTTTATAGGATGGCCAGAGATCAATCCTCTGCCCGCCAAAAAGAACTTCCCCGCTAACAGGTTTCACCATGCCAATAATGGTCTTGAGCAGAGTGGTCTTGCCAGCACCGTTGGCCCCGAGCATGCAAACGGCTTCACCCGGATTGATCTTGATGCTGACATCCATTAACATGGGTATCTGGCCGTATTTCGTACTAACCTGGCGTAGTTCCAGCATGGTCTAGCCTCCTAGATATGCAGTCCGCACTTGTTCGTCTTTACTAACCTCACTAAAAAGGCCCTCGGCAATTTTTTTGCCTGCATTTAAGACAACCACCCGGTCGGTAATACGGGCAATAACCGCCATGTCGTGCTCAATTATGATGATGCTGATCTTTCTGTTATCCTCCCTGATTTTACCAATATCCCGGATCATCTGCATTGTTTCCTCGGCATTGAGCCCGGCAGTAGGCTCATCCAGCAGCAACAATCTGGGTTCGCCCACAATAGCCCTGGCAATTTCAATACGCCGCCGGTCAATGAGGGGTATAGTAGTTACTGGATCATAGCATCTTTTTATAAGTTCCTCATTAAAATGAGCCAGTATGTGGAAACATTTTTCGATGCCTGCTTTAATCTCGGCACGACTGTATGCCGGCCGGAAAATAGCCTGCCACCAGGCGGTTTTTTGCTGGCTGTAAAGCCCCAGCAACATATTATCAAGGACAGTCAAATGCAAACATAAACGGTTAGTTTGAAAGGTACGGGCAATCCCCTTGCTGCGGATGGCATCAGGGCCGGCCCCGGTGATATCTTCCTGTTGGAAAATAATCTTGCCGCTCGTCGGTTTATAAATCCCGCTCACCAGATTAAGGAAAGTGGTCTTACCAGAACCGTTGGGACCAATTAAACCGACAATCTCATCGCCAATGATGAAATCAACCCCATCTACTGCCTTCAAGCCGCCGAAATTAATTGTCAGGGCCTCTGTCCTTAATACTTCCATATACTATTTACCTCCCGCTGTTACCGTAACATTATACCCTTCATTATTGTCCTGCTTTATCTGGTACTTGCGATTACGCTTGGGAAGTAGGCCCTGGGGGCGAGCGATTAAGATTATAATCAAAATCAAAGCATACATCAGCATACGGTAATCGGCAAAATCACGGAGTTTCTCATCGATGATCGTTAGCAAAAGTGAACCCAGGATTACACCGGCAACGTTATCCATACCACCCAAGAGGACCATGCAAATTAATACCAGGGATTTATTAAAATCAAAATCTTCATTACCGATAAAACTGGTGTAATGGGCATATAAAGCACCGGCAACACCCGCAAAAGCAGCTCCAATTGAAAAAGCCAGCAACTTAATTTTTGTTAAGTTTATCCCCTGGGTAGCCGCAACAATTTCATCCTGCTCGATAGCATTCCACGCGAGGCCGATACGAGAATTATACAAACGGGAAGCAGCCAGGGCTGCCAAACTTAATAATAAGAAAACCAGGTAAAAATAATTAGTCTGGTAGGGCAGCCGCATACCTAAAATCTCTAAAGGTCTGCGAAACGAGAAACCAAAAATCTCGTAACCGGGAATTCCGGGAATACCATTAGGACCACCAAGCCAGTCGGTATTAATAATCATCAAAGTAAAAATTACCTGCAGAGCTATAGTTACCAGGGACAAATAATAACCGCGGGTTTTAAGGGCCGGAAAACCAAAAACTATTCCTAAAAGGGCTGCCATGAAAAGACCGCATAATATCCCTACCCAAGGAGATATACCAAATTTAACAGCCAAAACTGCCGATGTATAAGCACCTGTACCATAAAAAGCTGCCGGAGCAAAATTAACCATTCCCGTACTGCCGAGCTGGAAATTAAGTCCTAGCGCGATTATACTATAAATGCCTCCCATGACGACCACGTGAAGAAGATAATTGTTGCCGCTTACTAAAAGTGGTAATAGCAGGGCAAAAATACCGGCTACGACCAATGCCTCACCTTTATGTTCTTCCATAGCCGCATAGATTTTCTCAATACCCCCGCTGCGCTCGCCCATAACAATTAACCCTAAAAAAATAGCAAGGACCAGCAGGGTTATGGGCAAAGGGCTTACCAGGGCAATATAAAGAATTAAACAAATACCCAGGCTCACTGCTATGGCCATCAGGCTCCTACTTAATTGCGCACCTGCTTTATTAATCACTTTTTTACTGCCTCCCCCAGGCCGACCTTATTAGACCTTTTCAATGGTTTTTTCGCCTATAACTCCTTCCGGCTTAAATAAAATGAAGAGGACAACCATCAGGAAGGCTGCCACGCTGGCATAAGCCGTCCCTCCGGGGACAAAAGCGCTCACGAAGACCTCAATAAAAGCAATTAGCAATCCTCCCACGATAGCGCCGTAAACGTTGCCCAGTCCCCCTACCACAGCGGCACAGAATCCTTTCAAGCCGTACATAGAGCCCATGTCAAAGCGGACAACATCATAATAAGAAGCTACCAGAAACCCCCCGATTCCTAAAATAAAGCCCCCCAGCAAAAAAGTAATCAAAACAACTTGCTGCCAGTTAATACCAACCATTATTGCCGCTTCTCTGTTCTGGGAAACAGCCTGGATAGACAATCCTATTTTAGTTTTATTGACGAACAAATAGAGAAGGGCTACCAGCAACAGGGTGGCTACGATAATAATTAAATTGCGCCAGGATATCATAGCAAAATCAGATAAGGCCCCGCCGGGAAGCAGTTGGGGGAAAGTCTGCGGGTTCCGGCCCTGGGGATAAAAAATACCAATCAGTTCCCGCAGGGCAACGCCCGAGGCTATAGTACTCAGTAAAGGCATGAGTGCGCTTTTATTTTCAAAGGGCTTTATTACCAGCCGGTAGAGGGCCAGCATTAAAACACCGGTTAAAGAAGCACCGGCAATCACGATAAGCACCGTACTTAAAAACGGTGGCAGTGCCAGGTTTAAGGCTGCATAAAGACCCACAATGCTTACAAGGGCAGTAATGGAAAAAGCGGCAAAGATGGCGACATCGCCGGCGCAAAATACCACGATATCCATTACACCGAAAAATAAGGAGAAGCCAATACCGACCAACGAATAGGTACAGCCCAGCATTATGGCATTAATAGCTTGTGACAGTACAAGGGACATTACCCCATCGCCTCCTTAAAATCCTTTACTGGCTGGCAACAAAGTCCGGGTTATTGTCACCAGCCAGTAAAGTACCACACCGTTTTAACCCTCTTTATTTGCTGCCCGGAAGTTTACGCTCACCGCTCTTATATTTCGATGAATCCCAGTCAACCCACTTGCCGTCTTCTACTACATAGATGGTGCTGGCGACATTGGTTGTCTGGCCAACCTCATTAAAGCTTGTCACGCCCAACAAGCCGTTATAGCTAATCTTGGCTATAGCGTCAACCAGCTTATTGCGGTCCGGGCCCACTTGCTTCAAAGCTTCTACAATAATGTTGGCCGCATCGTAGGCGTAGGGGCCGTAAGCGCCATACGGCTCTTTAAAGCCGGCTTTTTGATAAGCCTCTTCAAAGGCTTTGCCACCCTCGAGTTTGCTAATGCTTTTACCGGGCTTGGTGGCAATTATGCCTTCGGCGGCCTCTTTCCCTGCCGTCTCAATAAATTTATCATCAACTATGCCGGAAATGCCTACCATTAGCATGTCTTTCATACCCAGCTCTACCATTTGCCGGCGTACCAGGGCCGCCTCCATCACTACACCGCCAAAATAAATACCGTCAACATTGGCCGCTTTAATTTTACTTAAAATGGGCCGGAAATCGTTTTGTCCCACCTGGATCTCGTCAATAGAAACAACTTCCGCACCGGGATATTTCTTGACTTCATTCTTCCAGGCTTCGGTATTGCTCTTGCCATAGGTCGTCGTATCAGAAATAATCGCCCACTTCTTGCGACCCAGCTCGTTAATTACGAAATTGGCCAGGGGCAAGTTCTCCTGCTGCTGGGTCGGGCAAACGCGGGTAATATAGGGATAGTTTTCTTTACTGGTCAGTGTCGGTCTAATGGCGCCCCAGATCACCAGGGGTACGCCGGCAGATTTAAAGATGGGAATCGTTGCTTCGGCCACAGGTGAGTTCCAGTGACCGCTGGCGGCAACTACATCTTGATCGGCTACTGCTTTCTGGGCTACTGAAGCCCCGGTACCGGGATTGGAAGCGTCATCAAGATCTACTACCTCAATCTTAAAAGGCAGCTTACCGGAAGCATTAGCCTGATCGATGGCCAGTTTAAAGGCGTTCCGCGCACCCACACCCTGCATGGCATTCGGACCGGTCAGTGGCCCCAGGAAAGCAACCTTTACCGTTTTTGAATCTGTTGCTTTACTTTCTTCCTTGCCTTTACTCCCGCTGCCACAACCGGCAATTAACGTGAAAGCCAATGCCAGGAGCATAAAGACAACAAGAAACTTTATCGTTCTTCTTTTTAGCATTTGTTTTCCTCCTCTGCTTTACTTTACTTTACCTTTTACTAATTCGCCCTCTTTGTTGACTGTTTTCTCTTTTGTACCAATGTTTATTTGCTTTTAAATGCCGTTCTCACCCCTTTCCCATGGTCTACATACGTAAAGTTACTTTATTGCTTTTTTTGCATGGCAAATACTATTTTTTCCGGCGTTGCCGGTAAAGAAGTTATCCTGACGCCGACGGCATCACGAATGGCATTGAGAATCGCCGGGGCAATGGAATTGCAGGCCGGTTCACCAACGCCTTTAGCTCCATAAGGACCCAACCCCGACCCTGATTCAACTAAAATCGTCTCTACATCAGGTACATCCGCTGCTGTGGGAATCAAATACTCCGAGAACGAAGGCGTTTTCAACCTGCCCTGGTCGACCACCAGTTCTTCCATCAGGGCATAGCCCAGGCAATAGATTGCACCACCTTCAAGCTGCCCCTCGACATTAAGCACATTAAGCGCCTTGCCGACATCATAACAGGCTACTACTTTCTGGACTTCTACCACACCGGTCTCGAGATCGACGGCAACTTCAACGGCGTAAGCACCAAAAGTAAAATCAGGATGGGTTTGGCCCGTAATCAACTCCGAGGCCGGTATATCAGTAAAGGGGGCATTGAACTGGGCTTCGCAGAAGAGCTCAATACCCTCGGACGAACATTGAGCAATTACATCTTTTAAAGAAACGAAATTGCCCGGCTCAACTAAACTCACGATTTTCTCGTTTTCTATTTTCAGATACGCTTTCCTGACATTTAGCATGGTTGAGGCTTTGGTCAACAACCGTTCCTTAATTTCCCTGGCAGCCTTCAAAGTAGCATTGCCAGACATATATAATTGCCTGGTAGCTGTAGTTGTACCGGCCAAGGGAGTTAAAGCCGTATCAGAAATATAGATCTTGATTTTTTCAATTGGTATTCCTAATTCTTCCGCCACAATCTGGCAAAGAGCCTGGGCTTGGCCGCCGCCCAAGTCAGGAACGCCACAACGAATTACTGCACTGCCGTCCAGTTCCAGCTTTACATAGGAACGGGAGCTATCGTGGAGGAAAGTCAAACGACCATAGCTCATCATCCCTATGGCCAGGCCCCGGCCGATCCGGATACGTTTATCCTGGCTCTCTTTAGCAGGCCCCAGAGCCTGCCATGCCTTTTCAGCAACTTCAGGCAAAGCGACATAACGGTCGAAAGTAAATCCTGTCGCCAATGAGGCGCCCTGGCGCAAGCAGTTTTTCTGCCTGATAGTAAGGGGGTCCATCCCCAGAACGCGGGCCAGTTCATCGACCTGGGATTCATAGGCCACATTAGGCTGGATAGCACCAAACCCGCGATTAGCGCTGGTAAAAGGATTATTAGTTAAGACTGCTACACTATCAACCTTAACATTGGGGATATCATAAGGCCCGGCAGCATTAACAGTAGCATAGAGCAAAACCCAGGGCGTTAAATAAGTGTAAGCCCCGGCGTCAGCAATAAGTTCTGCTTCTAAGGCTATTATGCGCCCGTCTTTAGTAGCGCCGGTTTTGTATTTCATTAAAAACGGGTGCCGCTTGCTGTGGGCCAAAAGGGATTCTTCCCTGGTATAGGTCAATTTTACCGGTCTCCCCGTTTTCCAGACCAAGAGAGCAAGGAAACTTTCTACCGTAATATCTTCTTTCCCGCCAAAACCGCCGCCAAGCCAGGTGCCAATAACGCGCACCCTATTTTGCGGCAGCCCTAGAACTTCGGCTACGGTACGAAAATGCTCTATTACCTGGGTTGATACCCGGATGTTGATGACACCGTCTTCATCTAGCCAGGCTACTCCCGATTCAGGTTCCAGGTATGCGTGGTCTACAAAGGGAACGTGATAGGTGTTTTCAACGATTACATCAGCCGCGGCAAAGCCGGCATCGATATCTCCCTTACGGATTTTGAACCGGGATACAACATTGCTCTCGTTTTCCCCCACCGGATAAGCCCCTGGCTTCAAGGCCTCAACTGGATCAAAAACACCCGGTAAAGGTTCATAGGTAACTTCAATTAAATCAAGGGCTTCTTCAGCAATCTGCAAGCTTTCAGCCGCTACCAGGGCTACCGGCTCACCTAAAAAGCGTACTTTTTCTTCGGCAAGCACCCTGTATAACCCTTCAAACTGGGCACCAACATCAGTACTCTGGCCAAATTTAGCTCTCAGGTTATTGTTGGGTACATCTTTGGCCGTGAGGACTGCATGCACGCCCGGTAGCTGTTTAGCCCGGCTGGTATCGATAGACAGTATCCTGGCGGCCGGGTATTTGCTTCTTAACACTTTAGCATAGAGCATGCCCGGCAGGCTGAAATCATCAGCATAAACAGTTTTCCCTTTTACTTTAGCCCAGGCGTCGACTTTTGGCAGGCCTTTACCGATAACGTTCAATTCCATCCGCCCGTCCCCCCTTAAGCCCTGTCGCCAGTTCTGCTTGCTGCAACTGCAGCTATAGCGTCTACAATTTTCTTATAGCCGGTACAGCGGCAGAGGTTACCTGCAATAGCTTCTTTAATTTCCGCCCGGTCTGGTTTGGGATTGTGTTCTAGGAAATTTTTTGCCGTCAACAGCATCCCCGGCGTACAAAAACCGCATTGGACCGCACCATGGGTAGCAAAGCTTTCCTGCAAAGCCTGCATCAAAGGATCTTTTTCCAGGCCCCTGACCGTCCAAACCCGTCTATTATCGGCCTGGGCAGCCAGGACGAGACATGATTTTACTGCCCGGTCCTCTAAAATCACCGTACAGGTGCCGCAGTCACCCTTATTGCAACCGCATTTTACATCCGTGGCCCCGGCCCGGTAACGTAAAAAATCCAGCAGCGATTCTTGGGGAGAAACAGCGGCCCTGACCGGTATACCATTAACGTTAACAGTGACGGTAATTTCTCGCATTATTTCCATTATTTTTACCTCCCTTAAGCCAGTGCCGCCTCTATTGCCCGTCTGAAAAGCACCCCGGTTAAATGCTGGCGGTAATCCCGGGAGGCCCGCACGTCGCTGATGGGGTTAACCTCTGTTTTTATCAGCTCCGACGCCCTGGCAATTATTTCATCATCGATTTTTTTGCCGGCTAAATATTTTTCGGTCTCCCTGGCCCGCACCGGCGTGGGCGCCAATGCGCCCAGTGCAATACTGACCCGGGCAATGGTGTCTCCATTAAAACCAACCACCATACCAATACTGGCCAGGGAAATTGCCATGGCTTTTCTTAAACCGAACTTAATAAAGGCACTTTTCATTGCCGACGTTTTCGCAAAAGACACCGAAGTTATCAGTTCCCCGGGTTCAAGGACGCTTTTACCCGGTCCGGTAAAAAACTCATCTAGCGGGATCGCCCTTTTGCCCCTGGCCTTGCTTTCTACATTCACAGTAGCTTCAAGGGCAAGGAGAGGAACGACCCCGTCGGCCGCCGGGGAGGCATTGGCAATATTGCCGCCGATGGTCGCCCGGTTTCGAACCAGCGGATCGGCAAAACACCGGCAAGCCTGCCACAAGACACCGGCCTCCTTGGCGATTACTGCGGACTGTAATAATTCGCTTATCGTCGTCAGACTACCAATAGTTACAGTGTCTCCTGCAATTTCGATGCCTTTGAGCTCGCGCAAATGGCTGATGTCAACCAAAATACAGCCCGCGATTTTTCTCGCCCTTATATCAGGTAAAACATTGGTGCTCCCGGCCACGATCCGGCCTTTCTCTCCAGCCTCACTGAGAACCGTCAACGTTTCTTCTTTAGTTGAAGGTGAAATATAAGCAAATCCGCTCACACCCAAACCCGCCTCCTTTTTGTCAGAACCATCCGGTATCCTTGACCAGAATTGCGAAAAAAGCATTTTTTTATTTCTCTTTTGTAATGTAAATCACCTTTGTTATCATTTACAAACAATACGGCCAAAAGTTATTAAATGTCTCCTAAAAGCTCCACGCAAAACCGTAAATATTAGCTGGCCGCGATTCAAAAATAATCAGATAGAAAAGTCTGCTAAAAACTTCCAGGAGGATACAAATAAAGCCACCTATCTTATTTCTGATAGATGGCACTATATTTATAAATTTCCTTGCTACCCTTATACGCCCAGATAAGCCTCACGTATCTTATCATTATCCATTAATTCCTTGCTGGTACCCGATACTGAGATACTGCCGTTCTCAAGGACGTAGGCCCGGCTGGCTACCGAAAGGGCAAGCTCCATATCCTGTTCTACTATTAAAATTGTTATTCCCTGCTCCTGGTAGATCTTCTGAAGGGTTTCATATATTCTATCTACTATTACCGGAGCCAGACCTAGGGATAGTTCATCAATAAGAAGTAAGGTAGGGTTACCCATCAACCCTCGTCCAATGGCTACCATTTGTTGTTCGCCGCCGCTGAGGGTGCCAGCCAGTTGATTGCGTCGTTTGGCAATTTCGGGGAAGAAATTGTATACCCATTCCAGGCTCTTATTAATTTCCGCCCGGGATTTTTTTAACGCAAAAGCACCCATGCGCAAATTCTCTTCCACAGACAGGCCAAAAAATAATTGCCGGCCCTCAGGTACATGACAGATGCCTTTATGGACCAGATCCGGGGCCGTATAGCCTTTTACGGCTTCTTCGTTGAGTCTATACTCGCCGTTCCATAAAGGTAAAACACCTGATAAAACCCGGAGCACAGTTGTTTTGCCGGCCCCGTTAGAGCCAATTAAGGCTACAATTTCCCGGGGGTAAAGTTCCAGTGAAACATTCCACAAGGCCTGGGCTATCCCGTAACCTGTAGAAGCATTCTTCAGGGTTATAATAGGTTTTAACCCCGTCTTAACTACAGCCGCCATTTCACCTTGCCTCCTTATGCAACCCCTTATGCCGCCGTTTACCAAGATAAGCTTCAATTACTTTAGGATCCTGGGTTATCACTTCCGGGGGGCCCTGGGCAATTAAACTGCCGTGATGCATGACCAAAACCCGTTTGGAGAGCCCCATTACGGCCTTCATCACGTGTTCAATTACCAGGATGGTAACGCCGCGTGCATTCAACTTCCGGACCAGTTCCATCAGACGTTCAATTTCTTTTAAGTTTAAGCCGGCCATAACCTCGTCCAATAATAGTAACTTCGGTCCCATGGCCATGGCCCGGGCAAGTTCAAGGTGCTTCCTCTGGGCCAGGTTCAATTCTTCGACAGGCGCTTCAGCCCGTCTATCAAGTTCTAATAATTCCAGGGCTTCATCAACGATGTTCTTTACCGCGGAACCTTTTAAACCACGAAGGTCTGAGCGAAATAACGCGCCCATCATTACGTTCTCACGTACCGTCATCCCCTGGAACGGTTTTACGATCTGAAAAGTACGGGCAATTCCTTTATGGGCAATAGCATGGGGTTTGAGACCAGTTAAGCGGGCACCTTGAAAACGAATTTCTCCTTCATTAACTTTAATAAGGCCGGAAATTAAATTCATCATTGTTGTTTTACCGGCACCATTGGGCCCGATAAGACCCACTATCTCTCCCTCATTGACTTCAAAGGATACGTTATTTACTGCCTGCACGCCACCAAATGAGCGGCTTACATTTTTTACTTCTAGAAGAGCCATTTAACCCATCTCCTCCATAATCCTCTTACTGGCTTCCCGGGGAGGTCCTGGCCGTATTCGCCTTATTCCAGCGCAGCGTCATCTGGCGCCATAATCCCATAATTCCCGAAGGTAAGAAGAGAGTTATAACGACTATGATCAACCCTAAAACGCCCATATGAATTAGAGTGAACTGGCTCCAGATTAGCTCTGAAAGCAGCTTCAAGAAGAAGGCCCCTATTACAGGTCCAAAAATTGTTGCCGGTCCACCTAAAAGTACCATTACGAAGGCTTCTACCGAAATCATAATATCAAAAACAAAAAGTGGTTCCAGGAAGGTTAACCAGTAGGCATTCAGCGAACCGGCTATCCCGGTAATTGCCGCGCTAATACTCCAGGCTAAAACTTTGTAAAGGGTTGTATTAACCCCCATGACTTCCGCTGCTTCCGGTTCGGTTTTTATGGCCCGCAACCCGTAACCCAACCGGCTGTTGGCAATCCAGTAAGTTATGGCCACGCTAATAATTAATAAAATAAACATGCCGTAATAAAAGAATAAGCCCTGTTTAACAATATCACCGGGAAATAAAGGCAAGCTTATTCCTTTACCGCCGCCTGTAATCCCTACATAGGTTACTATTTCCATTACCGCCATATTAATACCAATTGTAGCAATGGCAAAGTAATGGCCCCGCAATCTTAAAACAGGCCACCCCAGGAGAAAAGCTACAGTTGCCGCCAGAAAGCAACTGGCAATCATGGCCGGGAAAAAAGACCATCCAAAGCGGGTCATCAAAACAGCCGTCGTGTAGGCACCGAGGCCGAAAAACACGCCGTTACCAAAAGCTGCATAACCGGCATAGCCGACAACGAGATTAAGGGCTTCGGCTAATACGGCGGACATAAAAAGTGTGGTGAGCACTCTTATCCAATAGCCGCGAATATAAAATGGCAATATGGCGAGGATTACTACAGCCGCAAGCAGGACAACAATCGATAGCGGAAAACGTCGCCTAGCCACAGCACTGTTGTTCATAAAGTTCTCCCCTTTTAACATCCCGAATTAAGCACCGTAAAATTGCTTGCCCATGAGTCCCTGGGGCCTGAATATCAATATCACTACCAGCAGGATGAAGCTCACGGCGTTCATAAGGCCGGGGGCAATATAAGAAGCAGTAAAGGCCTCTGTAATCCCCAGTATCAGACCGCCCAGCACAGCACCGGGCAAACTGCCAAATCCCCCTAAAACCGTAACGACAAATATTTTGGTCATAAAAGCTCCGCCCAGGTTGGGTGAAACGGTATAGACCATGGAAATCAAGGAACCGGCCATGCCTACCACGGCTGCTGCCAGGCTGTAAGTTAAGGCATAGATAAATTCCGTACGAATACCTACCAGGTTTGCGGCCAGCCTGTTTAAGGCCGTAGCCCTGATGGCGTTGCCCACCCGAGTTTTGTTGAGAAAAATAGTTAAGAGGCCGACGAGTAATAAAGCAGCTATAAATAAAGCCAGGCGTATATAAGGAATATTAACGCCGCCAATGTTCAAACCAGCCCCGCTATACGCCGGCGTAACCGAGCGGTAGTCTGCCGACCAGGCCACCAGCATAGCGTTCTGCAATAAAAGGTTAAGCCCGTAAGTTACTACCAGTAGCATTACAAAGCCATAGCGCAATACCCTCTTAATAATCTGGCTTTCAATTAAAAATCCCAGCCCGAACAAGATAAGTGCCGATACAGGTAAGGTGAGAAAGGGATCAATGCCCCATAATTTAAAAAGCCAGAAGGTAATGTAAGCCCCCAGCGTCAGATAAGCCCCCTGGGCCAAATCAACTATATTCATTACGCCCCAGATTAGAGAGAAGCCTACTGCCGCCAGCCCGTACAATCCTCCCAGGAGTATGCCGTTGATGATCACTTGCAAGTCCACTTTGAATAATCCCCCTTAAAGCCGCTGAATGATTTTAAACATGAGGCGGCAAAAGGCATGCCGCCTCATGTTTTTTAGCTTATCCTTCCTGCCTTATGGTTTGGGGTAAAGGGGTTTGCTCTGCTGTAATTCCTCGGGCCAGACGACTACAACCTGGCCGTTTTGAATCTGGCTCACCGCGGCACTGCTCGTACCGACGTTGACACCGCGCTCGTTAAAGCGGATGGGGCCCCAGAAGGTTTGAATGTCCAGGCTGCGCATGGCGTCGCGTACTTTATCTACTTCCAGGCTGCCGGCTTTTTCAATAGCCTTCTGCAGGATGACGCCGGCTACTGAAGCGGCGGCGCTGTAATAAGCAGGATCCTCGTTGTATTCGGCCTTATAAAGTTTGGCATAATCTTCTGCCGAGCCGAAAATATCGCCCGTCCACTTCATATTCGGGGTCCACCACTCTCCGCCCATTATGCCTTCGGCATCAGCCCCGAGGGAGTTGCGGAAGTCTGGTATGGAAGTAGCGATGGTAAAGGCCATTATGGCCGGCTTGTACCCTAAATCCTTGGCATTGCGTACCGCCAGCACGCCGTCGGCCAGGTAACCGGTTCCTAATAAAATCTGGGCACCTGCATTTTTGATGTTGGTTATCATTGAAGACAGGTCTTTCGTATCAGCCGGGTATTTGTCGTAGTATACTACCTGGAAACCATTGGCTTCGGCATATTTCTTGGCTCCTTCGGCTACCGACAAGGAGAAGAGGGCATCCGGCGAAATAATGGCAACTTTTTTCAGGTTGGGATCCAGCGTTTTGGCCAGGTCCAGGACGCCGTTCAAATAAGTCGTCGCCAGGGGCAAAACCCCGAAGAGGTTCTTATATCCCTGTTCGTAGAGAGAAGGAGCATTGGCCAGGGGTACGATGGTCAGCTTGTTGTACTTCTCGGCGATAGCCGCAGTAGCCGCCGAAATACCGCTGGAATAGGGACCCAATAAGAAGTTGACCCCTTCTTCCGTTATCATCTGTTCGGTCAACTTGGCACTGCGCTGGGCTTCCGACTGGTCGTCTTTATAAACAATTTCTACCTTGTATTTCTCGCCGTTCACATTGATGCCGCCGGCTTCGTTAACCTTTTTAACCCAGAGGTCGTAACCTTTCTTCGTCAGGTTGCCTTCCCGGGAAAGCTGGCCGGTAAAAGATAAGGAAGCCCCTATCTTGAGAACTTTTTCTCCCTTACCCTTTTCTTGACCGGTGGTGCCGCCCTTGCCCCCGCACCCCGCCAGCAGCAAGGTAATGCTCAATACAAGCGTTATTAAATAAATCAACCGCTGGTGCTTCATTTATTAATCCCTCCGATTTTTGCAAACTTGTTTCTTAATGTGATGTTAAAGACTTCTTTTGTGGTTATTTTTCCCTGCTTGCTTCCTCCACATTTTAGATTTTCCACCTTCATCCCCTCAGCTCCATTGCGTGCCCATTAAGACTTAAAACTAAATTCCCGTCCACCTCCTCTTTAAGATTCTCCCTCTCTCATCTTCTGGCCAGGCCGACGATATCGGCCAGCCTGGTAAACCCATTCTCCTCCATATAACTCTCGATACCCTCAATAATTTCCAGCATAACCTTAGGATTGGCAAAATTGGCGGTCCCTACCTGGATGGCTCTGGCGCCCGCCATGATAAACTCCAGGGCGTCGGTAGTATCGGTAATCCCACCAACGCCTATAACCGGGATGTCTACTGCACCGGCTACTTCCCACACCATTCTCAGGGCTACAGGCTTTATCGCCGGGCCGGACAGGCCGCCGAAAATGTTTCCCAGTACAGGCTGCCGCCGTCGCACATCAATAGCCATACCTGTAAGCGTATTAGCAACAGTAAGGATGTCAGCACCTGCATCTTGAGCCTGACGGGCCATTAGCTTGATATCCACCACATTGGGAGACAATTTAACGATTAACGGCCGCGAGGCTACCTTGCGGATTTGTTTTACTGCCAGGTAGAGCAGTTCGGGATTGGTACCAAAAGGAATACCATCGCCCAGGTTGGGGCAGGAAAAGTTCAATTCATAAGCGCCGATCCCGTTTTCTTCTTCCAGGCAACTTATAACCTGCGCAAAATCCTCCGGGGTTTCACCGGCCACACTAACAATTAATGCCGTATTATATTGCTTTAGGCCTGGCAAAGTATTGCGCCGGAAGGCTTCTACCCCTTCCGAGGGTATACCCACGGCGTTTAATATGCCGCAGGGGGTTTCATGGATCCGGGGCGGCGCATTACCGCTACGGGGAAAAGCTGATACGCTTTTGGTCACTATGGCCCCCAGCAAGGATGGATTAAAGGCATTGGCACCGTCACCGTAATCATAGGTGCCCGACGCCGGCATGACAGGATTTTTTAGTTTTAAACCCGGGACCAGTTCACTCGTAAGATCTAAATCCTTCACCATATCACCTCGCTGGCAGGGAAAACCGGGCCGTCCTTGCACACTCTTTTATAAGCATGGCCTTCAGGTGTACCCGGGGTTCTTACTTTGCATACACAACCTTTGCAAGAACCAATACCACAGGCCATAACTTCTTCCAGGAGAACATAAGCCCTAAAGTTATACTTTGTTTCCATTGGCAGGAGCCCTTGCGCCAGGCGCTTTGAACCGCAGGTAAAAACAGTTTTTATTTTGATTCCTTCCTTGGTAATTAGCTCTTCCAGGAGAACGGTTAACAGGCGTCCCTCATTTTCCTCCCCGTCATCTGTCGATAAAACAACCTTGCTTGAATAACGGGTAAAATCTACCACACCGGGGATCAATTCCCTCTTCCTGGCCGAAAGAAAAGTATATACTACCAGCCCCCGGTTATAAGCCGTTTCTGCTATGGCCATTAAAGGAGCTGCCCCTATACCGCGTCCAAGGAGGGCAATATTGCCGGTCTCTGGCAAATCGGCACCGTTACCGAGGGGACCAATAAGTTTTACTTCTTCACCGGGTATGCGCCGGGACATTTCCAGGGTTGCTTTTCCTCTTATTTTGTAGAGAATATGCAACTGCCCCTTGGCGGGTAAAATACGATATAAACTAAAGGGACGGGGTAAAACAATATCCCCGCGTTCCCATGCCTGTAACATTATAAACTGCCCCGGCCTTGCTTTTCGGGCTATTTCAGCCTGTTCAATAATTAGAATATTATATTCAGATCTTAATTTTCTTTGCTCTATGATTTTGCCCTTAACATACATCGATAAATCTACCCCATAAAATCAGATGTTTTCAAACTCGAACAATAAATGTCAGGCTTTATCATCATTGATTACTGCCAAATAAACCTGCCTGCTATGCTCTACATGTTTTCTCATAAGGGTTTCGGCCTTCTCTTTATCACCATCCTTGATAGCATTTAAGATACCACTATGTTCTTGCATTAGCCTGTCTCTTTTTTTATACCAGGTTATACTCTCCGTCCGCACTATATAATCCTGGTACAATCTTAATAGGCTGAGAAGGTGTTTATTATTGGAACTAGCAAAGAGAATTTCATTAAACTCCCTGTGGGCTTGTTGATATTTGCCCACCTCGTTATCATCAATAGCCACCTGCATCTCGGCAAGTATCTTTTCCAGTGCTTCAATCTCATCAGGGGAAATGTTTTCGGCCGCCAGGCGCGCGGCCATTCCCTCTAGGGCAACCATAATTGAATAAATTTCTAGCATATCTTTGGCGCCTAAATAAATAACTACAATTCCTTTCCCTAGCTCATAAGAAACCAGTCCTTCTTGCTCCAGCTTGCGAAGAGCCTCGCGCACCGGTGTCCGGCTGATTTCCAATTCCTTTGCTATTTCAGCCTCGGTAAGCCTGTCCCCTTTTTGATAACGCCCCTCTAAAATGCTCTCTTTGAGATACTGGTAAACAGTATATCTTAAAGGCCGCCTCTGGTTTTCTAGTTGGACTTGGATTTCAGCCATCCATACACATCCTTATCCACCAGTTTGGGATCCTGGATCCTAGATGGCTTTATTCTACAATCTTTTATAAAATCCTGCTAGTCCCTAAAAAAATTACAACCCCGGCAATTCATTAAAAACCATCCGGGGTATAGAGCCCAGAGATATACCTGCAACTACGTTGACCTGAAGCCGGTGACAATACTTCCAAAGGGGATTAACACTAAAAGGCCAAGGGCACCTCGAACAAGGGAAAGGGCGAGGGGCGGCATCATAGGGGTAACCACCCGGGCGACAATAATATTGCCTCCATAAAGTAAACTGGATAAAATGGCGACCCCGTAACCCGCCTGGGGGAGCACCCTTGCTCTCCCCGTAAAAGTAGATAAAATGTTGGTGCTTTGGGGTAAATTCATTGTTTGTACCTTCTCTATTTCTATAAACGTATAACTTGCCTTCTTAAGGCATAACTGTAATTTGCCTGCTACCGGGTTTGACAATGGGCAATCCTTCCCTGCACAGGGGACAGTTTTCAGGCCTGTAGGTTTCGATATCAAAAGTAATGAGGGATTGAATAGGTACGCCCAGGTCCGCACGACCGTTGCTGCGATCAACCAGGGCGCCCACACCGACCGGGATAGCCCCGTGCTGTTTTACTACCTCGATTACTTCACGGGCCGAGCCACCGGTGGTAATAACGTCTTCAACTACCAGGACCCGTTCGCCCGGTTCCAGGGTAAAGCTTCGCCGCAGGGTCATCACCCCGTTTTCACGCTCGGCAAATAACGCCCTTGTGCCTAAATGGCGGGAAATCTCATACGACATAATAATTGCTCCGATCGCCGGCCCAATGACAGTGGTAATGCCCTGACCCTGAAACTTTTCCGCCAGCTCACGGCAAAGGAGGGTATTTTCCTCCGGGTACTGCTGCACCCGGGCACACTGGAGGTAATGGGCGCTGTGTAGACCGGAAGTCAGGACAAAATGCCCTTCCCACAAAACCCCTGTACGCCTGAAGATGTTCATTATTTCGTCGCGACTTAACATAAAAGCTCTCCCCTTTTCTAAATTATATTTGGACTGCTCCGATTAGCTCCCTGATGTCGTTTAACCCTTGCTCAACAAGATAGTCCTCCAGGCCGGCAATAATTTCAATTATAGCCGTCGGGTTAACTAAACCGGCCGTTCCCACGGCAACGGCAGTAGCCCCCGCCAGCAGGAATTCAACGGCATCGCGGGAGGTCATGATGCCACCCATGCCTATTAACGGTATTTTTACCGCTTGAGCCACCTGCCAGACGGCATAAAGGGCTACAGGTTTAATGGCCGGGCCGCTCAATCCACCCACAATATTTGCCAGGGCGGGCCGGCGGGTTTTAATATCAATGGCCATGCCCCGGACGGTATTAATCAGGGAAAGGGCATCGGCGCCGGCCTCTTCAACGGCCCTGGCTATTGCCGTTATATCCGTCACATTGGGTGTTAATTTAACTATTACCGGTAAATGGGTTTGGCTTTTAACTGCTGCCGTCACCCGGGCCGCCATATCCGGTACCGTGCCAAACACGATGCCGCCCTCTTTAACGTTGGGACAGGAGATATTTACCTCCAGGGCGGCAACCCCGCCGGCAGCGCTCAAACGTTCCGCCAGTTCCGCATACTCATCAATTGTCCTGCCGGCGATATTGACAATCAGGGGTGGGGAAAACCGGCGCAGGTAGGGTAGTTTTTCGCGGATAAAGACCTCCAGTCCCGGGTTCTGCAGCCCTATTGAATTAAGGACTCCGCAGGGAGTTTCCATTAAGCGTGGCGGTGGATTACCAATAAGCGGTTGCAGGGTAATGGTTTTTACAACAATCGCGCCCAGGCGGTTTAAATCGAAAAGAGGGGCGTATTCCTCGCCAAAACCAAAGGTACCGGAGGCCGGCATAACTGGATTCTGTAAAGTTAAACCGGCGAGCTGAACTTCCAGGTTAACTCTAGATCTATTCACAGTTTGCTTCATTTTACCTGGTCTCCCCAATACACATCGGCTGCATTGAAAACAGGTCCACCCGTGCATACGTTTTCGTAATATATTTTCCCCCGGGCATCAAGAAGGGCTGTCGCACAGCCGCGACAAGCCCCTAACCCGCAGGCCATTTTTTCTTCCAAAGAAACCTCTGCCGCCATAGAATATTTCGCTGCCAGGCGGGCGAATTCAGCCAATTCGGCCCTCGGGCCGCAGGCATAACCCCGGTGATAAGTTCTTTCCTCGAGATAATGCTCCCACAATCTGGTCACCTGCCCGTGAAAACCTGCGCTGCCGTCATCTGTAGCCACGAACAGGTTAATCTTCATGGCTTTTAACGTTTCTAGCTGATATAAGCGTTCCTTATCCTGGGCGCCGTAAAAAAAGTCAACCTCATTCCCCGCTTCTAGCGCCCGCCGGGCAAGAAAAAGCAAGGGAACAATACCCAGCCCCCCTGCTACTAAAGCGACCCTTTTACCGGCCGGCAGAGTAAAACCGCGGCCAATAGGGCCTAAAATATCAATTTTATCGCCTGCCTCCCGCCCGGCCAGCCAGGCCGTCCCGCGCCCCTTAACCTGGTACAACAAAACTATTTCCCCCTTGTCGCCGACGTCGTGAATGCTTAATGGACGTCGCAACAGGGGATCCATTGTTTCTGAACAGCGAATATGGACAAACTGCCCCGGCTGCGCAGCCGCCGTAACTGCCGGGGCCTGCAGTTTTAGAAGGAAAACCTCCCGCCCCATCTGGCGCGCAGCCAGCACTTCAGCTTCCATATTTTGTATCAACACGGTCACCCTTTACGCAAAAATCTCTAATATATTCGCCATGGTTTCCGATTTTCCTGCATGAAAAAGCCTGGCGGTTAAAAAATCGCCAGGTGCTTATCTGACTTTCGCCCAGCTAATGAAAAGGCTAGGGCTATAAACTTATTATTTCTCTTTTTTCTAATTTCTACCCGGACTTAACGTACATACAGCAACCTAATTTTCCTTTAAAATCGTCAGTTCTCTGAACCCTTGCCTGCCCTTGAAGATAATTTCACCAACCGCGAATAAACCGGTGCTAGGCTGGCAAAAACTTCGGCATACAGCCGGGCATATGGTTGATAAAACTGGTGTAGCTTAATATCGACTTCATACCTCCTGCCGGTACGGGACATATGCTTCGCTACGGCTTTAAGTTCCCGGTAAATACCGGTAGCATAGCCTGCCAGGATGGCAGAACCCAGTATCCCAACTTCTTCCCGGTCCAGTTTTACATAAGGTATGCCCAGGATGTTGGCCTTCATCTGGTTCCAGAAATCACTGCGGGCACCCCCGCCGATGACCCGGACCTCTTTAAATTCAAGTTCCGGGTAAAGTTGTTTTTCGACACTCAAATAATAGCAATACTCATAGGCGATGCTTTCCATGATCGAGCGATAAAAGGTCGCCTGGTCATGGTTCCAGCTAAAGCCGATCCAGGCCCCGCGCACGTTGCTGTCGTAGGGGTAAATTCGACCCCCGAGATGGGGAACAAATAATAGTCCCTCGCTACCCGGGCTAGCGGCGGCTGCTTTTTGGTTTAAAAGATCATAAGCGCTGATGCTCTGCTGCAGCGCCTGTTCCCTGGCCCCCTGGGCGAAGGTGTCCCTGAACCACCTTAAACACAGGCCGCCACCGCCTATGTAGGCATGTGGTAACCACAGGTCTTTTGGTATCGCCCGCGGCATGATAATAGTCTTATTGGCTACATCGGGGACAAAACGATCAACGCAGCAGGACAGGATAGAAGCCGTCCCGGCGACATCCACTACCAGGCCCTTCTCCACCAGGCCGGCCCCCAGGCAACTGGCGGCATGGTCGCCTGCTCCGGCGGCTACCGGTATCCCGGCAACCAGTCCTGTATCTACGGCCGCTTTTGCCGTAACACACCCCACTATTTCCCAGGGTTCCACGATACGCGGCATCTTCTCCGGCGGCAAGTCAAATAGTTCGAGCAATTCCGGTGACCAGGCGATGTTACGGGCATCGCTGACCCCGGAAAAGTGGATGTAAGTATGATCGACAAAGGCCTCTTCCGCCTTGAGGCCGCAAATCCGGCCGGTCACGTATACCGACGGGACAATAAATTTGGCGATCCTTTTAAAGGTCTCCGGTTCTTCGTTTTTCCACCACAGCATTTTGGGGCCGTGGGCTACCGTAGGCGGCATGCCTACGGTATTGATAAAAATATCGTTATAATTTTCGCGGATCCAGTCAACGTATTCCTGGCAGCGAATATCCAGCCAGGAGTCATACCAGGTCACCGGCTGCCAGTCGTCGTCAATCCCCAGAATCCCGGCCATCTGCCCGTCAAAGGCGATGGCCGCTATATCGGCGGGGTTGATGCGGCTTTTTTCTAGTACACGGCGCACAGTTAAACATGTGGTCCGGTAAAAGTCTTCGGCCTCTTGTTCTACCCATCCGGGTTGAGGATAATGCAAAACCGATTCTTCATAAGCATCGGCAACCAGGTTGCCCTCCAGGTCAAATAACCCGGCTTTGGTACCGGTGGTGCCTATATCAATACCCATTAAATATTTCCGGCCCATTGTCCCCCTCCTATCTGCCATAGAGAGGATTATCAATAATTGTCGGGATATTGTTCCTTTCTATAACCAGTTTATAAAACCCTTTTTCTTCGATGGTACCGTAATTATGCCCGGCATCCCCGCGGTAAACACCGAAAAATACCAGCGGCTCGCTGCCAACATTGATGGTCCGGTGCGCCCAGAATGGAGGGATATATGAAATACTCCCGGGGTACATATCCAAGACTTTAAAGTCACCTTTCACTGTTTGCATCACCAATTTGCCCCGGCCTCGAAAACAAATATAGATTTCTGCCGTCCCCGGGATAGCGTGATAATGCCCCTTGGTCATAAAGTATTCATTGCCCACTTTACCCGGGTAGACGATGCTGGTGCAGTGCTGCAGGTGTCCTTCCTCTTCCGGGATGATTACGTTATAGAACTCATAAATTTTGGGGTTCTCCTTCATCATCGCTACGTAGGCGTCGTTATCATGAAAAACCCCCTGCATATCGGCAAGATAGCGGCTAATCAGGTTGCCAGGCGGGTTTAATACGCCGGTAGTAAAATCGCAGGTAGTATTAAACGGTAAAAAATCGGCCATTACCAGTTCTCCTTCCTAAAGGGTAACAGGTTGTTCTTCAAAGCTTATAGCAATCTTCTTCCCGGTATTTCCTTGTTGAAAAGCTTCCGTAATCGCTTCCAGGGGATAAATTTTACCGATCAGGCTCCCGGTTTCAACTTTTCTGGCGGCAATAAGCTCCAGTGCCCGCCGGTATTGCCTGTGGTTGGCACCGGTGGTGCCCGTTACGACGAGCTGCTTGTAGTGAATTAAATTGGTGTTGAGGGATACTATCTCCCGGCCCCGGGGTAACCCGCCAAAGAAATTGATCCGCCCGTGGACGCCAGCAATTTCCAGGGCCTGCTGCTGGACGACTGCCGCCGAGACGGCGGTAATGACAGCATTCGCCCCCTTCCCTTTTGTTTCCTCCATGACAACGGCTTTGATATCTTCTTTCTGCGGGTTGACCAGGATATCGGCCCCGTACCGCCTGCCCTCCTGCAAGCGCTCTTCAACCGGCTCGCAGAGAATAATTTTGGTTGCCCCGCCCAGCCTGGCCAGCTGGACATGCAGCAAACCTATAGGGCCAGCGCCAAAGACGACTACTGTATCTCCTGGCTTAATGGCAACTGATTCAAAACCGTTATAAACGCAGGAAAGGGGTTCGGCCAGTACTGCTTCCCGGTAAGATATCCCTTCGGGGATTTCCAGGATATTACCCTGGCGGATTGCCGGGGCTGGGATCTTCATATACTCGGCAAAGCCGCCGTCGAGGCTGATACCAAAAGCATCATAGTCTGGACAGAGCTGGTTCCAGCCCTGGACACACATATCGCAGTGGCCGCAGCCGATGTTCGGCGCGATCGCCACCCTCATGCCCGGCTTTAAGCCCTGCACCTGGCTTCCTACTGCGGCTATTTCCCCTACCACTTCGTGGCCGAGGACCCTCTTGGTACCAGGCAGGATTTTAAAATGGCCGTAATTATAGATGCGCAGGTCGGTACCGCAGATAGTGCAAACCTGCACCCGCAAAAGGGCTTCCTCCGGGCCGATGGCCGGTATTTCATCCTCCACCACTTCCAGTACATGCGGTTCCAGGTAAACTGCTTTTTTCATCTTCCTTTTTCCCCTTTGCCAAATATCCAGGTTGGCTTATTTAGTTTATTGCGCTTTCCGGCCGCCTTCCTTCCAGGGCGTCGATAAGATTCCTGGCCGCCTGCATGCCCATCATTGATACTGCTTCCTCGGTATAGGCGCCGATGTGGGGGGTTAACACCACATTGGGCAGCTTCCTTAATTCTTCATTGGCCAGGGGCTCGACACTGAAGGTATCCAAAGCCGCTCCCCTGATCCATTTCTCGCGCAATGCCTTCACCAGGGCCGTCTCATCGATTATGCCGCCCCGGGCGGTATTCACAATTATGGCACCGGCCTTCATCCGCCTTAACTCTGCTTCACCGATTAAATTGCGGGTAGCCGGCAGGAGGGGCAGGTGCACGGACACAAAGTCGGCCTCCTGCAATACTTCCGCCAGTCCGGCGTAGCGACCGCCGACCGCGGCCGCAAACTCTTCATCTCTGGCTATATCGTACAGCAGGAGCTTCGTTTCAAATCCTTTTAACCTCCTGGCCACGGCTCGCCCAATTTGACCCGTACCCAGGATGCCTATCGTCTTTTTAAACAAGGAAACGCCCATAAACTTTTTCCATTCACCTTTTCTTACGGAATGGTCGGCTGCGGCCACCTGGCGGGCCGCGCAGAGCATTAGGGCCACCGCCAGGTCTGCCACTGCTTCCGTATTTACCCCGGGAGTATTGGTAACAATAATACCTCGTTCCCGGGCTGCTTGCAGGTCGATGTTGTCGATACCCACGCCGTACTTGGAAATTACCTTTAAGCTCGGAGAACCTTCTATCACTTGCCTAGATACTTCATCAATCCCTACCAGGAGGCCGTCGGCATCAGCGGCCAGCTCGAGAAGCTCCTCCTGTTTGAAAGGGCGCCCCTGTAAGTTAAGCACTACTTTATAACCCTTTTCCCGCAACATGTCCAGGGGTCTGGTGGAAGTCGCTCCAAAGGAGCGAGGCGTAACTACTACTTTATAGCCCATACTACTTTATCCTCCCGATAAATGGGGTAAAATCGTGATTTCCGCATCAGCTTCGATAAGGATACCGGCCCAATTTTCATTGGCAACGCCACGCCCCTCAAGTAAGAGAGCCCAGGCCGGTGGCGTAAAGTTATAGTTATGCCTGGCCGTGATCGTATCTAGCACCTGTTGAAGGGATACCGGCCGGTCGAATTCCAGGACATCGCTGGCAGTATTGCTAAAGCTGGAGGCCGGGCCCAGGTAACGCACCGCTATTCGCATTTTGCTTAACCTTCCCGCAGGCAAAATTCCAGTCCCAGCTCCTGTAACCTTTCCGGCGTGGGCCTGCCTTCTTTGTCCCATCCCCGGGCGCGGTAATATTCATCAAGCATTTCATCGTACATCTCCTTGCTTAACATATGCCCCCGGGCCGGGCCTTCCGGCAGCTTCTCCTTCATGATGCGGTCCGGCAGGTAATCGTTGTCCCGCGTTACTCCCTCGCGCCCTAAAATGAGCCGCTCCAGGGTGTAAATACGTTCACCGATGGTCATCAATTCCGGCATAAAGTCATAGCCGGTAACTAGCTCAAGGACATTGCCCGTCGGCTTGTCGGTAAACCCCATGGCCGACCTTACCACGGTGCAGATCCCCAGGGAGTCGATATACGCCCGCGTATCCTGGATGACTTTGACCAGTTCCCCTTTGCCTTTTATGGCAAAGGGATCGTACTCTCCCGTCAGCAACTCGTCGCGGATGGTCCACCCGCCCACATTATGACAGGCGCCCCGGCTGGAAGTCCCGTAAGAAAGGCCTATGCCGTGGAAACCGCGCGGCTCGTAAGCGGCAAAAGGCATCCATTTGGCATGCATCATGTACGGTACTGTTGCTGGGTACTTTTGAGCCAGGTAACGAAAACCCCGCGCCAGTTCAGCCCCAAAACCCTCCATTTCACCCATACGCTTTACCATGGCCACCATAGCCTCGCCGTCGCCAAAGGGCAGCTTCATCCCCAGCTCTTTCTCCGTAAACAGGCCTAGTTCATAACATTCCATGGCATAAGCGATAATCGTACCCGTCGACATGGTGTCGAGCCCGTATTCATCGCAGAGGCTGTTGGCGGCAACAATGGCGCCGAAGTCGCTCACACCGCACTGGCCGCCAAAGGCGCCAATGGTTTCGTATTCCGGATCGCTTTTAAACCCCTTAAAAGGTCCTTCTTTTACCTCGCAGAGCTGGGCACAGGCCACCGGGCAGCGGTAACAGGCCAGGTTCTTTACTTTATAATGCTTTTCCATATATTCAGCGGTAATGGTATCTATACCGTCGAAGACACCGGTGCGGAAGTTGTAGCTCGGGTAACAGCCGAACTCATTCATTACACCTGTATACTGGGCCGTGCCGAACCGGGTATGTACCGGTTTCCCTTCCCGGGCCCTCTGTGCAGCCGTCTTGCCTAAATCATTTATCCTTTCAGCTTCGTAAACAGGTATTTTACCGCTACCATAAACTACAACCGCTTTCAAATTTTTACTGGCCATGACCCGGCCCGTGCCACCGCGGCCAAAGCTGCGCCCGTCGACCATGATGCAAGCCAGATCGGCTCCTTTAAAAGCCGCCGGTCCGATACTCATAACTGCCGCCCGGGGCTCACCGGCAAGTTCCTTTAACCTTTTTTCAACTCGGGAAGTTCTTTCTTCCCAGAGGGAGGAGGCGTCCCTGACATCAACGCTGTCGTTATTAATATAAATGAATACAGGGTTGGCGGCGCGGCCTTCAACTATCAAACCGTCGTAGCCGGCAAATTTCAGGTGGGGGCCCACCCTGCCGCTGGAGTTGGAACACAGGTAGAGGCCCGTCATGGGCGACCGGGTGGCCAGCTGGAATTTAGTAGTCGATGGAAGACTGAGTCCGGTAAGGGGGCCTGTAAAGAAAATGAGCTTGTTGTCAGGAGAAAGGGGATCTGTGTCCGGCCCGATTTCCCGGTAATAGTAATAGGCCGCCGCCCCACGCCCGCCTAAAAACAGGCGATAGATGTCTGGATCGACATTTTCTACGACTATGGAACCATTGCTCAGGTTAACTCGTAAAAGTTTACCAAGATACCCGCCTTTAAACATAAAACTTTCCTCCCGGAATAATTGCTATTACATGATATTGTCTTTACATGCGCGGCGCCTCCGTGAACATAAACTCCGGTAAAAACTGGTATTCGTCACCCTATATGCTAACCACTTTCCCTGTTATTATTGATTGGTTAGCGGCCCGCACCACTTTAAGGGCCCGTCTCCCATCCTGCAGGGTCGTCTGCGGCTGTACGCCTTTTACCAGGCACTCCACCAGGTGCCTGTCTTCCTTTAGATAGGCGTCCCGGAAGAGGCTGCGCCAGCTATCGACGACATCCTTCGCTACGCCTTTGCTCCTGGTACAGACTGTCAGGCCATGCCGGGCGATATCACCGATAAAAAGCACACCTTCGCTTCCCTGGATTTCAATCCGGGCATCATAGCCGTATTCGCTTGGACAGGAGCCGTCGATCATGCCCAGACAGCCATTAGTCATCTCAAACATCACCAGGGCGTTATCGTAGAAATCGGGAAACTCCTCTTTTAGCTCCTCTGAGCGTAAATTTTTGCCCCTGGCAAAGACCCAGGCGTATTCGGCTTCCATCAGCCAGTGGACGGAATCAAAATCATGGCTGTTGACTTCCCCTAAAACGCCGTTACTCTTCTTCACATCCCACGCCCAGCGCGACGGCAGTCCTGGCCCTTTGCCAGTAGATTTAATAATGAGCGGGCGACCGATATCACCCCTGGCAATAATCTCCTTGGCCCGGCGGAAATTTTCATCATAGCGCCGCATGAAACCCATGACAAAGGGCACCCCGGCAGCGGTAACCGCCTCCTGCATGGCTTCCGCCTCGTCGGGAGTTAGCGCCAGGGGCTTCTCGCACAGGATAGCCTTTTTAGCGGCAGCAGCCGCCACCACCAGGTCTTTATGGGCAAAGGTCGGCGCCGCGACGACCACGGCATCGATGCTGGCGTCCTGCAATAAATCTTCAATATTATAATAGCCCTTGGTCCCCAGTTCGCTGGCTACCGCATCGACACGTTCTCTGTCGGCATCGTACACCCCCGCCAGGCGCGCTTCAGGTACATGCTCCGCAAAGTTACGCGCATGGACCATACCAGCGCGCCCAACGCCAAGGACTGCTACACCTACAACGTCTACTTTCCTCATATTGTTTCTCCCCTTTATCTAAAATTAAAATTTAGCTAGCGTCTCACCATATACTCTTTTTATCTCCTGAGTTCGCTTTCTATTGCTTTTAAACGTTCAATTGACAGGCGGGCATAATCATCCCTTAAGGGCATAAAACGTTTAATACGAGCCGCGATATACGGATCGGGTACAGGCGGGAGAGGCTCAAGACTTAATGTCCGTTGATAATCAATGTCCAGGAGGGCTTGAATTATAGCATGAAAATCTATATGGCCTTCTCCTACTGCCGTGCGGTTACTATCAGCGACATGAACATTCACCAGATCTTTCCCTGCCAATCTTATGGCATCAGCAGGATTCTGTTCCTCAATATTCATATGAAACGTGTCCAGGTGAATTTTTACTGCAGGCGAACCAATCTCGCGTTTCATTCTTATAGCCTGCTCACAGGTGTTAACTAAAAATGATTCGTAACGATTAATCGGTTCAATGGCTAAAAATACCCCATGCTTCTCCGCATAAACTGCCGCCTTACCGATGGAATCTACTGCCCATTTCCATTCGTTATCATACGCTCTAAGCCAATCTTCCTCTTCGCGGGGGTTGCCAACGGGCTGGGTTTTAGCCACGGCGGCCGGAACAACAATAATAACTCTCGCCTCAAGTTCACTGGCAAAATCACAGCAGCTTTTAAGGTATTGTACTGCCCGCGTCCTGACCTCTGGATCAGGATTACTGAGATCACGCTCACTGGTAGGCCAGGGGTACATGCCGGCAATCGATAACACTTTCAGGTTATACTTCTGGCACAAAGAGAGAACTTCCTTGACGTCATATTCTGCCGGTTCTCCCATTAACTCCACGCCATCGTAGCCGTAACGGCTCAACCGCTCAAATGTTGCCTGTAATTCCTCTTCACCATAAATCCAGTTGCTGATGCTGTACTTAAAGGGCATTAGCCTGCACCTCCTTAGTTGCTTTAATTGCCCCACCGCCGCCGGCGCCATTGATCAAATACGACTACGCCAATTATGACTAGACCCAGGATAACTTGCTGCCAGAAGGCTGAAATGTTGAGTAAATCCAAGCCGTTTGTTAATACGCCCATGGTAATAACACCAAGAAGCGTACCACCGATGCTGCCTTCGCCGCCAAAAAGGTTTGTCCCGCCGATAATAACTGCGGCGATGGCAGTCAACTCCATACCGGTTCCCATCAAGGCATTGGCTGAATTAAGGCGCCCTACCATAAAAATGCTTGCTATACCTGCGCATAAACCTGAAAAGCAATAGACCAAAACCCTGGTCTTTATTAAATTTATTCCTGACACGCGGGCGGCTTCTTGATTTCCACCCATAGCTAACGCGGCTCTTCCGAAGGTGGTTTTATTTAATAAAAACCATCCTACTAGCGCCACCAGGAGCGCTCCTATGGCAGCCACCGGTATCCCCATGATATCTCCGCTTCCTAACCAAACAATTGTACTAGGAATTCCAGATATAGGGAGACCATCGGTAACTATCAGCGCTAAGCCTTTTAAGGTAGACAAAGCGCCCAGTGTGACAATAAAATCAGGAATCCTTGCTTTCGATATAATATATCCGTTTATAAGTCCTGCCAGGGTTCCTGTAAATAAGGCAAGAAGTATACCAAGAGGAACACCAACGTGATATTCAACTAGTGCTACGGCCATTACCGAACCTGCCAGTGCCATAGCAGATCCAACTGATAAGTCAATCCCGGCCAGGATGATGACCAGCGTTTCTCCAATGGCTAATATGGCATTTATCGAAGACTGCCTGGCAATGTTAATAAAGTTATTTAGATGAAAGAAGTTTGGATTGGCAATGCTCAAATATGCCACCAGGATTAACAGGGCAAAAAAAGCCGTCCCTTTACTAAAAATCTCTGCCAATATATTTTCTTTCTTTTTGGCAGGCGTAGCTGTTCCTGAAGTAACATCAATTAACCCTTTCATGCAACTGAACCTCCCAATGCAGCTCGGAGAATTGCTTCTTGTGAAGCATTTTCCCTGACAAATTCAGCACATACTCGGCCGGAGCGCATAACAATTATTCGATCTGACATCCCCAGGAGCTCAGGAATTTCTGATGAAACCATAACTACCGCCGCTCCATTTGTTGTCAGGTTGTTAATTAAACGATAAACCTCAACTTTAGCACCCACATCTATGCCTCTTGTCGGCTCATCCATTAAGAAGATATTTGCTTGACTGCACAGCCATTTTCCCAGGGCCACCTTTTGTTGGTTACCCCCGCTGAAGGTCTTTAGCGCTCTAGATAGTTCCGGTGGTTCAATTTTTAATTCCTTAATTAATGTCGCGGCTTCACTCGTTTCTTTGTATTTATTTACAACCCCAAAACTGCTGTATTTATCCAGGCTTGCCAGCGTCAAATTTTTTTCCACCGAAAGTTGTAGAGCCAGGCTGTTTTTGCGATCTTTTGTTATGAGGGCTATCCCGGAACGTATCGCATCAACAGGGCTTCCCGGCTTAAATTCCTTACCGTTGAGGTATATTCTGCCCTTATCAATACGCCTGAGCCCAAAGATAGCTTCTAGCAGTTCTGTCCTTCCGGATCCTATTAAACCTGCTATACCTAAAACCTCGCCCTTTTTAACCTCAAAAGTAACGTCTTGTACCTCTTTGCCTGATTGCAGCTCTTCAACCCGCAATACCGCCCCGCCTTTTGCAACCTCTTCCTTGGGAAATTGTTCTTCCAGAGTGCGGCCTATCATCATATTTATAAGAGTTTGTTCATCAACTTCGCCGACGGTTTTGGTATCAATTACTTTACCATCCCTTAGAACGCTCACTTCATCACCTATCATCGGAATTTCTTCCAGACGGTGGGATATATATATAAAAGATACTCCCTCTTTTTTTAAGGCTTTAATAGCAGTAAACAATTTTTCCCTTTCATTATTTGTAAGTGCCGATGTCGGCTCATCTAAAATCACCAGCCGCACATCACGGGAAATCGCCCGCGCTATCTCCACTAATTGTTGTTGCCCAACATTCAGGTTTCTTACTTTCTGATCAAGTTTTATTTCGTCGGCACCTAGTCGTACCAGAACATCCCTGGCCCGCTTCCGGGCATTTTCCCAATCAACAATAAAAGATTTGCCTTTTTGGGGTAAATTACCCAGACAAATATTTTCAAAGACCGACAGGCTTGGCACCAGGGTAAGTTCTTGATATACCATTCCTATGCCAAGGTTTAAGGCATCCATGGGACTGGATAGCTCAATTTTTTTACCTCTTATGAAAATCTCACCTGAGTCCGGTTTTATAACCCCGGCTAAAATTTTCATTAAAGTAGACTTGCCGGCACCGTTTTCTCCTAAAATAACATGGACGCTGCCTTCTTTTATGCTAAGACTGACATTATCCAGGGCCTGCGTCGCAAAAAATCTTTTACTTATATTTTTTAGCTCAACAAATAACGACTTCACAATTTAAAAATTCTCCCTCCTTAAGCATTCTTTAAATCTCTAAAAGCAACTTTAATAACCTCACAGTTTGGGAGTAGGAGCGTGAGTGAAAACTTACTCCTACTCCCTTTTTGCACTTAAAAAGTTTACTTGCTCAGGGCTTTAGCATCATCAACTATTTTATTCCAGTCAATAGGCTCCAGCTTGGGATTCGGATAGAACATATCGGCGTTGTCCTTATATTCTGTTCTTGGGCGAACATCAAAGATTTCAGGTATTTGTAATCCCAATTTCAACATTGCAGCAAATTTGGTTCCATACCATCCCCATTCAGGAAAACCGTGCCAGGTCTCGGCGACAATAGTTCCTTTCCGTATCTCATCTACAGATTCCGGGGTACCATCGTTGCTAAATACAGCCACCTGGTCTTGCCTGTTGGCTGCCTGGACTGCGTTCTTAGCTCCAAGAGCCATTTCTGCGCATTCTGCCCAAATTACATCCACATCTTTATAGTTCTGTAGTATATTTTCCGCAGCCTTTACTGCTTTTTCGCGGTTCCAATCCGCGGGTAAAACGGTAAGTATCTTTACACCCGGGAACTTGCTAATCACATCGCGAAATCCTTTGGTGCGCGCGTTGGAGAAAAAGTCACCCGCTACACCTTCGATTATCGCCACATTGCCTTTTATACTATTGGTATCTACTTTGCTATAGAGATCTTTCCACCAAGCTTCATCCAGGTAAGTTTCTGGCGAGACTGTTACTTTTTCTCCTTCACCTAAAACTCCCGGCCCGCCCAGGTAATCAAGGACGGCATATGCACTAACCCGGGCAGCTTGTTCATTATCAAATCCGATATAAGACGCTACTTCTATGCCCTCGATGGGTTCAAGAAGGTTAACAACTATTACTGGTATTTTTGCATCATTGGCTTTCTTTATCACAGGTTTTATAGGTTCAACATCTATAGGCGAAACTACAATCGCATCTACTTTTCTCTGGATAAAGTTTTCAAGAATAGCCACTTGGTTGGCATACTCTGTATGAGCACTTGGAGCACGAGTGATTATTTCAATGTTAAGTCCTACCTTTTCTTTTGCGTCCTTGGCAGCACTTTCTAAATAATCCTGAGCTGTTTTAAAAACACCTGTAATATCCGGCGGGGCCCATCCGATAACTATTTTTTCTGGTAGTTTAAACTCACTCCCTTGTGCTGTACCTTGAGGGGTTTCCTGCTGCTTGGCACATCCTCCGGCCCATATCACTAATGCTATTAACAATAACAATACTAAAATGATATGGGTTCTTTTCTTAAACATGATTTCATACCTCCTTTTACCTTTTTCTCCCTACAATTTGTTTTTTCTTACAAAAAATCGCAAAACCTGTTCCACCCCACCTCCAACCGGAAGGATTTACTCTTTTTTACCCCCAGCGAATTAAAAGATTTTTGCGTTTGTCAAATTCGCCGTCGGGGGTTGAGTATCTTTAAGCAAGAAGTGTGTAAAAACATTCCTCTCGACATTATGCCTTAATATCATATTGTGCTTACATCTCAATATTTAAAATTATACCGCAGCATCATTACATTATTGCGCAGTATACCCACCATCTACTGATAATATTGCACCCGTTGCATATGCTATTTCTTCACTTGCCAGGAAAAGAATGGCCATGGCCTGCTCTTCTGGAGTTCCCAATCTTTTCATCGGGCGCACCTGCTCAAGATTCATTTTTGCTCCTGCCGGATCTTTTTCTTTGCGGATAGACGCTTCAACGAGAGGAGTCGCGCTTGTTCCGGGGCATAAACAGTTAACTCTAATTATGGGGGCATGGTCAACTGCCATGCTGCGGGTCAAGCCTATCAGGCCAGCTTTGGATACATTATAAGCAACCTGACCTTTAATCCCCACTAACCCGGCTTCAGAAGACACATTAATAATCACACCCCCTCCCTGTTTCTCCATAACAGGAATAACTTCCCTTGAGCAAAGATAAGCTCCTTTAAGATTTACTGCCATAATCTTATCCCAAACATCCACAGGTGTTTCAACAGCATTTCCTTGGTAATAAATCCCGGCATTGTTTACCAGTACATCTATACGCCCGCATTTTTCAAGGACCGCCTTAAACAATGCCTCAACCTGCTCTTTTTCGGCGATATCTGCGATGAAATAGCAAGCCTCTCCACCTTTTTCTTTTATTAGCCCTACTGTCTCCTGAGCATTTTTTTCATTCAAATCGGCTATAACAACCTTTGCTCCATGCTCGGCAAAAAGCAATGATGCTGCCCGCCCAATGCCCAGTCCACCTCCTGTAATCAACACAACCTTATTGAGGTAGTTGAAATTCATAAAAATTACCCCCCTTAAATTGGAAATAAATGCATAATCCTTTTCTGATGATCAGAAAATTGGTACAATACCTGTAATATCATGTATAACCGTATACTTTGAAACATCTATATCCTTTATAATTAAAGCTCCAGTTAAAACGCCTACCGCCATATAAACTCCCGCATTTATCCCCATTTGTATATCTAGAAGGGAATCCCCCACCATTACGCATTGTTCGGTTGTTAAACCCAGTCGCTCACATATAAGGTATATGAGATCGGGAGCAGGTTTGCCCCTCGTGACTTCATCACGGCAAGCATAAGCATGTATGTAAGGAGCCAGGCCGGCGTAATCCATTAACGCGCGGGTACGTTCCATATCATCATTTGTAGCAACTGCAATCTTGAACCCGGCTGCAAAAAGACTTTTTAGAGTTTGCCGGGCCCCATGTATCGGCAGGGCTTGGCTTGCCATCCCCATTTCCTTATCGCATAACTCAAAAGCCAGATAAGCTTTTTCCACACCTGTGTCCCAGGGGATGCCTCTATACACAAAAAGCATGGTGGCCACAGCTGCCGCTGTTTGCTCCCGCGACCCGACTACAATGGGACTCCGCCGGATAATCCCCCCTTCATGAAGGCCCATAGTTTTTTCTAAGAGCCGGGCCATTTCATTATCAAACCCTATTTCCCTTTGTAAAATCTTTACCCTGACTTTTATTAAATTCGGCCAAATCTTAAAAGAGTCAATCAGTGTACCGTCTTTATCAAAGATTACTCCCTCGCACTCGATTCTCTTGCTGCCACATCTCAGTGCTGGCATAAGCTCTCCTTATTACCTTATTAAATCAATAGTAAACTGGCTCCTGTCGCCGCGGTAACGAGCGATAGAAAATTCTACCGCCCGGTTGTACTGGTCCCAGGCGACAGTTCTTGAAAGCTGGATAGGCGCCCCTACTTCTATTTCTAGCAATTTGGCGTATTCTTCCGTGGCCGCTATTGCCTCCAGGATACGCCGGGCCCTGGAAATGTGAATACTGTACTGCGCCTCTAATGTTTTATACAAGGACTGGTTATTCAGGTCCTGCTGCATAAGAGTAGGACAATACTTCTGGGGTAAAAAGGTGGTTACCACTACAATAGGCTCATCATTGACAAACCTTAACCTTTCTAATTGAAAAACAGGTTCCTCGATGGCCAGGGATAAATGGGCGGCGACACTTTTGGTGGCGGGTACAACCTGTAAGGACAATACCCTGGTGGTGCCTTTTAAACCCTTTTGTTCCATCTCTTCTGTAAAGCTTACCAGCTTTTGCATGAAATCCTGTTGGATTTTCGGCACCGAAATAAAGGTGCCTTTCCCTTTGACGCGATGGAGCAAGCCCTCTCTCACCAATTCATTAAGGGCCTGGCGCACCGTCGGCCTGCTGACGCCGAATTTCTCGCACAATTCATTTTCCGAAGGAAAGGAATCTCCCGGTTGATATTCCCCTTCTTCGATCTGCTGGCGAAAAAGCTGCATCAGCTGGTAGTAGAGGGGTATGCGGGGGTCCATGTTTAAACCCTGAGGTACAGGCATTAATTTCCCTGCCTTTAATACTAAAATTAAACCGGAGCAACTTACAATGATCTCAGGTTGTGTTTACATCTTCTATATTCTACATTCTTTTTGCGATTCCTCCTGGCAGCAAAAATTTTTTCTCTCAAGATGATGTATTTACATGTTGACATTAGTATGTGTATTCGTTATGCTTATATAAGCATAACTAAGAGAGGAGGACCAACCTTGTCAAGGCATAATGCTTTTATGTTGATTAACGGCGAGCTCATTTACGAGAGTTGCAGCAAGAAGCAAAAATCAATCATCAACCCCGCCACCCTGGAAACCATCGGTACCTTGCCCGAAGCGGGTGATGCTGAGATCCAGGCCGCCATTAACGCCGCCGGTAAAGCCTACCGGGAGTGGTCGCATATCAGCCCAGCTCGAAGGGGGGAAATGCTACATAAGGCTGCTAATGAAGTGAGGGCTAATATTGAAGCCATTGCCCGGCTTTTAACCTTAGAACAAGGCAAACCCCTGGCTGAAGCCCTGGGAGAAATAAAGGCCGCCGCTGAAGCGCTGGATTATTATGCCGAAGAGGGGCAGCGGGTTTTGGGTGAAATATTGCCTACCAATAAAAGTGACACCAGGAGCCTGGTAATCAGGCAGCCCCTGGGTGTGGTGGCAGCCTTTGTGCCGTGGAACTATCCTGTCTCGCTGGCCGCCTGGAAAATAGCCCCGGCCCTGGCGGCCGGCAATACCATAATCGTCAAGCCTGCCAGCAATACTCCCCTGGCTACCTGCGAATTTGTCCGGCTGGTAAACAGCTGCCTGGAACCAGGCGGCGTAATCAATCTCTTACTGGGTTCCGGCACCAGGATCGGTCCGGCCTTCATATCCAGTCCCGTGGTGCAGAAAATAACCCTTACCGGTTCTACGGAAACCGGCAAACAAATAATGAGCCTGGCGGCCCCTTACCTCAAAAAGATTTCCCTGGAGTTAGGAGGCAACTGCCCCATTATTGTGTGCCGGGACGCCGACCTGGAAGCTGCCGCCCAGGGGACGGTCTACCGCTCTTTCCGTAATATGGGGCAAATTTGCAATGCCATTAACCGGGTATATGTAGACCGAGCCGTTGCCGATACCTTCCTTGAAAAGGTGCTTGCTAGAGTAAGCAAAATGACCATCGGCGATGGGTTGCGCAACCCGGATGTGGATCTAGGTCCCATGGCTACATCAGAGGGTTTAGAAAAAACCCTGGCTCACCTCCAGGATGCTGTCAAGAAGGGGGCTACGGTGGTATATGGCGGCAAGCGACCGGAGAAGGCCGGGCCAGGCTACTTCTTTATGCCTACGGTGTTGACCAATGTAAACCATCAAATGCTGGTTATGACCGAGGAGACTTTTGGTCCCCTGGCTCCCGTAATGAGTTTTTCCGATTTAGAAGAAGCTGTTACTCTTGCCAATGACAGCCCTTACGGCCTTGTAGCATACGTCTACACAAGTAACCTCAAGACGGCTTTTGCCCTGTCTGAACGCCTGCAATTCGGTACGGTGGGGATTAATAATGTAACCGGCGGTGAGGTGGCTTTCCCCTACGGCGGCTGGAAGGAAAGCGGCCTGGGGGTGGAATTGTCTCATCACGGCCTCAATGAATACCTGGCTTTAAAGCATATCCGCATGACGTTACTATAAACATACTGTTATATCAAATTAAGAAGCCCCCCTATGCGCATGGCAGAACGGGGCTTCTTTATAACCTAAAGCGGCTGTAATCAATCTTACGCCTGCCCGCACTCATTGGCCTCGCCCTTTAAGATGGCCAGGCCGTGGGGCAAGGCCGGCAGTATGGCCGCCAGGTTTTCCCGCACTCCTTTGGGGCTACCGGGCAGGTTGACGATCAGAGACTTCCCCCGGATGCCGGCTATGGCCCGGGAGAGCATGGCCTGGGGGGTGATCTTCAAGCTGGCGGCCCGCATGGCCTCCGGCAACCCCGGAACTTCCTTTTCGATTACATCACGGGTGGCCTCCGGGGTCACATCCCGGGGGCTAAAGCCGGTGCCCCCGGTGGTGAGAACGAGATCGGCCCCCACCACGTCGCAAAACTCTCGCAACTTTGCGGCTAGAATTTGACGCTCATCAGGAACAACCTCATAGGCCACCACTTCGCCTAGCCCCGCCACCATTTCTCGGATAACGGCCGCGCTCTTATCCTCCCGTTCGCCCCGGGAACCCTTATCGCTGGCCGTAAGTATTGCTATCCGGATCACGAGGCTACCACCTCGATAGGATCGCCCACCTGGACCGGGCCGCCCTCCAGGACGGCCACAAAAATTCCCTCGCGGGGCATGACGCAGTCGCCGGCTTGCCGGTAAATGGCGCAGCGGCTGTGGCACTCCTTGCCGATCTGGGTCACCTCTGCCAGGACCCGGTCGCCGATTCTCAATTTCGTACCGACCGGCAGGGATACCAGGTCAATACCCTCCGTCGTCAGGTTTTCGGCGAAGTCGCCGGGGCCGACTTTCAGGCCTTTGGCCTGCATTTTGACAATACTTTCCATGGCCAGCAGGCTGACCTGGCGATGCCAGGGACCGGCATGGGCGTCGCCCTCCAGGCCGTGGTTGGCAATGAGCATGCCGCGGCCGATATTCTTTTTGCGCTCGCCCTTATTGGCCGAGGTGCAGACGGCTACGATGCGTCCCATGGTTTCTCACCTTCCCGCAAGAAGCGGCCGCTGCGGCCACCCGATTTTTCGACTAACCTGATGTTATCGATAACCATGCCCCGCTCGACGGCTTTGCACATGTCGTAAATGGTCAGGGCGGCTACGCTGACTGCCGTCAGGGCTTCCATTTCCACGCCGGTCTGCCCGGTGGTTTTCACCCGCGCTTCGATTTCCAGGGCTCCCGTTTCCCGGTCAGGACGGAAGTCGACGCTCACCGCGCTGATGGACAAGGGGTGGCAGAGGGGGATTAACAACCCCGTTTCTTTGGCGGCCATAATCCCGGCCACCCGGGCCACGGCCAGGACATCGCCCTTGGGCACCTGCCCCTCCAGGATGAGATCCAGGGTGTTTTTGCTCATCAGCACCCGTCCACGAGCAACGGCCACCCGCCCGGTAACGGCCTTAGCGCCGACGTCGACCATGCGGGCGGCGCCTTTATCATCAAGGTGTGTAAGGGCATTGGGCATAGTAATAGCTCCTTGTAAAGTTTTTTAAGTGGATCAGCCGCCGATCTGGGACATGACCCGGGTTTGGCGCCAGCCGGTTTCCATGTGGTGTTCGGCCGGCTTCAAGCTGACGGCCCGGGCAAAGATGGCCGCCAGTTCCGCCTCAGATGCCCCGGCGCGCAAAGGCCCTTTGACGTCTATTTCCCCGTCCCAGTAAAGGCAGGGCCGCAGCTTCCCGTCGGCCGTCAGGCGCAGGCGGTTACAGCGGTGACAGAAGTGACTGGACATGGCGCTGATAAAGCCGATACTGCCCTGGCCGCCGGCGACTTTAAAGTTAACTGCAGGACCGTTGGTCGCCAGGTCTGCTAAAGGTTCCAGGTGATAGACCCGCTCGACCCGGCTTTTAATCTCGTCCATGGGCACATAACCGCCGGCAGAAGCAGCAGCCGCGCCGATGGGCATCAGCTCTATAAAACGGATGTGCAGGGGTTCTTCTATAGCCAGCCGGGCAAAGTCCAGGATCTCGTCATCGTTAAAGCCCCTGGTGACGACAACATTAATTTTTACCGGTGTTAAGCCTGCAGCCAGGGCAACGCGGATGCCCTGCCAGACGCTGTTGAGGTTGCCCCGGCGGGTAATATAGCGGTAGCGTTCCTTTTTCAGCGTATCCAGGCTGATATTTACCCGGCTCAAGCCCGCTTCCTTGAGGGCCCCGGCCAGGCTGCCCAGGAAGATGCCGTTAGTGGTGAGAGAAACCTCTTTGATGGCCGGAAGTTTAGCCAGCTCCCGCACCAGGGTTACTACGTTTTTCCTCACCAGGGGCTCGCCCCCGGTGAGACGGATGCGGTTAATCCCGGTACTGCCGGCCGCCCGCGCCAGGGTGACAATCTCTTCCAGCCGGAGGATGTCCTCGTGGCTCTTTAATGGCACGCCGGTGGCCGGCATGCAGTAGCGGCAACGGAGGTTGCAGCGATCGGTGATGGCAATGCGCAGGTAATTTATCTGGCGGCAAAAATTATCTTCCACCGGTCTCCCTCTTTTCTCCGGTAAACGGTATCTTGGCCATACCGCCACACCACGGCCACAGGTAAAAGTTATTCCTCCTGGCCCTGGCTGCTTGAAGTTCCTCCCTCAAGGGTTTCCAGTGGTCGCAGGAGATATACCGTCACTTCCTGGCCGGCGGCAAAACCCTCGGCCAGGCGGGGGACCACCACGATGCCGTCGGCGCGAGCCAGGGCCATGATGGTGGCGGCACCACGGGAAGTGGGGAAGGCCACCAGCCTGTCCCCCCCCTTCTCCAGGCGGACGCGGACGAATTCCTCCCGGCCCAGGGGGGAGTAGATTTTACGGCCCAGGACGGCCCGGACCCGCTCCCGCCGGGGCGGTTTCAATCCCTGGCGGTAATAGATAACCGGCCGGGCGAAAAGTTCCGCGCACAGGGCGGCGGATACGGGGTAGCCGGGAACGCCGATCACCGGCTTACCTGCGACTACACCCAGGATTACCGGCTTCCCGGGCCGGGTGGCTACCCCGTGGGTCAACACCTGCCCTAGCTCGGCCACCAGGCCGGCGGTATAGTCATCCCGCCCGGCCGAGGAGCCGGCATTGATGAGAACCAGGTCGTTTTCCGCTACGGCCTGCAGCAGGCGTTCCTGCAAAAGCCGGTAATCATCGGGGGTTATGGGATAAACCCGGGGGTCTCCCCCCCAGAGGGTAACCTGCCCGGCCAGCATGGTGCCGTTGGACTCCAGGATTTGGCCGGGAGCCGGGCTGGGGTTGGGCGGCACCAGCTCCGTTCCCGTGGGCAGGATGGCTACCCGCGGCCGCGGCCGGACTGCTACCCGGAGGACCCCGGCCGATAGCATTCCCCCCAGATCATAAGGAGTTAGGACATGGCCGGCAGGCACTAGCAGCTCACCGGCCGTGATATCCTCGCCCACCGGCCGGATATTCTGGCCGGGCACGGCCGGTCGCCTGATAACGGCAACACCCTTATCTTTAAAGGCTACTTCTTCAACCATGATAACGGCGTCAAAACCTTCCGGTATGGGATCGCCGGTATCAACCGTCACCGCCTCGCGACCAAGGGCCAGTTCCAGGGGGCTACCCTCGCCGGCAGTGAAGGTTGCTTCCGCCCGTACGGCTATCCCGTCCATGGCCGCTGCCGGGTAGTGAGGCGAGGAGATGGCGGCATAGACCGGCGCCGCCGTCACCCGGCCCAGGGCTCTGGTGACGTCTATTTCTTCAGCCGGTAATTCCACGAGGTAGCCGTTGGCCCTTAAGGTTCGCAGGAATTCCTCCCGGGCCTCCTGCCAGGGCCGGCTGGTGACAAATACCTTACGTGCCAATAACCAACCCTTCTTTCCCGGGCATAATCCACGTTAGTTCGTCTTCACGACTTTATCCGCGTGCGCCCTGCTTTTACGCACCGGTGTCCGGGACCCGGCAACACACCGCATTCTGGACAATATCCCGGCTAAAACAATTTAACCTCTACCTGTGCCCCCGCCTCCAAGCCCTCTTCCTCCAGGGGAACGGTTATCAGGCCATCGGCCTGGACCATGGATGAGATCATACTCGATCCTCCCGGTACCGGTACGGCCAGGAACCCACCCGGGCCTGCTTCCAGGCGGACGCGGATATAGTCCTCCCGGCCGGGGGTGGAAGTAATTGTCCGGCTTAACCTCGCCGCCACCGTTCCCTTCCCCAAGAAATGGTCGTAGCCCCCGTAGCGTAACAGGGGTTCGATTAAGATCCTGAAAACAACCATGGCCGAAACGGGATGGCCAGGCAGGCCCAGGATCATCTTATCGCCGGCCACTGCCGCAACGGTGGGCTTGCCCGGGCGGACGGCTACACCATGAAAGAGGAGGCCCGGCTGTCCCAGGCCGGCCAGGACCTGGACGGTCAAATCGCGGGTACCTACGGAGCTGCCGCCAGAAAGAAGTACCATATGGTTTTCCGACATTGCCTGCCTAACCCTGGCGGTGAGGGCCTCCAGATCATCGGGGGCAATACCGTAGAGGGTGACCTCGGCGCCGCACTGACCGGCAAGCCCGGCCAGGGTGTAGGAATTAATATCTCTAACCTGGCCGGGTGCAGGTTCGGCATCGGGAGGGACGATTTCATTACCGGTAGCCAGGATGCCTACCCGCCAGGGTTCATATACAGTTGCCTGCGTAACTCCCAGGCTGGCCAGGATCCCCAGGTCCTGGGGGCGTAAAGTACGGCCGGCTGGAAGGACCCTGGTGCCGGCGCGGGCATCGGCACCACGGCGCACCAGATCCTGCCCCGGGGCGACGGGTTTAAAAACAGCTACCCTGCCCTCAGCAAGAATTTCAGTATTTTCTACCATTACTACCGCATCAGCACCCGCAGGGATCATGCTCCCGGTAGCTACGGCCACAGCCTGGCCGGGGCCGACGGTGACCTTCGCCGGCTGACCCATAGCTACCTCTCCTACCAGGTGTAGAATTACCGGTTCCCTTTCCCCGGCCCCGAAGGTATCAACTGCCCGCACGGCATAACCGTCCATGGTAGCCCGGGTAAAACCCGGAACGTCGTCCTGCGCCACCACCGGCCGGGCCAGCTCGCGCCCCAGGGCAGCAAGCAAGGGTAAAACCACTTCCTGCCGTCCCGGCAGGGGCCAGTAGCGGGAAAGCAATCTCCGCGCTTCAGCCAGCGTTACCACCCGAAAGAGTTCCATTCCTATCCCCCTGCTACTCAAAACACCCGAGCTGGCACTGGATAATCTTTATCTTTAGATCATCGGCGGCCTGTCCCACCTCACGCATGGGAACCTGCAAGCGACGGGCCACTTCCTGGGCAACCGCACAGGGCAGCCTGCCGCCATGATTAGCCGCGGCTTCTTTTACTGCTACCTGGATGGCTTCCCGGTCAACCACATGAGCACCTCCCTCCTGCATTCTCCTGTACCCTTAATCTAAAATATAAGGCACCCGGAAGGGGGTGCCTGAAGTTACTAAAAACTCCTTTCCCATTCCGGGAGGCAGGCAGGTTTCCCCGCCTACCCCGTCGCTGCCTGGCAAACAGGCAGGAGGCCAGTAACCATAGCTTTAACACCTTAGGTCCACTGGCTCGGAGATATATTATGCGGTTATGTCTATTGTAGCATAACCAGAAGCAGGAAGCAAGCGGTAATTATGATTTTATCTTTTTCCCACCAGGGCGCAAAGCCTCTCAATGGCGTAGTAGGCTTCCGCTCCGGTTACTATTCCCCGGGGATCGCTTCCCGTCTTTTCCACGGGCAGGAGGCTCCAGGCCCCGGCCCGGGCTACGGCTACCGCCGGGTCTAAAACTGCTGCGTCCTCGCCCAGGTAGGTGAGGAGGAGGCGGGCGGCATTGCCCCGGGTCAAGGGTTCCCGTTCAAGAAAGGGCTGTAAAGCAGCCGCCTTGGCGGCAACCAGGTCGCCCCGGCCGGCTGCCCATTTTAAGGCATTAGCCGTCATATAGTAAAAACTCGCCTGGTTGACCGGGGCTTCCAGTTTCCAGTCGTTATTATAACCGGCGACAATCAACCCCCAGCGATTGACGAACTGCAGGCCGGCAAAGGCCCAGTGTTCGGCAAAGGGATTCTTGATTTTGTAGTCTTTCAGGTTGGCACCGGCTTTAACCAGGAGGTCCTGAATGGCTTTAATGTCTTCGAGGCCGGCCGCCAGTTCCCGGAAATTCTTATTTGCCTTCAAAGAGTAAGCGGCCGCCACCCCGGCGGCGTCGCCGGTAGCCATGCCTACAGGCACTACCCGGGCGCTGCCGGCGGCCAGGTGGGTATAACCGGCCGAGCGCCCTACCACCAGGAGGTTATCCACTTCCCGGGGCACCAGGGAACGGAAAGGAATGCTGTAGACTTCCGGCCGGCCGTAAACGTAACCCTTATCCTGGGGTGAAGTAGCCTGGACATCCACCGGGTAGGAGCCCAGGGCGATGGCGTCGGGGAAATAGCGGTTAAAAAGGACATCACTCAGGTCCAGCTGGTAAAGGGCCTTGATGTGGCGGGTTTCCCGGACGTAAAGTTCCGGCGCCGTTCCTAAAAGTATGGCGCCGGCAAAACCGGGCAACCGGGAGCGCAGGAAAGCTGTAATAGCGGGAAGTTCCTCCCGTGCCAATTGCATGGCCTCAGCTTTGGCAGCCTCGCTCAGGCCGTCAACACCAAAGATCTGCAGGGCGTTAATGAGGATGGTGCCGTCATCCTGGCGGCCGATATTCAAGCCCCGCAGTCGCAGGCGCGGGGTGGAAGGCTGGTAGGCCGAGCCAATGTCGGCAAAGCCCCAGGCGGCCCGGTCGGAGATCTTGGTGTCTTTGAACTGGCCTGCATTGACGGCCTGCTTCAGGGCCGCCCAGTCGATTCCCCCCAGGTGAAAGACCAGGGTCACGGCCTGGCGCCGTTGTTTGTCGCCCATATCCTCGGCACCAATCGTATAAGGGACCCCGGCCGCGGCGGCAACGTCGGCATCCTGGGTGGCATCGATGATCCGGCCGGCGTAGAGGGATACGTCCCGGCCGTCCCTTACGGCCCTGATACCAATTAACTTACTGCCTTCCAGGATGGGCTCCTTAAAGGCAGTATTCAGGCTTAAAGCCAGGTTGGGATAGCGCTCCACCATTTCCAGGAAAACTTTTTTGGCAACGGCGACATCAAAAACGTTACCTCCCACCTGGCGGTAAAAATCAAGAAAAGTGCCGCAGGTTAACAGTTCGTATTTCGGCCCGTAATTCATATCAATAAAGTTCAGCCAGCCGTAAGTAAAAAGGCCGCCCAGGCCGTCGCGCTTTTCTACCAGCAGTACCCTGGCTCCCTGGCGGGCTGCCGAAATGGCCGCGGCCACACCTTCCGGCTGCCCTCCTACCACCAAAACGTCGTACCTCGCCCCTTCAACAGGCGGCGGTGCCGGGGATAAAGTTGCCGGATCAGGTTCCTGATGAGCAACTGCCTGCCCTGACCGCCACACCGTTAGATAATACAGGGCTTCCTCAAGAACAGTCGTCCGCTCCTGCCATAGATACAATCCTGCCAGGGCTACTGCCAGTATTGCCACGCTTAAAACAAGACATAGTCCCTGTTTACTTTGCATCCACGTATTTTCCCACCATTTTTATCCTTTACCCAGGCATCACTGCCCGAACCGATAGCAGGTATCCCATAGGAACTCCTCAAGGGTCGCTGTCTCTGGGGCGAAGGATCCGGGTTGTAGCGTCACTTGCCGTCCACCCGGGAAAACCCTGCTGCGAGCCTCATAGTTCTATAATTTCCACATCTGTAATAACCACATCCACCGGCCGATCATGGGCCTCGGGATAAACGTCGGGGACAACCTGCTCGGCAAAGGCCAGGGCAACGGCCTTAGTTCCGGGCCTTAAAGTGGCCAGGAACCGATCATAATAGCCGGCGCCGTAACCCAGGCGGTTGCCGGCCCTGTCAAAGGCCACCCCGGGCACGATGGCTAGGTCGATTAGTCCGGGGTCCAGGGGGCGCAGGCATTCCGGCCGGGGTTCCAGGATCCCCCAGGTACCGGGTTGCAAGTCGCCGGGGAAAGCAAAGATTTCCGAAGCGATGAGGCGCCTCCCCTCCCGCACACATAACGGCACGGCTACCCGCTTCCCCCCGGCCAGAGCTGTTTTTATCAGCTCAGGGGTGGCCACCTCACTGCCAAAGGAAACGTAACTCATTATGACGCCTGCCTGTTGCCAGACAGGTAACCCCTGGAGTTTATTAAGTATAATCCTGCTTTTGGCTTCCCTAAGCGCTGCTGCCAGGGAATTTCTCCTGGCAATAATCTCCCGTCTTAACTGTTTTTTCAAGGTGCACCCCCGGCCCGGCAAAGTGTCACAAACATATTTGACATAAAGGCACCCGATTCCTTCCCCGGCTTTTACAAAACCGGCTCATTCATAGGAACAGGGTCCTACAGCCTCTATCCACAACCTTTCCACATATTAATCCCTTGAAAATCAAGGCCTCCGGCCATTTATCCACATAAAACGGAACCCCCCCGACCATGATGATTGTAAATCTATCCACAGCAAGGGAAGCCTTAATTTTGAGTTAGTCACAGGTTTATGCACATTATCCACAGTAAGAAATCATCCACAAAAACAGCCGTTCAGGTCCCAAAAAAGTCCCGGCACGGCCCGGGAGCCTGTTAATAAAGTGGTAAATCAGGGATAGCGTTTAAGTCCAGGGGGGCAAAATCCCGGCGCTGGTACTGGTAGTAAGCGGCGCAAGCGATCATGGCGGCATTGTCGGTACACAAATCAGGTGCCGGGAAAAAGACGGGCAAGCCCGCCTCCCGGGCTACTGCCGCCAGCTCCCGGCGCAAGACGCCGTTGGCCGCCACACCGCCGGCGAGGAGGATGGAGCGGGCCGCAAAACGCCTTGCTGCCTGGATAGCTTTGGCCACCAGGACCTCTACCACCGCCGCCTGGAAACTGGCAGCTACATCGGCGCCATTAACCTCCATCCCGGCCTGGCGGGCATGATGGAGGTAGTTGATTACCGCCGATTTCAAACCGCTGAAACTGAAGTCCAGGCTGTCTTCTTCCAGCCAGGCCCGGGGGAAACTTATAGCCCGGGGATTACCTTCCCGGGCCAGCTTTTCTAATTCAGGTCCGCCGGGATAAGGGAGGCCCAGCACCCGGGCCACTTTATCAAAGGCCTCCCCGGCGGCATCATCCCGGGTAGCTCCCAGGATGCGCCGGCGGGTATGGCTTTCCAGGTAAACCAGGCTGGTATGGCCGCCGGATACCACCAGGCAAACGGCCGGGAGGGGTAACCGGGGATACTGCAAAAAACCGGCATAGATATGGCCCAGCAGGTGGTGGACGCCGATGAGGGGTTTATCCAGGGCATAAGCCAGGCTTTTGGCATAGGCCAGGCCCACCAGCAAGGCTCCCACCAGGCCGGGCCCGTACGTAACCGCCACAGCATCCAGGTCGGTAAAGGACAATCCTGCGGCGTGCAGGGCTTCATCCACCACCGGGACGATGTTTTCCATATGATGCCGGGAGGCTATCTCTGGCACTACCCCGCCAAAGCGGCGGTGGGCAGCGATCTGGGAAGCGACAATATTGGACCGTAGCTCAGTACCGTTAATAACGACGGCTGCCGCCGTCTCGTCACAGGAAGTTTCGATGGCCAGAATAGTGGTCGCCGGTTCCACTGCCATTCTCCTTAAAAAAGTGTTTCCACATTATAATGGCGTCTTCACGGTTGTCGTTATAATAACCCTTACGGATCCCGGCGCGGCCAAAGCCCAGGCGTTCATAAAGGCGCTGGGCCGGCCGGTTGGAAACCCGTACCTCCAGGGTCATCCGGTCGGCGCCCAGGCGGATAGCTTCCTGCATCAGGACCTTGAGAAGTAATTCCCCCAAACGCCGGCCGCGGTAGCGGGGATGAACGGCCACATTGGTAACGTGGGCTTCCTCAAGGATAATCCACATCCCCGCATAGCCGATTACCTTTCCTCCGGCCAGTGCTACATAATAATAGGCGAAATTATTATTATATATCTCATTTAAAAAAGAATGACGCGTCCACGGGGTAGGAAAGGAAGCCCTTTCGATGGCCAGCACCCCGTCCAGGTATTCACCCGTCATGGGCAGGATTTGCACTTCGACTCGTCCTGCCTCTCCGCCGGTGACGGGCGGAGGTAAAGTGGCTTTAATTGGAAAAGGTCGTCTTCCTGCCCGCCCAGGAGGCGTTCCCGGCCCAGCCTGGCTATCTGCGCCGCCCGCGGCAGGATGCTGGTGGAGGGAAGAAAGCGGGCCCTGGAGCCCAGCTGCTGCCAGGCTTCCCGGTAAGGGTCCACGCCATCCCCTAAAAAATAGACCGGCCCGGTGTACGATTTTAAGGATGCGACCAGCGAGTGAGGATCCCCGGCCTGATATGGTGTTAAACGGCATAACTTTCCCTCCTGCCAGCGGTAAAGGGCCGTATATACCTCCTGGCGGCGCGCGTAGAGTACCGGGCAGACCAGCCCCGGTACTTCCCAGGCGTTCCACGCCAGGCCGTCCAGGGTGGGAACACCGGCCACCGGTTTTTGCGCCGCATGGGCCAGGCCTTTGACTGTGGCCAGGCCGATTCGTAAACCTGTAAAGGATCCCGGTCCCAGGGCCACGGCCAGGCCATCAAGATCGGCCGGTTTTACCCCGGCTTCACGGAGCAGGGCCGCGATCATGGGTAGCAGGCGCTGGGAGTGGTTTTTGCGGGTATTGAAAAACATTTCGGCTACCAGCCGGTCACCGTCCATCAAAGCTACCCCGGCAACCTGGGTGGCACTGTCAAGGCCCAGAACAAGCAATTTTTATCAACTCCTCCAGGATACGGTCGTAACGTTCACCCCTGGCCTTCAGGATGGCGCGGCGTCCTGATCGAGGGTCATATTCCAGGCAAACCTCCAGATACTCCGGGGGTAAGAGTTCCCCTAGGCGTTCCCCCCATTCGATCACCGTCACACCCCGGCCATACAAATACTCTTCCAGTCCCAGCTCCACGGCAGCCCCCGGGTCATCCAGACGGTAAATATCAATATGGTAAAAGGGCAGGCGGCCCTGGTGTTCCTGGATCAGGGTGAAAGTGGGGCTTGTAACCCTTCCGGTCACTCCCAGGCCCCGGGCCAGGCCCTGGGCCAGGGTGGTCTTGCCGGCCCCCAGTTCGCCGGTGAGGATAACAACATCCCCGGGTCCTAAAAGCCGGCCCAGAATCCGGCCTAGTTCCCCGGTGGCCCCGGCATCCTTTAACCATTTTTGCACCTTGGTCACCGTTCATTCATTCCTGTATCAATTTCCAACCGTTGTTTCTAAAAAATCAAGGGACAGCTGTTCCGTGTTCAGGGAGCGGTAAACGTCCCGCAGGCTTTTAAAATCCTCCCACACCGGCCGCTTTTTGGCGGCATCCCTGAGAAGGGCTGCCGGGTGAAAGGTTGGCAGGTAACGGATTCCGTCCCGGGCAATCCAATGGCCCCGCAACCGGGTAATGCTGGCCCCCGGGGCAATTAAAGCTCGGGTGGCAACTGCTCCCAGGCAGACGATAATTTGGGGCTGAATGAGTTTAATCTGGGCCTCCAGGATGGGCCGGCAGGCCTGCACTTCGGCGGGAACAGGCTGGCGGTTACCAGGAGGCCGGCATTTAACAACATTGGTTATATATAATTCTTCCCGTTTAAAGCCGGCTGCAACCAGGATGCGGTCGAGCAATTCCCCCGCCGGTCCCACAAAAGGGCGCCCCAGTTCGTCTTCCCGGGCGCCGGGGCCCTCTCCCACCAGCATTAAACCGGCCCGCGGGTTACCTTCTCCAAAAACCACCTGCCTGGCACCCTGCCTTAAACCACATCCCCGGCAGGCCAAGGCCTTCCGGCGGAGGGTTTCCAGATCCATAATAATCACCCACAAGGATACTTCTACCTTTACAACGATATTCCTGCCGGAAATTGTACTTGCCCCGGTCGGCCTCCACGTCAGTACATAATTTGATGCCCTATTGCCGGGACTGCCTTACAGCAGCCAGCAATTCCCTGGCTGCTGCAGCAACGTCCGGTGCCCCGATCACCGCCGAAAGGACGGCAATACCATCGGCCCCGGCTGCAATAACTTCGGCGGCGTTATCGTTATTGATGCCGCCTATGGCGATAACGGGTATAGTGACTGCGGCCCGGATAGCCTTTAACCCCGCCAGGCCGATAGGTTCGCCGGCATCCCCTTTACTACTGGTAGCATAGATACTGCCGACGCCCAGATAATCAGCGCCGTCGGCAACGGCCTGCCTGGCCTCGGTCACCGTTCCCGTTGATACCCCCAGGATTTTCCCCGAACCAAGGAGCTCACGGGCTACCCTGGCCGGTAAATCCTCCTGGCCGATATGGACGCCGTCGGCCTCTACTGCCAGGACTACATCAAGGCGATCGTTAATGATAAAGGTAGCTCCCGCAGCGCGGGTAAGTTTCCGGATCTCCCGGCCCAGCTCTACCAATTCTCGGGCCGGCAGGTCTTTCTCCCGCAACTGGATGGCCGTCGCCCCGCCGGCCAGGGCCTCGCGTACCAGTTCCAGGGTTGGCCGGCCCCCTCCCAGTTTAGTTGTAATAATAACGTACAAATCCCATGAAGCCATCGTATTGTCCACCTCCAAAAATTATAAAAGCCACCTGCCGTGGTATACAGGCGGCTTTTATACTTCGTTATCATTGAGCCGCTTTCCTGCCTGCAGGTTCTTCGCCAGGCAAAGCGACCTTGACTTTAGCCTTTAATTCGTCCAGGTCAAAGGGTTTGTAGATAAAGTCTGTGGCTCCTAGGCGCCATACTTCGGCCACAGCCATCCCATCAAAATAAGCCGACATAATAATAACCGCTGTTCGCGGTGCTATGGCCTTGATTCGCGGTAAGGCTTCCAGGCCGCCCATGACGGGCATCCTGACATCCATCACTACCACATCCGGTTGCCAGCGTTCCACCTGGCGCAGGGCCTCTCTCCCGTTAACTGCCGTTGCCACCTGATAGCCTTCTTCCTGGAAAGCAAGCTGTAATAAGGCGCGCACACCCCGCTGGTCATCAACGATTAGTATTCTTGGCACGACAAAACATCCTCCGGCATTATCTCAAAAAGCAGCTGTACAAAGTTACCACCGGTGTTTATTCGACACGCAGTGACCAATTCCTTGCAACTAAGGTAAAAATATATTAAAAAAAGACGGCTCTACATCACCGCCACGTCAGAAGCAGGTCATGGCTAATTACCGGTTAACTTGGAGATAGGCCGCGCACCAGGCTACAGCTAACTCCCTTCCTTGGCGCAGCCACAATTTATCCTGCTACTTCCCTGCTATTTTCCTTCCTACAAGTCATATCTCTATCAAACCCAGGCTGATCTCTATGGCGCGGTTGACCTTTTCCAGGGTTTCTTCGTCAAGGACGGCTATCTTCTGTTTGAGGCGGCTTTTGTCAATAGTGCGGATTTGTTCCAGGAGGATAACCGAATCCCGCTCCAGGCCGCTCCTGGCAGCGCTGATTTCCACGTGGGTGGGTAATTTTGCCTTGGCGATCTGGGACGTTATAGCGGCAACAATCGTGGTAGGACTGTACTGATTGCCGATGTCATTCTGGATGATGAGCACCGGCCTGGTTCCTCCTTGTTCGGAACCGACAACCGGATTCAGATGGGCATAAAAGACGTCTCCACGCCGAACCAGCATTTTATTTACACTCCGCCAGTCTGCTGTCGTAGTATTTCTGGGCTTCATTCTCTATATCATAGTGTTCCACAGCAAGGGACAGGTTGATTGACGCCATTTCCTGGTAGCCCCGCTTCATTTGCTCCCGTATATTGCGGCGTTTACGTTCCGTTATATATAATTTCATGGCTTCGCGGATAAATTCACTCCTATTTCGCCTTTCCAGGGTCGCCAGGCCGTCGACCTCGGCCAGGAGGCTTTCCGGTAAACTGATCATGATCCGTTTAACACCCGGCAAGAAAAGGCACCTCCTCTGGGAAGTACAACTTTAGAACGCCCTGAGCAGGATACATTCTATAAACACTTTATATTGCCGTCATGATATAACCAATTATAGCGGTAAAGGATTACCAGTGCAAGGGCGGTAGGAAATCATTTTAATAACCATTTTTTAACTTTTGGTTTATATACCCGTGGTACCCTCCCGGAAATCATGCAGAGAATTTCGTAGTTTATCGTCCCCATCCACCCGGCTACCTCTTCCACGGATAAGATCTCCTTTCCCTGGCGGCCGAAAAGGACAACTTCATCACCAACGCGGGCTTCCGGTATAGCCGTTACGTCTATCATGCACTGATCCATACACACCCGGCCGACAACCGGTGCCCGGCGGCCCCGGATTAATATTTGCGCCCGGTTGGAAAGAAGGCGCGAGTAGCCGTCGGCGTAACCTATCGGTAAAGTAGCTATCCTGGCAGGAGCAGGGGTACAATAAGTGCAACCATAACTGATAAAAGCCCCTGCCGGCACATCCTTCACCAGGACGATCCGGGTCTTCAAAGTCATGGCCGGGTGCAAGTCCAGGCGCTCCTTCCGGACCTCCGGCGAAGGATAGTGACCATAAAGGATAATCCCCGCCCGCACCAGGTTGAAATGGGTTTCCGGCAGGTCGATTATGGCGCCGCTATTGGCGGCATGGCGCCAGGGGAAGGTCAGGCCCTGCTGTTCCAGGTCGGCAATTACTTTCTGAAACAGGTCCAGTTGCCGCCTGGTATAGGTTTTATCGGCCGCATCGGACGCGGCAAAATGGGTGAAGATACCTTCCAGCCGGACGTGTGGCAACCTGGCCATGGCCAGGACCTCCGCAACGGCCCGGTCAGGCAAAAAACCCAACCGTCCCATGCCGGTATCAATTTTTAAGTGCAGCCGCGCCCTGGTCCCGGCGGCAGCAGCGGCAGCATCTAAGACCCGGGCCTGTTCCAGGCTAAAGACCGTCTGGGACAGGTCCGCGGCCACCACCCGGCCGGCATCTTCGGGCGGGGTATAGCCTAAAATAAGAACGGGGGCTGTAATCCCCTCTTCCCGTAAAACCATAGCCTCATCAAGGGTAGCTACTCCCAGCCACGTGACACCGTTCGCCAGGGCCGTCCTGGCTACGGGCACGGCCCCGTGCCCGTAAGCGTTGGCTTTGACAACAGCCATAACCTCAGTTTGGGGGGGCAGTATTTTTTTAATGGCGCGGACGTTGTGGGCAATCGCGGCTAAATCAATCTCGGCCCAAACTGGCCGTGGCAATAGATTTCACCTCCGGATAAAAAATGGCGGCAACGGCAGCTGTTCCATGCCATTTCCTTCTAGGTGGCTGCCTCTAGCTTGCGAAAAGCCGCCGGCAGGAAGTTAATGAGTTCTCCTGCCATAAGGGCATGCTGGCCTACCCGGGTCTGGGCTTCGTCCCCTGCCGCCCCGTGCAAGAAGGCCCCAAGGGCTGCAGCAACCCCCGGCTCCAGGCCCTGGGCAATCAAGCCGGCAATAATCCCCGTCAGGACATCGCCGCTGCCGGCGGTAGCCATACCGGGATTTCCCGTAGGATTGATGTAGGCCTGCCCGTCAGGCCAGGCGATAATAGTGCGGGCGCCCTTAAGAAGGAGGATTGCACGCCATTCCCGGGCATACTTCCTGGCCATTTCCAGGCGATCTTCCTGGACCTTGGCCGCCGTTGTCCCTGCCAGGCGCGCCATCTCCCCCGGATGGGGCGTCAGGACCAGGGGACCGTGATCGCCGGCGAGGATGCCGGTATCTGTTGCCAGGGCGTTGAGGGCATCGGCATCGACCACCGCCGGAATTTTAAGGAGGGGCAGCAGTTCCTTTACCAGTTCCGCTGTTGCCGGGTCCCGGGAAAGACCCGGTCCCAGGGCCAGGACGTCACACGTAGCCAGGCGATCCAGAATGGGTTTCAGGGCCTCCCGGCTTAAGTATCCGCCCGGTGTTTCCGGCAGGGGACAGGTCATAACTTCCGTAGTCTTCATTTCCAGGATCCAGTGTACGCCCCGGGGTACGGCCGCCGTTACCAGGCCAGCCCCGGCCCTTAAAGCTGCCGTAGCCGCCAGGGTAATAGCCCCGGTCAAGCCCGGTGCCCCTCCTACGGCCAGGACGTGACCATACACGCCCTTATGGCCCCCGGCATCCCGCCGTGGCAGGTGAGAGCGGCACCATGACGCCGTCAGCAGATGCAGGTTAAAACGCTGGCTGTCAATGAGTTTCCGCGGAATGCCTATGTCGGCCACTTCCAGGCGACCGGCATAGCTTGCCCCCGGCTCAACGGCCAGGCCCAGTTTGGGCAAAGCAAAGGTTACAGTCCAGGTAGCCTGGATGCAGGGACCAAATACCCGCCCGGTATCTGCTTCCAGCCCGGAGGGTATGTCTACAGCTATAGTCTCCCGGTGGGCTTTATTAATCATGGTAATGACCGCTGCCGGAAGTCCCAGGGCCGCCCCTTTGAAACCGGTACCAAAAATGGCATCAACCACCAGATCGGCATAAAGAAGGGCGATGTCCGCCCGCTGGAGATGGCTTTCCCCCAGGATCGGGTAGAGCTTGCCGCCCATCTTCTGGTAAATCTCCAGGTTGGTACGGGCGTCCCCCCGCAGGTCCTCCGGCCGGGCGAGGAGGAAGACCTTGACTTCCGCTTCCTGGTTTAACAGGTGACGGGCGACCACCAGGCCGTCGCCACCGTTATTGCCTTTACCACAGAAAATTAATACCCGGCGGTTCTTCGTACGGTCTTGAAAATGGCGCCGGATGGATTCGACCACCCTTAAACCCGCATTTTCCATGAGAACAATACTGGGCACCAGGTACTCGCTGGATGCCAGGCGGTCCAGCTGTCCCATTTCCGCGGCTGTTACCAGGTACATACCTCATCCGTCCTCCGAAAATATAGTTCTACAAAAACGATGCTTTCCGGCGGGGATATATCCTTCCACCGCGAAAGGTACTGCGCGCCGGCAGGACTACTCTCCCAAAGCCATGGCTACTGCCGTGGCATAAGCCCGGCAATGGGAGAGGCTGACGGTTATAGTGCCGGCTCCCACCTCGCGGGCCAGTTCCCCGGCCCGGCCATAGAGCACGACCTTTGGCCGCCCGCCATCCTCCCGGACAATCTCAATATCCCGGAAGGAACAGCTACCCAATCCCACCCCCAGGGCCTTCATTACCGCCTCCTTGGCGGCAAAGCGGGCAGCCAGGGAGGCACCGGGACGATGCCGGCGCAGGCAGTATTCCTGTTCCGCCGGCGTAAATAACCTGTTCATTAAACGCGGGTGGCGCTTTAAAGCCCTTTCCAGGCGTTCTATTTCAATGATGTCAATACCAAGGCTCGCCATAACCCCATCCTTGCCATGTTAATCACCTTTTAATCCCCTTTGCTTTATTCGGCAACAATGGCAAAAAACCTCCCTGGCCTTAAAAAGTACCTTAACGGGCGCGAAATGCACCGGGGCAATTTGTACCCCTTGGCCTACCGTTAAATCCGGCCAAACGACCTTTGGCGTCGAAAGCCTTTATTTTTCTCCTTCTCCTGATTAAGATAAAAGCACAGGAAAGGAGTGAGAACCATGAGTAAAGACGCCAGGACCATTGAAGCGCTGCTGAAGGAAAACCGTACTTTTCCTCCGCCGCCTTCCTTTGTAGCTGCGGCCAACGTCAAGGATACCGCTTTATATAAAGAAGGCGAAGATATAGAGCATTTCTGGGCCGGAGAAGCCGCCCGGCTCCACTGGTTCCGGCCCTGGGACAGGGTGCTGGAGTGGGAATATCCCCTGGCCTGGTGGTTCAACGGCGGTACCCTCAACGTATCATACAACTGCCTGGACCGGCACCTGGAAACCTGGCGCCGCAATAAGGCAGCCCTTATCTGGGAAGGAGAACCGGGGGACGCAGTGGTACTTACTTACCGCGACCTGTACCGGGAAGTCAACAAGTTTGCCGCCGTTCTCCGATCGCTGGGGGTTAAGCGCAATGACCGGGTCACCATATATCTACCTATGATCCCGGAACTACCCATCGCCATGCTCGCCTGCACCCGCATCGGCGCCGTTCACAACGTGGTCTTTGGCGGTTTCAGTGCCGCCGCCCTGCAGGACCGCATTAATGATGTCGGCGCCAGGGTCCTGATCACCGCCGACGGCGGCTTCCGTAAAGGAAAAATAGTTGCCTTAAAGGAAAATGCCGATACGGCCCTGGCCGCAACACCTTCTGTTGAAAAAGTTATCGTCACCAAGCGTACAGGGCAGGCAATAAATATGCAACCGGGCCGGGACCTCTGGTGGCACGAACTCATGGCTGCCGCTCCCCTCTATACCCCACCGGAACACATGGAAGCTGAAGATCCCCTCTTCATCCTTCATACCAGCGGCACCACCGGCAAACCCAAGGGAGTAGTCCACACTACGGCCGGATACCTTGTCGGCGTTGCCACTACCTCCCATTACGTATTCGACCTCAAGGACGAAGACGTCTACTGGTGTACTGCCGACATCGGCTGGATTACCGGCCACAGTTACGTGGTCTACGGCCCCCTGGCCAACGGGGCCACCGTTCTCATGTATGAGGGCAGCCCCGACTACCCCAGGCCGGACCGCTACTGGCAGATTATTGAGAAATACGGGGTTACCGTTTTTTATACCGCACCGACGGCCATCCGCTCCTTTATGCGTTACGGCCCGTCCTACCCGGCCCGGTACGATCTCTCTTCCTTGAGGTTGCTGGGGACGGTCGGCGAGCCCATTAATCCCGAGGCCTGGATGTGGTACTACAACTATATCGGCCACCGCCGCTGCCCCATTGTCGATACCTGGTGGCAGACAGAAACGGGCATGATTCTAATTACCCCCCTGCCGGGTTTGACTCCCTTAAAACCCGGATCGGCCTGCCAGCCCTTCCCGGGAGTGGAAGCAGCGGTTGTCGACGATCGCGGCGAACCGGTACCACCGGGCAAAGGCGGCTACCTGGTTATTAAAAAACCCTGGCCGGCCATGATGCGCACCATTTTCAACGACCCCGAACGCTATGTCAACCAGTACTGGAACCGCATCCCCGGCTATTACTTTACCGGTGACGGCGCCCGCGTGGACGAAGACGGGTACTTCTGGCTCCTGGGTCGCGTCGATGACGTCATTAATGTCTCCGGCCACCGTATCGGCACCATGGAAGTAGAAAGCGCCCTGGTGGATCACCCCGGAGTTGCCGAAGCGGCCGTCATCAGCCGGAAAGATGATATCAAGGGGCAGGCCATAGTGGCCTTCGTCACGGTTAAAGACGGCATTGAAGCCACACCCGACCTTGCCAGGGAACTGAAGGAACATGTAGTACAAAAGATCGGCGCCCTGGCCAGGCCGGAGGCCATTTACTTTACTGCCGAGTTACCAAAAACCAGGAGCGGGAAGATTATGCGCCGCCTCCTCAGGGATATTGCCGAAGGCCGCGCCCTGGGGGACACCTCCACCCTGGCCGACCCGGCAACAGTAGCCAGGCTGAAAGCCGTTTACGCCGAGGAGGCCTGATTAAGAGAACAAAAGCAGGAAAACAGGAATAAGTGAAAGCCTCTCAGTTGCTATAAGGAGGGAGTACCCGTAAGCAATGGGTTCTCCCTTTTATATTTTTTAAGAAAGCAAAGCAATAGTTGTCCCTGATTGACAAAGGAGCCCATTCGTTGTAGCATGAAAGTAACAACAGTCAGTACACGCTTTCTTAATTTTTTGTCACTTGGGCGGAGGAAATATGACTTATAAATTATACCTACTTTTTACATCTTTGACCCTGCTGGAAACAATAGCAGCAGTCATCTTTTTTCACACCTCACCCTTAATCACCGCCTTTATTTTTGGGGCTATTAATGCATTGGGAGCGGGAGTTATTAGAGCTTTGCAGGGGCCCCCGTGCTCATTAACCCAGTCCCCGGTGGAACAAGAGGAAGAAAAGGATCCCACAGAGGGTATTTTTGCTTCAACCTTGCAGATTGCCCATGAAACCCTGCCGGTATTGCGGGGGGGGTTAAATGAAGCTACGGCCGCCAAAACAGCGGAGATAATCCAGAATATCACCGAAGTTCCGGCCATCGCCATAACCAATCGGGAAAACGTCCTGACGTTCCTGGGGGTGGGATGCGACCAGCACCGAGCCGGCGACAGGATTTTAACGGAAGCCACCAAAGAAGTAATCGCTACGGGCAAATTGAAGGTTGTCCATACCCCCCAAGGGCTTTGCTGCCCGCGGTATAATATGGGCTGTAACTGCCCTTTGAAAGCTGCTGTGATCGTTCCTTTAAAATGCCGGGAAGAAATAGTAGGGGCTTTAAAACTCTACCAGACCAGGGAAGGAGTTTTTCCACCCCTCATCATCCGCCTGGCCATCGGTCTGGCCGATCTTTTGAGCCTGCAGATCGAACTGGCCGAGTTGGACCGCCAGCGCCAGCTCCTGACCGAAGCCCGGCTGGAGGCATTGAACGCCCAGATTAATCCTCACTTCTTCTTTAATACCTTAAATACCATTATAAGCTTTAGCCGTACCGACCCGGAGCGGGCCCGCCGCCTGTTGATCCGCCTGGCCAGCCTCTTCCGCCAGACCCTGAACCGCCGCGGTAGCCTTACTACTTTACGCGCAGAGCTGGAATGTGTCCGTACCTACCTGGTCCTGGAGAAGGCCCGCTTCGGCAGCAAATTCCGTTATCTCCAGGACGTTCCGGTGGATTTACTGGACTATCATATACCGGTTCTCAGCCTGCAACCCCTGGTGGAAAACGCCATCAACCACGGCCTCCTTCCTAAAGAAGGCCCCGGGATAATCAAAATTACCGGGCGTCTGGTGGGCAACGAGCTCCATTTAACCATCACCGATGACGGGGTCGGTATTCCAGCGGAAAAGCTGCCCCTGGTTTTCCAGCCGGGTTACGGTTCGGGTAACGGGGTCGGTTTAAGCAACGTCAACCTGCGCTTCCAGAACCTTTACGGCCCGGATTACGGTTTGCGCCTGGAAAGCAGCGGCAACGGCACGACTGTTTTCCTGCGGGTGCCCGTCATCCGGACGGCAATCGTAAAAGACGCCACGGCAAAGGAGTTGCTGCTCAATGAAGCTTAAAGCCCTGATTGTCGATGACGAATACCCGGCGCGTCAGGAACTGCGCTTTATGCTCCAGGAGTTTAAAGACGTAGAAGTGGTGGGTGAAGCCACCAACGCCCGGGAGGCTTTGAACCTCGTCAGCGCCCTTGATTACACGGTGCTTTTCCTGGACATCAATATGCCCGGGATGAACGGCCTGGAACTCTCCCGGGCTATTCAAAAGCGGCCCAACCCGCCCTTAATTATTTTTGTCACGGCTTATGAAGAGTACGCCCTGCAGGCCTTTGAAGTCAATGCCGTCGACTACCTGTTAAAACCCTTTGATGAAAAGCGCCTGCGCCAGGCCATTGAGAGGGTCCGCCGCCTGGTGGAACAGCGCCAGCTGCAGCCGTCCGCTCCCGCAGCGGGAGCGGACGGCAACGGCAAGGGGCGTCTCAACCGCCTGCCGGTGGAAAAAGACGGTAAGACCATTCTCCTGGACCAAAACGACCTTATTTATGCCTGCACCCAGGGGGACAATGTATATTTAAAAACAGTAAATGAACAGTACCTTACGCGTTTTACCCTCAAAGAACTGGAAAACCGCCTGGATCCCCGCGTTTTCTTCCGCTGCCACCGCTGCTATATCGTCAACCTGACCAGGGTGCGGGAAATCGTTCCCTTCTTTAACGGCACCTATACCCTGATAATGGCCGATAAGCAGCAGAGCGAAGTGCCCGTTAGCCGCAACCAGGCCCGCAAGCTAAAAAGCCTCCTGGGGATTAATTGAAATATTTTAGCCGGCCACCGGCCGGCATTTTTGTTAGTTGCAAAGCATTCTCATGCTAGAATCCATATTTTCCTGCTAATAATACGGTTATTATTATGGCCAGGGCGCTGATGATCACACCGGCCAGGGTGTTCCTATTGGCCCTATTGTTCTCATGTATCTCCTGATGTAGTGAATCCAGCCTTTCCTCAAATCTGCTATATACTTCCTTCGTTTCCTGGCGGTACTGGTTCAGCCTCCCTTCCAGGGCGTTGATGCTCTCTTTCGTTTCCTGGCGATACTGGTTCAGCTTCCCTTCCAGGGCGTTGATGCTCTCTTTCGTTTCCTGGCGGTACTGATTTAACTTCCCTTCCAGGTCTTTTAGGCCCTCTTTCATTTCCTGGCGCAATTGATCTATTCTCTGATCGAGGCCCGCAATTTTCCCCTCTAAACTATCTTTTATGCCGTCAATACGCTGGGATAAATTATCTATCCGCAAGGAGAGGTTGTCCGTACGCTGGGCCAAATGATAATAACCGAATTCCGCTATCTTAGGTTCCACGCCTTCCGAAGCCGCGGCAATCTCTTTCCTAGCGCCTTCTATTATTTCTTTTTCGGACATGGCCATCACTTCCCCTCTCCTTTCTGCCAATATTTTAACACTTCCCGGAGAGGCCAACAAGTAAAACTTACCTGTCTATCCCCCTACGATGTAATATCAAAAGGGAGGCTTGCGGCCTCCCTTTTCCCGTTCAATTTCCCGCCTTTCCTGCTTACTTCCTGCCAGGTACCGCTTCATAGTACCGTCGCTGGAAGCCCAGGGCCACGTTAACCAAGCCGATCATCACCGGAACTTCAATAAGGGGACCGATGACCGCGGCGAAGGCCTGGCCGGAATTGATGCCGAAAACGGCCACGGCCACGGCGATTGCCAGCTCAAAGTTATTGCTGGCGGCGGTAAAGGAAAGGGTTGTCGTCTGTTCATAATTGACCCCCAAGCGCATGCTGAGGAAAAATGAAATTAAAAACATGAGGACAAAGTAGCAAATCAGGGGAATGGCTACCCTGACCACATCCATGGGCAGGGAAACGATATACTGGCCTTTTAAAGAAAACATGACTACTATGGTAAACAACAGGGCGATTAGCGCCAGGGGGCTGATTTTAGGAACAAAGGTTTTCTCGTACCATTCTTTGCCCCGGGCCGGCATGAGGGTAAAGCGGGTGATAACACCGGCCAGGAAGGGGATACCCAGGTAGATTGCCACGCTGGTAGCCACCTCGCCGATGGATACATGGACTTTCATCCCCTGGAAGCCCAGCCACGCCGGCAACAGGGTGATGAAGATATAGGCGTAAATCGAATAAAAGATAACCTGGAAGATGGAGTTCAGGGCCACCAGGGCGGCGGCGTACTCGGCATCGCCCCGGGCCAAGCTGTTCCAGACGATGACCATGGCGATGCAGCGCGCCAGGCCGATTAGTATGAGTCCGGCCATGTATTCGGGGTAATTGTGTAAAAAGATAACGGCCAGTACAAACATCAAGATGGGACCGATAATCCAGTTCTGGATAAGGGAGAGGGCCATAACTTTGCCGTTGCGGAACACCTTGCCCAGTTCCTCGTATTTCACCTTGGCCAGGGGTGGGTACATCATGACGATCAGGCCGATGGCGATGGGGATTGATGTTGTTCCCACCGACATTTTATTCAGGGCATCCGCCACCCCGGGTACGATATAACCAAGGGCCACACCGAAGGCCATGGCCAGGAAGATCCACAGGGTCAAAAAGCGGTCCAGCAGGGATAACCTGGCCACGGGTTGATTGTTGTTTGCTGTTGCCATTACACCGAAATCCTCCCTCTTTTCCCGTCGCTATGCTGCCGGTTACCTGGTTACTTTAGTAAGTACTATAAAGGCATTGCATCATCCCATAAAACGCGTTTTAATTGTTGCCGTCTTTGCTACCCCTCTTACGGGGCGCCCTGCAGGCAACCTTGGGGTTTTCCATGAGATGCTGCAGCTTTTCATAGTAGGGAGCAAATTCTTCTTTTTCCGCCAGGGGTATATCCAGGTAGGCCAGCCATTCCCGGAGAAACGCGGCCAGTTTTTCTCTATTGAGGTGATAAAATACCCACTGGCTTACTTTTTCCTCCCAGACCAGGTCAGCTTCCTTTAACACCCGCAGGTGCTGGGAGATGGCCGGCTGGGTGATGCCCAGGATCTCTTCCAGCTCGCAGACACAAAGTTCCTCTTCGGCCAGCAAGGCAATAATTCGCAATCGCAAATGCTGGCCCAGGGCTTTAAAGGCCTTTTCCCAATCCTTCAAATTCACCCCCTTCACCTCCTTAAATAAGTGATTAATTATATAATATTAAGCTTCGCTTGGTTTGTCAATATTTTAGATTACGTCTTAAGTTTTACTTGTGGTACAAGGCGAAATAGCCGCACCGTCCAGGATGGAACCGGCCGGCGATACGCGCTAAATGGCGAAAATCCCCTTGACATGGGTATGGACCGGTAGTATTATGTGATTAGCTTATATATGTTTTTAACATATATAAGCTAATTATAAAAGGAGGGAAAAAGGAAAATGTGTGGATGCCATACTCATGCTTGGGGACAGTTAGGAAGAGGCTGCTGCCACGGCCATCACCACGGAGGCTTCCACCGCCGCTTTTTAACCACCGCAGAGAAAAAAGCCCGCCTGGAGGAGTATTTTAAAGAGCTGCAGGCCGAAGTGAAAGCCGTGGAGGAAAAGCTTAAGGAACTGGGAGAAGGGGCTTAATTCCCCTTCTCCATGTCTTTGTCCTGGCCAAAAATAGCTTCGTAACGGCGAAGAAAGGTGTCCAGGGCGGCTTTATTGCGCCGGATGGTCACCGCCCAGTCATGGAGGTAATCTATCCCTTCCGGGGTTATCTCATAGCTCCGCCGGGCCGGTCCCGGGCCGCCAGTCGACCAGTGGGACCGCACCAGGCCTTCTTCCTCCAGGCGGCGTAAATTGCGGTAGACCGCCCCGGCATCGGGAACGCCTTCCCATAATCCCAGGCGGTTCATGCTTTCCATCAGTTCGTAACCGTGGGTAGGTCTTTCATATAGCAATAATAATAAACAGGGCTGCAAAAAGCCCTCCATCCGGGCGCCGCGACAATCGCAGCGGCCATGATGGCCGCCAGGACCGGGACCACACATGGAACCACTTCCTATCTGTTATTTACATATGTATGTTGTTAACATAATTTAAAGATAAAACATTAATTCCCTGCTGTCAACATTAGGGGTGGCAAGCTAAAAGATCTTACTACTCAGCAAATACAAACGGCGGAAAGCAGAAAGGAGCATAGCTGTGTTTACCATCTTTCTATATCTCCTGGCCCTGGGCGGCCTGGTGATTTCTTTCGCCAAAGACCCCCAAAAAACCAGGGTGGCCTTAATGAAAGGCTGGAAGGCCTTTACCAACATCTTGCCCGATTTTGCCGTCGTCCTGGCCCTGATAGGGATCATGCTGACTTACCTGTCACCTCATACCATTGCCGCCCTGGTGGGCAAAAACAGCGGCTTCCCGGGGATGTTGGCCAGTTCCATAGTCGGTTCCGTAACCCTCATCCCGGGTTTCGTCGCCTTTCCCCTGGCCAAATCTTTACTCGACCGGGGTGCCGGGATCATGCAGATGGCCGTCTTTATTTCGACCCTGATGATGGTGGGTGTGGTCACCGCTCCCCTGGAAAACAGGTATTTCGGTAAAAAAGAAACTATCCTGCGTAATTCTTTAAGCTACATCTTTTCCTTTATCGTAGCCATAATTATCGGGATGGTGGTGGGAGCATGAACTTGCTTAACTTAATTAAGACCTACCGTTACTTTTTATTAATCATCCTCTTTGATCTGGTAATAACTATCTTCCACCCCGACACCGGCCTGACAATTTTTAAATACACCGCCGGTAACTTCGCCGAGATGCTCGCCATAATCCCACCGATTTTTCTCCTCCTGGGCCTCTTAGATGTCTGGGTGCCGCGGGAAACAATTATCCGCTACCTGGGTGAAGGCTCGGGCTTAAAGGGCATTGTCTTAAGTATAGTGCTGGGGGCGGCCGCCGCCGGGCCCCTCTACGGTGCCTTCCCGGTAGCCGCCGTCATGGCGAAGAAAGGCACCAAATACAGCAACATTATTATTTTCCTCTGTTCCTGGTCAACTTTAAAAATCCCCATGTTTTTGTTCGAAATGTCGGCATTAGGAGTAAAGTTCGCCCTTACCCGCTGGCTGGTCAACGTCCCCGGGATACTGGCCATAGCCTATATTATCGACCGTCTCATAGGCGCGGAAGATAAGGCGGAATTCTACCGGCGCCAGACGGCTAATCCATAGTTTATCCCAGCATTCCCTGCAGGGCGTTGAAGCGTTCACTATTTTCCGCTTCCGCCAGGGGCGGGCAATCGTCCGGGGCATTTTCGCCGCTGGAGCATGGCCTGCCAGACTTCCGGCGGTTTGGGAAAGGTGGTAGCAGCGTTGTCCAGGTAAATGGCCACCATTTACACCCCCTGCCAGTCCTTTTTTCGGTCTTAACTCTCTTTGCCACTTCCACGAGCGTAATGGCTAAACCCTCGTGAAGTGCTAATAATCTTCCAGGAGCTTAGCCACCCTTTCCCGGATCTCGTCCCGTACGACTCGGAAAACGGCCATGATTTCTTCCTCGTTCCCCTCGGCTTTGGCCGGGTCGCGAAGGGGCCAGTGCTCGCGCCGGATAGTCGGCGGGGTCACGGGACACTTGTCACGAGCATCGCCGCAGAGGGTGACAATCAGTTCAGCCTTGCTTAAGATTTCCGGATCGATGGTGTCGGAGGTTTGCCGGGAAATATCGATGCCAACTTCTGCCATAACCGCTACGGCGCGAGGATTCAAGCCGGCCGGCTCGATGCCGGCGCTATACACTTCCACTTTATCCCCGCCCAGGGCCCGGGCGAAACCCTCGGCCATCTGACTGCGGCAAGAATTGCCGGTACAGAGAAAGAGAATTACAGGCTTCTTTTGCACAAGAACACTCCTTTCCTAATTTACGTTCCTGATTTCCCGCCGCCGTATTATCTATTTTCGATCAATAACTTCCAATTTGTGCTTCTATCTTCCCGGTTGCATCAACATTCCCGCCAGGCAGGGGATCTTTTTGGGTATCTTGGGGGCAATTTTCTGTAATACAAATTCCAGTGCTTCCCCGGCGTCTTTGTCCAGGCAGATGCGTTGCAGCATTAGCTACTCTTCCTCATCAAAGGCTATAAGAACTTTACCCATGCTATACCACCCCCCTGCCCTTAATTCTCTTATTAAACACGTTTTTATAACAATATCCCTTCTGAAAAATATCTTGACATCAACAAATGGCATACATATAATAAAACAGCAGGCATTGCCCCTCTATGTATAGTGGATAAAGGTAGGGTGGATTATGGATTATACCGATCGCGAGTACTGGAACGGCATCATCAAGATGTGCCTGTCGAGGTTTTTTATCCTGCGGGTTCTCTACACCCAACCCATGCACGGCTACGAGATAGCCCGCACCGTAGCCCAGGTCACCGGGGGCTGCTGCACGCCCACTGAAGGTACAATTTACCCGGTACTCAGGGAGTTCGAGGAGGGCGGCTACGTAACTTCTTCCATTGAGATAGCCGGGGGCCGGGAGCGCAAGGTTTATACCCTTACTCCAAAAGGATTGAAAGCCTTCCGCGTTGCCGTCGATGCCTGGCGGGAGGTTACCAATTATATTTTACAGGCAATAAAAGTACAGGAAAGCAACGAGCAATCGTAACGATTTGGCTTCAAACATAATTAAGAGTTGCCATTCTGGCTGGGTTTGCCTTTAATATTATCTTTGCATCATAAGGAGGCTATATTATTTATGATGGAAAAGAAAGGGTTGCTGGCCAGGGTCTTTAGCCGGCAGGGAAGCTCTTGTTGCTCTATCCGCATTGAGGAGATCCTTGAAGGTGAAAACCAAACCTCTAACAACGGTTGCTGCTGCGGCGTTTCTTCGCCGGGCAGTCCGGAAAAAACTGCAGGGCAAGAGATAGGAACATCGGCCGATACCCGGGATACCCAGCGTACCCTCGACATCGAGTTTCTCTACCTGGACCTGGATGCCTGCACCAGGTGCCGGGGTACGGGACGTAACCTGGAAGAAGCCCTCAACGAAGTAGCCGGGGTTTTACAGGCGACCGGGATTAAGGTCAACCTGAAAAAGATCCACGTCCAGACGGAAGAACAGGCCCTGGCCCTGGAATTTGTCAGCTCACCTACGATCCGCATCAACGGGCGGGACATCCAGCTGGATGTGAGGGAAAGCCTTTGCGAATCCTGCGGCGACCTTTGCGGCGAGGATGTGGACTGCCGCGTCTGGGTATACCAGGGTAAGGAATATACCGAAGCTCCCAAAGGGATGATCATTGAGGCCATCCTGAAACATGTATATGGCGGCGGTATGGACACCCCGGCAGAAAGGGAAGCACCGAAGGAGCTGCCTGATAATTTAAAGCGTTTCTTTGCGGCCAAACGCAAAAAAGAAGAAAACGCAGCCGGCAGTACGGGTAAACAGACAGCAAAAGATAGTTGCTGCGGCATCTCCCCGTTATCTAAGTGCTGCGATTGAAACAGCAACAAACCGCCCGTTAAGCAATAACATGAGCACAGGGCCACGGGAAAATATAACCCGTGGCCCTGCCACTAAGACTCCAGGGATTCTTTTACCGCCCGGACCACCTGGTCCAGCTCATCGCTCGTCCAGACAAATTCATGCTTTTTCTGAACACCAAGCCTGGTCACCATAACATAGTCCGTTACCGGAAAACCGGCATGATCTACCGTAGCTTTCGCGCAGCCTATGGGACAGCCGTCTATGGCGACAATCCTTTTGGCCACCTTGGTAGACTCAACAATGCTCTGCACATGGCCGCCCAGCCCGGCCAGGCAAAACAACTTGCCCACGCCTTCTTGATCCAGCTTTACCGCCGCCTGGTTGGCCAGCTGGCCAACGTTAGAACCTCCAGCGCAGGGGAAAAGCATAATTTCCGCCGGTTCGCAGGTACATTTCGCCATTACAAGTTCCTCTCCCGTGACTACAGATTTATTTCCTCCTGGATCCACTTCTTGATCTCTTCTTTGTCGGGTACCCGGCCGAACACTTTAACCTTGTCGTTGACTACCAGGCCCGGCGTCATCATAACGCCATAATCGGTTATCTTGTTGAGGTCCGTCACCTTTTCCACATCAGCGGCCACGCCCATTTCCGCCAGGGCGTTCATCACGTTTTGTTCCAGCGCTTTGCACCGGGCGCAACCCGTACCTAAAACTTTGATTTCCATGACCGTCCATCTCCTTTTTTAATTTTTACTTTTAAAATTTTAACCCACCAGGGCGCCGAATAGCATCCCCGTTAGGGTGGCTGCAATAACTACCAGGGAAACGTAGGCCAAGGTTTTCTTGAACCCCAGCACGCTGTTGATAACTAGCATACTGGGCAGGCTCAAGGCCGGGCCCGCCAGCAGGAGGGCTAAAGCCGGTCCCTGGCCCATACCGGACCCGATAAGTCCCTGGACTATCGGTACTTCCGTCAGGGTGGCGAAGTACATAAAAGCGCCGATAATAGCAGCAGTAAAGTTGGCCAGGAGGCCGTTGCCCCCTACCACCATGGCGATATATCTGGCGGGGATAATGCCGGTATCGACGTTGGGCCTGCCCATGAGGAACCCGGCCGCCAGCACGCCGCCGAAAAGGAGGGGCAGGATTTTAATGCTGAAATCCCACGTCGAGTCCACCCAGGCCGACAGTTCTTCCCGCTTGAACCAGGCCTTCAAAATAACGGCCAGGGCTAAGAGAAGCGCGATAACCAGGTACCATTTGACGCTGTATACTGCGTACCAGAAGCCCGCCTGTTCCGCCGGTTTGCCCCAGGCGGCAAAGATAAGAATCAGGACCAGGACCAGGAAATAAAGAACCGTCTGCCCGAGGGTGCGAGAGGGTTCTTCTCCTTCCGGCAGGAGCAGCCCTTTGACCCGCTCCTGCTCTTCACCCCTGAAGAGCAGGGCCATGATCAGGCCGATTATCACTGAAAACAGGACGGCACCCAGGGCCCTGGCCAGGCCGATCTGCCACCCCAGCACCCGGGCCGAGAGGATAATGGCCAGGACGTTTATCGCCGGCCCGGAATACAGGAAGGCTATGGCCGGCCCCAGCCCGGCGCCGCGTTTATATATGCCCATGAACAAGGGTAAGACGGTACAGGAGCAGACGGCGAGGATTGCTCCCGATACGGCGCCCACGCCATAGGCCGTAACTTTGGGGCTTTCCGGTCCCAGGTACTTCATGACCGCCTGGGAGGAAAGGAAATTGCTCATGGCCCCGGCGATGAAAAGGGCTGGTACCAGGCAGAACAGCACATGTTGCCTGGCGTATTCCTGCAGCATGTAGAAGGCTTCCAGGATGGCGCCCTGCATCCGGGGATGCTGGAAGGGCAGGAAATAGGCGGCAACAAACACAGCAACAATCAGTAACAATTTGGCCTGCTTGCTCACAGGAAACATCTCCTTAATTGTTAGGCAAATATAGTTTAGCAAAATCCAATCCCATCTTAACCCGGCCGGAACCCATGTATCTAAAGGGATTACCCTCTTAGTTATACGTAAAGCGGAACGCTTTATTATTACATTAGAATTTTGCTATATATAAGTTTAGAGACAGCAGCCTGTTTTGTCAAGGGGAAAAACCCTTTACCTGAAACTTTATTTATAATCGGCCGGGAACAATCTATCGGCAGGAATTTTACTGTACGGGTAAAATAGAATAACCGGGGTGAGGTTTATGGTAGAACATTTTATTGACGCCCTGGGCGAAATGTGCCCGGTGCCCAATATCTATATGGTTCGGGACTTTTTTTCTGCAGTTAAACCCGCTTGACACCGGCCGCTACTCCGTTGCCATATCTTAAAGTCCTGGTAGCATTAAAAACAGCCAGCAGGGTAACACCCACGTCAGCAAAGACAGCCTCCCAGATAGTGGCTACACCAAAAGCCCCAAGGCCAAGAAAAAAAGCCTTGATACCCAGGGCCAGGGCTACATTTTGTTTCATGATCCGGGACGTATACCGGCTGATTTCCACCGCCCTTACCAGTTTGGCGGGGGCGTCATCCACCAGCACCACATTGGCAGCTTCGATGGCGGCATCGCTCCCCAGGCCGCCCATGGCCACCCCTATGTCGGCCCGGGTAATAACCGGGGCGTCATTGATGCCGTCGCCCACAAAGGCAAGTTTGCAGCGCCGGTCCGGCAAAGCTGCCTGCAGTTCTTCCACCTTGGCCACTTTGCCTTCCGGCAGGAGTTCGGCAAAGTAGGCGTCGATACCCAGTTCTCCCGCCACCCGCCGGGCTACCGCCTCATCATCACCGGTAAGCAACACTATTTTCTTTATACCCAGATTTTTAAGCCCGGCAATGGTTTCGCCGGCATCGGGCTTCAACTCGTCGGCGATGACCAGATAGCCGGCAAAGACGCCGTCAATGGCCACGTAAATAACGGTGCCTGCCACGCTGCATACATCGTGGGCGATACCTTCGCGGTACATTAAACGATCGTTACCGGCCAGGACCCTTTTCCCATCGACCATGGCGCTAATGCCTTGGCCGGGAATTTCCCGGTATGCACCGACCCTTTGGGGGTCAATATTCTGCCCGTAAGCCGCGCGGATGGACTGGGCAATGGGATGGTCGGAGTAAACCTCGGCGGCGGCAGCAACTGCCAGGAGTTCATCTTCCTGAAAACCATTGGATGGAACCACCTGCGTAACCCTGAATACCCCCCTGGTGAGGGTGCCCGTTTTATCGAAGGCCACGGTATGCAGGCCGGTCAGGGCATCTAGAAAATTGGCGCCCTTGACCAGGATACCCTGGCGCGATGCTGCGCCGATGCCGCCGAAGTATCCCAGGGGTATGGAAATTACCAGGGCGCAGGGACAGGAGATGACGAGTAAAACCAGGGCCCGGTAGACCCATGTTGGGAAGTCGGCCCCGGGAAGCACCATGGGGGGAATGACCGCCAGGGCCGCGGCTCCAAGGACCACTGCCGGGGTGTAGTAACGGGAAAAGGTGGTAATAAATTGCTCCGTCGGGGCTTTACGGGTCGCGGCGTTTTCTACCATATCCAGGATGCGGGCCACCGAGGATTCTCCGAAGGGCCGCGTCACTTTAACGGTCAGGAGACCCTGACCGTTAATCATACCTGCCTGGATTTTTTCACCCTTTTCCACCTTGCGGGGTACGGCTTCCCCCGTCAGGACCGAGGTATCGACGAAGGAAACGCCCTCCACCACCTCGCCGTCCAGGGGTACTTTCTCGCCCGGCTTAACAACAATTACTTGCCCAACCTCTACTTCCTCCGGCCGTACCTTTTTTGTTTCCCCCTCCAGTCTCAAGTTGGCATAGGCCGGCCGTATATCCAGCAGGGCGGCGATAGAACGGCGGGATTGATTGACAGCCCGCTCCTGGAAATACTCGCCCACAGCATACAAGAGCATCACCGCAGCCGCCTCGGGTAGCTGGTGGATGGCAATAGCGCCAATAGTGGCAATGGTCATCAGGAAGTTCTCGTCAAAAACCCGGCCCCGGATCAAATTACGCACGGCTGTCGCGAGCACCCGCCAGCCTGCCAGGAAGTAGGAGGTCAAAAGAAGCATATACCCGGCCCACAGGTAAGGAGGGCGAGAAAACTGCATGTTAATAATAAATCCTATTACCAGGAGAAGGCCTGCAACTAAAATAATATAAAACCGGGGTCCCTGCCCCTGGCCGGTAGTATCTACAATATTAACGCCGGGTTCGATCCGGGTGACGATCTCCCGGGCCACCGGCAGCAGTTCCGGAGGCAGATCTAAGCTCTGGTTGGTGAAGTTAACGGTAACCTGTTCTAAACCTTTTACTTTACGCAGTTCCTGCTCAATCCTGGCAGCACAACCGGCGCAGCTCAGTCCTTCCAGGGTATATCGCATATCTTAGCCTCCTATCTCCCCTCGGCAAAGTGGGCCTGGGCCTCACGAATCATGTTTAAGATGTGCTCATCATCCAGCGAATAATAGACCATCTTACCGTCCCGGCGATACTTGACCAGGCGCAATGCTTTCAGCAGGCGCAGGTGGTGGGAGACGGCAGGCAAACTCATGTCCAGAAGCGCCGCCAGATCACACACACAAAGTTCCTGGTGGGCCAGCAGGTAGAGAATTTTGGTCCGGGTTTCGTCCCCGAGGACCTTAAATATTTCCGACAGGCCGGCTACATCCAGCACCCTATCCTTCAGGTGCTCATGGCGACCGGAAGGGCAAAAGGTATCACAGAGGTCTCTATTAGGCAAGGAAACCACTCCAAACGATTAAGCAATTGTTTAATTGTAGTATATTTATCTACTCCTTCATTGTCAAGCTCAGGAATTCCGCCCCTGCAGTTCCGCCATGGTGGTGGCTATTTCGCGGGTCAAAATACCGCCCACCAGGTCCAGAACCTCGAAGATTTCCGGGTGCTTAACCCGGTAGAGAACCTTTAAACCTTCTTTGCGGGTAATGACAATGTCCTCCTTGCGGAGCACGGCCAGGTGCTGGGAGATATTGGGCTGCTCCAGCTCCAGATTTTCTATAAACTCGCAGACGCACTTTTCCCCCTGGCGCAGTTGTTCCAGGATCCTGACCCGGGTCGGGTGGGCCAGGGCTTTAAAAAATTCCGCCTTCAGGCTGTAAAGTCTCTCAGCCAATGAATGTCCTCCTTATATGCGAATTATTGCATATAATAGTTTAGACTTAAAAAGCGAGATTGTCAAGGATCCCGTACAGGAATCTGCTTTATACACCGGCGGCCGGCAGGAGTATACCTGTATTCCAGCTGGACACGGTTATGACCAGGACTCCTTCGCCCCGGTCTGCCGCTGCCTAGATAAACTACCGGGCCGCCTGCTAAAGGGTTACCTCTTCACAGCGGATAACGGTGCTTATATGGCCGGTTCAGAAGACCAGGTATACTGCCAAGGCTACCGCCAGGAGGGCTACTTCCGGTACAACCATCATCTTGAGCACCTTGCGCAGGTCGGCCTTGAAGAAGTCCACGGTGAGGGCCAGGCAGAGGTGCATGGGGGTTAACATGTTCCCGGTAAAGCCGGCAATAAAGACGAATACCGCCAGGGGCAGGCTCATCTGGCCGTCCACGGTACTCATTACAATGGGAAAGACAATCCCGATACAGGCAACCATCAGGCCGGTCATCATACCCACCAGGAAGCTGATCAGGCCGAAAAGCAAAAACTCGGGTACGGGAAGCATGGCGAGTATTGAAGGCAGGCCTTCCACTGCCCGGGTATCTACCAGTACTTCTTTAAAAAGCATTACCCCCCAAACCAGCAGCAGGGTCTTTACGGCCACGGCCTTTTTGCAAAGGTGCCAGAATTTTACTGGCGTATAGCGGTGCCGTACCAGCAGGTAAAGGAGCACTACCCCCACCGCCAGGCCCACCTCAACGTGGAATAACAGCACCAGGGCCACCACCACCAGCACCGGCAGGATGCTGAGGATAAATTCCCGGGCGGGAGCTTGCTCCCCGGCCAGTGCCTCTTCCCTTCCTTCATCTCCCGCCTCTATCTTTATTCGCCGGAGGGCCGGTATACCCAACAAGATTACCAGGAGGCCATAGGGAGCCAGGACGGCAATCAGGCGGGGCAAAGGGATGCCGCTGAGGCGTGAGGCCAGCAGGACCCCGGGGTAAAGGGGCAGGAAGTACTCCCAGATATGACGGTAGTAATAATTGATAAAACTCTTTTCTTCGGCGGCTATATTGGTACGCGATGCCGCCCGCCCCACCAGAGGAGCGGAAAAAAGCGCGCCCCCTGCCGAAGGCATGAGACCGATAAAGGCCGGCAGCAGGGCTATCACCAGTCGCCGGTTGCGGATAAGGCCTCGCAGCCCCCGGAGCATCCTATCCAGGTAACCCTGTTGTCCCAGGAGGTGTTCAAAGAGCATGATCAAGGCCAGTATGACTTCTAGTTCCAGGGTAGCGGGGCTTATGGTAGCCTGCCAGGCCATCTCCAGGAAAGCCAGGGGACCGGTATGGTAAAGGGCGGCCAGGAGGAGCGAACCTCCGAGCAACACCGGCAACAGGGACACCCGCCGCCCCAGGAATACCATCATTATCACGAATACCAGTAACAACTTGAGCCCTTCCAAAAAAGTTCCCTTCCCTGTATATTTTAAGTTAAAACTTATAATAACCGCGCCGCGACAATAAATCAAGGGTAATACTCCCTGCCCGAAAATTTTACCGGTTGGCAGCAAAACAAAAGACAGGGCCGGAGCCCCATCTTTATTTTAATCCCGGCGTCACCTTTATCCGGCTCTGTACGGCTAGGCACGGCTATTACAGGCTATAAAGCGGGCAATACTGCGGTCATAAGTTTTTTCTATTTCCGGCGGGAAAAGACAGCCGGGCAACTCACCGTATTGGCGGTGATAGATTATACATTCGCAGCATTTACCCTTACGGCTGCAGGGTTCATAGGTACAGGTGCATCTCTCCTTATTTCCCTGCAGGTTGCAATGTGCCATTTTCTCCCTCCCTTACAGGTTCCAGTGAGCGATTTTATGTTCAAAATAAAGAAGGGGTTTTTTATCGCTACCGACCCCGGCTGCTACCACCTGACCGGCAACAATAATATGATCACCGCACGGATAGCGGCCGGCAACCTTGCATTCCAGGTTGGCCAGGGCATCTTTAACCCGGGGAGTGGCTACCACTGCTGCCGGTTCGGTTACAATGCCGAGTTCTTTAATCTTATCTACATTACGCCCTGTACGGCTACCGCAAAAGGTGGCAATATGCTCCTGGTCGTCGGCCAGGATGGTCAGGACAAATTCACCGGTGGCATCCAGTAACTCCAGCACATAACGTTTGGGGTGCAGGGCCACCATCACCTGGGGTGGGTTGGATGATTCCTGGGTAAACCAGGCCACCGTGGTCAGGTCATGCTTATCCCCATGTTTTACACCCACCAGGCCGCAGGGGCAGGCAATTTTGCCCAGGGCACGGGAAATATCGCTGCTCACTATGTTCAACTCCTTTCTGAAGAAAAAAGTTTCCTTAAGTTGATATTTTAACCATCGCTTCCCGGCCGGTCAATTCCCTGCAGCGCGGCGACTTCTGCCTCCGTTAATTCCCGGTACTCCCCGGGTTTTAACCGCCCGTCCAGCAGCAGCGGCCCCATGGACATGCGCTTTAGATAGGTTACTTCCTTGCCTACGGCGGCAAACATGCGCTTTACCTGGTGATATTTCCCTTCATATATGGTAAGTTCAACTTCTGATTGCAGTCCGGAGCGCAGGATCTTCAAGTCGCCGGGCCTGGTCCGGTATCCGTCTTCCAGGATCACCCCCCGGCGAAAGGCTTCTACATCCTCTTCCGTAACCCTACCCCTTATAACCGCATAATAAGTTTTGGGCACATGTTTTTTGGGGGACAGGAGACGATGGGCAAGCCGGCCATCGTTGGTAAGGAGGAGCAATCCCTCGGTATCTTTGTCCAACCGCCCTACGGGAAAAGGATGGAGGGCCCGGTAACGGGACGGCAGCAGGTCAACTACAACTTCCGCGGATTTATCTTCCGTGGCGGACAGGACGCCCCGGGGTTTATTGAGCATTAAATAAATGTACGGCCTATACTCCAGGGTAGTACCGTCCACCTCGATTCGATCCCTGGCGGGCAGAACGTGTAAACCCGGTTCTTCAGCCGGCTCGCCGTTTACCTGAACTCTTTTTTCTTTGATCAGTTTTTTAATTTCTTTACGCGAACCATATCCCATACGCGCTAATATTTTATCCAGGCGCTGCCGTTGTCCTGCCGCCATATATACCACCGCCGTATATTAAACGCGAGTTATCCCTCTTACCTTTTTTACCATATCTCCTCCCTCATTGCAAACCCGCCGGGTCTGGCGCCAACCGGACCCCCGGCCTTAAAATGCATCAAACCCCGCAGTCGCTATCTCCAGCGGGGTCGAGGCATTTTTCAATAGGTATCCTATGGCAATAGACCTGTTATAATAACGCCTTCAGCCAGTAATCCTGGATAATACTCTGGCCGTAAGTCGTTCCCGGAACTGCCCAGCGGGCGTTCAGTTCCACCCACTTCTGGGCGGAGCCACGCTGGACCAGGTTGAACCGCGGGTCGTAGAGGGTTTTGCCCGGCGGCAGGGGGGCTTTGGTGGCATAGGCATAGAGGTGCTGGATATGGGCTTCCACACCTATTTCAGGGGAAGCAAAGGTGGCACCGTGAAGGCCGGGCTGCAGGCTTACCCCGGACGGGTCGGCTCCGTTAAGGGATTCCTGTCCCGTTAAAGGCTGGCCTGTTGCCCAGAGGCCACAGTAGTTGTTTTGCATAGGTTTTACACTGCCGGTGAACTGGAAGTATCCCGTTTCTTTGATTGCCTGGGCGAAGGCCAGGTCACCCCGGACGCCGTATTCCGCCCCGATCCTGATATATAGCTCGGCCAGGTCGGGAATAGGAATCATTTCCCGGCCATATTCCCGCCTCATTTTCTCGGCGATGCGCGGCGTCTCCTTCGCTAGCCAGGATTTAAGCTGGTCGGCCGTCGCTACCGCTTTACCCATGATGGTCACGTCGGCCATTTTAATTATAGAACCGTCCGGCAGTTTGATTTCATGATCATATTTTGACAGGAGTTCCCTGAACTTCTGGAACTCCTGCATCTGGGCGGTGCTGAAGGCCTCTTCGCCCATGGCCGGAAGTTCGGCAGAATTCACAACCCTGCCGTCCAGCAGGCGCAAGTTGGAACGAAAAGCGGCCAGATCCTCAAGTAATTTATAGGCAGGCGACTTTATTTCCACCACACGGGTCGAATCTACCCAATTTACCTCACAGCCCAGGGCCTCTCCCACTACCCGGAGGGGAATGACGGTACGCCCGGCTGCGGTTATACGGGGCTTGCCGTAAGAAATAGGAATATGCAATGCCGCCCCGTTAATCACAATTTCTATATCCGTAGTATTTCTAGCAGTACGCCCTGGTACCGCATATGAGGAATTGCCCTTTGTCGTGATTATGACCTGCCTGGTATCCTGCCGCCATTCCACCAGCGCACCCAGGTTTTCGGCAACAACTCGCAAAGGGACATAAGTCCTTCCCCCATCTATATAAGCGCCCTGATCCCCCGGAGGAATTTTTACTTCCTTATAATCAACATAAATTTTTACCGGGGTCGCTGCCCCGGCTACAGCAGGCGCAGTTATCATTCCCAGAAGCCCCAGGCAAAGAACGGCCTTTGCCATCTTTTTTAAAAGCATCGCTTCTACAACCCCTTCCAGGGGTTGTATATTCGACAAAAAACTATTAATTTCCTCCGCTTAGATAAAAAATCCAGATGGTAAATCTAAACAAATATCAGGGTGCCATCAACCTCTTGACCAGCATTGTCCCGTAACTTCCCCGCGGAAGTTTAAAAAAAAGAACCATTTTCTGCCTGCCGGGATACAGGTCATCGGGTTCTGCAGGCTGTAAACGGAAATCCCCGGGAAAAACCACGGCATTCCTGGGGGTGGATTTAAAGAAGGCCTGCCGTACCTTGCGCAGGTTGAAATAACTCCCTTTTATACCCCTTTCCTCCATAATAGCTGCAAAAAGCCGTTCCGTACGGTCATCGGGAAACTCCACCCGCCCGGCAGCCAGGGGTAATACCAGGGAACGCAGGTAGGCCAGCTCTTTCCTTTCCAGGCGCCGGTAAAAAAGATAAGGCCCCGCCGTACCGGGAACGGCCGTAAGCTCAAGGCCCAGGTCCTTAAGGACACATCTCAACAATTCGTTAAAAAGAAAACCCTGGTAAGCAGAAAAATAAAGGGAGAGCTCTTCGCGAGGTATCATCTGCAGGGCTTCGATGTAGGCCTTAGGTTTTTCGGCCAGCAGGGAGAATATTTTATTTTCCATAGTAGTTTTGGCACGTTCCAGGCAGGTCGTCCAGTCGCCCCAGTGCTCGCGGAAAAAGAGCTTGCGTTCCCGGGCTTCTTTTTTTTCTTCCGGGTAGATGCCGGTAAGGTAAACCTGCAGGCTGCCGTTGTAGTGCTTCTTCAGCAGCCTTTCGGCCATGAAGCCCATCTGGCGGTCCATGCTGCCGAAACGCTGGTCGTCATAGTAATTGGGGTACCCGAATCCCCGCACCTCGTCAACCCTGCGGGTAATGCGGGATGCTTCTGTTTTATCCAGGGAGCGAAGGGTGATGGCAAATTCGTTTCCTTCTAACAAATCAGGCCCCATGGGGCGATCCATATAACCCATGTGCCGTAAAGAATAGTTCTCTTCTTCGGTAGTTAAATCGGCGGCATGCTTTACCGTGACATACTGGAAGGTATGGGCGTGCCTGTCCTTTAGCCCGCCGTAAGCAAAAAGGCGGTAGGGAAGGTTATGGGCCTTTGCCAGCCTTATTAGAAGATCAATGGTGTTCCATCCCTTCTTTTCCAGGAGGTACAGCCGGTAAGGTCCCTTTTCCCGCACTGGGAGGCGGGCCATTTCCCGGACCACAAAGTCCCCGGGGATTACCTTCAGTTTCATCGCTTTGCTCCTTATGCCTGTTTATCGCCTTCTTAAAATATGTACCACAATCCCCGCTCCATTGCAAATATGCCGGACCTGAAGCCAAAACGGAATACCAGGGTAAAACCCTGACTTTTTTATACCCAAAATCAAAGATTTACCCTGAAAGGATTCAAGGATTCTCCTGATAGTCATTGCTAATAATATCTTTCACAATAATACTGCCTGATAATAAGTGTAATAAGGTAGAATTAATCTGCAATTTTAGGGGGGGTTGACAATGGCCGTTTTAAGTGCGCCTGCCAACGAGGTCCTGCGCATGCAAGAGGATCTCTACCTACAATTATATGGGTGGAAAAGAAGGGCAGCCCTTCAATCTGGCTGATCTTCAATTAAAACCACCTCTCCCGTCAAGCCCAGTCTCTCTATAACCTTGTCCAAGGCATCATTGAGCACCGTATCCAGATTAAGAGAATGACTTGCCGCCGATGTTATCTCCCAAATTGTGGTGAGTTCCTGGTTGCGCCTTAAAAGCTGGCGGTTAAATTCCTCTTTTTCGTTATATAAACTGGCCAGGTTCTCTGTCATAGTATTAAAAGCCATGCTGAGCCGGCCGATTTCATCCCTGGCCCAGACCCTGGCCTTCTGATTGAGGTCCCCGCGGGCCACCGCCCCGGCCACCTTGACCAGTTCCAGGATAGGTTTCGTTAAAACCCTGGTGAGGAAATAAGCGGCAGCAATACCCAGGAGCGATACCAGATAGGTGACCAGGAGCATCTTCCAGGTAGTGGAAGCAAGCGCTTTTTTCACGCTGTGCTCCGCCATTCCTACCCGCGCTATCCCGGCCCGCCCGTCAAATATAGGAACGGCGATGTCATGGATAAGTCCCTCATCCGTATCCAGGGTCTCGATCTTAAATTTTTCTCCACCGGAAACGGAGTTGGCTTCGAGAAGGTCACGGGGAAAGCCTTCGCCAAAGGTATGGGCCAAAAGATTACCGCCCGGGTCTACAATAAAGGCATAACGGGCATCCTCATTGTTCTTCAGCGTATCTATTAAAAGCTGGTGAAGTGCGTAAACATTGTTCGTAAGGACCAGATCCAGGCTGCGGGCCGCAATATCCCCGGCAATAGAAACGCCTCGCTTTTCCAGCTGTTCACCCAGGGCAGCCCTCAAGCTAAAGCGCATTTGTACAGTCAAACTAATTCCCAGGAGTATAACAAGCCCCAGCACTATACCCATTATTTTTACACGTACGCTGGTAGCATCCGAAACCGCCTGGAATAGTCTCCAAAACCTCTGGTTTCTCATCTGCCCGGCCTCATCTTTCTTATCATCTCCCGTACCGGATCATAAGCCCGGTCATCCGGGACAAAAAACCGGTCAAAAAGTAAATTCGCCAGTGCTCTTCTCCCCTCCTCATCTTCGTGCATGGTGAGAAAGACATTCCTCAGGCGCTCTTTCGTATTTTCATCAAGCCTATAAGAGATTCGACTTTAAAGATTATTATCCTTCCGGCGCAGCACGGCCAGGTACTGGGATACATCCGGGCGCTCAAAACTTCCCGGCTGTTCACAAAAAAAAAGAGGCCTTATAGCCCCTTTTATCGACTGTCCTTTAATCCCCCGTAAGCCAAAAGCTGACCAATTCCCGAACCACGAAATCCCCGGAGCTGAACAAAAAAGTTCCGGGTCCTATGATATCTAATAAACTCCAGTTCTCCTATTAATGTACTGCATGTTAAATAATTCCAGCGGTCAAACCTCATAATTCAGTTCAAAATCAGCTTTCTCGCCTTTTAGTACTTTTATAATGTTAATTGCCGCCGCCAGGCCCATCTTTAGATTAGCCTCCCGGGTATAAGCTCCTAAATGGGGGGTTACCACTACATTGTCCAATCCTAGTAAACAGCTATTGGTTGGGGGTTCCTCGGAAAAAACATCTAAAGCTGCTGCCTTAATCTGTCCGGTTTTCAGGGCGCGATACAGCGCTTCCTCATCTACCAGTTCCCCCCGGGCGGTATTTATTAATATTGCATCCTTTTTCATTATACCAAGCTTCTTTTCGTCAATCAGGTGATAGGTCTCCGGTGTTAAAGGAGCATGCAGGCTAACAAAATCAGACTCCTTTAATAGATCATCCAGGCTTGTGTAGGTTATGCCCAGCCGGCCGGCAGCCTCATTATTTGGACAGGGATCATAAGCAAGAAGACGCATATTAAAACCGCGTGCCCGGTGCGCCACAGCAAGGCCGATGCGCCCTGTGCCGATTATACCCAGGGTCTTCTCCCAAACTTCATTTCCTACAACCCTATCCCATCGCTTCTGCCTGGTAATCCTATCCGCACAGGGAATACCCCTGGCCGCAGCCAGAAGGAGCCCCCACACAAGGTCGGCTACAGATTGGGTATTACTACCAGGTGCATTAGTTACTACAACCCCCCGGCTTCTGGCGGCAGAAATATCAATATTATCCACGCCGACGCCGTGCTTGGCTATCACTTTGAGCTTCGGTGCGGCCTCTATGACCTTAGCGGTAACAGGGTCCACACCAACCAGCAGCGCTAGAATTGATGGGTGACTAGTCATTATCTCTCGCAGTTCATCCTCTGTCAGGGGCCTGCCTTTGTCGTTCCAGACAAGCTCCAATCCCTGCTCTTCTAAAAGGTTTTTCGGCTCCGGCGTATAACGTGAAAAAGAAAGAGCTGTGATAAATACTTTTCCTTTTAGAGGAGTCAATTACTCCTTTCACCTCGCTTTTAACCTTATCGCGTATGACGTCTCTGGAAATTGCTGATGAGACTAAAACTCTCCTGTAGGTTCCAATAAATTTGCTGGTACAGGCTAAAAAGCTCACTATAAATTTCATGGGCTTGCCTGTCGGGGGTAAATTCCTGCCGTATTTTTACCATCCTATCTACAGCCTCTATCCCGTCCACAAAACCTAACCCCCACATAGACAGTAATGCAGCACCGCAGGATGGCGCCTCAAGAACTGCCGGCAGTTTAACCGGATACCCGAATATGTCGCTCATAATCTGGCACCACAGGGGGGAGCGGGTAAATCCACCGGTAACTCTAATCTCCGCCGGTTCCCCCACCAGTTCGGTAATGGCCTGGAAAACGCTGTACATGCGGTAAATAACGCCTTCCATCAGGGCGCGAACTAGGTGGGCTTTGCCGTGATGTAAGCCGAGGCCGAAAATTACTCCCCGCGCCTCTGGATTCCAGTAAGGGCTCCTTTCTCCCGTGAGAAAAGGCAGGCAAAGCAAACCTTCCGCACCGGGTCTTACCTTTCCCGCCAATTCGTTGAGCAGGTCGTAGGCCTCAATTCCCTTTGCTTCAGCTTCCCTCATTTCCGTCTCCCCGAGATTATCCCGGAACCAGCGGTAGACAATGCCGCCGTTATTAATGGCGCCCCCTACCATCCAGTGCCGGTCGTCCATCAAATAACACCAGGTCCGCCCCCGGGGATCGGTAAGGGGTCTGTCCGCTATTACGCGGATGGCCCCGCTGGTCCCTACCATGGCCACCATCTGGCCCGGTGCCCTGGCACCGGAGCCCAGGTTGGAAAGTACCCCGTCGGCGGCACCGATGACCACCGGTAAACCGTCGGGAACACCCAATCGGTCCGCCTTCTCCCCGTCCAGCCTCCCGGCTATGGCAGTAACGGAAACGACCTCGCTTAATTTTTCCCGTCCGATACCGGCCAGCTCCAGGCACTGTTCATCCCACCGGAGGGTATGAATATTAAACAGGCCTGTTCCCGAGGCTAGAGAATTATCTATTAGGAACTGCCCGAACCACCGGTAAATAATATACTCTTTCAAAGAAATAAACCTGGCCGTACGGCGGAATATTTCAGGTCGTTCATCCTTAAACCACAAGATCTTCGCCAGGGGATACATGGGATGGACACGACAGCCTGTACGCCTGTATATTTCCATACCACCGTCGCCGCCGGCCAACACTTCGGCCTGGCGGACGCTGCGGTTATCGGCCCAGATGAGGGCGTTACTGAGGAGTTCCCCTCCCGTTCCAAGGGCGATGATGCTGTGAAACACCGAATCCAGGCCCATGCCGGCAATGCTGTTTTTATTAACGCCCGACTGCAATATACATCGCTGCACCACCCTGCAGGCAGCCTCAAAAACCTTCTCCGGGTCCTGCTCGGCCCAACCCGGTTGAGGTTGCAGCAAGGGGTATTCCTCCGCCGCCACACTGTGCAACTGCCCGTCCAGATCGAAAAGGGCGGCGCGACAGCCGGTAGTCCCTATATCCAGGCCAATAAAATAAGGACCTTTCACTGGATGTTACCTCCTGCCACAACCGGTAAAATTTCCCCGCCGTGTCTGAAACATATGACCTTTGCCCGGCGCCCCAGCAGACCATAGGCCATTTCTAAAGCCTCCCGCGGTGTCGGCGCCCATTTAAAGCCTATTTTCTGAGCCACTTCAGGCCCGATCCCCGGGGAAACCAGGATACATGAAGCCTTCTTTTGAATGACTTCGCCCACATGAACCAGGTGAGCGGCCACCGTCAGGTCGGTAAGTACACCCTGCTTCACCAGCCTTTCTACCTCGCGCAGCGGGCGGTAACCCACCTTTTCGATGGAGGGGTGCTGGGAAGCAACTCCTTCCGGGCATGGTGTCACCAGGATTATGACGCCGCCCTCCCTGACGGCCAGATCGGAGGCATAGATACCCTTGGCCGCCTGCCACATCTCCACATCAGCAGGGTAAGAATCCGTCAGGACTATATCGGCCGGTTCCGGTATCTCCACGCCGAAAACTTCAAGGGAAACCCGGCACCCGGCGCGGTGGGCGTGTACAAGGTCCCCGCAGAAGGCGCCTACAATCCTGCCCTGCCTGTCCTGGACGACGTTCAAAATGGCATCCAGACCGGCCTGCCTGGCTACCGTTTCGATTTCCTGTCGTACAGGGTTGTCCGGTTTACCCATTATCTCCCAGCCCTGGTACCGGGCGCTCAACCAGTGGGTCTGTTCCGTCGTCCGGCCGCCGCAAACGGCAGGCTGGATTATCTTGCCTCCGCCGCTGAAGCCGGCAACGCGATGGGGTACAATATGACCGATACCCAGGATGAAATCAGCCTGCAGCACTTCTTTGTTGAGCCAGATTTCCGTCCCGCCGGGGGTTTTCCCGGTAAACTCCAGGCTCGAAGCGTCGCGCCAGTTGTGGCTGATAACTCTAAACCTGCGCAACACATCTTCCCCTAACTTCTTTTCACACTCCGCCTGTGTCATGGGCCGGTGGGTGCCCAGGCCTATCAATATAGTTATACTATCCTCGGCGACCCCGGTCGTTTTTAATTCCTCAATGACCAGGGGCAGGATTTTGGCCACCGGAGTAAGGCGGGTATTGTCATCCACGATAATAAGTATCTTTTTCCTTCCCCGGGCCATTTCCGCAATCCGCCGGGTACCGATGGGATTGAGGAGCGCCCTGGCTATAATATCTTCTTCTCTTTCCTGCGTGGTAAACTCCCGGGGTTCAAACAGCCCGAGGAAATTATCTCCTTCGATATCAACTCCCGGTAGACCATCGTACAAGAATTCGACCCGCATCCTGCTTTTTCTCTCCCCATGCTTTAGTGCACTACACTCCTGAATAGGCCTGAAAACCTCCGTCGATGGGTATTACCGCCCCGTTAATGAAGGAAGCTGCCTCAGAACAAAGAAATAATACCGCCCCGCACAGGTCATCCGGCAGCCCGTATCTACCCATGGGTGTCATATTTAATACGCTTCGACCCCTTGGCGTAGATGCCCCCGTTTCGGCATCGATCAAAAGATACCTGTTCTGGTCGGTCAGTAAAAATCCCGGCGCAATGGCGTTGACTCTAATCTCCCTGGAGTATTCCTGGTTAAAATGAACGGCCAGCCACTGGGTAAAATTACTGACCGCCGCCTTGGCGGCACTGTAGGCTATGGTTTTCGTAAGGGGGGTATAGGCCGCCATGGAAGATATGTTTATCACAATGCCCTTTTTCTTTTCAACTATGACTTTACCGAAAACCTGGGTGGGCAATACAGTGCCGAGGAAATTGAGATTGAAAACTTTTTGTATATCCTCGGTGCTTAAATCAAAAAAGGACCGGTCGGGCCCGGTTGTGGCCCGGGGATGGTTCCCCCCCGCACCGTTAACAAGAATATCCACCGTAGCAAATTCCCGTAAGATTATCTCCCTGGCTTTCTCCAAAGATCCCTTGTCTAAAACATCGGCTTCCAGGCCTATGGCCGCCCCACCTGAAGCAACGATTTCGGCAGCTACCTTTTCCGCCCCGTCCTTCTTCAAGTCTAAAACCGCCACCCTGGCTCCTTGAGCTGCCAGCGCCTTTGCTATGCAGGAACACAAAATACCTGCCCCACCAGTTACCACTGCCACTCTATCCCTAATGTCAACCTTGATGTCCATACTACAACCTCCTGTGTTACGGCCCAGAAATATATCGGCAACGCGAAAAACAAAAACGGCGCCTTTTCGCGTTTTGACAACCTCTTTTTATCCGCCGCCTGCTATAAACTCGAACCACCATCAATACTGACAAGACTTCCGGTCATATACGCCGCTTCATCGCAGCAGGCAAACAATATAGCCCAGGCTATCTCTTCTTCTTTGCCCAGGCGTCCCATGGGCTGCCGGGAGATAAACTCAGCCCTCATAGCTTCAGGGTCAGGTGCCTTCCTAATCTTTTCCTCAATGGCGGGCGTATAGGTGGTCCCGGGGCAAACGGCATTCACCCGGATATTATCTCGTATATAATCGATGGCCATTGCTTTGGTGAGCCCCACCAGAGCCCCCTTGGAAGCGCTGTAGGCAGCCCTGTCCCTTACTCCTTTAAGGGCCGCCACCGAAGCTACGTTGACAATCGCACCGCCCCCGGCCTTTTTCATTTCCTGCACGGCATATTTGGCGACGAAGAAGGCTCCCTTGACGTTTACCCTGAAAGTTTTATCGAAATCTTCCTCGGTTGTGTTATCCACCGTGCCCGGCAGGACAATGCCGGCATTGTTGACCAGTATGTCGATCCTGCCAAAGGCTTTTACCGTTTCTTTGACCATTCTTTCGGCATCGGAAACTAAAGAGACGTCACCCCGGATAAAGATTCCTTCGGCGCCGGCTTCTTTAACCAGCTTTAACGTCTCTTCCCCGCCCGCGAGGGAAAGGTCGGCTATCGCCACCCTCGCTCCCTTGCGGGCGAAAAGCAACGCCGTTGCCCGTCCGATGCCCAATCCCGCTCCGGTTACTAGCACAGCTTTCCCGTCGAAACGCATGCTGATCCCTCCTAGATATTTGGTATCAAAATAATGTGCGACCGCCTTTTCACCGAAACCGTCCTATTTCCCGAATATCAAATCAGGCAACCACAGTACTGTTTGCGGCAACCAGATTATCAGGACATTCACGACAGCAATTGCCAGGATAAACAAAATGGCGTCCCTGATGAACTCCTCAACGGAAACATCGAGAATAGTACACACGGCATACATAGCCGAACCTACAGGCGGGGTAACATTACCAATAGTTATCGCCAGGACAAAGATAATGCCGAAATGCACCGGATCCAGGCCCAGCTTCAACGCCACCGGCAGGAAGATTGGCGTGAGCATAAGTATGAGCACCGCGCCATCGACAAACATCCCCGCCACCAGCAAAACGGCTATGATTACAAGCAAGATCACTGTGGGGCTACTGGATATCCCCAGCATAAAATTGGAAATAACCTCCGGCAACCTTTCCCAAACGATGCCGTAACTGAATATCGCGGACAGGGCGATCAGAAACATTACGCCGCCGGTGTCCACCACGCTGCCTTCCAGCGCCCTCTTGAAGTTTTGCCACGTCAGCTCCCTGTAGGCAAGCAGTCCAACTGCTATGGCATAAACGGCGGCAAAACTTCCCACCTCGGAAGGGGTGAATATGCCGAAACGCAAACATACCAGTAACATGACCGGGAAAAGAAGCGCCCAGATACCGCTTAAGCTAGCTTTAAAGATTTCCCCGGCCGAAGCCCGCTTTTCCCTTTCGGGCAGGTAGCCTCGTTTCTTGGCGAAGTAGGACACCGCCATCATAAGCGTCACTGTCATCATTAGGCCCGGTATTATCCCCGCGGCAAAAAGCCTGCCAATAGAGATGTTACCCACAGTGCCGTACAGTATCACCCCTATTCCCGGGGGGATCATGATAGTGATCAGAGAGGCATTGGCGATAATGGCGCTAATAAAACCTTTACCATAGCCCCTCTTAATCATTTCCGGGCCGAGCATGCGTGCCTGCATGGAGGCATCGGCTATACAGGAACCGGTTACCCCGCCGAGGAGCAGTTCCAGGACCACTACGACCTGGGCCAGACCGCCGCGCATGTGGCCGGTGAGAACCGAGGCGAGCTTGAGGAGCCTATCGGTTATACCCGTCTCGTTCATAAGATTGCCCGCCGCTATAAACATGGGAATGGCCAGAAGCGCGAAGTTCTGCGTTTGCGTTACTGTAAGTTGTACGGGAATGGTTAAAGGTAACTCCAGGTGTTGCGGAAAGAATAAGGCCCCCGCAATGCCTATGGCAAATGCTACCGGCATTCCCGTAAACAGTAAGGTCATAAAGGCAATAATCACCAGCAGCATCTCATCAAATCCTCCTAGTTAAATCCATAATCTTCTAATTAAAACAGGGGGTTATCTGCACTCTAGTACCCTGCCTCCTCCGACCGTTGCCGCAGGGCGTTTGCTCCTCCTGCCAGTTCACGCCTGATTTTTAGTACTGTAGTTATTAGCAGGAGGATAGCGCCTACGGGCAAGCTCAGTGTTACCCAGGTATAGCTAAAACCGGGAATGCCCTGGAAGGTCCTCGCCCTGGTGGTATAAGAAAGCCAGGAACCGAAAACGATTAGATAAGCCAGGAAGATGACTATAATGAAGTAATGAATCATCCTTATATACCACTTGGCTTTTTCTGGGAGCCACTTAATAAACGCGTCCACGATTATCAGCTTATCGTTTCGCCAGGCAATATCAGCACTAAAGAAACAACACCACGCGAACAGGAACGTCGCCATATCTACTGCCCAGTTGATGGGATGTCCCAGGGTCCTCATGAACCCGGCAACGCATACTAAAACTACCATCACGAACAGGGTTACCTGAGCGATTACCCCTTCAATCCGGCAGATAAATTCATAAGCTTTCTTCATGACCGGATCTACCACCTATTATGTTTTTTTATTGAAAGTAAAACACCAACCACCGGGGCGATAAGCTATTCCCCTCAAACCGGGGAGAGAACACTTTAACTTACTCCGGCCTCCTCCCGTTCACGGAATGAGGCCGGAGTAACCGCGGGGGGTATTCAGTTTACATTACTTTTTTCCCAGTTCGCCGTAAATCTTGTCTCTTACCTCAGTAAGCTTCAATGCCTCGTATGCCTTCTCGCCGGCTTTTTGGAAAGCTTCCATATCAACATCTTCTATTATAGTCAGGCCCTTTGCCTTTACCTGTTCCTTGGCCTCTTTTTCGTACTTCTCCATGATCTGTTTGGAGACTTCCATACCGGCTTTATCACATTCTTCTACCAGGACTTTCTGATACTCGGGAGGCAGGCTGTTGAAGAACTTCGAGCTTATCACTTCAAAATTAATGAGCATGATATGTTTGGTCTCGCTCATGTACTTGGCAACCTCATAGAGCTGCCCGCCGTTCACGTTCATGTAAACAAGCTCCGCCCCATCAATAACCTTCTGCTGAATACCGGGATACACCTCACCGAACGGAAGGGCTACAGGAGTTGCACCCAGGGCGCGGACCGACTCCTGCCATATAGGCGCACCGGGGGTCCTGATGCGCAGGCCCTTTAAATCCTCCGGGGTTTTGATGGGTTTATTCGTTAAAAAGTGCCTGTACCCCTGTACCCAGTTAAAGGACAGGACTTTCAAGCCGTATTCCTTGTCCAGTTTTTCCATCCAGGCCTTAACCGTGGGGAGTTCCTTGAGCTTCGCCACTTCATCAAGGCTTTGTACAAAATAAGGAGCGTTCATTACGGCTATTTCGGGCACGTAATTGCCCAGGCGCGCCGAGTCGGTATTTTGACCAACGTTGGCGCCCTGCCTAATCTGCTCGATAATATCCTCTTCAAGGCCGAGCTGGGAACTGTGATAGACCTCAATCTTGAGGCCACCGTTAGTTTTTTCCTCAACGTTTTTAGCCCATTTCAAAAAAGCTTCATGATACGGCTCCGAAGGACCCAGGACGTGGTTGAATTTTAATACATACTGTTTTTTCGCCTCTTCCTGTTTAGCCGTTCCCCCCTGACCCGATTGCGCCTTGGAGCAGCCTCCTGCCAGGAACAAGACCATTACCGCGACCAGCATCATGCCGGCTATCTTTTTCACGTCCCTCATAAGAAACCTCCTTACTTACCTAATACTATTTAATTTTTCAGTAAAACCATCAGATTCGGGCAATCCTCCCCGGTTTACCTCGCCGTTGACAGTTCACCTCTCACCTCCTTAATTTATTCCTGCCTTCAGGTTCATCGGTACCTGCCATCACCCCCTCTCGACTTCCTTTGGGGCTACGATAATCGCCCTCATCTTCAAAAAATAATTAACGCTGTTTTAAGCTGCAATATTTTATTGTGTCTGAGGAATTCATTAAAAAGAATAATGCAAACAGAGCCCAGATTTTAATTATACCTGTCCTTAAAACCTTGCTTGTTTATCTATTAGACGTGCCCTTAAAAATTCCTGCTCACTCATTAAAAAAATTTCATCTTTAATGTTTGGGTTCCGGAACTAATTTTATCCTGTTTTCCCCTGCATCCATGCGGCCGCATTACCAGTACACTTTTTAGATTACCGTCCCCGGACTGATTTAATTTACCATCCTGTTTGTCCTGCCCCGATCTTTAACAGCCTCCCACTTTCCCCAAAATAGCTTGTTTTTTTACTTGCACCGGTGTATAATTTTATTGGTTTACAATAATTAACTCCTGAATAAAAATTATTTTCATCTCGTAGAAGTGCAAACTAAAATTTATAACTATATATAAACGGAAAACTCTTCCGGGGGGGACTAAACGAAATGAACAATCCCGTTCTCTACGTTACTCCAGATTTTGAGGGAATCCTTGTAAAGCTCCGCAGTATCCAACCGTCCTTACGTTCGGCTGAAGCACGGGTGGCAGAATGGATTCTTGATAAGCCGCATGAAATTATACATTTATCTATTACTGAGTTAGCCGAAAAATGCAATGTCGCAGAAGCTACAATCGTGCGCCTGTGCAAAAAGCTCGGCTACAGCGGTTTTCAAGAAGTCAAGATATCACTGGCCCGCGACCTGGTTGAACCTATAAAAAGCATCCATGAAGAAGTTTTGCCCACCGATGATTTTCGAACTATGGCCACGAAGGTATTTCACAGCGCCATGCAAAGCTTATCCGACACCCTCAAGATTCTCGATTATACCGAATTGGAACGTGCCATTCGCACTATTGCCAAAGCCCGCAAAACCGATTTTTATGGAGTAGCCGGTTCAAGTTTTGTTGCCCTTGATGCCCACCATAAAATGTTTAAAAGCGGGTTGTTGAGCGCCTCTTATAATGATCCTCACATGCAGATTATTTCAGCCAGCTTTTTAACCAATCAGGATGTGGCCGTGGGGATTTCTCATTCCGGCAGCACCAAAGATACCATCGAGTCCTTAAAGGTCGCAAAAAAAGCCGGAGCTACTACCATTTGTATCACCAGTTTCATGAAATCACCTATTACTAAAGTCGCCGACATAAAACTTGTTGTCGCCGCCCGAGAAACAACATTCCGCAGCGAAGCCATGGCTGCCCGAATTGCCCAACTTTGCCTTATTGATCTTATAATTGTTGGCGTATCTATGCTAAGACAGCAAGAAAGCCTGGTAGCTATAGATAAAATGCGTCGCGGCATTGCCTTAAAGCGTTATTGAGGCATTCCTGCAATACTGTTTCTATAGGACCATTTCCTATAACCTCAGGGCTGAAATCTCCCTGATTTCAAGTACCTAGAAAGAAGGCAAACCCGGTCTTGCACACCAGCATTCTCTCAGATAAAATAAAGTAACAAAGCGGAATAAAATTAAAATTACTCTTGCAAAAGGGGGTCCATGTCCCGTGATAAGAAGGGCACAGGAAATAAGAGAGGAAACATTTACAGGCTTCAGGGGCGGCCAGGGAGAAGTCAAGATAGCCCATATCCTCGAAGCAAATAAAAATGAGTTCAACGATAAAGGACGGCTTTTTGCCCGCTTTACCCTTGCACCCGGGGCTTCAATCGGGTGGCACCAGCACAACGGCGATTTTGAAACTTATTACATACTCAGCGGCCAGGGCACAGTAAACGACAACGGAACGGAAACCACAGTCAAGGCCGGTGATATGGTTTTAACAAGAAACGGTGAATATCACTCGATAATTAATACCGGTGAAGAAGACCTGGTGTTTATAGCCTTGATTTTGTTTGCATGATTGCCAGCTGGCGTCCCGGCTCAACCGGCTCATGTCGGCGAAAAAGTCTTAGAGCAGGGCGTTTAAGAGCCGGCAGGTTACCCACCTTCGCCGGTTAGAGTGCATGATCGTAACCATAGCCAGCCTCGGGTTACGTACCTGGCACCGCAGGTAATTGCAGGTGGCAGGTGCTTTTGTTTTCTATTTAGTGAGGCATTCATGGGGTATTTAACACAAATTTAACAAAAAATATAAAGGAGAACTGTAAAAACAGGCGAATTAATAATTTTAGGTGCGTTTGTTTCTTCTATAAACAGGATATTTTGGCAGTAATAACAAATAAACTGGAGGATACCAGATGTTCGGGTTTAAATCAGCTGATGAGCAATTTTTTAAGCTTTTTGAAGAAGCAGCGGAAATTATTTACCAGGGTGCCATTCTACTTAAAAACATGATGGACAAATACGAATCCATTGAAAAACGCTTGGATGAACTGGTAGTCCTGGAGCAAAAGGGAGATAAGGTTACCGACACGATTATTGACAACCTGAACAAGACTTTTATCACTCCTTTTGATCGTGAAGATATTTATAGTATAGCCCGGGAGCTTAATGAAATTATGGATTCCGTGTGCAGCACCGTTGAAAAAATGGTTATTTACGAAGCAGGCAAGCCTGGCGATAAGTTCAAGGAAATGGTAAATGTTTTCGTCAGGGCAACGGAAAATGTGAAGTCGCTGGTATACTGTATACGCAAAATTAAGGATAACACCGGTGCCATTATGGAGCTTTACCACGAAATTGCGAAAGATGAGTCCCTGGGGGATAGGATTTATCGTCTTGGAGTAGCCGACTTGTTTAAAAAGGGCAATAACGCCATTGAGGTCATCAAGTGGAAAGAAGTATTCGAACAGCTGGAAACATCACTGGACAGGTGTGAAAAAGTTGCCAAACTAATCCGGGGAGTAGTTGTTAAATATGCTTGAACCATTAGTAATAGTGGTGATTATCCTTGCCCTGCTCTTTGATTTTATCAACGGTTTTCATGATACGGCCAATGCCATCGCCACCTCTGTTTCTACGCGGGTATTGTCACCGATCGTGGCTATTTTAATGGCAGCGGTACTGAATTTCTTCGGTGCCCTGGCTAATACCGAAGTTGCTCATACCATCGGCCAGGGTATTGTTAATCCCCAGTTTATTAACAATGAGACTATAATCGCCGGGCTGCTGGGGGCTATCATCTGGAACCTGTTTACCTGGTACTTAGGGCTTCCCAGCAGCTCATCTCATGCCCTTATCGGTGGTGTAGTCGGTTCGGTTATTGCCAGCAAAGGATTTGCCGTCCTGAATGTCAAGGGCCTGATTGAAAAAATATTCATCCCCCTTATCACATCGCCGGTCATCGGCTTTATCATCGCCTATATAGTAATGGAGTTTATTTTATTACTAGTCGGCAACATGGCCCCCAGGAAGGTCAACAAGTATTTTTCCTTTCTCCAGATTCTTTCGGCTGCTTTTATGGCTTTCAGCCACGGTTCCAATGACGCCCAGAAATCAATGGGCATTATTACCGCCGCGTTACTGGCTTCTGGAATCATTCCATATTTCCATGTGCCTTTCCCGGTAGTTATCGCCTGTGCCCTGGCTATGGCCCTCGGCACCTCCATGGGAGGATGGCGGATTATCAAGACAGTAGGCACGCGGATAATCAAGCTGGAACCCATCCATGGTTTCGCCACGGAATCTTCTGCGGCCATGGTTATTATCGGCGCTTCCCTCCTGGGAAAACCGGTAAGCACCACCCACGTGCTATCGGCCGCAATTATGGGCGTCGGCTCAACCAAACGCGTTTCCGCGGTGCGGTGGACGGTAGCGGTAAATATCGTAAAGGCCTGGTTGCTGACGGCGCCCGCATCCGCCCTGGTAGCTGCCATGGTGTTCATGTTGATTAATAGGATATAAGCTAACGTATTTTCCGCCGCCTGGCCTCGACTTCACGTTGGAGGCGGGACAGCATGTCAGCTACCCGCAACTCGCGCTTCATGCCGCTGGCCAGGCGGCTGGCGGCGTCTACGGCCGCCCGGATCAGGATACGCGGCGCAAGAAAGCTGGCCGTATCGCCCACGAGCGGCACCCGGCAGTCGAAAAGCAGGTCGCCGGCGACGGATCTCAAGGGTTCCGCCGGTACGACAATAGTTACCCTCTCACGCTTGACGCATTGAGATTCGATGTCGCGCAGGGCGGTCGAGAAAAGGACATCTTCCCTGTCATGACCGGCCTTGACTTCCAGCAGGTCCCGGATAACTAATAATGCAAGCATCTCCTGGGCCCGGGCGGCGCGGATGTTTTCCCCTTCAATCCGCCCCGCCGCCAAATAGTGTCCGAACTCTTCCCGGGCCATCTGCGTGAGCTTTTCCCGCAGCGGTTCTACCTCCTCAGTCCCCAGGGTTTCCCCTTCCGCGAGCTGCAGGTTTTCCACATCCCTCCATGACAGGACAAGACGGACCACGCGGCTGCCTCCTGCTTCCCGGCAGGCCGCCGCAAAGCCCACCACTTCAACACCATCCATCCCGGAAACGAGCACGGCCAGCCGCCTTACACACCGGGGAAGCTCGAAACTGTTCATGTGTTCTAAAACGCGCTCAAAAACGGGGTCGCCATACGAGGCAAAATGCAAACGCCTGCCATCTCCGGCCAACCCTTGCTCGTAAAGCTCCCGGGAAACGGTTAAGACTGCTCCTTCCGGCACGCCCTCAATTCCCGTCAGGGCCAGCACCGGCTTGCCATTTTCACTTTCGACGGTACACCCCCGACGGCGCAGGTACGACGAACCCTGCAGGGCCTCCCAGATGGCCGCCAGGTTTACCGGCACCGGCCGCCGGTCGGCCACCCTCTCCAGCCGCATGTAAATCTCATAAAGTTCCTGCGGGTTGATTTCCATGCTCTCCGTGCGCCGGCGCTGTTCCTTAAGCTTCTCGAGGACGCGCGCCTCCAGCTCCTTCTCGGTTAGCGTGCCCTCGGCCAGCTGGCGAAAATCATCCGGTTCCACCGGCAGCAGGGAAACCTGCTGGGTACCGACAATGAGATTGGCCTCAGCCAGGCGTGATAGCAGCCGCCCGTATACGATCTCCTCGGCGCTGCCTGTATAACAGAGATTAAGGACATAAACCTCCAGATGCTTCTGGCCGATACGGTCAATCCGCCCGATCCGCTGCTCGATTTTCATGGGGTTCCAACCCAGGTCAAAGTTAACGAGGAAGTCGGCGGTCTGCAGGTTCAGGCCTTCTGCCGCGGCGTCAGTACATACCAGGACGTCGATCTCGCCCTGCAGGAACAGCTCTTTCACCTTTTCGCGGTCTACGGCCACCATGCTGCCTGTATTCGGATCGTAATACTCGCCCCCGCGCCCGGAATAGGTACCGACGCGCATGCCGGGGTCGGCCTGGCGCAGGCGGGTAACGATGTCCACGAGGGTATCGTAAAAACGGGTAAAGATTACGGTCTGGCGAATACGGCCGGTGCGCCGGTCGCGGCGCTGTTCGAGCCTTTTCATAAGTTCCTGCATCTTCGAAGGAAGTTCGGTCAAATCGGCCAAAAGGTTGAGCATTACCTGCAGCCGTTCCCGCTCCCATTCCAGATCGGCCCTTTTGCGACCTTTAAGAAGCACCTCTGGTACTTCAAGGTCGTCTTCCTCTTCACTTTCATAGACCGTCTCTTCCGAAGCGACGGATTCAGCTTTGCCTGCTTCCATCTCGCTCTGGTGCCGCAGGGTAGCTTCAACCCTGGCCAGGCGGCGCTGGAGCGTCTGGCGCAGGGCGTAGAGGCTGGAAGCGAAGCGCAGCCGCAAAAAGCTCAACAGAAAGCTCAACATCTGCTGCGCCTGGCGGTCGCCGTGGGCCTTGATCTGCTCGTTCAATCCATTGCAGTATTTTTCCAGCTCATCATAAATACGCTGTTCCAGTGGCGTAAATTCGATCCGGGGCAAGGAGAGGATATGGCGCCGGGGAAGGTTTTGCTGCAGCCGGCCGCGGTCGCGGTAGATCTCCAGCAACGGCCGGGTGTGGCGGAGCATCACCCGGGAAAGGGGAGAGACGCTGAATAACAGGCGCAGCATCAACAGGCGGTCCCTGCCCCGGGGAACACGGCCGTACTCCAGCCAACGGTGCAAAGCTATCTGGATGCGCCCGTCAATGACGCTCTCCTCGATAAAACGCCAGAGCATGGGGTCCTGCCAGCGTACCGCCTTTACTGCCCGCCGCAGGAAGTCCCATTCCAGTTCTCCCGGTTCCCGGCCGTCCAGCAGGCGGCCCATGATATCATAATACTGCAGGGTCAGGGACGGGTCGTACTGGAAGGCGCCCACCCGATTGGTCAGGGCCAGGAGGTCGCATACTTCCACCGGATGGATCTGCATAGGAGTGGCCGTGGCCAGCCACAGGGCGCGTGCCCTGGGGCGCAGGTAATCCCTGGCAGCTTTATAGAGATTACCATAGTCCGGGTGTACCCCGCAGCCGGCCGCAGGATTATGCCGCCGCAGGGCATGGGCTTCATCCACCAGGGCGATGTCGAAGGGCGCCGCCAGGGCAAGGGCCTCTGCCCGCTCACGACGATAAAAGAGCCCCGTGGATATGATCACCAGGTCCGGTTCGTAAAGGGATCTTGCCGGCCGCGTTTCTTCCACCGGGAAGATATATTCGTGGGCGGTTTCCGGCGTGGTGCGCGCCAAGCCGAAGGAAAGCAGCATCTTCGCCGCCATCTGGCGGTGCCACTGCCGGGTAAGGCTCGCCGGCGCGGCAATGAGGATGCGTTTCACCAGGCCCGCCAGGTACAGGGAACGAAAGGCCAGCCCCGCCTCGATGGTCTTCCCCAGGCCAACCTCGTCACCCAAAATGTAGGAATAGGGCCAGGTTTCAACCAGCCGGCGCACCACGATGGCCTGGTGGGGCCACGGCTCTACAGGTGCGGTCTCCATGCCCACAAAGCGGCCGCCCGGCATCTTCGGCGCGTCGCGCAAGACGGCGAAGCGCAGCCGCTCCATGGCCGCAGGCGGTGGTACCGTTCCCGCCGCAGCCCTGGTACCGTCCACCTCTACCGGGAAGTCAATCCCTTCCGCGAAGCGGATCAAGCGGCGCCGCACGGCTTCCGGCAGGGTCAGCACCGGCAGGTGGGGGACATTACCTTGCCACAGGTTTTCAAAGGCCTCTACAGCTTCGTCGACCCGCCGGCGGTCCGTATCGCCCCACCAATCGCAGTGGACGTCAATATTTTCTGCGTTCAGGATCAGGGCCGTCTTTGATTCATTCAGCGTCCCGGTCCCGTACATCCGGTTGCCAAACTCGTCGTAAAGGACAAACCACTTTTCGTGGACATAGCCGTCGTCAACGGCATCCAGGGCCAGGGGTTCACCGGTTTCTTTATGCACGCGGAAGGCCACCCGCACCTCAAGATAGCCGTGGGCCACCATCCAGGCAAGCAGCATTACGCCGTTGCGCACCCCTTCCGGCCAGGAAGCCTCTCCCTCAAGCTCGCCGTTTAACCTTGCCGCCAGCCGCTCCCTGTCCCCGGCCAGGATGGCCCGCACGTCTTCGGGGTCCAGGTAGGCGCCGACAATGAGGCGCATTTTTCCCTGGTGGCCGACAAAAGCCGAAAACCCCATCGAGGCGGCGGCCAGGGACGACGATCGAAAATAACCGGCCACCCGGTCGTAGCGCACCGCCAGGCTCAGGGCGGGCACATAGAAATCGTGCAGCATGTCGAGGGGGCGGCCGTCAATAAGGGTAGAAGACGTCCGGTAGGACAGGAGCCAGGATCGGGACCGCAGGCCCTTACCTTGCGAAGGGTTTTCCATGAGCTCGGGCATCAGCTATCTCCCCACACTTACTGGTATCCGGATGTTCTACTGCAAGCCGAAGAGAATGGCCTCCGCTTCCCGGCGCAGCTTTTCGTCGGCCGCCTGCGCCGCCCAGACGGAAAGGAGATCGCGGAGCACCTGCTCCCGTCCCCCGGCATGCTGGGCCAGATAGGCGCGGGCGAGGGGCACATCGCCTTCCCGGTAAGCGAGGAGCAAACCGTGGAGAAGGTCCCACTCGGTCTGCGGGTTTTCAAGCCGCTTCCTGTCGCGCTCCTCCGGCCGGGCCAGGCGCAGCTTCGAGCCCCGGCGGATGAGGGGCGCGTGGTAGCCGCCGTCCCCGGCAGCGGCGCGCCCGGTACGGCCGCCGCGGCTTTCGTCGTTGATGCCGATCATGCGGCCGCTGACGGTATACCCGCCCGCCCTGGCCTCCAGGCTGATATTGAGGGAACGAGAGAGGTTCAGGGCCTCATCATAGGGAAATTCGGCCAGGCTGAATATGCCGTAGAGGGTGAGGGCCATGGCGGCTTCCGGGTTCAGGTCTTCCACCCGCAGGCGTCCCCCTGTCAAGCGAGTGATCTGGTACTGGGCAACGACGGCGCTGGCCTCGTTCATGGCGCGGGTGGGGCTGACCGGCTCGTCGCCGTCCAGCACCGGCCAGTGCTGGGAAAGCACATGCAGGGCGCGGCCGTAACCGGCCACCATCTCGTCCACCGGGTTGAGGTGAAGGGGGGCGAACTCTTCCAGGGCCCGGCGCACGGCCTCGCGCACCAGCCGGGCCACCCCGGTGCCGCCGAAGCCGCTCCAGGTGGCGGGTTTACCGTCCTTTACCTCCCGCTTGCGGCAGGTCAGGAAGATAGAGCTGGCCGCGGCAGCCATGCCTTTCTGATGGATGGACTCTGCCGCCTCCGACTCCACCGGCAGCGAAGACGTGATCGTCCAGCCGCTCTCTATTAACGAGCGTGTCAAAGCCTCCCAGGCCTCCTGGGTCTTGTGGGTGAACATAATCGTCATGATGCCGTCATCTTTGAGGACCCGGCGGCACTCGGCGAAGATCTCGCCCATCAGGCGCTCGTACTCCCTGGCCGCCCCGGCGGCCGACCCGTCCCGGGCGGGATTGGCCACGGCCTCGTCCGTCTTGTTGGTAAGCCGCCGCCGGAACAGCTCTGGGTACAAGTCGTGGAGGGTGCGTCGCTGCCAGACGTAGAAGTAGTCGGACAGCTCCGCGTACTGGACGTTGTTGTAGTAGGGGGGGTCGATGCAGATGAGGTCCACGGAAGCATCCGGCAGGTCCAGGCTGGCGGCCGTGCCGCAGCGGATGGTCACCGGCGGGGCGGCGCCGTTAAGGCGATCATGCAGCGGCGCCACCAGCTCGGCGATGCCGGCGTAGGCGTCCAAAACCTGGGCCAGGGCCCAGGCCGCTCCGGAATTGGGGCCGGTAAAGATCATTTCGCCGAATGTCCACTTTATTGAAAAGTCATGGCGCCCAAAGGTACCTTTTACTATACCACGGGTGTATTCCCAGCGTGTTTGCTTGCTGTTATAATCAAGCCCTTTATCGACCATAAATTGAAGGTACGTGACTACGGCGCGGCCGCGTTCCTGGCCGAGTTCCTTTAAGATTTCAGGTTTGAGGCGGTTGAGCTCCCCGACCAGGATGAGGTGCCCCAGGAGCTGGCGCGGGGTGAACATATCGCACCAGCGCGTCATGCCGTATATAACAGGACGCATGTCGTTGCCCGGAGGAAAACTTTCCGTAGGAATAAGCCCCTGCTGCTCCCACTCAGGCCAGCGTTCGGCGAGGCGCTTTTCGGCCTTGGCCAGGGCCGCCAGGTCCCGCTCGTTGGGCGGCCGGAAGAAGCGCACCTTCTCGGTCTTAATTTCCCCGGCCCTCTCGCCGCTGGCATAGCGCTGCGGCCTGCCGTATTTATCCAGCTTGGGCTGGTAGCGCACGGCCGCGACGCAGTAAAGGCGGTCCTGCCATTTGCCGTGGGGCGATTCTCCCCGCGCCTGGGCTTTAATCTCGTCGGCGGGAATGGCCTGGCGGCAGTGGACGCATAAGCCGACGCCGTCCTTCACCGTCGCGAAGTCCGGGTCCTCGCCGTTGGGCCCCCGGTTGCCCCTGACGCGGTAGATCTCAAAGCGGACCTTCCCGCCCCTTTTGCGGCCGTCGGGGACGATCCGCACGCCCCACTTATCGCCTTCCTTAGAGAGCCAGCAGGTGTTCAACAGCGGCGCCTCGCCGCCGCAGTGGGGACAGGTGACCTGGCGGCAATAAAGTAGTCCTATTTGATCCTGTTCATTCCCATCAAACTGGGAAACGACTTCCGGGCACTTACTGCAATGTCGCCTTAGATGCTCCAATTCTTCCCTGGGAAGCGGCGAAAAAGGCGTCACATCAGACATCTGCTGTTCGACGTGCGTAACCAAACGGTTGCCCCATTTCTCCAGGTCTTTGATCAAGTCAAACCCAAACCTTGCCGGGTAGTCAAGAGTAGCGTATAGTATTACAACAGCAACAGGGTTTAATTCGTTGGCAATAACTCTATGCCCGAGGCGCATGGCCTCAAACGGGATAGAACCACCTCCTGCCGTGGGATCAAGCACTGTCAACGGTTCATTCACTGGAGCTGGATGGTGCGCATAAGCTCGACCATATGCGTACAAATCTTCATCGTCCCATTTAATGACAGATCCTAAAATGCTCTTTACACGTTCCGACTTGGCAAACTCGATTCGCTCATTCACATGGGCCGGATCCGCAGCTACCCGCTGGACCGGGAGGTGATCGCCTTTTTCAGGCCAGGGCTGCGGCAGCGGCTGCGACTCCCGAACCCAACGTTCGATCACCGGATGGCTGCGAAGGCTCGGGTCGGCGTTGCAGAGCTTTTGAATAATCTCCCGGTTTTTAGCACGTCGTTCCTGCTCCTTTTCCATTGCCCGTATGATCGCTTCATCGACCGGCAGCCACTCGACCCCAGTCCTGTCGGTTTCCACGCGGCTTAAGATTTGCCCGGTAAGGATCCACGGCTCGCCGTTCACTATTGCCTGCACTTTCTCGATGCCGAGCTGGCGCAGGAACCAGTCCGGGTCCGTCCCGGCGGGCAGGAGGGAGGCGAGGATGGCGGCCCGGCTCGGCACAAGGGGCCGCCGCGCCCACCAGACGTGGAGAAAATAAAGAGGCGGGAGGGCGGAACTGGCGCCGCGTTCCCTCTGGGTCTCGGCGCCGACCTGGTGGCAGGGAAAACCTGCTTCGATGAGACGGACGTCAGTCCTGGCTTTACCGTTCTGCATTACCATCATCCCTACCTGCGCAGCTTCTCAAGAAGTTGCAGGATCGCCTTGTCGCCGGGCTGGCCGCCCAGCATGATGCGCATGCCGGCCAGCGCCCAGCGGTTAGCCGCCTCGCCGTACTGGGTTCCCCGCGTCAGCCAGTAGGCGGCTTCCTCGCGACTGAAACGCGCCACGCGCCAGGCCATGAGCTCGACGCGGTCCATTTCCTTTACCCTTTCCTGGAGTTTAAAAATAAGGGCCAGCTTTACGCCTGCTTCCTCATCCAAAGGGAGGTTACCCCGGAAGGAAATGCGGCCATTGCCAAGGAACCGCTGCAGCTCCAGGGGGATCCCGGCCGCGTCGCAGACGCCGCCGATAATGGTGCGGATTACGGGCAAACAGCGGCGCAGGGGCTGGCCGTACAGGCATCCCCGCTCTTTGAGGGCTGTTTTGCCCGCAGCCCCGCCGTTTTTCTGCCGGTCCTCCCCGGGGTTCAAGCGCTCCTTGACCACCAGTACGGGAATGGGTTTATCTTTAAATTCGGTTACCCGCAAGATCCAGGGGGCCTGCAGCAAAAGAGGCCGGATGCGATGCTGGAAATCCCGTTCCAGCTCCAGGGGATCGGTCGGCTTTTGCTTTTTCGTCATATTAATCACTCGCTACCTTTATCTGCCGAACTAACTTTCTTTAACTCTTTGATAAAGGGGCAATCGTCGTCAGGATTTTCGATTTCCAGGAAGGCCTCTGTACGTTCTCCTTTGGTGACAACACCCGCCAGCACCTCAAAAAGCTCCCCCAGGGCATTCACCGATCCCGGGGTGACATCGGTGAGCTCTATGCGCATGAGCCCCCCCTCCGGAAGCTTAAGATCCAATAACTCCAACATTTTAATAGTCGTCCTGGCGCCCCGGTTATAGATGCTGCCCAGCCGCCCCAGCAAGGGCAAAATTTTTTCCGTGCCTTCCCGGCCCTCCAGGGTAAGGGTTTGGCCGCTAGCTTTAAGCCACCCCCGTTCAGCCGCTTTTGCCGGCGTGATCAGCACATCACCATCCTGGGGGGTATAAAGGACGGCAGCGGGCCCCTGGATGAGTTCGGGCTTTTCTTGCTGGTCCGGCGTGCCGCGAAAGGCCAGCAGGCGGCCCTTCTTAACCAGGTTCACCACAGCCTCCTGGAAGTCTCGTTCCGGGATTTCCCCGTATTTTTCGGTCAGGTTTTCGGCAACTTCCTCTATCTTGACCGCCCCGCTGCCGCTTACCGTGTAGAAAACGTCATCACCCATCTTGTCAGGATCAGGCCGGCGGGCGGCTATCCAGCCGCGCTGGTTTGCCCCCTGGACGGTAATGAGACCATAGCCTTCGGCAGCCAGGTTGACCCCCATGGGTATGCCGTTCTCCTGGTGGTAAAATTCAGCCGGCTTCAGGCTGTCTGCCGCGCCCATGCGGTAAACGCACCATACGCCCTTCTGCACCCCGGCGCGGATAATTTGCTCGAAAACGGCCGCATTCTCCAGTACCGGCCAGTTGCGCACGCAGGCGAAGTTATCCCGCAGTTTGGCCAGGGTTATGGTATCACCGTGGTCAAAGAAGAGCTTGCTTAAATTTATAAGGTCCGCATGGGTGGTATTGCTGGCGGTGAGAATCTCGCCATCTTTGATTAAGATTTCGCGGATTTGCTCTATGAAAGGCAGGCCACCCTCGCCGCCAGCCGTCTTGAGGTCGCGGCGGATAATATGCCCTCCTGCTCCCGGGTAGTAGAAGCGGGTATAGATACCGGCAACGGTGGTGACCAAGCCCTGCTCCCGCTCACTGAAACGTTTTTGGAAATCTTCTTCCGCCAGCCGGCGGGGGTTGAGCCCGTAGCTCTGGGGCCTGTCGCTCAAGAGGCGCATGGCCAGGACCTGGCGGGCGATAGTTTCGATACGCTGGCGTGCTTCTTGTGCCTGGGCACCTCGATTTGCGAATAACTCTCCCTCATCACTCATTCCTTGAACAGTGACGGTTTCGGGAACCAGGAGAAAAATGAGGTTCTGCTGTAGCCGGGGTGTATTAACCCCCCTGGTAGTTACCATAGCCTCAACATCAATGGTTTCGGCACCAGGGGCGACGACCCCCAGCACGGGCCTGCCTTTGCCGTCGGGCAAATGTTCCGGCAGCGCGACGTCGTGTTCTATATGGAACAAGCCTGAACCGCCGGTGATGATCTTGCGCGCCGTAGCTTCAAGGAGCTCCTGGACCTGTCCTGCGGTGATGGTATTGCGGATCCTGGCAAGGATGTTGTTAATCGTCGGCTCGGGGCTGGCAAAATATTTCCCTTGCTCGTAGCGAAGGTAAAAGGCGCTTTCGTTTATCTCTTCTAAGGCCATGCGTACCTGGGGCGGCGTCAGGCCGGGAAAGGATACGGCGAACAGGGCCTCGGCCTCGGTGAGGCCGAAGATTTTGGAGTCCAGGCCCTCTTCGCGCCCCACCAGGCTGTGAAGAAAGACCGTCTTCCAGGTGTACTCGTAAAGGGGATGGCCCTCCGGGTGCGGGTTGCGCCGGTCGGCAAGCTCGGCATTGCTACGGCCGCCCTCGAGGGTACCCGTATCGACGCCGCCCACGTCCGCATTAAGGACGAAAAGCAGGTCGGAGCTACCGGTACGGCCGAGGATCTCATTGACCACCCTGTCCGAGCGCAGGTCAAGGTGACAGGCGTGGATCATGGGAACGGCCTGCTGTTTTTGCCACAGGCTGCGAACGGCCAGGGCCAATACCCGTAGAACGCCGCGCGTGCCCTGGAAGTTCTCGGCGCTGGCCAGCTTGTTATTCAGGAAATCTATCAAGGTAGGATGGAAGGGATAGTTGGCAGTCATCCGGCCCAAAAAATCATCGCTGGTAGCCTCCTGGGGAAGCATGGCAGCGTTGCGGCGGTACATGGCAATATATTCTTTCGCCATTTCCCTGGCAGCTTCGCTGTCTATGGATAAAAAAAGCCGCTTGGCCAGTACGGAAGCGATCTCGGCGGCATGCACCGGCGTAACCTGGACGGCGTCGCGGGCCACTACGCTGGCTACGCCCTTGACGGCTTTTTCGCCAATCCCCAGGGCATCATCTTCACTGACCTCTTCGCCGCGCACCTGGCTAACGAGCTTAGCTAAATGCTCCGTCTGGCGGGCAAAGGCATCGGTGGCGCTGGCCAGGGTAAGAATAACCGCGATGCCGGGATGATTGCGGGCATAGCCGTGCAGCCCCATTAGAAAGGCTGCAAGCTGGTTGGCCCCGTCGGGCCGGGCCGCTTCCAGGCGGGCCGCGTACTGGGCCAGCTCATCCAGCATGATAATGGCCTTCCGCCCTCCCAGCACCCTCGCAAAATACGTCTTGCCGGGTGCGGCATAGGAGCCGGTCTCTTCTTCCACCTGGCGGTAGAGCTCCTCGCCACCGATTTGATAGGCAATCTCTCCCCATAGGGTGTAGGGCACCAGGTCATTACCTTTCGGTTTATGTACCGGGATCTCGTCCCCGGCCACGCCGACGACGGCCAGTGAACCGGGCGCCGGGAGGAATTGCGGGTCGAGAAAATCTCGAACGACGTCGCGCAGCGCCGTACCTTTATAGGCAATGTGGGTGCAGGCGATCAGGGTATGGGTCTTACCGCCGCCAAAAGCCGTTTCCAGCCGGTGGATAGCCGGAACCGTCATGTCACCAGCGATACGGCCGAAAACTTCCGCCAGGGTCAGGCGCAAGCCCTGTGTCGGGTAGGTGGCCTCGCGGAAAAAAAGTTCCGCGTCGGTGTAAATATTATCTATGACGCCCCGGCCGCTGCGGTAATACTCGATGATGGGACTCAAAGACGCTGTAAAAACCTCGGGGTTAAATGTGCCGGCCAGGATCTCGGGACGCGGCCGGCATGTATCCAGTACCGATAGCAAAGCCAATACCCCCTGTCCGCATCTTCTAGAATCCGGCATGAAGCCACCCTTTTTCCGGCCATCACTGGCCACGCCGGGTACGGTTCTAAAAAAGCCCTGAATTATGGATATTACCATTACAACCAATTCTTATGACCAATTCGGCATAAAAACGCCAAATTCCTGCCGCGAAGACGTCAAGGTTAATTCGCGCCTGCAAAAAATTCCCTCGCGGGACAATTTACGCGCTTCATTCATTTAAAACCTGGCATCAGTTGCGATTGTAAGGGTGCCAGGGTAATCTGCCAATATATTGAAAACATGGTCTCTTTGGTGATATTATAACTACAAAACGACGGCCGTTGCTGCAAGAAAGATAAAAAAATTATATAGAGCGAGTTGGAATCCATGCGCTGTTCATAAGTTCTAGTTTGTAGGGATTTCGTTATAAGATTGGCTGAAAGAAAAAGCATTGTATGATATACTAAAGGCCAGGAGGGTATTTTCTGGAATAGAATTTCGGCAAATTGACTTTCGAGGAATTGCCGGCCTGATGCGACGAGGACACCTGTGGAGTACGAAGCTGCCGGCGTCAGGGAATATTGGCTCTTATGGCTATTAGGTTAGGAAAGGAAATTCTATCAGTTAATCTCTAAAAGGTCTTAAAGTGTTTCTTGTTTTTAGGCAGTGGTTATAATATTAACCACGGTAAAATTTATATGGAAGTTTATGGTTATTGCACCCAAAATTCCAGATAAATGTAAATTTATAACATTAGTGAGGGTACCTTATGATAACTTTGATTGAAGTATTAAATTTCCGCTGCTTGAGGTATATCAAGCAACCTCTCGGCCCTTTTCACGTTTTAATCGGCCCTAACGCCAGCGGGAAAACTACGTTCCTGGACGTAATCTCCTTTCTGGGCAGCCTTGTTTCGGAAGGCCTGGATGCGGCAGTGGGCGAAAGAACGAAAAATTTTCAAGACATGGTCTGGATGCGAAACAGGAATAGTCTCGAACTGGCCATCGAGGCCAGAATTCCTTCAGATCGACAGGCACAACTAGGCAAACAGCCATATGACTCCGTACGTTATGAAGTTAAGGTGGGGAATGAGCATGGCGAAACGGAAATACTTGCTGAAAAGGTTTTGTTAAAAAAGGCAACGCCAATTCCTTATAAAGAAAGGACTTTGTTTCCTGATTATATTGAGCCGCCGCAAACAATTCTAACACCTAAAGGAAAAAAATACGGCCGTACCGTTGTTAACAAAGTTTATGGGGGAAATGATAATTACTATTCTGAAGTCTACTCTGAACCCGGCAAGGGATGGTCGCCTGCATTTAAGCTGGGTACACGTAAATCAGCCCTGGGAAACCTGCCTGAGGATGAATCCAAGTTTCCTGTAGCGACCTGGTTAAAAGGCTTATTGACAGAAGGTGTGCAACAGTTTATCCTGAACAGTATGCTTTTGCGTAAAGCCAGTCCTCCCGGGCAGGTGCGTGGATTCAAACCGGATGGTTCCAACCTGCCCTGGGTGGTGACCAATCTGCGGGAGAAAGCACCTGAAAAGTTTAAAGACTGGATCGCCCACCTGCAGACGGCGCTCCCGGACCTGGAAGACATTCAGACCATAGTGAGGGAAGACGACAAACATTGCTACCTGGTGCTGGTTTATCGTGGCGGTTTAAACGTACCGTCATGGATGGCGTCGGATGGAACGCTGCGCCTCCTGGCGCTCACACTACCGGCTTACCTGCCTGATTTTAAGGGCATTTACTTGATTGAAGAACCGGAAAATGGCATTCACCCCAGGGCAGTGGAAACCATGTTCCAGTCCCTGTCTTCCGTTTACAATGCTCAAATCCTTCTGGCCACCCATTCTCCGGTTATTTTAAGCCTGGCTGAACCAGAGAAAATTCTTTGCTTCGCCAGGACCGCCGAAGGCGCCACCGATATCGTCCTGGGCAGCGAACACCCGGCGTTGAAACATTGGCAGGGAGAAACCAACCTGGGTGTCCTTTTTGCCGGGGGTGTGCTTGGATGATCAAGGACCTGGTGGTCCTCGTGGCCGATAAAAACATGGAGTACACAATTAAGGGGTTGCTGACACGCCCACAGGCACTAGGGATACCTCAACTAACCTTTGATTGTTTCGTTCATCCAGAAAATGACCCGGGGTGCCTCTTGCGGGGACATGATTTTTTACGTTCTATAGCGAGTAACTATACTCATGCACTAGTAATGCTTGATCATAAGGGCTGCGGCCGGGAACGTCTATCTAGAAAACAACTGGAAAAACAGATTGAAGAACGTCTGAGGCAATCCGGCTGGGGTGACCGGGCCGTAGCCATTGTTATCTCTCCGGAACTGGAAATATGGGTCTGGAGTAATTCTCCCCACGTTGACCGGATAATCGGTTGGGCTGGCAGAGAAACGGATTTGAGGTCCTGGTTAATCCAGGAGGGTTTTTCAGAAGATCGTAAGGGAAAACCAAATCGACCGAAAGAGGCCTTTGAACGGGCTTTGAAACTAACTGGAAAGGCCCGTTCTTCTTCATTGTATTATCAGTTAGCCATATCTGTAAGCCTGGAAAGCTGCATAAATCCGGCATTTGTAAAGTTGAAAGCTACCTTGAAGAAATGGTTTTCACAGAATGAGCATCAGACCTCTTAGGATATCGAGGTTAGTTAATTTTCAGCTAACTCGATTGGACGCGGCGGTGTCGCTGCCTTGATGAAGCTTTCCGGTGCATGATCTTCTGTAAAATAAGAAACCTTGTACCTGATAATTGGGGTGAGATATTGTTGGTCAGATTGAGCCGCAAATTAGAAAAAATAACCCTTTCTCCCAAGCAATTAAAAAACATGGCCGATTTCGCGGGCCGGCAGGAAGATATCCTGGCCCTGTTTTTATATGGCTCCTACGGTACGGAGTGGCAAACGGCACTATCGGATGTTGATCTGGGTGTACTGCCGATGCCGGAAACCTCGTGGGACTATAGGCGCGAATTGGAGTTGTTGGCTGAGTTTTGCCAGATCGGGCGAAGCGACGATATTAACCTGGTGAACCTGCGTCGCGTTCCGGTGACCCTGCAAATGCGGGTATTAGAAACAGGGCGTCTCCTGTATGTTAAAGAAGAAATACTCCTGGCCGATTTCAAGGAAAGGGTCATTCGCCATTATTGTGATTTTGAACCCGACCTGAAGAACCTGTACCGGGATTTTGATGCCGGCCTGCGGGAGGAATTCCTGTGACGGTTGATAGGGAAAAAATCCGCCAGAAGTTGCAGTTTATGCGACAAGAATTGAGGGAGCTAAAGAAGTTCCAGGGTATGGATTTAAGCCAGTTCCAATCAAATAGCCTGTACGAAGCCGCCGCCACAAGAATGCTGCAGGTAACCATTGAAGCTATGCTGGATATTTGTGCTCATATTATCTCCAGAGAAGGTTGGGGATTACCTAAGTCCTACGTCGAAACAGTTGAGCTGGCGGCCCGCAACGGCTTAATACCGCAGCAACTGGAAGATACCTGTAAAGCCATGGCCCGCTTCCGCAATCGAGTAGTCCATCTCTATGACGAAGTTGATGCTGCTGAAATCTGGAATATCATTCAAAACCATCTCGAAGATTTTAGACCAATTATGGCAGCAGTAATACGGAGATATTTAAGTTAAGCGGGGGATTCTGCGTAATACTAAAAAATTTAAACGGGCGGGTCCTTTCCAGGGACCCGCCCGCATTTTGTCTACTCCACCGTTACGCTCTTGGCGAGATTACGCGGCTTATCGACGTCACAACCGCGGGCGACGGCGGCATAGTAAGCCAGGAGCTGTAGGGGCACTACCGTGACGATTGGCGCCAGCAGCGACGGTACGGCCGGCAGGTAAAGGACCTGGTCAACTTCTTTTTCGATAGCTGTGTTGCCTTCCTGGGTCAGGGCCAGGACCCAGGCGCCCCGGGCCTTGACTTCCTTGATGTTGCTGATCATTTTCTCCACAAGCTCTGCCTGGGTGGCCAGGGCGATGACGGGAGTTCCTTCTTCAATGAGGGCTATGGTGCCATGTTTGAGCTCTCCCGCCGCATAAGCTTCAGCATGGATATAGGAAATCTCTTTGAGCTTCAAGGCGCCTTCCAGGGAAACGGCATAATCCATACCGCGGCCGATGAAAAATACGTGCTCGTGGGCGGCCACCCGGGCGGCCAGTTCTTGCACCCGCGCTTCGGTTTTTATTACTCTTGCTACATAATCCGGTATAACTTTAAGCTGGCCGGCTAGTTCAACCGCCCAGGGGGCTTTACCCCGCTTTTCTGCTAGGTACAGGGTGAATAAATACTCGGCGAGCACCTGGGTAAGGTAAGCCTTGGTGGAAGCTACGGCTATCTCCGGGCCGGCCCAGGTGTAAATAACGTGGTCGGCTTCCCTGGCTACCGAACTGCCGACGACGTTGGTAATGGCCAGGATCTGCGCCCCCGCTTTTTTAGCCTCCCGCAGGCTGGCCAGGGTATCCGCCGTTTCTCCCGACTGGCTGATAACCAGGCCCAGGGTTTTTTCATCGAGAATGGGGTCGCGGTAACGAAATTCGGAAGCAATGTCGTCTTCCACCGGCAGGCGCAGCAGCTTCTCCATGAGGTACTTGCCGACCATGCCGGCGTAGTGGGCGGTGCCGCAGGCGATAACGGCTATCTTTTCGATGGAAGCCGCCATTTCTGGCATTAGATTTACGCCTTCCAGCTTTACCCTGCCGTCAGGCTGCAGGCGGCCGCTCAGGGTATCCCGTAACGCCCGGGGCTGCTCGTGAATTTCTTTGAGCATAAAGTGGGCATAGCCGCCTTTTTCGGCCGCCTGGAAGTCCCAGCCAACGTGGTATACCTCTTTGGCCTTAGGCTTACCTTGCGCATCAAAAACCTTGACGCCTTCGGGTCTGATATGCACAATTTCCCCATTTTCTAAAATATAGGTGTCCCGCGTATAGGGCAACAAGGCCGGAATATCGGAAGCCAGGTAGGTTTCCCCCTGGGCCAGCCCTACAATTAAAGGGCTGTCCTGGCGTACCCCGACCAGCTCCCGGGGATGGTAGGCGCTGGCCACGACCAGGGCATAGGAACCGCGTAAACTCGGCAGCATCCTGAAGACCGCCTCCAGCAGGTCGCCCTCATAAAACTGTTCCACCAGGTGGGCCAGGACTTCTGTATCCGTCTCGGATACAAAACGGTGCCCGGCGGCCGCAAGCTGCTCCCGCAGTTCCTGGTAGTTTTCGATAATGCCGTTGTGGACCACGGCAAACTTGCCCGTACAGTCCAGGTGGGGATGGGCGTTAACGTCGGAGGGTTGCCCGTGGGTGGCCCAGCGGGTGTGGCCGATCCCCACCCGGCCGCCATTGAGATTGCCGTTAAGGCGGCTCTTCAGGACATGGAGCTTACCGGCGCTCTTTTCTACTAACAGCCTGCCGCCATTCAATACCGCTATGCCGGCGGAATCATAGCCCCGGTACTCCAGCTTTTCCAGTCCCTCAACCAATATGGGGACGGCCGGGCGCGGGCCCAGATAACCAACGATACCGCACATATAAAGCTCACTCTCCCTTATTTTTTTACCAGGGAGAGATAAGGGGTTACCCGGCGCCCTTTGTCCCCGGGATTACTCCCGGGTTTTGTAGCGCCTTTGACGGTCGTAACCGGACCGGGGGGCACCCGCCGATGCTTCGATTAACCCCCGCCTCGTCAACCTTCCGGTACCCGCCTGCCCGGATGGCCCTCCAGGTCTGCCCGGGCATAAACGGCGAGCCGGCCGGTCCCGGCGCTTGCCTTTGTACTGTTCCTTTATCTCTCCCCTTGATCTTGCTGAATAACCCGGACTCCTGCGACCCGGGTAAAATCACCTCCTTTCCCTGAAATGGATTTCCTTATGCCCCGGTGCCATCAGGCAGCAACGGCGAGATTATCTGATTAAAACAACCTGGTCTTTTCGTGGCCGGTGGCTGCCGGGTAAAAGCGGCGGCAAGCCGGCAGTTCCCTGGCTCCTATTAAGTGTTACTTAAGTGAGCCCGCCGGACCCCTTTAGCTTTCCCTCCGCTTTCACACCGTTTTCTGAACAAATGTGTCATAAAGCAATACTTAATGGTGCCGGAATCACAGCCCGATGACAGCCTGCCTAAGGCCGGTCATAATAGCCTCAAGCTCTTCCCTGTCCGGGCCTTCTACCATAATACGGATAATGGGTTCCGTTCCCGATGGCCTGACCAGGACCCTTCCCCGGCCCGCCAGCTGTTCCCGGGCCGCCGCTACTGCTGCCAGGAGGGCAGGGCTGGCCATGGCACCCTCTTTATCCGCCACCGTTACGTTGACCAGCAGCTGGGGCAGGTGCGGCATTGCTGCCGCCAGCTCCGACAGGGGCCGGCCGGTGGCAACCATGACCTGGAGCAACTGCACCCCGGTAAGGATGCCGTCGCCGGTGGTGTTGTGCTCCAGCAGGATGATGTGGCCCGACTGCTCACCGCCCAGGAAGGCCCCGGTACGCAACATCTCCTCTAACACGTAACGGTCGCCGACGCGGGTCTGGTGCACCCGCAGGCCCGCTGCTGTCAGGGCCTGGTGGAGGCCGAAGTTGCTCATCACCGTCACTACTACCTGGCCGCCGGGCAGGCCCCCCTGCTCCTGGCGGGCGAGGGCCAGGATGGTCATGATGGCATCGCCGTCGACCACCTGTCCCTTTTCATCCACGGCAATGACCCGGTCGGCATCACCGTCAAAGGCCAGGCCCACATCAGCCCCCCGGGCGACTACCTCGTCCCGGAGTACCTCCGGGTGGGTGGAACCACATCCGACGTTTATATTAGTCCCATCGGGGGTATTATGCAAGGGGTAAATTTCAGCTCCCAGGCGCCGGAAAACCGCCGGTGCCACCCGGCAGGCAGCGCCATAGGCACAGTCAAGCACCACCTGCATACCGGCCAGGCCCCGGGTGGCGGTGCTGCACACGAAAGCAACATAGCGCTCGGCAGCCTCCTCCGTATCCAGCACCCGTCCCAGTTCCAAGCCTACAGGTCTGGGCAGGTTATCTTCCGCTTCCAGCACCAGCCGCTCAATTTCTTCTTCTACGGGATCGGGTAGCTTGTAGCCGCTGGCGCTGAAAAATTTAATGCCGTTATCGGCCACGGGGTTGTGGGAAGCCGAGATGACGACGCCGGCATCGGCTTCCAGGTTTCGGGTCAACCAGGCCACAGCCGGGGTCGGTACCACCCCTACCTTCAGGACGTCACCCCCGACGGAACAGATACCGGCCACCAGGGCTGCTTCCAGCATATCGCCGGAAATACGCGTATCCCGTCCTACCACCACCCTGGCCCGTCCTGCCTGCCCTGCCAGTACGGCGGCACCGGCCCTTCCCAGGCGAAAGGCTAATTCCGGGGTAAGGCCGGCATTGGCCACGCCGCGGACGCCGTCTGTACCGAATAATTTGCCCATCACATCACCTTCAAACTGTATACTGCATCATATGTTCCTGTTGTTAGATTGCTACTTCAAGGTGTACGCCGGTATCGGCCGTCATATGATTAGGGGTTTGCCTTTTTAATCTCAATTACCACCCGGACCCGCGGGAAATTGCCGACCTGGACACCGGCGGGTATTTCCAGGTTCGTCTCCACCGTAATATTCTTCGTAGCCCCGGCTATGTTAATGGGAGCCGTATTAATATAATCGAAGGAAGCTAAATGGTTATAGGGAGCAAAAACCTCTACAACTTCCGGCTGGAGGATTATCCGGTCAATGGTATAACCTTCGGCCACTTCACCTGCCAGCTGGGGACGCACCGGCAGGATTTTACTGGGCATGTCCTGGACTACAGGTATAAAGGTTTCTATTACCTGCGGGCTGACGGTTAACCATTCCTGTAAGGGCTGTCCCTCCTGGTCGGCCAGCTTTACCGGCAGCTGGGCCAGGAAATTACCGCTGGCCTGGTCGATTTTGGCCTCTACATAAACCCTGCCTATACTTTTCAGGATAGCGGCAGAGCCGGAAACAACTACCTGGGAGGGCTTGAGGACCGGTTCCAGGGCCCGGTAGCCGCTGGCCGGTGTCCCCAGGAGATTCACCTGTACCGGCAACTGTACCTCTTCGATTTTATCGATTTTGATTGTTACCTGGCCGGGGTTGACATGAACCACATTTACCCCTTCCGGCACTTCGACCCGGACGGGTAACAGGTTATCGCCGACTTTGGCATCCCGCAGGTTAACATAGGCATGGACATCCCTGGACAGCAGGTTGCTTATCGTAGCCTTGCGCCCCTCCACCCGTACCTGGACTTCTTCCGGCCGGTCGGCAACTACCAAACCCTCCCCCAGGTTTTCTGTTTCCAGCGGGACCAGCACCACCTTTTGTCCGGTAGGATTCTGCTCCCCGGTAACGTATATCCACAGAATTACGGCCAGCGCGACTGCCAGCAAACGATAAATCCAATCCTGGCGGAAATGCTCCAGCATTTTTAAGACCTCCAGGGCCAGAAGAAGGTATTATGGTTATCCTGAGGTAATAATAAACTCTGCAATAGTTCCTTCAGGTTTTTCTCGTCCAGGAAGCGGGTCAGCTTACCCCCTTCGGCCACGGAAATGGCCCCCGTTTCTTCCGACACCACCAGGATCACGGCATCAGATATCTCACTGATCCCGAGGGCCGCCCGGTGCCTGGTCCCAAGCTGTTTGCTTAAATAGGGGCTTTCGGAAAGGGGCAGGAAACAGCCGGCAGCTACCACCCGGTCCCCCCGGATGATGGCCGCCCCGTCGTGGAATGGTGTCAGGGGTACGAAAATATTAATCAACAGCTCGGCGGAAACGACGCCGTCCACCCGGATACCCGTTTCAATATAGTCATTGAGGCCTGTTTCCCGTTCGATAACTACCAGGGCACCGGTACGGTTTTTCGAGAGTACCTGGGCGGCCCTGACCAGCTCATTGATTAGTTTTTCCATGTCTTCGGCACCCAGGACGGTTAAGGGCCGGGCAAAAAACTTCCCCCGGCCCAGCTGCTCCAGGGCCCGCCGCAGTTCCGGCTGGAAGACTACCGGCAGGGCCACGACAATCACCAGACGCAGCTGGCTTAAGATCCAGTTGATGGTGGTCAGGTGCAGGCGCTCGGCAATGACCGAGGCTACCACCAGCACTACCAGTCCCTTGATGAGCTGAACGGCGCGTGTACCCCTGATGAGCATAATAAATTTATAAATGACAAAAGCAACGATGCTGATATCAAGGGTTATCCGCAAAATATCGAATATGTTTAATGACAGCAAGTAGCGCCACAGGGCCGCCAAACCATTCACCCCGAATTTTCCCGCGGGCTTTAGTTAGTATATGGAGGTCCTGTCACTTCATTCGACAGTCATAAGGTGAATCCCTTCTTTTTCAAGTTGCCCGTTTTTACTAGTTGTCACCGGCCGGTACTTCATATAAAATAGCGCTAAAGGAGGAGTCTACCTTGCGTAAAATTTATTCTTCCCTGCTCCTCATCAGCCTTTTATCCGGGCTCCTGGTAGCGTGGCAGTGGCGTTCCCATCTGGCCACTGCAGCCCTGGAACAGGAGGACCCCGCACTTATTGATATTATTCATTCCCTAGAAGAAGAAGACGCCTCTTTGGAAAATACCATCGCCGAACTGCGCGACCAGATTGAAGCCCTCCAGAAAGACAGGTCCCAGGGTAAGGGACGCCTGACACAGCTGCAGCAGGAAATTGAAAAGCTGAAACTGGCTGCCGGCCTAACTCCCGTTACCGGGCCGGGCATCGTCGTCACCCTGGACGATAATATCGCCGGCGCCCAGGCCGCCAAAAACAGCTCGCCAACAACGTATAAGCCGGAAGACTATATAATTCACGATAAAAACGTCCTTTACCTGGTCAATGAAATAAAGGCTGCCGGCGCCGAGGCCATTGCCGTCAACGGCCAGCGAATTGTCTCCAGTACGGACATTCGCTGCGTAGGTACCGTCATCCTGGTGAATTCTACCCGCCTGGCCCCACCCTACGAGATCGAGGCCATCGGCAATCCCGATGTCCTGGAGGCGGCTGTGCAAAGGTCAGTTGATTTCTCTTTCTTAAAAAGCCGTGACTTCCCGGTCAAGGTGACCAGATCCTTAAGCCTCACCCTGCCGGCGTACAAAGGCGGTTTCACCCAGAACCATGTCCGCCTGGTTAAGTCAGGGGGGCAGCAGCAATGACTAAGAAAAAGGGTTGGCCCATTTCACTGACCATTGTCTTTTTAATCCTGGGGTTACTGCTTTCCCTCCAGTTCCGCACCCAGCGGCTCCTGGCCAGCTCCCTGGAAGCCCAGAAAACCGAAGACCTGGTGGCCATGTGGAAGGATTTAACCAGCAAGCGCAACAAGCTCCAGGACGAAATTGCCCAGCTACAGGAGCAGCTCTTTACCCTGAAAGCCGCTTCCGGCGAGGATAGCGCTGCCGAAACGGCCCTGGAAAAGGAGCTGGACCGCCTGCAGGTAATTACCGGCATCATTCCCGTAAAAGGGCCGGGAATTACGATTACCATCACCGGCGATGCCCCCCTCCTCTATGAAGACCTGGTGGACATTGTCAACGAGCTCTGGGCCTCAGGAGCCGAAGCTATAGCCATAAACGAACATCGCATCGGTATATCTACTGCCATTGCCGATACAGAAGAGGGTGCGCGGGTCTACATCACCGTCAACGGCGAAAAGCTCCTCTACCCTATTGTTATTAAAGCCATTGGCGACCCCCACACCCTGGAAAAGGGTTTAACCTTTACCGGCGGTCTAATAGAAAACCTCAATAAATTGTTCAACATCTACCCCGACATTAAAAAAGAGCAGGACCTGCAGTTGCCGGGAACCTCCCTGCCCCGCTGGCAGTACGCTAAATCCCCGCCCCCTGATACGCAAACGTCACAACAAAGCCAGGCAAAATGAAAGCCTGGCTTTTTTACGTGGCTGCCGCCTTTTTATTCAGGTCCTGGGACTGCTTTAAAAGGGCGTATTCCATACTGTCCAGCAGGGCTTCCCAGCTGGCTTCAATAATATTGGTAGAGACGCCGACGGTATTCCAGGAGCTAGTACCATCCCTGGATTCAATTAAAACCCGGACCCCGGCGCTGGTAGCATCCTTTTCATCCAGTACCCGCACCTTGTAGTCAGTGAGGCGCATGCGGCCGATGGCGGGGAATACTTCCTCCAGGGCCTTGCGCAGGGCGTTGTCCATGGCGTTGACGGGACCGTTGCCTTCCGCCGCTGTATGGACTACCTGGTCGCCCACCTTAAGCTTCACGATGGCTTCCGAGGTGGCTTCCTGTCCCGGCCGTTTTTCCACCAGGGTCTTGACGTACTCTACTTCAAAGGGTTGCCGGTACTCGCCCGTCGTCTTCCGTAAAAATAACTCCAGGGAAGCGTCGGCACCTTCAAACTGGTAGCCCCGGCGCTCCATTTCTTTAATACCGTCTATAAGGACCTGCTCCTTTTCGGGAGAAAGGGCCAGGCCCATTTCTTCGGCCTTGCAGCGCAGGTTACTTGCCCCGGCCTGGTCCGACATTAATATGCGCCGCTCATTGCCCACCAGCCGGGGGGGGATGTGTTCGTAGGTTTGGGAAGCCTTCAAGACGGCGCTGACATGGATGCCGCCCTTATGGGCGAAGGCGCTATAGCCGACGAAGGGCTGGTTGCCGGGCGGTACCACATTGGCAATCTCGCTGACGTAGCGGGAAACTTCTGTAAGCAGGCTCAACTGCCCCGGAGGTAAACACCGGTAGCCCTTTTTTAGTTCCAGGTTGGGCAGCACCGAACATAAATTGGCATTACCGCAGCGCTCGCCGAAACCGTTGATGGTCCCCTGTACCTGGCGGCAGCCGGCAGCAACTGCGGCCAGGGTGTTGGCTACCGCCAGATCGCCGTCGTTATGGGCGTGAATCCCCAGGGGCACCTGGATGTCCTGGCGTACCCGGGTTACGATAGCTGCAACTTCTTCGGGAAGGCAGCCACCGTTGGTGTCGCACAGGACTACCCAGCTGGCCCCGGCAGACGCCGCGGCCTTTAAAGTAGCCAAGGCATAATCGGGATTGGCTTTAAAACCGTCGAAGAAGTGCTCGGCATCATAGATTACTTCCAGACCCGCCGCCGCCAGGAAGGCGACGCTTTCGGCAATCATGGCCAGGTTTTCTTCCAGGGTGGTCTCCAGGGCCGCCGTTACATGGAGGTCCCAGGACTTACCGAAGATAGCCGCTGCCTTTGCCCCGGCCTCCTTGATGGCCAGCAGGTTGGCGTCATCCCGGGCATTCCCGCCGGGCTTGCGGGTGCGGCCAAAGGCTACGAGCCTGGCCTGCCGCCATCGGAGCTCCCTGGCCCGCTGGAAAAACTCCAAATCTTTGGGGTTGGCCCAGGGCCAGCCGCCTTCGATATAGTCCACGCCCAGGTGGTCCAGCCGGGCGGCGATCTTTATTTTATCTTCTACCGACAGGCTGATGCCCTCGCCCTGGCTGCCGTCCCTCAGGGTGGTGTCGTATACGTAAATTTTTTCGGCCATTAGCTATCCCTCTTGCAGCTCCCGCCGCACCAGGGCACCCATCTCCGCCGTTCCCACCAGGGAGGTACCCGGTACGTAAATATCGGCAGTACGGTAACCTTTAGCCAGCACCCGTCCGACGGCCGCCTCCACAGCAGCCGCCGCCCCATCCATCTTAAAGGAGTACTTGAGCATCATGGCCGCCGAGAGGATTGTGGCCAGGGGATTGGCCTTTTGTTGCCCGGCAATATCCGGGGCCGAACCGTGAACCGGTTCATAAAGGGCTACCTGGCCGCCAATGCTGGCTGAAGGCAGCATACCTATGGAACCCGTAAGGACGGAAGCCTGGTCGCTTAAGATATCGCCAAAGGTATTTTCGGTCACAATGACATCAAATTGGGTCGGCCGGCGGACCAGCTGCATGGCACAGTTATCGACATACATGTGTTCCACGGTTACCTCGGGAAACTCGCTTTTCAAGCTTTCCACCGTGTCCCGCCACAGCCGCGAACTGGTGAGGACGTTGGCCTTATCGACGCTGGTTAAGTGACGGCGACGGCTGCGGGCTATGGTGAAGGCCAGGCGAACAATGCGCTCTATTTCCGCCCTGGTATAGAGCATGGTATCGTAGGCTACCTCGCCTGTATCCGTTTTTTCCCGCTTTTTCGGGCCGAAGTAGAGGCCGCCCGTGAGCTCCCGGATAATAAGCAGGTCGGTGCCGGCAATTATTTCCCTTTTTAAAGGGGAAGCCTCCGCCAGGGGCTCAAAGAGATAGGCCGGCCTTAAATTGGCATAAAGGCCGAGCTCCTTGCGCAGGGGCAGGAGGGCGGCCGTTTCCGGGCGTTCCTCCGGCGGCAGGGCATCCCATTTAGGACCGCCCACCGCTCCCAGGAGGACGGCATCGCTCCGGCGGCAGAGGTCTAAAGTTTCCGGCGGCAAAGCCTGGCCCCGGGCGTCAATGGCCGCTCCCCCTACCAGGGCTTCGGTAAACCGGAACTCTATCCCCGCCTGGCGGCCGATTACCTCCAGGACCTTTACGGCCTCGGGTACAATTTCGGGACCGATGCCGTCGCCGGGTAAAACGGTAATTCTATACATTGACCTTCACCCTCCCTGCCACGTAGGACATCAGCCCCCCGGCGGCGATAAGTTCCTGCATAAAGGGCGGGAAGGGAGCCACCGGATAGGTTTCCCCTTTCGTCAGGTTCACTATTTCGCCCTTCTCGGCGTCGATTTTTACCTCATCCCCGGCCTCTATCCCCGCCGCCGCGGCCGGGGACTCAAAGATGGGAAGACCAATGTTGATGGCATTGCGGTAGAAGATGCGGGCAAAGGAGGCAGCGATGACCGCCGCCACCCCGGCGGCCTTGATGGCCACCGGCGCATGCTCCCGGGAACTGCCGCAGCCGAAGTTTTTCCCGGCGACGATTATCTCTCCTGTTTTTACCCTCCCGGCAAAGGTGGGGTCGGCGTCTTCCATGCAGTGGCGGGCAAGTTCTCCGGGGTCGCTGGTATTTAAATAGCGCGCCGGGATGATGGCGTCGGTGTCGATATCATTGCCGAAGGTGTGGCATTTACCCTGGATGATCATTTTATTACCTCCTCGGGGGCGGCGATTCTCCCTTTGACGGCGCTGGCGGCGGCTACGGCCGGTCCGGCGAGATAGACTTCGCTTTCCGGGTGACCCATGCGGCCGACGAAGTTGCGGTTGGTGGTGGCTACGGCCCGCTCGCCTCTGGCCAGGATCCCCATGTGCCCGCCCAGGCAGGGGCCGCAGGTAGGCGTGGAGACGGCGGCGCCGGCTGCGATAAAGGTGGCTATCAGCCCTTCGGCCAGGGCGTCGGCGTAAATCTTCTGGGTGCCGGGGATGATGATGAGCCTTACTTCGGGATGGACTTTCTGCCCTTTCAGAATGTGCGCCGCCACCCGCAGGTCTTCCATACGGCCGTTGGTGCAGCTACCGATGACTACCTGGTCGATTTTGATCTCACCTATTTCTTTGACGCTCCTGGCGTTCTCCGGCAGGTGGGGCAGGGCTACCTGGGGCTCGATTTTCCCGGCATCGATGTCTATTTCCCGGGCATACCTGGCGTCCGGGTCGCTCTGGTAGATGCGGTAGTCCCTTTGCAGCCGTCCCCGGAGGTAGTCTATGGTCTTTTCATCCACCGGGAAGATGCCGTTCTTGCCGCCGGCTTCGATGGCCATGTTGGCCATGGTGAAGCGGCCGTCCATGGAGAGCTCGCTTATGGCTTCCCCGGTAAATTCCATGGCCATGTAGCGGGCGCCGTCGACGCCGATCTGGCCGATGGTGAAGAGGATGAGGTCTTTGCCGCCCACCCAGGGCTGGAGCCTGCCGTGGTAGCGGAAGAGGATGGTTTCGGGTACTTTAAACCACAGCTCGCCGGTGGCCATGGCGGCGGCCAGGTCGGTGGAGCCGACGCCGGTGGCAAAGGCCCCCAGGGCCCCGTAGGTGCAGGTGTGGGAGTCGGCGCCGATGACCAGGTCCCCGGGGCCGACCAGCCCTGCTTCGGGCAGCAGGCAGTGCTCGATGCCCATGCGGCCGATTTCAAAGTAGTTGGTGAGCCCCTGCTCCCGGGCGAAGTCGCGCAGGATTTTCGCCTGCTCGGCGGACTTGATGTCTTTGGCGGGCGTGAAGTGGTCGGGTACCAGCACCACCTTCTCCGGGTCGAAGACTTTCTTGAGGCCGAGTTTCTTGAATTCCTGGATGGCCAGGGGGGCGGTGATGTCGTTCCCCAGGGCCATGTCTACCCTGGCGTTAATGAGCTGGCCCGGTTCGACCGTATCTAAGCCGGCGTGGGCGGCCAGGATCTTTTCGGTGATGGTCATGCCCATGGAGTTCCCTTCTTCCTGCTAAAGTAACTCTTTTTTGGCTGGCTATGTTTGCGCTCGCTCCGTGGTCCTCGCTGCAAACAAATGCCAGCCCCAAACAGTTTTGGTTCGCTCTACCTCTGTTTCGTCCCCTGCTTCACGCTTCCAAAACCTGCAAGTTCTCTTCCCCAATTTCGTAAACGACTTTATTAATCGCGTTCAGGTAGGCGCGGGCGCTGGCTTCCAGGACGTCGGTGCTGATGCCCCGGCCGATGAAGACCCGGCCGGCATACTCGACTTTAACGGTGACCTCGCCCACGGCGTCTTTGCCGCCAGTCACGGCGTTGAGGGCGTAGGATTTAAGACAAACAGGAATGCGCGTTATCTTGTCGATGGCCTTGAAGGCGGCGTCCACAGGGCCCTCGCCGCAGGCCGCTTCTTCCATTAATTCCTCGCCCACCCGCAGGCCGATGGTAGCCGTGGGGACCACCCGGTTGCCCGTGGAGATGTGGATGTGCTCCAGGACAAATTTTTCGGGGATCTGTTTGATCTCGTGCTCGACGATGGCCTCCAGGTCGCGGTCGGTAATATCTTTCTTACGGTCGGCCAGTTCTTTGAAACGGGCAAAGGCTTTATCGAGTTCCGCTTCATTGAGCTTAAAGCCCAGTTCTTCCAGGCGGGTACGCAGGGCGTGGCGGCCGGAGTGCTTACCCAGGACGATATTGTTCTGTACCAGGCCGATCATGGCCGGGTTCATAATCTCGTAGGTGGTACGTTCCTTCAGGACGCCGTCCTGGTGGATGCCGGCTTCATGGGCAAAGGCGTTCTTGCCCACAATAGCCTTGTTGTACTGGACGGGCATGCCGGTCAAACTGCTCACCAGCCTGCTGGTGCGGTAAATCTCCTCGGTAACGATGCCCGTGTGGCAGCCGTAATAGTCGCGGCGGGTATAGAGGGCCATGACCAGTTCCTCCAGGGCCGTATTGCCGGCCCGCTCGCCGATGCCGTTGATGGCTCCTTCTACCTGGAGGGCGCCATTCTCAATGGCCGCCAGGGAATTGGCCACCGCCAGGCCCAGGTCGTTGTGGCAGTGGACGCTGATTTGCACCCGGTCAATACCCGGTACCCGCCGGCGAATCTCGGCAATAAGATGACCGAACTCGGCCGGGGTGGCATAGCCGACGGTGTCCGGGATATTGAGGACGGTGGCCCCGGACTCAATGGCTGCCGCCAGCACCTGGCACATGAAGTCGATATCGCTCCGGGAAGCGTCTTCCGGAGAAAACTCCACGTCCCGGCAGTAGCTTTTGGCCCTGGCCACCCCTTTGCGGACTGCTGCCAGGACCTCTTCCCGTGTCATGCGCAGTTTATATTTTAAATGAATGTCCGAGGTAGCAATAAAGACATGAATGCGTGGCCTTTTGGCTTCCTGCAGCGCTTCCCAGGCCCGGTCGATATCCCGTTCGCTGATCCGCGCCAGGCCGGCAATAACCGGCCCTTCCACCTCCCTGGCTATGGCGCGTACGGCTTCAAAGTCACCGGGGGAGGCTATGGGAAAACCGGCTTCAATAACGTCAACCCCCAGGCGGGCCAGCTGGCGGGCGATTTTCAGCTTCTCCTCGACATTCAGGCTTACCCCGGGCGACTGCTCCCCATCGCGCAGGGTGGTATCAAAAATATAAATCCTCTTGCTGGTATCACTCATTTACATCAACCTTCCTTGGCCAGTTTATTCCGGCAGGAGCATCTCGTTTAAGGCGGCTCCATTGAGGACCATGGGGTAAACCATTTCTTCTTCGCTGATCAAGCACTCGATGAGGGTGATACCGTCTTCCTGCATGGCCCGGGCCAGCGCCGGTACCACTTCTTCCTGTTTAGCAATACGCAGGCCGGTAGCCCCGTAGCACTCGGCCAGGCGAACGAAGTCGGGATTGCCGGTGAATTTTATTGCCGTATAGCGACCCTCGTAGTAAAAATGCTGCAACTGGCGCACCATGGCCAGGCTCTGGTTGTTGAAAAGCAAAACTTTTAAGGAAATCCCCTGCTCAATAGCCGTTCCTAGCTCGGCCATACTCATCTGCAAGCTGCCGTCGCCGGTAATGAGCCACACCTGCCGGTCGGGCCGGGCCAGGGCGGCGCCAATGGCCGCCGGCAGGCCGTAACCCATGGTGCCCAGGCCGCAGGAGGAAATAAAGGTGCGGGGCTCGGTATAGCCGTAAAAGAGGGCCGCCCACATCTGGTGCTGGCCGACGTCGGTGGCGATAATAGCCCGGCCGCGGGTCATTTCCCCCAGCCGCTCGATTACCCACTGGGGCCGCACCTCACCACCCCGGCCGTAGGTGAGGGGATAATTATTACGTAAGATCTTAATGCGCTCCAGCCACTCCGGGTGCTCTGCCGGCTCTACCAGGGCCAGTAGTTCCTTCAGGACACAGCTGATATCGCCTACCAGGGGCAGGTCAACCCGCACGTTTTTACCGATTTCCGCCGGGTCTATATCTACATGGGCTATTCTAGCCCGGGGAGCAAATTTTTCTATTGCACCCGTCACCCGGTCATCAAAACGAACCCCCAGGCCCACCAGCAGGTCGCACTCCATTACGGCGTGGTTGGCGCAGGGTTTGCCGTGCAGGCCGACCATCCCCAGGGAGAGGGGGGTGTCTTCTGGAAAAGCTCCCAGGCCGGTAAGGGAGGTGGCTACCGGCGCCTGGATTTTCTCCGCCAGCTCCTGCAGGTATCCCTCCGCCCCGGAAGCGATCACCCCGCCGCCGGCAAATAAAAGCGGCCGCCGGGACTCTTTAAGGAGCCTGGCAAGGGCGCGGAGCTGGCCTGGATGGCCATGGTAAGTTGGTTTATACCCCCGCAATTCGACCTTTTCCGGGATTGGCGCCTGGCAGGGGGCCAGGGCTACGTCTTTAGGAATATCTACCAGTACCGGCCCGGGACGGCCCGTGCTGGCTATATAAAAGGCTTCTTTAACAATGCGCGGCAGTTCTTCGACGTCCTTGACCAGGTAATTATGCTTGGTAATGGGAATGGTGATCCCGGTAATATCTGTTTCCTGGAAGGCATCGCTGCCGACCATGCTTGTGGGCACCTGGCCGGTAAAGATGACCACCGGTACGGAATCCATATACGCCGTAGCAATGCCCGTTACCAGGTTGGTGGCCCCGGGGCCGGAGGTGGCAAAGCAGACGCCCGTCCGGCCGCTGGTGCGGGCATACCCGCTGGCGGCGTGGACGGCGTTCTGCTCCTGGCGCACCAGGATATGGTGAATGGAAGTCTGCGCCAGCTCATGGTACAGGGGCAGGACGGCACCTCCGGGATAGCCGAAAACGAGTTCCACACCTTCGGCCTGCAAGACCTCCATTACGGCCCGGGCGCCTGTACGCACCTTAGTCTCCTGTCCCATCGCCGCTGGCCTCCATTCCTTTGGTTTTCGCCCCCCGCAACATGGCAATTTTACCCGTACGCACTACTTCCCGGATGCCAAAGGGGCGCAGGGAATTCTCCAGGGCATCAATCTTGTCGGCGTCGCCGGTAGCTTCAATGATCAAGCTGTTACGGGCAATATCGACAATCCGCGCCCGGAAAATATCAACTATCTGCATTATCTCGCCCCGGACTGCCGGATCGGCATTGACCTTTATGAGCATCAACTCCCGTCCCACATGGGGGTCATCGGTGATGTCACTGAGTTTAATGACATCGATGAGCTTGTTGAGTTGCTTGCAGACCTGCTCGATAATCTGTTCATCGCCGTCCACCACGATGGTCATGCGGGAAATAGTTGGATTCTCCGTACGGCCTACAGCCAGGCTGTCGATATTATAACCCCGGCGGCTGAAGAGGCCTGCCACCCGGGTTAAAACCCCGGGGCGATTTTCCACCAGAACCGAAAGGGTACGTTTCACTACTGCCTACCTCCCGTCACCATCTTGTTCAGGGTACCACCCGGGGGCACCATGGGAAAGACGTTTTCTTCCCTGTCGATTAAGGCTTCCACCAGGTAAGGGCCATCCGTTGCCAGGGCCTCCTCCAGGGCCGGTACGACCTCCTCCCGGGTCGTTACCCGCCGGGCCGGCAGCCGGTAAGCTTCTGCTACCTTGACAAAATCCGGGTTGCCGCCCATTTCGGAATAAGCGTAGCGCCGTTCAAAGAAGAACTCCTGCCACTGGCGTACCATTCCCAGATAACCGTTATTAAGGAGAATAATTTTCACCGGTATGCGATAATGGCTTAATGTAGCCAATTCCTGGATATTCATCTGGAAGCTGCCGTCCCCGGTGATGGCCACTACAGTTTCTCCCGGCCTGGCTATAGCAGCTCCCATGGCTGCCGGGACGCCAAACCCCATAGTTCCCAGGCCGCAGGAGGAAAGGAAGGAACGCGGCCGTTCCACGGGATAATACTGCACCGCCCACATCTGGTGCTGGCCGACATCAGTTGCAATAACCGCCCGGCCTTCAGTTAAACGATATAATTCCTCAATTACATATTGGGGTTTAAGGCCGCACTCATCATAGCGCAGGGGATGTTCATCCTGCCAGACCTTGATTTTCTGCCGCCAGGCCGGGTGTTCCTTTTTCTCAGGAAGCCTGGCCAGTATAGCCTGGAGGGCCTGGCGGGCATCGGCCACAATGGGAATATGGGCCGGTACGACCTTGCCGATTTCGGCGGCATCAATATCGATATGAATAATTTTCGCCCGCGGGGCAAAGGCCTCGATTTTACCCGTCACTCTATCGTCAAAGCGGACCCCGACGCCGATAATCAAATCCGTCTCGCAAACGGCATAGTTGGCGGCGACAGTGCCATGCATCCCTACCATGCCGATAAAGAGGGGATGGGTTTCCGGGAAGGCTCCTTTACCCATCATGCTCATGATGACGGGAATATCCTGTTCTTCGGCCAGCTGCCGTACCTCTTCATGGGCTCCGGAGGTAATAACCCCGCCGCCGATAAAGAGCAGGGGCTTTTCGGCGGCGAGAATGGCGGCTGCGGCCTGGGCTACCTGCAGGGCATGGGGCTCCACCCGGCTGCGGTAACCGGGCAGGCGCAACTTCGGGGGGTAGTGGAAGGCTGCCCGCTGGGTAGTAATATCTTTGGGAATATCGACAAGGACCGGGCCGGGCCGGCCGGTCGTCGCCACATAGAAGGCCTCATGGATGGTCGCCGCCAGATCCCTGATATTTTTTACCAGGTAGTTGGCCTTGGTAATGGGCAGGGTAATACCGGTAATATCGGCTTCCTGGAAGGAATCATGACCGATCATAGCTACGCCTACCTGGCCGGTAATGGCGACAATGGGAATGGAATCCATATAGGCGTCGGCTATTCCCGTTACCAGGTTGGTAGCCCCCGGCCCGGACGTGGCTATACAGACGCCGGGCCTGCCGGTGGCGCGGGCATAGCCTTCGGCAGCATGGGCGGCCGCCTGCTCATGACGGGTCAAAATATGGCGGATGCCGGATGCTGCCAGTTCATGATAGAGGGGCAAAACCGCCCCCCCGGGTATGCCAAATACGGTATCCACGCCCTCCGCCTGAAGGGCTCTAATGATTATTTCGGAACCGGTTATTTTTTTCGTTTCAGCGCGATCCCCAATGGTTGAAGCACTCCTTTACGCTTTTTTACTCCAATACCGCACCCTTAGCACCGGAGCCTACCATCCGGGCATAGCGGGCCAGGTAACCGCCGGTAATTTTGGGCGGCAGCGCCTGCCACCCGGCCCGGCGGCGGGCAATCTCCTCGGCCGGCACTTTTAATTCTAACTTACCGGCCTCAATATCAATGGCAATGATATCGCCTTCTTCCACCAGGGCAATGGGACCTCCCACCGCCGCCTCGGGCGAGACGTGGCCTATTGATGCGCCGCGACTGGCGCCGGAAAAGCGGCCGTCGGTAATCAAGGCTACGGAACTGTCCAGGCCCATCCCGGCCAGGGCGGCTGTGGGGCTAAGCATTTCCTGCATACCCGGGCCACCCCTGGGCCCTTCATAGCGTATAACGACGACATCGCCGGGCTTAATCCTTTGCTCCATTATGGCTGCAAAGGCTTCTTCCTCACCGTTAAAAACGCGGGCCGGCCCTTCATGCTGCATCATTTCCGGGAGAACGGCACCCTTTTTAACCACCGCTCCTTCGGGGGCGAGGTTGCCGTACAGGACGGCCAGGCCGCCTTCCGGGCTGTAGGGTTCCTCTACGGAGCGGATGACATCCCGCCGCCTTACCTCCCGGCTGCTGATGTTTTCCGCCACTTTTTTACCGGTTACCGTCAGGGCGCCGCCGTCGATCAGGCCATGGCGGGAAAGCTCTTTCATCACCGCCGGGATGCCGCCGGCTTCATCCAGGTCCTGGATGTGCTGGCTCCCGGCCGGGCTCAGTTTACAGATCTGGGGTGTGCGCTTGCTCATGGCGTCAAAGGTGTGCAGGTCCAGTTCAACGCCCGCTTCCCTGGCAATCGCCGGCAGGTGGAGGCAGGTGTTGGTAGAACCCCCCAGGGCCATGTCAACCGCCACAGCATTGTGAAAAGCAGCCGCCGTCATTATATCCCTGGGTTTAATGTCTTTTTCCAGCAATTCCATAACTTTTATCCCGGCCTGTTTCGCCAGGCGCACCCGGGCCGCGCTTACGGCCGGGATGGTACCGTTGCCAGGCAGGGCCATCCCCAGTGCTTCCGTCATGCAGTTCATGGTATTGGCCGTAAACATCCCCGCGCAGGAACCGCACCCCGGGCAGGCGCACTCCTCCAGCTCGGCCAGTTCGGTTTCTTCCATCTTACCGGCCTGGGTGGCGCCGACGGCCTCAAACATGGTGCTCAGGGATATATCCTTGCCCCGGTAACGCCCGGCCAGCATGGGCCCGCCGCTGACGAAAATAGCCGGGATATTTAAACGGGCAGCGGCCATGAGCATGCCCGGGATAATTTTGTCGCAATTGGGGATAAATACCAGGGCATCAAAGGGGTGGGCGATGGCCATCACTTCAATCATATCGGCAATGAGCTCCCTGCTGGCCAGGGAATACTTCATGCCCACATGGTTCATGGCCAGGCCGTCGCAGACGCCGATGGTGGGAAATTCCAGGGGCGTCCCCCCGGCCAGGCGCACCCCAGCTTTAACCGCCCCGGCCAGGGTGTTTAAGTGTATATGACCGGGAATAAGTTCGTTATAGGCGTTAACAATACCGATGAGCGGGCGCTCAATTTCGGCGCCGGTCAGGCCCATGGCCTTCAGGAGCGACCGGTGGGGAGCCCTGGCCAGTCCTTTTTTCATTACATCACTGCGCATAGTTACTCCCCTCACCCTTATGAGATAAAGATTTCCGGGCCGTCTGTTTTTGTTAGTTCCCTGAACCTGGCGATGAGATCCCTGGTGATGGGGCCCGGCTGGCCTTCCCCGATGCTACGACCGTCTACCTTTACAACCGGGATGACCTCTGCCGCCGTGCCTGTAAGGAAACATTCATCGGCAGTATAAACATCGTGGCGGGTAAAGACCTTTTCAGATACGGGTATGCCGGCCTCAATGGCCAGCTCCATTACGGCATTACGGGTAATGCCTTCCAGCAGGCCCACATAAGGAGGCGGGGTAATCAGCTGGCCGTTTTTAACGATAAAAATATTGTCGCCGGTAGCTTCGGCTACATAGCCTTCTTTATTGAGAAAAAGCCCTTCCGGGGCTCCCGCCCGCGCAGCTTCTATCTTGGCCATGACATTATTCAGGTAGTTCAGGGATTTAATCCGCGGGTCCAGGGCGTCGGGAGCATTCCGCCGCGTGCCCACGGTGACCAGCTCAAGCCCTTTTTCATATAATTCTGCCGGGTAAAGTTCAATGGCCGCAGCAATGCAAAATACCGAGGGCCGGGGACACTTGCGGGGGTCAAGTCCCAGATCCCCTTTGCCCCGGGTAACCACCAGGCGGATGTAGGCATCCCTTAAATTGTTGCGCCGGCATGTCTCCAGGACTACTTGCGTCATTTCCTCCCTGGTCAGGCCTGGATCCAGGTTAATCGACCGGGCAGATTCGTAAAGGCGGTCTATATGGGCCTTCAAGCGGAAAACCCGCCCGTAATAGGCACGGATTCCTTCAAAGACACCATCCCCGTATAGCAGGCCGTGATCGAAAACAGACAGTTTCGCTTCTTCTTCGTCCACATACTGGCCGTCTAGATAGATAATGAGCCCCACGCTTCTTCCCCCTTGTTTAACCGTCCGGTAATATTTCAGGCCGGGCGCGGCTAAAACCGCGGAATATGTTTACGTTTCAGTATAAATAACTGCAAATTAAGTGTCAAGGACTTTTCATTGCCGGGTAAAATAAAACCGGCCCCGCCGGTTGTTTAAAAATACCCGGGGCCGGTTTATTTAGCAATTTTGCCCGGCAACAGGCCTTAGAATTTCAGCCCGAAGAACTGGGTGCCGAAACCGATGAAAGTGAAGGTGCCATAGAACAGGATTAGAACTACCAGCACCAGCTTCGCCCAGAGCGGGGTTTTGAGCTCTTTCGGGTAAATCCGGTCCAGGAACAGGAGCTGGATACCGGCTACCGTAAAGGCCAGGTTGGCGGCATTGGCCATGAAAGCCACCAGGAAGAGGGGCGAGCCCTGGAAGAAGAGCCAGATGGACCAGATGGTGAACAGGACGAGGATACCGTAGTAAATGCGGCGGATGTCATTCTTGGAGAACTTTTCCCGCGCCCAGGAGCTGGTATTCCATAAAAGGTCAGTTACCTGGCGCACGAAGGTCTCGCTGTTGGACAACTGGGAGCCGTATAACACCCAGAAACCGATCAGCAGGACCCAGATCCAGCCGAACCCGCCGAGCAAATTACCAACAGCATTGGCCTGGTGGGCGGCAGCATCCCAACCAGACAATTTAGTACCGCCGGGGACCAGGGCATAGGCCAGTAAAACGCACAAGAACATGCCGATAAAAGCCCCTAAAGCCCAGATGCCGATCTGGTCCACCAGGGAATACCGCCACCAATCTTTAAACCGCTCTATGGTGGTCTTGTTATAGGGCGGGATTTTACCGGTCGCAGCTACATGAACCTCTTTACCGCCGATGAGGGAGGGGATGTAACCCACTGCCGCGCCCATGCCGTAGCCCTTATCACGGGCCCAGTTGGTGACCCCCATGTTCAGGATACCGCCGGCGCCGGCATACCCGGCCAGGCCGGCCAGCAGGAACCAGTTGACATCACCCGCGGGCAGCTTGCCGAACTGGAAGAACCCGGCAGCAACCTCTACCCACTTGCTGAAGGGAGCAAACATAATTACCAGGATTAATAAGCTCGCGAAAATAAATGCTACTACCCACTTATTGATCTTTTCCAGCAAGGATTCGATTTTACCGCCAAACATAAGGATAGTAACTACCGATAAGAATAGAATTATCCCGGCCGTCATAACTGCCGGCTTGTCGGCCGTCTGGGGCATCCGCCTCAGGAACATGGCCGCCAGGGCTGTAGCCGAACCGGAAGCCCAACCCGGGCCGATGGAAATAAAGGAAATGAAAATCCAGATCGGCGCCCACAGCTTGGCACCCGGCATGAGCCTGGAAAACCCGACCATAATCGGCTCCCCGGTATAAAGGGTGTAACGAAGACAGGTCATGTTGAAGACTGCCTGGGTAATGATACCGATGGTGACAATCCAGAGGACGAAGGGGCCGTACTGGAGTACGCTGGCCGGTCCCATCAGCCACTCACCGCTACCGATGGAAAGGGAAAGGACAATAAAGCCCGGGCCTATAATTTTCCAAATATTGGACCAGTTAAATGGCAGGGGAGCCGGCATCTCTTTCGCCTGTTCATACGGCGGCCCGTAAACCTGGGGCATCTCGTGAACAACTTCGTCCACCCTGGTGCCAGGAACGTTTGTTGCCATATTAAACCTCCTTTAGGCGTTTATTTTGATAAAAGCCCTCATTTTGACCGGTTACATCTCCTGCATATCCGGTAAATATAATGGGGTGTACAACATATTGTTCTCATTTAAATAATGTATTTTCTTATAATTATTTTCTAACTGCTTTTTACCATCACCCTTTCATGTTTATTTTAATTAATCTAATGCTATTTTTTCCTCACCTCCTTCGCTACAAAATATGCTTTCTCCGGGCAATTAATTACTTTTTAGAACGTGTCCTGTTGTTTTGACGGTTAGACCGGAGATTATAATATCTATTCGCTATCGATATAAAATTTCCTGCCTCAATGAACAAAATTTTTTTTCTATTTCAACATTGTGATAACTATAACATTAAACCAAAGTATAATTAAATACTTTCTGCAGCAAAATAAGTTAAAAAAGAAAGGAGTTGTATATGGCCAGATTAGAGGAACTAGATCTTGCCCCGTTAAATGAGGATCAAATCAAACGCCTGCAAGAAACAGAAAAACTAATCAACGCCGCCGGTAATCAGGATATTTATTTACTGGCTTTGAAAAAGAAAAATAGCCGGCAGGGAATTTACCCCTAAAACCGGCTGTTTCCTCCTGGTTTCATTAGCCATAACCCGGGCAAGCCCCGGGTTAAAAGTTTATCCTGGCCCGGACTTCCTACTGCTTAATGACAACCGCTGCAGCTACTGCAACTGCCGCCGCTGCAGCTGCTGCCGGAAGCAACGGCCCCCGCCTCCCCCTTGCGGGTATACAGAAAACCGGTAAACCGCTGGCTAACCCGACCGCCGCACTCCGGGCAGCGGACTTTATCTTTATCCTTAATGGCTACAAATTGACTGAATAGATGCCCGCATTCTTCACATTTAAAATCATAGGTCGGCATGGCTTCATCTCCTTCCCTTAATGATTATAACACCCGGTAACCCTCCCTGTCACCCTCTGCTATCCGTGGCTGCCCGGGGGGATGGGTAGGAAGATATTCCTCCGGCAGGACCCGGCTGACATAATATTCCATTTTTGCCACCAGGTCTATAGTCACTTGGTCGCCGTAAGGTTCCCCGGAAGGCCGGTAAAGAAGGCGTACCCGGGGCCGGTGTGAATGCCCCCGGGCTGTGCCCGTAACTACGCCGACATCACCACTGTTGAGCTGCACCAGAGTCCCCACAGGGTAGGCAGCCACATTGGCCAGGAAGGCTTTAACGATCTCGAAATCAAGGGTAAAATTCCCCGACCCGGACAGCATTTCATAGGCTTCATGGGGGGGATAGGCACGGCGGTAGACCCGGTCGGCTGTGAGGGCATCATAAACATCGGCCACGCCGGTAATCATGGCAAATTCGTGGATTTCCTTGCCTTTTAACCCCTGGGGATAGCCGCTGCCGTTATAGCGCTCGTGGTGTTCCAGGGCCACCCGGGCTGAAACCATGCTGACTTCTTTTTGTATCCGGAGTATGTCAAAACCGTACTGGGCATGGCGGCAGACCAGTTCGTATTCTTCCATGGTCAGTTTTCCGGGTTTATTCAATATATACAGGGGTATGCAGGTCTTACCGATATCATGGAGCAGGGCTCCTATACCAAGGTGCAGCAGGGCCTCACGACTGTAGCGCAACGTTAAACCGGTAACCAGGGCTAAAATACAGACATTAACCGAATGGGCAAAGGTATAATCGTCCAGGGCACGGATGTCTGTAAGGTTAACCATCAGCTCTTTGCGATCTAACAGGTCCTCTAGCAGGCTGATGACTACCTTCTTGATGAGGGCAGAATCTACTAGTAGGGGCACATGCCCCTTTGCGTGATCTTGATAATTTCCAAAGAGTTCCCTAACTGTTTTTACGGCTGCCAGCCGGGTCTGCTCACTGACTGTATCTTCTACTTCCAGCTCTCCCAGGAGATTATCGCGTATATATACCGCCGGCACACCCATTTCTTTTAAGCGAATTATGAAGCCGGGCTTTAAAACTACCCCTTTATTCAGCAATACCTGCCCTTCGGCGCTGTAAATAGCCCGGGCTACGACCATACCCGGTTTTAAACTATCTACCGATAGCTTACGCAAACCTGTACTCCCCTTTTCCCGCCACGCCGCTATTTTAACCGGCTCTTTTTCCCTAAAAACCTGTAGTATTTAATATCGACCCAAGGAATCCTCGCTTAAGCATAAAAACTTCCGGGCTGTGAACATTTATAAATTGCTTAGTAATTTTAAGGCCGGGGTACACAATGTCCCTTTTGGTAGCGGAACTTCAACCACAGTTTTCCAGGAAAAATTAACCACCCTTTACCAGGGTGGCTGCGTTTTATTGCAGATGCTGGTTATGGGGGAAAATGTTATAACCGGGGTCTTTTTTCTGGCGGTAGAGGTAATAACCCAGAGCCACTACTACTCCGCCAAGGATCAATATTCCATAAATCATTTCTTTCACTCCCCTTTTTCACCCAAGCTACCAAGTATTATTAGGCATCTACTCCAGATTATATTACAATATAAATTATAAGAAAAGGGGCGGTAACCCGCCCCTTCATACCTTTCTCTACTGGAGGCCCAGGACATATATTGCAATCATTCCGTATATGCCCACAGCAGCAAGGTAATAAATAGTCGGTAAGAAGGTACGACGCAGGATAAGACCTTCCTTGCCAATCATACCTACTACAGCGGCGGCGGCAACGGCATTGTGAACACAAATCATGTTGCCGGCAGCACCACCAACAGCTTGAATAGCTACTACCAGGCGCTGGGAAACACCGATGAAGTCGGCAACAGACCACTGGAACAAGGCGAACGTCATATTGCTAATTGTATTAGACCCGGCGATCATAGCGCCCATGGCCCCGATGACGGCAGCAAAGGCCGGCCAGGCACCTCCGACAGCGTCGGCTACAGCACGCGCCATGAGAATCGGCATGCTTTCAAGTCCGCTATTATTGAGGTTTGACATGATAAAGATACGAACCATGGGGACGGTAAAGATAAGGGCCGTTGAAGCGTTGACTAACTGGCTGCTTGACTCTTTTAAAGCGGTCTTAATCTCTTCACCCTTCATCCGATACAGGAGCCAGGTAATAATGGCTACAAAAGAAATCACTGCACCGGGCGAATAAACCCACTCCCATTTGTGGCTGATAGAGGTTCCCAGTATATTAAGATGATTTATGGTAATCTTGGTTAAGGCACCTTTCAAACCGGGGTTCATCCGGGTAAGCAACAAAAAGAGTCCGACCAAAACATAGGGAATCCAGGCTTTAATTAAGGACATGTTTACCCTCACCTGGCCCGGGTCCCCACTCACGGTTCCCATCCATCCCGGTTCCCACTCTTTCTCTGACGGGAAGTCCCAAACCTTCTTCGGTTGGAGAAAACCTTTACTGGCAGCAAAGCTGGTTATTCCAACAGCCAGCAAACCGCTAATCATGGAAGGGAATTCCGGGCCAACAAAATTGGCCAGCAAAACGTAGGGAATAGCGAAGACAATCCCGGCAAAGAGGGCAAAGGGCCAGACTTCAAGTCCTTCTTTCCAGGATTTGTTTTTCCCGAAAAAGCGAGTTAGCATCATGCAGATTATCAGGGGCATCACAAAACCGATTATGGCATGGAAGATACCGGCCCGCGCCCCAATGCTAGCTAGATATTGGGGCCAGGTTAAACCCAGGGATTTAGCGTGCGCTTCAACAACGGCCGCCCCGGTTAAACCTGTGTTTACACCAACCAGCACCGGCGTACCGACGGCGCCAAAAGTAACCGGCATGCTCTGGGTAATCATACCAACCATCACGGCTGCGAAAGCTGGAAAGCCAAGGGCTAACAGGAGGGGACCTACAATGGCTGCCGGAGTCCCGAAGCCGGAGGCACCCTCAATAAAGGAGCCGAATAAGAAACCCACGATGATGGCCTGGATACGCCGATCCGGGCTGATTTTCATAAAACCGGCGCGGATGGTAGCGATAGCCCCACTATGTTTTAGGGTAGCCAGTAATAGAAGGGCTCCAAAAATAATCCACAACAGGGTAGCGGCGATCCATAATCCCTGGATTGTAGCAGCCAGGACTGTAGTTAAACTCATCTTCCATATAACAATACCAACAATAAAGACTACCACATAGCCAACCGGCATGGCCTGCCGGGCGCCCCATCCAAGTCCAACCAAAAGAAACATTGCGATTAATATCGGTAAGAAGGCTAAAAATGCGAGAAGGTACGTATTCATAGTTAACCCCCTAATTCAACATAATCATCCTTACCGAATAAATGTCCTGCCCACTTCGATCTCCTTTTTTAACCAATTTTCCATAAAAATATGAACTATTTTATTCTTTTTTGCTAAAAAATAACATTCCTCTTATAAGTTTTGTTATTGGGATATTTTTACTAAATTCATCTTTAGTACACCCTTTTCACCCCCATTTTCGTCTCATGTCGATGACCTAATGTCCTGGTGGTTGGACCATCATTCCATAAGATAAGATTCAACATTAAATCCAAAAATCCTTCTTGATATAACAATTTTCTCGCAATTGTTTTTGTATGCACATTCACAATTGTTTGCCGTTACCTGGAAAAAAATAAGCCGCAAGCCAAATGCCCGCGACTTATTTTTTTCCTCATTTCAAGCTAATTCTGCCCGACCAGCCTTTTCATGCTCCATAATGCTCACCGTATCTTTGAGGATGCGAATAAATTTCAGTTCCGGGTCTTCCGGACCCTGGAGGTCGGCATGCTCTTTTTTTAACAGGTTAACATAATCTATTATCTCCCGCGTAATAACCTCCCCCGGGCAGACAAGGGGAATCCCCGGCGGGTAAGCTGTAATGGCTTCGGCGCTGATTTCCCCTTCGGCGTACTCCAGCTCTATGCTGTGTGTCTGGCTGTAGAAGGCCGCCCGGGGTAACACGGCCATCCGCGGTATGGCGGGCAGGGGCGGGCAAAAACGAATTACGTTTTTTAAAGAACGTTTCCTGGCAATATCCTGGAAGGCAGCAACCAATCGGCCGGCCATCTCCCAATCATCACCAATGGAAACTAGCAACAGGACGTTGTAGAGATCGGACAGTTCGACCTGGATCTTGTATTCCCGGCGCAGGATGGCTTCCATCTCATATCCGGATAAACCCAGCTCCTGGACGTTGACGGTAATTTTTGTCGTGTCCAGATCGATACAGCCGGGTAGGGTAGCTACTTCCTCGCCCATAATTTTCAGGCCTTCGATATGCGCAAGTTCCCGGCGTATCCACCAGCTTATTTCCAGGGTACGCTCCAAAAGCTCCCTTCCCCGGAGGGCCATTTGTTTCCGGGCTACATCCAGGGAGGCCAACAAAATATACGAAGGGCTGGTGGTCTGGCAGAGGTTAAGGACGGCCTTTATATGCTTGGCGTCCAATCTCTTGCCCTGTAACAGGAGAAAAGAACTCTGAGTCATAGAACCTGCTAATTTATGAGCGCTCACGGCCGCCATATCCGCCCCCGCCGCCATGGCCGACAGGGGCAGTGCCGGGTGAAAGGGTAAATGGGCACCATGGGCCTCATCCACCAGCACGGGCACGTTAAATTCGTGGGCTACGGCTACTATTTCCTTCAGGGGTGGTACAGTACCGTAATAGTTGGGACTGATGACAAAAACCGCCCTGGCATCCGGATGTTCTTTTAACGCCCTCTCTACCTTCTCGGGCGTTACTCCCATGGATATGCCGAAATCCCCGTTAATCTCCGGTTCAATATAAACAGGGTAGGCACCGCTCAAAATAAGGCCACCCAGGGCAGAGCGATGGGCATTGCGAGGAATAATAATTTTCTCTCCCGGCTGGCAAACGGACATGATCATTGCCTGGATACCGGAAGTAGTACCGTTCACCAAAAAAAAGGCATAATCTGCCCCGTAGGCATCAGCTACCAGGGCTTCCGCATCCCGGATAACATCGCGGGGATTGCAGATATTATCCAAGCCGGGCACACAGGTAAGGTCCATGGCCAGGACCCGCTCGCCGACATATTCTTTAAATTCAGCCAGGGCCCGGCCCTGCTTGTGGCCGGGAACGTGAAAGGGAATAACCCCTTCTTCAATATACTTCTTGATAGCTGTAAAAACCGGTGTCCTGGTCTGGTCCAGCATGGCCAACGCCCCCCATCATGCACTGCAACAGAAAATATTACACCACAAAAGGTGCCGGAATGCAAGCATAATCTTTCTTTATTATTTTTATGGACCTTAACTATGCCGGGTTACTACCAAAAATAAAAGGAGCCACCATTGGGTGACTCCCCTGTTGCATATTTCTTTTTGCCCGCTATGCGGCTCTTACCTCCTGCTCTTATGCTTCACCACTGACTACTTATCATCCGTAGCAGGTTGCCCCCGGCTTCCTTTTTCTATTTCGCGACCAGTTCAGCAGCGATCCTTTTCCTCTCCGCGTCCCCTTCAACTTTAACAAAGCGACCCTTCAATTTAGCCATTACTTCCGGCATTGTTGTGTATTCCATATCCTCCAGGGGCAGGCGATGGGGCTCAAAGGGTCCCAGGGAGCGCAGGTAATTGGCTATTTCGTTGGCGGTCTGCCGGGCCTTATCAAAGGCCACATCGGCGAAAAGATCCTGGGGCCCTACCAGGCGGCCGTTAGCAACCTGGAAGCCCATGGCCACAACCCGCGGCGGCCCGTCAAAGCGTGTCGGCGCCGATTGGTTCAGGCCAACGGGCATCAAGGGACCTATATGCGAACCACGCATCCAGCCGGCCACCAGGTGGGGATTGGCAAAGGGTTCCAGGGCCTCGCCCACAGCCGGCAGGCCGCTCTGGCAGCGAACAATGCACACCGGGTCGTCTTTGCCGACATACCGCCCGGCCATGAGGTTCAAGCGCTGGGTGCTGGACACGGCGGCTATTTCGCCTGTAGTTTTAGAATAAACGGCCTTGATGCAATAACGCCCCGGGGCACCGATGAAGACCAGGAGATCGTATAGTTCTTCGGGCAAAGAAAATTCCACTCGCTCGTTTTTGATCAGGTCGTAGACCTCAAAGCGGAAGCCCTGGTGCATCTTGGGGTCGATAACCAGGCCGATGGTATTAAAGGGATCGGCAAACATTTTATAGAGGGGGAAGTTCCACGCGCCGGGTTCGGTCTTATCGGCAGCGAAGACGATGACCGGCTCGCTCTTGCGCTCCTCGAACTCCATTTCCGCCACGCCGGGACCCATGCCTTTAACATTGCCGGAAAAGGCATCGGAAAGGAGGTCCTGGCCGGCACCGTAAAGTTTCAATTCCCTGGCCACCTCGGTACATTGCAGGAAAACATTCCAGGCCAGGTGGTGAATTTCCGGGCAATCGACGCCATACTTATGGGTCATGATGAGGTCAATATCATCGCCGACATGGGCCACCCGGTAATCTATTAACAGCTTGCTGGCCGCAAGGCAGCGTTCAGCCGTCTCCAAAAGGCGCGGGTGAACGCTGGAGTGGCCTACATAGCCTCCAATATCAGCTTTGATGACGCTTAATGTAATCTTTTCACCCAAGGCACACGTCCCCCTTTTTATGTTATAAAACATTTTATGTTATACTATATGTAGTTTTGCTAGAATTAGAATAGCACAATTGCCTTTTAAAGTAAACAATTAGAGCAAAAAAAATACCCCTGTACGGGGTAAAAATGTTGTCGTTCTACCTGCGTTACTAACGCAAACTTCAGGCCGCTCGCCTGGCAGCAATTTTATCTTTAACAGTAGGGCCAAATAGCATTACCAGGGTTAAGAAAATAAATACGGCACTAATTGGGTGGGTAAAGAAAGCGGTGTAAGTTCCTTCGGCAATTATTGCCCGCCGCATTTCTGTCTCCAGGGTCGGCCCCAGGACGATGGCCAGGATAACCGGCGTCGTTGGAAAATCATAACGTTCTAAAAAGTAACCTATGACCCCGAACACCGCCATTACATAGACATCAAAAAGGTTGTTACGCACCGCAAAGGAGCCAACGATAGTTAATACCATTATAGCCGGCAGCAAAATAGTTTTGGGGACCTGCAAAATTTTAACAAAAAGGCGAATGCCAAACCACTGAACAATTAAGGTCAGGATATTGGCAATGAACAAGGCGGCAAATATGCCATAAACAACATCGGCATTGTTCTGGAAGAGCAAGGGGCCTGGCTGCAATCCATGAATAAGCAGGGCTCCCAGCAAAATTGCCGTGCCCGGATCGCCGGGAATACCCAGGGTAAGCATGGGAATGAGTGCGCCTCCGGTAACGCCGTTATTGGCCGCTTCCGGTGCCGCCACCCCTTCCAGGATACCCGTTCCCCACTTTTCCGGATGCTTGGACATGCGCTTATTGGTTTCATAAGAGAGAAAGGCAGCGATAGGACCACCTGTCCCCGGAATGGAACCTATTCCTGTTCCCATAAGGGCACCGCGTACCATAATGCCGAAGCAGCTTTTTATTTCCTGCCAGCTGGGCAGCTGGTTGGTTATACCCTTTTCCTCAATTTTTATACCTGTTTCGCCTTGACTTCGAGGTAAGTCTTTGATTATCTGGGGTATGGCAAACAAACCGATCATGGCTGCCAGCAAATCTATACCTGCTTGTAAAGGTTCATAACCGAGGGTAAAACGATGAACCCCCATTACCGGATCCAGGCCGATTTCCATAGCCATCAACCCGATAATCCCGGCAATTAAACCTTTAATGACTGAACCCGAGGAGACACTGATTATCGTAGATAAGCCGAACAGAACCAGGGCAAAAATTTCTACCGAGCCAAATTGCAACGCAACTTTGGCGATCAAAGGTGCCACCAGGATTAATAAAAGTAGACTAACTAACCCGGCAAAAATAGAAGCGATGACAGCCATACCCAGGGCTTTACCGGCCATTCCCTTTTGCTTTAAAGGATACCCATCAATTACCGTCGCCGCCGCCGAGGGCGTGCCAGGGATGCCCAGGAGGATGGCCGATACCGACCCCCCGGTCATACCGCCAATGAAAACGCCAACCAATAATGAGATTCCGGTAACCGGATCAAAGGCAAAAGTAACCGGTAAAAGCAGGATCAAGCCGGTGGAAAAAGTAAGTCCAGGCATGGAGCCAAAAGTTATGCCAACAATGACGCCTACCAGGTTTGCCACCAGGGCCGACAGTTGCGTAGCTTCCCCTATACCGGTTAAAATGCTAGACAGCAAAAAGGTTCACCCCTTAAAAAATGCTCCCCATGGGAAGGGCCATTTTTAACAAAACCCGAAAAACAAAATCAACTCCAAATGCCAGGACTAAGGTTATCAGGGCTATTTCCATGATGTTGCGCAGGCGAAAACTTACAAATAGAAAAAAGGGCATCATTACCAGAGTACCCCAGCGGAGACCGATTAGATCTACCATCCACACGTAAACAAAAAACATGGCCAGGGTGCCCAAACCTATCCAATCAATATCCTTTTTAGCATCAGCATCGACCTGCTTTTCGTCTGCCGGCTGCCGCAAACTTCCTACCAGCATAACCAGGCTTAATATTACCAGTCCTGTAACCAGGAGCCATGGAAAAAACCGCGGCCCTGGGGTGCCAGGTATCGATGTGGGTGGTATTTGGAGGGTAAGGTAGCCCCATATAGCTGCTAACAGCAAAAAACAGAAGGCTACCTGGCGATCTTCTCTTCCTCTGGACATTTTTTCACCCCTAGAGGTAAAACATACAACTATAACTTTTAGTAACGGGGCGGTTTTCACCACCCCGTTACCACTTTCCTGCCTTGACTTATTTGTTAACTTATTGCTTCTTCATGCCGATTTGTTCCATCAAAGCTGCCAGTTCTTTGTCCTGCTGGGCGATGAACGCGTCGAACTCGGAAGCCCCGCGGAACTCTATATTGGCACCCATTTGCGCGGCAAAGTCCTTAAATTCCTGGCTTTCAGCAACCTTTTTAAAGGCTGCTTCCAATTTGGCAATTACCGGTTGCGGCGTGCCTGCCGGTACGGCAATTCCCCGCCACAGGGAGAGAGTCAGATCAATGCCCTTTTCTTTAAAAGTGGGCACGTCGGGCAGGGAGGCCAGGCGCTCCTCACCGGTGACGGCCAGGATGCGTACCTGCCCGGCTTTAACCTGGGACATAATCTCTGCCGGTAACTGGGAACTGGCTTCAATCTTACCCCCCAGCAGGCTGGAAACGGCCAGGCCCTGTCCAAAGGGAACATGGGTAAACTTAGCGCCGGTTTTGTTTTCCAGGGCTACTGCTGTTAGGTGGGTAAAGGTCCCAAGCCCGGAATTGCCTATTCTTACTTTACCAGGATTATTTTTAGCGTACTCGATGAACTCGTTGATATCCTTCCAGGGCGCATCGGCCTTAACGGCAATGCTCACCGGTTCTGTTGTCAGTTCAGCTACGCCGGCAAAAGCCTTGTAATCAAACTGCATATTGCCCTGGTGGTAAGCTGTGTTGATGGAATTAGAATTCCAAACAATATTGTAGCCATCGGGTTTCTGGTCTTTAACATATGAATAACCTACTGCCCCGCCGGCCCCGGTACGGTTGACAACAGCGATGGGCTGGCCCAGCTCTTTACCGGCCAGGTCGGCCACCTTGCGCGCCAGCAGATCGGCACCACTGCCGGCACCAAAAAGGACTGTCATTTCTATCGGTTTCGTTGGAAACTCCACTGTGGTACCCTGTTTTGCGCCATCATTTTTCGAGCCGCTATCGGCCTGTTTGCTCCCGCCGCAACCTGCCAGGGACAGGGCCAGTACCAAAAGCAACGACACCAGGACCAGAGCGACACCCTTTAACCTCCACTTCTTCATATTAACCCTCCTTAATAGATTTTATTAATGCGGCGGTATTCCCGCCGGCATTAACCTTCAGGAAAAGCTATCCTGCTTCACACAAAGCGTTAGGGATTGATGACTACCTTCATGGCGCCGTCCTTGCGGTTGACGAAGTAATCCAGCCCTTTATGGAACTCTTCCAGGGGGAAGGCATGGGTCATTATAGGTTTGGCATCTATTTTACCCTGGGCCATCAGGGAGAGGGCGCGCTTGCAGTTCTGGTTGCCTTCGCCGCGTACCGTCAGGAGGCTGATCTGGTTCATGACCACATAGTCCAGGTTGGCCGTTACCGGTTCTTTGTAGAAGGAAACCAGGACCATAACGCCGCCTTTTTTTGTTGATTTGATGCCGTATTCAAAGGCCTGGGAGTTGCCGCCGCACTCGAAGACCCTTTCGGCACCTTTACCGCCGGTGAGGGCCATGACTTCTGCTACGGGGTCGTCAACCTCGCGGATATTGATGGTATGAGTTGCCCCGAGCTGGCGGCCCTTGGCCAGGCGGTCTTCCCTGGTTCCCATGAGGATGATCTTTTCCGCCCCTAAGGCGCGGGCTCCCTGGACTACGGACAGGCCGATGGGACCCGGGCCGATTACCAGGACCGTATCGCCGGCAATGTAACCGCCGCTTTTATCAATGGCGTAGAGGGCGCAGCCGGCGGTGGTCACATAGGTGGCCTCGTTGAAGGAAATATTATCGGGAATTTTATAAACAGAGTTCACGTGCTGGACGGCATACTCGGCAAAACCGCCGTCTACCGTCATACCGGCGGCCCGGTGACCTTTATCCAGGCGGCCGTAGTTCAAACAGGCGGTATACTTGCCGTCAATGCAGTTCTCGCAGCGGCCGCAGCCTTTATGGGCCTCAATGGCCACCCGGTCGCCCACCTTGAACTCGTCCACCGTTTCCCCCAGGGCCACTACCGTACCGGCCCACTCGTGGCCGAAGGTAAACTCGCCATAGGGCGGCATTTTGGGCATCCCTTTGGTAATAATTTTCACATCGGTACCGCAGATGCCGCAGGAGGCCACCCGGACCAGCACTTCTCCCGGGCCGGGTTTGGGTACCGGCTTTTCCACCAGGCGCACGTCATTGGGACCAAAAAGAACCAGAGCTTTCATTTTTTCGGGAATTTGATGTTCCATTTATATAAATAACCTCCTTAAAATTGGTTCAACACAGTCCCTGTTCTGCAGCAGAATTTTCTTTACCTGCCAGCCATATTTCCATCAACTGGTGCATAACAGCAGCCGTGCTGGCAGCAAAGACCGGGTCGTTGATATTGGCGTCCAATTTCATTAACTTTACCCGGGGGTCCAGATTGGCCTCCAGGGCCGCCACCAGGGCGGCATCGGCTTCCGGGTCATGGAGGGGGCCGCCAGCGCGGCCGTTTTCCGACCAGCCTTTCAGGGGCACCATAACGGCCACCGGGCCGCGGGCCACATTCAACCTGGCGGCCAGCACTTCGCCCACCCGGGTTAATTCTTCTTTAGTAGCCCGGACGTTGGTGTTATAGGGGTTATGGTAATGGGTCGGGCGTTCCCGGTAGGCGGGCGGTATGCTCTCCGCCGGGCCAAAGCAGAAGTAATCCAGTCCCCCGAGGGAGATCACCATGGGTATGCCCTTTTCACCCGCCGCCTTCAGGCGCGGCCGCATAGGAGTGTAAATGTCACCCGCTTCTCCAAAAACCTCGGCAAGCAACTCATGGGTAGTTAGATCCAGGACGCCCTGGATTAACCCGGCTTCGATTAATTCTTCCATGGCCGAACCGCAGGCCCCGGAAGCATGGAAGGCGATCACCTCGTAGCCCAGATCTACCAGCCTCTCCCGGGCGGCCACGACAGCGGCATTGGTATTGCCGAAGGCAGTGGTGGCAATTACCGGCCGGTCACCGGCCCGCAGGGGCTCACCGTGGGTCGCCATGCCCATGACCGCCCCGGCGGCGTTGCTTAATATGGTCCGGCTCACGGTATTAGGACCTCCAAGGAGGTCGGCCACCGAAAACATCATGATGATGTCCTTGTACTCGATATAGGGGCGGATGTTACCGGAAGCCACCGTAGAGACAATAACCTTGGGCAGTCCGATGGGCAGGGCTCGCATGGCGATGGCCGCTATAGCCGTACCCTGGTTGCCGCCTATACCCAGGACGCCGGCCAGCTCGCCCCGGCCATAGAGGCCGGTTAAAACCCGGGCTGCTCCCAGCCCCATGGTCTGCATCATGGCATCACGACGTAAGGAAGGGAGGTCTTTAAAATCCACCCCGCCCAGCCGGCAAATTTCCTCGCGGGGGTAGGTAGCCCGAAAACCGTGGGGGAGATAAGTGCTCACATCCAGCACCGGAGCCTCCCATCCCTGTGAGTTGATGAATTCCTGCAAAAAACGGGTTTCAGCTTCTTTGGTATCGACAGTGGCAACAATGGCGATGGCCTTGTGCGGCACGCTTGTCTCCTCCTGGTTGTTTTAAGCCAGGGCCCACGCTTCTTTAATGACCCTCTTGGCATTGGCCAGAATCAATTCCGAAGTCTCGCCGGGTAACAGGGGCCGAACTTCGGCGCTTAAGACCGGCCGCTTTTCCGGGCCGATGAGGCCCATATCGGTCAGCAGGCGGAAATAGGCGCTGACATCTTTGGTATCAATTTCGCCGTCTTCCACACCAAAACGCGGCTGCAGATCGCCGTACAGGGGGTGACGGCGGTCGTTCATAACACAGTTACCAATATGAAAAGCCATCAAGTAATCCTTTACCAGGGGCAGGGCTTCCTCGGGTTTTTCCCTCAACAAGGGAAAGTGAGAGAGGTCCGCCAGGAGCCCGAATTTAGGATAACTGGATCGCAGTTCTCTGGCAATATCAAAAGCATCCCTGAAATGGCCGATTAAGGATTCTTTGTCAATATCCCGGTCAAAAATCTTTAAAGTAATGGCCGGGTCGCCCATCTCCCTGGCATATTCACAAATTTGCGCCAGGGAATCTACCAGCAGTTTCTTGGCCTCTTCCCGCCGTTCCGGGCCAGGGTCTTTGCCGGCCGGGATACGCACAGCAACGGCGCCCAGGTCGGAAGCTTCTTTAAGGCAATTGAAAACCTGCTTGATGGCCCGTTTTCTTTCCCCGGAATCAAAGGAGTTAAGGTTTAATTTCTGGGAAAAGATGGCCGGCTGGCAGGCATAGCAAACCTCCATGTGGGCGATCTTTAACAACTGTGCTGCTTCGGTGCGCTGTTTAATATCCTTGATCCAGCCTACTTCAACCGCGGTAAAGAAGTCGTCTTCGGCAATGCGGCGCAGGGTTTCTACCACCGGGCCGGTACCGTTTACTACCTCGGGAAAGGCTTTGAAATGGACGATGCCCACCTTCATAAATTCATAAATTGACGCCCTCACTGCTTAACCTCCCCTTAATTTACGCCATTTTCCCCACTCGACGGAAGTGTAGATTAATTCTGGCTAACTCCGAGAAAAAAATTTAACCCAACTGTGATAACAGGAACGCAACCTTAGCATTATCTTCTAATACATCTGCCAGGTAAAAAGCATGACGAATATCGTTACCCACCGTAACAAAACCATGGCGTTTGAGGACTACGGCTTTGAGGGTCGGGTCCTCAAAGGCTTTAATGATCATTTCCGCAAGTTCTACTGATCCCGGTGTGGCATATTCGACAACGCCTACTTTGTTGAGACCCGCTTCCGCGGCCGCTGTAACAACCGGCAGTTCGCCTTTGGCCGACACATAAGCCGTAGCATATGCCGAATGGCCGTGAACAACGGCCTGCACTTCCGGGCGAGCCTTTAGAATACCAAGGTGAAAACGGATTTCCTTGGAGGGCTTGCCCTCACCCGCCAGGATATTCCCCTCTAAATCAACTAAAAGGAAGTCTTCAGGGCCTACATCACCAAAGGATTTGCCACTAGCTTTAATAAGGACTTGTTCCGGGTGACCCGGGACACGGGCGCTGGTGTTACCGCTGGTAGCCGAGGTAAGGCCGCGGGCAAAGATTTGCCGGCTGACATCTACCATTTCATGGCGCAACCTGGTAACTGCATCTAAATCGATCATTTTACCTTCCTCCCAGCCTTGCTCGTGGGTACAAGCCCGGCTTTAAAGCCGGGCTTGTACCTTGAGTCAAGGTGATTACGCGCGTTATGCCCTCTCGGGGAAATCGCGGTTTTCTACTTTGAAGGGGAACTTCTTGACTTCCTCAATGAAGGCAGCCAGGTGTTCGGCTTCCTTCTCAAAGAGTTTCAAACCTTTCTCGGGGGTACCGCGGAAAGGATTACCGATGGTGGCATGATCGGAGTATTCATGGTGTTCCATGGGAACGATGATGTTTTCGGAACCCCGGAACTTTACGGTAGCAGTACCGTCGATCTTGGAGAACTCGGGGCCCATCCACCGCGGCGCGTGGGCACGGTCATTAACCGCCCGGCTCATATCTACCAGTTCGATGTTATAAGCCATTACCTGGGCCGTTTCCATTTCGCCGGCGTGCCAACCTGGAGTCTCCTCAGGAGGTCCTTCGAGAATACCTTTAACTACTTCGCATTCCCTCTCAGTGGGCGTCTTGTACCAGGCCACAAAGGCACCGGTATGGTAACGGAGTTTCCGCAGGAGTTCGTCAATGGGTTTGGTGTTGGAACCGTGATGGGATACAAAGACAATCTTGTTGGCACCGTGGAAGATCAAGCTGCGGGCAATATCATGGAGTACACGACGGAAAGTCTCGGCAGCAAGGGTGATGGTGCCGCAGCCTTCCCCGACTTCGCCCATGTGATGGGGTGAGTAGCCAAAGGGCAGCAGCGGTGTGTGGGGAACATTGGCCAGTTTGGCGGCCCGCTCGGTTACGGAAATGGTAGTAATGCTGTCCGTTCCCAGGGGTACATGGGCACCGTGTTTTTCACAGCTCCCGACCGGTACGAGAACGGTGTCGGTTTCTTTGAACCATTCCTGGGCGTCAACAAAGGAACATTCCAAGAGGTTGTAACGTTTGGCCATTTAAGCAAACCTCCTGCCATTATTTTAATATAGATGATTCTCTGACCTCGAGGTGAGTTGCCAGGGTGGTAACCGGCGGCACCTTCCGGCCGGCAAGGAGCTCGGCCAGCACCTTCATGGCAGTCACTCCCAGGTCATAGACCGGAACAGCTACGGTTGATAATGCTGGCGTAATAAAGGAAGCGAAGGGGGTATTATCAAAACCTACAACTGCCACATCTTGTGGTATTCTTATCCCCTGCTCTTGCAAGGCTTTAATTACGCCGATGGCCATAAGATCATTATGGGCAAAAATAGCGGTTATATTCCGGGGACCGCTTATAGGCAGGCGTCCTACGGCCTGATAACCGCTATTAAATTCAAAATCGCCTTCAATGATCCAGCCGGGTTCAATCTCTATGCCTCCAGCCGCCATGGCGCGGCGGTAACCTTCCAGGCGATCCCTGGCTGTAGTCGAAATCGCAGGGCCTGTTACCGTGGCAATCCTCCGGTGCCCGAGATGCAGTAAATGCTCAACAGCCTCCCGGGCAGCCTGCACGTTGTCTACCTGTACCGCCGGCAAGCCGGTTTTATGCCGTCCAATAACTACCGTCGCCAATGGCTCATGTTCAAAAAAATGTTCGCGACTGGCATCTTCTACGGCACCACCGCCGGTAAAAATTACCCCATCGACCCGTTTCTCCCGTAAAACACGGAGATAAGCTTTTGTTCGCTCCCGGGAACGGTCGGTATTGCAAAGAATAACTGTATAACCCTTCTCATGGGCCACATCCTCTACCCCGCGAACAATGCCAGGGTAATAGGGGTTGGCGATGTCTGGTAATATCAGGCCAATGGTTTTTGTTTCATTTAGCTGGAGGCTGCGGGCCATGGCATTGGGGTAAAAGCCAAGTTCATTGATGGCAGCCAGGACACGCTCCCGCGTTTCGGGGCTGATAGGGTGCTGGCTGTTGTTAAGGACGCGGGAAACAGTTGTCACGGAAACGCCGGCGTGCCTGGCTACATCTTTTATAGTTACCACTAGCTTTCACCCCTCTTCGGAAAACGTTTTCCTTGGTTATAAATTAGCATGGTTTAACCCCCTATGTCAATATCTAATATTAAAACGTGAAATTTTTCTTATGGTAAACGTTTCCCTTTATTTGTTTTATGTTGTGGTAACGTTTTCTCTTTGTTTTTCTCATGTAAGACAATAATAAATTTGGCTATATATTTTGTCGCAATCTGCCGCCTTAGTAACTTAACCGCTTTTTATTGGCCATTCAAGTACCGGCAGAAAATACACCTCATGCCATTGACTTATGCCCAAAAAAAAATATCCCCGCAGAATGAATTAAACTACGGGGAACTTCAGGCATTATCCCTTATTAGGTGTTTTTATATTTTTATTTCAATTGCCGGGCTACAAAACGCAGGTGCTTGGACATAGCCCGGCGGGCCGGTTCTGCGGCTCCGGAAATAATAGCCTTTACAATTTCATTGTGCTGTTCAAAAAGAAGACGAGCATTATCCGGATCGGAGTAAAGACGGCTACGCTTGTTGGCCAGGGTCTGGGCAAGGGTGTCGGCAATGGTATACATTAAGCGAGAAAGGATGGGATTATGGGACATGGCGGCAATGGTCAGATGAAATTTGACATCCGTATCTTCCTGTAGATACCCCCGGGTCATCTCTTCGCCCATCTGGCGGGTTATCTCTACCAGCTGCTCTTTCTCCTCGGAAGTTGCCCGCCGCGCCGCCAGGTAAACTATCTCTCGTTCCAGGATTTGCCTGGCTTCCAGTAAATATGTGGCCTGTTGTTCTTCCAGCAGCAAAGCCATAACCAGGGGCTGGACAATATCGCAGTTTTGCACCTTGCGGACAAAAGTCCCTTCGCCGGGCTTTACCTCCAGGACGCCCATGGTAGTAAGGGCACGGATGGCCTCCCGGACGGATGCCCGGCTGACGCCCAGTTTCTCCGACAGCTCCCGTTCCGAGTAAAAGCGTTCCCCGGGCATCAGCTTACCTTCGCTAAGGGATTTTTTTACCTGCTCGACGATTTCTTCATAGATCTTTTTCGTTTTGATCGGCTGCAGTTCCATCGGCCCTACCTCGAAGTTCTTTTTAGATTATTATTGCATTATTTATAGCTAATGGCAATGGGGGTGTGTTTGCAAATACAAAAATTATCCGAGCTTTTGCTCTGCACCCGTTTGTCTCTGTTACGGTAACGTATAAGCTAGAAAACACCCTTCGTTTTATCGTTTTTAACAGTAGCATCCGTGTTTTTATATCTTAACCTTTGGGTCCTTTATAGCCCTAACTCCTGAAGCTCATTCATTTTCTTGTTCAATCAGTGGTAATCTTAAGTAGAGTCAAAGCTAAGAGCGCCGTTCTTTCCGTGAACGTATCAATGTCAAGATACTCCGTGTCACTGTGGAACCCACCCCCAACAGGCCCCATTCCGTCTATAGTTGGGACCCCCAAAGCCGCAGTCAAATTACCGTCAGAAAACCCTCCTGTAAATGTAGCTTTAAGTTCAAGACCTAGTTCTAAACCTGCCTGTCGTGCAATCTCCAATAGTCCTTCGCTTACTTGATTGCAAACCATGGGAGGGCGATAGAAAATTTCACATAGTTCGCTTTGAGTTCCAAAAACGTGCATTTCCCTCACTATAGAATTTAATTCTTCTTTAGCTTTTAGGTACTCATCATTCGTTCGGAAACGAACGTCAATTTCTGCCTTTGCAAAATCAGCAACGATATTAGCTGCAACACCACCCATAATTGTTCCCACGTTGACAGTTATATCATTTGCGTGGTTATTTAGTTTATGGAATCTAATAATCTTATGAGCTAATTCTTCCACCGCACTCCTTCCCGCCTCAGGATCCACCCCTGCATGAGCTGCCTTCCCCTTAATTTTAAGAACATACCTAGCTGCTCCTTTTCTTGCTATCACTAGAGCTCCATTTGGTCTTGCCGGTTCTAAAACAAATACTGCTTTACTAATCTTTGCGATACTCTCTATTAGGCTACGAGAAGTAGGTGAACCGATCTCTTCATCCACATTTAATAATATCGTAAAATTGGATAGCATTTCCGGTTTTAAGGCATAAATAGCACGTAAAGCATAAACAATAGAAACGAGCCCCGATTTCATATCAGCTACTCCTGGCCCATAAGCTCTATTGCCCTGAATTTTAAATGGCCGTTTCCCTACAGTCCCAACCGGAAACACAGTATCAATGTGCCCAAGTAACAATACAGAAGCAGAACATTTGCCTTTTTTTTTCATAACAAGATTATTTCCGTTAGGACTAGGATAGATTTCAGATTCAAAACCTATCTGGTATAGTTCATTAGCTAATATTCCCCCGATTCGGTTAATGCCTTCAACAAATCCAGTTCCACTATCGATATTAACCAGCTTTTCCAATAGCAAAAGCATCTGATCAAGTTGTTTATTCAAATAAAGTGTAATCCCTTCCATATAGTACCTCCTGCAGTCCGTAAAAGTAAGGATAATAACCACGTACACCTTAACTCGGCAAACAAATCTTCATTCAGAAAAGTATTATGTCTCCAGGCCAAGCCAAATTCCTGGGTATCCCCTTTTTACAACGAAAGACACCATCTTTAACGATTAGAAGCCCAGAAAAAGGTTCTCAATTTATTACCTTATATATTGCCTTTCTGATCTCTTCGATTTAGACACTATGAGACTTTACCCCCACGGTTCGCTGTGATGCCATGACTTTATCTTTGAACTTTTCCAGGGGGAACTGGATATGCTTTATACTTTTCTTGATTTCTTATAAAAAATAAATAGGTAGCGGTTACTATTACTATTGTTCCAGCAACCATAAAAACAGCCGCAATTCCTGCTTTGGCGGCTAATATACCTCCCAGCATGGGGCCCGCAAAATTTCCAATAGCAGTTGCACTAGCCGATAATCCTAACACACTACCTCTATTTTGCTGGTTTGTGGTTTTAGCAATAACCGCATTTATGCTCGGGACAATACCCCCAACAAAAACACCTGCGACTAGCCGTAACCCCCCTAATAAAATTACATCATGTAAAAGCGCTTGCGGTAAAGTTGTAACACCTAACCCCAATAAACATATTACTAATATTGTGGTACCACCGTAGACATCGCCTAGTTTTCCAAGCATAGGCGCCATTATAACGCTAGCAACAGCAGTAGCTCCGTATATAAGTGAGACGACCAGGTTCAGATCTTTCCCCCTATAGATATCCTGCACGAAAAGTGGTATAAAAGCATCAGCACTTTGGATACTGAACTGCGCTATAATGATAATAATTAAAAAACGTATTACGGTAGAATTCCCCTTTAATATACCTATACCAATATTATTTTTAGTTTTTTTATCAGCATTAGTTGGCAAAGAAAATTCTTCTTGTACACCGAATATTAATAACGGTGTTAATATAAGAATCACAATACCTGCAACTATGAAACTCCCCCGGTAACCAACAAAATCTGCGATGATACCACCTACGGCTGGACCAAAAATTGTGCCGGCCATAAAACCTGTTTGTATCATACCAACAGCATAACCCATATGTTCATCAGGAGTTGTAGTTGCAACCATTGCTATGGCTGCGGCATTAAACCCGGAAATAGCACCCATAAGAAAACGTAAAACTAAAAATTGATAAACATTTCCTACCGCAGCTAAAAAAAGATTAAATATCCCCATAAATATAACGCAACGCAATACCATATATTTTCTTCCGTATCTATCTGCTAGAATACCCCAAACTGGTGAAACCAAAGCTTGAGCTACAAAGTTTACCGAAGTAAGAACTCCAGTCCAAAAAGCAAGTTCTTCTGCTCCACTTACACCTAATTCCGGTAAGTATAATGATATAAATGGCCTAATTAGGGTCATCATTCCTCTAATAAGAAATTCGGAAAAAGCTAATATAATTACATTTCTTTTCCAGTTTACTTTCAACCCTTTTCTTACCTCGATTCATAAATACCTTATTTATAGAATACAGCGGAGCTCCCCATCTTTACTAACTTCTAAACGGGTAGCTCCGCCACACGGTTAAAGTTTTTAAACCATTAATTCTTGCATCCGTGTGCCCACGAATTAACCAGTATTTCTTTCTGACTGTTCTATCAGGTCTACGAGGTGAGGGGAAACAGCAGCATTATTCGTTAGATCAGCAACAGCTTGGACATTATATCCCTGGATAATTACTTAAAGAGCCCAATATTATCCGGGAAACAGGAGCCATAAAGTTGTATATCTTGCTGCTGTTCCTCCTCTACCTTAGCACATTCTTGGAGCTATAAAGTTCCGCCATAACCCGTTTGATGGCTTCGAGGCTTTTTTGAGGAATTCTGAACTCCGCTTTGGAAGTTTATACGTTATTTATTCACAGGTTGCCAAAGAACTAACTTTAGTTAGATATTACACCCATTCTTGTATAAATTTCTTTATACATATTGTTAAGTTCATCCCAATATTTACTTAACTCTTCACTTGTAAGGTAAAAATCACTTACAATGTTATCGTTAAGGTATTTTTTCCATTTTTCCGTCTTGGTAGCTTTAAGAATAGCTTCTTCCCAGTACTTCACCACTTCTTGCGATATACCTTTGGGAGCCATAATACCACGATGCCCCTTGAATACAACATCAATACCTAACTCTTTCATAGTTGGAACATCTGGAAACGCTGACAAACGCTGTTCACTAGCCGAAGCCAGCACTCGCATTTTTCCGGCCCGAACTTGTTCTAAAATTTCACTTGGATTTGCAGAAATAAAATCGACATCTCCTGATAAAAGAGCAACAACCATCTGGCCGCCCTCTTTAAACGGAACTAGGTTAAATTCAACACCAGCCTTTTCTTCAATAAGTTTGCTAATTACTGTATCGTTGGCTCCAAGCACACCAGATCCTTGCTTAACTTTTTTGGGGTTTTTCTTGGCATCCTCTATTAAATCACGAAAAGTTTGATAGGGAGAATCTTTTCTTACAACAACTACATAATCTTCCGCAATTACCGATGCAATTGGAGTAAAATTCTTATATGTTATATCTAATTTATTTCGTATTGGCGTCGTTATGGTACTTGGCTGACAAGTAACTAGATAGTAGGGGTCTCCTTCTTTAGTATTTACATAAGCCATAGCATTGGCTCCACTTCCACCAGCTTTAATAACTACATTTACAGGTTGAGGAACGATTTTTTCAGTTGTTAAAACCTCTGCCAGCGTCATGGCAAAAAGATTAACTCCATCTCCAGGGTTAGTATGAACTACCAGCTCTATTGGTTTAGTAGGATATTTCGGTGCAGTCTCTTGTTTTGAAGTTTCTTGTTTTGATGAACAGCCGCCTAATAAAGTAATAGTAGAAAGTAGTATTGCTACTAGTATAAATAATGTTCTTTTTTTCATGTACTTATCCTCCCATTAAATAATTTATGTTCAAACCTTTCTTTAAGGTCGTGTAGATTATGGATGGATTTTCTAAATCTACACGACCTTCTTTACTAGCTACAACGCTTATCCTAATTTGCTAACCTGGTTTCGTATGTCTTTAGAACCTGTTCATAAATAGGCGCTTGTTCATCCAAATAAGCTTTAAAATCTTTAGCGGGTAGATAAGCACTTATAAGCCCATTATTCTTGAGATATTCCTTCCATTTATTGGTATCCGTTACTTGTTTCAAAACTTTCTCCAAATAAGCTACTATTTCAGGTGAAACATCTTTGGGCATTGCTACTCCTCGGAATAGACCGAAAGTAGCATCGATACCCTGCTCTTTTAATGTAGGGACATCAGGAAAAGAAGGCAACCTTTCCTCTGTAGCTACTGCAATAACACGCAACTTTCCAGCCTCTACCTGTCCAACAATCTCACTAGGATTCATAATTACGAAATCAGCATTTCCACCTAAAAGCGTTATTACAGCCTCAGCGCCCCCACCTCTATGTGGCAGGAGATTAAATACCACTCCAGTTTTTTGTTCAATGATATAACTCAAGAAATATTCAGTGGCTCCCGCAAGACCTCCTGCTTGAGTTACAGCTTTTGGTGCAACCTTCGCGGCATCTATCAAGTCTTTCATTGTTTTATATTTAGAATCAGCTTTAACAGCTACAACCAGGGGGTCGATGGCCATCCTTGCTACAGGAGTAAAATCTTTATAACTTAAAGGTAAATTGTTCTTTATAGGGCTTGTTAATAAATTTGCCTGGGCTGTCATCAATATATAGGGATCACCGGCTCTTTGCATTACAAAGTTATACATATTAGCTCCGCTACCGCCTGGTTTGTTCAAAACCATCATGGGTTGGGGCATTAGCTTTTCGCTATTAATAGCTTCGGCAATTGTGCGAGCATAAATGTCCGCCCCGTCACCCGGGTTGGTATGAACGACAAACTCAACTGTTTTCTCAGGATACTTTAATTGCGGTTGTTCCTGTTGTTTAGTAGTGGATCCTCCTTGCACCTGATTGGCTTCCTTGCCCTTTGTGCCGCAACCCGTTACTACGAGGCCAATGAAGGCTACCATCAATATAATGCTAAACCCTGAGTAAAAAATTCTTTTCATAGCTAACCCTCCTTGTCTTATTACTTTCTGCAGTCTTACGGTTTGAACTCCCCTTATTGTACAAAACAAAATTCTTGACTATATTTTCTTACGCTTTATGCTCTTACATTAATACACCCCCTTGTTAATTTATCAATGTCTGCTCTGGTGCGTTTGTCTTTTTTATTGATTGTTACTGTATTTCAACCTGTTAAAACTGAACCTGATTAAAGGCCATAGGTAAATAATTATAAGAATAATCAGGAGTACTAGGCTTACAGGCCGTTGTACAAATATAGACAAACTTCCATGAGACATAATTAAAGATTGTCCAAAGGTCGTTTCAACCAGAGGACCCAATACAAGTCCTAATACTACAGGTGCCTCCGGGATGCCGACTTTTTTAAAGAAATAACCAACTACACCAAATACCAATAGCACCCAGATATCAAATACATTATTATTAATTGAATACGCACCAATAATTGTGACGAGAAAAATAATTACATTAAGAACTGCGGGCGGTAATTTTAACAGACGGATAAAATAAACGGAAAGTGTTATCCCCATTATAATCGCAATTATATTTCCAATATACATACTGGCTATTACACCCCAGGGTATTTCTGGATGTTCGGAAAATAACAGGGGGCCCGGTCGTAATCCGTGCATTAGAAGACCACCCAGGAGAACTGCTGTAGCAGAAGAACCCGGAATACCTAGCGATAACAAAGGTACCATAGCTCCTCCTACTGCAGCATTATTTGCTGTTTCAACTGCAGCTATCCCTTCAATAGCCCCTTTACCCCATTTTTCCGGTCTTTTCGATTGTAGCTTTGCAAGACTGTAACTAAGAAATGAAGCAATAGTAGGACCTACACCGGGTAGGGCACCCAAAACAAATCCAATACCAGTCCCTTGGAAAGCAGGGGACATCGAAATTTTTAACTCTTCTTTTGTAGGCCACTGGATACGCATTTTCTTTTCAGTTTTTCCGCTAAAAGGTTTCAAACCTTTTTCTATATTTATCAGAACCTCGGCTATAGCAAAAATACCCATCGCTACTGCAGCAAAAGGAATGCCATCACCTAAATTATAGCTACCAAAGGTATAGCGTTGTGCGCCTGTTATCGGTTCACTACCTATTGTACCTAACATTAAACCGAAGCAACCTGCAATAAGTGCCTTAACAGGCGAACCCGTACCCACAAAGGCTATAGCAGAGAGTCCCAACATCATTAGGATAAAATATTCCGGAGGCCCAAAAGCAAGCGCTGCTTTGCTAAGTAATGGAGCAGCCACTGTAAGCCCGAAAACACTTATTGTTCCTCCTAAAAAAGATGACATATTGGCCATCTGGATCGCCTTGGAGGCTTGACCTTGAAGCGCCAGCTGGTATCCCTCAAGCGCCGTCATTACGGCTGAACTTTCTCCCGGAATGTTCAACAGAATGCTCGTGTATGACCCACCGAACATAGCTCCGTAATAAATTCCGGTCAGCATTACCATTGATAACACAGGATCACTTTTGTAAGTAAGTGGTAACAATATTGCAATTGCCGCTGTGGGCCCCAACCCGGGTAATGCACCAACGATCAAGCCAAAACCGACTCCAAGTAAAACGAATAGTAAATATATTGGGGTAAGAACCTGTTGGAAGCCCATTGCTAAATTTAGTAATATATCCATTTGTCGCTTCTCCTCTTTCCCTCCGTCAGATTATAATTAAAACCAGATGCCCTCCGGCAACTGCATTTTAAAGGCTACTGCAAAAAGAAACCAGAATGTAACAGGTAAAATAATTGCAACTATCGCGCTCCGCTTCATTCCCCATTTTTCCACCATTTGTAAGATAGTATAAGTCAAAATCATAGTGGATAATATAAATCCTATAATATCCATTAAATAAGTGGAAATGATTAGGAACAATACCACCATTATCAAACGCCTTTTGCCATCGGCCAATATAAAAGAATCAGTCTCTGTATTTTTCAACCCATCAGGCGACAGTAGCAAAAAACAAGCGAGGATAAACATAATGATACTCAGCAATAATGGCATCAATCCCGGTCCTGGTCCAAATCCTACCCAGAGGCCAAGAGATAATGCTTCTCTTCCATAATAAATTGACAAAGCTATAAGTCCACTATATAAAGAAATTTTTCCACGCCTCATAGTCTCCCACCCCCTTCATAAATTATTAACCAGCAGCTTGTGAAACAGATTTATAGATATTCATAAATTCTTCATCAGTTAAACTCCTTTTTTTCGTCAAAGCCGTTTCTTTTACCAAAGCAACCATACGATTTATCTCCTCTGGGGTGGCGTCCAGACCCAATCTTTCAAGAACGAATTCTACTGAATGAGCACCGCTCTTTTTGCTTAACACCACATCTCTTACTTGACCCACAATTTCGGGAGGATAGGGTTCAACAGCCGGCGGGTATTTCTTCAATTGCGTGACCACAATGCCGCTGTCCCGCTTAAAAATTGCGTCCCCTACAACCGGTTTCTGTGGTGAAACAGGTACGCCACTAAACCTTTCTACCAATTTGGACAAACGCTTTAATGCTTGTAAATTAATTCCTAGATCGATACCATAAATAAATTTTGCTGCCATTGCTATTTCGGCTAAATCACAATTTCCACTTCGCTCACCGAGTCCGTTTACAGAAACATGTACCCATCTCGCACCTGCTTTTAATCCCGCCAAACTACAAGCAGTTGCCAATCCAAAATCATTATGGCAATGTACATGTACTGGTACCGGTACCCATTCTTGTACCTTTTGCACTATATAGAAGATTGTTTCAGGACTTGAAAGGCCGAGGGTGTCAGGAATTACAATTTCGTCTGCTTTGCCCAAAGATACTGCAGTTTGATAAATCTTTTTCAAAAACTCCATTCTTGTTCTGGTAGCATCCACAGCAAAAAAAGCTGTATAAAGACCTTTCTCTTTTGCTATTAGCAAGCTTTCAATTGCCTTATCAAGTACGCTTTCTTCAGAAAACCCAAAAGCCTTTAGCTTTTCTTCGCTTGTAGCGATTTCACACACAATTGCTTTAACTCCTAATTCAGCATTCACAACAACATCGGAAGGAACACAACGAGAAAAACCCCACACTTCAGCTTTAAGATTTAGTGAGGCAATTATTTCAACAGCTTTGCGATCCTCCCTCGACACTACCGGTAGCCCAGCCTCGATTCGCCCTACACCAACTTCATCTAAAAGCAAGGCTATCTCTACTTTTTGATTCGTATCAAAATTTACATTTACAGTTTGTTCTCCATCACGCAGAGTCGTATCATAAATTTTGGGTGCAAAATCCGGCCGAAGCATTCTTTCGCCCATTATTTCAGGTAAAAAGTTATAAAAACTACTTTTGTATTCCAAATTTATTTCTCCTTTCAGGTCAACAACCTTTAGGAATATAGTATTAATAGACAGGCCATGTTATAACTGTGTTTGTAAATCCATTAGTAAAAGCAAGAACTTAAAGGCAACTTTATTCTCCTTCAGCTACAATGCGTGCTACTGTTAATGCAGTAACCTTCGTAGCTATATCAAGGTTTTCAATACTACAAAATTCGTCTGGTTGATGGGCAGTCTCTAGCCGTGCCGGGCCAAAGAAAATCGACGGGATCCCCAGGTTGGCAAAGTACATTATACATCCTGCCGAGCCAGGTCCTGCTCCATTATCAGCCTTTTGTCCGGTAATTTCTTCAAAAGCTCTGTTGGCTTCCTTCACAATCCTGCAATCCGATGGAAACTCAATAACTTCACGAGCCCCAAACTCCATTAATTCCAGTTTTACTTTTAGTTCTGGATCTTCATCCCGTAGCTTATCAAGAATAGCCTCAAGTTCAGCAGTTACGCCTGCGATGGTTTGCCCCGGTACAAGTCGAACATCAAGCGTAGCTTGGCATCGAGCAGGCATAGAATTGGGCTTTGTACCACCCTGAATAGTTGTAAAGGTTTTAGTGCTGTCAGGAATAATTGGGTGGGGTTTAAAAGATAAGCGCGCATCATCAATAGCTTTAATAACTTTCGCCATCTTGGAAATGGCGTTGATTCCTAATTGTGGAGTGTTGGAATGTGCCACTTTCCCTTCTACGGTTAGAGTATAAAAGGCTCTTCCGCGAAATATATGCTGTATTCTTAAATTAGAGGCATCTGCATTAATCCCAAAATCAGCTTTTGGAAGCAAACCATTTTCATACATCCATTTAGCACCTTCTAGATCACCCTTTTCTCCATCTGCCGAGGCTATAAAAATAATTTTGCCTTTTAATGGTATTTTGGAATCAATAATTGTTTTACAAGCACCAATTAACTGGGCAATACCACTTTTAGCATCAGCAGCTCCATTTCCAAAAATTTTTCCGTCTTTAATCTCTCCTCCATAAGGGTCCATAGTCCACAAGTTCTTATTTTCTTCCCCAATACTCGCGCAGTCTGCATGAGCATACAAAACAACTGTCGGCCCTGGTGAATCAGGGTTGAGGGTGGCAATTACATTCGGCTTTTCAGGTCGTTTGGCTACGATCTCCGTTTTAAACCCTAGTTCACGCATTTCTGTTTCAATTCTTTTTATAATCGCAACTATTTCACCCGGAGGTGTCTCTGAAGGTATAGCAATTAATTCTTTAAGTAGCATAATAGGGTATTCTTTATCATAAGCCGCCAGCAGTTTATCCTTAAGCATTAATGCCCTCCTCCTTGCTCCAACAATTTTATACGCTTAATCCCGGTTTTAATATGATACTTTTATTGGGCCCTCCCGTTTTTTCGGAAGGGCCCTCATATAATAATTATTTGACTACGAGCTATTTACTCCCAGGAAACCATGCCTTGTGACCAGTCACGGTTAAAGGGTTCAATTTTCATCTTTTTAATTTCATTAACCATATCTACAAAGATTTCAATCAGTTTGCCATACAATTTTTCGCCTTTCTCTACTGAAGCATTAAAAGGACTGCCTGCGTGGCCAGGTCCAGGTTCAGTAAACTCATAGAAGTTGAAAGGCGACCTGATTAATGAACCATGATTTAACTTTGAATAATGGCGGAAATGCATCTGGGAAGGTATGCCGTCGCCCATAGAGAAGCAATCCGGTAGCCACTCGGGATTGTGGGGAATACCTTCTACGTACTTGGACTTATCAACAAGTTCTTCATCATATAGCAAGGCGCATGAGGTTTCAGCTTCGGCAGCATGCTTCCAGGGGAATTTCTCAGGTGGATCATCAAAAATTTGGTTAAGCTCTTTAATTAAAGCAAATATCTCGGATTCAACCCGAAGGGTTGCCACAAAAGCGCCCGTTTCCATCCTAACCCGGCGCATAGCTACATCAAGAGGCCATAAGTTACCGGTATGTCCGGTCAATATCACTACTTTATTCCAACCGTTATGAATTAGGCTGCGCATAATGTCATAACACATATTTATATAAGTTGTATAGCGCAATGTTGCCGAACCTTTGGGTGTACCTGCAGGCCACATATGGTAAGGAGTATATCCAATATAAATCTGAGGGAAATAGGGAACATCGCAAGCTTTAGCAACTCGATCTGTAACCAGTTCGGTAGAAAGGCAATCCATGGAAATTGGAACATAGGGTCCATGCTGCTCTATGCTTCCCAAAGGAAGAAGGATAAGATCGGTCTTTTTCAGCCATTCAGCTACCTCTCCGGGGTTGCAATGATAAAGATTGTTTATGTTCTTCATTTAATTAAACTCCTCCTAAATTTAATATTCATTTACATTTATCTACATATTATATTTTTTGTAGATATTATCTTAAATAATAATCCCTCCCCGACCAATTATTTCTAAATTTTATCCTTATTGTTCTCTTATATCACCCCTTCCGCATACATTATCTTTTTCTATAATGCCTTGCAATACACTAATTATTTATGATAATTTTTTAGATAACTCAGGTATCTAAATGATGATTGCAGGCGCTGTTCCTTGATAAGACGCTCAGCTTCAACTTCGTCCCCTTTTTCTAGTGCTTCTACCATAAGCTCATGTTCTTTATTAGATTGCATCATTCTAAACGGTGCCAAACGGAAAATGGCTCTTAGTCTTTCAGTTTGGTTCCATAATTCGGCAATAATCCGGCACAAGGTTTCATTCTGCGATTTTTTATAAATCGTCATGTGAAATTCTTTGTTTAGACGCCCATATAATTGAAAATCATCTTTATGGGCACATTCAGTCATTTTGTTAACAAGTTCTTTTAATAACGTAATATCATCATCAGTAATATTTTTTATAGCTAGTTTAAACGCCAAAGGTTCTAATTCATTTCTGACGATAAGACCCTCTTCAATTTCCCTTACGGATATATCACTTACTACTACTCCGGTATGAGGTATTATCTTTACCAGTCGTTCAGTTTCCAGCCTACGTAAAGCCTCGCGTACGGGAATATCGCTGACCTTTAAATTTTCCGCTATATTTCTTATAACTAATTTCGAATTCGGCTCTAATTCTCCAGATAAAATCGCTTCTTTTATAGTAAAGTAAACATATTCTGCTTTAGTCAAGGTGTATCCTGTATTATTAAAATCCATTTGCAAAGCCTCTCTTATCGTATTTGATATATTATATATAATCTATTTGACATTACAATTAAATTTCCTGCTCACCTTTGAAATTTTTTTTAAAAAACCATTGTCATCATGTATTCTATATTATATATTCGATATTCAAATGGATTTTCCTTCTTCAGTGAAAAACTTTCTTCTAGTTTAGAAAACACGGAAGCACATTTAGAGCATCCAGGTTCGATAGTTCTTGAAACTTCTTCTAACTGCCAATAAAGTTTATTTCATTGTATAACCTGGTACTTCTGCCTTATTTATGGACATGGTCTAGGGGCTTGAACATCGCCCTGATTATCCTTTTGTAACAACTAGATAAAGATTAGTCTTATCAGGTGGGGAAATATAGGTAAACCTCAGCTTATTATTTCATAAACCAATTGTCCATTAGATGGCCGCTCTGGTGCCAGGGTATAAGCCGACAGGAATCTATCCCGGGCCGCCTCCAGGTTGGTGCGGTCGTTGACGTGGAAGACGGCCAGGGGTTCGCCGGCGTTAACATAATCTCCCCGGCGCTTTTTAAGTTCAATACCTGCTGCCGGGTCAATGACGCTTTCCTTGGTAACCCGCCCGGCACCCAGGAGCATGGCCGCCTCGCCTACCAGGCGCGCCTGGACGGCACTGATGTAACCGCCGGCAGGGGAGGTTACAGTTATCTGTTCCCTGGCTGCAGGCAGGAGTTCCGGCCTGTCCGTCACTTCAGGGTCGCCGCCCTGGGCACCGATAAACTGCCGGAATTTGGCCAGCGCCCCGCCGCCGTCCATGAGACCCTCAAGGCGCCGGCGTGCCTCTCCATCACTCCCGGCAGCCCCGGCCAGCAATAGCATCTGGCTGCCCAGGGTGAGACAGATCTCCCGCAGTTCTTGCGGCCCGCCGCCGCGTAAGACGGCGATGGCTTCCTTTACTTCCAGGGCGTTGCCCACCATCATCCCTAAGGGTTCGTCCATATTAGTAATAACCGCCACCGTACGCCGGCCTATCTCCTGGCCCAGGGCTACCATGACCTGCGCCAGTTCCCGGGCCGATGCCAGGTCGGGCATAAAGGCGCCGCTGCCAACCTTAACATCGAGAACTATGGCGTCGGCCCCGGCGGCGATCTTCTTGCTCATGACGCTGCCAGCAATGAGGGGGATGCTTTCCACCGTCGCCGTTACATCCCGCAGGGCGTAGAGCTTGCCGTCGGCAGGGGCCAGCTCTCCCGTCTGGGCGGTGATGGCCAGCCCGATTTCCTTCACCTGCCGGACCATTTCCTCCCTTGAAAGCTGCACCCGGAAGCCGGGGATAGATTCCAGCTTGTCAATGGTGCCGCCGGTATGCCCCAGGCCGCGACCGGCCATCTTAACTACCGGCACCCCGGCGGCCGCCACCAGGGGCGCGAGGACCAGGGTAGTAGTGTCGGCCACGCCGCCGGTGCTGTGCTTGTCGACCTTAACGCCGGGAACGGCGCTCCAGTCCATCTGCTCGCCGGAGGCTACCATGGCGCGGGTCAAGGCGGCGGTTTCCTCCCGGGTCATACCCCGAAAGTAGACGGCCATGAGAAAGGCGGCCATCTGGTAATCGGGAATCGCCCCGGTGGTATAGTCGCGAATCAATAATTCAATTTCCGCCGGCTCCAGGGCCTCGCCGTCCCTTTTGCGGCGGATCAAATCCGGCATGTTCATTTATGTACACAACCCCCCATAATCTTTAATACACGGAAGATCCTCAATATTGATTTTCTTTTTGCCCGTCCCCATCATATCATATCCGGCCCGCAGGAAAAAGATTATACCGGCCGCCGGCAGGCATCTGGAACTGCCCCACGCTAGGGCCGGTAACAGGCGCGCCCGGATAGGCCGGGCAGTTTTGCAGTTGTTAGACGCAATGGGAAAAGGGATAACAAAAAAGCCTGGTAAGTTCCAGGCTCTATAATCCTTCCTCCCACCCCAGGTAGAAGGCTTTTTTGTTTACTTCTATAAACCTTTCCGGTACGGATCCCGCCAGGGCTTCTTCCCAGGCCTCCCGGCTGATAGGCAACCGTCGCGCCAGGGCTCCCATGAGGACCATATTGACGGCTTTGACGTTACCGGCCCGGCGGGCAAGGTCCAGGGCGTCGATGACCAGCAAATTCTGCACCAGTGTTTCCATTTCAGCTACCAGGTTTTCCGGGTAAATCGCTGCCCCGGTAAGGACAGGCAGGGGGGGGAGCTCTTGATTATTCACGATAATCTGCCCCCCGTCCTTCAGGTAATGGAGCCAGCGCCGGGCCTCCAGCTTTTCAAAGGCGACCAGGAAGTCGGCTGTACCGGGAGCCATCACGGGTGAACATACCCGGGGACCAAAGCGTACCTGGGTCACCACGCTGCCGCCCCTCTGGGCCATGCCGTGGATGTCGGAAACCTTGACCTCGCCCCCCAGGGAGGTAGCCGCCCGCGATAGGACGCGGCCGGCCAGGATGGTCCCCTGGCCGCCGACGCCAACCAGCAGGACGTTAATAACGCCGTTATTCATCTTTTTCACCCGCTTTCCTGATAGCTTCTGCCGGGCAAACCTGGCTACACAGCCCGCATCCGGTACACTGGATAGAATCAATGACCGCCTGCCCACCATTAAAAGACAGGGCCGGGCAGCCCAGTTCCAGGCAGTAACGGCAGCCCAGGCAGTTATCCGGGTCGACGGTATATGCAGCTTCTTTTTCTTTCTTCAGGAGGGCGCAGGGACGGCGGGCGATAATTACCGAGGGCTCCGGAGCTCCTGTTTCCTCCCGTATAACTCTCTCTACCGCCTCCAGGTCGTAGCTGTCGACTACCTGTACCCGCTGCACCCCCAGGGCCCTGGCGATTTGTTCCAGGTTGGCTTTAGGTGCCGGCCGGCGGGCAGCAGTGTAACCTGTACCGGGATGGTGCTGGTGTCCTGTCATGGCCGTGGTGCCGTTGTCCAGGATTATCAGGGTTCCGGTGCTTCCATTGTAGACCATGTCCAGGAGGCCGGTAATACCCGAGTGGAGGAAGGTAGAATCACCGATAACGCCCACCACCCGGCGGGCAAAGTCTGTGCCACGCGCTTTTTCCATGCCCATGGCCACCCCCAGGCTGGCGCCCATGCAGATACAGGTATCCATGGCCTGCAGGGGTGGAGTGGCCCCCAGGGTGTAGCAACCGATGTCCCCGGCCACTACCAGCCCGAGTTTCTTCAGTACGTAAAAGATGCCGCGGTGGGGGCATCCGGGGCACATGAGGGGCGGCCGTCCGGGGAGATTACGGGCCTGCACAGCTGTGGTGACCTCAGGTACTGCAGGGCCCGCTCCCTTTCCGGCCGCTGCCGGCGCCCCTGTTAAGCCAATGGCGCCGGTGCCGGGCGCAGGTAAAAATTCCCGGGCAACCAGCTCCGGGGCCGCGGCGGCGACCTGCGCGCCTACCGTGCGGGCGACGATGGCGCTGCTTAACTCATCCACCCGCGGTACCAGTTCCTTGCCGGTTACTTTAAGGCCCAGGGCGCGGATTTGATCTTCCAGGAAAGGTTCCAATTCTTCTACTATATAACAGGTTTCAACCGCGTTAACAAAATCGCGGATCAACTTCTCCGGCAAAGGATAAGTCAACCCCAGCTTCAGCACCGAAACCCCGGGCAGGGCTTCTTTTACGTACTGGTAGGCAATACCGCCGGTAATAACCCCCACACGCCGGCCGGCCCATTCCACCCGGTTTAAAGGGGTACTTTCCGCATAGTCCATGAGTTTACGCCGCCGCTCTTCCACCACCAGGTGGCGGGCTTTGCCGAAGGCGGGCAGCATGACGTATTTGGCCGGCTGTTTGACATAGCTTTTAAGCGGCACTTCCCGGCGCTCGCCAAGCTCAACTAGGCTGTACGAATGGGCTATGCGCGTCGTCAGGCGCAGAATTACCGGTGTATCAAATTCCTCGCTTAAATCAAAAGCCAGCATGGTCATATCCTTGACCTCCTGGCTGTCGGCCGGTTCCAGGCAGGGTATCTGGGCCATCCGGGCGTAAAAGCGGTTGTCCTGCTCGTTCTGGGAACTAAAAAGGCCGGGATCATCGGCCGACACCAGCACCAGGCCGGCATTGACGCCGGTGTAGGCCAGGGTCATCAGGGGATCGGCGGCGACGTTAACGCCCACATGTTTCATTGCCGCCAGGGCCCTGGCACCGCCGATGGCCGCGCCAATAGCCACTTCAAGGGCCACCTTCTCATTTGGGGACCACTCTGCATATACTTCCGGATACCCGGCCAGGGCCTCGATTATTTCTGTACTGGGCGTGCCCGGGTAGGCCGCGGCCACCCGCAGGCCCGCTTCCCAGGCGCCCCTGGCCAGGGCATGATTGCCGATTAACAGTTCCCGCACAGTTTCACCTCTCCCACAGCAAGCCCATGGTAAGTAATATGGGCCACAATACCTTTATTTTAACTTAATAACCGCTATAAGTCACTACCCGGTTCTTTATATAAACCACCGGCGCACCGGGATAAAATAAAACCCGCTTGCACGGGTTTTGTAGCCATATTTTTTATTGCGACCGCAGGTCGATCACCCGCCGGGCCTTGCCCTCGCTGCGGGGGATGCTATGAGGCTCTACCAGGCGCACCCGCGCCTTTAACTGCAGCACCGTGTGCAGGCGGTCGGCCACCTTTTCTTCCAGTTCCTCCAGCTCCCGGTAGCGGTCGCTGAAAAACTCAGGGTCTACTTCCACCTGGATTTCCAGCTCATCCAGGTAGTTGCGCCGGCTGATGATAAGCTGGTAGTGGGGGGCAACCCCTTCAATTTCCATCAGGACGCTCTCAACCTGGGAGGGAAAGACGTTGACCCCCCGGATAATGAGCATATCATCGGTACGGCCGGTGATCTTGGCCAGGCGCGCCGTGGTACGGCCGCAGCGGCAGGGCTCAAAGTTCAGGGAAGAGATATCCCGGGTGCGGTAGCGCAGTACCGGCAGGGCTTCTTTGGTCAAAGTCGTGATGACAACCTCGCCCTTGACCCCCGGGGGACAGGGTTCCCCGGTCACCGGGTCCAGTATTTCTACCAGGAAATGGTCTTCGGCGACATGCTGGCCGTCCTGGTACTCGCATTCGCCGGAGACGCCTGGGCCCATGACTTCCGACAAGCCGTAATTATCCGTGGCCAGCATCCCCCAGCGCCGCTCGATCTCTTTGAGCATCTCCCGGCTGGATGCCTCGCCGCCAAATAACCCCAGGCGCACGGGTAGTTCCCGCGGGTCTATACCCTCTTCGCCCGCTACCTCGGCCAGGTGCAGGACGTAGGAGGGCGTGCCCACCAGGACGGTGGTGCCAAAGTCGCGGATTAACATGATTTGGCGCCTGGAGTTGCCGGATGCCGCCGGTACCACCGTGGCCCCCACCCGCTCCAGGCCATAGTGCAAACCGAAACCGCCGGTGAAAAGGCCGTAGCCGAAGACAACCTGGACGACATCTTCAGCCGTGACGCCGGCCATGGTAGCCAGGCGGGCCACAAGCTCCGTCCAGGTTTCCAGGTCGCGGCGGGTATAGCCCACGACAATAGGTTTACCGGTCGTGCCGGAGGAGGCATGGAGGCGGACCACTTCCTTCAGGGGCACGGCGAAAAGGCCGTAGGGGTAATTCTGACGAAAATCCTCCTTGGTGGTCATGGGCAGCAGGCGGATATCGGCCAGGGTGCGGATATCCGACGGCCGGATACCTTTTGTTTCCATAGCTTGGCGGTAAAAGGGAACCCGCTCGTAGACCCGGGCTACCGTCTCCTGCAACCGGGCCAGCTGCAGGGCTTCCATATCCGCCCGGCTTCGACATTCATTTGCCAAATCCCAGATCATCAGTCACCAGTCCTTTAGTTGTTTCTGTCCTCACCCTGCCGGGGCCGAAGACCCTGGCCAGGTGCTCCCGGGAAAAAGCCGGGGTAACCATGCTCACCAGGGGTACAACCCCAAGGGGAACAATCATCGCCAGGGAGCCAATGGTAGGGATAATACTGCCGTCAAGGTGGTAGTAAAAAGATAAACCCAGGGATATGATAAGCCCGCTCAACAGTCCCGCCCAGGCCCCGGCTTTGGTGGTGCGGGGCCAGTACAGCCCGTAAAGGTAAGGAGCCAGGAAGGCGCCGGCTACCGTGCCCCAGGACAGGGACATGAGGACCAGGATAATGGTGGGCTTTAAGGCGATATAAACTGACAGTCCGATAAAGAAGACACACAAGAAGCGCAAAAGTGCCATTACCGTGCGCCGCGACACGCCCGGCGCAGCTCCCTGGACCAGGTCGATGGCCACGGCCGAACTTGATACCAGCACCAGGGAGGCCAAGGTGGACATAGAGGCCGCCAGCACCAGCAGGAGCAGGAGCAGGCCCACCCAGGACGGCAGGTACTGGTTGATAATCTGGGGCATTATCAGGTCCGGGTTGGGTTTGCCGTTAAGCAAGGGCATTTGGTTGTTGAAAAAAAGGCGGCCAAAAGCTCCCGTGAAATAGGCGCCGGTGGCAATAATCAGGGCAAATAGGGTGGAAACCACCGTCGCCGGCCAGATGGATCGCTCATCCTTGATGGCGTAGAATTTCTGCACCATCTGGGGCAGGCCCCAGGGACCCAGGCTGGTAAGCAGTACCAGGGATAAAAGGGCAAACCAGTTTGGCCCTGCCGGGGAAACCAGGCCGGGGTTGATGGCAGCCAGGCGGCTGGCCCCGTTTACCAGGCCGCCCACCGGCGGTGCGGTAAGGATGTAATATATAAGGATAAAGACGCCGCCGATCATGATCAAGCCCTGGAGGAAATCCGTCAGGGTGACGGCGATATAGCCGCCCAGGACCAGGTAAACGGCCGTAAAGGCGGCCATGATGATTAGGGCCGTGGTAAAATCTATCTGGAAGACCTGCTCAAAAAAATAGCTCAAGCCCATATACACCGAGGCAGAATAAGGAACCAGGAAAATGAAGATTATCAACGCCCCTACCGTGCGCAGGGCCGGGCTGTCATAGCGCGCCGCCAGGAACTCGGGCATGGTCATGGCATTCAAGCGCACCGTCATCTCCCGGGTCGGCCGGGCCAGCACCTTCCAGGCCAGGAAACTGCCGATAAAAGCGTTACCGATGACGATCCATAAAGCCGCCAGGCCGAAACCCCAGCCCACCTTGCCGGCGTAGCCGATAAAAATAACGGCGGAGAAATAGGTCGTCCCGTAGGCAAAGGCCGATATCCAGGGGCCTACGGTCCGGTTGCCCAGAAAAAACCCGCCGACATCCCGCGATTTCTTCAAGCTGTAAAAGCCGATGATGATAAGTACCACAAAATATAAGCCTAAAATAAAAAACTTCATCCTGCCTTCCTCCCGTCCTGCCATGAAGTTAGACGCTTTAACATATTCTACATGGAAGTGCGGAATCCTGCCGGGCCTTGATTACCATCCTGTATTTGCTTTTAGCATCTTAATTTCAACATGCTGGCGGCCAAATTCTCCTGCTAAAACATTTAAGCTAAAGCCAGACAAGAAAAAACGCCTTGTCCTGGCTGCGATGATATTATTCGCCGATAAACTTTCACATCCTCGTAAAAATGATATAATTATTGTAAATGGAAAATTGAAAGAGAGCGTGTTACACCAACGGTTTTTCCGGAAACTGCAAGGAGATACTATAATAATACCTGCGGGAGGTGACACTTTCATGGCCCTGGCCGGACCGCATCTTAAGTTTACTTACGAGGATTATTGCCTTTTACCGGAGGACAAAAGGGCGGAATTAATCGAGGGGGATTTTTTCGTGGTACCATCACCGAACGTATTTCACCAACGGGTAGCTGCCAATATTGTTGATGTCTTACGTCGTTTCGTCATCGCAAACAAATTAGGTGAAGTCCTTTTTGCCCCCTTGGATGTAGTGCTCTCGCCCCATGATGTAGTGCAACCGGATGTAATGTTTATTTCAAATGAGCGTCAAGATATCGTTACTGATGCTAATATACAGGGCCCTCCCGACCTGGTGGTGGAAATCCTTTCTCCCGCTACCGGAGAACGTGACCGGACGATAAAGAAAAAACTTTATGCCCGTCACGGTGTGCGCGAACTCTGGCTTGTTAACATTGCCGCTCAAGCAATCGAGGTCTTCGATCTTGAAGGTACCGGGGTAGAGGCACCTGTTTTATATACCCGTTCGGGAAAAACCCCGCTGCAATCCAACGTTTTACCCGGGCTGATGGTAGAACTGGACAATATTTTTTGAGGCAGCGTTCCGTAAAAACGCCATTGAGTAGGAGTGGGCGGTTAGCCCCCGTTCCCTCACCATGAAAAAATGCAAGACCATTTAAATAATTTTTTGTTAGGCAGTGAAGGAGTATCCCTAACCATACCAGGTAGCTTGCATTGGTAATCTTCCATAGCCCGCGGCAGTTTCAGTCAAGGTTCTTTTCCCTTGACGGGTTCTGCCGCAGGCTATATCATTGTTAACCGCAAGCTACCTTGTCCGACCGCCCTGCGCCCGCCCCATATACTCTATCACCCCTTGGCAGCCTGGGATTTCCCTGTGTTGCCAGCTCATCCGAACGGTTTAGCCTCGTATGGAGTTCTTGTTCATCGGGCCGTGGCTTTGCGTCCGGCTTCCTCCGGATCCCACCTCGCGATGGGCACCCTTGCCTTTGGCTATCAGGCTGGTGCTGCCTCGCCTGCAGTGGATTTTCACCACCAAGTTAACACCCATGCCGGGCGCACATGGAGAACCCAAATGATAAAAAGCTACTGGTAAACTTTCACATCCCCGTAAAAAATGGTATAATTACCATGGTGAAAAAGTTGCAGGAGAGCTAAAAGCTTATCCTCAAGCTGGGGAAATGGCAGGAGATAGCCGTTGAGGTTACCGGCTTTTCTAAAAAAGTATTTTTGGGATGTGTCTTTTGACAGCCTGGATAGCCGGAATGAGTCATATTTTATCCTCGAGCGGTTGCTGGAATATGGGGATACCAGGGCCATCCGTTGGGTTATGAAACAGTACCGGGATGAAGAGCTCCTGGAAGTAATCAAGACGAGCCCTAGATTGTCCGCTAAAACCGGCAATTTCTGGCGCTGTTACTACCATTTGCAGGAGGACGACCTCAGGTGTTTACGTCCGCCCTCCCACCGCAGGGACAGGAGGCACTGGAATTATTAAGCTCTACCGGCTTGCTGCAAAATTTTTACCTGGCCGGCGGTACGGCCCTGGCCCTGCACCTGGGTCATCGCCTTTCGGAAGCCCTGGATTTCTTTTCCCCCGGTACGGTGGATACTTTCATACTTAAGCAGAGACTCCAGGACCTGGGCAATTTTCAATTGCTGGAAGAAAAGTGGGGCACCCTGCACGGGATTTTCCAGGAAACTAAAGTCAGTTTTCTGTATTACCGGTATCCCCTCATCTTTCCACCTGCGACGTTCAGGGGTTGCCCGGTAGCCTCCCCCGGAGATATTGCCCCAATGAAAATAGAAGCCATCGCCTCGCGGGGCAGCAGGAAGGACTTTTATGACCTGTATTTTATTACCCGGGAAATTGCCGGCCTGCCCCGGTGCCTGGAATTCTACAAGCGCAAGTTCGCAGGGACCGGCTTTAACCTGTATCACGTGCTGAAAAGCCTGACCTATTTTCGTGATGCTGAAAGGGAAAAAGAACCGGTGCTCCTGCGCCGGGTAAGCTGGAACAAGGTGAAGGAATATTTTGAGGAGGTAGTACCACCTCTATTGATGGCTATAAGCTAAATCCCCTGCAGGATATAAATCTCCAGGTGTGTGAAAGACGGTGGTTTTATTAATCACATTTACTGTAAATAAGGGCGCCGTCTTCAGTACCCGCTTAGTGAAATATGAAATTTATACCTTAAGACTATATCGGGTTTCTTTTGCCAGCGCCTCGTTTATTGCCGCCGCTCTATTTTCAGGTACAATTACTGTTAAGTGATCCCCTTCCAAAAGCCTGGTATTGCCGCGGGGAATGATTTCCCTTGCTCCCCTGCGTATGGTAACCAGTAAACAATCACCCGGCAAGTCCAGGTCCTGGACCCGGCGCCCGCAGGCCGGCGCCATGCTCTCAACAACAGCCTCGACAACTACCATCTCGTCTTTAGTATAGGGGTTATAAGCACTTTCACTCTTCTCCCTGGCCAGCTCCCGTTCCAGTAGCATTTCATAAATAGGTAAACACCCCAGGGCCTCCGCCACTATATAGGCGATCATACAAGTAAAAAGAAGCGGTAAAATATGCTGGTAACTACCTGACATTTCTATTATGAGCACTATACCGGTTAGGGGGGAACGCACAATGGCTACGAAACAGGCAGCCATGCCAATTACCGCAAAAGACGGCCCCAGTCCCTGAAAACCGGGAACAAGTAGCCCGCTAACCTGGCCAACCATGGAACCCAATAAAGCCCCCAGAACCAGGAGCGGCATAAAGATGCCACCGGGAACTCCAGCGCTGTAACTCAACATAGTCAAAAGGAATTTAACGGCAAAGATAAGGGCGATAATACCAACTGGGATCCGTCCCCCGAGAACTTCTTCTGCCAGCTGGTGCCCCCCGCCTAAAACCTGGGGTAAGAAATAGCCCAGAAGACCCGCCAGTGATGTTGCCAGGGATACTTTTAACCAGCGAGGAACATTCTTCAATCTATCTACCGCGTCAAGGCTACCTTGCAGGGTCCGGTTAAAAACAGCACCAAAAACTCCTGTTAATGTTCCCAAAACCAAAAATGCCGGCAAGGTATTCAAAGGTAAAGGCAATAATTCCTTAAGGCGAAAGGTAGGAAGCGGTCCTAAAATCCTCTGGGAAATTAGATCGGCAGTAATACTGGCCGCCAGGGCGCCGCCCAGGATATAAGGAGAAAAATTGCGCCGTAATTCTTCCAGGACAAAAATTACTCCCGCCAGGGGGGCGTTAAAAGTCGCTGCCAGCCCTGCCCCGGCACCACAGGCAATTAAGTGCAGCTCTTCTGTTTTGGAACTGCTAAGGCTTTTACTTACCGCCCGGCCGGCGGCTGCGCCCATCTGGACCGTCGGTCCCTCACGGCCCAAGGATAACCCGGCTCCGATAGCCAGGGCTCCGGCTATAAATTTTACCAGGATAACCCGCCACCAGATGAGCTCCCGCCGGTTAATAAGCACGGCTTCCACGTGGGGAATACCGCTGCCGGCAGTTTCCGGGGCAAAACTGGTCAACCAGCCGGCCAGGGCCCCGGCCAGGGCACCAAGGCAGGGCAAGACCAACCAGCCCCAGCCGGGAATACTCCTTGCCCATGTTAAAAGTTCATTGCGCCATAAATCGCCTTCCGTCAGGACAAGGCGAAAAGCTACGCCAACCACCCCGGCGCCTGTACCCGCTAAAGCTCCCTTAAACAAAAATCGCAAATAATAATCATACCGCTTTAATAAGAGGATATCATATAGCGAATGTTTTTTAAGTAAAAGAGCTTCATCCCGCACTTCATTTTCTTCCTCCGGACAGATGTATTGCTATGACACTTTTACATTGTACCACTCCCTGCTTTTCTTGTTAAACTCTTTCTCTTTCCTTATCGTTTTTTCTCCGCCCCTTAGACCTTTTTTATTTAAACCTGCGGGAGCTCGCACCTAATTTTTAAGACCTCTTTATACCTTAAAGCGCCCCGTCTGCTCTTGCAGCCGCCTTGCCACTTCAAGCACCTGCTGGGCGTTGACCGCTATCTCCTGGGTTGAGGCCGACAGTTCTTCAGCCGCTGCCGCAATTTCCTCGGCAGAAGCCGATGTCTCTTCGGCCACCGCGCTTATGCTCTGCGCCCGGTCCAGTACTACTTCCTTCGCCTTCATCGTATTATCTACTTCGCGATAAGTCGCTTCTATCATGGGCGCGATCGCTGTTACTGACCCCAGGATATCGTTAAAGGCCTTGATGGTATCCTCCACACTCTCCAGCTGGCCGGATGCCTGCCTGGCTACTTCTTCTGAGGTAAATACTTGATAGATATATAAAATTGCTTGAGGAGGGTACGCCGGAAGCGGTCTCTGATTATAATTATTTTGGGCATAGTAATCCTACTGGGCTTGGCAAGCTTTCACCCTGCAGAGGATTTCCGCACCGCTTAGGATGGCTTTTAGATTTCCTGGGGGCCATAGCCGATGGCGACTTTACCCGTCCGGTATCTGAGAAATTCCTGCGCGCAAAGGACGAGATAGGAGACCTCGCTTATTTTATCACATTCCCGCCAGGATCTTCCTGGCACGTTCCAGGGCCTGTTTTACTGCGGCCGGGGCGGGGCCGCCGGGGAGGTCGCGGCCATGCACGCAGGCTTCTAACGTGATGTGGTCAAAAATGTCTTCTGAGAAATAAGGCGAAAAGGACTGCCACTCGGCCAGGGAGAGGTCCACGAAGGACTTGCCCTGTTCCAGGCAGTGGAGGACCAGCGCCCCCACCACGGCGTGGGCTTCGCGGAAGGGCAAACCTTTACGCACCAGGTACTCGGCCACATCAGTGGCGGCGGCGAAGCCCCGGGCCGCATCCTCCCGCATGCGTTCAATCCTGAATTTAGCCGTGGCCAGCATGGGGGTGAAGACCATGAGACACCCCTTCACCGTATCCAGGGCGTCAAAGAGGGCTTCCTTATCCTCCTGCAGGTCCTTGTTGTAGGCCAGGGGTAACCCCTTCAGGACCGTTAACATGCCCATCAGGTGGCCGTACACCCGGCCCGTTTTCCCCCGCACCAGTTCGGCCACGTCGGGGTTTTTCTTCTGGGGCATCATGCTGGAGCCGGTGCTGTAGGCGTCGTCCAGTTCGATAAAACCGAATTCCTCGCTGGCCCACAGGATGATCTCTTCCGCCAGGCGGCTTAAATGCATCATGATGAGGGAAGCCGCCGCCAGGAATTCCACCGCAAAATCGCGGTCGGCCACCGCGTCCAGGGAGTTGGCGCTGATCCGTTTAAAGCCCAGTTCCCCGGCCACCATTTCCCGGTCAATGGGAAGGGTCGTACCGGCCAGGGCCCCGGCGCCCAGGGGCATGACGTCCACCCGCTCCAGGCACCCGTCTAAACGCCCCTGATCACGGCAGAACATTTCAAAGTAGGCCAGGAGGTGGTGGGCCAGGGTAACGGGCTGGGCCTTCTGCAGGTGGGTATACCCGGGCATGACGGTGTGCATATGCTTGGCCGCCATGTCAACCAGGACTTTCTGGAGGCCGGCCAGGAGCTTTTTGACTTCCGGGATTTCCTCCTTTAAATAAAGGCGCAGGTCGAGGGCCACCTGGTCATTGCGGCTGCGGGCCGTATGTAGCTTTTTCCCGGCCGCGCCGATGCGCTCCGTAAGCAGCTTTTCGATGTTCATGTGGATGTCCTCGGCGCCGGTATCGAATTCCACCCGCCCGGCCTCGATGTCGGCGCGGATTTCCTCCAGGCCTTTAATGATGACCTCGCCTTCCTCCCGGGTGATGAGCCCTACCGCTGCCAGCATCCGGGCGTGGGCGATGGAGCCGGCGATGTCCTGGCGGTAAAGGCGCCGGTCGAAGCTGATGGAGGAATGGAAGTCTTCCACCAGCCGGTCGGTCGTCCTGGTAAAGCGTCCGCCCCAGAGCTTCATCTTACCTCAAACCCGCCTTCTTTTCCATCAAGGCCCTCACTTTCAAAGGCAGGCCGAAGAGGTTGATAAAGCCGGTGGCGTCTTTGTGGTCGTAATCGCCGCCGGCGCCGAAGGTCACCAGGTCCTCGCTGTAGATTGAGTAGGGCGATTTAACCCCTGCGGGAGTGCAGTTGCCCTTGTAGAGCTTCAGGCGCACGCTGCCGGTGACCGTTTCCTGGGTGCTGTCCACAAAGGCGTCCAGGGCCTTTTTGAGGGGCGAGAACCAGTTGCCGTCATATACCAGCTCGGCGTATTTGGCGGCCACCATTTCCTTAAAATGCATGGTCATGCGGTCCAGGGTGAGGGCTTCCAGTTCCCGGTGGGCCAGGTAAAGGACGGTACCGCCGGGGGTTTCATAGACACCCCTGGATTTCATGCCCACCAGGCGGTTTTCCACCATATCGGCAATGCCGACGCCGTTGGCCGCCGCCAGGTCGTTCAATTTTTCCACCAGGGCCACGGCGTCCAGCCTCTCCCCGTCCACGGCCACGGGGATGCCCTTTTCAAAGTCAATGGTCACATAGGTGGGGTTATCCGGGGCCTGTTCCGGGGGAGTAATAATTAAGTAAAGATCCTCCTGGGGTTCGTTCCAGGGGTTCTCCAGGTCGGCGCCTTCGTGACTCAAGTGCCAGAGGTTGCGGTCCATACTGTAGGGCCGGTCCTTGGTGACCGGTACGGGGATACCCCGGGCGGCGGCATAGTCAATGGCCTCTTCCCGGGAGCGGATGTTCCAGAGGCGCCAGGGAGCGATGACCTTCAAATCGGGGTTTAACGCCTTGACCCCCAGCTCAAAGCGGACCTGGTCATTGCCCTTGCCGGTGGCGCCGTGGGCCACGGCGGTAGCGCCTTCCTTCTCCGCCACCTCTACCAGGCATTTGGCAATGAGGGGCCGGGCGAAGGAAGTGCCCAGGAGGTATTTGCCTTCATAAATGGCCCCGGCCTTTAATGTCGGCCAGATATACTCTTCAACGAACTCCTTTTTCTTATCGAGAATGTAAATCTTACTCGCCCCGCTCTTAATGGCCTTTTCCTCCAGGGGCGCCAGTTCCTCTCCCTGGCCGACATCGACGGCCACGGCGATAACTTCGTAGCCGTAGGTTTCTTTTAGCCAGGGAATAATAATGGAAGTATCCAGCCCGCCGGAATAGGCGAGGACTACCTTTTCCGCCATAATATAAACCCTTCCTCCTGCGATAATAGACTTCTATCAATAAATTGTTTTTACAGTAGATTGCCTTTGAGGGGGGGCAGGTTCCCTTCAGGCGCTGGTTGCGCCTTATACTTGTACGAACTCGGCCGACTTCGGGCGCGGCCTTAACTCGCCCTTCGGGCTTGAAACCTGGCGGCCGCGCTTATCCTCAGCCGGCCTCGTTCTTTGAACTAAGCGCAAATGCGCCCTCCGGGAACCTGCCTCCCCCTGAACATTTACCCTCATTTTTATAGTTCGCTGGTGGCAGTGTGCCGCCATGAATGGCTCCTGTGAAAATAAGGTTCTGCCAGAAATAGTATTTGTACAGGGATATATCAATAGCTTTGCCCGGCCAAGGGGTACAGGTTAGCCCATGAGGGCCGCCATAATGGCCTTGTGGGCATGGAGGCGGTTTTCGGCCTCGTCAAAGACGGCCGACTGCGGCCCGTCAATCACCTCGTCGGTGATCTCCTCACCCCGGTGGGCCGGCAGGCAGTGCATGACCATGGCGTCGGGCTTGGCCATCTTCAATATCTCGCTGTTAAGCTGGTATTTCCGGAAGGCCTGGCGCCGCTTTTCCGCCTCTTCTTCCTGGCCCATGCTGGCCCAGACGTCGGTGTAAAGGACGTCGGCGCCTTCGACGGCTTCCCGGATATTGTTGGTTACGGCTATCTGGCAGCCGTTATAAGCGGCTATACGCCGGGCTTCTTCTACCACCTGGGGCAGGGGCTCATAACCGGTAGGACAGGCGATGGTCACGTTGAGCCCCACCTTGGCCCCGCCGTACATGAGGGAATGAGCCACGTTGTTGCCGTCGCCGATAAAGGTAAGATTTAAACCTTTAATACTACCTTTCCACTCGCGGATGGTCATGATATCCGCCAGGGCCTGGGTGGGGTGCAGCAGGTCCGTCAGTCCGTTAATAACGGGGATGGTGGCGTGGGCCGCCAGTTCTTCTACATCCTGGTGGGCAAAGGTACGGATCATTATACCGTCCAGGTAGCGGGAAAGGACCCGGGCCGTATCGGCAATAGTCTCGCCTCGCCCCAGCTGGAGATCGTCCTTGGTCAGGAAAAGGGCATAGCCGCCCAGCTGGTACATGCCTACTTCAAAGGCCACCCGGGTACGGGTGGAACGCTTGGTAAAAATCATGCCCAGGGTCTTGCCGGCAAGGAGGGGATGGGACTCTCCTCTTTTCAATTTGGCCTTGAGTTCATCGGCCAGGTCCAGGAGGTAAAGGATTTCTTCGGTGGTAAAATCCTTCAGGGAGATAAAGTCGCGGCCTTTAAGGCCCTTTGCCAGGTCGTTCATTAAACCAGCTCTCCTTTCGCCTTTTGCAATATTTGCCTTTACTTAATTCGTTCCTTGACCCAGAACTTCCTTTAACGCTTCCTTGAGAATAGCTAAAGCCCTGTCGATTTCATCTTTACTAATGGTAAGGGGTGGGAGAAAACGCAGGACGTGGCCGTGGAGGGAATTGATCAATAAACCCCGTTCCATGCAGGCGGCCACCACCGCGTCAACCGGGCCGTCCATCTCTAGCCCCAGGAGCAGCCCGCGGCCCCTAACCTCTATTAATTGGGGAAACTCCCGCACCAGCTTATCCAGTTCCCGGTAGAAATACTCTCCCACATCGCGGGCGTTTTCCACCAGCCCTTCCTCCAGCAGGGATTTGAAGGCCGCCACCCCGGCGGCCGTAGCCAGGGGATTGCCGCCGAAGGTGGAGGCGTGGTCGCCGGGGGCGAAGGCGGAGGCTACCTTTTCCTTGGCCAGCATGGCGCCGATGGGTACCCCGCCGGCCAAAGCCTTGGCCAGGGTCATAATATCCGGTTCCACCCCGTAATACTGGTAGGCGAAAAGATAGCCCGTCCGCCCCAGGCCGCACTGTACTTCGTCAAAGATAAGCAAGAGTCCTTCATCGTCGCAGAGGGCCCGCACCGCCTGGAGGTAATCTTTATTGGCCGCGTAGACGCCGCCTTCCCCCTGGACCGGTTCCAGCATGACGGCGCAGGTGCGGGGGTTCACCGCCGCCCGCAGGCCAGCCAGGTCGTTGAAGGGAACGTATCTGAAACCTGCCGGCAGGGGAGCAAAACCGCGGTGGAATTTCTCCTGACCGGTAGCCGTCAAGGTAGCCAGGGTGCGGCCGTGAAAGGAACGGCGCATGGTGATTATCTCGTAGCTTTCCGGCCCCCGGTGTTCTTTGGCATACTTGCGGGCGAGTTTAATAGCACCTTCATTGGCTTCCGCCCCGCTGTTGCAGAAAAAGACTTTATCCAGGGCCGAATTTTCCACCAGCAGGCGGGCCAGTTCCACCTGGGGTTCAATCCAGTAAAGGTTGGAGCAGTGGAGAAGCTTGCCCGCCTGTTCCCTGATGGCCGTTACCACCCGGGGATGGCAGTGCCCCAGGGAGTTGACCGCCAGGCCGCCTACAAAATCCAGGTACTCCCGGCCGTCGGCATCCCATACCCGGGCCCCTTCGCCCCGTACCAGGGCCACGGGATAGCGGCCGTAGGTCCGCATCACGTATTTTTCCCCCAGAGCTATAATAGCCGCGTTATCCATTCCGGCCACCTCCGTCTCTATGGCACCACCATGGTGCCTACACCGGTATCGGTGAATATCTCCAGTAAAATAGAGTGGGGTATGCGCCCGTCAATGATATGGGTTTTCTTCACACCGCCTTCCAGGGCGCGGATGCAGCAGTTGACCTTTGGGATCATGCCGCCGTCGATAACGCCCTGGCGAATGAGTCCCGGCACCCGGCCGACCTCCAGGGCAGAGATTAACGAGCCGGGGTCGTTGCGGTCGGCTAAAATCCCTTCCACATCCGTAAGCAACACCAGCTTGTCGGCCTGCAGGGCCACGGCCAGCTCTCCCGCCACCAGGTCGGCGTTAATATTGTAGCTCTCCCCGTCGGGGCCCACGCCGATGGGCGCCACCACAGGGATGTAGCCTTCGGCGATGACGGTTTCGATAATACCGGGATTGATCTTTTCCACCCGGCCGACAAAACCCAGGTCCAGGTCAACCTCAGCCCCATCTTCCCCCTGGATATGGACCACCTGTTTCCGGGCTTCAATGAGGTTGCCGTCCTTGCCGCAGAGGCCTATAGCCTTGCCGCCGTAGCGGTGGATGTTGGTGACGATCTCTTTATTAATCTTCCCTACCAGGACCATTTCCACAATCGCCATGGTCTCGGCATCGGTCACCCGCTGGCCCTGGACAAACCTGGACTCTTTACCCAGGCGTTTGAGCATGCCGCTAATCTCCGGCCCGCCGCCGTGGACGATTACCGGCCGCATGCCTACCAGGTGCATGAGGACGGCGTCCTGCATGACGGCCCTTTTCAGGTCGCAGTTGGTCATGGCGTGGCCGCCGTACTTGATCACCACGGTTTTGCCGTAGAACTGGCGGATATAGGGCAGGGCTTCAATGAGGATTTCCGTTTTTTCCAGGGGTGAAAGGGGCATCTTACCTTCCCTCCAGTATGTCATATCTAAGGTTGTTGCTATTTAAGTACGGTAAGAAGCGTTGATTTTTACATAGTCATAGGTCAGGTCGCAGCCCCAGGCGGTAGCCGCAGCCGCACCCTGTTTTAAATCCAGGGTAATGGTGATCTCCTCTTCCCGCAAGATAGCCGCCGCCTTATCTTCGCTAAAAGGTAAAGGCTCGCCATCCCGGGCCATCTGCTCCCAGCCGGCCCGGCTTTCCAGGTAAATGTCTACCTTGCCCGGATCGATCTCGGCCCCGGAGTAACCGGCGGCGCAGAGAATGCGGCCCCAGTTGGCATCGGCGCCGAAGATGGCGCTCTTTACCAGGTTGGATCCGGCCACGGCCCGGGCAACCAAACGGGCTTCCCCTTCGCTGGCCGCCCGCCGCACTTTCACGGTGATGAGTTTGGTCGCGCCCTCACCGTCCCGGGCAATCAGGCGGGCCAGTTCACGGCAGACGTACTCCAGGGCGGCGCGAAAGGCGGCATGATCTTCAATGGTCAGGGGCGGGTTGCCGGCGCAGCCGTTGGCCAGGATGACGGCCATGTCGTTGGTGCTGGTGTCGCCGTCCACCGTAACCATATTGAAGGTCCGGTCCACCACCGCCCGCAGGGCCTGGTCCAGGTCATCCTGTTCGATGGCGACATCGGTGGTCAAAAAGCAGAGCATGGTCCCCATATTGGGGTGGATCATGCCGGAACCCTTGGCGATGCCGCCGATGGTTACCGTGACCCCTCCCAGGGACAGGCGGACGGCAATTTCCTTCTTGATAGTATCGGTGGTCATAATGGCCGCCGCCGCGTCTTCACCGCCATCCACGGCGAGCAACTCTGCCGCCGCCCGGATGCCTGCTCTAATTTTATCCATAGGCAAAGGCACGCCGATAACACCGGTAGAGGCAACCGCCACCTGCCAGGGTTCGCAATCTACCGCCGCCGCTGTTAGCGCCGCCATTTCCCGGGCGTCGCGGCAACCCCTCTCTCCCGTACAGGCGTTGGCATTGCCGCTGTTGCAGACAATAGCCCGCGCGATCCCGCTTTTAAGATGCTCCCTGGTAACTAGCAGGGGTGCTGCTTTGACGCGATTCCTGGTGTATACGGCCGCTGCCGTTGCCGGCACCTCGCTTACAATCAGGGCCAGGTCCTTCTTTTCCTTTTTTAGCCCGGCGTGGACGCCAGCAGCGACAAAACCCAGGGGAGCGGTAATACCGCCGGAAACAAGCTGGATATCTTCAGTCATTTCTTCCTTCCTCCGCAAAAAACTCGATCGCAGGCTGGCATTGTCTCGCTCGCACCAAAGCCCTTATGGAGCGGCCTACGGCTCAGCCGGGGCTTAAGGCGGGGTTCCCGGCCTATTCGGCATCCTTGCCTCAAAGGCCGGCCTCGGACCTCCTGTCCTCGGCCCCGCCCTCGCTCCTCGGCTTCGCCAGGACTGCTTAGCCGCTCGGGCCAAGTCGCTCGCTTCCGACAAATGCCGGCCAGGCATTTTCAGGCCCTCGCTGATGGCGGCCCATCGCCATGGAAGGCTCCTTCGTATTTAAGGGCATAGTCCCGGTGCGGCCAGAGCAGTGGTCTCCGGGAAACCGCACATGAGATTGAGGTTCTGCACCGCCTGGCCGGACGCGCCTTTGGTCAAGTTATCAATGGCGCTGGCTACCACCACCCGGCCGGTACGGCTATCCACAGTAAAGTTGATATGACAGTTGTTGCTACCGTAGACCCAGCGGGTGTGGGGCCAATTGCCCGGCGGCAGGAGATGGATAAAGGGCTCCCCGACGTAAAAATCCTGGTAAACCTGCCGCAGTTCCCCTTCCGTTGCCGGCCGGGCCAGGGCGGCGTACATGGTGCTTAAAATTCCCCGGCTGATAGGCAAGAGGTGGGGTGTAAAGGTAACCTTAACCTCTCGGCCCGCCAGGGCGCTCAGTTCCTGCTCGATCTCCGGGGTATGGCGATGGCCGGCCACACCGTAGGGATTGATATTTTCATTGCATTCCACAAAAAGGCTGGTCACCCTGGCGTCCCGGCCGGCCCCGGATACCCCTGATTTGGCATCGATGATGATGGTCGCCGGGTCGATGTAGCCGGCCTTGAGCAGGGGCGCCAGGCCCAGGATGACGCTGGTGGGGTAACAGCCAGGATTGGCGACCACCCGGGCCCCGCGGATGGCTTCGCGATGGATTTCCGTCAGGCCGTACACGGCCCGGGCCGCCAGTTCATGATCGGTATGGGATACTTTATACCATTCCTCGTAAACCCCGGCGTCCCGGAAGCGCAGATCGGCGCCCAGGTCGATGACTTTTACGCCCTTTTCAACGGCTCGGGCGGCCACCTTTACCGCGTGACCGTGGGGCAGGGCGATGAAAACCACTTCCGCCCGTTCCAGGACTTCCTCCGGGGTTAAGTCTTCGCAGGGAAGATTGGCATAACCTGTAAGTGACGGATAAACGCCGGCCATATCCTCACCGGCATAGTGCCTGGAAGTCAGGGCCACCAGTTCGACTTCCGGGTGCCTGCTTAAGATCCGCACCAGTTCAGCGCCGGTATAACCGGTGGCACCGATAATGCCTGCTTTGACCAATGGCGGGAACCTCCTTGATTCGGTGTTATAATTATACAACGTTACTGCATATTAATGCAATACACCGGCAAAAAAAATAATAAATCCTTAATTTTAAATTAACCCTGGATAAAAAAGCATTTGTTCCTCCTGATTTTATCCCCTGCGGGGTGACTGGAAAAAAGCAGCCTGATAGGCTGCTCTCCCGGTACCGGCTATTTATATCACCCTTGCCGTCCCTTTCCTGGTCCACTTTGCCATGCGCGGGAAGCAGGGAGAAACGGCTGGCCTCCTTAAAGGACAAACTTAAACCCTGCCCGGTAATACATCTAGATGGGGTTTTAAAATATATCCCACCTGACCGCCCCTGGTTTTAACCCGCCAGTAAGAAGGTTCCCCCGCTTTCAACCATGACAGCAGGTCCTCATCCTCCAATACGGCCACCTCCTCACCGGCCGGCAGGTTAAGCAAATCAACATACTTATTCCCCACACGTTCTTTAAGGGGTGTAACTTTATTTACCCTGCCGACGGCCATGACCATGGCCCCCCAGGCCGGTTCCCAGCGGTAGGTGTGGGTGACCGTCCGGCTCTGGATATTCGTCCGGGGCCCGGTTGCTTCCGGGGCCGACCAGAGGGTCTGGCTACTAATGGTTTTAATGATCAGCCGTCCTTCTTCCCTGGTAAAATTAGTCGTTACCTGTTCACTGACCCCCTGCCATCCTTCCCCCTGGTCCAGCCATTTTTTATTCCAGCGTTCTTCATTGCCGGCAACTTTTCGCCAGATTTCCTGCAGGCCTTCTCCCTGCCAGCTGTACAGAACATAAAAACTGCTCAAAAAATAGCTGCCAAAGCGCTCATCCAAGAGTTCCCGGATTAACACGGCGTTGCGCCCGGTCTCCAGCTGGACCACCTTTACCTCCTGTAGGGGCAGGGTATCCAGGCAGGCAAGCATTACCTGCCGGCCCTCGGGGTTGCTGAATACACCCAGCAGGCCCCGGTCTTTAGATACCGTAACGCCGATAATCTTTTCCGTTCCTGCCGCCGGGGCAATATCCCCTTCAGCCTGGAGGTGATAAATTCCAATTTTACGTCCTTCGGCCAGTTCCTGTAAGATCTCCCTGCCTTCTCCGGTGTTCCGGCCCATCACGGCCAGGGCCCGTGCTTCATAAACATTTACTTCCCCGTCTGCCACCCGCTGCCAGAAGACGACGGCTGCCAGGGCAAGAATAATTAGTGCCCTTAACCAGCGCCGGCGATTATCCATGTCCACTCCCCCCATCCTTTTAAATTCTTATGCATCAGGATGGCGGGTATGAATGGTGCCGGCAAATTCCTCCTTAATCCGCTGCAGCAAATGCCCGTCAAGCATGACGTCGGCCGCCGTCCAGGCCAGGGCCGTGGCCGCCAGGATTACGACCCGGCGCCCCGCCTCGCCCCGGACTGCCCGGGCAAACTGGTGACTGTGGGGTACCAGTTTGCCGGCGTTCAAGGACAGGTAGGGGTGGATGGCGGGTACCACCTGGCTGACGTTACCCATATCCAGGGAACCGCGGCTACAGCTGGGTGAGGCCGGAACCATTACACCCAGCTCCCTTAAGTTGTCGCGCCAGGCTGCGGCCAGGGCACGATTTGTCAGCATGGGTTCATAGGAAGGCTCGTAATTGTGGTACCAGTAGCGGCAGCCCGTCGCCAGGGCCGCCGCCGCGGCGCAGTTTTCTACCCGTTTAACCACTTTATTTAAAGCACCCCGGGTCCGGGCGCGGGCGTAGAAGCGGGCCACGGCCCGTTCGGGGATAACATTGGGTGAAGTCCCCCCCTCGGCAATAATACCCTGGATGACGGCTCCTTCCTCCAGATAGGGGCGCAGGCTGTTGATATTGTTAAATAGCTGGATCACGGCTTCCAGGGCATTGATGCCTTCCTCCGGCCTGGAAGCGGCATGGGCCGGCCGGCCCTCATAAACGAACTCCAGGGCATCCAGGGCCAGGGAATTCACTTCTGCGGCATCGGTATCCGCGGGGTGAAACATCATGGCCGCATCCACGTCGTCCAGGACGCCCTGGCGAACCAGGACAACTTTGGCCCCGCGGGTTTCCTCGGCCGGTGTACCTAAAACAACGACGGTACCCCGGAGTTCTTTAATTACAGTCGCCAATGCCAGGGCCGCCCCGAGGCTGCCGGCAGCTATCAGGTTGTGGCCGCAGGCATGGCCCAGTTCCGGCAGGGCGTCGTATTCGGCCAGCAGGGCCACCCGCGGGCCGGGACCTCCGTTAAGCTCGGCCCTGAAAGCCGTCGGCAACTGGCAAAGGGGGCGGGTAATTTTAAAATTGTGCTCCGCCAGGATGCCGGTCAGGAGTTCGACGGCAAAAAACTCCTGGTTACCTAATTCCGGGTGATCAAATATGGCTTCGGCCACTTCAATAATTCGTTCTTTTAAATTCTCAACGGCCCGGGCAATTCTTGCTTTTATGGCCAGCATATCTAACTCCCTGCAGCTGGTAGATTAGATTCCCCGGTGGTGGAAATAATAACTAGAGGAGCTCAAAAGGGGCACCCTTGATACTAAAACGAAATAAGGGAGGTACCCCATTGACCCTGGCCACCTGTAACCGGCGTTGCGCCTGTTTAAATGAAAATACCTGCGGGCTGTCCGCAATCATGGAACCCGGCCAGCCCTTCCTCTGCCCTTACCGTCACCATGAAGAAACAGCCCTTACCAGGGAAGCAGGCTTCCCGGCAGCCGGACTCCCGCGCAACTTCGCGACTGTCTCCCATGCTCGCTACCCCGGAACTGGCCCTGCCCCCGGGGGCGGTCCCGCTTTTCAAGGGTTGGGCTTACCGCCGGGGCCAAGGTTAAACTAAAGGAGCTCCTGCCTGTCAACCTTTAACCGGGGCCGGAGGAGAATGCCGTCCAGGTGGCTGGGAGCCTCTACCTGGCCGCCAAAGGTGCTATTATCCCCCAGGGCGATATGGACGGTGCCCCGCACCTTCTCGTCTTCCAGGACGTTGCCGGTGAGCCTGGCCAGGGGATTGAGCCCGATACCCAGCTCGGCAATGTTACGGCTGGCGGGGCCGTAACGGTTAAAAATTTCTTCCAGCAGGCGGGCTTCCCGGCCGCCGCTGACGGCAACGGCCTGTCCTGCTTCCACTTTTATTCGTAAAGGTTTTTCTAAAATACCGATGCCGGCCAGGGCCCCGTCAATGACAAGCAGCCCCCGGGCAGTTCCTTCCACCGGGGCCACATAAGCCTCCCCGGCAGGCAGGTTGCCAAAGCTTCCCGGACGGGTGTAAAGGCCGGTATCGGGGTGTCCCGGACGGCCGGCAATACTGAAGGTAAGATCCGTCCCCGCAGGGGTCGTCAGGTGAACCTCCCGGCCGCTGGTAAGCAGGGATGCATAATGCTCACAATCGGCAGCCAGGGCCTTGTAGTCGACGGCCAGGGTGCGTTCCAGCATATCCGCTGTAGCACCGGGCAAAGAAGCGATGCGGGCGCCGGCGGTGTTAGCCTCCCTGCGGGCCCGGGTGTGGGATAGGGACCTGGAGGTAGCCAGTACGACAACCTGGCTTTCCCGCATGGCGGCCGCCACTACAGGCGGGGGTTCCTGGCCGTGGTTATCCCGCGGCAGCATGGTGATGATGGCCGCCTCGGCTTTCAGTTCCCGGGCGGCGGCAAAAAAAGCCTCGCCAACTGGCTGTAAATCAGTATCGGTAACGATGAGTACTGTTTCGTTACTCGTCACCGCCAGGCATTCCGTAAGGGCCAGGCAGCAGGCTGAAGCTAGGTCCGGCATGTTAACAACTCCTTCATATCTTAATACCCCTTATCGCAATCTGGCTTTGTTTTCGCTCGCTCCAAACTAAAGCCAGCCCTCTAATATTTTACCTGTCGTTGAGTTGATGGCGGCAGGTCTTAATCCCTTATAATAGCCAGCTCGCTTCCACAGGCGCGGCAACTGCGCCCTGCCAGGCCCGGCAGGGAAACATGATAACCCGCCCGCCGGATGACCAGTTCACCGCAAACCGGGCAGTAGGTGTTGTTAGCCTTCTCGTCAGGCACATTACCCAGGTAAACATAATGTAAATGCCGCCGGGCCATTTCCCGGCTGCGGCGCATGGTTGCCAGGGGCGTCGGCGGCGCCTGCAGGCGGTAGCGGGGAAAGTAGCGGGAAAAGTGCAGGGGCGTATCCACGCTTAGATTGCCAGCTATCCACTTTACCAGCTCTTGCAACTCCTCCGGGTCGTCGTTTAATCCCGTCACCAGGAGGGTCGTTATCTCTACATGACTGCCGGCTTTGACTGCCGCCGCCGCCGTTTCCAGGACGGGCCGGTAGTCGCCGTGAACGACTTTGCGGTAAAATTCCAGGTTGAAACCCTTGACATCAATATTCCAGGCATCGATCCAGGGAAGGAGCCCGGCCAGGGGTTCCGGCCGTATGTACCCGTTGGTAACCATAACATTCTTTAGCCCCGCTTCCCGGGCCAGCCGGGCCGTATCCAGGACAAATTCATACCAGACCAGGGGCTCGGAATAGGTATAGGCTATGCCCAGGCTGCCAGTTTCCCCGGCCTTGCGAACCAGATCCTCCGGAGTGATGGTTACCGTTTCCGGTTCTCCCTGGGCTATCTCCCAGTTCTGGCAGAATTCACAGCGAAAATTACAGCCCACAGTACCGGCCGAGAGGATAGGGCTTCCCGGATAAAAATGGTAGAGGGGCTTTTTTTCAATAGGATCCAGGGCCAGGGAGGAACAGCAGCCGTAATTGCGGGTGTAAAGCCGCCCCTCCCGGTTTTCCCGCACCCGGCAGGTACCCCGGCCGCCCGGGGCAATAACACAGGTATGGGGGCAGAGGCGGCATTCAACCTTCTCCCTAGGTAACTTAACATAATGCAAGGCCTCAGTCAGGGCCATTAAAAACCCTCCCTCAGTTTCCTGGCGTACCGGGTCCTGCTTCCCACGACCGGAGACGGCAGATATAACTTATCCTAATGATAGCGGGTAACCTTAAATCTTTCCAGCCGGTACGGCTCATCGGGTCTGATGCCGCCCTTCTGGCGGGCAATGGCCACCTGTTCTTCAACGGTGTCGATGCCCTCCAGATCCGGGAGGAGGAGTCCCCGCCGCCGGCCGCAGCTGACAATGACGCCGTAAACTCTCGGGTCCAGATCGGCCAGGGTGGCCGGTTCGGGTTCGCCCAGGACGTCAACCGAATAAGTAAGTTCCGGTAACTCTTCAATTGTTACCGGGGTAAAACGGGGATCTTCCAGGCCGGCTGCCAGGGCGTTGTAGATAATCTCCTCGGCCAGGTTGGCCCTCGTGGGGCCGATGGTGCCGATACACCCCCTTAGATTGCCATGTTTTTTGATCGAGACAAAAGCCCCGGCCCGGGCGGCCAGCTCCGCGGGCAGGGGATCGGGCGCGGGCAATACTTTGCCTGTCCGCAGGTAATGCTCCAGGCTCCGGCGGGCCAGGCGCACCGGCAAGGACTCTCCTGCCGGTTTCTTGCATTCAACGAGCAGGCTCCGTCCCGGCTCTTTCCTTATTGGTTCCAGGTGGGCAATTAGATAACCAACACCAAAAGGACCTTCATAGGATAAAACTTCCCCGCGCACTTCCCAGCCGTCCAGGGCACCCAGGCCCATTATAAAGGAACGCAGGCCGCACTCACCGGCCCTTTCCGCCAGGTCATCGGGTATGGCCAGCAAACCTTCCATGTCCAGGCGGGCCAGAAACTCCTTCACCCGGGCGTCGAACTCCCTGCCCCGGGGATCGTACCCGGCGGGAGCCCCGGGCAGCAGCCGGTGGGATAAATCGCCGCTGGCCACCAGGAGGACACGGCGGGGACCGGCCTCAACGGCCCGGCCCAGGGCGGCGCCAAAGGCATAAAGCTGCTGCCGTTGCAGGAAGGCCATCCCTATGGCCACCAGGGGGGTAGCAATACCCGCCCGGCGCAGGTAGTAAAGGGGCACCATCATCCCGTGGTCCAGTTCCGGGGCTAGTCCGTAACGGCGGCAGGCGGTTTCGTCCAGCCAGGCCACCGGCACCCCCTTTTCCCGGGCCGCTTCGGCTATGACGCGGCTGAGTTCCAGTTCTACGGAATATGTAAACCTGACGTCGCCGGCCCTAAACGCCGCCAGGTCACCGCGCAGCTCCGGGACCGCCCATATTCCCACGGCGTCGCGGAAAACAGGCCCGTGGGGGGAAATAATGACCACCACTTCTGGCTGATGGGCCGCCGCCCTGGCAGCCACTTCCCTTGCCGCCGTAACCGTAGCAGTAATTTTTTCCACTTCCCGTCCCCCGACCTCCGGCACCATAATGGGCGGGTGGGGCATAAAGGCCACATCCAGTAAGCGTCCCATACAATCACCCCTTATAATATGGCCCGGTAACCATTCTTTAATGTAATCACTCCAACCCGGGACCTGCCCTCAGGTTTACTTTACCACATCTACCAGCTTTTTGACAGGGGTAAATTCCTGGTGCCATTTGCTATTGTGCCGGCGGCCGTCCCTGCATTAGAATAAAAAAGTGCGGCAATCGGCTACAGATATACATAGAAAATTTATGCTAAGGGAGGTGGACAGAAATGCCCCTTTTTATAGCCCTGGTGGAGCGGATGAGTGTTGTTATAACCCTGGCCTTCGTCCTGACCCGTTCCCATACATTCCGCAAGCTACTCCAGGAGCAGGCCAGTTCTCGCCAAAAATTTCTTTTAATCCTGGTCTTTGGTTTTATGGGAATTTTTGGTAGTTATACCGGCGTCCCCGTCCAGGATGCCCTGGCCAACTCCCGGGTCATTGCCCCCATGGTCGGCGGGCTGTTCGGCGGTCCCCTGGTCGGATTACTGTCCGGATTAATTGCCGGTGGTCATCGGTTTTTCATGGGTGGTTTCACCGCCCTGGCCTGCGGCGTTTCCACCACAGTGGAAGGCCTGCTGGGGGGACTGGTGGCCCGTACCTACCACCGGCGCCCCATACCCTGGCCGGTGGCCTTTGCTGCCGGTTTTGCTGCTGAAGCCCTGCAAATGGTGATAATCCTGGCCCTGGCGCGACCTTTTGCCGCCGCCTGGAGCCTGGTCAAGGTCATCGCCTGGCCCATGATGCTGGTAAATGCCAGCGGTATTGCCCTGGCAGTAATCATTATCCAGAACGTCCTCCGGGAACAGGAACTGGCCGGTGCCGTCCAGGCCCAGAAGGCCTTAAAAATTGCCAACAAAACCCTGCCCTACTTGCGCCGGGGTCTGAATAGGGATTCCGCCAGCCAGGCAGCAGCTATTATTATGGAAACTACCGGTCTGGAAGCTGTTGCCATCACCAGTGACGACGAAATCCTGGCCCATGTAGGTGCCGGTAGCGACCACCACTACCAGGGACAAAAGGTTCTCACCAGTGCCACCCGCCAGGCCCTGGAAACCGGCAGAATTCAGGTAGCCCAGACAGAAGCGGAAATCGGGTGCTACCACAAGGACTGTCCCTTAAAGGCGGCAGTAGTCGTTCCCTTAAACTCGCGGGGCAAGGTGATCGGTACCTTAAAGCTTTATCATACCCGGGCCAACGCCGTCGGCCCCCTTGATCTGGAGCTGGCCGCGGGCCTGGGCCACCTCTTCTCAACCCAGCTGGAACTGGCGGAAATCGACCGCCAGGAGCAACTGGTTACCAGTGCCGAGATCCGTGCCCTCCAGTCCCAGATCAACCCTCACTTTTTGTTTAATGCCCTGAATACCATTATGTCCGTCTGCCGCCTGGACCCGGAAAAGGCGCGGCAGCTCCTGGGCTACTTGGGGGACTTCTTCCGCCGCAACCTGCAGCACCCGGATCGGCCGATCACCCTGGCTACGGAAATTGACCATGTGCGTTCTTACCTGGCCATTGAAAAGGCCCGTTTCGGTTCCCGCCTGGAGGTATCCATTGATGTCGAACCGGGAGCGGCCAACTACCTGCTACCGGCCCTAACTCTCCAACCCCTGGTAGAAAATGCCGTCAAACACGGCCTTTTACCCCGCCGGGAAGGAGGCCGGGTAACCATCACTGCCCGGGAAGTCAACGGTGAAGCCCTGATAACCGTCAGCGATAACGGTGTGGGTATAGATCTAGATAAGGTAAACAGTTTATTAACCGGTAAGACGGGCAATAGTAACAATGTCGGCCTCCTTAATGTCCATGAGCGCCTGCGCCTGCTCTACGGCCCGGAATACGGCCTGCGCTTTAGTCCCAATCCGGGGGGCGGTACACGGGTAGAATTCTTCCTGCCCCGGCAGGGCCGGGCAGGTTGTGAGGAAGGGGTTGCCAGTTGCGCCAGCTAATCAGGGCCCTCATTGTTGATGATGAAGAGCCGGCTCGCCAGGAATTACGCTACTATATCGAACAAAACGCCGATTTTACCGTATGCGGTGAAGCCGCCGGCGGCAGCGAAGCCCTGGAACTGGCTTATTCCCTGCTGCCGGACGTCGTTTTCCTGGATATTGAGCTCTGGGATCTGGACGGGGTAGAAGTGGCACGGTTGCTGTTAAAACAGGAGCGCGCACCTTTAATCATTTTTGCCACTGCCTATGACGACTACGCCGTCCAGGCCTTTGAACTCAACGCCGTCGACTACCTGTTAAAGCCCTTTACCGCCGAAAGGGTAACCACCACCCTGGCACGGGTGCGCCAGTTGCTCCAGCAGCATGAAACCCCGTCCCTGGCCGGCCTCCTCAACCAGCTGGCGGCCAACCGCAAAACTACCAAGGTGGCCGCCTGGAAGGAAGACCGGCTGCTCATTATCGATCCGGGGGAAATTATTTACGCCGAAGCCCAGGGCCACCAGGTCCTCTTAAAAACCCACCAGGGTATTTTGCGCTTTACCGGTACCCTCCAGGAACTAGAAGAAAAGCTGGACAGGAGCTTCTTAAGGGTTCACCGCAGTTTTATTATCAACCTCGATCAGGTACGGGAAGTAGTACCCTATTTCCACGGCACCTACAGATTGCTCCTCAAGGATCAAGAAAAAACCGAAATACCCGTCGGCCGTACCTATCTCAAGGACGTGCGTTCGGTCCTGGGTTTTTAAGTCTAGCCGGCGCCGTTCAGGTTTAAATAGCGTCGTTGGAGTAAAATTAATGGTCGCATCACTCCTCTGGCCATAAAATTTAAAAAAGATAATCAGCCAGAGGAGGTTTAAGGCTTCATGGTTACTTTTTGGGTTTCTATCATCATCCTCCTGGTGGGTTATTCCCTTTACGGCGCCTTTGTTGAAAAGGTCTTTGCCCCCCAGGAAAAACGCCCCACCCCCGCGGTAAGGCTCAACGACGGCGTTGACTACGTGCCCATGGATTGGAAGCGCGACTTCCTGATCCAACTCTTAAACATTGCCGGCCTGGGACCCATTTTCGGTGCCATCCAGGGAGCCCTTTGGGGTCCGGTTGCCTTTATCTGGATCGTCCTAGGAGGCATCTTTGCCGGCGCCGTCCATGATTACCTCGTTGGTATGCTCTCCGTGCGCAACGACGGCGCCAACCTGCCGACCATCGTCGGTAATTACCTGGGCCCCAGAATGAAGCAATTTGTCAATATTTTTACCGTCATCGTCCTGATCCTGGTGGGGACCGTCTTTATGACCGGCCCGGCCCAGCTCCTGGCCAAGCTAACCCCCACACACTTAACCTATACTTTCTGGCTGGGCGTCATTTTAGCCTATTACTTCCTGGCTACAATTTTGCCCGTCGATAAAATTATCGGCCGGATTTATCCCTTCTTCGGGGCCGTTCTAATTATTATGGCCGTGGGGATTGTCGGCGGGATTATGATAGAGGGTTATCATATCCCTGAATTAACCCTGGCCAACCTGCATCCCCAGGGCGCCCCCCTCTGGCCCCTCCTCTTTATCACCATTGCCTGCGGCGCCATCAGCGGCTTCCACGCCACCCAATCGCCCATTATCGCCCGCTGCCTGGAAAATGAACGCTACGGCCGCCGGGTCTTTTACGGGGCCATGATTGCCGAATCAATTATCGCCCTCATCTGGGCAGCCGCAGCCATGACCTTCTTCGGCAGCACCGGCGGCCTGGCTAACGGTTTGAAGGGCCTGGGCGGGCCGGCCGGCGTAGTCAACCAGGCCTCCTTTACCCTCCTGGGCGCCGTCGGCGGCGTCCTGGCTATCCTGGGTGTTGTCGTCTTGCCCGTTACCTCCGGGGACACCGCCTTCCGGGCGGCACGGCTCACCATCGCCGAATTCTTGAACCTGAAGCAGGGTCCCATCATAAATCGCTACAAGATTGCCGTCCCTATCTTCGCTGTCGGCTTTATTTTAAGCCAAATCGACTTTACCATCGTGTGGCGTTACTTCGCCTGGTCCAACCAGACCCTGGCCATGATCGCCCTGTGGACCGCCGCCGTCTACCTGGCACGGCAGCGTAGTTTCCACTGGGTGGCCACCATCCCCGCAATCTTTATGACGGCCGTAAGCATCACCTATATCCTCCAGGCACCGGAAGGCCTGCACCTGGCCACCACCATTTCCTACCCGGTAGGTTTAGCCGCAGCCGTCCTGGCTTTGCTGGCCTTCCTGTGGCGGGTTTACAGCCGGCAAGCCGTACCCGGCGCAACGAAACCTCAAAAGTTATAAAAACGACCTGCAAAGGTAGAGCGATAGGGCCCGTGACCCAACCCGGCACGGGCCCTATTTATTTATGGCGACCGGCTTCCAGGGGGAGATCCCTTTCCCTCGAGGAAGTAATTAACGATACCGGCATAGATAGCAAAAGCCATCTGGCGCTGGTAATGAGGATCGGCCAGGAGCTTTTCTTCCTGGGGGTTGGAGATAAAGCCGACTTCAACAATGACGGCCGGTATCTTCTGGGTACGCAGGACAAAGGCGTCAATGCTTAAAGGTACCCGGTCGGTATTGGCCAGGCGGCGCCTGATTTCCGCCTGGATAGCCTCAGCCAGTTCTTTCCCTTCCCGGGATTGGGGATCGTAAAAGATCTGGGCACCCCTTTCGCGATTGTCGAAGGCGTTGCAGTGAATGGAGATAAAGAGGTCGGCGCCCACCTTCCCGGCAAGCCTGACACGCTCTACCAGGTCATCCCCCGTTTCCCCTTCCGGGACGTTTTCATCCTGGCGGGTCAAGAAAACGCGAGCCCCCCCCTGGCTTAAGAATCCGGCCAGGTGCCGGCTGATGGCGAGATTCACCCGGTCTTCCAGATTCCCTCCAGGGCCTATGGCTCCGGAATCAATACCCCCGTGGCCGGGGTCGACCACCACCACCTGGTTGGCCACCGCCCAGGAAAGGGCACGGATGGCCCGCTCCTCTTCCAGGTCCCGGTAGCGATTTAAGACCAGAAAAACAGCGACAACTGCCAGCAGGGCGACCATAACCTTCAGGCTGCGCCGCCGGGGAGTAATTACCACCCGCGCCATTAACCCCGCCTCCTCCGTAAAAAATATGCCCTAAATTAATCCCCTAAACCAGGGAACTATTTCCTGCCAGTAAATATTCCTTGATCTCCCTTCCTTATATTGTTAAAATTAATTCTCAAGCAAAAGCGAAGGGAAGAAAACCCGTGGCATTAATTATTGTCCAGGACCTTAGCAAGCGCTTTAACGACCTTACCGCTGTAGACGGGGTGACCTTTAACGTTGAAGAGGGAGAGATCTTCGGCTTCCTGGGACCGAATGGAGCCGGTAAATCGACCACCATTAAAATCCTCTGTACCCTCTTGAAGCCTACCAGCGGTCAGGTTACCCTGGCCGGTTTTGACGTTGCCCGCCAGCCCGATGCCGTACGCCGTGCCATCGGCCTGGTTTTCCAGGACAACTCCCTGGACGACCGCCTGACGGCTGAAGAAAACCTGCGTTTCCACGGCCTTCTCTACGGCCTCTCCCGGGCTACCATCAAGGAGCGTATAGATGAAGTCCTGGCCATGGTGGACCTGGCCGCTCGCCGCCGGGATATCGTCCGCACCTTTTCCGGGGGCATGCGGCGGCGGCTGGAAATAGCCCGCGGTTTCCTCCACCACCCCCGCGTCCTCTTCCTGGATGAACCGACGGTCGGGCTCGATCCCCAGACCCGCAGCGCCATCTGGCAGCACATCCACCGCCTGCGCCGGGAGAAAAACATTACCATCTTTATGACCACCCACTACATGGACGAGGCGGAAAACTGCGATCGCATCGCCATCATTGACCACGGCCGCATCCAGGCCCTGGATACCCCTGACAACCTGAAGCGCCGGCTTGGGGGGGATGTGGTTACAATAATAACAGTTGATGACACCCGCCTCCAGGAAGAAATTGCTGCCCGCTACGACGTAAAAGTAATTAAAGATGAAGAAGGACTGCGCCTGCAGGTGGAGGACGGAGCCGCCTTTATCCCCCGGGTGGCTGCCGATTTCCGGGGGCAGATTAACAGCATCCATTTGCGGCGACCTACCCTGGACGATGTTTTTTTGAGCCTTACCGGCCGCGCCATACGGGATGACAGGGTCTCTTCAACCGAGCTTATGCGTTTAAACCGCCGTCACGGCCGCCGGCGACAGCACTAAGGAGGTCAATTGCATGAAACCTGCCCTGCGGGCGATATATACCATCTGGTACCGGGAGTTTATCCGTTTTATCCGCGAGCGCAGCCGCATCATCGGTATGATTGGCCAGCCCCTCCTTTACCTCCTCATTGTCGGTCAGGGAATCTCGGCGGCCATGGGCTTTCGCGGCGTACCCGCCGCTGTACCCGTCAACTACGTCCAATTCATGTATCCCGGCATCCTGGCAATGTCCGTCCTCTTTACCTCAATATTTTCCGGCGTCTCTATTATCTGGGACCGGGAGTTCGGTTTTTTAAAAGAAGTCCTGGTGGCCCCCGTACCCCGCTGGGCCATCGCCCTGGGTAAAGCCCTGGGGGGTAGCACCGTGGCCCTTATACAGGCTTCTATTATGCTCCTCCTGGCGCCTTTGATTAAAGTCTCCCTTACTCCGGTTACAATTCTCAAGCTCCTGGGCATCCTGTTTCTAATTTCCCTGGGATTGACCTTCCTGGGGATTGCCATTGCCAGCCGCATGTCTACCATGGAAGGTTTCCAGATGTTCATGAACTTCCTGGTCATGCCCATGTTTTTCCTGAGCGGCGCCATGTTTCCCATGACCAACCTGCCCGGCTGGATGAATTTTTTAATGAAACTTGATCCCTTGACTTACGGGGTCGATGCCTTGAGGCGCCTGATATATGCCGGTACCGATCCCCGGGCCTTGCAATATCTGGTCCACTACAGCCTGGGATTTGACGTGGCCGTAGTTATTGCCCTGGCCCTGCTCCTGGGCTTCCTGGGCTCCCTGTCCTTCAGCCGGCAGGAGTAAATAACAAAAAGGCGTCCTGGAGACAGGCCTTTCCTCCAGACGCCTTACAATAAGCGTTCTAAGCCGGCGCTTTTTATCCCCGCCAGGCGATTCCGGCCAAATTATTTACCCGCCGGTCCTGCCTGGGGGTTAACCTCTGTTACAACCACATTCTCTTCTCTTTCTTTCGTAAAGGCAATCACCATGCAGAAAGCACAGATAAAGATCAGGAAAAGGATCATACCGAAAACGCCTCTGGCATAAAGCCAGGAAAACTGGTTGACCGCCAGGATTGCCAGGGCCAGCCAGACAAATATGGCCCCTAAGCCCACATTTTTGGCTACCCCTTTCTCCGGTAATGCCCAGCGGTAGCTGCCAGCCCGTTCGATTAAGGTCACCAGGGTTAAAGCGGAAACGTTAAAAATCATCCCGATCCATACCGGGTGGATATTCAAGTAAAATTTAGCAGGATGCCAGCCACCTAGATGATACCAGGTTATCCCGGAAACAAAGCCGGCGACCAGGGCGCTGACGGCCGCTTTGCGGCTGGCCAGGGGCCAGAAGAGTACGCCGATTATTGGAGCAAAGGTGGCCCCGTTACGAGCCGTCCAGGCCAGGACATTCCACCACGCGGCCTGTTCTGTCCGCAGGAAGCCAAAGATAATCATCAATACTGTCAATACTACCAGCGACCACTTGGTGTAAAAAACCATCTGCTTATCGCTTATTTTGGGATTTAAAGAGGAAGCCACATCCCGTCCCAGGCTGGTCGCCCCGGAAAACTGGCAGGGAGCTCCCCAGCCCAGGGCGCAGGCCCAGATACCCATGAAGAAGATGCCCACCAGCGGGGGCGGTAAAACCTGGGCCAGGTATTTAGGTACGGCTACCAGGCCGCGGCCTACACCAGGTGCAACAACGGCAGCGGCCATCCCAAAGAGAACCCCCAGGACAATAAAGACGATATTAAAGCCTGCCGCCCAGAGGAGACCCTTTTGTCCCTCTTCCGGCGTACGGCAGGAAAGGGCCATCTGGAAAGCCGCCTGGGCCAGGAAAACATTGACCAGGAAGGTACCGAACCAGGCCAGTATCGTCTGCAGGCCCACGGTAGTCAGGCCAAACATGGCCGGTTTAACCGCCGCCAGCTGGGCCAGGCCGGCAAAACCCGGTTTAATAAAGAAAGCGATAAGGCCGATGATAAACATTAAAGCAAAAGCAATACTATTTGCAGTTTGCGTAAAAACCACCGACCACATGCCGCCCGCCTGCAGGTAAATTAGCAGGAGTATTGCGCTAAAGATTACCCAGGTAGATAAGGACATGCCTGTAAAAGCGCTCATGGCGGCGGCAAAGGCCAGGGCATTGGCGGTGGCGTACATGGGAAAGGTAAAGGCCGTAACAGCGCCGGCAATGGCCTTGGCCGTCCGTCCATAGCGGTCGCCTATTAAACCGGAGACGGTCACTACCAGGCGCTTGCGAAAGGGTATCACAAAGAATAAGGCAATAATTATCACATGGATTAATTCGGCTACACCATACCATCCTGCGGAGATCCCCGTCGTATAGGCCAGTTCCAGGATGGCGATATACGAAGAACCGGAGAAAAGGCCGGTGATGCAAACAGCCACCATCCAGGGCTTGAACTTACGGCCTCCAACCCAGAAGTCCTCACCACGGGCGGCCCGGCTCCTGGCAATGTTGCCGGCGATAATAAGGACGACGGTATAGATAACCGCCATAAATAAAATCCAGAAAGCATAGGTATTCACTTCAGCATCCCCCCTGTAAGCCTGTTAAAATAATTCTCCCTTGATCATCTTTCCCGAGTCATGTCTTTAACTACCACTTGTCTCTTCCGGGAAGGGGTAAGGGTACTCCTCGCCGTTGATTTTAAAAGCATAATCAATGGATCCGGCCGCCTTCATCATATTGGCTGCCGAGCAATATACCTCGTCGGCCAGCTTGATGGCCTGGGCCACCTTTTGCGGCGGGATATTATCGCCCTGGAAATCATAAGCCACCCGCATCCGGGTAAAAATCTTGGGATGGTCTTCCGCCCTCTCCCCTTCTACTAAAATAGTTAGTTTATCGAAGCCGACCCGCATTTTTTGTAAGATGTGGGTGACCTCAATTCCGGTGCAACCGCCCAGGGCGATAAGCATCAGGTCCATTGGCCGGGTACCCTGGTTTTCACCGCCATAAACAGGGCTGGCGTCCATGGCCACCTGATGGCCGGCCCCATCATCACCTACAAACTGCATTTTACCCGTCCAGTTGACTGTGACTTTTCCCATAAACCCTTCCTCCTTGCAGTTATTCTTGTGCCCTCAAGCACTTGGCTTATATTGCAAAACCCGTGCCAGGGCATAAAAATCCCCGCGAACCCCATGGGCCCGCGGGGGGCAAGGTATAAGTCAAATTTAATTTCCGGTCTATTTTTGCACCAAACAGTTAGCCGACACTCCTTTCCCCGGCCGCTTCATAAAGACTTAATGCAATCTTTGCTGGTGCAATTTTAAACCGCATCGGTTCGATTTTGCACCACAAGACCATAGGCCTGGGCCTTGCGAAGCAAAGTTGAATGGGATATTCCCAGGGCCCGGGCGGCCCGCCGCAGGGTGCCGTACTCTGCGATGGCAAGGGTTATTAACTGCCGTTCAAGTTGCTCCCTTGCCTCCTGGAGGGGTAAAACATCCTTGAGTTGCAACCATTTACAGGTATTCCCACCGGTCCCTTCCTGAAATTCGATGGGCAAATGTTCCGGCCGGATTACATCTCCTTCGCCCATAATGACTACCCGTTCCATGACATTCTGTAGTTCCCGCACATTGCCCGGCCAGGAATAGGCTTCAAGCACTTTACAAGCCCCAAAGGACAGGCGTTTGTCCGTACCGTACTTATGATTAAATATTTCCAGGAAATACCTGGCCAGGGGCAAAATGTCTTCCCTCCGCTCTCGCAAAGGAGGGATCCTTATAGGTACCACATTTAAACGATAATACAGGTCTTCACGGAAGGTTTTTTCCCGGACCATAGCGGCCAGGTCCTTGTTGGTCGCGGCAATGACGCGAACGTTGAGCTTAATGGCCTGGCGGCCGCCCAGGCGATAAATCTCTTGTTCCTGGAGAAAACGCAACAACTTGACCTGCAAGCCAAGGGATAAATCCCCTATTTCATCTAAGAAGATTGTGCCGTTATTGGCCACCTCGAGGAGACCTATCTTGCCCTCTTTACTAGCCCCGGTAAAGGCTCCTTTTTCGTAACCGAAGAGCTCGGATTCCAGCAGGTTTTCCGGGATGGCGCCGCAGTTAATCTCTATAAAAGGCCCCTTACAACGCGGGCTGTGCCGGTGAATTAGCCCGGCAACGACTTCCTTGCCGACGCCGGATTCCCCGGTTATGAGGACGGTGGAATCAACGGCCGCCACCCTTAAAGCCTGGTCCACCACCTTTTGCATGGAAAGACTATGGCGGATTACCTCAGGGGCTGCCAGCTGGCGGGCTCGCAAGACCTGTATTTCCGCTGCCGCTCGCATGGCTTCTTCTTTGAGATGGCGCAGTTCCGTCATATCGCGGATGCTGATTACTACTTGAGAAACAGCTCCCTCCTCATTGAAGACGGGGCTGCCGGTCAGAATGGCCTCCCTATCGGAAGGAGTCTGGTACATAACTGTTACGGCCTTGCGGCTTTCACGGACAAGGTGCCAGAGCTGGTACAGCTGTTCTTCTGCCTGGCCGGTACCGGGCTGCAACTTTTCACCAACAACAAGCAGCCGACCGGTCTCCGGTGCCATGATACGTTCATATGCCTCATTAGCCCCTCGGACAATGCCCTGGCTGTCAACAATAACCATGCCGTCATAACAGGCCTCGATTACACTCTTTAGCTGCCGGTTTAAGGACTTAACCGCTTTTAATTCACTGGAGATGGCCTCTAATTCGGAAATATCCTGCAGGATCAGGACGACACCCTGTTCCTGGCCTTCTTTGTTAATAGAACTGCGCCGGATGGCCAGGGTTCTATCTCCTACCCCGGCTTTATGAAACTGGTCTCCTGCTTCTTTTGCAAGAAACCGGGTTAACCCTGCCGCCGCCAAGATGCTATTCGCCGGTTGCTCCATGGCTGTCGCCACCGGCACGTCGAGGAGCCGGGCGGCCGCAGGGTTGATGTGGCATATTTTCCCTTCCCGGTCGACGGCCACGATACCGTTGGGGACCGCCTCCAGGACTGCCGCCAGCTCGCGTTCCGCCTTTTCCAGGGCATGGTGCACCTTATTGATCAGGCCAATCCTGGTCAGGACCCCGCTCAAACGCCGCTCTTTGTTTAAAACAATCAGGCGGTCAATGGGTAAATTGGCCACTTTCTCAAAACCTGTATCCTCATCGATGCAGACCAGCTTTCTCTCCATGACCTCTTCAATGGGCGTAGCCATGGTAGCCCCCTCTTGCAGGGCTTCCAGGAGGCGAAAGACGGTAATAATGCCCACCACTTCGCCGCCAGCGTCCAGGACGGGGGCACAGTTGACCTGCTGTCGCTGGTAGACGGCCACGGCATCGGCAAGGGTCTGCCAGTAGTATAACGTCTCCGGGTTGTTGAGCATGACCTGCTTGACCTGCACGGGATACACCTGCCCGTAAAATTTGGACCATCCCTATTATAACAGGCGGTTTATTTTTGCACCAGATGCCCCTTCTTCTTTTCTATTTGGTCAACTCCCGGCTGAAGGCGACCTTGAACTCCCGGGTCTGATCCAGGCGCACCAGTTCCAGGCCCAGGCGGTCCAGGGTGGCCGGTGTGGGCCGGCCCTCCTCGTCCCAACCGCGGCGGTGGTAATAGGCCTGCACCAGCTCCGGTAACCTGGTAAAGGGCCCGGCTTTAATTCCCCCGTCTGCAATCCCTTCTCGCAGGAAACGCTCCGGCAGGGTGTCGGCTTCCCGGCCCAGGCCCTCCCGCAGGTTGAAGGCCCGCTCCAGGGCCAGGCTGCGCTCGGCGGCCATGTGGAGGTCCTCCAGGGCCAGTTCCGTACCGGTAACGGCCGTCAACATTTCAGTCATCAGTTCCAGGGGCAGCCAGCCGCCCAGGTAGGCAAAGAGACAGCCGATACCTGTTTCCAGGGCTACTGTCGTCTCCTGGATGCGGTTTACCTGGTCCACCAGGTCTTCCCCTTCCCGGTCGGCAGCAAAGAGCCCGGCGTGAAGGGCCTTGCCATAACAATAACTGCCACCGAGGGCCGAAACGACCATCCCTAGGCCGTGAAGGGGGCGCACCCGCGGGTCATAACCCGGCATCTCAATCCCTTTAACGGTCATGGCGTATTCAGCCGTGCCGGAACCAATATACTTTGCCGCCCTGCTTACTCCTTCAGCCAGGAGCTCGCCCAGGCCTTTCCGGTAGGCAATCATATTGATCAATTCCAGGGTGGCCTGCGGCCTGTCCCACCCCAGGTCAAAGCCCTCGGTTTTTAGGAGGCCCCGCTGCTGTAATTCACAGGCAAAGGCTATGCTCACCCCGGTGGAAACCGTGTCCAGGCCCAGGTCGTTACAGCGCTCGTTGGCCCGGGCCACCAGCTCGGGATCAAAATACCCCAGGTTGGCCGCCAGGGCCCAGTAGGTCTGGAATTCCGGTCCTTCTCGCTCCAGAAGGTAAGGCTGGTTAACTGTATCGGTATCTGCCTGCCGGGCACCCTGGAAATTGCGTGCAGGTAAAACAGCGCCCCTTATGGCCCCCGGCAAGGGCGCCCGGCGGTCGCGGCGGTGGATTAATTCCCGCTGTCGCTCCAGCAGCCGGGAGAAACGTTCCCCGGCAGCCACAGGAATATCCAGTGAAGTATCTACAACCACGGCTTTAAGTTTTTTTGCTCCTATGACGGCGCCCGTCCCGCCACGGGCGGCGGTACTGTTGTTGCTGACTATACCGGCATAGCGCACCAGGTTTTCCCCTGCCGGGCCGATGCAGGCCACCCGCGCCTCCCGGCCATGGCGCCGGCGCAACTCGGCCTCGGTAGCCCGGGTCCCCAGGCCCCACAGGTCTTCCGCCGGCCGCAGTTCTACCCGCCCCCGGGGGCCCAGATAGAGGTAAACGGGCCCGGCAGCCCGGCCGGTTATAAGGAGCATTTCGTAACCGGCACCGTGGAGCCGGGCCCCGAAGTCGCCGCCGCCGACGGAGCGGATAAAGCCGCCGCTCAACGGGCTTTTGGTCACCGCCAGCCAGCGGTTGACGCCCCGGGCCCCGCAGCCGGCCAGGGGACCGGCGTTAAAAATTAAAATATTCTCCGGGCTTAACGGGTCCGCTCCCGCGGCCAGTTCACCATACAGATACCTGGCCGCTAGAGGACGTCCACCAATAAAATCACGGCATACCTTTACCGGTATTTCTTCCTGGCGAATGCTGCCGTCCCTTAAATTTACCCGTAAAATTTGCCGCTCCATAAAAACACCCCGCCTGTATTTTTCCTTTAGTATCGGCAGGGCGTCGCCAGGCTATTCCAGCAGGACCACCCGGGCCGGCGCCGCTTCGGCCCCTATGAGGGGGAGGGGCAGGGCCACCATGTGATAAACACCCGGAGGCACGTCCTTGAGTCGTAAACCTTCAATAATAATGACCCCATTTTCCAGTAAAGTCCGATGGGTGGGATGGCCCGGCTGGTCCCGCTCCACTCCCAGGGCGTCCAGGCCGACGCCGCGCACCCCTTTCTGCACCAGATAGAAGGCCGCCCCGGCATCCAGGTAGATGAACCCGGCTTCATTGCCGCCGGCCCATGAATTACCGGTTTTCAAAAGGACAAAATCCCCGGAACAAATGGGTTGATTCTCCAGGTCCCCGGAAGTGATGTGGTCGCTGACGGTCGTCAGGTCCAGCACCCGGCAGGGACCGATTAAAGGTGACAGATCCAGTTGGGCAATGGTGGCTCCGCCGGGAAGCACATGGGCAGGGGCATCAATATGGGTTCCTGTATGGCTGTCCAGCAGCCAGCGCGTTTCCCTGATACCCTTTTCATAGTTGCAGGTGACTTCTAGCTGCGGCTGTTTTTCCGCCCTGTTTTTATAGACGGGCATGCCGTGATATATGGGCATGGATATGTCGTAGATACGCAAGCTTTCACCAGCCCGTTCATTTATTTCTAGCTACCCACGTTCCGGCAGCAATTCATCTTCCTGCCACCAGTGGCGGCCGTCGCGGATTAAGAGTTCCCTCGCCGCCGGTGGTCCCCACTGGCCGGCGGCGTAATTGGGAAAAAGGGGTGGCCTCGCCGTCCAGGCAGCGGCAATGGGGTCCACAAACCGCCAGGCCGCCTCCACCTCATCCCAGCGGGTGAAAAGAGTGGGGTCCCCCCGCATTACATCATAAAGCAGGCGCTCGTAAGCCTCGGGTGAATTAACGCCCACCTCGCAGTTCTGGCAAAAGTCCAGGCGGATGGGTACGATGTAATTATTATTCCCCGGCCGCTTGGCATTGAGCTGGACGTAGACACCCTCCAGGGGCTGGACGCGGATGACCAGGAGATTGGGGCGTAATTCGCCGTATTCCTTAAAATACAGGATATCCGGCAGGGATTTAAACTGGAGGATAATTTCCGTCACTTTAACCGGCAGGCGCTTGCCCGTACGCAGGTAAAAGGGCACGCCGGCCCAGCGGAAGTTTTCGATGAAAAGCTTTAAAGCGACAAATGTTTCCGTCGTGGAATCAGGGGCCACTTCCTTTTCCTGGCGGTAAGGCGGTACCACCTGCCCATCTATCTCCCCGGCACCGTACTGGCCGCGGATGGCGTTCTTGCTGACTGCTGCCGCGTCCAGGGGTTGCAAAGAGCGCAGCACCTTTACCTTTTCGTCGCGGATAGCTTCAGTGGCCAGGCTCGCCGGCGGTTCCATGGCCACTAGGGTCACCAGCTGCAGGAGGTGGTTCTGGACCATGTCCCGCAGGGCCCCGGCCCTGTCGTAATAGCCGCCCCGGTCCTCCACGCCCACCGTTTCCGCCGAAGTGATCTGGACGTGGTCGATATATTTATTATTCCAGACCGGCTCAAAAAAGGTATTGGCAAAGCGGATGACCATGATGTTCTGGATCATTTCTTTCCCCAGGTAATGGTCGATGCGGTAAATCTCTTCCTCGCTGAAAGCCGCCCGGAGCTGGCGGTTTAATTCTGCCGCCGAAGGCAGGTCATGGCCGAAGGGTTTCTCAATAACAACCCGCTGCCAGCCCCGCGCCGGTACCAGGCCTGTTTCCTTTAAGCTCCGGACCACGGGGCCAAAGTGTTCCGGGGCCACGGCCAGGTAAAAAATGCGGTTGCCCTGGCAGCCCGACTTTTCTTCCAGTTCCTCTATAAATTGCCTGAGGCGAGTATAACCCCCCTGGTCATAAAGGTCGGCCTGAAAGTAATGGACACGGCCGATAAAGGATGCAAAATGGCCGTCCGGGTTGGAGGCGCGGCGGGAAAAGGCCTTAAGGGAAGGTAAGACTATTTCATTATGAAAACCCTCGCGCGTAAAAAAGCGCCGCCCCACGGCAACGATCTGCAGGGCATCCGGCAGGAAATCATCGACAAAGAGATTATATAGGGCGGGGTATAGTTTACGGCGGGCCAGGTCCCCGGTACCGCCGAAAATCACCAGCAAACAATTATCCGGCTTTCCCAGGCCCATGTTTAACCGCCTTCCTTTACGCAACTTCTTACCTATTTTGCTCCATGGGCCCGGTTTTTATAGGACCTCACGCGCGTTGCGACAAAGTCTTCTCCACCCTTGCACCACTACCCCGCGCGGCCAGCAGCCAGTATGCGAGGGCGGCCGCCAGGTGGCAAAGGACAATCACTGCAGCCATTGACACGGCAATACGATTGAAGCCCAGGCCCACAAGGGGCGAAACCAGGGCGCCGAGTAGCATTCCAGTTACGCCGAGCCACGCCGAAGCGCTGCCGGCAACGCGGCCCTGGTTTTGCAAAGCCAGGGAGGTGCATGTCGTGCCTACTGCGCCGGCAATGGCAATGGCGACAAATAACGATATCAGCACTATAGCCAGATTCGCATGACCAAGAACGGCAAAAAGCAACGCCAGGCTGCCCGCAACAGCAATAATCAACGAGGCCACCAGGACCCGCCTTTCATCCCAGCGCCCAGAGGCAATCGCACCGGCCTGGCCGGCCAAAATAAGCCCGGTAGCGTTGACGGCAAAAATGACGCTGAACACCTGCGGTGATACGCCGTACTCTTCCTGCAAGACAAAGGATGAACCTGATATGTAACCGAACATGGCGGCATATGCAAATCCCTGGGTCAGAACATAACCCATAAACCCTGCGTTTGTGGCGAGGCTACCGAGGGCTCCTATCGTAGCCTGTAACCCTCCCTGCACCCTGCGCTGCGGCGGCAGGCTTTCCGGCAAAGCGCTCAAGACTATCAACAACAAGGAAATACTAAGTAATGCCAGCATGATAAACACACCGTGCCACGAGGTAAAACGCAAAAGTATACCGCCCAATACCGGTGCCAGCACCGGCGCCACCCCGTTAACCAACATTAATAAAGCAAAAAAACGCGTCAGTTCCTTGCCTTCATAATAATCACGGGCGATAGCACGAGCGATGACAATACCGGCCGACCCGGCCAATCCCTGGAAGAACCTGAGAACGATAAAAAGGCCAATAGAACGGGTCCACACGCACATCACCGAGGCAAACCCGTAAATCAACAGTCCCAAAAGCAGCGGCCGGCGCCTGCCGTGGGAGTCACTGACCGGCCCTGTTACCAGCTGCCCCAAAGCCAAACCCAGCAGGCATGCGGTCAAAGTCAACTGGGCCATTGACGGGGTGGTGCGAAGGTCCTCTGTTAGTAAAGGCAACGCCGGAAGATACGCATCTATGGAAAACGGCCCTAGCCCCGTCAAGGCACCTAATATCAAGGCCAGGACAAGACGTCGAGGCTGCCTGCCGGTACGCGTCCCGGCCATCTGTCGTGAAATCATCAGAGATAATAATCTCACTCCTTATTTCAGTATTCTACCTCGTTTAAATACGTGGTTATTGAAAAGGGGGACGGCTTACAAGGAGACGTAATGACTTACAAGGCAACAGGATTGGGCGTGACTAAAAAAATGAGGAGCAGCTACTGCTCCTCACCACCGGTCTTAATAATGACCTCCTGCTCCAGTCCGTGCACCGGATTTCTGGCAGGCCGAAATTTGTAATATCCATAAATAATATAGCTGGAGCGGAAAACGGGATTCGAACCCGCGACCCTCGGCTTGGGAAGCCGATGCTCTACCGCTGAGCTACTTCCGCATGTGTAAACTATTTTACCCCCTTTCTGTACGTTTGTCAAGTTTTTTAGGGCTCTATGTCAATAGTTTTGGGAAAAGGATCTTGCCCAGGTCCAGATAGTCCCGGTACAGTTCGCGGTACCTGGCGGCATTTTCAGGGTCAGGGGTATATGTTTTGGCAAAGCCGCAGCCCATCTTTTCCTGGGCCGCCTCCACCGTTGGGTACAACCCGGCAGCAACGGCGCCGAACATGGCGGCCCCCAGGGCGCAGGTCTGGTCCGAGGCAGCTACCTTGATAGGCATGGCCAGAACATCGGCCAGGACCTGCATGGCAAAGTCGTTCTTCCTGGCAATGCCGCCCAGGGCGATGACTTCTTTAATTTCCAGGCCTTCTTCCATAAACCTTTCGTTGATGGCCCTGGCCCCGTAAGCCGTAGCTTCTACCAGGGCACGGAAAATCTTCGGCGCGGTTGTTCCCAGGGTCAGGCCGGTAATAGCTCCTTTAAGAGTCTGGTCCGCATAGGGGGTCCGCCGGCCGTTGAGCCAGTCCAAGGCCAGTAAGCCCGTCGCGCCGGCTTCGATCCTTCCCGCTTCTTCCGAAAGGCGCCGGAGGAGGCGGCCTTCTATCTCTTCCTGTAACTTCTCACCGGTATCCCTGGCAACCAGGGAGGTTTCCGGCAGCAGGGCCTTAAGGGGCCAGGAGAGGAGGTCTTTGAACCACGCATAGACGTCGCCGTAGGCTGACTGGCCCGCCTCCAGGCCGATGAGGCCGGGGATGACCGAGCCGTCTACCTGGCCGCAAATGCCGCCAATTAATTTAGCGCCCATTGTTTCCTTGGGGACAACCATTATGTCGCAGGTGGAGGTGCCTATGATCTTCACCAGGGCGCCGGGGGTGATCCCGCCGCCCACAGCGCCCACATGGGCGTCCACAGCCCCTACGGCTACCGAAATGCCCGGGGGTAAACCGAGACGCTCCGCCCAGGCGGGCGTGAGGTCTCCGGCCCTGGTAGCTGTGGTGTACGTCTTGGTGTAGAGCCGTTCGCGCAAGCCCTGCAGGAGGGGGTCGATACGGACCAGGAATTCCTCCGGTGGCAACCCTCCCCACTCTTCGTGCCACATGGCCTTATGTCCGGCCGCGCAGCGGCTTCTCTTGAATAGCCGTGGATTTTCGTAGCCTGTGAGCAGGGCCGGTATCCAGTCACAGTGCTCAACCCAGGAATAGGCTGCCGTCCTTACCGCCGGGTCGTGACGTAATATGTGGAGGATCTTGGCCCAGAACCACTCGGAAGAATAGACCCCTCCTTCATATTTGGTGAAGTCGGTGCCGCCCCAGTGGCGGGCCGCATGGTTAATCTCCCCGGCCTCCTGCACGGCAGTGTGGTCCTTCCAGAGTATAAACATGGCGTTGGGGTTCTCGCTGAATTCCGGTAGCAGGGCCAGGGGGCGTCCATCGGCATCGACGGGTCCCGGTGTGGAACCGGTGGTGTCGATGCCGATACCCACCACCCGCTGTGCCAATCCTGGCGCCAGTTTGGCCAGGGCTCCCTTGACGGCGGCTTCCATCCCTTCGAGATGGTCCAGGGGGTGCTGGCGGAATTGATTCTTGCCCGGATCGCAGTACATACCTGCAACCCAGCGCCGGTAATATGCTACCTCACCGGCCAGTTCTTCCCCGGTGGCGGCGTCGACCACCATCGCCCGTACCGAATCGGTACCAAAGTCAAGGCCGATGACCAGGTTATGGTCTTTCATCACAATCTACCTCCCTGGTAACCCAACAAACCCCGGAAAGGTATCAGCTCACCAGCTTATCAAGTACTTTATATTTTTCTTCCCACGCGTCTATATTTTCCGGGTCATAAGTTTTCAAGGCGAAGGAGCGGCGTACTATCTCCCGCGCTTCAGCCAGGTTTTTTACTTCACCCATAGCCATGGCCTGGACCAGGAGATTGCCGGCGGCCGTGGCTTCCACCGGACCGGCCACAACAGGGCGCCCGGTGGCACCGGCGGTAAACAGGCAGAGGAGCTCATTTTGCGTACCGCCGCCTACCATGTGGACGACGGGGAGTTTTTTCCCCAGAATATATTCAAGCTTTTCCAGTACCCAGCGGTATTTCAGGGCCAGGCTCTCCAGGGCGCACCTGACGGTCTCGCCCTTCGTGCCGGGAACCGGCTGGCCAGTTTCCCGGCAATAGACCTGGATGGCCGCCGGCATGTCCTCCGGGTTCAAGAAGGAAGGGTGGTCAGGGTCGACAACTGCAACCAGGGGTCGGGCTTCCCGGGCCATGGCCGTAAGCTCGCTGTAACTTAAATTTTCCCCCCGGCGCGCCCAGGTGCGGCGGCACTCCTGGACCAGCCACAGGCCGGTGACATTTTTGAGGAGCCGGAAGGTGCCGCCGACCCCACCTTCGTTGGTAAAGTTGAGACGCAAGGTTTGTTCATTGATTACCGGTTCCTTTACTTCCGTCCCTACTAAAGACCAGGTGCCGCAGCTGATGTACATGTAGTCCGGTCCTGCCGCCGGTACGGCGGCTACGGCGCTGGCGGTATCGTGGCTGCCGGGGGCGATAACCGGTATCGCACCTGTTTCCGTTTCCCGGGCCACCCGGGGCAGTAAGGGGCCTATAATCGTACCCGGCGGGTTGACTTCCGGGAGCAGGTTAACGGGTAAATCCAGCTTTGCCAGCATATCAGTGGCCCAGGTTCCGGTACGGGGGTTATACATCTGGGTGGTAGTGGCATTGGTAAATTCCCCGGCTTTTATGCCGGTAAAAAAGAAGTTGAAAAGGTCAGGTACCATTAAAAAGGACTGCGCCCGGCTTAACAGGTCCGGATGTTGTTGCCGCAGAGCCAGGAACTGGTAAAGGGAGTTGAAAGGGAGAAATTGAATGCCGGTCTGGGAAAAAATCTCTTCTCGCGGTACTATCTTGAAGGCTTCCTCCATCACACCCCCGGTACGGCCGTCCCGGTAGTGGTAAGGATTGCCCAGTAGGATATCCTTTTCCCCCAGGAGCCCGAAGTCCACGCCCCAGGTGTCGACGGCCAGGCTTTTAATGCCCGTCCCGTAGCGGGCCGTAGCCCGGCGCAGGCCTTCTTTCATCTCATGAAATAGGCGTAAAACATCCCAGTGCAGGCCGTCGGGAATCCGGACAGGCTCGTTGGGAAAACGATAAATTTCTTCGAGGTTGAGGCGGCCATCCATCAGGGTGCCGATTATGGCCCGGCCGCTCTCGGCCCCCAGGTCAAAGGCAAGATAGCGCATACTTGCCCATCTCCTTTGAGAATAATTGCGTTAAAGGGAGATCCACCCCTGGCCAAAAGCCCCGGAGGGCTCTTTCCCGGCCAGTACCTTTACCGTTTCCCGGGCGATCATTACTTCTTCATCGGTATGCACCACCAGAACCCGGACGCCGGCCTCCGGCCTGGAGATTACGCGGTCGCCGTTCCCGTTTTCATTGCGTTCGGCGTCCAGCTTGATGCCCAGGAACTCCAGGCCGCGGCAGATTTCCCGGCGCAGGCTGCTACTTTTTTCGCCGATGCCACCGGAAAAAATCAGGACATCAATCCCGCCCATGGCCGCGGCGTAAGCACCAACATATTTTTTTGCCCGGTAGGCCAGGACCTCCAGGGCCAGGCGGGCTCGTTCGTGTCCCAGAAGGGCGGCTTCTTCCACGGCCCGGTAGTCGTTGCTGACGCCGGAGATACCCAGCCAGCCGCTTTTTTTGTTGATTACTTCCTCCAGGGCATCAGGGTCAAGGCCTTCCTGCCGCAGGAGATAAACAAGGACGCCGGGGTCGACATCACCGCAGCGGGTGGACTGGAGCAACCCCTCCGTAGGCGTAAAACCGGTGGAGACATCAATTGATTGTCCACCGCAGCAGGCGTTGGCCGTGGTGCCGCTGCCGAGCATGAGAGAGACGATTTTTAGTTCCTTCAGGTCTTGCCCTAGCAATTGGGCGGCGCGGTTGACCATATAGGTAAAGGTGATGCCGTGGAAACCATAGCGGCGCAGGCCGTAACGCTCATAATATTCATAGGGCAGGCCATAGAGATAGGCCCGGGGCGGCAGGGTGAGATGGAAAGTGTTATCGCAGACGGCCACCTGGGGTACTTGGGGCAGGAGCCGCGCCACGGCCTCGATACCGGCAACGTTGGCCGGGTTATGCAGGGGGGCCAGCTGGCAGCAGGCCTTTAAAGTGGCCAGGACAGCGGCATCAATGCGGGCCGGTCGCCGGAGGCCCGCGCCGCCGTGAACCACACGGTGACCGACAGCCTCAATCTGGTAAGGCTGCAATAACTTGAGGATTTCTTCCAGGGCTTCGCCGTAGTCACCCCGGGGTAATTGCTTTTGGCAATCAGGCGCCTCGCTTGTTAAATCTTGATGCCGCAGGGTGGTCTCCTGGCTGCCTATGCCTTCAACGCTGCCCAGGACCAATACTTTTTCTTCGGGCATGGAAAAGACTTTGTACTTTATCGAAGACCCACCACAGTTTAAGGCCAGGACTTGCATCTTTTTCCCCCTTAGGCCTTATTTTCATGTTAATCGCCCATGCCCGGAAGGGCACAAACCATCGAAAAAAGCCCCTTTGCCCTCCCAGGCCATAATTTTTTTGAAGGTAACAGGTTGTTGCCACCTGTCTTGCTGGCACAAGCTCAGCGTGGCAGCCCCTTGATGTCACCCTCTACCTGGTCGATAATGCCCACAATGGTCAGGTCCACCGGGGCCTGGGAGACACCAAGGCCCAGCCGGGCGGCGCTCCCGGCGACTACCAGTACCAGTTCCCCCCTGCCGGCACCGACGGCGTCTACGGCCACCAGGGTTTCCCCGCGGCGACCGCCATGAAGGGGGCGAATGAGAAGAAGCTTGCTGCCGGTAAGGCTTTCATGTTTACGGGTGGCGACCACTGTGCCGGTAACTTCAGCGATGAGCATCTTCTCACCTTATTTCTACTTCGTCATTGCACTGCAGCCCGGCGGCATTGGCATCGTCGGTGTCGATGTGCATGACGAGCTTGAATTTGGGACTTACCCGTACCTGGACGCCGCCGAAGATGGTGGGCCGTTCGCAGTTAACGGTGCGCACGGTGACTTCGTCGTTGTCTTTGATACCCCATTTCTCAGCTTCAACCGGGCTCATGTGGATGTGGCGGTTGGCGATGATGGCCCCTTCGGGCAGAGTAACCGCGCCTTTCGGCCCGACCAGGGTAATTGGGGCCGAGCCGGCCAGGTCCCCGGAGCGGCGCACCGGTGCCGGGATGCCTAAGGTTATGGCGTCGGTACGGGAGATCTCCACCTGGGTGCGGTCGCGAACCGGCCCCAGGATGCGGACGTTGGTGAGGGGACGCAACTTCGGACCTACCAGGGTGACCACCTCGTTGGCAGCAAATTCTCCCGGCTGGTAGAGATCGTTTCTTTTGGTAAGCTGGTAACCGGGGCCGAAAAGGATGTCGATCTCCTTTTGGGCCAGGTGGACGTGGCGCGCCGAGACGGCCACGGGAACGCGTTTGGCTGCCGGGGTGGCAGGAGCTGGAGTACTGGTCCGGGTTGTTTTATCACTGCGTTCCTTTAGTACGGCCAGGACTTCCCTGGTGATTAATTCGATAAGGGCAGCATTGGACATTTAGCAGTCACCTTGCTTCACAAAGGTTAAAGGTCAAACTACAACTTATTTAAGCCCTTGTTCGGGCCCGTCCCGTTGACGGCCTTTACCCCAGTTGCTCCCATAATCCTGGATGGGGAGATGGGATAACAATGGCATCCACCAGTTCCCCTTCTTCTTTGAGGGGGGGTGTAACAGCATCAACGGCAGCCCGGACGGCGCCGACGCCGCCAGTCAGGATGACTACCCCTTTGCCCCCCAGCCCGTAGGCGGGACGGATGTCCAAAAGCTCCACAACGGCGGCCTTGGCGGCTATATCGGCGGCTTTGATGGCGGCCGTAACGCTGAAAGTCTCGAGGACTCCCATGGCCCCTTTAGGGATTACCTCGGCTATCCCGCTCAGGGCCGGCAGGACTCCCGGATGGAGGTTGCCCAGGATCAAGCTGCTGACGACCGTTACCCCGCCGGCGGTGACGCCGTGTTCTACGGCGCTGGTCACGGCGCTGATCTCGCCGGTTAAGACAATCAGGCTTTTGCCGGGGCAGGTGGTGCGTATTTTTACATCTACCGGCGCAGCCTTAAGACAGCTATCGGCTACCATTAATCCCCGCGCCAGGCTCTTAAGTTCAATAAGTCCGACGGCGATACCCATCAGTCACCACCTCCCTCAATTATAATTTCGCTGTTGAGGGTAATAATGGTGCCACTAATGCTGGCGTGAAGGCCGGATCCCAGGGTATCATCGTCTATGCGCGCCAAAAGGGAACCCTTTTCTACCCGGTCGCCTACCCTGACTACCGGTCGAGGAGCGACGCCAGCACCCTGCCTTAAGGGGAGGTGGACCCGGTTAACCGTGATGCTGTCTTCTATGAAAGTTACCGGGCGGGCGGCGTATTCTTTTAAGCCCAGGCGGTCGATAAGGCGTTTTGTGGGGACCTGCCGGCCTTCCCGAAAAGGAGAAGGAGTTGTAGCCTGCCAGGGGCCGGGCCGGAAACCTTTCTGCTGTAGTTCGGCCTTGATTTTCCTATTGACCTGCCGCGGGGAAAGGCTGAAGGGGCAGGCATAAAAATCGCAGAGGCCGCACTCGCTGCACAGCAGGGCCTGGGGCAGGGTTATATCGGCCAGGCCACAGGTAACCGCGCGCATGACCCTGTGGGGTTCCAGGGGATGGCCTAAAAGGTGCCGCGGGCAGAAGTCACTGCACTGCATGCACTGGCAGCAGGCTTTGAGGGCTATCTTCAGCTCCCGGTTCAGGTCCCGCCGGTAACGGTCAGCCAGGGGGTGATCCAGTGGCAGGACAATGATGCCCTTGGTAGTTTTAGTAACCGGCGCATTAAAGCTTGTAACCTTACCCATACAGGGACCCCCGGCGATAAGCAGGTATTCGTTTTCAATCGGACCGCCGGCCAGGTTCAGGAGTTCTCGCACCGGGGTGCCAACAGGTAACCTGGCGGTGACGGGTTGCCGGACGGCGCCGGTAACGGTGACGTATTTATGGGTTACAGGTCTACCTGCCAGGGCGTGGTGAATATTATATAAGGTCTCGACGTTTAAAACCACCGCTCCAGCCTGCAGGGGTAAACCTCCCGGCGGAATTGTTTGGCCGGTGACGTTATAGGTCAATAAGTGCTCGTCCCCCATGGGGTAGACGTCCGGCAGGAGGTGGAGCCTTAGGCCGGGATAATTCCTTATTTCTCCTGCCAGGACAGCATGGGCCTCCCGGTATTTTTCTTTGAGGGTTATGACCCCTGTCTCGGCGCCGGTGGCCTGAACAAGGGTGGCTAAAGTGGCCAGGAGTTCCTCCGGGTAACGGGCCATTAGTTCCTGGTCGACTTTAAGTAAAGGTTCGCACTCGGCCCCGTTAATGATGACGGTCCGGATAGGGGTTTTAGTCTTCAGTTTAAAGGCGGTAGGGAAACCGCCCCCGCCGGCGCCGACCACCCCCGCGGCGGCAATTTTATTGATGATGGCGTTCAGTTCGCTGGCAGCTATTTCCTTCAAGGCGGTATTCACTCCGCTCAAGTTCCTTGTTCCTAGTCTACCGTCCGCAGCGCCCCGGCGATTACCGTCCGCTGTTCCCGGGTGTAGGTGCGGGGGGTGCAGATGCCCTCGCCGGTGGGGCTGGCGATGGTGTGGCTGAAATGCCCTTCGCCGCCGATGTTTAACCCGGCGGCCGAGGAGGCGTTGGCCACCAGGATGTCGGTCTGCAGCCTGCGGGCGTAAGCGGTGATGCGGCCGACGTCCCGGCTGTGGATGATGGCCGTGTGTTTAAAGCCGTGTTCCACCCGGGCAGCCAGCTCCAGGGCGGCGTCAAAGTCCGGCACCCGTACTAGGGGCAGGACGGGCAGCAGCTGTTCTTCCTGCACCAGGGGATGCTCCGGGGGACATTCCATGAGGGCAATTCTGGTGCTTTCAGGGGCGTTGATGCCGGCTTGTTTTAATATAATGGTAGCGTCCCGGCCGATGAGGTCTGGATGGAAGCGCTTGCCGTCGGGCAGGATGGTGCGCATGAGTTTTTCTTTATCTCCTTCATCCCGCACGAGATAGGCGCCGTGGTTCTGCAGGTGGAAGAGGAGCTCATCGGCTATTGCTTCTACGGCGATGATGACCTTCTCGGCTATGCAGAGGACGGTGTTGTCAAAGGCGGCGCCGTCGATGATACACCTGGCGGCGTAGTCCAGGTCCTGGACGGTTTCGTCAACGACTACCGGGGGATTGCCGGGGCCGGCGGCAATGGCTTTTTTGCCGCTCCTTAAGGCGCGGTTGACTACTTCCGGCCCGCCGGTGGCCACAACCAGATCTACCCCGGGATGGCTTAAGACCAGGTCCAGGTTTTCCAGGCTGACTTTATCGCCTACTACCAGCAAATCTTCGGGCCCGCCGGCTTCCTGGATGGCGGTGTTAAAAAGGCGCACCAGGTACTGGGTGGTTTTAAGCCCGTGGGGATGGGGCAGGAAGATGATGCTGTTGCCGGCGGCGACCATGCTGATGGCGTGGTTGATGACACAGGAGCCGGGATGGGTGGCCGGCTCGATGGAAGCAATAAGGCCGAAGGGCGCCCGCTCAATCAAAATGAGGCCGTTGTCGCCGCTGATGGCTTCGGTCTTTAAGTCTTCAATGCCGGGTGTTAACCGGGCGGCAAAGAGCTTCTTCTGGATCTTGTCTTCTATCCGGCCGTAGCCGGTTTCTTCATGGGCCAGCCGGGCGATTGTTGCTACGTTTTCGATGGCTGCCCGGCGGATGGCGGCGACGATCTCGCCCCTGGTCTTGAGATTTAACTTGACCAGTTCTTGCTGCGCTCTTTTGGCGGCATGGATGGCTGTGTTGAGGTCGCTGTATACACCTCTGTCACCAAGGGAGGTAGCTACCGCGGCCCGGCCGGCCCGCGCCTGGCAGGCACCGCTACACGCTGTTGCTGCGGTAGCCGTCGTCCCATTGCGGGACTGCTGCTGGATGTTCTTTAAAACTTCGGCCACAATGCCGGCGATAATGTTTTCGTCGATCATTTCTGCTCACCGCTTTATGCCGGTAATACCCTGCTGAGGTCCGTATGGGGCCGCGGGATTACATGGACGGCAACAATCTCGCCGAGCCTCCCGGCGGCTGCGGCCCCGGCTTCGGTAGCCGCCTTGACGGCACCGACATCACCGCTGACCATGACGGTGACCAGACCGGACCCGATCTTCTCCATGCCGGCCAGTTCGACACTCGCGGCCTTGAGCATGGCATCGGCTGCTTCGATGGCAGCGACCAAACCTTTGGTTTCGATAAGCCCCAGGGCGCCGTCCTTCATGTTAATCTACCCCCTTAGTTTTGTCGTCTTTTTTAGCTGGCAGGATACGGGCTACATCGGCATGGGGACGCGGAATCACATGGACGGCAATGACTTCCCCGAGCTTAGCGGCGGCAGCACCGCCGGCTTCGGTGGCGGCTTTCACGGCACCGACTTCGCCGCTGACCATGACGGTCACCAGACCCGAACCTATCTTTTCCATGCCTACCAGTTCGACGCCGGCGGCTTTTAGCATGGCGTCGGCGGCTTCGATGGCCGCGACCAGTCCTTTGGTTTCGATGAGGCCTAAAGCGCTCATGGGTTGAATCTTCCTCCTTAATTTCTAAAGTTCTCCGGAATTTCTACTTAGGAATTCCTTAGCTTAAATACTCCGCCAGTTCTTCCTTGGGCCGGGCGATGACCCGGCTGGCAAAAACGGTGCTGACGTTAACAACCTGTTCCTTTGCCGCTTCGATGGCTGCCGTGACGGCGCTGACTTCACCGCTGATTTTTAATACCACCAGCCCGCCGCCTTTGGTAGGCTCCCAGCCGAGGATCGTAACTGCCGCTGTCTTGGCGGCAGTGTCTGCGGCGGCAACGGCAGCGGCCAGGCCGCGAACTTCAATGATACCCAGGGCTTGGTTATTCATGGTGTGCCTCCGTAATTGACTTGCACCGGTTGTAATTAATTTAACTTAAGGGTAGGATGTGGGTACATTAACCCTTCTTTACTGTTTCCTATACCCAAGGGAAGCCAGGACCTGCCCGGTTACCGCGCTGATGATTTCCTGGAGTTCTTCGGCCGGGATGCCGCTCGCCCCCTTATCCGCCTGACCGGATATGTTGCAGGCTCCGCATCCCGTGCATCCCGGGTGACGGCCGCTGACGCCTAACTTTTCCCGGATCTGCAGCAGTTTCTCTACTTCCTCGCCGGGGAGAACCCGTTCCCCGCCGAGCTGCCGGGCTGCCAGGCTGATCTTGGCAAAGTGCTCGATGGATTCCATCTTGTAAAAGGCGTTGTAGACATCCGTCCCCATGGTCAGGGCACCATGATTTTCCAGCAGGACGGCATCGTATTTATCCAGGTACTCCCTGACCGCCAGGGGGATCTCTTCAGTAGAGGGAGTGCCGTACCTGGCGATGGGAACGGCGCCCAGGCTGATGATGATTTCCGGCAGTACCGGTTTGTCCAGGGGAATACCGGCGACGGCAAAGGCGGTGGCCACAGGCGGGTGGGCATGAACTACCGCCCGTACATCCGGCCGGTGCCGGTAAACATCCAGGTGCATTTTGATTTCCGATGAAGGTTTAACGTTAACGCTGCCGGCTATTTTTCGCCCTTCCAGGTCCACCTTGATGATCATGTCGGGTGTCATAAAACCCTTGCTCACGCCCGTAGGGGTGGTTAAAACTTCATTCTCCCCGATGCGGACGCTGATATTACCGTCGTTGGAGGCGACAAAACCTTTAGCGTAAATACGCCGGCCTACTTCACAAATGTCCTGCCTGATTTGATACTCGGAAGCCACTATGATGTCTCCTCTCTTGCTAGCTACCTATTTCTTCAGGGCAGGAGGTGCTGCCGGATAAAGCTCAAGGTAGCAATAGCATCACCTTTTGCGATTAGCTCGTCCAGCTTGTTGATTCCCAGCCGCTCTAAAAGGTTTAAGATGCCTTTCAAAGTAGCAATGCTCTCCCGGCATACCTGTACCGGATCCTCCCGGTAAGGAAAGACGTCCAGGGAATACCAGCCGTCATAACCCACTTTTTGCAGCCAGTAAAGGAGCTCAATGTACTCGACCAGGTGGACCGAACCTACCAACAGGTCGTCGTCCCAGCTGCGATAGTTGTCATTGAAGTGGAAGTGGAACATCTTGCCGTGGCCGGCCAGTAACGCCAGGGCTTCAGCCACATTTTCCCCGGCATTGAGGGAATGGCCGACATCGATGGTAACCCCGATATTTTCCAGCCCTACCTCCTGGACCAGCAGGAGGGCCTTAGCGGCGTTATTAATGAAAGCATGAGTCCGCGGCTCCTTGGGCTTGTACTCTACGCAAACCCGGACATCGCTGCGATAACCGGCTATCTCCTTCAGGCTCTCTACCAGCCAATGCCATGCCTTTTGATAATCCACCTGGAAGCAGTAATCAAAACCGTCCTGTCCCAGCCAGATATTAATCTGGTTCGCCCCCAGCCGGGCTGCTACGTCCATACCTTTTTGGGCCAGGGCTACGGCTTCCCTGCGGATAGAAGCATCGGCCGCCGCCAGGCTGCCAAACTGCCACCTGCGCTGCCCGCTGTGATCTACGCCAATAATAGAAGCCTGAAGGTTGTTAGCTTGCAGGGCCTTTTCAACTTCATCCAGGTTGGCATCGGTCACGTCGGCCGGGTAGTTTAACTCTACGCCGCTCAAACCGGGAATGCTGGCAGCCTCTTTGATGCGCTCCGCCACGGGTTTGCCTTCGCGATAACCGCTTAGTAAGAAGCGGTCACCGCAGCCGTCAAAGGCCCAGACGCCGGTGGAAAATCTGGTTTCCATGCTTATTACACCTGCCTCTAACGTTACTTCAGGTTAAAAGGGGAGGGGCAAACCCCTGTCCCTCCCCAATTAACGTTTAGAAGTTGAATTGATCGACGTTATCTTTGGTAAAATCGGTAGGCGGTCCCATAATGACCGTCTTGCCGTCTGATTGGACCTGGATCTTGCCTACATTGGGCACTTCCTGCCCGTCGGTGGGCTTCTTGCCATCCAGCATGTCTTTAATTAAGGCAACCGTAAGATAACCCAGTTTGGCCGGTTCCCATAAAGTCGCAACATCCAGGGACCCGTCCTTCAGATAGGTTTTGGAGTCATTGGGAAGGCCGGTCCCGACGACGCTGACTTTATCCTGCAAACCTTTTTCCTGAACCGCCTGGGCAGCGCCGATAGGAGCCGGGGTACTGATGCCAATAATACCCTTCAAGTTGGGATAAGCCTTGATCAGTTCCAGGGCCTTCTGGTAAGCCACCTGTTGCTTTTCATCGGATGGGATCTTGTCGGTAACCAATTTCAGGTTGGGATATTTGCTTTTGGCATACTCCAGGCCATAGTTAATCCAGGTATTTAAATTAGCCGCTGAGAGACCTCCGGTAATAATTGCATATTCAGCACTATCGGTGCCCATACTCTGGACAAGCAGGTCCCAGATATGCTCACCATATTGCTTATCATCTATCTGGTGCACCGATAGATCGACCACCGACTTATCGGCCGGTGTATCCCAGTCGACAACCAGGATACCTTTATCCTTGGCCTTCTTTAACACAGGGGTCAAGGCAGCCGGGTCGTTAGGCGCCACGGCAATAGCGTCAACGCCCTGGTTAATAAGATCTTCAATCATTTTTACTTGCTCAGCGGCATCGGCCTTGGTGGGACCGGTATAAATCACCTCTACGCCCAGGTCCTGGCCGGCCTTTTTGGCGCCCTGCTCGGAAGCGTTAAAATAGGGGATGCCTACCAGTTTGGGCATGACAACAATTTTATATTTATTGTCCTTGGTCGAAGCGGTCTGCTGCTGTCCTTGTTGCTGCTGCGACTGGGTGTTAGACTTGTCGCTGCCACAACCAGCTAAGAGGGAAACCATAAACAACACTGATAATAGAAGCGCTATAATTTTTTTCATTAATTCGATAACCTCCTTTTATCAAAGTGCGAAAAAAGGGATATAGTTGAATTTATCCAATTACTGTACTTTTCCCCTCACCTCCTTAATCTCGTCTTTAATCCCTACTTCTCTTCTCACACGGCAATACCAATCTTTTTCGGCTCTTTTTTTACCCCCTTTCCCTGCTTTCTTTTACTAATGAAGGAGTTTAATAACAATACGGCAATTAACAGGACTCCCATGGTCACGTCGACCATAAACCTGTTAATACCAATTAAATTCAATCCGCTGGATAGTACCTGGACTATACCTGCTGCCACAACCGTTCCTACAACCTTACCATAGCCCCCTGCGATATCGGTCCCACCCAGGACCACAATGGCCACGCTTTGTAATAAATAAGACGAACCATAATCCACCTTGGCCGAATTATAGCGGGAGGTCATAATGATGGCGGCCATGGCAGCCATCATTGCTGCATAGAGATAAACAAGCATTACCACTTTTTTGGTATTGATGCCTGAAAAAAAGGTAGCCACCGGGTTACAGCCAAACATATAAACGCTTCTTCCCCAGGCCGTTCGCTCCAGTAAAATCAAAGTCAAAACGGCAAAGACGATAAATATTAAGATTGGAACGGGAATAAATCCCAAATAACCATTGCCAATCCACTGGTACTGTCCCGGAAATCCAGATATGGCACCGCCTTTGGTCAGCCAAACACTCATCCCTTCAAAAAGCGTCATGGTTCCGAGGGTGACAAGGATGGGCGAAACACCCACATACGATATGAGTAAGCCGTTTACAAAGCCACAGATTAAGGCGGTGATTAGGGTTGCCAGCAGGGCCTTTATGATTAAAAATATAACTGCTGTTCCCTCAACCCCGGCACTATAGCCGGAAGACAGGACCAAAGCGCCAACTATCCCAGATAAGGCGGCAGTAAAGGTAATCGAAAGATCTATCCCGCCCGTAATAATAACCACCATCATACCCAGGGCTATCAGGCCTAATTCGGGCAGCTGGGTGGCCATGGACTGGAGGTTCCCCAGGGTTAAAAACTTCGAGGGAGAAGCAGCTGACATTAGCAAAAAGAGACCCACAAAAACATACAGGAGTATCATTTCTTTGCTTGTTTTTAACAAAGATTCCACCCTCTTTAATATTCTACATCCACTCTAGGCAGGCTCTTTTCCATCCGTTTCCTCTGGATTACATCAAAGCTGACAGCCAAGATAATGATTAACCCAACAATAATTTTTTGCCAGAAGGTCGGGATATGAGTCAGGATAAGCCCGTTATTCAGAACCGCCATAAATAAGACACCCAGGACTGTGCCAATGATAGAACCGTTACCACCCGCGAGACTGGCCCCTCCGACCACCACTGCCGCGACTACTTGTAATTCAAACCCCAAAAAGGCATTGGGATCAACCTGTCGCATAATAGACGTATGGGTAACTGCCGCCACGCCCGCCAGGAAGCCCATATAGGCATATACAAATATCAAAGTGCGTTCTATATTTATACCAACTCTTTTGGCCGAAACAGGATTGCCGCCCACGGCATATACCGCCCTGCCCATGAGGGTATATTTTAATAGCGCCCAGGTCAATAAAGCCATTATCAGGAAAATTATTATCTGAATAGGGATTCCCACCACATTCCCACCGGCATCATGAAACTTAAAAAGGGTGATTTTGCCGAAATCTATAAACCAAGCAGGAAGATCGTTAATCCAGGAGCCGTTGGTGTAATAAAGCATAAGACCATTTATAATGCTCATGGAACCCAGGGTAACTACAATGGCAGGAATATTAGCCCGGGCAATTAAAGTGCCGTTTATTATTCCAATGATAACCCCGCCTGCAACAGCAACTAAAAAAGTCAGTAGCAGGTTGCCGCCAAAAGTCACCATAAATTTGCCGATTAAAACCGTCAGCACCGCCACCGCCGCGCCGACGGATAGGTCGATTCCTCCTGTAATAATGACCAGCGTCATTCCTAAAGCCATGATACCCAGGACGGCATTGTTTTTTAGCAGGTCAATTAAATTATCCGGCCGCAGGAAAACATTGCTGCGAGCACTTATCAAGACTGATAGAACCACCAATATTATAAAAATCCATAGTTCCTTTGATTTGGTGCGTTGTTTCATTTTTTACACCTTCTCCCTGTATCGCCGAAGGCAGGTTTAAGCCGTTACCCTGCCCGGCATTCCCATAAAAGCCCTGTTCATAATTTTTTCCTGGGTGGCTTCTTCGATAGCAAACTCGCCCACCAACCGGCCCCGGCGCATTACCAGAACACGATCGCTAACTGCCAAAATTTCAGGCAGCTCGGAGGAGATCATAAGGATACCCATCCCCTGCGATGCCAGCTGCCGCAGGAGTTTGTGAATTTCCGCTTTGGCACCGACATCTATGCCATTGGTTGGTTCGTCAATAATTAATATTTTAGGGCGTGTGGCCAGCCATTTGGCCAGAACTACCTTTTGCTGATTGCCGCCGGAAAGCTGCATCGCCAGCATATTGGGCAGCCGTGGCCTTACGTCCAGGGCCTCCATATACTCCTCTACAAGTTCTTTCTCCTTGCCGGCATTCAAAAGACCAAATTTGCCCCTTATTTTTTTGAGCAAGGCCAGGGAAATATTTTGGGCTACCGATTGCCTTAATACCAGCCCTTCACGTTGTCTGCCTTCCGGAATATAACCAATACCCAGACCCATGGCTTCTTCCGGTGAGCGTATATTAACCTTGACGCCGTCCAGATAAATTTCTCCGCTATCCGGAACGTTAAGTCCGAATAAGGCCTGGACTACTTCTGTCCGCCCCGCGCCGACTAAACCCGTAAGGCCCAGTATTTCTCCTTTATGCAGGGTAAAAGAGATGTCTTTAAAATTACCCTTCTTGGTTAGGGATTTTACTTCCAACAAAACTGGTCCCGTTTTGCTTCGGGATTGCTTTATGAATTCTATCCTGCGGCCTACCATTAAGGAAATGAGTTTTTCTTCATTGAGTTCATCCTTAAGATAGGTACCGATATATTTGCCATCACGCAAAACAGTAAAACGTTCGGCAATAGTAAATAATTCCTGTAATCTGTGACTAACGAAAAGAATAGCGATTCCCTTTTCTTTTAGGGTACCGATGATTTTAAATAAGCTCTCAACCTCCCCGCGGGACAGGGAAGAAGTGGGCTCATCCATGATTATAAATCTCGCATTAAAGGCCAAAGCACGGGCAATAGCTACAAGTTGCTGTTTGGCTACAGGTAATCTTTCTAATTGTAGATTAAGATCCAATTCAACCCCTAGCTCAGCCAGGGCATTTGTAGCTGTTTCTTTAATCTCGAACCAGTTAACAAAGCGCTTGCCCAGGCCTATTTCCTTGCCAAAACTTATATTTTCAGCCACCGTCAGGTTAGGGAAAAGGCTGAAATCTTGATAAATAACAGCTATACCTTGCTGATTGGCGTCAATGGGCTGCCGGATGTTCGCCGGTTTCCCATCGATTAAAATTTCCGCCCCTGGATCGGGTTGTTCCACACCGGCCAATATTTTTATTAAAGTTGATTTGCCGGCACCGTTTTCACCCACCAGAGCATGAACTTCACCCGGCAGAATTTCCAGCCGGACCGCATCCAGGGCTCGGACGCCCGGAAAAGTTTTGTTTATATTTCTCATTTGTAGAAAAGGCATTTGACTCATTCAAACCCGTCCTTCCCCGATCGGCCAGGATGCTTGTTTGATTTTTACAGCCTATACCCTTATGACGTCAATCTCTTTTCAGCCCGTGGCCCTACCGAGACACCGCTCGCCCCTCCGACTACAAGTACTTCCACTCCGGCCCGGCGAAATTTTTCTAATTCCTCCTCAGAAGTGCCCATATCAGTAATCAATTTGTGTACTGCCGTTACCGGTGCCACTGTAGCCAGGGCTACCGTACCAAATTTATCATGATCCGCTAAAAGAATTATCTCTTTAGCTCCCCGCAACATCTTCGCTTTCACCCTGGCCTGCACTTCGGTAGATTCGGTGATCCCTTCCTCCAGGGTTACCCCCTTGCAGGAAACAAAAGCCTTCTTAATGTTGTAGCTCGCCAGGGCATTTTCCACCAGGGGCCCTACGAAGGAAAAAGTACGGGAATGCAGGGTGCCGCCGGTGCAGATGACCGTTATGTCCGGGTTCCCCACCAGGGCCATCACAACCTTTAAAGCATGGGTAATTACCACCAGGTCCTTTTTATCTTTAATATAATGGACCAATTGCAGAGCAGTAGTACTGGCGTCAACGACGATAACATCCCCGGGCTGGACCAGTTCCGCTGCCTTCCTACCGATGAGCTGCTTTTCGTAGCGGTTGCGCATATTGCGGATGTGGAAAGCCGTCTCTTCCTGGTTAGAGGCAATTTTTACGGCGCCGCCGTGGGTGCGCTTTAAAAAGCCCTCGCTCTCCAGGCGTTCCAAGTCGCGGCGGATGGTTTCTTCGGTCACTTGAAAGATATCGCTGAGTTCGGTAACTTTAACGATGCCCTGCTCGTTCAGATGCCGGATTATCTCCTGCCGCCGGTCTTCAGCCCGCATGCCCCAGCCCCCTTTCCGGAAACAAGCTACTATTTTTTGTTTTGCTTAATATATTCGCTATTAAATCATCGATTCCTTCCGGTATCAAAATTTTTTTTGATTCTATTTTTGGTTTTACAGGCATTTTATTTTTGTTTTCCCAAATACGATTACGATCCGCGGCCCTGGTTTATCCTGGGCCCAGGCTGGGAATTTAATCCCCCCCTTGACAGGGGTGATATAAGCATGTAATATAGTAACCTGTGGGCCATTAGCTCAGGCGGTAGAGCACCTGACTTTTAATCAGGGTGTCCGGAGTTCGAGTCTCCGATGGCCCACCAGATATATGGCCCGTTGGTCAAGAGGTTAAGACACGAGCCTTTCACGCTCGTAACGGGGGTTCGATTCCCCCACGGGTCACCAGACCTGGAGCCGTAGTGTAGCGGTCTAACATGCCGGCCTGTCACGCCGGAGATCGCGGGTTCAATTCCCGTCGGCTCCGCCACGAAAGATTAAAGCCCCGGGAAGGGGCTTTTGTGATACGTATAGCATGGTATAATAATAAATAGCAGAAGCAGTTTTTAGGGAATGATGAGACTGTAATAATTAATTATTAAAGGCCAGCTTCCCAAAAAGCAGGCAAGTTTGGTCATAGCCTGGACCTTATTGCACCAGGATGAATTAATGGATAACTGGCATAATGCTTATCATAAGAAAGAGCTGTTTAAAATTGATCCCCTCAGATAGGAGCGTTGATAAACATGATTCCACCAGCATTAATACAGGTATATGCTGATAAAGAAAGGGATTACGCCATTATCTGCCAGTTCGTTGACGGCAAAGTGACCCGCTACGATATGAAAAATCAATTATACGGGATTTTTGAACCCCTGCAAAATAAAGAGGTATTTAAAAACACTTTGACCATCCTGGATAATACAGCGGCCTGGGATTTAACTGGAAAAAGGGATGAAAGCAACTGCCTGACCGTTGACCCCTGGACATTATATAATGCCGAAGATATAACCGGCGATATGATTCATTAGACCCACCTGGATGTCCCCGGTGGGTCTAATGCATATTATCCCGCCTTTTTGACTGCCGGGACTCTTTGACAAAGAAGGTCCGGGCGGCAGTTCTCCTATTCCCTTTGCAATTCCCGCTCGACAAAACGGAGGTGTTCACAAATTGCCCTCCGGGCAGCGCGGGGATTGTGGGCCTTGATGGCTTCGTAAATGCGTTTATGTTGCTCAAAGAGCAGTTCCGGGTTGCCGGGGGTAGTATAAAGACGCTGGCGACTGGTATGCAGGGCCTGGCGCATGGTGTCGGATACCGTATGCATCAACCTGGCCAGTACAGAATTGCGGGCCGCTTCCGCCATGGCCAGGTGAAAGCGCAGGTCGGCCTCTTCTCCCAGGGTGCCCTTCCGCAGGTCTCGTTCCATTTCCTTTAAAATCTCGGCCATTTTTTCTAAATCCTCCGGCCCGGCGCGGCGGGCCGCAAGCTGTGCGGCCTCGCCTTCCAGGGCCTGGCGCGCTTCCAGGAGCTCTATGGCTGCCTGGCGGTCCAGGAGCAGGGCCATGGCCAGGGGCTCAACAATGGAACCGTTGCGGATATTCCGGACAAAAGTACCCTCTCCCGGCCGGATATCAATGACGCCCATAGCCGCCAGGGCACTCAGGGCTTCCCGGACGGAGGACCGGCTGACGGCCAGGCGCTCGGATAGTTCCCGCTCCGAAGGCAGGCGGTCCCCCGGCTTCAAGTTGCCCTCACCAATGAGGTCCTTAATCTGCTGGACGATTTCTTCATATATTTTTTTTGGCCGTATAGGTCTTAATTCCATCCCTGCTCCCTCCTCTATAAATTGTTGTTAACTATTATGAACCTCATGGCAAAATGAATCTCATCCATCAAACATTAACGTCACTTCATTCTTCAGAAGCCGCAAGTATCTCGGCCGTGTGCTTTACCTCTACGTCGCTCCCCAACTGGTCCAGACCGCCGCGGAGCTGGAGGACGCAGCCCGGACAGTCGGCCGCCACCAATTTCGCACCGCTATCCATTATATTTTTCAGCTTGCGCTCCAGGATGGGCCTGCTGATTTCCGGGTATTTAATGCTATAAGAACCGCCGAAGCCGCAACAGCGGTCGCTTTCGCGCATCTCTACCAGTTCTATCCCCTGCCGGCCCTTTAACACCTCCCGCGCCACCCGGTCCAGGCCCAGGTGACGCTTGAAATGGCAGGAATCGTGATAGGTGACTTTGACCGTCTGTTTACCGGCTGGTATCAATTCCCCCGGATGCTGTTTTTCACCATTGCCGGCTGGTGATCCGGGAGATTCCTGTCGCCCGCCGGTCAATTCATAAACCAGTTCGGTAAAGTCCTTGACCTTCGCCGCAATAGCCCGGGCCCGCCCTTCCCAGGCAGGGTCACCGGCCAGGAGCCCGGGAAAGTCCTTCTTGAGGGCCACGGCGCACGTGGGGCAGGCGGTAACGATTACTTCGGCACCGGCGCCTTCCAGGGCGGCAATATTCTGCCTGGCCAGTTTAACCGCCGTCTCCCGGTCGCCGGCGTAAATAGCCGGTGCGCCGCAGCAGGCCTGTCCCCGGGGAAAAGTTACCTGCACGCCTTCACGGCCCAGCACTTTATAAACGGCCTCGCCGATCTCCGGGTAGACAAAGTCAATAACGCAGCCGCTGTAAAAGGCGGCCCGCAGGCGGGGCCAGCTTAAAGGACGTTCCAGGTCCTTCACCCGGTCGCGCAAGGGCTTACCGGCAATGGCCGGGAGGCTCCGCCCTGCCGTAAAACTGCTGAAGAAGAGGGGCAGGTGCCGGATGAAAGGCCGGCCGCAGGTCACCGGCCCCTGGAGGCGGGACGCCGCCCGCAGCAGGGTATGCATGAGTTCCGGTTTGGCCACCACCCCGCGGAGGGCGATGCGGTAACCGCCGGAAAGGCCCTGTTTCTCCACCACCCGCTCCCGGAGTTTTAATACCAGGTCGGGGATATTGATCTTCGCCGGGCAGACCTCGGCGCAGCGCCGGCAGCCGATGCACAGGCTCTGGGGGTCGGCAGCGTCTTCCAAAGAGTTAAAGAAGGCCGTCAGGATGCTGCCGATGCCGCCGCTGTAGATATGGCCGTAGACCTGGCCGCTGACCAGCTGGAAGACAGGGCAGACATTGGTGCATGAGGCACAGCGGATGCACTGCAGGGCTTCCTTGAAGACCGGGTCGGCGGCCATCCGGGTACGGCCGTTGTCCAGGAGGATGACGTGCAGTTCCTTAATCCCCTCACCTTCGCCCAGCCAGGCCGGGACCGGGCCGGTAATCATGGTCACATAGCTGGTAATGGGCTGGCCGGTACCGCTGCGGGGCAGGGCCTCCAGGATGGGCACGATGTCTTTCAGCTCCGGCACCAGCTTCTCGTAGCCGACGATGGCCACGTGGACCGGCGGTACGGTGGTAGCAAGGCGGGCGTTGCCCTCATTGGTGCAGATGACGATGGTCCCTGTCTCGGCCACGGCAATGTTAGCGCCGCTGATGCCCATGCCGGCGGTAAGAAACTTTTTCCTCAACTCACGGCGGGCGATGCGGACCATGTTTTTAATATCCGGCTCCACCGGTTCACCCAGGTAACGGCTGAAGACCCGGGCCACCTCCTCCTTGGGCAGGTGGATGGCCGGCATGACCATGTGGGACGGCCTTTCCCCGGGCATGAGCTGCAAGATCCATTCGGCCAGGTCGGTCTCATGGGGAGTAATACCGTGTTCCTGGAGGAACTCGTTGAGGTGGATCTCTTCCGAAGCAAAGGACTTGGACTTAACGATATCGGTTATGCCGTGTTCTTTCGCCACCCGGTAGATATATTCCCTGGCGGCCGCCGCGTCCTTCGCGCGAAAGACTTTGCCGCCCCGGGCCTCTACCGCCCGGGTGAACTGCTCGGCCAGTTCCTCGTAACGGCCGGCGGCGCCGGCCTTGATGGCAGCAATCCTCTCGCGCAGGGCGGCAAAATCCCGGCCGGCGTAGACCTGTTCACGGGAAATGATATAAGCGTCGGCAAAGCGTTCCAGTGCCCCGCGCAGGCTGGCATTATTGAGAGCCCGGTGGATACGACGTCTAAACTCTTTACCGGCCAAGGCGGTCACCCCCGTTGTCCTTTACCAGGATAATCAACAGCCTTTCCGGCCCGTGCACACCAATGGTCAGGCTGCGCTCGATGTCGGCCGTACGGCTGGGACCCGTGACCAGGGTAAAATACCCCGGCCAGTTGCCCCGTTCCAGGTAGGCGTCGATTACCCCGGACAAATTGGCCCGGATTCGCCCTGCCCGCAGCAGGGCTACGCAGGTAAGGGGCAACATGGCCGCCAGGCGCTCTTTCAGGCCGGTGGCGTCCATGGCCAGGGTCCCCGTCTCGGCGATACCATAATCAAACTCGACAATGCCGGTATCCACCTGGCGGGCAAAACCGGCGCCGTCCTTTTCAATGTGAAAACCGGCTGCCGCCAGGGCCGCCTCCAGGCCCGCTTCCCTGGCGACAGGAGAATCGACCAGCGCAACCTTCCGGCCATAGGACTTTAAAACCTCAACCAGTTGCGGCCCGATGTCCCGGACGCCGTCTACCGGTATAACCTGCGCCCCCATAGCTTCAGCCTGGCGGGTAAAGAAAGAGATTAAATCATCTTGAGCCAAGAATAACCCTCCCGTGTCCGGATATTCTTTATCCCACCTCTAGCCCATCTCTTCCTGCCTCACTGCCGGCATAAGCCTGTTCCAGCAGCTGGACGACATGAAAAACCCGCAGCGGCAGCCCCGCCTGGGCCAGGCCGTCTTCCAGCTGCATGCGGCAGGCCGGGCAGGCGGTAACAACCGTATCAACCCCGGTGTCCTTGATGGCCGCCACTTTATGGGCCTGGACCCGCATGGACATATCATAATGGGTAAGGCTGAAAGAACCGGCGCCGCCGCAGCAGCAGCCGGCGTTTTTCATTTCCCGCAATTCAAGGCCGGGAATAGAGCGCAACACCTGCCGCGGTTCCCTGCTGATGCCCTGGCCGCGCACCAGGTGACAGGGATCATGGTAGGTTACCTCAAAGGGCAAAACGGCCGCCGGCCGGCGAAAATCAATTTCCAGCAGCAGTTCGTTAATGTCCCTGGTCCTGGCGGCCATGTTCCGGGCTATTTCTCCCCCGGAACTATCCACAAAGACCTGCGGGTAAAAATGCTTCCAGGCCTCGCCGCAGGTGGCGCAGGCCACCACCAGATAATCAAAGTTATAACCCTGAAAAACATGCAGGTTGGAAGCTGCCATTTCTTTGAACGTGACAGCGTCGCCGTGGAACAACACTGGGACGCCGCAGCAATGCTGGTCCCCCGGGATTACGACTTCAATATCATTGGCCAGCAGGACGTTAACCACTGCCCTGCCGATATCGGTATAAATATAATTTTCCAGGCAACCGGTAAAAAAGGCCGCCCGGGCCCGTGGTTTTACCGGGCGGGCTACCCCGGGAAACTCTTCTTTCAGAGTCCTTCTAGCCAGGGGCGGTAATACCCGCCGCAGTTCCAGCCCGATGGGAAAGCGGGGCTGACAGCGCTGGATGTCAGGCCGGTAGCGCAGGGCCAGGGGCTGGAAGCGACGACCGGTTTTAAGGGCCGTGTCAAAGAGCAGGGGGCGCTTTAAGCCCTGGAAGATCACTTTTTTTACCCAGGGCAGGCCCTTTTCCCGCACCATGGCCGCCCGGGCGGCCAGAACTACCGTATCGATGCGGACACCGCTGGGACAGTTGGCGACACAGGCCATACAGGTAAGACAAAAGAGCAGTTTCTCTGCCAGCCGGTGGGTTGCCCGTAACTCTCCCTTGAGGTAAGCGTAGGCCAGCTGGACCTTGCCCCGGGCTACCGCCGCCTCCCGCAGGGTTTCTTTATATAAAGGGCAGACCGCCTGGCAGTTACCGCATTTCATACATCTGGCCATTTCCTCTTCTACCAGGGCCAGGTCATCAAAAGGATTCACGGCAGGATCACTCCTTTGCCGGCATGGGACCCACCAGCTTGCCCGGGTTTAAAATACCCAGGGGGTCCAGGGCTTCCTTGAGCCGCTGCATGACGGCAACGCCGCCGGCGCCGAATTCCAGCTCCATATATTTTTGTTTGGCGATGCCGATGCCATGTTCACCGCTTAAAGTCCCGCCCAGGAAAATGGCCGTATGGAAACCCTTCATCACAATATCTTAAGGCTCGCAATGGTCTGGTAATTTTGTCCGGCCTGACCACCTGATGGTTCTATTATAACATTTTTTTGCAGCAATTCAATAAGTATTTTGCCGGAGGCCTCTTGTTTGTTGCGGCTCCCTTTAAAAAGGCCCCGTATAATATTTAATGTTTGTGTTATCCATTTCGCAAACTTGGTTACAAATATTAACCAGCACCGCTGCTATTCATGCCGGCAATCTTACCCCAAAATAAAAACTGGCCTTCCCAGGCCAGTTGTAAACATGAACATGGCTTATAAAACTTCTTCCACCACAATAGTCTCGTCCCGGCGCGGGCCGACGGCGATAAGATGAATGGGTACACCGGCCAGTTCCTCGATTCGCCGGATATATCCCCGGCAGGCGGCCGGCAAATCTGCCAGGGTCCTGGCCTTGGTGATATCTTCATGCCAGCCGGGCAGTTCTTCATACACCGGTTCGCACTGCTCCAGGACTTTCAACCTGGCCGGGAAATCCCGCAGGATCTCCCCACCGTAGCGATAACCGGTACAAATACGAAGAGGCTCTATGCCCGTCAGGACGTCCAGCTTGGTCAGGGCGATGCCCGTCAGGCTGTTGACTTCAGCGGCATGACGCAGGATTACCGTATCCAGCCAGCCGCAGCGGCGCGGCCGCCCGGTTGTAGTACCGTACTCCCTGCCCTGCTCCCTCAAAGTGTCGCCGAGGCTTCCCGTTATTTCAGCCGGGAAAGGCCCGGCTCCCACCCGGGTTGTATAGGCCTTGGCCACTCCCAGGACCTTGTTGATCTTCGTCGGGCCGATGCCGGCACCGATACAGGCCCCGCCGGCCGTGGGATAAGAAGAAGTCACAAAAGGATAGGTCCCCTGATCCAGGTCCAGGAGCGTCCCCTGGGCGCCTTCAAAGAGAACTTTGCGGCCCTCCTGCAGGGCCCCGTTAACCAGGCGGCCGGTATCGGCGATAAGGGGCCGCAGGCACCCGGCATAACCGGCATACTCGTCCAGGATGGCCTCTAGCTCGTAGCCCGGACGGTCGTAAATTTTTGCCAGCACTTCGTTGACTGCGGCCAGGTTGCGGGCCAGTTTGTCACGAAATTCCTCCCAGTCAAGAAGATCGCCCACCCGGATGCCCGTTCTGGACGTTTTATCTACATAAGCAGGACCGATGCCCCGTTTGGTGGTGCCAATCCGGGCTTCACCCCGGCGCTCTTCCTCGGCGGCATCCAGGCCCTTATGGTAAGGTAAAATAAGGTGGGCCCGGTCGCTGATTCGTAAACCAGATGTATCTACACCCCGCTCCGCCAGGCCGTCCAGTTCCTGGACCAGGACGGCCGGATCGACAACCACGCCGTTGCCGATAAGGCAGAGCTTGCCAGGGTAGAGGATGCCGGAAGGCACCAGGTGCAGTTTGAACTCCCGTTCCCCGACCATTACCGTATGGCCGGCGTTGCTCCCTCCCTGGTAACGGACTACCACTTCCGCTTTCTCCGCCAGGTAATCGGTAACTTTCCCCTTGCCCTCATCGCCCCACTGGGCTCCCACCAGGACTACCGCCGCCATGCAAGCACCGCCTTTCAATATATTGATATTATTTGTTTATAACCCAGTTTTATTTCTTCCCCGCCCCGTACCGGGGCCGGGTGCCGACGGGACCGCCGGTTAAGCGCCGGTTATAATGGCCCGGGCGGCAATGACGCCGGCCGCCGAAGCCTGGGCCAGACCCCGGGTAACCCCGGCGCCGTCGCCGGCAGCGTACAGGCCGGGGATATTGGTCTGCAGTTCCCGGCTCAAGCTGAGCCTTGAAGAGTAAAATTTAACCTCCACGCCGTAGAGCAGGGTGTGCCGGGAATAGATCCCCGGGGCGATTTTATCCATGGCCGCCAGCATCTCCACAATAGCCGTGAGGTGCCGGTAAGGGAAGACCAGGGACAGGTCCCCGGGCGTGGCTTCGGTCAGGGTCGGCGTTACCAGGCCCTTCTCCAGGCGGTCGGCCGTAGTCCGCCGCCCCGACAGGAGGTCCCCCAGGCGCTGGACCAGAACGCCGCCGCCCAGGAGGTTGGCCAGCTGGGCCACATAACGGCCGTAGGCAATAGGTTCCTTGAAAGGCTCGGTAAAGGTTTTGCTCACCAGCAGGGCAAAGTTGGTATTGTTGGTCTTTTTGTCCGCATAGGAATGGCCGTTAACCGTCACCAGGCCCTCATTATTTTCCAGCACTACTTCCCCGTAAGGGTTCATGCAGAAGGTGCGTACCCGGTCGTCGAATTTCCGCGAGTAAAAGATAAATTTGGATTCGTAAATAACGCTGGTCAGGTGTTCCATAACGGCGGCCGGCACTTCCACCCGCACGCCGATGTCCACGGGATTGACGGCCAGCTTCAGGTTTAAACTGGCAGCCACCCGGCGCAGCCAGTCGGCGCCTTCCCGGCCGGGAGCCAGGACCACATAACGGGCACCGATCTCTTCACCCCGCCGGGTAACCACCGCGGTAACCCGGTTGTTGTCCACTAGGATTTCCTCAACCGGCGTATCGGTGCGCACCTCGACACCGCGCTCTTCCAGGTAATCCTTCATGGCCTGGAGGATCTCCTGGGTGCGCCCGGTACCCAGGTGGCGAATGGGGGCTGGGATAAGCTTTAAATCGGCCAGGACGGCCTGGCGCTGGATATCGGCAATCCGCTCATCCTCGAGGCTGCCGTAGACCTTTTCCGGCGCCCCAAAATGGCGGTAGACGCCGTCGACATAATCTATTAAAGCCGTTACTTCCCGTTCCGGTATATATTCACTCAGCCAGCCGCCGACTTCCGGCGACAGGGTTAATTTGCCGTCACTGAAAGCCCCGGCTCCTCCCCACCCGGATACTACCGAACAGGGGTTGCAGTGCAGGCAGCTGGAACGCGTCTCCTTGGACGGGCACACCCGGCGATTTAGACCGTGCCCCTTCTCCAGGATGAGCACTTTGAGCCCGCTTTCCTGCCGTACCAGCTCCAGGGCGGTGAAAATCCCTGCCGGGCCGGCGCCAACGATGACCACATCATATTTTCCAGCCATCCGTCTCCCCTCCTCAACCTGTTTCCGGGCAAAAAAATAGCCCCTGCATCGGGATTAGCCAGAACAACATTATAATTTTACCAGACCCTTTACGGGGCGTCAAGGAGAATCGGTTCTCTGCTATAGGCAGCTCCTTATAAACAATAAAGCCGTCCCTCTGGGAGGGAGGCTTATTACAAGAAGGTAATCGTCAACCGGCTACAATGGCTCCGGCGATAGCTGCCAGGCCTGCCGTCCGGGGTGAAGCCAGGTAAATTTCCGCCTCGGGAGAACCCATGCGCCCGGGAGTGTTGCGGACTGTAGCTGCCAGCACCCGGTCGCCAGGCGCCAGCAAGCCGGCATGCTGCCCCGGACAGGGACCACAACCGGGAGGCAGAATTACGGCCCCCTGCTGTAGTAAGCTCCTGCTCAAACCCCTGGCTTCCATCTCCTGCAAAACAGCCCTGGATGCCGGTACTAACAGCAGGTTTACTTCCCTGTGAACAGGTCTGCCGTTCATAGCAGCGGCCAGTTCCTCAAAATCCTCCAGGCGACCGCTCCCGCAACCGCCTACCAGAACCTGGGTTACGGTTAAGCCGGCCACTTCATGCACCGGTTGAATTTTAGTTGGAGCCGGAGGGCAGGCAACAAGGGGATGCAGCGTAGAAGCATCAATAATTAAATCGCTGCCGGCAACCTGTTCCTCTGGTGGCAGGATCATCCCCGTCATACAGCCCATTTCGCCGATCAGGTTACAAACGCTCATCCGTCCACTCGGCGAAAGCTGCCAGACACCCTCTCCCTGCAGCAGTAGGGCTTTATTTTTTAAGGCGCCTCCTCCCAAGCGTCGCAGGAGTTCCAATCCTAGATCACGCGGGGATACCCCTGGTGACAAGCTGCCATTTATTTTTACTATTACCGTTTCCGGCACCGCTAAGCGAAGTTGTCCGGCAAGCAATACCGGTACCAAATCGGCAGGGGTCAGAGAAAATGCTATGGCACCAAAGGCGCCTGACGTTGTTACATGACCATCGGCACCGGCAATAATCATGCCGGCCCGGGGCTGGAAAAATTCGGCCACCACCTGGTGGAGGACACCTTCACACTTGTCAAAAAGGTTAATTCCCTGCTGGCGGGCGTAAGCCTTTAATTGCAAATGAAGTTGCCGGCTCGCTATCGTCGGCGCCGGCATAACATGATCGAGAGTAAAAACCACTTTTGCCGGTTGCGCGACTTTTTCCCCTTCAGGCCAGGCAGCCAGGACTTTAGCGGCAGTACCATCATGAGCAAGAATTAAATCAACGTTTATGGTTATCTCTTCGCCTGGTACTATTCGCTCCATCCCGGCTGCAGCACCCAGGGCTTTAAAGAAAAAGTTCATGCCTGAAGACTTCCCTTCTAAAAATTTAGCCTTCAGTTTACCTTTTGCACATAAACGCCTATACAACCACCCGAACATACCCGGGTATATGGTAAAAACGTCTGGTGCCTGTAAAATCCATCTCGCCCAATGCAGTATCGGTTAGCCTTTTTCTGCTTTTAGCTCACCTGGCCCGGATTGGGCGCCTGCAAGCAACTTCCATCCGGGCCAGGTTTTTGTTGCTTAAATAAGATGCATAAGCCACATGACATAGACGGCAATCATGGAGAAGATACCGCCAACGAGCGTAACGCCGCCGTAGGAAATCAAGGCAGATTTAAGTTCCATCTTGGAAAGAGAAGTGCATACCCAGAAATAACTGGAATTTACATATTTGATAATTACCGAACCGGCGGCCCCGGCCAGCATGGCAGCTTCCGGGCTTAAATTAAGAGTTCCCAGCATGGGGGCTACCAGAGAACCTGCAGTAATGACGCCTACAGTCGTCGAACCGGTTATCATGTTGCCAATTACGCCTAAAACAAAGGGCAGGAAAATGGCCGGAACCCCCGTCTGGGCCACGGACTTAGCAATCAGATCTACCGCCGGTGTTCCCTTTAAAATTTCACTCAAGGACCCACCCAGGCCAGTTACAACAATGATCATAGCAGAAGTCCGCAGGGCATTTTCAATCCACTCACTGTTTTGTTTCTTTTTCTGCTCTCCCTTGGTATTGCGGTAGGCCAGCCAAACACCAATGGATAAGGCCACAACCGGCCAACCTAAATAGGTAAGGGCAAGCCTTAAAAAGCTTTCTTTAGGAAGGGCAAAAGAAGCTACACTCTGCCCGGCAATCAAAATTAAGGGGATGAGGATAGGCGCATATGCCGCCGCCGTGGTGGGCAGTTCGGCTTCCATCCCTTTTTCGGCAAATGATTGACCCAGAAACTCTTTCGACGGTGGTGAAGGCACCCGTGGCCCCACTATTTGTGCATAAACCCAGCCCGCCAGGGAGCCTACAAGGCAGGCAATGCTACCAAAAACGATAATTTTACCAACATCGGCTTTTACCAGGGCCGCGGCCGCCAGCGGTCCGGGTGTAGGTGGCACCATGGCATGGGTAAGCTGCATGGCCCCCACCAGTCCCGTAGCCATCACGCTCATATTGGTGCCTACTTTAATAGCCGCCGAATGCACTAAAGGATTCAAGATAACGTAACCGATGTCGGAAAAGATGGCAATTCCGATAACGAAACCGGTCAAAGTCAGGGCCAGGGGCATCCTTTTTTCGCCGACCCATTTAATCATGGTTAAGGTAATTTTTTCAATGCCGCCAGTATTCTTTAAGGCCTCGGCAATAATCGAGCCAAGGACAATTACGACGGCAATAGATTGGACTGTTTTACCAAAACCTGTTTCAAAAGCTTTAATAAAAGCATTTATATTCTTGCCTGTAACTAGCCCCATTAAGACGATGGGGATTAAGAGGGACAGGAAAACATGCCATTTGAACTTCCCGATAAGCAAAAAGAGCAAAGCAATAACGGCTACAAAGGCGGATAAGGCCACAACTGCACTTTCGATAATCATTAGGTTCCCCCCTGTCTTTAATTTTAATTTTCGGCTTGATTTCTATATTCCCTTTTATAATAACCTTCTACGGCGTCCCCCCCTTGCTATTTTTAGTAAAAAAATCCTGCATCACTCCCCTCTAAAATTCAATGAACTACACCCCGGAAAAAACTCCATTTAATTGTGGGGCGTAAACACGCCCAGCTTGCTTAATGCTGCTAAAATCACTTCTTCTTTATTTACACCTGCGCCTGAATCAAGGGAAATCAATTGCCAGTTAACCGACTGATTGCTTTTTTTTACCTCCGGATCAGCGTTAATGGCTATAACCTGCCCTCCGGTCTTCAACCCCCTGGTCACATCCATGATAGCCAGGAGGCTGTTGTCCAGGACCACTACGACATCGGGGCGGGTGGCATTGGCCGAGCGCTCCCTGATAAAGTCGTCATCAATCCGAACCACCGCCTGCATCGCCGCCCCTGGCCGGTAGGCCCCGAAATTTTCAAAGACCTGGGCATATTTGCCGGCCGCCAGGGCGGCCTGGGCCACTTTTCCGGCCAGGGCGGTTACCGGCTGGCCGTAACGGCCGTGAAAGCGAATTTCGATCATGACTGCACCTCCCGGAAGCGGCGATCAACCTCGTCCTGAAGGTCCTGGATGGCCGCTTCATCCATGTTTTTAAAGCGCCCCTGGAGCCGCAGGTACTCCCGCACCGGTATCCGGCGTTCCGGGACAACCGTCACCCGCCGCCGCCCGTCGACCTCTTCATAAAGCTGCCACAGGCCACACTCCACCGCCATGCGGGCAAGCTGCACCGTCTGGTCCTCCCGGATGCCCCAGCCCCTGAAGCAGGGGGCCAGGATGTGGATGTAACGAAAGCCCTGGATGGCCATTGCCTTCTGGAATTTCTGCATCAGGTCCAGGGGATAGGCGACCGAGGCCGTAGCCAAATAAGGCGGGTGGTGGGCGGCCATTATGGCCAGCATATCCTTGCGCGGCGTCGGCTTGCCGGCAGGCGTGTCAGGCGTGATCGCCTGGTAGGGGGTAACACTGCCGGCCTGGCCGCCGGTGTTCATATAAGTTTCATTGTCGTAGCAGACGTGAATAATATTTTCCTGACGTTCGGCCGCCCCGGTCAGGGACTGGAAGCCGATGTCGGCCGTGCCGGCATCACCGGCCCAGGAGACTACATTAACGTCTTTAATCCCCTGGATGTCCAGGGCCGCCCTGATGCCTGACGCAACCGCCGGGGCGCATTCAAAAAGGGAATGGTAAAAGGGCACCTTCCAGGCAGTAGTTAAACCCGACCCGCCGATGGTAGCCATACAGGAAGCAGGAATGTTGATAATCGTCCGCGGGCCCAGGACCTTCATGGCCTGGCGCACCGCCAGGGCCGCACCGCAGCCGCGACAGCCGCCGTGACCGCCGGTAAAGAGCTCATCTTCCGGTACTTCAGCTAAAGTCTTGATTAGTTCCATGTTCCCTCACCTCCGGCTCTACAAGCCGTACCATTGATAGGGTGCCGGGGCCGTCCCGGAACCCAGTTGCTCGCTTACCTGCCGGTAAATGCCGGCCAGGTCTTCCACGCCTACATCCCGGCCCCCGAGGCCCAGGATATAACTGTAAACCGGCGCGGCCGGAAAGCCGTACAGGCCGGCCCGCAGTTCCCGGGCCAGAGCACCACCAGCGCCATAGACAATATTTTTGTCCAGGGCTATTATCGCCCGGGCTGCCTGCAAACTCTCCCGTACTGCCGCCGCCGGGAAAGGCCGGAAGAGGCGGATTTTCAGCAGTCCCGCTTTTTCCCCCGCCGCCCTCAAATCGTCGACAGCCAACCTGGCCGTGCTGACCAGGGAGCCCATGGCCACCAGGACTATATCGGCATCCTCCAGGCGGTAGCCTGACACGGCGCCGCCCCAGTCGCGGCCCGTTATGCGGGCATAAGCCCCGCTGACTTCCTCGAGTACCTCGCCTGCATGCTGCAGGGCGGCGTCCTGGTGGTATTTATAGTCCATATACAGTTCCGGGCCGGTAACGGTGTTGACCGCCAGGGGATTATTTACATCCAGTACCGGCCGCCGCACCAGGGGCAGGAAGTTATCTATTGCTTCTTGTTCCGGCACGTCTACCGTTTCCCGGGTATGGGACTGGATATAACCCTCATAATTGACCATTACCGGCAGGCGCACGCCCTCGTCTTCCCCCAGGCGGAAAGCCTGGATGAGGCTATCCAGGACTTCCTGGTTGTTTTCGCAGAATAGCTGGACCCACCCGCACGTCTCCTGGGCCACCACGTCGCCGTGCTCGGGAAAGCGGCTGTGGGGTGCCGCCAGGGCCCGGTTGACGACGGCCATGACTACCGGCTGGCGGAGCCCGGAAGTATGGTAGAGGACCTCGCTCATGTAGGCCAGTCCCTGGGAGTTGGTAATAAGGAAAGACCTGGCCCCGGCCATGGCCGCTCCCAGGGCCGCAGCCATAGCACTGTGGTCTGATTCCACCCGCACAAAATTACATTTCATACTGCCTTCAGCTATGAACTGGGTTATCTTTTCCATGACCGGCGCCGCCGGCGTAATGGGATAGGAAGCCAGGACTTCTACCCGCGCCAGGCGGGCGGCGTGGGCGGCCGCTTCGTTGCCGTTTAATAACAGGCGCATTTCCCTTCACTCCCTGCTTACTTCTCAATAAAGCCCCGGTTGCCGGCATATTCCGGTACCATGGTAATTGCCCGGACGGGGCACTCGACGGCGCAGATGCCGCAACCTTTGCAAAAACGTAAATCGACCCGCACTTCACCTTGATCTACCGCCAGGGCCGCGTCCGGGCAGTAGAAAAGGCACTCGCGGCAGAGATTGCATTTCTGTTTTTCAAACACCGGCCGCCGCTCGCGTATACGCTCCATGGCCGCCCCGGCGGCCATGGTACCCGGCCTGGCCGAAGGTACTACCGGCAGCTCTTTTACCGCCACTTTATTTCGCCTCCTCCGCTGTGACAACAGACATAAAATTATAATTGCAAAATTCATGCCAGCAACCGGTCAAATAGGCCTGGAAAATATTACCGCCCTATGTCTCCTGCCGTTTAACGCTTCTGAAAAAGTTTAAAGCCGGCAACAACAACCGGCCGCAGTTCCTTGTGTTTCAGTTTTTTAACTATTATACCCCCGGTGCAACGCCCGTATATGTTTCAGCTTGACGTTTAACAGGCGACTCTTCCTAACAACCATCTGTCTTTTTTGACATCCGTCCCCGTCCGGCCGGATAAAACCTTGATGCCAGGCAGGAAAAACATCTTGAACGTCGAATGTAACATTAATTTCTGTTTTAAATGTTTCTTATTTGCAACGTTATGCCGTAACCGGCGCAGGAGGAACGAGTACGTGGCGGAAATTGCCTTTATTGCACCCTATGAAGACCTGGCCCATATCGCCCGCCAGGTTAGCGTTGAACTGGGGCAGGACCTGACCATTCACGTCGCCCGGGTACAGGAAGGGGCCAGCCTGGCCTGTGAACTGGCAAAAAACGGCTGCCAGGTCATAGTCAGCCGCGGCGTTACGGCCTGGCTTATCCAGCAGGCCGTAGACTTGCCTGTGGTTGATGTCCCTATCGGCGGCTACGACATTTTACGCGCCTATTACCAGGCCAAGCAGTTCGGCGGCCCCATCGGCATAGCCGACGTTCCCGATGTTATCCAGGGACTGGAAAGCCTGGAGACAATTTTGGGAGAAACTTTTCTCAAGTACACCCTGAAAAACCAGCATGATGACATCCGGCAGGGCATCCTGGCCCTGAAGGAGGCCGGCGCCGAAGTAATAATAGGCAAGATTGCCATGGCCCGCGAGGCGCGCAACTTCGGCTTAAACAGCGTCATAATCACTTCCGGCAAAGAAGCGGTCTACCAGGCCCTCAAAGAGGCCCAGAGGGTTTTACAGGTCCGTCACCAGGAAAAACGCCGTTCCGAGCAACTCAAGGCCATCCTGGACTTTGCCTACGACGGCATTATCGCCCTGGATGAAGAAGGCCGCATCACCGTCTTCAACCCGGTGGCGGAAAAACTCTCCGGCTGGCGCGCCGAAGATGCTATCGGCCGCCCGGTGACGGAGGTCATCCCCGCCGCCCAATGTCATATTTTGTTAAAAACAGGAAAACCGGAACTCGGTGAGCTGCTGGACATCGGCAACAGCAGGGTAGTAGCCAACCGCGTGCCCATCATCGTTGACGGCCGTACCGTAGGTGTAGTGACCACATTCCAGAACATCTCCAGCCTGCAAAGCCTGGAGCATAAGGTCCGGCGCCGCCTGGCCGGGCGCGGCCACGTGGCCAAGTATACCTTTGCCGATATTCTCGGCGAAAGCCCGGCCTTGAAGGAAGCCGTGCGCCTGGCCCGGGAATACGCCGCCGTCCAATCTACAGTCCTTATCCACGGCGAGACAGGTTCCGGCAAGGAAATGTTCGCCCATGCCATCCACCTGGCCGGCCCCCGGCGGGACGGCCCCTTTGTCGCCGTCAACTGTGCCGCCCTGCCGGAAAACCTCCTGGAAAGCGAGCTTTTCGGCTATGCCGAGGGGGCCTTTACCGGCGCCCGTAAAGGAGGCAAACCGGGCCTTTTTGAACTGGCCCACGAGGGGACCATCTTCCTGGATGAGATCGGGGAGATGTCGCCTCGCCTGCAGGCCCGGGTGCTGCGGGTACTGGAAGAAGGGGAAATTATGCGCCTGGGGGACGACCGCATCATCCCCGTCAACGTAAGGGTTATCGCGGCCACCCACCGCAACCTTGCCCAGATGGTCAGGGAACAGGCCTTCCGCGAAGATCTCTACTTCCGTATCAATGTCCTCAACCTGGAAATCCCGCCCCTGCGGGAGCGCGGGGCCGACGTGCTCCTCCTGGCCGAACACTTCCTCCAGGAATTTTGCCGCCAGCTTAAACGCCCGGCAGGGAGCTTAACCCCGGAAGCGGCCGGGGAACTCCTCCGGTACCGGTGGCCGGGTAACATCCGGGAATTGCGCAACTGTATGGAGCGGTTGGCCCTACGCTGTCAGGATACCACCGTCAGCGCCGCCGATGTGCGCCAGGCCCTGGGGCTGGCGGCGGCACCGGAAATCGGCCTGTCCGGCGAAGGCCCGCCGGGAGAAGGGCCGGGAGAAAAATTGGCCGGCCAGGTAAACATCCTGGAGCGCGGCCTGATTATGCGTGTCCTGGCCGAAACGGGGGGCAACAAGGCCGAAGCCGCCCGCCGCCTGGGCGTCAGCCGCACCACCCTGTGGCGCAAGCTGAAAGGGGAAGATAAAGGCGCGTAAGTATTGACCGGGGAGGGGCGGGAAGTCCATATACTTGCGTTCGGACCCAGAGGCGATTTCGAATACTAAAAAAGGGGGATCACCCGGTTGATGATCCCCCTTTTTTTGTCCGGCTATCTCCAACGCTACTGCCGGCATAATCAGCCCGCCGGCTCCAACCGTACCGCAGCCACCTTGTATTCCGCCGTCTTGGCGATGGGGTCAAAGGCGGCGTTGGTCAGGATATTCACCGGCGACTCTTTATAGTGATAGGTCATGAACATGATCCCCGGCGGCACCCGGTCCGTGACCCGCACCTTCGTCACCAGGCGGCCGCGGCGGGAAACGACCGTGACCTTATCTCCCGTCTGCACTCCCAACTCCGCCGCCTGGGCGGGATTGATCTCCGCGTACTCTTCCGGCCGGTAGCTTTCCAGGGACGGCGAATGGCGGGTGGTAATGCCGTAATGGTACAACATGCGGCCTGTGGTGAGGAGTATGGGGTATTCCTCGTCCGTCAGCTCGGCCGGCGGCTGGTACTCGATGCCCTGGAGCAGGCCTTTACCCCGCGGGAACCTGCCGGCATGGAGGAACTTCGTCCCCGGATGATCGGGCGCCGGGCAGGGCCACTGCAGGCCGTCGCCCTCCAGGCGGGCGTAGCTTATGCCGGCGTAGCTGGGGGTGAGGCCGGCCATCTCGGCAAAAATTTGTTCCGGAGAGTCGTAGTGCATGGGATAACCCATCCGCGTCGCCAGGTCGCAGATGATCTGCCAGTCGGGCCGGGATTCGCCCCTGGGTTTAAGCGCCCGGCGCACCCGCTGCACCCGGCGCTCGGTGCTGGTAAAGGTGCCGTCCTTCTCCAGGAAACTGGCGCCGGGCAGGATGACGTCGGCAAACTTCGCCGTCTCGCTGATAAAAAGATCCTGCACCACCAGGAAGTCCAGGTTGGCCAGGGCCCTGCGCACGTGGGTGATGTCCGGGTCTGTCAGGGCCGGGTCCTCGCCCATGATATACATGGCTTTGATATACCCTTCGGCCGCCAGGTCGATCATCTCCGGGATGCGGAGGCCCGGGGTGCTGTCCAGCTGGCAGTTCCAGGCGGCGGCAAAACGCTCCCTTACCTCCGGATTGGCCACCTTCTGGTAGCCGGGGAAGACGTCGGGCAGGGCGCCCATGTCGCAGGCCCCCTGGACGTTGTTCTGGCCGCGCAGGGGATTGACGCCGCTGAACTCCTTGCCCACATGGCCGGTGATCATGGCCAGGTTGGCCAGGTTCATGACATTGCTGGTGCCGCTGGTATGCTCGGTTATCCCTAAAGTGTAGAAGATCCCCGCCCTTTCGGTAGTAGCGTAAAGCCGCGCCGCAGCGTAGATCTTTTCCGCCGGCACGCCGGTAATCGTTTCTACCCGCTCCGGCGGGTAGTTCTGGACCACGGCCCGGAGGTTCTCAAAACCTTCCGTCCGTTCCGCAACAAACACCTCGTCCACCAGGCCTTCATTAATAATGACGTGCATCAGGCCGTTAATCAAAGCCACGTTGGTCCCGGGCCTGATGGGCAGCCACAGGTGGGCGTGCTCCACCAGCTCGATCCGGCGCGGGTCAACGACAATCAATTTCGCCCCCCGCCGGGCGGCCTGCTTCATCTTCTGGCCGATGACCGGGTGGGCTTCGGTGGTGTTGGAACCGATAATGAGCAGGACGTCGTTATGCTCGATTTCGGCGATGGAATTCGTCATGGCGCCGCTACCGAATGCTATGGCCAGACCGGCCACGGTAGGAGCGTGTCAGGTCCGGGCGCAGTGATCGACGTTGTTGGTGCCGATCACCGCGCGCATGAACTTCTGCATCAGGTAGTTTTCTTCGTTGGTACAGCGGGCCGAACTTAAGGCGGCGACGGCCCGGCTGCCGTATTGCTCTTTAATTTCCTGCAGGCGCCGGGCGGTAAATTCCAGGGCCTCGTCCCAGGTGGCTTCCCGGAAACGGCCCTCGCCCCGCTCGCCCGCGCGGATGAGGGGCCGGGTAATGCGGTCCGGGCTGTCGGCAAAGTCGGCGCCGAAACGGCCCTTGACGCAGAGCCAGCCGCCGTTGACCAGGGGGTTGTCATAGCCGCGGACGCGCACCACCCGGTCGTCCTTGACGCTGACCTCCAGGTTGCAGCCCACGCCGCAGAAGGTGCAGGTGGTGCGCACTTTGTCCAGCTCCCACTCGCGGCCCTGCCATAAACTTGCCTTCTCCGCCAGGGCCCCCACCGGGCACACCTGGACGCAATTGCCGCAGAAGACGCACTCCTCCGATTCCCTTAAGGTCAGGTCCATGGCCGGGGTTACCCTGGTGTTGAAGCCGCGGTGGGCAAAGTCGATTACGTTGTTTACCTGGACTTCCGCGCAAACGCGGATGCACTTGCCGCACAGGATGCACTTGTTCATATCCCGGACGATGAAGGGGTTGTCCTCCTCCAGGGGATAGTCGTGTTTTTCCCCCTGGAATCTGTCGCCCCTTACGCCGTAGTAGTAGGCGTAATCCTGCAGGCTGCAGGCACCGCTCTTGCTGCAGGTGAGGCAGTCCCGGGGATGGTTGGCCAGCAGCAGTTCCAGCATCATTTTGCGGGCTTCAATTACAGCCGGGGAGGCCGTCCGCACCACCATGCCTTCACCCACGGCGGTTACGCAGGAAGCCGGCAGGCCGCGCATGCCCTCGATTTCCACCACGCACAGCCGGCAGCCTCCCCAGGGCGAGAGCTTCTCGTCGTGGCAGAGGGTAGGAATAAAGATACCGTTATCCCGGGCGGCCTGCAGGACCGTTGTCCCGGCCGGAACGGTTATTTGCTTGCCATCTATGGTCAGGGTGACGTCAGCCATTTGTTTCCCCCCTAAATAGAAGTGGGAATGCCTAGAGCCTGGATATGGCCCCGAACTTGCACTTTTCCATGCAGCTGCCGCATTTGATGCACAGGGCAGGGTCAATGCGATGCGGCTGCTTTTTCTCGCCACTGATGGCCCCGGACGGGCAGGCCCGGGCACAGGCACCGCAGCCGGTGCATTTTTCAGCGTCAATGGTGTAGACCAGGAGGGCCTGGCATACATGGGCCGGGCAGCGCTTATCCTTAATGTGGGCCTCATACTCGTGGCGGAAGTAATGGAGGGTGGAGAGGACGGGGTTGGGGCAGGTCTGGCCCAGGCCGCACAGGGCCGTGTTTTTGACCACCCGCGCCAGGGCTTCCAGGGTATCCAGGTCCTCCATCCTGCCCTCGCCCTCACAGATGCGGGTGAGGATCTCCAGCATCCTTTTCGTACCCTCGCGGCAGGGAGTACACTTGCCGCAGGACTCCGCCTGGGTAAAGTTCAGGAAAAAGCGGGCCACATCCACCATGCAGGTGTTCTCGTCCATGACCACCATGCCGCCGGAACCCATGATGGCCCCTGCGGCCGTGAGGGAATCGTAGTCAACCGGCAGGTCCAGCTTGTCCTCAGGCAGGCATCCCCCGGAGGGCCCGCCGATCTGCACGGCCTTGAATTGTTTGTCGTCCTGGATACCGCCGGCAATATCAAAGATAATTTCCCGCAGGGTAATGCCCATGGGCACCTCGATGAGGCCGGTGTTCTTGATCTTGCCCGTCAGGCAGAAGACCTTGGTCCCCTTGCTTTTTTCCGTGCCCATGGCGGCAAACCACCGGCCGCCGTTTTTGATGATAAAGGGGACGTTGGCGTAGGTTTCGACATTATTGATATTGGTAGGCTTGCCCCACAGCCCCTGCTGCGCCGGGAAGGGCGGCCGCACCCGCGGCATACCCCGCCGGCCTTCGATAGACGCCAGTAAAGCCGTCTCCTCGCCGCAGACAAAGGCGCCGGCCCCGGCCTTGATGTGCAGTTCGAAATTAAAGCCCGTTCCCAGGATGTCCCGGCCCAGCAGCCCCTTTTCCTCCGCCGCGGCGATGGCCGTTTTCAGGCGCTTGATGGCTAAAGGGTACTCGGCGCGGCAGTAAATATAGCCTTCATCGGCACCTACGGCGTAGGCGGCGATGGTCATGCCCTCAATAACGGTGAAGGGATCCCCTTCCAGGACGCTGCGGTCCATGAAGGCACCGGGGTCGCCCTCGTCGGCGTTGCAGACCACATATTTTTTATCCCCCGGGGCCTGCCGGGTAAAGCTCCACTTCAAGCCCGTGGGAAAACCGGCCCCGCCCCGGCCGCGCAGGCCCGAAGCCTTGATTTCTTCGATAACCTCTTCCGGGGTCATCCGGCGCAAGACCTTTTCCAGGGCCTCATAGCCGCCGGTGGCCACATAGGCGTCCAGGCTTTCCGGGTCCGTTAAACCCAGGCGGGAAGTCACCACCCGCACCTGGCAGCCGTAATAGGGGCTGGTCCCCATCACCGGGATGCCGTCATAGGGAACCGTCCCGTCTTCCACCTGGACCAGGGCCCACTCCCTGACGGGTTCCCCCTGCACCACATGCTTTTCAATTAAAACAGGGACCCGCTCCGGGGTTACATGGCCGTAAAACACCCGCGGTTTCCCCGGCAGGGCTACTTCCACGACCGGCTCGGCGTAACACATGCCGATGCAGCTCGTCTGGTTTATGTCTACCTGCAGGCCGAGCCTGCCTGCTTCCTCTTCCAGGGCCGCCATTACCCTGGCTCCCCCGGCTGCCTGGCCGCAGGTGCTCATGCCCACCGTCAGGGACGGCCTGTCCCCCGGGCGCAGCCGCCCCTGTAAACTATCCCGCCATTCCTTAAGATCAAGCAATTCGGTTTCACCCCCGCCTGTAATCAGACTCCCTTTATTTCCCCGGCCGTAATTATCCCCGGATCCAGCATGGTACGGCTAATATTTCTCCAGGATGGCCGGGATTTTCTCGGGAGTAAGCCGCCCGTATGTCTCCTCGTTAATCATCATCACCGGCGCCAGGCCGCAGGAACCCAGGCAGGCCACCGTTTCCAGGGTAAAGCGGCCGTCGGCGGTGGTTTCATTTTTGCCGATACCCAGGGCTTTAGAAATTGCTTCCAGCAACCGGGCCCCACCCCGGACGTGGCAGGCCGTACCCTGGCAGATACGGATGATGTTCTGGCCGCGGGGTTTTAAATGAAACTGGGTATAAAAAGTGGCCACCCCGTAAACCTGGCTGAAGGGGATTTTCAGTTTTTTAGCAATCTCCTGCATGATTTCGCGCGGCAGGTAGCCGTAAATTTCCTGGGCTTCCTGGAGGATCGGGATCAAGGCGCCTTTGGTCCCGCCATAGCGTTCCAGGACATCCGCCAGGGCTTTTGCCTTAATGTTCATATCATTATTGCCGCTTGCATCCATAAAATGCCCATCAACCCCCTGTAGACGCTTGCTTGCTGCCAATTTAGTGTTATTATAGCACTAAATCTACGCACCGGCCAGTAAGTTTTTTGTCTCTAAATTTTACTATTTTGCATATTTAATTTTGAACGCCCGGGCAGCAAGATTTTCCCCCGGAGCGCAGCAGTTCCGGTCCTATATCCCCTAAATCGCCGCAGCCGGTGAGGCGCATGGCCACGGCCAGGTCGTCGGCCAGGGCCTCCAGCTGCAGCCGCACGCCGGCGGCACCGCCGCCGATGGCAGCAATGGCCAGGGGCCGTCCTACCAGGACCGCCCGGGCCCCCAGGGCCAGCATCTTCAGGACGTCTACGCCCGAACGCACGCCGCCGTCGGCGAGAACGATTATTCTATCGCTCACCGCCGCGGCAATCTCCGGCAGCACCGCCGCCGTCCCCGGCGTATGGTCCAGGGCACGGCCGCCGTGGTTGGAAACGACAATGGCCGCAGCCCCGCCGGCTACGGCGGCTTCCGCGTCGGCCACCGTCATGACGCCCTTTAAAACCAGGGGCAGGGGGGTCGCCGCCGCGATCCGGGCAATCTGCTCCACCGTTTTTGGTTCCACCAGCTGGCCGGCGCCGGTCATGTTCACCAGCCCGGCAGCGTCCACGTCGATCCCCACGGCCACGGCGCCGGCGTCCTCGGCCCGGCGGATGAGGCTCACTATTTCGGCATCCTCCCGCGGTTTGATGACCGGTATCCCACGGCCCCCGGCAGCCTTAATGGCGCCCAGCCCGGCGTCCATTAACTCCGGCAGGGGACCGTCGCCGGTGAAGGAAAGGCTGCCGGCCTCGGCAGCCCCCAGGACGAAGGCCCGGGCCAGTTCTTCTTCACCAAGGCGGCCCTGGAAGTTGACCCTGGCCCCGGCAACGGCCGCCCCCAGGATGGGAAAGGCCAGCTTCCGGCCGAAAAGCCTTAAACCCAGGACCTGATCCTTGTGATCGTGGAGAACGCGCATGTTGACCTGCCAGGCCGCCAGGGCGGCAATATTATTGCGAAACGCCGCCCCGGTGCCGATGCCTCCCATTCCCGGCACGCCGGTAGGGCAGCGCCGCCCGTCGCAGGCCGGGCAGACGCGGCAGATGCCTTCTAAAAGCATCCTGGCCCGTTCGCGGATAGAGGCAAGTGTTGCCGCCATAACCAGATTCCCCCTTATCACATATATCTTGCCGGGCGTGCAGACCGGAAGTCAAATAGTAACCGGCGACCCGGAGTTCCATAAAGCCGCCGGTGCGGCAAGTATTACCTGGTTGCCGGAAAAAAGCCGGGAGCGGTAGATTACTTGCCGGCCGGAACGGCCGCCACCAAGGAAGGGGCGATTTGCGCCCTGAGGACCTGCAGGGCGCGGTCCAGTTGCTCCTGCCGGCCGGCCACCTCGATGTCGGGCTTTAAACCTTCCCCGTCGATAGCCCGGCCGCCGGGGGTCAGGAAATACGCCGTCGTTAATTTTAAAGCGCCGCCGTTGCTTAGATTAAAAATGGTCTGGACGGCCCCCTTGCCGTAGGTCCGGGTGCCGATGAGGAGGGCGGCGTGATTGGCCTGCAGGGCCCCGGCCAGGACCTCCGCCGCGCTGGCCGTGTCCCGGTCCACCAGGATCACCACGGGGAGGTCCTGTCCCGGTCCCCGGGATTGGAGAAGGGTAACCTTATTATCCCGGCCCAGCAGCTGTACTACAGGTTTGCCGGGTAGCAAAAACAGGGACGCCGTCTCCAGGGCGGCATCCAGGTAGCCGCCCGGATTGCCCCGGAGGTCCAGAATCAGGCCCCGCGCACCCCGGTCTTCCAGCCATGCCAATGCCGCCTCCATCTCTTCAGGCGCCCAGTAAGGGAAGGAACGCAGGTAAAGATAGCCCACCTGCCCGGCAAACAGGTGAACGCCGGTCACCGGCGGCCGGATTACCTCCCGGCGCAGGTAATAGCTCCGGCGCGCGGAACTGCCGGGGAGGGTAACCGTCATCTCCACATAGGTCCCCGCCGTTCCCTCCAGCAGCCGGCCTATCTCCTCCAGGGATAGGCCCGTAACCGGACGGCCGTCCACGGCCACCAGCACCGACCCGGGCTTGACCCCCGCGCGGGCCGCCGGCGAACCGGGCACTATCTCTTTAAGCACTATCTGCCCTTCGACTTCCTGAAAGACAACCCCCACACCCGTATATTCTTCATTCAATGAAGAAGTAAAAAAGGGTAAATCTCCCGGTGCTATGTATTCACCGTAAGGGTCGCCCAGGGAATCCACCAGGCCCCGGACTGCCCCGGCCTCCAGGGCCTCGCGGTCCAGAAAACCGGGGTAATTTTTTTCCGCCAGGTCATACACCTCGTCCAGGAGGGACCAGCCCGGCGTCGCGGCCCCCGCCGCAGCCAGGCGGCCCAGGAAAAAGGCAAAAAAGAAAGCCAGGAAAAATACACGCCGCCGCGTCTTCGGCACCATAAATCCCTTCCCCTCTCCAGTTTGATGATTATTAACGATTCGTTACCAGAGGGGCCATTTCCTGCCGCCCCCCGGCTCCCGTTGATTTTTCTGCCAGATAATGCTAGTATAATGGCGAGAGCTAATGGCAGGTGAAAAAAATGATGGCTGATAAAGACCTTGCTATTGCCAGAGAAGTAAAAAAACGTCTTACCGGTAAAATCCCCATATATGAAGTAAGGTTGTTCGGATCTCGCGCGCGCGGGCAAGCCACTCCAGAATCAGACCTCGACCTTTACCTGGAAACCGGAGCCCTCTCCCGGCAACAAAGACGTTTGATAAGTGATGTAGCATGGGAAGTCGGGTTTGAAAACAATGTCGTCATCGTGCCCCTGGCAGTTACCCGTAATGAAGTACAAAACGGGCATTTTGCCCATTCCTACCTCTACCGTTCTATAAAAAATGAAGGGATTAAGGTATGAAAGAAAACAAGCACAAACGCAGCTTGATTGAATACCGGCTAAAAGTATATCCGGGCCGTCCAGGGCTACCTGATTGAAAAAGGTTTTGCTGAGTAAATTACTTCTCTACCCGGGCGCCGAAGCGCTGCACCAGGATGTCCCGGACGGCCGCCACGTCGGCGGCGGTAAAAGTACCGGGATCGCGCCCCATCTCCACGGCGTAGGCCGCCGCCACCCCGGCGGCGTCCCCCAGGACGCACTGGTTGGGCAGCACCCGCAGTTCCGCCCAGGCCAGGGAAGAAATGCCGGCCGCGTAACCGGGGATGAGCAAATTGGGCACCGGGCGGCTGAAAAGGGTGTTAAAGGGGATATAAACCGGGTTCCGGGGCCATCCCTCCGGGCCCGGGGCGGTGTGGGGATAGTCGGGCCGCAGGAAAGGCGTCACCGGCCAGCGGTAGCGGCCGTCTTCGCCTTTTAAATCTTCGAAGTGATAGGCATTGATGTCCTGCCAGTAAAACCCCAGGCCGATACGGTTGACATAATTCCCCAGGTCATGGCCGTCGGCCGGCCCGGGGCCGGCAAGGTGGGTGGCCGTGGTGGTCAGGGCGTAATTGCCGTCTTCCGTCCCCGGCCCTGCCAGCCGTGGGTCCACGACGGTATGAACCGTTTCCCGCAGGTAAAGCATCCCGCCGGTAACGGGCCGGCCCTCCTCATCCAGCACCAGTTCCGCATTGTGGAAGCCGTCGAAGCGGCGCAGGGCCTGAATAAAATCGGGGTTTACCAGCATCTCCCGGGCCCTTTGCCAGGCCGTATCCGTGTCCAGGGCCCCCGGCGCCATGTCGCGGGGACAGGTATCGCTCCGGAGGTCGCGGCCATTGGCGCGGCCGTCGACGTTAAAGATAAGCAGGGCGTTGACCCACCACTCCGGGCTGCCCTGACCGTCCTGGACGGCATTGAGGGGCTTTAAAGCAAAGCCGCGGGGGCCGTACTCATCGTTAAAGCCGGTAACCACCGGGTCGTTTATGTAAACTTCCCTGCCGCCGTAGGCACCCCAGGTGCCCCTTTCCCGGCGGAAAACCATATCGCCGTACTGGCCGGGCCGCACCCCGCGCACCTTGAACATCAGGGTGGACGCCTGCTGGCGCGGGCGCAGCACCGGGACATAATCATCATCAGGGCCGCCGGCCCTATCCTTAAAATGAACAAAATCCGCCGCCAGAAATTCCTCCGGCCAATCCTGCCGGCCCACCGTTATGCCGGCACGGCCCAGGCGGCTGAGCCTGCCGTCTTCCGAGGCGTCGATAAAAACGGCCGCTGCCAGTACCAGGCGCTCCTCACCCCAAACGACCGTCCCGCCGGCATCCCGCTCCAGCCCCCGCAGGCTCATCTCTTTAAGGCGCCCGCGCCCGTCCTTCCGCACGGCGGTTATATCCATGGCCCAGTATGTTTTAAGGTTAGGCAATCGCCCCAGATCGGCGGCAATCTGGGCCGCCAGGTCGTCCGGGCGGTAAAAGGGTCCCACGGCATCAAACCAGTGGGCGAAAGACCCCCCCTGGACCAGCCGTCCGTCCCGGGACCAGTAGCGCACGTCCCAGAAGTTCTGCCCGCCCACCGTGGCCAGGCCGCCGTACTCGCGTTCGGGGTAGGGGACCACCAGGGCCACCGTCCGGCCCGGCGCCGCGACCGCGGCCTTCCAGGCCGCGGCGCAGCCCGCAAGGCCGCCGCCGTAGACGACGACATCCGCCCGCGTATAGGGCGCCGCCAGGGGCCAGACCGGCGGGCGGCTCCCGGCCCCGGATAAAGTAAACATAAAAAATAACCCTGCCAAAAGTAACAGCAACCGTTTGGCCATCAGCTTATTCCCACTGGATTTTTTCTTTAAACCGGGGCCCAGCAGGGACCCGCATTCCTTGTGACCCTAATTTTACTGGAATTAACCACTTTAAGCAATAAAATAAGAAATACTCTCCCCGGAATTATAAGAAAGCCATCATGCGAAAAATTCCTGATCGCAAAAAATCCTTGCTTTAAGCCGGAAATTGTAGTGTAATTTTTTTATGAGTGATTTAGTTACCCGCTCTCAGGAGGTTCTCCGGCATATGTTTGCTCCAAATACCTTCCAGCAAATCTACCACCAGAACAGCGACCTGCTTATCTACCATGATTTAACCCGCGACCCCGTCGTCGCCGCCTTCCTTGAAATCTGCCGCCTGCTTGGCGAAAGTGACAAGGACGCGAAAACGGCCGGCATGGCCGTCGCCGCTGGCCGGGCAGTGACAGGCTCCGGTAGCGTCCCGGGCGCTGTTGCCGTGAGCGACAAAGCGGCGCCCGGCGGGGAGCTGGCCGCCGCCTGCCGCCGCTTTTTCCGGCTGCTGGCGGGGCACACCGAGCTTTACCAGGGGCCCTATGCCGGCGACCCCTGGCAGAGCTACCTCCTCGACCGCATTCTCGAAGCGGAAAATACCTTCACCCTCAAGGCCGGGCAGCAGGGGTGGGATAGCACGGGGCCAGCCCTTAAAGACGCCGCCCGGCAGGACCTGCGCAACCTCCAGGCCCTGGCCGGCCTTGCCCCGGCCGCCTACAGGGCCGCCCTGGCCCTGCTGGAATGTCCCCTTCCCGTCCCCGACTGGAACGGCCTCCGGCCCTTTAAAGCTGGCGGGCCCCTCCCGCCGCCGCAGGCGCCCCGCCTGGAACTCAAGAAAAAACTTCTGGAAACCGGTGACTGGGGAGAGGAAGGCATAGAGCTCCTGGCCGGCTACCACCGTACCTGGGGTACGGGCGTCTTCAGCACGTACTGGGCCTTCCGCTGGGAACGCGGCCCGGCGGGAGGGAGGCTTGCTGGAATCGAACACCCCGACCCCATCAGGCTTTCCGACCTTGTAGGGTATGAGGCCGAGCGGGGCGAAGTCGTCCGCAACACCGAGAAGTTCCTCAAGGGGCTCCCGGCTGTCAACATCCTCCTCTACGGCGCCCGGGGTACCGGCAAGTCATCGACGGTCAAGGCCCTCCTGCACGCTTACGGTTCCCGGGGCCTCAGGCTTGTGGAGCTGCCCAAAAGATTCTTAAGCGACTACCAGGAGATACTAAAAATCCTCGCCCCCCGGCCGCAGAAGTTTATCATCTTTATCGACGACCTTTCCTTTGAAGAGGACGAGGTGGAATATAAGGAACTAAAGGGCCTGCTGGAAGGAAGCCTCCAGGTGCGGCCGGCCAACGTCCTGGTCTACGCTACCTCCAACCGCCGCCACCTGGTGAAAGAATTCTTCGCCGACCGCGCGTCGAATGCTACCGGCGAAGTGCGCCTGCAGGACACCGTCCAGGAGAAGCTCTCCCTGGCGGAGCGCTTCGGCCTGACGGTCATCTTCCCCAGCCCGGACCAGGAGCAGTACCTGGCCATCGTCAGCGAGCTGGCCCGTAAAGCCGGCCTAACAATGGAACCAGCCGAACTGCGCCGCCGCGCCCTGCAGTGGGCCCTCTACCAGAACGGCGCGTCCGGCCGCACCGCCCGGCAGTTCGTGGACTACCTCCGGGGGGAACTGGGATAATGCTTACCAGCCCGCCTTGCAACCCGTGGGGCAAGCCTGCATCCACAAAAACGGCAAACCCGAAACCTTACTTTATCCGGGCTGCTGTGATATAATATTTCCAGCGAGAGGGAGTGGAGAATTGCCCAACAAGCAATGGCACCCGGTCTTTGTGACAGCTTTAAAGGAGGCGTTGGTTGACGCCCCGCCGGGCCAGGTGGAAATCCAGGCGGAAGTAGCCCTTTCCTCCCGGCCGTTGGACGTTGATGTAATCATTATTAAGAAGAAGGCCGACATTGCCCTCAACCATCCAGTAGCGAGGGTGTTCCGCAGGTATAACCTCTTTGAGTTTAAGTCGCCTGTAGATTACCTCGAAGCTAACGACTTTGACAAAGGCCTGGCCCTGGTACGGCTGTATAAAGTAATCGAGCACCCTGAAGCGCTGCTGCTGGATGACTTTACCCTCACTCTGGTCAGCAGCAGTCACCCCCGCGCTATGATGGAGATGCTCAATGCCAGGCAGCTCAAGGTACAGGCAGGCGTCCCGGCGGCCGGAATTTATCAGGTTAAAGGCGAAATGTTTGTCGTGCAGGTGGTGGTCATCAACGAGCTGGAGGACCCGGAAGTCCTTTATCCCTTTGCTCCCTTTATAACCGGGCAGCGGCGTAAAGAGACGCAGGCCACCGTTCTTTTGCTAAAAAAGTTCCTCCAGGATCCGTCTAACCCTTACAGGAAGGACCTGGCGGAATTCACCATTGAGAATGAGCTGGTATTGCCCGAAGAAATGGAGGAGGTGCAGCAGATAATGTATTCGCCTGAAGAAAGGCAGAGGATGAAAGAAATCTTTAATAAATCACCCATAATGCAGGAATGGCTCAAGGAATGGTCCGAGCAGGCCAAAATTGAGGGCCTGGCCAAAGGCCGGGCGGAAGGCGCCCGGGAAGGTAAAATCGAAAAGGCCCAGGATGCCATTTGCACCTATCTAAAAATAAAATATGCTCCCCTTGCTCCTGAATGGCTGGCAAAAGTGAGGGAGATTAACAACCTGGAACTCCTTGATGCCATGCTGGTTCGCCTTTTCCAGGCAGCTACCAAAGAAGAAGCCCAGGCTGTCATCGCGCAGGCGTTGGAAAAAGCGAATGTTTCTTCTTCCACATAAAGTTTGTTGCAGCATTACCGGCGCACTTCTTTTTGTAAGCGTAAAATAACCCCCACCTTGCACCTGAGGTGGAGGTTGCTTTACGCTTACGACATTTCTACCCCCTTATCCCTCGCTACTGCTGTCGAGGCCGAGAAAACGGCGCATTTTCAGGGTGAAAAAATAAAGGTCCTTTTTAAAACTTGAAGCCAGTTCCGGCAATCCTTCCAGGAGCTGGCGAATCTTTGCCGGGTCCAGGTTAAAACCATAAATATTGCGGAAATCATGCCTGAAGGCCCGGAGTTCATCCAGTTTCCGGGCCGTATCATTGTCCAGCAACGCCGGGCGTAAGCCCGGCACTTCCAGGGTCATTTGGTCCAGTAACTCTTTATGCCACTGCTCATCGTCAAGTACTGAGCAATCAATATCCCGTGCTATAATTCTAAAAATCTTTTCTATAGCCGTATAATAATCATGTAGAATAGAACCTATAACCCGCAGGGAGGCTTCATCGCCAAGGCTGAACCCCCCCCAGGGAATCGGCCTGAATCCTGGGGGAATAAATTGTGCCGCGCCAGTTCTCTTTCCAGCTTTTCCAGGTTGGCCACTTCTTTATTAATGCGGGCTTCCAGCAGGAGGTATTTCTCAGGGATCAAATTTTCACTCCTTCCCGGGAGACTTCTTCCAGTAAAGACGGCAGGGCGTCCTCCTCGCACACAATACTAATCTCAAAAGGCGCGGCCAGGCGCCCGGCCCGGGCCAGCATCTGCCAGTAGGGCCCTGTAAAGCCCTTGATAAAGAGATCAATATCGGACCCTTCCCGGAAATCGCCCCGGGCCAGGGAACCGTAGAGGAAAAATTCCTGCACGCCGTAAGTGTCCCGCAGGAAGGAAGCCACCTGCCGGGCCTTCTGCCAGGCCAGGGCCCGGCGCTTATCCAGCTCTTCCTGTCGTTTCATGTCAAGAAGCCGCTTTATGCGGGCAAATTCTTCTGTCATGACATCCTCTCCCGAGAGTTCCTTAAAGATCCATAAATCGGGCAGGCCTTCTGGTTGCGGTCGGTCACCGGGCAGTGCCGCCGATATACCACGTGACTATCTCCCGATAATCTTACGGCAACCCTGGGCAAGGCTTAAAATAATCCCCGCCTGCACAAGGCGGGGATGTTAATCAGCTTATATATCAATCCTCCAGTACCGCTACCTGGTATTATTCGAGTCTCCTGTCTGCCCGTCATTACTACATTGCCCACGGCTTCTCCAGGGCCAGCTTGTAGTAGGCGTGGTCGAGGACCAGCTGCAGAAGCTTCTGCCGGGCATCGGCCAGGCTCTTTTCGGCCTCCAGGACTTCGTTTTTTGTCGCCATGCCCAGCTCGTATTTAAGCTGTGTCACCCGCAAGTTTTCTTCCGCGAGGCTTACGTTGCCCTGCACGGTGCTGTAATTTTCTTCATAAGCCTTTACGGAGTTGTAGAGAGTGCGCACCGCTTCTTTTACCTGCTTTTTAACCGAGCTGGCCTGTAGTTTTGCTATCTCTATATCTTCATCACTGATGTCATTGCTCCAGCCTTCTAGATCCTCTTGCAGGCGCGCCCCTTCTACCGCCGCCACCACGGTCGGGCTCTCCTCCAGGGCCAAACCCTGCTGTACTGCCAGGTCGCCTGCATAGGGGCTAAACTCCACCGTGCTCACCAGAGAAGGCCGTACGCTCTCAGGCAGTCCGACAAGCAGGTTGAGGTCGATGTAGGCTTTGTCCAGACTGTCTCGGGCTGCAGTAAGGGCGGCCCTGCTGGAAGCAAGCTGCAGCTCCAGCCCCTTTAGCGCCTGCCTGCTGATGAGGCCAAGGTCGAAGCTCAGGCGGCCGTTATTTAACTTCTGCTCATCGCTGGCCACGGCAAGCTCAGCCAGCTTTACCTGTCCTTCCTGCTTCAAGACATTATAATAGGCCTTGTGGACGGCCAGGACCACACCGTCCGCCGCCGCCGCGTATTTTTTCTTTGCTATTTCATAATTAAGACTGGCCTGCTCCCTGTTAACGTAATATTGTTCCACACCCGGGGTATATTCTACAGCCCAATTAGAGTTGAACCTTACCAGGGCGTAGGCGGCGCTGTCTTTCGCATCCTCGCTCTGCTGCAGCTGCAACACGCTTATTTTCAGGCTTTCACTTCTAAGAAGGGCTTTCTTCACCGCGTCGTCCAGGGTGAGCTCCAGGCTTTCGTTATCTCCCGCCCGGGCAGGTACCGCTGCAGCTAAAAGAAAGATAAAAATTAACAGCAACATTACCGGCGTCCGGCGCATTGTCCCACTTCCCGTCCTATAGTTCAAACTGCATTTTTAGTCTAAATTATCACGGCACGCCCTGTCAATAAAAATAAGCTAAGAATAAGCTAAAAATTAACTGGGCCCGGGGGTTAGCCCGGGCCCAGCAGGAAATTTACTATTCTATTCCAGGTTCATGGTCACGGTCTTGGTGGCATCGTCATAGCTGACGCTGGCGCCAAGGGCCTGGGCGATGAACCGGAAGGGCAGCATGGTGCGGCCGCTTTCAACCTCGGGAGCTACGTCCATAGTGAGGCTGATACCGTTGATCTTCAGCACGTTGCTGCCGATGGTCAACTGGACGGCGGTGGTGCCCTTCAGCAGGGTCACGGTCTTGGTGGCCTCATCATAGAAGATGTTCTCGGCGTCCACGCCAAGAGCGTAGGCCACATAGCGGACGGGCAGGTAGGTCCGGCCGTTCTTCGCATAAGCGGCCACGTCCATGGCATAGCTGGTGCCGTTGACCGTGTAGGAGCTGCTGCCAAGGACGAAGGTGGCGGTGCGAGCGGTGGCGGAAACGACTTTGGCGATAGCTACTTTATATAGCTCATCATCTGCTTCATCTTTATATGCACCAGAAAGATCCATCTTGTTCAGTGCGTTGCCGCCAATTTTTACAGTAATGTCACCATAATTAACGCGGCTATCAAGGTCAAGACTTATATCAGAAATTACAATGGTATTGATTTTAGTATCCGTTAAGTTACTAAGAGTAAACTCAAATACATCATCATCAGTAGTATTTTTGTCGGACGCTTTAATATCTTTGCCATCTACCTCTACCTTGGGGGTACCGTTGAACTCGACGCCATTGGGGAGCTTAATCCATATATTTTGGTTATTGGATAAAGCTTTCTTCCCTGTTTCCACCAGAGTAATAATACCCGCTTCTCTATCGAGGCCAACAGTCACATCAACTGTTGTTGCAGATACATCGACCCGGCTTATTACTTCTCCTGCTACAACTGTACCTTCAACGTCTCCGCTAAATTCAACTATTACGTCACCAAGTTCAGCATTGGGAAGTACATTGACTTTTATGCCTTTCAATTCAATTTTATCGTTGTCATCTAACGTCCCAGTAACTTCAAGCCACAGCTTTTGTTTGTCATCAAATATCCCTCGGTTAGTTATTCCATTTGGTTCGCTCCAGGCACCGCTTTGATCCATATCAGCGTCGAATTCAATGCCTTCAGGTAGGGTTATAATAATGTCAGTACCATTAGAGAAGGTACCTGAGCTTTCTAAAGTAATGTCATACAGGGTAACATCCTCGCTGGCCAAATAAAGGTCACTGCCAGTGTCCTCATCAGCAGTAATTGTTACATCGCTATCTCCTATTATTGCTACCACTACCGATTTTTCTTCAACATCGTCATTGGTTGGTGAAGAAACTGCCACTTCCACTTCTCCCTCGGGAGCACCGGGCAGAACTGTTATCTTGGCTTCAATCTCAAGTTTGTCAGCAAATGGATTTGAAGTACCAGTTATTTTGAGCTTTAATGTTTCATCAACAATACCCACTACACTAGCATTAAGACCGTACGGTCCTTTTTTAATATTTACATCGCTTTGTACCCATGCAAATAAATCAGAAGGCAACTCCAATTCAATTATGTCGTCCTGTTTCAAGGCACCTTTTTGATTCTCGGTCAAGGTAATTTTTGCAATAGATTTTTGTGTCCCGAATTTTATTGTTTCAGGGGTGCCAGCTGTAACGGTAACCTTTGCATCGCCTTTACGGCCAAGCACGTATTCCTCATCTACATTCCACGCGGTGCCGCCATATACGCTCAAGGCTTTTGCCGTTACTTTTACTACAATATCATCAGCGGCACTTTCTTTTACAGTAACCTGGCCGTCACCTTGATTGAATGCTAAGACTATATCGTTATTACCTGGAGTGACTACTGCCGTAAAACCATCGTCAGCCTCAGTCCCGCTAAGAAATGATGCTGTATTATTTGGGAAAAAGTCAGCAACATTATTTACCGTACCTTTAGTAAATACTACTCCCGAAGGTAATTCAACTGTAATATAAACCGCGCTAATTGAAGCCCAATCTTCCATATCAAACTTTACATAACCCAGCGTCTGGTACACATCTTCTGACACCGTTGCTGTTGTATATGTTACTTTAACTTCTTCTTCAGCAAATGCTGCTCCAATAGGCAGCAGGCTAAATAAGAATACCAGGGTTACCAGTATGCTTATCCATTTTTTGCTTTTACGAGCCTTTAACAACTATTTTCCCTCCTTGAATTTATGCCTTTATGCAGGGTGGTAACTCGTTTTCTTCCGGCACGGGAGGCCTTTTTCCCGGGTATCCCTCCTTTACTTGCATTTTCGCGGTTGTTGCTGCGGCGTAGTTCTACAACGATTGCTGCGTAAGGGGTAAACTTCATCAGGTGAGGAATATTCTACGCTGCCGCCCATTTTTCCTGCTGGTTTGGACGGCTTTTCCTCAACCAGCCAATTAGTTAGACACCGGAAGGCTGTGAAAAGTTCCCGGGTAGAGAAATTTTTGCGCGGCTTTTTTTGCAGGAACGGGGACGGGAAGGCTAAATTACAGCTTCTGCCAGGTTGCGGTGCGAACGGTGCTACGATATACTATGGTTGCAGCGTAATTAAAGTAAGGACAACATGCAGGCGGCTCCATAGTATGCCCTTGCATATATGTTTCGTTGGCCGCAAATTTTTTCTTACCGTACCGTGACGGAAACGGGAACTTTTTGTCCTTATTTTTTGTCTAAAAAGTGTCCGGGGAATCCGGGCCTCCAGGGGTGTTTCTTTTGAACCTTGGGAGCAATAAGGCGCCCGGCAAGAAGAACGGCGCCGTTTCCTTCGAAGAACTGGTCCTGGCCTACCAGGATAAGGTATACAACCTGAGCTACCAGCTTACCGGCAACCACGCCGACGCCCAGGACCTGGCCCAGGAGGTCTTTGTCCGGGCTTACACGGCCCTCGGCAAATTCCGTTACGAGGCCGACCCGGGCACCTGGCTGCACCGCATTACTGTAAATTTATATTTAAACCTGCGGCGGAAGATAACCCGCCACCCAGTGGTTTCCCTGGACGCCCCCCTGGACACGGGGGAAGGGGAAGTGACCAGGGAGGTGGCCGCCGGGGGCGACCCCCAGGAACGGGTGGTTGAGCTGGAGCTGCAGGGCTTTATCCGCGGGGCACTGGCGCAACTGCCGGCGGAGTACCGGGCGGTGCTCGTTTTAAGAGAGCTCCAGGGTTACAGCTATGATGAAATCGCTTCCCTGCTGGGGTGCCCCCCGGGGACGGTCAAGTCACGCCTGAACCGGGCGCGGCAGGCAATGAGAGATATAATAACGCAAATGGCGGAGGAGAAACCGGCCGGAAACCGGCCTTGAGGTGAGGAATTATGCGGTGCCTTGAAGCGCGGGAGCTTTTCTCCCCCTACCTGGACGGGGAGCTCTCGCCGGCAGAAAATGAATTGCTCCGGCGGCACCTGGACGAATGCCCGGCCTGCCGCGGGGAAATTGAACAATGGCTGGATATTTCCCGGGCCCTGCGGGGTCTGGCGGCTCCGGTGGCGGCTCCGCCGGGGTTCCCGGCGGCGGCTGCGGCCCGGCTGGCGGCCCGGCGGAGATCCTGGACGGCCGTGCGGCGCTTCGCGGCGGCTGCCGCGGCGGTGGCCGTGCTGGTCGCCGGCTCCCTTGGCTACGCCGGGCGGGGCCTGTGGCCGCAGTTGCCGGCCTTAACCGCCGGGGGACAGCACCAGGACGGCGGCCAGGTGGCCGTCATCGACCCGGCCGGGAGCAAGGAGCCGCCGGCGGTTAGCCAGCCGCCGGGAAGCAATACAAATATTACACCGGCCGGGCCTGCCGGGCAGCAGCCGGCGGGCGGGGAAACTCCGGGTAACGGCCTCACACCGTTAGAACCCGGTGAAAAAACCGTGCCCGCAGGAACCGGCACCGGTACCGCAACAGGCGCGGGTGCCGCTAAAGACGGGCAGCCTGTCCAGGTGGCCGCCGGCGAGCCGTACGTGGCCCACACCTTCTTGAGCGACAGGTACCTGGCCACCAGCACCATGCTGAAAATAGCCGTGGCCGATACGGCTGGGGCAGGCACCGGGGCCGCCGGCATGGCGGCCGGCAGCGGCGCTACCATCCAGGTTATCGCCGACCAGGACGACGGGCAGGAGAAAAAGGTCATCTATATGTTCAAGGTGGATGAAAGCAAGGCCGGCACGCTGCTCCCCGCCCTGGAACGGCTGGGCCAAGTCATTGAGAGCAGCAGCACCTCCAGGGACCTGACGCAGCAGTTCAGCGAAACGCTGGAGCAGTACCAGGCCAAGGTGGCCCAGGTAAACGCTGCTACAGGCGAGGAGGAGAAAGAAAAGCTCGCGAAGGAAGCCAGGGCCCTGGAGCAGCAGCTCCTCACCTGGGAAGAGGAAACGAAACAGCACACCATCATTTTGTGGCTGGAGACGAAGTAAGGGACCCGCGCGGGTCCCTTAAGTTTTTTACTGCTATTATTATATTAGCCGCCATATAGCTTGAAGCCGAACTGCTTAAATTATCGTTGTTTATAAGCCATTCCCTGGCGGCATATAATCCTATCCTTGACAGAAGAGTAGCGTAAATTTCACCAACTAAAAAATTGGTCATAAAGAGTTTTGTTCCCTGCTTCCTGGCGTCCCTGATTAATTCTAAAGCACGGGAATGGTTTTCATCGGCTCTATTGAGTATAGCTACTACGGCGCTGGTATCAATTAAAACCCGCATTAACTTTTGTGCTCCCTGGAAATATAGTCATCATGACGCCTCGACAGGTCTGCCGGTCCTTCAAAGGCGCCGCCCATACGTAAAAGGTTATTGCCAGGCCAGAACGTTCCTTTTTTTTGAGCACCTTTCCTGGTTATTTTTTTGGAAAAAAATAATATTTCTTTTGCCTGTTGCTCATCAATTTTTTTCAGCATTCTTTTTAGTTCTTCCTTGGCTGTGCTTATTGCAGTAAGCCTCCTTAATTAGTCCTCTTAAACATTATTATACAATTACATTAGCTTTATTTTTAACATTTCTTCATAAGCAGAAGCCGCCACAATATAGGCGACAGGTTTTGACCTCTGAAGAACTACTGCCGGTTCACCGGAATCTATAACCCGGGCGATTATCTTGCTGGCATTCTGCCGGATTTCCGTAACATTAGCCATGTACATTAATAACAACCCTCCTGGATGGATTGTTATTAATAGTATAGCTAATAATGGTCTATATCACAAGGCCTATTATAAGGCCATATTACATCCGCGCCAGGACGGCGGCGGCCTGGGCGCGGGTGAGGGGGGAGAGGGGGGCGAAAACGCCCGGGGCCAAGCCGCGCATGAGGCCGTATGTCCAGGCGCGGGCCACGGCGTCCCGACCCCACGCCGGGACGGTTTGCCAATCGTTAAAGGGCAGGGAAACTGCCGGCTGCGCTGCGGTCGACCCTGCGGCTTCGCCGTCAACGGCGTCTTTAACTGTTATTTCCAGGTAGCGGGTGAAGAAGGCCGCCGCCTCCACCCGGCTGACGGGCCGGTCCGGGCGGAAGGTACCGTCTTCGTAGCCGGCGACGAGCCCTTCGGCCCGGGCCACGGCCACGGCACCCCGCGCCCAGGCCGGGATGGCGGCCGCGTCGGTGAAGGGCAGGGTTTCCCCGCCGGCCGGCGTCCACCCTGCCAGGCGCACCAGCATGGCTACCAGCTCCACCCGCCGTACCGGGATGTCCGGGCGGAAGCTGCCATCCTCATAGCCCTCCAGTATGCCCCGGGCGGCCATTTTTTTGATATCCGCTTCCGCCCAGTGGCCGGGCGTATCCCAGAAGCCTCCTGCGGCCGTGCTTTCCAGGTCGATTTTCTGCCCCGTCACGCCGCCGGTTTCCCGGTCCAGGGCCACCAGGAGGACGCTTTTAATCCCGCCGGGCAAAGGCCACTGGAAATTTCTCCCGGCGTTCAGGTGAATTATCTCCTGCCTGCCGTCGTCATAGTTCAAATACAGCCGGCCGGCGGTTGTAGTACCCGTAAGGAGAAAGCCGTCTTCCCTCGGCAGGACCGTAACGGCCAGTTCCGGCGGCCAGCTGCCGCTAAAACTAGTAGCTGCGACCCGGGCAAGTACCGGCCCTTGGGGCCCTTCCAGCAGGGTGAGGGTCACGGGCACCCAGGCCGGCAGGCCGGCGGCGTCCACCCGGTAGCCGTTTATGGTGACCAGGGTGCGCTCGCTCAAGGTGTAGCTGCTGCCGTCGGCAGTGCGCAGGATGCCTTTTTTGCCGTCGACAGCGGCCAGGACCTTGTTACTCTCACCGGCCGGGGCGGCTATGTCGACGCGCCGCGCTTTTTCCTTTTCCGGGTCCAGGGTCAGGCGCACCCAGTCGCCCGGGCTTAAAACATCTATTCCGGCCGGGAGCCCCCAGCGGAACACTTCCGTGCGGCCGTACAGGCCGTATATACGGAACTGATTGGCGTAGTCCATGAGGTAGAGACTGCGCCGGTCCGGGCTTATATAAAGGACGCGGCCGTAGGTGACGGTGCTGTAGGCCGCCAGGGCTATAATCTCCCGGCTGCCGGGCATGAGGTTAAATACCGTCCAGTCGCCGGGGCGGATGGAGGAAATCCCCGTCTGGTCCCCGTCGCGCTCGACCGGCGCGCCGGGGAACAGGGTGTAGGTCGCACCCGTGGCCAGGGTGATGCTGTCGTCCTCAACCCGGGTCACCTGGCCAACGGCCAGTTCCCTTTTCACGGCAATGTATTCCACCAGGCCCGTCGCCGGGTCGAGGACCAGGCGCACGGCCATGCCCGGCACCAGGGATTCGGGCCCGGCGCCTGCGGCGGCGCCATAGGGCAGGTCGGCAACGGCGGCATCGACCAGTTTATCGGCAAAGGTGACGGCTACCTGCGGGCTTAAAGTATAGGTGCTCTCGCTTCCCAGGAAGCGCAGTTCCCCCTTCTCCGGGTCGATGCGGGCGATAATGCCCTCCTTTTCTTCATAACCGGCCAGCACCCGCCACAGGGTCTGGGTGGAGGGGTTTACGGTGGCCCTCAGGGCAAAGCCCGGTGGCAGGTCCCCCGTTCCGGCCGGCCGGCCGTTGACGGCCAGGCTGCCGGTGGGATGGAAGTAATAGCCGCCAGCGCGGGATTGGCCGTTGATCTCCAGGAACAGGACGCCCTGGCTGGTATCCAGGGCCTGGACCCCGGCCGCCTGCCAGCTCCGGCCTACTATGTACAGGGTGCGGGGACCCAGGTAAATGTCAGAACCGGGGAGGATGTGGGCGGCACCGGCCGGCGCCGCTTCACCGTCAACGCAGTTTTTAATGCCTCCCGGCGGCGCGGCGATAATGCTCCCGTCGCTCAATACCACCCGGCCGTCGGCGGCGACCCCGGCCACCACGCCCTGCTGCAGGGGCTGGCCGTAGGCCAGGGCGAAGTCCTGGACCGGCTGCCTGGTCCCGGGCAGGGCGTTTTTGTTGACGGCGACGGCCCGGACTATAACGGTATACGTGCCGGGGACAGGGTCTTTTATGTAAACTTTCTCCAGGTTGTTGGTACGGTCGGGTTTGCCGGTGCCGTTATAATCATTGCCGAAAAACTGCCGGCCGCCGGGCGCGATCACCACCAGGTCTAGATCGTTTACCAGGGCGGGCGCCGCCCCCGGGGCCGCCGCCGGGTCGGTCCACGCCAGGGTGGCCCTTAAAGGTACGGTCGTGTCCGTCACCTCGACCTTGAAGGTCATTTCCTCTCCCTTGGCCAGCCCTTCGCGTTCGTCCACCAGGTGCATAGTTTCCTCTTCCAGGGCCAGGATCGTCCCGGCCAGGTCCAGGATGCCGGGAAAGGCGGCCGTCGGCCCCTCCGGCGGCGTCCGGGCACCGTTTACCAAGGCGGCCTTCAATAGTGCCGCCGAAGGTTCGGTAAAGCCCTTCAGCTTCAGGTACTGGCGTAAAACCGCTGCAGCGCCGCCGGTCACGGCCGCCGCCTGGCTGGTGCCGCTCATGACGCTGTAGTTTTCGTCGGCAGGGAAATTGCTCGCGGCACTGCGGGAAAGGGGAGCGACGATCCCCGTCCCCGGCGCCAGGAGGTCGGGTTTTAAGCGCCCGTCCCCGGCGGGGCCGCGGCTGGAAAAGCTGGCCTGGCTGCTGGCGTCGTTGGCGTCGGGACTGAAGGCCGGGCGCACGGACTCGCTCGCCCCCACCACCAGGGCGTTCTTGCTGTTGGCCTCGGTGGTGAGGGACCCCTGGACCGGGCCGCCGTTGCCGGCGCCGAAGACGGGGAGGAAGCCGGGGTACTGGTGGACGAAGCCGTCGATCTGGGCGGCAGCGTCGCGGTAGGCGTTGGCGCCGCCGCCCCAGCCGTTGACGTGGATGCGGACGCCGGCCTCATAGGCAGGGCGGAAGAGACGGGAAAGGTCTTCCGGGACCACCATTTCGCCCCTGGAGTTCAGCAGGCCCTGGAAGTAGAGGCTCGCCCCCGGGGCGATGCCGCGGTACTGGCCGTTTGATGCCGCCCCGGTGCCGGCGATGATGCCGGCCAGGTGGGTGCCGTGGCCGGTGGGGTCGTCGGCCTTTTCCCGGCCGGCCCAGCTCTTGAGCATTACCACCTTGGGCATCTGGCCGGGAACGCTCTCAAGGTCGGGGTGGATGTCGCCGGCGCTGCCGGCATCCAGGCCGCTGTCGGCAAGGCCCACCATCTCGCCTTTGCCGGTGAGTCCTGCCGGCGCCACCAGGCCCGGCGCGGCCAGGGGACGGGCGCCGGTAATATCGGCAGCACGGTCGCTCAGGAAACCCTCACCCCCGCGGCCGGGGGGAGGTCCCAGGAGGAACAGCAGGAGCAGGAGCGCGGAAGGGAAGATTACCCAGGAAAGGGTCTTTGTTTTATGTAAATTTATGCCCATATATGTATACTCCTTGCCGGGCACAACTGCCGCGCGGACGGCGGCGGTTGTTTTAAGACGGCCGTTGTTTGCTGAACGTGACGGGCGGCAGGCGCGGGGTTCAACCCCTTTCCCGGGCCTGCCGCAGCACCGCCAACATAAACTTCGGCAGGGCCAGGGTTCTTTTGACCCTGGCCGGCTCCCGGAGCACCCGGTACAGCCATTCCAGGTTCAGCCGCTGCACCCAGGCCGGTGCCCGCTGCACCCGCCCCGCCAGGACGTCGAAGCTGCCGCCCACGCCCATGGCCACCGGCACGCCGAGTTCCTCCAGGTGGGCGGCGATCCAGTATTCCTGCCTGGGGGCGCCCAGGCCCACCAGGAGGATGTGGGGCCGTGCCGCCTTGATGGCCTCTACAAGGGACGGTATTTCCCCGGGCGTCAGGTAGCCGTGGCAGGTGCCGGCCACCGTAAGGCCCGGATGCTCCCTTTGCAGCCTCGCGGCCGCCTCCCCGGCCACGCCGGGGGCGGCGCCGTAGAGGAAAAAGCGCCAGCCCCGGCGCGCTCCTTCGGCCGCCAGGGCCTGGATGAGGTCGATGCCCGTAACCCGTTCCGGCAGCGGCGTCCCGAGCTTCCTGGCCGCCCAGAGGATGCCGGCGCCGTCGGCCGTCACCAGGTGGGCACGGTTGATTACGGCCTGGAGTCCCGGCTCGCGGCAGGCCCGGTAGGCGATTTCCGCGTTCAGGGTCACCACGTGGTGGGGGGTGCCGGCCGCGATAAACCCTGCCACCCTGGACACCGCCCCGGCCAGGGTAAGGGCGTCGACGCGGTTGCCCAGGACATAGCAATTTGACATAATATTCCCGTCTCCTTAAAAAGGGGTATTAACTGCCGCCCCGGGGCGACAGCCGCGCCCTCCTCACCGCAGGTTGGGAATGGCGGCCAGGATTTCCGCCAGCTTTGCCTGGTCGACCAGGTAATAGCTGATGCCGTCGACATACCTGCCTTCTCCGGGAAGCATGTATGAGTTTACGGCGCCCGCATCCAAATCCTTCATGCTCCACGCCAGGGAAAGCATTTCCTTTGCGCCCAGGTTGGTCGTGACTTCCTGGCTGATTTCATTGACCAGTTTCGGGATTTTGGGGATGGTGCTCAGTTTCAAGGTCTGGTCGAGGAGGGCCTTCAAGAATTTCTGCTGGCGGGCGATCCTGGTGATGTCTCCCTCGGGATCATTGCGGTAGCGCACGTAGCCCAGGGCGTCGTAGCCGTTAAGGCGCTGCAGCCCCGGCTGGAGGTTAATGCCCTCTTCCGGGTAATACATGCGCTTGTCTACTTCAATTTCGACGCCGCCGAGGATATCGATAATTTTTTCAAACCCCTGGAAGTCGACTTCCACATACTTCTCGATATGGGTGCCCAGGAAGCCGTTGATGGTGTCCATGAGCAGTTTGGGGCCGCCGAAGGCATGGGCGGCGTTGATCTTGTCATAGCCGTGGCCGGGTATTTTTACCCGGGTGTCCCGCGGTATGGAGAGGAGGTCGACTGCGGGTTTCCCGGGGTCGAGGACCGCCAGGATAATTGTGTCGGACCGGGAGGGTTCATCGGGCTCGCGCCGGTCCACGCCTATGAGCAGGATGGTCTGGGGCTGGTTAAGCGCCGCCCCGGCCGGGTTGCTGCCGTCTTCATCGCCCCGGCCGGTCGACAGCCCCCCGGCCAGCCAGATGTTGGCCAGGTGGTAGCCGGCAAGGGCGAAGACGCCGAAGGTAAAAAAGGCCAGCATTAACAAGCCGAGTAGCAAAGGAAGGGAGCTGCGGCGGCGCCGGGCTACCGCCTGCCCTTCACCCCAGAATTCAGTTTGATAGCGGTCTGATGTCGCCATGGGTTCTGCCTCCAAACATATAGACGATGGAATTGCCTTACTGGTTCCACCGGTATGCAGGATTTTTTCCCGGGCAAAGCAATGGGCGCCCTGACGCGCCCTCTATATGTTCCTGCCGCACCGGCCCCAAGGTCGTCCCGTTTATCAGGATTTAATTCGACACCCGGAATGTGATTCCTGTTAGTAATTTTTTTCTCCTGACGAGGGCAAATAATTGCAATTTTTTTTCAAGCTATAATTCACAAAGTACACGTCTTTATGATATAATAAAAACGGGGATAGCGAGAGATACTATTTAGTAAAAGCCTTTAGTTTCCTGCAATTCCCCCGTTTTACTTATTTATTACGAAGAAGGGAGGTACAGAAATGTTAAAGGACATCCAGCGCAATCTCCTCCGCGAACGCAAGGCGCTCTTGGAACAGTGGGCCTATGCCTCGGAAAGAGAACGGCCCCACCTGCTCGTCAGGATTATGGACATCGACGAGCAGCTTGAACTGGGCAAAAGCAAAAGCAAGCCCAGAGCCAGGCTTCCCAAGCGAAATGTGGTCTAGGAGGAGCAAAAGGCGCGGTATTGCAACCGCGCTTTTTTCGTGATTGCCGGCCCGGCGGGCGCGGCAACGGGGGGACGACGCAGCGGCTTCAGGCCGCGGGTCCCCCCGGAACGCCGTCCGGGCTGCCGATCCCGCGGAGGATGATTGCCGCTGCTTCGGCGGCGATGGCGTCCGGGCTGTAGCTTGTCTCGCCGTTGAAGACGACCTGGTGCCCCAGGGATAAAATAAAACCGGTTATGAGGCCGGCCGCCAGCCGGGGCGGTACCGGCCGCATCTCACCCCGCCCGGCGGCTGCCTGGAGATAGGCTTCCAGGCGCCGGAGCATTTCCTCTTTGGCCGCAAGGAGCAGCTTCTGGGTAGCGGCGTCGATGGGCGGGTGATCGCTTAAGAGAATTCTGGCAATTTCCCGGTTCGCCTGGAAGTAGCCCAGGTTCTCCCGGAAAAAACGCTCTACGAAACCGGCCAGGGTTGGCTCCCGGGTGACCTCCTGCAGGCGGTCCAGGTGGTCTTTGATGAGATGCAGCAGCATCTGCTGGAAGAGGTCTTTTTTGCTGCGAAAATACTCATACACGGTCCCCTTCCCTACCCCGGCGGCCACGGCGATGTCGGCTATTTTGGCCTGGTAAAAGCCGCGGGCGGCGAAAACGCTGGTGGCGGCTTCCATAATCTGCCGCCGTTTGTCCCCTGCCCCACGGTTCATGTTTCTCCCCTCCCCTCCTCATGCTTTCGCTGTCTAAAACATTTCCCGGCCGGCATTACCGGCGGCGGTTCGTCTCCACCCCCGGTAAGCCCGTTAACCCTTGCCTACGCCCCTGCTCCCTGCCGGTACCGCAGCGGTCGCAGGAGGCGTGCCAGCCGCCGGCCCAGGTCCTCAAAGAGGGTATAAAGTACCGGTACCAGCACCAGGGTCAGCATCGTGGAAGCGACCAGGCCGCCGATGATTGCCGTGGCCAGGCCGGCTTCCATTTCCGCCCCTTCGCCGATACCTATGGCGAGGGGGAGCATGGCGAGTATGGTGGTCAGGGCCGTCATCAGGATGGGCCGCAGGCGGGTACGGCCGGCGACCATGATGGCCTCCTGCCGCGGCATTCCCTCCCGGCGCAGGATGTTGATATAGTCTACCAGGATGATGGCATTGGAGAGGACGATGCCGGCCAGCATGATAATGCCGATAAAGGCAACGACGTTAAAGGTCCTTCCTGTGGCCAGCAGGGCCAGGACTACCCCGGTCAAAGACACGGGGATGGAAAACATGATCACAAAGGGATGGAAGAAGGATTCGAACTGGGCCGCCATGACCAGGTACACCAGGATTACGGCCATGATGAGGGCCAAACCCAGCTGGCCGAAGGTTTCTGTCATCATCTCGACCTGACCGGTGTATTCGACGCTGTAACCCTGGGGCAGGTCAAGCTGTGCCATTTGCGCCCGCACGTCTTCCAGCACGGCGGCCAGGGGCCGCGTCCCGCTTAAATTGGCCATGATGCTGGCCACGCGGTCCTGGTTGTAGCGGTATATGGTGCTGGGGGTGGTGTCTATTTTAAAGGTGGCGACTTCCTTCAAAGGCACCTGCACTCCCAGGGGTGATAATACTGTAAGGTTTTCCAGATCGGCGATATTGCGGCGGCCTGCTTCCGGTAACATGACGCGGACGTCGTATTCGTCGCCGCCGGTACGGTAGCGGGTGGCTACCGTACCTCCCACGGCCGTGGCCACCGCAGCGCCTACCTGCCCGGCTCCCAGCTGGTAGAGGACGGCCTTTTCGCGGTCGACGATAATCTCTACCTGGGGGCGGCCTTTGGCGATGCTGTTTTCGACTCCCACGGCGCCGGGCACGGCGGCTACCAGCTGCCGGGCTTTTTCGGCCAGTTCTTTGAGGCGCTCCAGGTCAGAACCGTGGATGTCGACCTGTACAGGGGCGCCGCTCATGGCCCCTCCGAAGCTGGAAGTAGCGGTGACGTTTATCCTGGCGCCCGCGATTTTCTGTACCTGGGCCCGGATGGACTCCGCGACTTCGGCAGAACTGCGGCGGCGCTGTTCCAGGGGAACAAGGTTAATATTGATGCTGGCTGCCTCCGGTGCCTCGCCGCTCGTAAAGGTGATCATGCCCCCGGTGCTGCCTATCTGCTGGTAAATACTCTGGACTTCCGGCTGCTGGCGGGCAACCTCCACAACGCGGTCGGCTACCGCGGCAGTTGTCTCCAGGTTGGTGCCCTTCGGCAGTTCTATGGTGGCAGTGATGGTTCCTTCGTCAGTGGCCGGTAAGAATTCCACGCCGACGGCCGGCACCAGGGCCAGGCTGCCGGCAAAGATAACGGTCACTGCCGCTACCGTCAGCTTGCGGTGTCCCAGGGCCCAGGCCAGGAAACGGCTGTAAGCGTCGCTCAAACGTACCAGCCACAGGCCGTTAACCAGGCTGTGCCAGAAATTGCGGGCCGTCGTGGCTTCCGGCGGCAGGCTGCCGGCCAGGAGGCGGCCCGCTACCGTGGGGGTGACGGTCATGGAAACGATCAGGGAAGCCGTCAGGGAAAAGGCCACCGTCAGGGCCAGAGGGCCGAAAATTTCTTTGGCCATGCCCTCGATAAAGGCGATAGGCAGGAAGACGGAGACGGTGGTCAAAGTCGAGGCCACCACCGCCGTGAGCACCTGCCGCGTCCCGGTTACGGCCGCTGTCATGGCTTCCCGGCCTTCCTGGCGGTGGCGGTAGATGTTGTCAAAGACGACGATGGCGTCGTCGACCATGCGCCCTATTCCCAGGGAAAGGCCGCCCAGGGTCATCATATTGAGGGTCATCCTGCCGAAATAGACGAGGATAAAGGTGGTAATTACCGAGATGGGAATGGTGAGGCCGATGACCAGGGTGGCACGGAAATGCCGCAGGAAGATGAAGATAATCAGCATGGCCAGCAGCCCGCCGTACAGTATATCCCGGTACACGCCGCCGATGGCGCTCTCGATGTAGCCGGACTGGTCAATTACCGGTTCCAGGGTTACCCCGGCCGGTAATTCATCCTGCAGTTCGCGGATGGTTTCTTTAACGGCCCGGGCGATCTGCACCGTGTTGCCGCTGGTTTGTTTCTGGATGGAGAGGCCGATGGCCGGCCTCCCGTTGAAAAGGGCATAATTGTAGCGATCAGCGTGGTAATCCCGTACTTCGGCTATATCCCCCAGGCGCACTGCCCCTGCCGCGGTGGAGATGGTAACCTGGCGGATCTGTTCCAGGTCGTTAAACTCGCCATCGACCCGTACTAGGACCTCTTTGCCGGCGTCACTGACCTTACCTGCGGAGAAGGTTCTATTCTCCGTCCCCAGGGCCTGGACCACCTGGCTGATGGAGAGGCCGTAGAGCTGCAACCGGGCCGGGTCCACCAGCACCTGGATCTCCCGCTCCAGGCCGCCGGTGACGTTGACCGAGGCGACGCCTTCCAGGCGCTCGAGGCGGCTCTTGATGGTGTTTTCCACCAGGGCCTTCAGGCGTTGCTCGTCCATGTCGCCGTACACGGCCAAGGTCATTACGGGCATCATGTTGGGATCGAACTTGACGATCACCGGTTCGTCGGCTCCATCGGGTAAGAAACCCCCGACCTGGTCGACTTTCTCGCGTATATTCAAAGCCGCGAAATCCATATCCTGGCCCCAGTCAAATTCCAGGAGGACGATGGAGGTGCCGGACGTACTGTACGATTGGATGTTCTTTACGCCCTGGACCGTCCCCAGGACTTCTTCCAGGGGTTGGGTAACGGTCTTTTCAATTTCTTCCGGCCCGGATCCCTGGTAAGAGGTTATCACCGCAGCGTAGGGCAGGTTAAGATCGGGCAGGAGGTCTATCTGCAGGCGCGCCAGGGAGACGCCGCCGAGGAAAATTGCTACAACGACGGCCACAGTTACCGCTACCGGGCGCCTGATGAGTGCATGCAGCCAGTTCATGCCCCGGCCCCCCCGTCGACCACTTCCACCGGCTGGCCTTCGCTGACAAAGTCCTGGCCTTTGACGATTACCATTTCGCCTTCCGCCAGCCCGCCGGTGATTTCAATGTTTGTATCATCGGCGATGCCGGTGGTGACCGGCCGGCCTGCAGCCCTGCCGTCGACTACGGTATAGACCACGTCCTGGGCGCCGCTCTTGACCACGGCGTTTTTGGGCACCAGCAGGGCATCATCAACCTGCCTGGTAATGTAGGTAACCGTGGCGGCCATGCCGGGCTTCACCTCGGCCGGCGCATCGGGCAGGCCGATCTTGATTTTATAGAGCCGGGAAATGGTATCGGCGGCCGGGCTGACGCTGTCTACCCGGCCTTTCAGGGAGCCGGCCGTTGCTGCCGGGACTTCTACAGTTACTTCCTGTCCCGGCTTTAGGTAGTTGACGTCCTGGCCGGTGACGCCGATTTCCACCTGGCGTTGGCCGGAAGTCACCAGGGTAACCACCGCCCCCTGGGCCAGGGTACCGGGTTCCAGGAGGCGCGCCGCCACCTCGCCGTCTACCGGTGCTTTAATATAAGTATTCTCCAGGGCCACCTCGGCCTGGCGCACGCCTGCCTCGGCTGCGGTGACCCGGGCGCGGGCGGCCTCCAGGGAGGCGCGGGCTGCAGTCAGGTTCTCCTGGCTGACGGTCGCCGCCAGGGTGGCGGCATCCAGCTGCTGCCGGGAAGCGGCACCCTGGTCATAGAGGGCCTGGATGCGTTGCAGGTTGGTCGCATCCAGGGCCGCCTGGGCTTCGGCCTGCTTTACCACAGCCCCGGCCTGCTCCAGGCCAAGGCGCGCCTGCTCCAGGTTCGCCTGGGCCTGCTCCAGGCCTGCTTCCAGGGCGCTGTTGTCCAGTTCGGCTATTACCTGGCCCCGGGCCACTTTATCGCCGACGTCAACAAATACGGACTTTATCTTCCCTGTGCTGGCAGCCATTACCTGGACAGTGGCCCCGGCCCGGACGGTGCCGCTGACCCGTACCGCCCGGGCAATGCTGCCCCGCTTTACCGGTGCCAGTTCCACCGCCACCCGGGGTGCTTCCGCCGGCCCGGCCTCCTGCTTGCCGCATCCCCCGCCGGCAACACCCAGTAAAAGTACCAGCATGGCCAGGAAAAAAGAAAAGCCGTTCCTCCATCCCTTTCGCACTGCGGTCTCCTCTCCTTTTTCACCAGACTGACCGGACGGTCGGTCACTTTCTCATTATACAATACTGGCGTTTATAATGGCAATAAAAAATAAAGGTGGCAAGCAGGACCATTTACCGCTCACCACCCCTTGGGATAATCGTCACAGCCGGAAGGGCCGCGCCTTAACGGTTCAGCCGCGCCTGCCTGCCCTCGGAAGGATTACTCTGCCCCAGGACGTCGAGCATGGTCAGGGCTTTACCTGTACCCAGGGCCACACAGGAAACCGGGTCTTCGGCGATATGTACCGGGAGGCCCGTCTCTTCACTCAGGCGGAGATCCAGGCCGTGGAGAAGGCTGCCCCCGCCGGTCATGACAATACCTTTGTCTACCAGGTCCGCAGCCAGTTCCGGCGGCGTCTTTTCCAGTACCTCTTTGACCGCCCCGATTATCTGCTGCAGGGGCTCCTGCACGGCAATATAGATTTCTCCGGCGGTGATGTTAATCGTTTTGGGCAGGCCGGTTACCAGGTCGCGGCCGCGCACGTCCATGCCGGCTTCTCCCCTGTATGATGGATGGGCGGTGCCGATATGTATCTTTAATTCTTCGGCGCTGCGCTCGCCGATCATCAAGTTATGTTCGCGGCGGATGTAACGGACAATGGCTTCATCGAACTTGTCCCCCGCCACCCGTAAGGAACTGCTGCAGACGATGCCCCCGAGGGAGAGAACGGCAATGTCGGTGGTGCCCCCGCCAATATCCACCACCATGGAGCCGCTGGGCTCGGATATGTCCAGGCCGGCCCCCAGGGCCGCCGCCAGGGGTTCTTCAATGACATAGGCCTGCCTGGCCCCGGCCTGGAGGGCCGCCTGGCGGACCGCCCGCTCCTCAACGCTGGTAACCCCGGAGGGAATGCAGACCATCACCCGCGGCCTTAACAGCCCCTGGCGGCCGCAGGCCTTGGTTATAAAATAGCGCAGCATCTTTTCGGTGCTGTCGTAGTCGGCGATTACCCCTTCCCTCAAGGGACGCAGGGCAACGATGTTTCCCGGTGTCCGGCCCAGCATGAGCCGGGCTTCTTCCCCCACGGCAAAAATCTGGCCCGTATCCCGGTTGAAAGCTACTACCGATGGCTCCCTTAATACGATCCCCTTGCCCTGAACGTATACCAGAACAGTGGCTGTCCCCAAATCAATCCCGATATCGTGTTGCCCCAGGCCAAGCATTAATCCTTCTCCCTTCCTCTCCCGCACAGTTATGTTAATAATTCTCCAGGAGAGGAAAGAATTCCTGTCGCTTTTTCAAGAAACCCGCGATTCTTTATATTTTTTCCTGGTAGCTTCCCCGCCCCGCAGGTGCCGCTCGGCCTTGTTGGCGTTGAGTACCTCCCGTACCTCTCCGGCCAGCCTGCTGTTAAGGCGCGGCAGGCGCTCGGTAACGTCCTTATGCACGGTGCTTTTGCTGACATTAAAAACATTAGCCGCCCGGCGGACAGTACAGCGGTACTCCACGATGTAGGCGGCTATTTGCAATACCCTTTCCTGGATATAGTCCTGCATGGGGGCAGCCTCCCAATTTCAACTCCGCTATAATTTTATTGGCAGGCTGCCGAAAAAAGAACTTACTGCAAAACGGAAACCGGGTCGATGGCATTACCGTTTTTTAGCAATTCCAGGTGCAGGTGGGCCGGGGCCCCGGCTTCGGCCGTGCCCGGTTCCCCCAGTTCTCCCAGTACGGTTCCTGCCTGCACCCTGTCCCCCTTGGCGACCTTAATGCTACTCAGATGGGCGTAGACCGTCTCGTAGCCGTTGTCCAGGTCGATGACCAGGCGGTAGCGCCAGGCATCGCTGTACTCCACCTGCTTCACCACCCCGGCAGCCGCGGCTTTAACCTCGCTGCCCGCGGGGGCTTCCAGGTCTATGCCCGGGTGGAAGCGGTAGTCGCCGAAGGCCGGGGCATAGGCAAACCCATAGCCCTTGACCATTTTGCCGGCAACGGGCAAGGCCAGGGACGGCGAAACCGTTGCCGGGGCAGTATAGGCCCCTGCCTGTCCTTCCAATTCAGGCGGCACGGTGGCAGAACCGGCAAGGGGCTCAAGGGGCGACGGTATTCCCTGGGAGACTTCCGCCTGCCCGGACGGGGTGAAGGTTTCGACGGCGGGTTTTTGAAATACGGCGTCATTGGTCACCAGGTAGTAGCTGCCGCCAAGGAGCAGGGCCAGCAGCACCAGGTAGAGGCCGCGCCGCTTTATTACCCGTTGCAGCCGGCTACTCCATTTTTCCTGCCCGGATAGGGGTTTAAAAGCTAAAAGTTTTTTCCATGAGGCCAGAATCTTCAGCATGTAGTTGCATCACCTCAGCTGGATTCTGCCCCATTTTTTACCATTTAATACCTGCGCCGTCTACTGACGTTAACCTTTTCTTCACCGGTTTTCAATCTTTACCCCCCGGTAGTAATAGGTAAGGATCTCGGCGAAGTTTTTGCCCTCTCTGGCCATACCGTTGGCGCCGTACTGGCTCATGCCTACACCATGGCCATAACCCGTGGTGTTAAAGGTAATGCAGTCTCCCTGGACCAGCCAGGTGAAATAGGTTGACGGCAGGTCCAGGAGACGGCGCAGTTCGACGGCACTAAAGGTCCTGTCGCCGATCTTGATGGTTTTAACGCGACCGGTGGCGGTCCTTTCCAGGACCCTTATGGCCGTGCCCCCGGACGGTGCCAGGGACGCCGCCGGTACGGAGGTGAGGTCTACCCCCAGCTTCCGGTCCAGTTCTTCCAGGGTGAAGGTTGTGGCGGCCTGGTAACGGGGTGCTTCCTTATCCCAGGGGGAAGGTACGCTCTGGAGGTAGGGCAGGTCCTGTCCCCAGACGGCAGCGGCGCTTTCCGTCCGGCCGCCGCTGTTGGCATGATAGACGGGATCGATTAGCTTGCCCTGGTAGGTAAGAACCATACCGGCGGTGGCCCGGACGGCTTCCTGGATTTTGCCTTTATTGCGCCAGAAATTTATCAGGCCCCAGCGCTCCTGTAAAACGTCGTCGTCGGCATAGGCCTGGCAGTGGGCCGGGTCGGTGCAGATATCGGCGCCGGGGTGGTGGTCGTCGGGCTTGCTCCGGGCATCTTCTATCTTTTTCAGGGTATAGGTGCGGGCGGCCACGGCCTGGGCTTTAAGGGCCTCAAGCTCGAAATCGGCCGGCATCTCCCCGGCTACCACCCCGGTAATATACTCTTCCAGGGGTATTATCCTGATATCCCCCCCCTGGTGAAAGTAGACACGTACCAGCTGTTGCCCGGACTGGACCTGTACCGGCGGCTGTAAAAGGCTGATCCCTTCGATAATTATGGCCGGCAGGATAATCACGGCGGCAAAAATAAGGATAATGAAAAGTCCCAATGCTTTGCGCATGGCGCTCACCCCCGGCGGCGTTAAGCTTATAGGTTTTGTCCACCTGCTATGTCCATATATATGAGGGCTTGACCAAAAAAAGACCGCCCCGGTGAGGGCGGCAAGTATATAAAAAATAACCCGGCGCCGGGCCGGTTCAAGAGAAGTCTATCTGGCAAAATATATGGTAACTGCTATAGCCAGGGTTCCTACGAGGACGGTAAAAAATGTGGCTATGCTCCACCAGTGATAGTTGTCCAGTTTGTTATCTATATGCTGGACGTCTTGCTTTATTTCCCGGCGCAGGGTTTCCATCTCCTGCCGCAAGGAACCAGTTTCCTGCTTCATCTCCTGCTGCGCTGCGGTGATCTCTTGCTTAATCTCTTGCCGCACTGCGCTGATCTCTTGCTTCATTTCCTGCCGAAGGGTATCTACGTGCTGCTTCATTTCATACCGCACGGCGCCGATCTCTTGCTTCATCTCCTGCCGCAAGGTATCTCCCTGCTGCTTCATCTCCTGCCTCAGGATTTCTTTTGCATCCATTATTTGCTTTTGCAGGTCGCTTTTTAAATCAGCAATCCTGTCAACGAGCAGGTAAAAGCCAAAATCTACTGCCTTTTCCTCAGCACCGGCCGCTGCTTCCTTCTTCCCGCGCTCTACTTCCTGCCTGATTTCTTCGGGCACCGCCGCCACCCCTTTCGCCCCTCTCTTAAGTAAATTCTACCATAGCCGTTACTAGTAATAAAAGGGCGTGCTGCTTTCAAACGTAGTAGCGAACCATATCTACCTGTCTTCCCTGCTAATCTTCGCTCCCAGGGCCTGGAATTTGCCCACCAGGTCCTCATAGCCCCGGTCGATGTGATGGACGCAGGAAATTACCGTTTCCCCTTCGGCCATGAGGCCGGCTATGACCAGGGCGGCGCCGGCCCGCAGGTCGGTGGCTTTGACCGGTGCGCCGGTGAGTTTTTCCTTGCCCTTTACCACGGCGCAATGGCCTTCTATAAAGATGCTGGCTCCCATGCGCTTCAGCTCGCCGACGTGCATGAAGCGGTTTTCAAAAACCGTCTCGGTGACGACGCTGCTGCCCCGGGCCGTGGTAAGGAGGGCCATGAACTGGGCCTGCATGTCCGTAGGAAAGCCGGGATAAGGCATGGTTTTGATGTCTACCGCCCTGAGGGGCAGTCCCGCCCGCACCCTGATGCCGCCGTCCTCTTCGGAAAGTTCGGCCCCGGCTTCGGCCAGCTTGGCCATAACGGCCTTCAGGTGGGTGGAGATGACGTTCTCCAGGAACACGTCGCCGCCGGTGGCGGCAGCAGCTATCATAAAGGTCCCGGCTTCCACCCGGTCGGGGATGACGGCGTGACGGGCGCCGTGGAGCTCCCGGACGCCTTCAATCCTGATCACCCTGGTGCCGGCGCCGCTGATGCGGCCGCCCATGGCGTTGATGAAATTGGCCAGGTCGACAATCTCGGGCTCGCCGGCGGCATTCTCGATGATGGTCGTTCCTTCGGCCATGGCAGCCGCCATCATGATATTTTCCGTTGCCCCGACGCTGGGAAAATCCAGGTAAATAGACGCACCCCTCAGGCGGTTTGCTTCGGCCTCAACGTTGCCGTTATTGACATAAATGCTGGCCCCCAGGGCGGCCATGCCCTTAAGGTGCAGATCGATAGGCCTGGCGCCTATGGCACAGCCGCCGGGGAGGGATACCCTCACCCGTCCCAGGCGCGCCAGGAGGGGCCCCATAACCAGGAAGGAAGCCCGCATGCGGCGGACAAATTCATAGGGCGGTTCTACGCCCTGTAACGAGCCAGCCTCAACCCGCAAAGACCGCACCCCGTCAGGGTAAACTTTGGCCCCCATTTCGCTGATAACCTCGCACATGGTATCGACGTCGGCCAAGCGGGGAATATCCTCCAGGTAACATTCATCCCCCGTAAGCAGGCACGCGGCAATAATGGGCAGGACGGCGTTCTTGGCGCCGCTGACGGTAACCCGCCCCTGCAGGCGCGACCGGCCTCGAATGACGATTGCCTCCAATTTTTCTATGCCCCTTTGGCAATTAAGCTGTTGATAAATTCTATTATAACATATATCGGTTAATACTCGCCACCTAAAAGGGGTGAACCTAAATGAATATAGGTGTCGCCTTCGACGCTATGATAACGCAGGGCCACGTTGGCGTTCACCGGGCGGCCGGCGACTTCCAGGGAACGGGGTAGTTGGGGTGAATAGGCGCTGATGGAGAGCAAATCGGCATCTTCTACCCCTTCAACCCTTTCCGCTTCAAGGGCCTCCAGGACGGCCATGGCCCGCCGCTCCCTCTCCTCAGGTGAAAGCCTCCCGGGAATGACGCCTACCATGGTGTAAGTCAGGTGGGGCTTCACTTGCCAGGTATTAAAGGCTTCTTTTACCCTTTCCTGCCAGGCAAGCATCTCCCTTTCCCCTTCCCGGGGCCGGCCTTCAATGTTGATGAGGAGGTAGGTTTCACCATCTTCCCCGGCCCCGGCCAGGCTCTGAAGGGTGAAGAACAGGGCCACCCCCGGCTCCGGTTCCCCTTCCCAGTACAGGGCGCGAAAGCCTTCTTCTTCCTGCCGGGTAAAACCCTCCATACCCGTAAGGCCAAGGGCGGCGGCAGCGCGCCCGGCCATTTTATATAGGGATTCCTGGTCTACATAAGTGGAGATAAGGCTGCCCCATGCTTCCAGGGCAATGGTATCCAGGTTAGCCCCGCCGGCATCCAGGGCGGCAAGCAAGAGGCGGGGCACTGCTTCCCCCCCGGCCACAGGCCGATCGGCAACGGCAGCATTTTTGCCTGTAGTGGCCAATCCCCGCGACCCGGGTGCAAAGAGGTGCCCGGCCAGTGCCAGGCCGGCGGTAAAACTCAGGAGGAGGACGATTAACAGGAAAATCTTAAAATTAATGCGCAGGAAATTAAAAGAGAACCGGCGCAAATTAAATGCCCCCTTGCAAAAAAGGATTATACCTATTTTTGCCGGGGGACCTGTTAATTAAACGTTTCTTACAATTCGCCGGCGGCTTTAAGGCGGGCTATAGCCCGCTGCAGGGCGGCTTCGGCCCGGGCCACATCCAGGCCGGGGGGGCGTTCCCGGAGGCGCTTTTCGGCCCTCTCTTTCGCCTGGCGCGCCCGCTCCACATCGATTTCCGAGGCTTTTTCCGCCGTGTCGGCCAGGATGACCACGTGCTCCGGCCCGGCTTCCAGGAAACCGCCCGAAACGGCCAGGCGTTCTTTCCCGTCGTCCTGCCGGCGATAGGTTACCACCCCGGCCTTCAGGGGGGTAATAAGGGGGGCGTGGCCGGGCAATATGCCCAGGTAGCCCAGGATGCCCGGGGCTATAACATCTTCAACCTCTGTCTTTAAGGTCACCCTTTCGGGTGTAATAACCTCCAGCTGCAGGGGAGGCATTTACATCATCTCCTGCCCCTTCTTGACGGCTTCATCAATGGTACCTACCATATAAAAGGCCTGTTCGGGCAAGCTGTCGTGACGGCCCTCCAGGATCTCCTTGAAGCCGCGGATGGTTTCCTTAAGTGGCACGTAGACGCCGGGCTGGCCGGTAAAGGCTTCCGCCACGTGGAAGGGCTGGGAAAGGAAGCGTTGCACCTTGCGCGCCCGGGCAACGATTAGCTTGTCGTCTTCCGAGAGCTCGTCCATGCCCAGGATGGCGATAATATCCTGGAGCTCCTTGTAACGCTGCAGGATGCGCTGCACGCCCCGGGCCACCTGGTAGTGCTCCTCGCCTACGATCCTGGGGTCGAGGATGCGGGAAGTGGAATCCAGGGGATCCACGGCCGGGTAAATGCCCAGCTCGGCGATCTGCCGGGAGAGAACCGTTGTGGCGTCCAGGTGGGCAAAGGTCGTGGCCGGCGCCGGGTCCGTCAGGTCGTCGGCGGGGACGTAAATGGCCTGGACGGAGGTAATGGACCCTTTTTTGGTGGAGGTTATGCGCTCCTGGAGGGCGCCCATCTCCGTGGCCAGGGTGGGCTGGTAACCCACGGCCGAGGGCATACGTCCCAGGAGGGCCGACACTTCGGAGCCGGCCTGGACGAAGCGGAAAATGTTGTCGATGAAGAGGAGGACGTCCTGGCCCTCGGCATCCCGGAAATACTCGGCCATGGTCAGGCCCGTCAGGCCCACCCGCAGGCGGGCTCCCGGGGGTTCGTTCATCTGGCCGAAGACCAGGGCCGTCTTGTCGATGACCCCGGATTCCTTCATTTCCAGGTAAAGGTCGTTACCTTCGCGGGTGCGCTCGCCAACACCGGCAAAGACGGAAAAGCCGCCGTGCTCGTAGGCAATATTGCGGATTAGTTCCATGATCAGGACCGTCTTGCCCACGCCGGCGCCGCCGAAAAGGCCGATTTTGCCGCCCTTGGCGTAGGGGGCCAGCAGGTCAACGACTTTAATGCCCGTCTCCAGGATTTCCGTCGACGGCTGCTGTTCCTCAAAGGAGGGTGCCGGCCGGTGGATGGGCAGCCGTTCCGTGGCTTCTACCGGTCCCTGGTTATCGATGGGTTCTCCTAAAACGTTAAAGAGCCGGCCCAAAGTTACCCTCCCTACCGGGATGGTAATGGGGGCGCCGGTATCCACGGCCTTCATCCCCCGCTGCAGGCCGTCGGTGGAAGACAGGGCCACACAGCGCACGGTATTGTTGCCCAGGTGCTGCATGGCTTCCATGGTGATATTAATATTTTCATTCTTGATGGTAATGGCGTTATACAGGTCGGGCAACTGATCGCTGGCAAATTCGACATCAACTACCGGGCCGATTACCTGTACTACCTGTCCCTCATTCAATCCGTATCCCCTCCTTTACTTCAGGGCGTCCGCGCCGGCAACGACCTCCAGGATCTCCCTGGTAATGGCCGCCTGGCGGGCGCGGTTGAAGGATAGGGTTAATTTATCGATCATTTCGGCTGCATTCTCGGTGGCGTTGTCCATGGCCGTCATCCGGGCCCCGTGCTCGCTGGCCTTTGCCTCCAGGAGGGCCTGGTAGACCTTGATCTCGCAATAGCGCGGCAGGAGGGCTTTTAATACCTCCGCCGGTGATGGTTCATAGATATATTCCCTGCCGTCCTCCCCGGTCGCGCCGGCTTTGATGGGGAGCAGGGGTTCGATCCGGGGCACCTGGCGCAGGGCGGAATAAAAGCGGGTATAGACGAGGTTTACCTCATCCAGGGTGCCCTCCAGGTACAGCTCCACCAGCTGGCGGGCCAGCTCGCGGGCCTGGATGAGGTCCGGTTCGTCGCCGATATCGGTAAAGGAGCGGACGATCTCTACCTGGCGGCGGCGGAAATAGTCCCTGCCTTTCCGTCCGACGGTCACCAGGGCTGCCGGGCGCTCTTCCGCCTGCAGGCGTTCTTCTGCCAGGCGGATGAGGTTGGCATTGTAGCCTCCGGCCAGGCCCCGGTCGCCGGTCAACAATACATAACCGGCTTTTTTTACTTCCCTGGCTGCCGCCAGGGGCTGCGTCTCCGGATCCACGGCCCCCATGAGACGGCCGACAACTTCTTCAAGTTTTTCAGCATAGGGCCGGGCTGCCGTGACCTGGGCCTGGGCCTTGCGCAGCTTGGCCGCTGCTACCATTTTCATGGCCCGGGTAATATGCTGGGTACTCCTGATGCTGCGGATCCGGCGCTTCAGGTCACGCATGTTGGGCATGCCGGCTCACCACCTTAGGCTTTCCCGGCAGCGGTAAAGCTGCCCTTAAATTCTTCGATACTCTTCTTTAGCTGCTCCTGGAGTTCCTCGTCCAGCTGGCGTTTTTCGCGAATGCCGGCCAAAACTTCCGGGTGCATGCTGTGCAGGAAGCGCAGGAATTCCCTTTCAAAGGGCCGTACCCTTTCTACCGGCAGGTCGTCCAGGAAGCCGTTTACGGCGGTATAGAGGACCACTACCTGTTCTTCAACCGGCATGGGCTGGTACTGGTCCTGTTTTAAGATCTCCATCATGCGCTCGCCGCGGGCCAACCGCGCCTGGGTGGTCTTGTCCAGGTCGGATCCGAACTGGGCAAAGGCCGCCAGCTCCCGGTACTGGGCCAGGTCCAGGCGTAGCCGCCCGGCCACCTGTTTCATGGCCTTGATCTGGGCCGCGCCCCCCACCCGGGATACCGACAGGCCCACGTTGACGGCCGGGCGCTGCCCGGCGTAAAAGAGGTCGGACTCCAGGTAGATCTGGCCGTCAGTAATGGAGATGACGTTGGTGGGAATATAGGCCGACACGTCCCCGGCCTGGGTTTCGATAACGGGCAGGGCCGTCAGGGACCCGCCCCCCAGGGCGTCGTTCAAGCGGGCCGCCCGTTCGAGCAGGCGGGAATGGAGGTAGAAGACGTCGCCCGGGTAGGCCTCCCGTCCCGGCGGCCGCCTTAGCAGCAGGGAGAGCTCGCGGTAGGCGGCGGCGTGCTTGGACAGGTCGTCATAGATGCAGAGGACGTCCCGGTGCTGTTCGTACATGAAATACTCGCCCATGGCGCAGCCGGCATAGGGGGCGATGTAGAGCATGGGGGCCGGCTCGCTGGCCGTGGCCGAGACGACGATGGTGTAGTCCATAGCCCCGGCTTCCTCCAGGCGCTGGACGACGCCCGCCACGGTAGAAGCCTTCTGACCTATGGCTACGTAAATGCAGATGACGTTTTGCCCTTTCTGGTTGATGATGGTATCAACGGCGATGGCCGTCTTGCCCGTCTGGCGGTCGCCGATAATCAACTCCCGCTGGCCGCGGCCGATGGGAATCATGGAATCGATGGCCTTCAGGCCCGTCTGCAGGGGCGTATTCACCGGCTGGCGGTAAACGACGCCCGGCGCCGGCGATTCCACCGGCCGGAATTTTTCCGTCTTGATGGGACCCTTGCCGTCAATGGGCTGGCCCATGGCGTTGACTACCCGGCCGATCAGGGCTTCTCCTGCCGGGACTTCAACAATGCGCCCGGTACGCTTGACCTGGTCCCCTTCTTTAATGTGGGTGTAGGGGCCCAGGACGACGGCGCCGACGTTGTCTTCTTCCAGGTTGAGGACCATGCCGTAGACGTTGCCGGGAAACTCCAGCAACTCGCCGGCCATGGCTCGCTCCAGGCCGTAGATACGGGCAATACCGTCGCCGACCTGGGTGATGATGCCCGTATCGGCTACTTCTACTTCCAGCTGGTACTGTTCGATCTGGTTCTTCAGGATGCTGGTTATTTCATCGGGCCGGATGCTCAAGACTGCTTTTCACCCCTTTACACGCCTGGGTTGTTTTCGTTCGCTCCGTGACCCTTGCGGAGCGGTCTGCGGCTCAGCCGTGCTTAAGGCGCGGTTCCCGGCCTATTAGGCATCCTTGCCTCAAAGGCCGGCCTCGCTCTTCGGCTTCACCAAGCCCGCTTAGCCGCTCGGGTCAAGTCGCTCACTCCAAACAACACCAGCCTTTAAACAACAAAACAGTGCTATTAGAAAAACTCCTGCCTCATGCGCCCTTCAAGTGGGCGCCCAAAAGTTCCAGCTTTTTCTTTAGACTGGCGTCGAGGACCCGATCCCCCAGGCGGATGACCATCCCGCCCAGGAGAGAAGGGTTCACCCGGGTCTGCAGGCGGATGTTTTGGCCCGTCAGCCGGGCCAGCCTTTCTTTCAGGGCGTCGGTGACTTCTTCTGAAAGAGGTGCTGCTGCCTGTACTTCCACAGCGAGCACCCTGTTTTCCCTATCAACCAGGTGCCGGAATTGGACCGCCATCTCCGGCAGGGTCCGCTCCCGGCCTTTGGCCAGGACCAGGTGGAAAAAGTTTTTTAACAACGGGTCGATATCCGGGAAAAGGGTATCAATTATTCTTTGCTTCTCCCGGGCGGGAATGAGCTGGTGATACAGGACGCGGCGCAGCTCATGGTTTTCTGCCAGGGCCCGGCCGGCCGCTTCCAGGACGGCGGCAAAACCTTCCGTGGTGCCTTTATGCCGGGCAATTTCAAAAAGGGCACGGGCGTAACGCCTGGCAATGGCCTGGCTGCTCATTGCAGTCGCTCCACTTCATCCAGTGCTTCCCGGGCCAGGCGCTCCTGGTCGTCGGGTGTCAGGGTACGTCCCAGCACCTTGCCCGCCGCCAGGACGGCCAGGGCCGCGGCCTCACTGCGGATGGCGGCCAGGGCTTTGCCCTTTTCGCCTTCAATTTCGGCCCGGGCCTGTTCCAGGGCCCGCCCGGCTTCTTCTTTAGCCCTAGCCACAATCTCGGCCCGCGTTTCTTCGGCCATTTTGCTGGCCCGGTCCAGTATGGCCTGGGCTTCCTGGCGGGCGTCCTGGAGTTGCTGCTGGTATTCCTTGAGCATTTGCTGCGCCTTCTCTTTAGCCGTAGCCGCGTCCCTTAAATCGCCTTCAATTTTTACCTCACGGTCGGCCAGGATCTTGCCCAGGGGTTTGTAAAGAAGAATATAAAGAACCCCCATGACTACCAGGAGGTCGATGACCTGGAACAAAAAGGTCCACACATTAAAATTCAAGGCATGAAAAATGCCCTCCACACGGCCACCCCCCTTTCGCTGTACCAAAAACAGTTGCGGGGCGAATAAGACGGCCAGGCGCCTTACCCGCCCTGTAGTTTTCTAGAGCTTGGTCCACATGAGGATGGCAATAACGAAGGAAAAGAGCGTCAGGGCTTCCATGAACGCCAGGGCTAGGAGCAGGGTGGTGCGGATGTTGCCGCTGGCTTCAGGCTGGCGCGCTATACCTTCCATAGCCCCGCGGGAAGCATAGCCCTGGCCGAGGGCCGAACCCAGTGCTGCCAGGCCGATGGCCAGGCCGACGCCGATAAAACCTAGTGCTGTCATGTGCATATCCTCCTCTAAGAATGGCTTCCTTTGTGGGCTGGCTATGTTGTGGTTAGCCAGCCACTAATTTCTGTTCATTCCCAGGTAACTAATCCCGTAAGTGCGGCTCCTTTAATGACCGTGGATAAAATTAGCTATATAAGTAACTGTCAGCAGGGTAAAAACAAAGGCCTGGATCAAGCCCATGAGGACGCCCAGGATCATAATGGGTGTCGGTAATAAAAAGGGCAGCATGATAAACAGGATAGTCACCACCATCTCTTCCCCGAACATATTGCCGAATAGACGCAGGGACAGGGAAACCGGCTTGACCAGCTCCTCAATTACATTCAGGGGAAAGAGAAAGGGTGCCGGCTGGAAAAAGTGCTTAATGTAGCCCACCAGGCCCCTTTTCCGGATGCCGATAAGCTGGACCAGGATGATGGTGGTCACAGCAAAGGCCGCCGTGGTGGAAAGGTCCATGGTCGGGGGCTTCATCCCGGGAATAAACCAGGAAAGATTGAGGCTGAGGATGAATATAAACAGGGTGGCCGCCAGGGGCAGGTAGCGCCGGCCCTCCTTGCCCATGGCTTCTTCCAAGAGACTGTAGAAAAATTCCATGAGCATCTCAAAGATGTGCTGGATACCCCGGGGTACAAAAGTTAATTTCCGGGTTGCCAGGAAAACTCCTGCCAGTAAAAGAACCATGATAATCCACGTGTTGACTACCGTGGAGTAGACCGGTATCGGACCCAGGGAAAATACCTCATGGGGGCGAACATGGGCCATGATCTCTCCTAAAGCCTGCAGTCCCATTATTAATCCCATCCCTCCTTTCTCAGCATAATAAGAATAGCCTCGCCCATGTAGACCATCACCTGGAGCAACAGCCCTGCAAGCACCCCAAAAAGAAACTCTATCCCCCCGGCCAGGGCCAGGACCAGGAGGGCCAGGGCCACGGAGGAGCGGATTAAAGAACGGCCGAGGAAACGATTAACGGCCTTAGGCGGCAGGTTGTCCAGGCCGGTGACGGCCCCTAGCTGCCAGCGAAATAACCCCAGGGAAACAGGCAAAGCTACACCCACGCCGGCAGCAAAGGCATAGTGAGCGGTAACGAGGCCGGCCACTGCTTCCAGAGCAGCCAGGACCAGCATCCCTTTCTCAGTCCGGGTGGGTTTTATCCTGATCATCGGTTTTAATCCCCGGTGCTTTCTTTTCCAGGACCCGCAGCTCGCTTAAAATCGAGCGGAATGCCACCCCTATTCCCAGAAAAACGCCAAGTAGCAAGAAAAGGGGTGATGTGCCCCACCGCCGGTCCAGCCATAACCCGCCGTAAAGGCCTAGGAGGATGGCGGCAGTCATAGTGACCCCAAAGGAAAAGGCCATATTGGCATAGCGCGCGTAATCCCAGTAGTCACGCTTTTTGGCTGCCATTAATGTTAAATTGTGCCTGGAAAAAATTTTTATACCCTATCGATGTTAAAAAAGTATTCTCTATTCCCGGTGAAATTCCTGCCGCAAAATGTCGCTTCTTATGCAAAACATAGAGACACTTTATGCAGGCGTAAATTCCTGGGGCCTGGCAACTGCCAGGCCAAAGTAATGGCGCAGGGCGCCGCGGATACGCCGGGCGGCCTGGCCGTCGCCGTAGGGGTTGACGGCATGGGCCATGCGCAAGTAAGCCTGCCGGTCTTCCAGGAGTTCGCCGGTAGCATCCAGGATCTCCTGATAGCCGGTGCCCACCAGGCGCACGGTGCCGGCAGCAACAGCTTCCGGGCGCTCGGTCACTTCCCGCAGCACCAGCACCGGTTTACCGAGGGCCGGCGCTTCTTCCTGGAGACCGCCGGAATCCGTCAGCACCAGGTAGGAACGGGCCATCAGGTTGACAAAGGGCTCGTAGTCCAGGGGGTCGATCAAATAAATACGCTCCCGGCGGCCGAGGATTTCCCCCGCCAGCTCGCGGACCCGGGGGTTGTAGTGGACGGGGAAAACGACAACAACATCTTCATAGCGCTTTACCACCTCCCCCAGGGCGCTGAATATCGCGCGCATGGGCTCGCCCCAGTTCTCCCGCCGGTGGGCAGTTACCAGGATGAGCCGCCACCCCTGCGCGATCAATTCCTGCAGGCGGGGATCGGTAAAGGAGTAACCGGGGCGGACGGTGGCCTTTAAGGCATCGATTACGGTATTGCCGGTGACGTAGATGTGCCCGGCCGGTACGCCCTCGCGCAAGAGGTTATCCCGGGCGGTGGCCGTGGGGGCAAAATGGATGTCGGCCAGGGCCCCGGCCAGGCGGCGATTCATCTCCTCCGGGAAAGGAGCATAGCGATCCCCGGTCCTCAAGCCGGCTTCAACATGGCCGACGGGAATTTGCCGGTAAAAAGCGGCCAGGGCCGCCACAAAGGTGGTGGTGGTGTCCCCGTGCACCAGGACCACATCCGGCGGGGAGGTTTCTAAAACCCCGGCCAAACCATTTAAAGCCCTGGTCGTCACTTCTTCCAGGGTCTGGCGGGGCCGCATGATGTCCAGGTCATAGGCAGGTTGGATGCGGAACAGGTGCAGGACCTGGTCGAGCATCTCCCGGTGCTGGGCCGTGACTGCCACCCGGCAATCGAACTCCTCGGGGAAACGATTCAGTTCTTTTACCACCGGGGCCATTTTTATGGCCTCGGGGCGGGTGCCAAAGACAGTTAAGACCTTTATGGGCGGCATGAAAAACTTCCTCCGCAAAGACGGCCCGGGGCGGTTTGCCTTGCAGGCGCCCCCGGAGCCGTCGCCTCTTACTTCAGGTATTTTTTCGCCCGGAGTTTATGGACGTGCTCCTCCAGGGCCTGCTGGATATCGACACCGTACTGGTCTTCCAGCACAAACATGAGGGAAACGGCCGTCTGGGCCACGTCCAGGAGCTCGCGGGTAATGGCCGCCAGGACGGCATCATGGTCCACCCTGACCGCCTCGCCGCTCAGGCCCCGGAGTTTGCCGATGGCCTGGGCGAGTTCCCCGGCTTCTTCCATGAGCTTCAGGGCGGTGGATTCCATGGTTGGCGTCAGGTTGTCCAGTTTGGGCAAAGCAATAATCTTTTGCTGCAAAATTACCCCTCCCACCGGGGAGGCTTCTCCAGTAGCCTCCCTGACTTTACCTGCCGAGAAAGCAACACCCCCCGACCTCCACTACCGGGGCAGGTGGACGATTTCCAGCCCGGCTTCCCACAGCCAGTCATGGGCAACCGGGTAGAGCCGGGCGTAAACGACTCTTTTAATCCCGGCCTGGATAATGGTCAGGGCGCACCTCTCACAGGGATAGTCGGTAACGTACATGGTGGCCCCGGACCGTTCTTCCGGCGAACACTCCAGGAGGGCATTGATTTCGGCGTGAATGGTCCGCCGGCAGTGCTCTCCATCCATGAGGCAGCCGGCGTCCAGGCAGTGGGGCAGGCCGTGGGGGGCGCCGTTGTAGCCGGTCCCCTTTATACGCCTGTCCTTGACCACCAGGGCGCCCACAGCCCGCCGGTTGCAGGTGCTGCGGCCGGCCACCTGGAAGGCTATATCCATAAAGTAATCGTCCCAGTCTTTTCGCATAAACTTCACCCGTATGGAAAGTAACAGGTAAAATTTTAGCGGGTCGTACCCGCCAAAAAAATTAAGCCGCGTGTATCCGGGGTTATTTTAACATAATTTCCCCCGGGCTACCATAGTTTTTTACATCAATAAACCCGCCGGTTTAGTTGCCGGCGGGTACTGCAAATCAATCAAGTCCCGGGTACAGGGGATAGGCCCGGCAGAGCTCGGCGACGATTCCCCGCGCTTCATCAAGCTTTTTGCCGTCCGGGCCGTAGGAGAGGGCCAGATCGATGGCCCGGGCTACCATGCGCATGGCGTCGGCGTCCATGCCCCGGGTGGTCAGGGCGGCCGTCCCCAGGCGGATGCCACTGGTTACGCTGGGTTTCTCCGGGTCGAAGGGGATGGCATTTTTATTGACGGTTATCTGCACGGAACCCAAAATATCTTCGGCCTCGCGGCCGGTAAGGCCTTTATTGCGCAGGTCCACCAGGATCAGGTGGTTGTCGGTACCCCCGGATACCAGGTTAAAGCCGTAACCCTGCAGGGCTTCGGCCAGGGTACGGGCATTGGCGACAATTCTTTCCTGGTAGCGCTTGAATTCCGGCTGCATGGCCTCTTTCAGGGCCACCGCCTTGGCAGCGATTATGTGCATCAGGGGCCCGCCCTGGATGCCGGGAAAGACCGCCTTGTCGATTTCCCTGGCGTATTCCCGGGTGGTAAGGATAATACCTCCCCGCGGACCCCGCATGGTCTTGTGGGTGGTAGTGGTCACAAAATGGGCGTAAGGTATGGGGCTGGGGTGGATACCGGCGGCCACCAGCCCGGCAATATGGGCCATGTCCACCATGAGGAGAGCGCCTACCTCATCTGCTATCTCCCGGAAACGGGCAAAATCGATGACCCGCGGGTAGGCGCTGGCCCCGGCGACAATTAACCTGGGCTTTACTTCCCGGGCGATCCGGTCTACTTCATCGTAATCAATCCGCCCGGTATCGGGGTTGACGCCGTAAAAGGAAAAATGATAATACCGGCCGGAGAGACTGACCGGGCTGCCGTGGGTCAGGTGGCCGCCGTGGGCCAGGTTCATCCCCAGGGCTTTATCGCCGGGTTTAAGGACGGCAAGGTAGACGGCGGTATTGGCCTGGCTGCCGGAATGGGGCTGGACGTTGGCATGTTCGGCGCCGAAAAGGACTTTGGCCCGTTCCCGGGCCAGGTCTTCGACCACATCTACCCACTCGCACCCCCCGTAATATCGCTGGCCGGGATATCCTTCGGCGTATTTATTGGTCAGGACCGTCCCGCAGGCAGCCATGACGGCACGGCTGACGAAGTTTTCCGAGGCGATGAGTTCCAGGTGGGTACGCTGCCGCTCAAGTTCACCCCTGACGGCCTCGACCAGCTCGGGGTCCACCTTTGCTACAGTTTCTAGATTCATTAATATTTCCCTCCTGTTCCTGGCCGGCGACTTTTAGCTGGCTTGCTGCCAGGCTTTTTCATCCCCGGGTCCCACATTCCCGTCGTGATTCTTTAATTGCTCCAGGTGGCTTTATATACAGCCCTTTCGCCGCCTATCAAAGGCGGGCGCGTCCGGGCCGCCGTCACAGGGGCGCAACCGATGGTTTTGACCTGCAAGCGCACGGGCACGGCTACCGGCCGCAGGTGCATGCCGATGAGGGTGGTGCCGATATCCAGGCCGGCATGGGCCTGGAGCCCGGCTACCACCACCGGGCGGTGGAAGGCGGCAAAAGCCGCCGTGGCCAGGGAACCGCCGGCCTTGGGCGCCGGCACGACCGTTACCACCTCGAGGTTGTAAAGCCGGGCGGCCCCGGCCTCGATAACCAGGGCCCTGTTTAAATGTTCGCAACACTGGGCCGCCAGGTATAGCTGGGCCGGCCTGGTGGCCTGGAGCAGGCCTGCAATTACAGCCCGGCCCACTTCCAGGGAAGAAGACGTGCCGATCTTCTGCCCCATAATTTCGCTGGTACTGCAGCCGGCAACCAGGATCTGGCAGGGTTTTAAGGCGGCGACTTCAATAAGCTCCATCGCAGCCGCTTTAACCAGTGCGGTAATGGCGTTTAAATCGGCCATTTTACCCGTCCTTTCTACCCTGCCCTATTCTTTCCGGCAAGAGTAACTGGCCTCAATGGCACTGATTTTAGCCACCCGCCGGGCGTGACGGCCACCGCTGAAACCGGCTTCCAGCCAGGTAGCTACGATTTCCAGGGCCAGGCCGGGGCCGACAACCCGTTCGCCCATGGTAAGGATATTGGCGTCATTATGTTCCCGCGACGCCCGGGCGGAAAAGGTATCATGGCAGTGGGCGGCGCGGATGCCCGGGACTTTATTGGCCGCGATGCAGACACCGATACCCGTACCGCAGCAGAGAATGCCCCGGTCGTATTCCCCGCTGGCTACAGCCTCGGCGACCTTGCGGGCAAAGTCGGGATAATCTACCGCGCCGGCATCATAGGTGCCGAAATCGTAATTGGCAATCCCCTGCCGGTCCAGGTACTCTTTAATTACTGCTTTGAGATGGAAACCGCCGTGGTCGCTGCCCAGGGCGACGCGCAATTTAACTGCACCTCTTGCCATAAAGATTAAATACTATTTAATTATTCGCCGTGTTAACGCTAATTCCTGCTCAAGTTACCAAACCTACTTTTTTCTACCCTACCCTGAAAATAACTTCTCTCCAGGCTGGCATTGTTTTTGCTCGCTCCAAACAAATGCCAGCCCGTTATTTTCATCCTTCTGATGGTGCCGCGTTAGCGGCATGGGTGTCCTGTGCATATTTCTCCAGGGCCTGTCTAATAAGGCCGGCCAATTCCCTAGCTGTAGCCTGGTAAACTTCCAGGGGGCGGCCAAAGGGATCGGGAATGTCGTCATCTGCAGCCTGGATCACTGGTGCAGCTTCCCCGGCGCCTGTAACCTCCTGTGCCCTTTCCGCGGGCTTTTGAGGGTCTTCCCGGGCGTACTCCTTCAAGGTAAAGGTTTTGCCCCCGGCGGCCGGGTAAAAGTGCAGGAGAAATTCCTTGTGGGAGCGGGTCATGGTTAAAATCAGGTCAGCGTCTTCCACCATGGCCCCTGTGACCCGCCGGGCGCGGTGTTCCCGGAGGTCGATGCCCATGGCCGCCAGGGCCCGGACGGCTTCCGGTGTCGCCGGTTCACCCTCCCGGGCTGCCAGGCCGGCCGAGGTAACATCAACATCTAAACCCCGTTCTTCCTTTATGCGGGAGGCAATGGCCGCCGCCATGGTACTGCGGCAGGTGTTACCGGTACAAATAAACAGGATGCCCGGCATATCTTACACCCCCACCAGCATTTTTAAGCCGATACCTACCAGAATCAGGCCGCCGACAATCTCGGCCTTGCTGCCCAGGTAGGCACCCAGGCGCCGGCCGGCCAGGAGCCCCAGGGCCGTCATGATCCCGGCAATAAAGCCCATGGTCAGGACCGTCAGGGGGATATTGACGCTGATGGCGCCGAGGCCAAAGCCGACGCTGAGGGCATCCAGGCTAACGCTGCCGGCTATGAGGAGGACCGCCGTCAGGCCGCTGAGTATCCCCCGGCGGCCGGGTACCGCCCGCAGCACCTGCCCGGCCAGGCCGCCCCCTTCTTGCGGCGAGGCGACGGCCTCCCAGAGCATCAGTCCCCCCATACCGGAAAGGACCAGGGCGCCGATAATGGCTGCCAGTTTTCCCAGGATCCGGCCCAGGATCAGGCCCAGGTAGAGCCCGGTCAGGGGCATAATAATGTGAAGAATGCCTACCGTACCGGCAAAAACCACTGCCTGGCGCCCCCTGAGACCGCCCATGGCCAGGCCGGTGGCCAGGGAAAAGGCATCGGTGCCCAGGGCCATGGCTACCAGGATGATACCTAAGGGCTCCATGTGTCAATACCCCCACTTTAAGCATGGATGATACGGTTAGCCGCCGACTTGCGCAGGCGGTTCATAATTGCCAGGCCCAGGCCTTCTTCGGCTATGGCTTCGGCCAGGATGATGTCGGCATGGTGGCGGTCGCAGTTGCGCAGGGCGTTAAAGAGGGTGGCGGCAATGGTAGCCGGCCGGGAACGGCTTCCCAGGACCTCCAGGTAATCCGGCCGGGGGTCCTGCCGGTAGGCGACGGCCGTTTCGGCGGTTGCCAGGACGGCCACCCGGAAACCCCTGCGCTGCCAGGCCGCTACCAGGGCGCGGATCTTGGCCGTCACCCTTTCCAGTTCTCCCGTGACAACAAAGACTTCCCCCATGGGGGCGTAATGTTTATATTTCATCCCGGGGGCGCGCGGCTGGGTTACCTGGTCGCCCTGGACGGCCGGGTCAATAGCGACTTCGCCGAGGACGGCCTTGAGCTCCTCATAGGTCACTCCTCCCGGCCTTAAAATGGTGGGTACCGGGGTTGTCAGGTCCAGGACCGTGGATTCTACCCCGACGGTAGCCGGGCCGCCGTCGACGACGGCATCGATTTTGCCCCGCAGGTCTTTAAGGACGTGCCGGCCGGTGGTAGGGCTGGGCCGCCCCGAGATATTGGCGCTGGGCGCCGCTATGGGCAGGCGGGCGACACGGATGAGGGCCTGGGCTACGGGGTGGGCAGGCATGCGGATGCCTACCGTGTCCAGACCGGCAGTCACGATATCCGGTACCAATTCGCCCCTGGGCAGCACCAGGGTCAGGGGGCCGGGCCAGAAGCGCTGCATGAGGAGGGTCGCCCGCGGCGGCAGGTAAGCTACCAGGTCCTGGACATCCCGGAAACTGGCAATATGAACAATAAGGGGGTTGTCGGCCGGCCGTCCCTTGGCGCGAAAAATGCGCCGCACTGCCCGATCGTCCAGGGCATTGGCCCCCAGGCCGTAGACCGTTTCCGTCGGAAAGGCCACTACCCCTCCCCGGTTAAGGATCCGGGCCGCCAGGCGAATTTTATGGAGTTCCGGTACCCGGGGGTCTATTTTTAAATATTTCGTGCGCTTACCTACAGCCACCCAATTCACCTCTATGTACTTATCGCAGTTATTATTCTTCCCGCCTATAGGCCAGGAAACAACGATCGCGGCCGCCGTAATCAGGTAACACCACCATATCCCGGTAAGCCCCGGTGGAAACCGCCATTTCCCGGACGGCCCTGCCTTGATTATACCCGATCTCCAGGGCCAGGAGTCCCCCGGCCTTTAAAACCTCCGGCGCCCCGGGCAGCAGGATGCGGTAGGCATTTAAGCCGTCGGGGCCGCCGTCCAGGGCCAGGCGCGGCTCGGCCTGGACCTCCGGCGGCAGCCTGTCCAATTCGCCGGCAGGTATATAGGGAGGGTTGGCCACCAGGGCGTCCAGCTTTAAACCGCTGAGGGGCCTTAGAAAATCGCCCTGCAAGAAAGTAACCCGGCCTGCCAGGCCTAAAACCCGGGCATTCTGCCGGGCTACTTCCAGGGCTGCCGGGCTTATATCGGTGGCGTAAACCCTGGCTTTGGGCAGGTAGTACGCCAGGCTCAAGGCTATGGCCCCGCTCCCCGTGCCGCAATCGGCAAGAACAAGACTTTCCCCCGCGTCGAGGCGTTCTAAGACAGCTTCCACCAGCAATTCCGTATCCTGGCGGGGGATTAAAACCGCCGGGGTAACTTTAAACTCCAGGGACATGAATTCCTGGCGGCAGGTCAAATACTGGAGGGGGTACCCGGCCGCCCGGCGCTCCACGGCCGGCCAGAACCTGGCGGCGACGGAGGGTCCCAGTTCTTCCTCCATGCGGGCCAGGAGCTGGGCCCTCGTATACCGGCCGGCCCAGGCCAGGAGCACTTCCGCCTCCAGCCGGGGCCGGGGAAACCCTGCGGCCGCAAACCGCCGGCTCGCTTCTTTTAAGGCTTCCCGGAGGGTCAATGGCCTTAAGCCTCCATATTCTTTAACCTTTCGGCCTGGTCGCTGGTCACCAGGGCATCGATGATCTCGTCCAGCTCACCGTCCAGGATGGTATCCAGGTGGTGCAGGGTCAGGCCGATGCGGTGGTCGGTCACCCGGTTCTGGGGAAAATTGTAGGTGCGGATCCGCTCGCTGCGGTCGCCGGTGCCCACCTGGGAGCGCCGTTCGGCCGCCAGTTCTCCCTCCTGTTCGGCCCGGGCCATATCCAGGAGACGCGCCCGCAGGACCTTCAGGGCCTTTTCCTTATTCTTCAGCTGGGATTTCTCGTCCTGGCAGGACACCACCAGACCCGTCGGGAGATGGGTAATCCGTACCGCCGAGTAGGTGGTGTTAACGGACTGCCCCCCGGGCCCGCTGGAACAGAAGATGTCAATGCGCAGGTCCTCGGGGTTTATCTCCACATCTACTTCTTCCGCTTCCGGTAGGACGGCCACCGTTGCTGTGGAGGTATGAATCCGCCCGCCGGATTCGGTGGTGGGGATACGCTGCACCCGGTGGACGCCGCTTTCAAATTTCAGGCGGCTGTAAACCCCCTGGCCTTCAACCTGGAAAATAATTTCTTTAAAGCCTCCCAGTTCCGTAGGATGGGAGTCAATAATCTCCGTGCGCCAGCGCTTTTTCTCCGCATAACGCTGGTACATGCGGAACAGGTCGCCGGCAAAAAGGGCGGCTTCATCGCCGCCGGCCCCGGCCCGGATCTCCATGATGATGTTCTTTTCGTCATTGGGATCTTTAGGCAGGAGCAGGATCTTTAACCGGCGTTCCAGGTCCTCTTTTTCCTCTTCCAGGCGCTTTAATTCTCCTGTTAAGAAATCGCGGAACTCGGGGTCCTTCTCTTCTTCCAGGAGGCTTCGGCTTTCTTCCAGGTCGGACAAGACCCGGCGATAGTGGCGAAAGGTCATGACTATATCTTCCAGGGCCGCGTGGGCCCGGGCATGCTTCTGCAATTGTTCCGGGTCGGCTATTACTGCCGGGTCGCCCATGAGCTGCCCCAGCTCTTCGTATTTAGCTTCAAGCTGTTTTAGTTTTTCCAGCACAAGGCTTCACCCCTTTCCAACCCAAAAAATCTTCACACCGGGCCTCCTAGTTATCCGGCATGGCTACTTCCTGTTCGCCCTGGACATAAGCCGGCGATGGGGTATCCTCTTCCCCGGGGGGCTTTTCCCGCACTGCTTCCAGGGCGGCCAGGGCGACCTCCAGCATGCCGTCGTCGGGCTCCCGGGTGGTAAGCTTCTGCAGCCACAGTCCCGGAGCTGCAATGGCCCGTACCAGGGGTGCATTTAAATGGCGGCCGGTAAATTTAAGCAATTCGTAGGCCAGGCCGGCAACTACCGGCAGTAATACCAGCCTGGAAGCCAGGCGCCAGAATACCCCGCCCCGGCCGACAAAGGAAAAAAAGACGATGGTTAACACCAGGACCAGGAGGAGAAAACTGGTGCCGCAGCGGGGATGGAGGGTGGAATAGGGTCGCACCGTTTCCACCTTCAGATCTTCTCCCGCCTCCAGGGCATTAATTACTTTATGCTCGGCCCCGTGATACTGGAAGACACGCCTGATGTCCTGGACCCGGCCGATGGCAACCACGTAGCCTAAAAAGAGGAGCATCCTGAGGAGTCCCTCGACTACGTTCTGCCACAGGATAGACAGGTGGTTGTGAAGGAGCAGGGCCGCCCCGGCAGGAAGAAGGACAAAAATACCTATGGCTGCCGCCAGGGCAATGGCTATCGTCAGGACCAGGTCCCTGGTAGTCAACTCCTCTTCTTCGCCTTCCATGGCCTGGTTGGCCGAGAAGGTTAGATACCTGATGCCCAGGATTAAAGACTCAAATAAGGCCACCACCCCGCGGAACAGGGGCAGCTTTAAAACAGGATAACGGGCTGTAATAGAACTGTTGGCTTCGGCCTGGACCAGGATCTCGCCGCCTGCCTTGCGGATAGCTACGGCCGTCTTCCGCGGCCCCCGCATCATGACACCTTCGATGACCGCCTGGCCGCCGTATTCTATGCCGGGGGCCGCGGGCAATAGGAAAAAGCAGAGCTCGCGGCTCCGCCTTTTAACTCTAGCGACCATATTTTTGCCGGAAACGCTCGACGCGCCCACCACGTTCGACGACCCGCTGCTGCCGGTTACCCGTATAAAAGGGGTGACACTGGGAGCATATCTCTACCCGGATCTCTTTTTTGGTGGAGCGTGTTTCAATGACATTACCGCAGGCACAAACAATCCGCGCTTTGTCGTAATTGGGATGAATATCCGGTTTCACGCCATCTTCACCTCCGCGGGAAAATCAAACTCATATCAGTATAACATGAAAGGGCCGCCGGTGCAAAGAAAAAATTGGGCCGAATACACCTGCCATCAAAAAAGGCCGGCGAACCGGCCCTTTTACCTTTTTAAGAAACGTTCTGGGTTGACGGCCTTACCCTTTTCCCTGATTTCAAAATGGAGATGGGGACCGGTGGCATTGCCTGTATCGCCCACTTCCGCCAAAGCCTCACCGGCCCGGACGTAGTCGCCGGCCTTAACCAGGTTGCGCGAGTTATGGGCATATACCGTCTCCAGGCCGTTGCCGTGGTCGATCTTGACCATATTACCATAGATATCGTTACCCCAGCCGGCAAAAGCTACCACCCCGGACCAGGCAGCCCGGACGTAGTCCCCTACCTTACCGGCTATGTCCAGGCCGTGGTGGAACTCGCTATCCCGCCAGCCAAAGCCGGAGGTAATGGCGCCGATGAGGGGCCAGAAGAAAGAGGCGGGCCCTATACCCCGGGAAACCGGGGCTTTTTCTACCCTGGTTACCGGCACCCCTCCCGGTGAACCCGGTATGGTAAGGACCGTACCAATTTGCAACCGCCTGGCGTCAACAATGCCGTTGGCGGCGGCCAGGCTTTCCACGCTGGTCCCGTAGCGCCGGGCAATACTCCAGAGGGTATCCCCGGCCACTACCGTGTAGGTCTCTTCGGCTACATAGGGCAACACCAGAAATTGTCCCGGGGCCAGGACGGCATCAATTTCCATGTAATTCATTGCCGCAACCAGTTCAGGATCGGCCTGGTAACGGCGGGCAATACGTTCCAGGGTGTCGCCCTCTTCTACGCGGTAAATGCGAGTATAATTGTTGACCCGCGCCGATAGTTCCCGGTAAGCCTCGGGAGCGATGACGGCCGCCACCTGCTCCAGATCCTCGATGACGGCCCCCTGCACCGGGAGGGCAAAAAGGCTGTTTACCAGCAGGGCCAACCCCAGGGCCAGGCTTACCGCCATCTTGTTGTGCAGCATTTTTTCACTCCTGTTCTTAACGGTTATGGTATAAGTTGCCTTTTTTCCCATTTAAACTTTATTTTAGCCATACTTGCACAAAAATATACCCCGTCCGGGACGGGGTTGGTCTTGCAATAGCCAACTGCCTATTTTGCTGGGTTTTGTTTTCGCTCGCTCCAAACAAAACCCAGCCTTATACTATTTTTAGTATTTTGCTAACGGGGTTCTAGCCTCGCTAATGCTCCCTGGGAAACAAGGCCGGCAGGGCGCGCAGGAGGTCCTTGTTGCTCTTGGTCTTTTGCATGGATTCGATTAAAACCTCGGCCACTTCCACCGGCCCCATGCCGCTGGTAACCCGCCGGAAATTCCAGACCAGTTCCAGTTCCTCGGGGCTTAACAGCAGTTCTTCCCGCCTGGTGCCGGAGCGCTTGACGTCAATAGCCGGGAAAATGCGGCGTTCGGCCAGCCTCCTGTCCAGGATAAGTTCCATATTACCGGTTCCTTTAAATTCTTCAAAGATAACATCATCCATGCGGCTACCGGTTTCAATCAGGGCTGTGGCCACGATGGTAAGGCTCCCGCCCTCTTCTACTTTTCGGGCGGCGCCGAAAAAGCGCTTGGGCTTGTAAAGGGCGGTGGGATCTACGCCGCCGGAAAGGGTGCGGCCGCTGGGTGGGACGACCAGGTTGTGGGCCCGGGCCAGACGGGTGATGCTGTCCAGGAGGACGACGACGTCCTTCTTATGCTCCACCAGTCGCTTGGCCCGTTCCAGGACCATGTCTGCCACCTTGACGTGGTTGTCCGGCAGCTCGTCAAAGGTGGAACTTACCACCTCGCCCCGCACCGAGCGTTCGATGTCGGTAACTTCTTCGGGGCGTTCGTCGATTAATAAAATTATCAGCTCAACCTCGGGATAGTTGGCAGTGATGGCGTTTGCAATTTTTTTTAGCAGTACGGTCTTGCCGGCTTTCGGAGGGGAAACAATCAGGGCGCGCTGGCCTTTGCCCAGGGGGGCGATTAAGTCGATAATCCTGGTGGAGTGGTCGCCGTCGCCCGTCTCCAGGGTATATCGCTCGTAGGGATAAATAGGAGTCAGGGCGTCAAAGTGGAGGCGTTCCGGTGATGTCTCCGGTTTTTCCCCGTTAACCTTTTCCACGCGCAGCAGGGCGAAAAAGCGCTCGTTGTCTTTGGGCGGGCGGACCAGGCCGGCTACCTTGTCGCCGGTGCGCAGGTCAAAGCGGCGGATCTGGGAAGGGGAAATATAAATATCGTCACCGCTGGGTATATAACCGAAGGGACGCAAGAAGCCGTAGCCGTCGGGCAGGATTTCCAGGATGCCCTGGGCCTGCAGCTGCTCTTCCTTTTCCTTCTCCTGCTGTTCCTTCTGGGCCAGGGCCTTGGCAATTTCAAAGACCAGCTCTTTCTTGCGCAGGCGGTAGTAGCCGCTTAAATTCAGCTCCCGGGCTATCCGGTAGAGCTCAACCATGGTCTTGCTTTCTAATTCGGCGGTTTGCAAATGGAAATAACCTCCAGTATTACTTATCCTTTACCTGCTGCCAGTCGGCGAGAAATTTGGCCAAACCGGCGTCCGTCAGGGGGTGCTTTACCATCTGCATGATAACTTTATAGGGAACGGTGGCAATATCGGCACCCAGGCGGGCAGCCTGGAGTACGTGCAGGGGATGGCGGATACTGGCGGCAATAACCTGGGTTTCCAGGCCGTGCTGGGCATAAATGGGGACGATATCGGCAATGACCTGCATGCCATCATGGTTGATATCGTCCAGGCGGCCAACAAAGGGACTTACGTAGGTGGCGCCGGCCAGGGCGGCAAGGAGCGCCTGGTTGGCGGAAAAGACCAGGGTGACGTTGGTTTTAACGCCCCGGGCTGCCAGTTCTTTGATGGCCTTCAGGCCTTCGGTTATCATGGGGACCTTGATGACAATGTTGGGAGAAATGGCCGCCAGTTCCAGGGCTTCGGCGATCATGGTCCCTGCTTCCGTGCTGATTACTTCCGCACTGATTGGGCCGTCAACAATGGCAGCAATCTCTTCCACGACCTGGCGAAAATTACGCCCTTCCCTGGCAATCAGGGACGGGTTGGTAGTTACACCTGAAATTATACCCAGATCACTGGCCGCTTTAATCTCCTCAATATTGGCAGAATCGATAAAAATACGCACTTCCCGGGGGCACCTCCGTTAAGCGGTTGTTAGATTATGAAAAGAAAGAGGTTGGATGCTTATAATTTCGGTGCTTATTTTTCACTTAGCCGGTGAAGGGTCTCAAAAACGGGTGTAATCGGGCAGGAAATAAAAGAGCAAACCTTTAATAAAACATTCACCATGTAAAGCCAGAATCCTGCCGGTGATTGGAAAAACTTCTATGAAGGACGGGAGCCCGGCGGCAGGGCCGCAGGGCTCCCCTTAAGCTAGAGTTATCTCTTCTTGGGGCGGAAAGTATGGCAGGCCGTCCCATCAGAATTGACTACTTTACGATCACCACTGGACCTGACTTCGATGGCGTCGGCAGTACAGGCCATGTTGTCCCAGAATTGACACTCTTCTACGCCGCATTTTATACCCGCCATTTTATCTACCTCCTTCAGGGTGTTTATCTATAGGTTTTCACACCCGGGGAGAAATATGCAGGCGCCCGGAACAGCCGAAAACCTGCATTTTATGGCGGATAACGGCGGCAGCGGCTTCCCGGGCCGGTCCCAGGACTTTACGGGGGTCGATCTCGCCGGGGTTGGCCGCCAGGGCCTGGCGGGTAGCCTCGACAAAGGCGATACGAATGTCGGTGTCGATATTAATCTTGCGGACACCCAGTTCCACAGCGCGGCGGATATCGGCATCGAGGACGCCGGAAGAACCGTGGAGGACGATGGGGGTGGGAACCAGGCGGTCAATGGCTGCCAGGCGGTCGAAATCCAGCCGGGGCGTACCCTTATAACGGCCGTGGGCCGTGCCGATGGCAATTGCCAGGGCGTCGACGCCCGTCTCGGCAACAAAACGCCCGGCCTCGTCGGGGTCGGTCATGGTGGCCTCGCGTTCGGAAACGCTGATATGATCCTCGGTGCCGCCGATTTTACCCAGTTCACCCTCCACGGAAGCACCCATGGCATGGGCGATCTCCACCACGCGCCTGGTCAGGGCGATGTTTTCTTCCAGGGGGTATTTGGAACCATCGATCATGACCGAGGTGAACCCGGCCCGCAGGCAGCGCAGGACCTGGTTGAAGTCGGTGCCGTGGTCAAGGTGCAGGACTACCGGGACGGGCGTCCCTGCCGCCGCCGTCCGCACCAGGGCTGTTATATACTCCAGGCCGGCATATTTAATGGCTCCCTGGCTGGCCTGGATGATAACGGGTGCCCCTTCAGCCTCGGCGGCATTGATAATGGCCTGGACGATTTCCATGTTATTGCAGTTGAAAGCGCCAATGGCGTAACCCTTGGCATCGGCATCTTTAAGAACCTCGGCCAGGGTAACTAACGGCATAAACTCCACTCCTCATAAAAAAATTATACCCCGGGTCCCGTTGTTACAGCCGTGATTTGCGCCGGCGGCGATCGCGCTGTTTGGTATTATTCCCATTTTTGCTTGCCAGGTGACCGGGCAGGCGGATTTCCTTTAGTTTCTCCGCTTGTTCCAGATCTATTATGGTAGCGGCCGGCAGGATCTTTTCCGCCCGGCAGGCCTGGCAGCGCAGCTGCAAGTGGCCGGGGAAAATTTCTATTTCAATATTTTCACTGCCGCAGCCGCAGGTCACCCTGCCTTCTTCGGCCAGGTGGTAAATCACGGACAGCAATTGATACATGATGTCCGTTTCATCAAAATAATCCCTGAAACCAAGATCCCGGACTGCTTCGTCCACGGCGCGGTTATGGTACTGTACCGCCCGCTGCACCTTTTCCCGGGGACCGATAAAGCCTACTTCCAGTTCTGTCTCTTTGCAGGTAAGGGTCAGGAGCTCCCGCGACCACAATTCACGACGGGTGTAGCTGGCAATATGGACGCTATCACACATACCGCAGCGATACTGGAGCCAGAAACTCTTTCCTTTTTTCCTGCTGACGGTTAGCAGGGGAGTCCCGCAGCTGCATTCTACCTGCCATATCCGGCCGCCGGCAAAATTAAAGAAGGATAAGCCGCGATACTCCAGGCGGCCGCAGGAGGGGCAGCGTAAAACAAGAACATTCAGGGTGCGTATGATCACTTTTAATTTATCCTCCTCACCCCTCCATATTCGCCGCTGCCGGGAAAATTCCTGCTCCCAGGCAAATTTAAAAGGCCTGCCGTCAGGCAGGCCTGTCTGCTGCGCGGAACCGGTATTATGCTTCTGCCACCTGGAGCTGGTACTGTGCCTGGTACAAGGCCGCCTGCACAAGCTGGCACAGCTGGCGAATATCAAAGGGCTTATACAGGACATGCCGGGCACCAAAGCTGGTCACCTGTTCCTCCAGTTCCAGCTCATTGTACGCTGTGATCACTATAACAGGTAGATTCACGGTAATCCTTCGCAGTTCCTTTAAAAACTCCACACCGCTCATCCCGGGCATCTTAATGTCCAGGATCACCAGGTCCGGAACTTCGCTGGTAATTTTCCCGAGGGCCTCCCTGCCTTCGCTCGCCAAATACAAGGTGTATCCTTGCTGCCTTAAGGCTTCGCAGACTAAACGACGTACACCCGGCTGGTCGTCAATTACCATAATCTTTTTACTCATGACGATAACCAGCTCACCTCCAACTACGGCACTTACAGAGTCCCTCCTTTAAAAACCTCTTCGCTATTTCTCCTCTATAAACATCGAAATATATTTAGCTATCAATTGCTGAATTCCTGCTCCGGTAACAAAATTCCTTTAGCCGGGGATACTACCGGTTCCATATCCCCGGAAGGTTGCCGCACCAGGTATGGTTGTCCCTCCCGGCAGTACACCCGGGGCAGGCGGGCGCTGGCCGTGGGTCGCCGGATATCCACCTCTACCACCTGCCCGACCTTAACCCCCTCCAGGTGGCCTACATCGACTATGGAAAGCTGCATGCCCACCCGGCCAACCACCGGGGCCCCCTGCCCGCCAATGATAACTGCCGTCCCTGCACTGTCACGGCCCAGGTAAGCCAGGATAGTTTTGGCCAGGTGGCGGGCCAGGTCGTTTAGATTTTTGGGACGGCTGACGGCCGTTAAAGCAAAGCCGTCGGCATAACCCACGGGGATGACGGCCAGGCGGGTGGCTTTTTTGACTACATAATCGCCGCCGTAGCCTACAGGGGTGCCGGCCGCCACATCATGGACAAAGAGAATGCGGGCTTTAAACCGCCAGGGATTCTTTAATTCCAGGCCCCGGCGGGAAGCCCGGTAGGGGAACTGGCCGTACAAAAGGGTACCGGCCCTTACCATATCGAGGTGCATTTCCGGGTGGAGGAGCAGGCCGGTGCTGTTGCAGATATGCTTTACGGGCAGGGATACCTGCTGGCTTTCCAAATCCATGATAACTTTCCGGAAACAATCCAGCTGCCTGCGGGCCGCCCCGGGACGGGCCGCTTCGGCCAGGTGGCTGTAAATGCCTTCCAGTTGCACCCCGGGCCAGTACTGCATTTCTCTGGCCAGAGGGACCACTTCTCCCGGTTCCAGGCCGGTGCGCTGCAGGCCGGTCTCTACCTTCAGGTGCACCCGGGCCTGGCGGCCCACCATGGCTGCAGCGGCCGCTGCCGCCTCAGCGCCAGAACGGCTGCTGATGGTCAGGGTGAGGTCATTAGTCAAGGCTTGCGGCAGTTCTTCCGGCAGCAGGGGACTCATTAACAGGATGGGGGCCGTAATGCCGGCCCGGCGCAATTCCTGCCCTTCGGCCAGGGTAGTAACCCCCAGGTAGTCTGCGCCTGTGGCCAGGAAGATCCGGGCTGCCTCGACGGCGCCGGCGCCGTAGGCATCGGCCTTGATGACGGCCAGGAGCCGGGTCGGGGGTTGGAGCAGGCCTTTCACGACGCGCAGGTTATGTTCCAGGGCTGTGGCCTCGATCTCGATCCAGCGAGGACCGGCCAGCCGGGTTAGCTTTGCTAAGTCCACAGGGGATTGACACCACCCTATCTTGAGGGAGTAATTTCATTCTACCGCAGTAGCCTTTTTCTTCCAAAACAGGAGGCGGCGGAATCCTTGGGAATAGAGGGGCAGGACCGACTGCCAGAGCCAGTAGTAAAAGGGGGAGTAGACACGGTCGTACTCGCCGATAAACTCGGTAAAGGTGCCGTTGAAGCCCTTCTTAAAACGATAGAGGCCGTAGAGGGGGTTGTTTTCATCCAGGTTTCCCGGCACGCCGCGAAAGTCGTACATGGTGCACCCCTGTTCCCTGGCCCACAGGATCATGGCCCACTGGAGGAGGTAGTTGGGCATGACGTTGCGGTGGCGGTTGCTGGAGGCGCCGTAGAGGTACCAGGCCTTGTCCCCCATGATAAAAGCCAGGGTGCCGGCAACGGCTTCCCCCTGGTAGTATGCCATAAAAAGTTTAGCGTAGCCGCGCTCCACCATTTCCCGCCACATGGTGGCAAAGTAGCTGTAGGAACGCACCAGGAAGCGGTCCCTGATGGTGGTTTCTTTTAAAATCTCGTAAAAAACCGGCAGGTCATCCAGGGTACAATCATCTTTGATGGTCACACCCTTTTTTTGCGCCAGGCGGATGTTATAGCGGGTTTTGCCGTGCATGTTGGCCAGGAGTTCTTCCGGGGAAGGGGTTATATCCAGGCGGAAAACATGGCGCGGCTGGACGCCTTCAAAACCCGCCCCTTTGTTCGCCAGGCGGAAACCCTTTTCCCGCAGCAGCTGCTTTACGGCCGTATCGCCTTCCGGGATATCGGGGTCGATTTTTAGTAAAATAGCTCCTTCCTGCCGCGCCACGCCGTCGACGGCGGCCAGGAGTTCGCTGAAGAGGTTAGCGTCATGGAAGTCCACCACCGGTCCCCGGGGGGCATAGAGGATAGATTTGCCGACATAAGGGAGCTGCCTTTTCAGGAGGCTGGCGCAAGCCACGATGCTGCCCCCCTCCTCCAGGACAAGCCGTAAGGGTTGCCACCCGGTAGTGGCCTTCACCTCGCCCCAGCCGTAGGACTGGAGAAAATGGCCCTTGGGATGGCTGGCAATGAAAGCGTCAAAGCGCTTTTCCTCCTCCGGGCCGATGAGCCTTGCCTGGCGGTTCATACCCCTCGCCCCCCTTGATAAGCCAGGGCCGCCCCGACAAAGTCCCGGAACAGGGGATGGGGCCGGTTGGGCCGCGATTTAAATTCCGGGTGGAACTGGCTGGCGACAAACCAGGGATGGTCGGCCAGCTCGATGATCTCCACCAGGCGGTTGTCGGGGGAAGTCCCGCTGATGACCATACCCCTGGCCGTGAGTTCCGCCCGGTAGCTGTTATTGAATTCGTAGCGATGGCGGTGGCGCTCGTAAATCACTTCCTCGCCGTAGGCCTGGTAGGCTTTCGTCCCCGGCTGCAGCCGGCAGGGATACAGCCCCAGGCGCATGGTACCGCCCTTTTCGGCTATATTCTTCTGTTCCGGCAATAAATCAATGACAGGATGGGGAGTTTCCGGGTTGAATTCGGCGCTGTGGGCTTCTTTAAGCCCGGCGACATGGCGGGCAAACTCTACCACCGCCAGCTGCATGCCCAGGCAGATCCCCAGGTAGGGCACCATTTTTTCCCGGGCATACCGGGCTGCTAAAATCTTGCCTTCCGTACCCCGGTCACCAAATCCCCCCGGTACCAGGATGCCGGCCACTCCCTCTAGCTGTTCCGGCCCGCCCCGCTCCAGCTCGGCCGAGTAAATCCAGCGGATATCCACCTGGACGCCGTGGTAGAAACCGGCATGGCGCAAAGCCTCAGCAACGCTTAAGTAGGCGTCGGGCAGGGTTACGTATTTACCCACCAGGGCAATCTCCAGGTGGCGGGCGATGCTCTTCATGCGCTCTACCATGGCGCGCCAGTCGTCCATCTGCGCGGGTCCGCACTGTAACTTCAGGCGTTCCACCACAATGCTGTCCAGGCCTTCTTTTTCCATCATCAAGGGTACTTCATAGATAGAACCAGCATCCCACGCCTGGATGACGGCATCGGGGTCGATGTCGCAGAAGAGGGCTATTTTTTCCTCCATTTCCCGGGAAAAGGGACGTTCCGTGCGGCAGACGATGATATCGGGCTGGATACCGATGCTGCGCAATTCTTTGACGCTGTGCTGGGTGGGTTTGGTTTTGGCTTCCCTGGCAGCCCGCAGGTAAGGGACAAGGGTGACGTGGATATAGAGGACGCGGTCGCGGCCGATGTCGCTTTTCATCTGGCGGATGGCTTCCAGGAAGGGTAGGGACTCAATGTCGCCCACCGTACCGCCAATCTCGGTGATTACCACATCCGGGTCGCTTTCTTCGGCCACCCGGTAGAGCTGCTCTTTGATCTCATTGGTAATGTGGGGTATGACCTGGACCGTACCCCCCAGGTAGTCGCCCCGGCGTTCTTTGGTGATGACCGACCAGTAAATCTTGCCGGCGGTGACGTTGCTGGCCCGGGTCAAGTTAATATCGATAAAGCGCTCGTAGTGACCCAGGTCCAGGTCGGTCTCCGCGCCGTCATCGGTGACAAAAACCTCCCCATGCTGGTAGGGGCTCATGGTGCCGGGGTCAATGTTGATATAGGGGTCAAATTTCTGGATGGCGACTTTCAGGCCCCGGCTCTTTAAAAGTCTGCCTAAAGAAGCGGCGGTTATCCCCTTCCCTAAAGAAGATGTGACACCGCCGGTGACAAAAATAAATTTTGCAGGCATGATTTCCTCCATAAAAACTCTTTCTTCCCTTACATCCTTTCCGGGGCACTTACCCCAAGGAGGTGCAGGACGTTGCGTAAGGTTATGCGCGTGGCTTCCACCAGTACCAGGCGCGCCTTTCTTAACTCCGGGTCATCGTCCAGGACGCGACAGGTGGTATAAAAGCTGTGGAACAGGCCGGCCAGGTCATGGGCGAAACGGGTAAGCCTGTGGGGCTCCAGGGCCTGGGCCGCCCCCACCACTGTTTCCGGCAACGCGGCAATCTGCTTGATTAGTTCCACTTCCGCCGGCTCCTCCAGGAGTTCCAGGCGGGCTTCCCGGGCAGGGGGAACCTCCATGCCCCTTTCCTTTGCCAGGCGCAGGATGCTGCAGATACGGGCATGGGCGTACTGGACGTAAAAAACGGGGTTGTCGGCCGTCTGCGACCGGGCCAGGTCCAGGTCAAATTCCAGGTGGCTGTCGCTCTTCAGCATGACGAAGAAATAACGGGCGGCGTCCCGGCCTACTTCGTCGATCAACTCGTTCAAGGTTACATAATGACCGGTTCGCTTGGACATGCGCAGGACTTCACCGCCCTGGTAGAGGCGGACGAGCTGCATGAGGACCACTTCCAGGCGTCCGGGATCGTAACCAAGGGCCTGGAGGGCCCCTTTCAGGCGGGCCACATGACCGTGATGATCGGCGCCCCAGATATTGATGACCCGTTCAAAGCCCCGTTCGAATTTATTGCGGTGGTAGGCAATATCGGCCGCAAAATAGGTAGGCAGGCCATTCTTACGTACCACCACTTCATCTTTTTCGGCACCAAAGCGGGTGGCTTTAAACCACAGGGCGCCGTCCTTTTCATAAATATATCCGGCCCTGTCCAGGTCGGCTATGGCCCGGGCCACGGCCCCGGAATCATGGAGGGACTGCTCGCTGAACCAGACATCATAAATAACGCCGAAATCCTCCAGTACCAGGCGAATGGCGGCCAGCTTTTCCTCCAGGGCAAAACGGACCAGCATTTCCCGCCGCAGTGCCGGGTCGGCATCCAGGTACTTATCCCCGTACCGGTCCACAAAGCGCCTCACGGTTTCAACCAGGTCCTCGCCGTGATAGCCGTCGGCGGGAAGGGCGGCATCCAATCCCAGGGCCTGCAGGTAGCGGGCTTCTAGGGAAAGGCCAAAATTCTCAATCTGGTTGCCGGCATCGTTTATATAGAATTCCCGCGTGACGTCGTAGCCTGCTGCCGTCAGGAGGTTGGCAATACTATCTCCCAGGGCCGCTCCCCGGGCATTGCCCATATGCAGGAGCCCGGTAGGATTGGCGCTGACAAATTCTACCTGAACCTTAATCCCCTGGCCGATATTGGACCGGCCGTAATGGTCGTCTTCGGCCAGGACGGCAGGCAGTACCGGCAGGAACCACCGGCTGTCCAGGATAAAATTAATAAAGCCCGGTCCGGCCACCTCGATCCTGGCCACGCCGGGTTGGGGTTTTCCCAGGTGTCGCACTAAGATTTCCGCTACGTTCCGGGGTGACTGGCGGGCCTGTCTTGCCAGCAGCAGGGCCAGGTTGGCAGCAAAGTCGCCGTGAGATTTATCCCGCGGCGTCTCAATAACAAAATCAGGCAGGGTCTCAAAACTTAGCTCCCCTGCTGCCCGGGCGGCGGCAGCGGCATCACGCAGCGCCGCAGCCAACCGCCTTTTGGTTTCCTGTAATATGTTCACGCCTTACCTGTACTCCTTTGCAAATTGGATGTGAGAGGTGTGGAGTGGAAGATAAGAGCTCCCGGCAGTCCGGGACCCAACTAAAGTAGTCCTTTACCTCTTCACATCTTCCACCGGTGAATGTGTAACCGCCACGAACCGTACCTGTTCCGTCCCCCGCTTGCCTGTAAGCCGCCGGAGACGGCGGGATTTCACACGAAACTCTCCAGGTGCTCGACAGTAATCTCTAGCCGGTTATCGCTGATTTTTTCCTGGTCGACCTGCAATTCATACTCTAGATTAATACTTCCGCCCCGTTCTGTCAAGTCAACTTCTACCTTTGAAGGTAAAACGGTAATCTTCATGGTACCATAAGGAGTTACATAGAAACCGGCATTCAAAATACCGGCCTCAAAAGTTGTTTTTTGTTCGGCCATACCCATGCGGTTCAAGGTTACCCGGCGGGGTTCGACCTTTAAAGCTGTTGTGGTACCCTCCATTCCCGACAGGCTGGTTTCATTGTAAAGGATGTAGTAGTGTTGATCCCTGATGAAGAAGCGACCTTCGGTAACCAGCTCGATGGAATCCTTCTCCCCCAGCTCGTTGGTCTGGGTGCCCTTTACCTTTACCAGTACGTCCTTCTTCAAGCCATGCACATCCCTTCGGGATTTTTGGGATCCTGGAGTTATTATTCTCCAGAAAAGAAGGATTTCCTTTTTATTTTTAATGATAATTTAACAATTCTTTTTGTTAATTATACCCTGCGATAACAATTGTCTCCTAATAAAAAAGGCCCCCTACCGGGACCTTAAATGGGCTGCCGTTAATTGCCTGCCGCCCCGGCCGGCAAGGAACCCTTTACCAGGAGGGAGCCGGCCGGTGCCAGGCCGCGGCCGACGGCCAGGGCTACCGGCGCCAGCTCGCCCATAAGGCGGTCAAAGGTTTCCGGGTGCAGGGACTGGGGGCCGTCGCAAAGGGCCCGGGCCGGGTCGGGGTGTACTTCAATGAGCAGCCCGTCGGCGCCGGCGGCCACGGCAGCCCGGGCCATGGGTAGAACCAGGCGCCAGCTACCCGTACCGTGGCTCGGGTCTACGACTACCGGCAGGTGGGAGTTTTCTTTTACCACAGCTACGGCCGCCAGGTCCAGGGTGAAACGGGTAGCCGTCTCAAAGGTGCGTATCCCCCGCTCGCATAAAATCACGTTGGCATTGCCGCTATCCAGGATGTACTCGGCCGCCATGAGCCACTCTTCGACGGTAGCTGCCAGGCCGCGCTTCAACAGGATGGGTTTACCGGTTGCCCCGGCTTCCTTCAGGAGGCGGAAATTCTGCATATTGCGGGCACCAATCTGGATGGCGTCGGCATATTCGGCTACCAGGGACACGTCCCGGGTATCAACGGCTTCGGTGACAAAGGGTAACCCCACTTCTTCCCGTACCCGGGACAGCATTTTGAGACCTTCTTCCTCCAGTCCCTGGAAGGCATAGGGTGATGTGCGCGGTTTAAAGGCGCCGCCGCGCAGGATCTGGGCCCCGGCGGCTTTAACGGCCTGAGCTGTGGCTAAAAGCTGTTCCTCGCTTTCCACGGCACAGGGACCAGCCATAACCACCAGACCGCGGCCGCCCACCGGTACCCCGCCGACCCGCACTAAAGTGGGGGTTTCCTTGAGTTCCCGGCTGACCAGTTTGTAGGGCTTCATAATGGGGACGATTTTTTCCACGCCGGGCAGGTTGATGATGGCTTCGGAACTGAGGGCTTTTTTGTCGCCAATGGCACCGATAACCGTCTTCTCCTGGCCATAAATGGGGTGGGTCTTAAAACCCAGCTCCACCAGGCGCTCGCTGACTGCCTCAATCTGTTCCCGGGTTGCTCCCGGTTTCATAACGATGATCATGTTCCTTCCTCCCATCCTCCAATAACGGTAAAATAAAAACTCCCCGTCCCAGGGACGAGGAGTTATACCCGCGGTACCACCCTATTTGGCTGCCCGTGCAGCCCCCTCATTACAGGGTACGGGAAAAAGAAGCCTCGGCGAAAACGGAGCGCCGGAAACCTTTAGCATCCTTTCCGATACCCCCTCCCTTTTAACGGCGGGAGCTCCGGCCCGGCCTACCCAGCCGGTTACGACCGGCCTTCAGCCTGCTCCTCCGGGGAGAACTTCAGCTCTAGCTTCCCGGCCGGTCTCCCACCACCACCGGCTCGCTGGGCAGGTCGCTAAAGCCTACTTTTCCCCTTCACGGGATTTTCCTTGTCAGGTTGTGTAAGGTTAATTTAACAGATGGACGGGGCCGGCGTCAAGGGGTAAAAGAAAGTTCCTCCAGGGTTTTGCCCTTTGTCTCAATACCCAGGACGAGCATCCCTAAGGCAGTGGCGACGAAGACGGCCGTAAAGATGAAGAAGATCACCGGATAGGCTGCCGCCTGGCCCATGAGGACGATCATCTGCCCCACCATCAGGGGAGCCAGGATGGCACCAATACGGCCGCAGAAGGACGCCCAGCCGGAGCCGGTAGCCCGGATGGCCGTGGGATAAAGTTCCGGTGTATAGGCGTAAAGGACGCCCCAGGCTCCCAGGTTAAAGAAGTAGACTGCCAGGCCCCAGAGAATGAGCTGGCCCGTGGTGGTGCTCAGGGAGAACATATAGGCCGCCACCCCGCTCATGGCCAGGTAGGTTACCAGGGTGGCTTTACGGCCGATTTTTTCTACCAGGTAGGCGGCACTAAAATAGCCCGGCACCTGGCCCAGGGTCATGATTAAAACATATTCAAAGCTCTTGATAATGGCAAACCCCCTGCCTACCATGAGGGACGGAAGCCAGGTTACAATTCCGTAGTAGGAGAAGTTAATACCAAACCATAAAAGCCACAGGCAGAGGGTACGCCGGAAATAACGCCGCGACCAGAGATCCCTGAAGGTTACACGGGCTGCAGTTTCCCCCTCCCTTTCCGGGCCGGGTAGTATTTCTCCCGCAGGCCCGCTGCTGCTCTTTTCCACCATGGCTACTACTGCTTCAGCCGCATCTACTCTACCTATCTTCTCCAGGTAACGGGGGGATTCCGGCAGGGAGCGCCGGAGGACGGCAGCATAGAGTGCCGGCAGGGCGCCGATAAAGAAGGCCGGGCGCCATCCCCACCGGGGTACGGCCAGGTAGCCTATCAGGGCAGCGGCAATCCACCCAAAAGCCCAGAAGCTTTCCAGCAAGACCGCCATGCGGCCCCGGTACCTGGCCGGTGAAAATTCGCTCATTAAAGTAAAAGCTACCGGTATCTCGGCACCCAGGCCCAGGCCAACCAGGAAGCGCAAAAACATTAACCAGGGGTAATTAACTGCCATCCCTGCCAGAAAAGTAGCTACACCATAAAAAATTAGAGTGTAAGTGAAGACCTTTTTGCGGCCCAGGCGATCACCTAAAGTGCCGCCTGCCACTGCCCCCAGGCCCATCCCTAAAAGCCCAATGCTGCCCAGGGCTCCCATCTGGGCGGCAGAAAGCTGCCATTCTTTAGCCACTGCGGGCAAAACAAAGGAGATTAAGCCTACATCCATAGCGTCAAAAAGCCAGCCGATGCCGCAGATAAAAAGCAGTTGATAATGAAAGCGCCCTAAAGGAAGTCCTTCTAAACGGCGGGAAATACTCAACGAACTTTTCCCTCCTTAGCGTCATGAAGATGCAACAGCCTTATCTTATCACATGTAAAGATAGGTGTAAATACAGTTAAGTAATTAGAGTTTTAAAAGCAAAAGCGCCTCCTTCACGCAACCGGAAGCGCCATTTATTCAAAAGGTGGCCGGCTTCTTTAATAGTGATAGGTCTCCCCGCGCTGGATTTTATAGGCCCGGTAGAGCTGTTCAAGGAGGATCAAGCGCATGAGCTGGTGCGGGAAAGTAAAGCGCGAAAAAGAGAGGCGCAGGTCTGCAGTTACCAAAATGTCCCGGGCCAGGCCCAGGGTGCCGCCAATGACAAAGGCCAGGTTGTTGCGCCCGGCAAGGGCCAGTTCGGCAAGCTTAGCGGCCAGTTCTTCCGAAGACAGCATCAGGCCTTCCCGCTCCAGGGCAATGGTGTAAACACCCGGGCGCAGGAAACGCCGTAAACCTTCTGCTTCAGCGGCCACGGTCTGCTCCACCAGGGCCGGATGCAGAGGCGCCGGCACCTTGCCTTCGGGGCCTTCAAGGATGCGTACCCTGGCATAGGGCTGCAGTCGTTTTAAGTACTCGTTTATCCCGGCAACCAGGTATTGCTCGCGTACCCGGCCCACGGCCACAATGTCAATATGTTGCATGCTCTTTTATTTCGACGGCAGTTCTCCCAGGGTTACTGTAAAATCAAGCTGTTTTCTGCCGTTCAGGCGCACGGCAGTTAAAGTTACTTTATCCCCCGGCGATTTTTTATTAACCTGTCCCTGGATGTCGCTGTAGCTCGTCACCTTGTTGTTGTCTACGGCGACAATGACATCGCCTACCTGCAGCCCGGCTTTAGCCGCCGGGCCATCATTAAAAATGCCGCCGATATATACCCCCTCCGGAATATTATACCACCTGGCCATCTCCGGGGTAATATCCTGGAGGTTATATACGCCCAGGAAGGGATGGGTAACGTAGCCGCGGGTCAAAATCTGGTCGATAATGGGCCGTACATCATTGATGGGTATGGCAAACCCCATACCTTCCACCCCGCTGGCGGCTATTTTTACGCTGTTTATGCCGATAACTTCCCCCTTCAAATTTACCAGGGCGCCGCCGCTGTTCCCGGGGTTGATGGGGGCGTCGGTCTGCAGGGTACGCAGGGTTATCTCTACCCCCCTGGGACCGGGCACCGTCACTTCCCGGTTCAAGGCACTGATAACCCCCACGGTTACCGAACGGGCAAATTCCCGCCCCAGGGGATTGCCAATGGCAACTACGGTTTCTCCTACCTGGACGGCGCTTGAATCTCCCAGGCGGGCCTGGGGCAAGTTAACTCCTTTAACCTGCAAAACCGCCAGGTCGCTGCGCTCATCGACGCCTATGACTGTTGCCGGGTATACCCGTTCATGATCGAGGCTGACGGTGACCCTCCCTGCGCCGGCGATAACATGGTTATTGGTGACAATATAGCCGTTAGCGCCGTCAAAAATGACCCCTGAACCCTGTTTTATCGCCCCTTCCACGGTAAAGCTGCGGCCCGTCATCGCCGCCACCCCCACGACCGTGGGCCCTACCTGCCTGGCAATGGTAACTACCGGAGAAGAGTCAGTAAACTGGACCGGTTGTCCCGCCGGCGGAGTCAGGGGTACTGCCGATTGGGGGACCGGCACCAAGGGGCGCTGCAGCAGGCGGGGAGCCGTAATAACGGCCAACCCGGCACCGAGGACCGCACCTAAAGAAAACAGCACGACCAGTGCCAGGACCCGCACGTATTTTAAGGTACCGGACAAATGAAGGCGCAAAATAATACCCCCTAGCATCAAAGAAGGTTGTTTACCGGCTACCAGTTCTAATATTACCTGCCGACCCCTGCTTTATTATTTAAAAACTAAAAAAGCCCCTGGAAGAAATTCCAGGGACGAAAAACTTAGAAGGGGATGAACGGGCAGTTTAATGTCATGCCCGGGACTATCTACTGTGACCGCCGGAACAGTGGGCCACAGGAGATGTGATGTTTTTGTGAAGTAAAATTAAAGGCCTTGTGAAAACTTGTTGGCAGGAAATTCCCGGGTAAAGGCTTCTTCAAAGGCAGCAATGCCGGTACCCAGGACTTCCCGGAAAGCCCCGTCAGTGGTGGCTCCCCGGCCTAGAAGTTCCAGGATCCGGCGTAAAGCCGGTAAACCTCCCCGTTCCATCAGGTAGTCAACCATTAAAAAGGACTGGCGGTAAGCCAGGGACTGGTCAGGAAGATTGTCGAAACCATAATCCATAACCTCTAAGGGATACCAGCCGTCAGCTCCCCCGGAACCCGGCATGATAAAGCCGGTAAGTTCCTTTTCCACATACTGGGCAATGCCTTCCGTCAGCCAGCGCGGGTAGTTTCCCCGTGTCTTCTCATCTACCAGGAGGTGGGCCAGTTCATGGGCTACAGGCCCGGAAGTCGTAAAAATACGGGCAATCTCATCCAGGTTGCTGCCCGGCGCCCAGTCCAGGGGTGAGAGGATACGAATAACCCCGCCCCAGTAAACCCCCATGGCGCTTTCGCTGGCAGCCCAGCCAAACTGGTACGCAAGGCTTTCACGGTCCGGGTAAAGGATAATTAAAGTTTTACCGTGCGGTTCATGATCTAACATTGCCCCTGCCGGGCTATAAACTTCCTCGGCATTTTCCAGGACCATGGCGGCAATAGCAGCATCCTCCTGCTGGTAGCGGAGGCGAAAGTGTGTGCTCTCTATCTCCAACCAGTTGCTTGTCTGCCAGGCTGCATGTCCCGCCGCGACCTGGCGAACCAGGTTATAACTTAAGGTTCGCGGCAGAGCAGTAGTACGCGCCAGGATAACCCCTGCAACTGCCAGGACAGCCAGGCAGCCAACAGTAATTACCTGCCACCAGTGTTGTAACAAGTTTCTCCCCTCCCCCGGGGCCTCTCCCATTTCGATTATACTATATACCCGGTGGCAGCTTCACTGGTAATGGGTGTAAAAATCCGGGGCCGCCCGGCCCCGGATGCCAGAGAATAAATTTACTTTACTTCATAACCGGCTCCCGTTATCGCCCTTTTCATCTCTTCCAGGGTTACCTTGCCGGGATCATAAGTAACGCGGGCCGTCTTGGCCGCCAGGTCAACTGCTGCTGCCGTAACGCCTGCCAGGCCTTTCAGTGCCTTTTCCACGCTCATTTTACAGTGGTTACAGCTCATCCCCTCGACCTGCAGGACAGCTTCCGCCATCTCTCCACCCCCTTACTCCCCATGGGTATTTTAAATATAAATTATAACTTTTTACTCCTGCTTTTTACAGGCCGGACAGGTAACGCTCAGCCGCCATGGCCGCCACTGCCCCGTCGCCTACAGCCGTGCTAACCTGGCGGAAATCTTTGGCCCGTACGTCGCCGGCGGCAAAAACACCGGGAATGGATGTGGCCAGGTTCTCGCGGGTCACTATATATCCCAGGTCATCCAGGGCCAGGGCTCCTTTAAGAAAACCGGTATTCGGCTCCGTGCCGATAAAAATAAAGACCCCGTCAAAGGCTTCTTCCCCGGTTACCCCGCTTATTACGTCCTTTAACTCCACGCTTTCGACTTTTTCTTTGCCCTTTACCTTCGTTACAACGGTATTCCAAGAGAAATTAATTTTGGGATTGTCACGGGCACGCTCCTGTAATACTTTTGTCGCCCGTAAGGTGTCACGGCGGTGAATAATGGTGACCGTACTGGCAAAACGGGTTAAGAAGAGGGCTTCTTCCACCGCCGAATCGCCGCCGCCGACGACAGCGACCTTTTTATCCCGGAAGAAGGCGCCGTCGCAGGTGGCGCAGTAGGAAACTCCCCGGCCGCGGAATTCTTCTTCTCCCGGTACCCCCAGGGGACGCGGGTGGGCCCCGCTGGCGATTATTACCGCCCGTGCGGTAAACTCACCGCTCCCGGTATAAACTTTTTTAATCTCACCGGCCAGATCAACACCCTGGACAGTTGTCGTTTCTATCCTGGCGCCAAACCGCCCCGCCTGTTCGGCAAACTTCATGGCAAGTTCCATGCCGCTAATGCCTTCGGGAAATCCGGGATAATTTTCAATCCTGTCCGTCAACCCGGCCTGGCCGCCGGGAACTCCCATCTCCAGCACCACGGTATCCAGGCCCCCCCTGGCGGCGTAAAGGGCCGCCGTCAACCCTGCCGGGCCCGCGCCGATAATAAGCAAGTCATGTGGCATCTTGCCTGCCTCCCCCAAAAATACCCTGTTACGGGTAAATTTTAAATTCATATGGTTGTACTTTGGCTATATTATGTACCTGCCAGCAATCCGCCATGCTATTTAATTTTACTATAGTAATTATACGCCCTTACTTTTAACCTGGCAAGTCCGGGCAAGTAAAAACCCCGGGGCTTGTCCCCGGGGTTGGCAATAAAAAGCTAATCTAAATATCCGGACGGGTTACGGAAACTGCCGTTAACCAGGACTTCAAAATGCAGATGGGGTCCGGTAGTACGGCCGCTGACCCCCACGTAACCGATAACTTCTCCCCGGCTTACCTGCTGGCCTACGCGGACGTTATAGCCGGATAAGTGGGCGTACCGGGTCACCAGCCCTTCACCGTGATCAATGGTAATCATCCGCCCGTAACCGCCGTCATAACCGACAAAGGTTACCTTGCCGGCCTCGGCCGCTCCCACCGGCTGGCCGATGTAGCCGCCGATATCCATACCTGAATGAAATTCCCGCCCGCGGTAACCGTAGGGAGAAGTAATGGTCCCACGGATGGGCCATGCCAGGCGGCCGGAGCCGCCGCTACGGGAGGCCAGGACTACCCGTGTCCCCCGTTCTACTATTTTCGTTAACGGCTCTTTCAGCACCTGCTCCTGGAGAACTTCCTTTTCAACCTGAACGCCGTTCCGGGTTACAATCCGGTAAGTAACCAGCCTTTCACCCTCTGACCCCGCCTGTATTACCCTTTCCTGTCCCCGCAGGAGTTCGCTATTATTTTCAACTTTCACTTTGTAGGGGACAGGCTCTTTCACTTCCTGGCTGTAGACGACCATTACCTGCAGGAGGGGCTTTCCCTTAGTGAGCTTCAAGCGCTGGCCGATGTCCAGGCGGTCGCCCTGGAGTTCCGGGTTAGCAGCCTTAATATCCTCCACCAGTAGCCCGTGTTCCCGGGCTATGGCCCACAGGGAATCCCCTTCTTTAACAACATATTCCTCGCTCACCGTCGCAGTCCCCTTGAGCTTTTCCAGGGCCTCTTCCGGGGTCAAAATTTCTTCCGGCCGGGCTGTCCGGTGCTCAAAGGTTATTTCCTCTAAAAACTTGACCTCCTGGACATCCCCGCTTCCCGGCGGCGGCAGGTAGGCTTGCTTTAATTGAGCCAGGACTGCATCTGCCGTGCTGTCATCCCGCACGGCAAGCTCGGGTTGACCGTTAATGGTTATTACTGTTGCTGCTGCCGCAAGATGCAGTTTCTCCTTTAGGATATCTTTTAATGCCCGATCATCCATGATGTCCTGACGGGCAACGCGTATTTTTTGGTAATCGATTTGGTCGGCAACCTGCAGGCCCTGATAGCTTCCTGCCCCGCTTTCCTGCAGGATTTCCTGGATGATCCGGTCGGCATCTGCCCGGCTGTTTACTACTGCTACTTGATTTCCGTTGACCATAACAGCCCAGGAATTAGGAGCAGTCAGCTGGTACCCGGTAACCAGCAGCAACAAGCCCCCGGCCAGGATGCAGCTAATAGCCCATAACCTATTTTTATCCCTGTATGTTTCTTTCCAGCGTGCCGGCCATTCCTTAATAAAGCGACCTGCTCCGGCCACCAAATCCGGCAGCTTACCCGGCGGCGGCAATGACATTCCTCCTCTCCCCGGAATAGGGCAGGGCCTATTACCCTGTTTTTTCCCCTAAATATTCTACCTCTGCAGCCAGGAATCCTCCCCATTTAGTAATTTTTTTATCTTTTTTTAACTATGCTGGATCAATCTTAATATTTCAGGCACCAAGGGCTTTTTTAACCTGCACGTAAAGGGCCGCTTCCAGGCGTATTTTCTGGATGGCACAGGGTACAGGCGCCGGTTCCTGCAAATTGCCAGTAACGGCCAGGTTGGCCGCATGACAGCCGCCGCTGCAGTAGAAGCGAGCCCAGCAACGGCTGCAGGCCGGCTGGTTATATACATGGGCCTGGCGAAATTCTTCCTGTATTTCCGGCCGCAAGATCCCCTGGCGTACATTGCCGAGACAGTATTCCCTTTTCCCCACCAGCTGGTGACAGGGATAAAGGGCACCCCCGGGGTCAACAGCCAGGTAACTGGTACCCGCACCGCAACCGGTAAGCCTTTTGGTGAGGCAGGGACCGGTCGCAGGGTTAATGTTAAAGTGGAAAAAGTTAAAGGGTTTACCTTTAGACCTCGCCTCCAGGTAGGCCTGTGCCAGGTGACGGTATTCCGTGGCCAGGAGCGGCAGGTCCTCCTCCCTAATAGCATATTCTTCTCCGGGGGTGGCTACCACCGGTTCCAGGGACAGGTAACGAAATCCTAATTCAACCATATGCAGGATGTCCCTGGTAAAATCCAGGTTCTGGCGGGTAAAAGTCCCCCGCACCCAGTAGTCGCCGCCCTCATAGGCAGCGACTAGATGCTGTTCCCTTGGAACCACCAGGTGATAGCTTCCCTGGCCGGTTAGAGTCCGCCGGTTATGGTTATGAACTTCCGGGCGCCCGTCAAGGCTTAAAATAACGCTTATCTGATTGGCAACAAGGTATTCCTCGACGGCCGGCGTCAAGCCCAGGCCGTTGGTGGTCAGGGTAAAGCTAATTTTTTTCCCTGCGGCTGCTGCCTTTTCCCGGCCGTAAGTTACCAGGGCTTGCACAACGTTAAAATTCAGCAGCGGTTCCCCGCCGAAGAAGTCGACTTCGACCCGGGGCCGGGCGCCGGAGGCCTTGAGAAGCAAATCCAGGGCCTGGTAGCCCGTGTCCAGGTCCATTAAGCCCCGTTCACCGCCAAAGGGTCCCCCGCCGGCAAAGCAATAGCGACAACGCATATTGCAGTCATGGGCTACGTGCAGGCAAAGGGCCTGGAGTAGAGGTTGCGGCGGCCGGTAATCCCGGCCAACTTCGTCAACGGTAAAAAGCGTCCCTTCAGCCTGCCTGCTTGCCAGCTCCCGGCAGACTTCCAGGACTGTGTCGGCACCCCACTGCTCAAAAGACCGGGGCAGGATAGTAGGCCAGTCGGCTGCGGTATAGTTACCGCGAACTCCCTGCAACCGCAATTCTTCCAGGACGGCCCGGGTGGGGGCATCGATTATATGCACGGCGCCGCTATTCACGTCCAGGAGCAGGCAGAGGTCTTCAAAGTCGAACCAGTGGACGTCTGCCTGCCAGTCAACGTTTTGAAGATGTAGGGATGGCAAGATCATATTCCTCCTGATAACAAAAGCCCGACCATGATAGTCGGGCCTTGGGGCTTACTTCTTCTCTTTACGTTCACAGGGCTGGTTGCTGACGGTAATGGAAGTCTTGCAGGCCGACTGGCAAGAAACATGACAATTGCCACAGCCGCCCTGCCTGGTGCTCTCCTGCAGGCGGGGCGTAAAGACCGTCTTGATGTGCACCTTAAACACCCCTCTTTAGCGTTTGGAGAATTGCGGCGCCTTGCGGGCTTTCTTCAAGCCGTACTTTCTTCTTTCCTTCATCCGCGGGTCGCGGGTGAGGAAACCATTGCTTTTCAGTACCGGGCGCAAATCGGCGTCAGCCTGCAACAGCGCCCTGGCGATGCCCATCCTGATGGCACCGGCCTGACCGCTGGTCCCGCCGCCCTCTACTTTAGCCAGGACGTCAAAGCGGCCCGCATTATTAGTTACTTCCAGGGGGCGGCGTACCTGCATGGCCAGGATCTGCTGGTTGAAATATTCGTCGAGGGGGCGGCCGTTAACTAGCACCCGGCCCTCGCCGGGAACCAGGTACACCCGCGCCACGGCATTTTTCCGCCTACCCGTGCCGTAAAATTGAACCTGGGCCATAGTTTTCCCCTCCTTCTCTTATTCCCTGATCTCCCAGACTTCAGGCTGCTGGGCCGCATGGGGATGGCCATCGCCGCGGTAAACCTTGAGCTTTTTAATCATTTGCCGGCCCAGGCGATTGTGGGGGATCATCCCTGCCACGGCCTTCTCAATGGCTCGTTCGGGAAAAGTCTTTAAAAGCTGGGCATAGTTCATAACCTTTAAACCACCGGGGTAGCCGCTGTGGCGGATATATTTCTTTTGCAGGGGCTTTTTGCCGGTAAGGCGGACTTTCTCAGCGTTAATGACGATCACGTGGTCGCCGCAATCCACATGGGGGGTAAAGATGGGCTTATGTTTACCCCTGAGAAGGCGGGCGGCTTCGGTGGCCACGCGGCCCAGGGTTTTCCCCGCCGCGTCAATAACATACCACTTGCGCCCCACCTCATGTGGTTTGGCCATAAAGGTGGTCATTTTCTCCCTCCTGTTCCTGTTACGCAATTATTTTAAGCAATTAACTGCCGCAAGTCAAGAAATTAGTACGCTACCTTTTCCAGGCACAGCCCGTGGGGCGGGGCCGTCGGGCCGGCCTTTTCCCGGGAACGGGCGGCAATTATACCCGGAATATCCTCCGGCAGCAGCCGGCCCCTGCCGATTTCCACCAGGGTACCGGCCATAATCCTTACCATATGATAGAGAAAACCGTTGCCCACCACGTCAAAAAAAATGAAATTTCCCTGGCGGTGCATGGACGCCGCTACCTCGCGTTCAAACCGGCGTACCGGGCTGCCGGCGGCGCAAAAGGAGCGAAAGTCATGGCGGCCCGTAAAATAACTTGCGCCCCTGGCCATGGCAGCATAGTCAAGGGGATAACGGACCTGCCAGCTGTAGCGCCGGCTGAAAACATCAGGAAGGTTATGGTTATAGATTGTATAGCGGTACCATTTCCAGCGTGCGCTATAACGGGCATGAAATTCCGGCGGCACTTCCTCGGCGTCCAGGGCGGCAATATCTCCGGGCAGCAGGCTATTCAGGGCCAGGGGCCAGCGCTGCAACGGTATGCGGCTGGAAGTATAGAAGCTGATTACCTGTCCCCTGGCGTGGACCCCGGCATCCGTCCGCCCTGCAGCTACCGGGTAGATCCTTTCCCCTGTCAGCTTTTTTAAAGCGGCAGCCACAATACCCTGGATGGTCGGCCCGTGGGCTTCCGGCTGCACCTGCCAGCCGGCGTAATTGGTGCCGTCATAGGCCAGGGTAATTTTAAGGTGCGGCATGGGTGGAAGTTAGCCTCCCAATTCATTAACGGTACTTATACACCTAACTGCCAAAACCCAGCCGGTAATAGGCTGTCCCGGCGACCAGGAGGACGGCTAACAGAAGGAAAATATAGTCCGCCGGCTTGAAATGGAGTTCCCGCATCCTGGTACGGCCTTTGCCTCCCCGGTAGGCACGGGCTTCCATGGCTTCGGCCAGGCCTTCGGCCCGGCGAAAGGCGCTTATAAATAGCGGGATGATAAGGGGCATCAGGTTTTTAACCTGGCTGCCCCGGAAGGTAGCCCCCCGGGCAACCTGGGCCCGCATAATCCGCTCGGCCTCTTCCAGGAGGGTGGGCACGAACCTGAGGGCCAGGGTCAGCATCAGGGCCAGTTCGACAGACGGCAGGCCAAACCTCTGTCCCGGTCGCAGCAACCGCTCCAGGCCGTCGGCCAGGGCCAGGGGGTCGGTCGTCGCCATGAGTACCGAGGCCGCCACAATCAGGAAAAACACCCTGGCCAGGGCCATAATGCCGTAATCCAGCCCCTCCCTGGTTATCCTGAGCGGGCCTATCGCGGCAATTATTTCTCCCGGTGTCAGGGCAACCTGGAGGAAAAAAATAATTACCAGGAACACCAAAAGGGGCTTTAGCTGGCGCCAGATAAAGGATGGCGCAAGACCGGCCAGCACAATCACCGGTAAAATGGCTGCACCGGTGAGGCTTGCCGTGATGCCCGTCGGCGCTAACAGGAGGGCGAGGCCGTAAAAAAACAGGCCCAGCAGTTTGGCCCGGGGATCCAGGTAGTGGATGCAACTGGTCCCCGGGATATATTGCCCCAGCTCAACCATCATAAAGCTATGCTCCCAGCCAGGCCAGGATTGCCGCGCGGGCTTCAGCAAGGGTAAAGATTTCCGGGCTTACCGGGGCCCCCCGGCGTTGCAGTTCCTGCATCAGGCGGGTCAGGGGTGGGGGAATAAGGCCATAGGTTTTTAAAGCTTCACCCTGGCGAAAAATTTCCCGCGGCGTACCTTGAAGTGCCACCCGTCCCTGGTATAAAACTATAACCTGCCGGGCCATCGCGGCTACCTCGGCCATATTATGCGAGATTAGAACTACTGCCTTTCCTGGCCGCCGGTAAAAGGAACGGATAACGCCCAGGACCTGCTCGCGGCCGGCCGGGTCAAGGCCGGCCGTCGGTTCATCCAGGATCAGGACCTCCGGGTCCATGGCCAGGACACCGGCAATGGCCACCCGCCGCTGCTGTCCACCGCTTAACCTGAAAGGCGAGTGCCCCCCTATTTTTTGCGGGTCCAGGCCTACAGCCCGGAGGGCTTCTTCAACCCTGGTTTCAAGTTCGCTGCCGGTAAAGCCAAGATTCCCCGGGCCAAAGGCCACATCATCGGCCACCGTTTCGGCAAAGAGCTGCTGCTCTGGTTGTTGAAAAACCATGCCCACCTTGTGCCAGGCCGAATGGGTTTTCCCTTTACCTCGTCCCCGGACGGGCTTCCCGTCCAGTATGACCCGGCCTGCCACCGGTTCCAGCAGGCCGGCCATCAACATGGCGAGGGTTGATTTCCCCGAACCGCCGGACCCAGTAATGGCCAGGAAGTCGCCGGGAGCAACCCTGACATTGATGCTTTCCAGAACCGGCAATGGCCTGTCGCCGACTTTGTAGGCAAAACTCACTTCCCGGAGGCTAATTTCCATAAGGCCCGGGCCATCTCCTCCACCGTAACTATACTGGCCGGCAATTTCACCCCTGCCTGCCTCAAGCTCTTACCCAGGGCGACAATCGCCGGCGCTTTCAGCCCCGCCTTCGCCAGCCCCTCCTCCTGCTGCAGTACATCAGCAGGAGGGCCGGACAGGATTATGCGCCCTTCGTTCAGGACCAACATCCGTTCTGCCAGGGCTGCCTCTTCCATAAAATGGGTAATGAGAATAACGGCCAGTCCCTTTTCCCGGCGTAAGGCCAGTACCTTTTTAAGCACTTCTTCCCGGCCTACGGGGTCCAGCATGGCCGTTGCCTCGTCAAGAACCAGGTATACAGGCTCCATGGCCAGGACACCGGCCAGGGCCAGGCGTTGTTTCTGGCCGCCGGAGAGGCGGTGGGGAGGCCTCGTCTTTAAATCTGCCAGCTCCACGGCCTCGAGGGCGGCCGCAACCCGCTGCCTGACAGCAGCCGGCGGCAACCCCAGATTTTCCGGCCCGAAGGCGACGTCATCTTCAACGGTGGCGGCCACCAGCTGGTTATCGGGATCCTGAAAGACCATGCCTACCCGGCGGCGGATCTCGACCAGGGAGGCTGCATCAGCGGTATCCAGCCCGTCTACCAGGACGCGGCCTTTCCCGGGCCGCAGCAGGCCGTTAAGCAGCCGGGCCAGGGTTGATTTGCCGGAGCCGTTTGGTCCCGTAATGGCCAGGAATTCGCCCGGCCTAATAGTCAGGCTGATATTTTCCAGGGCTGGTTCCCTTGTTCCCGGGTAGAAAAAAGTAACGCCCTGGACCTCAATCATCGCTTACACCAGCTCGATGCGGACCATTGGCGCGCCGTCACCCTGCCGGAAACCGGTCTTGATTATCCGGGTATAGCCCCCGTTTTTGTCCTGGTAGCGCGGGCCTATCTCTTTGAACAATTTCGAGACCACATCTTCGTCCAGCAGGTAGGCCAGGGCCTGGCGCCGGGCGTGGAGGTCGCCCCTTTTGCCCAGGGTAATCATCTTTTCGGCCAGGCTTCTGAGCTCCTTGGCCCGCATTTCGGTGGTTTCTATTTTACCTTCCCGCAAAAATGAAGTAACGATATTGCGCAGCATCATTTTGCGGTGGCCGGACAGGCGTCCTAATTTCCGGTAGCCCATCAAAGTGTCACCCCTTTACCCATCGCTCTGTCGCAGGGACAGGCCCAGTTCGGCAAGTTTCTGTGTAACTTCTTCCAAGGATTTTTTACCCAGGTTGCGTACCTTCATCATGTCTTCTTCCGTACGCTGTAGAAGCTCACCGACGGTATTAATGCCCGCCCGCTTCAGGCAGTTGTAAGAACGCACCGACAGATCAAGTTCCTCGATGGACATGTCCATGAGGCGATCCCGGCTCTCCTCTTCCTTCTCCACCAGAGTTACTTCATCGCTGACGCGTTCCGTTAAACCTAAAAAAAGGCGTAAGTGTTCGATAAGAATCCTGGCTGCCGAGCTCACTGCCTCATCGGGGGCAATGGTACCGTCAGTCCATACCTCCAGGGTAAGTTTGTCATAGTCGGTAACCTGTCCTACCCGGGTGTTTTCCACCTGGTAGTTTACTTTATGGACTGGCGAAAAAAGGGAATCGATGGGAATAATCCCGATAGGCTGGTCCTCTTTTTTGTTTTTTTCCGCACTGACGTAGCCCCGGCCCTTTTCTACCGTCATTTCGATAAACAGGCGGCCGCCTTTTTCTATGGTGGCAATGTGCAGGTCGGGGTTCAGGACTTCGACGTCCGCATCAGCAATAATATCGGCAGCTGTAACTTCGCCTTCGCCTTCAGCCTCAATCCTTATCACCCTGGGCTCTTCGCTGTAGAGCTTCAGGGCCAGGGACTTGATGTTTAAAATAATCTCCGTGGTGTCCTCCACTACCCCGGGAATGGTAGAAAACTCATGGAGAACTCCTTCAATTTTAACCGTAGTTACAGCCGCCCCCGGCAGTGAGGAAAGAAGAATCCGCCGCAGGGAATTACCCAGGGTAATTCCATATCCCCGTTCAAGGGGTTCGACTACAAAACGCCCGTATTTGTTGGAGATCTCCAGGCAATCAATCCTGGGCCTTTCAATTTCGAGCATTGTTCCCCTCCTTCTCGTGAGCTCATCCAGCCGTAAATTTACTTGGAGTAGAGCTCGACGATGAGGTGTTCTTGCACCGGTACATCAATCTGTTCCCGCGTCGGCAGGGAAAGAACGTGTCCTTCTAATGCTGCCGGGTCGGCTTTTAGCCAGGCCGGGACCGACCGGTGCGTTGCCGCCGCGGCGATCTCTTTGAAAAGGGAGCTTTCCTTGCTCTTTTCCCGGACGGCTATGACATCCCCGGGCCGTACCAGATAAGAAGGAATGCTCACCTTCTTGCCGTTGACGGTGAAATGGCCGTGCCGGACCAGTTGCCTGGCCTGGGTACGGGAATCAGCAAAGCCCAGGCGATAAACAACATTGTCCAGGCGCCTCTCCAGGAGCACAAGTAAATTTTCACCGGTAACGCCTTTCATCCGCTCGGCCTTTGCAAAGTAGTTGCTGAACTGGCGCTCCAGGATGCCATAGATACGGCGTGCCTTTTGTTTTTCCCTTAACTGCAGGCCGTATTCGGAAAGCTTTTTCCTTGCCTGGCCGTGCTGTCCGGGAGCATAAGACCGCCTGGTTATGGCGCATTTATCTGAATAGCAGCGATCGCCTTTAAGGAAAAGCTTTTGGCCTTCCCGCCGGCACAGGCGGCAGGTAGCATCTTTATACCTTGCCAAAGTATTACCTCCTCTGTAAGTCGCATGCTTCATAATGAAGACGTGTTCCTGCGACCCGAACCTCAAAAACTCCTGTTACACGCGGCGCCGCTTTGGTGGCCGGCAGCCGTTATGGGGAATAGGAGTCACATCTTTAATAACGCTTACTTCGAGCCCTGCGGCCTGCAGGGAACGAATGGCAGCCTCCCGGCCGGCTCCCGGTCCTTTTACATAACACTCTACTTCGCGCATGCCGTGCTCCATTGCCTGCTTGGCAGCTGCTTCGGCCGCCATCTGGGCGGCAAAAGGCGTGCTTTTACGAGATCCTTTAAAACCCATAGTCCCGGCACTGGCCCAGGCAATGGTATTGCCGTTTTTATCTGTTATGGTGACCAGGGTATTATTGAAGGTTGACTTTATATGGGCCACACCGCTTTCAACATTTTTTCGTTCGCGCCGGCGTGGCCGGGTGGTCTTCCTTGGCATCGCTTCTCCCCCTTACTTCTTGCGCCGCACGCCCACTGTCTTACGAGGCCCTTTACGCGTGCGGGCATTGGTCTTGGTACGCTGGCCGCGCACCGGCAGCCCCCGGCGATGGCGCAGGCCCCGGTAACAGCCGATTTCCATCAGGCGCTTGATATTTAAGGCGACTTCCCGGCGCAAATCCCCTTCAACGGTTATATTTTTATCGATATATTCGCGGAGCCGGTTAACTTCTTCATCCGTCAAATCCTTAACCCTGGTGTCCGGGTTAACGGCTGTTGCCGCCAGGATTTTATTTGCTGTCGGCCGGCCGATGCCGTAAATATAAGTGAGGGCGATTTCCACCCGCTTGTCCCGGGGAAGGTCTACCCCGGCGATCCTTGCCATTTACGCTTTACCCCCTGTCTATCCCTGTTTTTGCTTGTGCTTGGGATTTTCACAAATAACCATTATTCTGCCCTTGCGTTTGATGATCTTGCATTTCTCGCAAATAGGCCGCACTGAAGGCTTAACTTTCAAACTAAACCCTCCCAGCTTATTTATAGCGGTAAACGATGCGTCCCCGGTTAAGGTCATAGGGTGATAATTCCACCATTACCCGGTCACCCGGCAAAATACGGATATAGTTCATCCGGATCTTACCGGAGACATGGGCGAGCACCCGGTGCCCATTGGCCAGCTCTACTCGAAACATGGCATTGGGCAGGGGTTCGATCACCTTGCCTTCTACTTCAATGACATCCTCTTTGGCCAAATAAACCCCTCCTTATCAAGCCTGCTCAGTTTCTAAGAGCTGGGCAATAGCCCGCCGTACTTCGGCATCGGTAACTGTCTCTCCCTGTTTTAACCGTTCAGCAATAGGTGCCGCCACCCGGTTAACCGCCTGGACATGGAGGATATTTTTCAGCTTGGGTTTGCTGGTTCGTCGTAGGCGGCCGTCCACAAGGTAAACCCGGCCCGGCCCGGCAAGCTGCCATACCAGAAATGGACGCCCCCGGTCACGCCCAGCCCGGGAATACACCAGTTGTCCCACCTTTAATTCACCTGCCGGCATAACCTTCGCCTCACCTGCCAGTCAAAGTAACGTCAGGATTTCCGGCCCGTTATCCGTCACGGCTACCGTATGCTCAAAGTGCGCCGAAGGTTTCTTATCCCTGGTCACTACTGTCCAGCCATTGGCCAGGGTATAAACCTCATGGGTACCGGCATTAACCATGGGTTCGATGGCCAGGACCATCCCCGCCCGGAGGCGGGGGCCGTAACCCGGAGGACCAAAATTAGGGACCTGGGGGTCTTCATGCATCGCCCGGCCAATACCGTGGCCCACATAGTCACGTACCACCGAGAGGCCATTTTTTTCAACATGGGTCTGGATAGCGTGGGATATGTCAGTTAACCGGTTACCTGCTATTGCCTGCTTGATGCCTTCATAAAGGGCGGCTTCGGTAACTGCCAGCAAATGCCGTTTTTCTGCATCAATAGCGCCGACTGGAAAAGTAGCCGCAGCGTCGCCAACATATCCATTTTTTACCGCACCGATGTCAATACTAATAATATCTCCCTCGGCCAGCTGCTTTAAACCTGGAATGCCGTGGACTACTTCCTCATTTACGGATGCGCAAATACTGGCCGGGAAACCCTGATAACCTTTAAAAGCTGGCACGGCACCTTTTTCCCGGATATAATCCTCAGCTATCCGGTCCAGTTCAGCTGTAGTTACCCCGGGAACGATATGGTCTTTGAGTTTAGCAAGGACCTGGGCTACGATCCGCCCCGCTTCCCGCATCAGGGCTATCTCACCACGCGATTTTAAAACAATCATTACCAGTCTCTTCCCAGGGCTTTACCTATTGATCGGGTTACGGTCGTTATGTCCCGGCTACCGTCAATTTCCTTTAAAAGGCCGCGCCGGCGGTAGTAGTCAATCAGGGGCGCCGTTTGCTCCACGTAAACGTCCAACCGCCTGCTGACGGTAGCGGCGGTATCGTCAGCCCGCTGGATGAGCTCGCCGCCGCAGGCATCGCATTTGCCGGTTTCACGGGGGGGGTTAAACTGGAGGTGGTAGGTGGCCCCGCACCGGCGGCATACCCGGCGCCCGGTCAGTCGTACCATGAGTTCTTCCCTGGGCACTTCAATATCAATAACGGCATCCAGCTTTTCTTTTTTTCCGGCCAGCCAGGCATCCAGGGCTCCGGCCTGGGCTACCGTCCGGGGAAACCCGTCCAGCAGAAATCCCTGCCGGCAGTCGGGCTTGCTCAGTCGTTCCTGGACCAGGCCAATGGTCACGGCATCGGGTACCAAGCTCCCGCTTTGCAGGTATTTTTCAGCCTGGCGTCCCAGTTCGGTACCTTCCTTGATGGCCTGGCGAAACATATCCCCGGATGAGATGTGGGGTATACCCACGTGCCGGCATATTATTGCGGCCTGGGTACCCTTGCCGGCCCCGGGCGGCCCCAGCAATACCAAACGCATTCTTTTTAGCACCCCCGGTATTTATTTCATAAACCCCTGGTAATGTCGCAGTAACAGGTGGGACTCCAGTTGTTTCATGGTTTCCAGGGCCACACCGACTACAATCAGGAGGGATGTGCCCCCGAAATACACATTTATACCGGTAAGAGCCATCATAATATTTGGTAATACGGCGATAAAGGCGAGAAAAATCGCCCCTGCCAGGGTTATCCGGGTTAAGATCCGTTCAATATATTCGGCAGTCGGCCGGCCCGGTCTCAGGCCCGGGATAAAGCCGCCGTACTTCTTCATGTTGTCGGCCACGTCCTGCGGGTTAAAGGTTACGGCCGTATAGAAATAGGTGAAGAAGATGATCAGCAGCGCATAAAGGAACATATAGAATGCCGACCGCGGGTCAAAAAACCTGACTACAGCCTGGGCCAGGCTGTTGTGCGGAAACCACGATGCCAGGGTGCTGGGAAAAAGCAGGATGGACATGGCGAAGATCACGGGAATAACCCCGGCCTGGTTGACCTTTAAGGGGATATGGGTGCTCTGGCCGCCGTAAATCCTCCTGCCTACCACCCGCTTGGCATACTGTACGGTAATCCGGCGCTCCCCCTGTTGCATGGCTACTACTGCGGCGATAATTAAGATGGCAATGACGGCAAAGAAAATTAATGATATAATACTTACTTCCCCGGAAACCAGATACTGGTAAAGGCTGGCGGCCCCTGCCGGCAGGCGCGAAACAATGCCGGCAAAAATAATCAGGGAAATGCCGTTACCAATACCCTTTTCCGTGATTAATTCCCCCAGCCACATGAGGAAGGCCGTTCCTGCTGTGAGCATTACCGCCACTACCAGGTAATTATGCAGGCCGGGTTTTAAGAAAGCACCTGAGCGTGCCAGGTACAGGGCCATACCCAGGGCCTGGAGAAGGCCTAAAATTACCGTGCCGTAACGGGTATACTGGACAATTTTCTTGCGGCCTTCAACATCTTCTTTCGCCAGCCGCTCCAGGGCCGGGATGACCACCGTCAGGAGCTGCATAATAATCGAGGCATTGATGTATGGCATGATGCCCATGGCAAATACGGTAAATCGCTTGAAAGCCCCGCCGGAAATAACGTCAAAAAATCCAAGGATTGTCCCGCCCCGGACTAATTCTGCCAGGACGGCGTTATTGATCCCGGGCAGGGGTACATGGGCGCCAAGACGGAAGACAATAAACATCATCAGGGTAAAAAATATCTTCTTCCGCAGGTCCTCCAGCTTCCAGGCGCTGGCTAGGGTATTTAACACTTACATCACCTCAACTTTGCCGCCGGCTGCCTCGATTTTGGCAATGGCCTGGCGGCTGGCAGCCTGAACCCTGACGGTCAGGGGTTTGGTTATTTCCCCTTCGCCCAGTATTTTGACCCCGTCCCTGGCCTGCTTTACCAGGCCGGCCCGGGCCAGGACTTCCGGTGTCACGACAGTTTCCGCTTCAAATCGTTCCAGTTCACCGACATTAACAACCGTTAACTCGCGGGCAAATTTATTGGTAAAACCCCTTTTGGGCAGGCGGCGGCTCAAGGGCATCTGGCCACCTTCAAAGCCCCGGCGGACGCCTCCCCCGGAACGTGCTTTTTGCCCTTTATGACCACGGCCGGAAGTTTTGCCAAGTCCGGACCCGATACCCCGCCCTACCCGCGTAGGTTTAAACCTGGAACCGGGCGCTGGACGTAATTCATGCAGGCGCACCCCCGTCACCTCCTATTCTACTACCTCATATTTAACCAGATGGGCCAGCCTTTTTATCTGACCCCTGACAGCCGGTGTGTCAGGGCGGATAACTTCCGCGTGTAGCTTTTTCAGGCCCAGGGCACGGGCCGTTTTCCTTTCCGTTTCCGGTCGACCAATCAGGCTTTTTACCAGGGTTATTTTTAAATTTGCCAATGCCCTTTCCTCCTAGCCGATCAGCTCGGCCACAGTTTTACCCCGGAGGCGGCCTACTTCCTCAGCTCTCTTAAGGCCCTTTAACCCTTCGAGGGTGGCGTAGACGACGTTATTGGGGTTGGCCGACCCCAGGCTTTTGGTTAAGATATCCCTGATACCGGCGGCTTCAAGGACCGCCCGTACCGGTCCCCCGGCAATAACTCCGGTACCGGGGGCTGCTGGTTTAAGCAAGACTTTCCCCGCGCCAAAGTGACCGATAATTTCGTGGGGAATAGTCGTGCCCACCATCGGTACTTTTATAAGGTTCTTCTTGGCATCTTCAATACCTTTACGGATGGCTTCCGGTACTTCGCTGGCCTTGCCCAGGCCGGCGCCCACATTTCCTTTGCCATCACCAACAACTACCAGGGCGGAAAAGCTGAAACGCCGGCCACCCTTTACGACCTTCGCCACCCGGTTAATGTGGACTACTTTTTCCGTAAGTTCCAGGTCTTTATTTTCGACGCGCGCCATTTTTCCCCTCCTTCCTTAATCAAAATTCCAGCCCGGCTTCCCGGGCGCCTTCGGCCAGGGCAGCTATGCGGCCGTGATAAATATTACCACCGCGGTCAAATACAACTTTTTTAATGCCCTTTGCCAGTGCCTTCTGGGCAATGAGTTCGCCCACCTTCCTGGCTGCTTCCTTATTCCCGGTGGCCTCCAGTTCTTTTAATGCCGGGTCCAGGGTTGATGCGGCCACCAGGGTTATACCCCGGGTATCGTCTACCACCTGGGCGTATATGTGACGCAGGCTGCGGTAGATACTCAGGCGGGGCCGTTCAGGAGTGCCCATTATACGCCGCCGTACCCGCAGGTGCTTCCGCTGCCGCGTGAGTTTGCGGTCTGCCTTCTTGAACATTCCTTTACCCCCTATTTTTTACCGCCCTTGGCGCCAGTTTTACCAACCTTGCGCCGGATATACTCATTCTCGTATTTGATGCCTTTACCCTTATAGGGCTCCGGGGGACGTATATCGCGAATGTTGGCCGCCAGCGCCCCTACAGCTTCTTTGTCAATGCCTTTCACAATTATTTTGTTGGGGGCCGGTACTTCAATTTCCAGCCCTTCGCCCGGCACTATTTCTACCGGGTGGGAATAACCTACCGTCAGCACCAGCTTATTGCCCTGCTTGGCGGCACGGTAACCTACCCCGACCAATTCCAGGCTTTTTTGGAATCCCCTGGTGACGCCGTCAACCATATTTTGCAGCAGGGCCCGGGAAAGGCCATGCAGGGCGCGGTGGGGCTTGGCATCCGAAGGCCGGCTGACCAGCAGTGAATCTCCTTCCCGGCTAATGGTAATATCGCCCGGGAATGTCCGGGTAAGTTTTCCCCGGGGGCCCTTTACCGTTATTGTGTTGCCTTCAATATTTACTTCCACCCCTGCCGGTACCTGCACCGGTTTTCTACCTATACGTGACACTTCAACACCTCCACCTTACCAGATATAACAGATAACCTCGCCGCCGACACCTTCCCGGCGAGCCTGTTTATCCGTGAGTATGCCTTTGCTGGTAGAAATTATAGCTACCCCCAGGCCACCCAGAACTTTAGGAATTTCCCCTTTGCGGGCATAGATCCGGAGACCCGGGCGGCTGATGCGCTTTATCCCCGTAATAACCTTTTCCTTGTTGGGCCCGTACTTGAGATAAATCCTTAAGACACCCTGCTTGTCGTCTTCAATATACTCGTAGTTCTTGATATAGCCTTCGTTCTTCATGATCTCGGCTATGGCCCGCTTCATTTTGGATGCCGGTACTTCCACCTTCTCCTGGTACACCATGTTGGCGTTACGAATGCGGGTCAGGAAATCCGCAATGGGATCGGTCATCAACTTGAACTACCCCCTTCCTTCTCGTCCCGCACTTACCAGCTGGCTTTCACGATACCAGGAAGTTCTCCCCTGTAGGCCAGCTCGCGGAAACAAATACGGCACAGGCCGAACTTCCGCATATAAGCGTGGGGACGGCCACAGCGCAGGCAGCGGTTATAGGCGCGCACTTTAAATTTCTGGGGACGGGACTGCTTGATGCGTAATGATTTTTTGGCCATGGATTTCCTCCTTTATCATTGTTCCCGGAAAGGCATGCCAAAAGCGCGCAAGAGTTCCCGGGCTTCTTCGTCGCTCCTGGCCGTAGTTACCATGGTTATTTCCAGGCCCCGGGTTTTATCGATTTTGTCATATTCAATCTCCGGGAAAATTAATTGTTCTTTCAGGCCCAGGGAATAATTGCCGCGGCCGTCAAAGGAATTGGGCGATACACCCTGGAAATCCCTGACCCGGGGCAGGGCCACGTTAATCAGGCGATCCAGGAATTCATACATCCTGTTCCCCCGCAGGGTTACCTTGCAGCCGATGCTGTTTCCCTGGCGCAGTTTAAAGGCCGCTATAGATTTTTTAGCCTTGGTTACAATCGGTTTCTGGCCGGTAATGGCCATCAGGTCCTGGACGGCACCATCAATGGCCTTGGGATTCTGGGTGGCCTCCCCAACACCCATGTTTACTACGATTTTTTCCAATCTGGGAATCTCCATGATATTTCTGTAACCAAATTTATCCTGCAAGAGCTTGCGGATCTCCGTCAGGTATTTTTCCTTCAGTCTAGCCAAAGCCAGCCCTCCTTTACCTGGGCTTAGTCAATTACTTCGCCGCACTTTTTACATACCCGGGTCTTGGTCCCATCAGCCAGGAATTGTTTCCCGATGCGTGTAGGTTGGTTGCATTTATTACAGAACAACATAACGTTGCTGCTGGCCACCGGAGCCTCTTTCTCAATAATCCCGCCCTGGGTCATTTTGGGAGTGGGACGGGTATGCCGTTTAACGATGTTTACCCCTTCGACGATGACCCGGCCTTTCTCGCGGTCGACGCTCAGTACCTTGCCTTTTTTGCCGGCATCTTTACCGGCAATCACCATAACCAGGTCACCTTTTTTAACGTGAACCTTTACCGGGGTCAATGCCAAGCCACCTCCCTTTTCCTACAGGACTTCCGGGGCCAGGGAAATTATCTTCATAAAATCTTTTTCCCGCAGTTCCCTGGCAACCGGGCCAAAAATGCGCGTACCCCGCGGGTTGTTTTGTTCATTTATTATCACCGCTGCATTTTCGTTAAAGCGGATATAGGACCCGTCTTCACGTTTTATGGCCTTTGTCGTTCGTACTACCACCGCCCGGACGACATCCCCTTTCTTAACCACGCCCCCTGGCGTTGCCTCTTTTACCGAGGCAATTATCACGTCGCCCACACTGGCATAGCGTCTTTTGGATCCGCCCAGGACGCGTATACACATCAGTTTCCTGGCGCCGGTGTTGTCGCCGACTCTGAGGATCGTCTGTTGCTGGATCATGTTTTACCTCCTTCCCGGCGAAAATAAGGCTATTTGGCTTTTTCCAGGATCTCTACTACCCGCCAGCGTTTTTCTTTACTCAAAGGACGGGTTTCCATAATCTTTACTTTATCGCCGATGCGGCATTCATTCTTTTCATCATGGGCTTTGAATTTTTTTGTCCTGCGGATAATCTTGCCGAGCAGCGGATGGCGTACCCGGCTTTCTACCGCCACTACCACGGTTTTATCCATTTTATCGCTTACAACATTGCCGACTCGTGTTTTACGGTTATTTCTTTCCAAAAGGCCTGCCCCCTTCCTGTACCGTATATTCTCTATGCCCGTTGCCGCTGCAATTCCCGTTCCCGTAATATTGTCTTGGCCCGGGCAATGCTCCGGCGGACTTCCCGCAGGCGCATGGGATTATCTATCTGGCCGGTGGCCAGCTGGAAGCGCAGGTTAAAGAGTTCCTGCTTCAGCTCGCCGACCTTTTGCAACAGCTCTTCTGTGGTCAATTCGCGTATTTCTTTAGCTTTCATTGACCTCACCACCCACTTCCGACCTTTTTACAAACTTCGTCTTAATAGGGAGCTTGTGGGAGGCCAGGCGCATCGCCTCGCGGGCCACTTCTTCTGTAACCCCGGCCATCTCAAAAAGGATCCGCCCCGGTTTTACCACGGCTACCCAGTATTCCGGCGCTCCCTTACCGCTGCCCATGCGGGTCTCGGCCGGTTTGGCAGTAATGGGGGTGTCGGGAAAAATCTTGATCCATACCTTGCCGCCGCGTTTAATATAGCGGGTCATGGCAATACGGGCGGCTTCAATCTGGCGGCTGGTTATCCAGGCCGGTTCCAGGGCCTGCAGCCCGTATTCCCCGAAATGGATTTCATTTCCCCGGGTCGCCTTACCCCGGGTGCCCGGGCGGTGCGGTTTGCGGTATTTTACCCTCTTGGGCATTAACATTATTTGCGGCCCCCTTCCTGGACCCTGGCCCGTTCAGGTAATACTTCACCCTTATAAATCCATACCTTAACGCCTATTTTACCATAGGTGGTGCTGGCCTCGGCAAAACCGTAATCAACGTCCGCCCTCAGGGTGTGGAGAGGTACCTTGCCCTCGCTGTACCACTCGGTGCGGGCGATTTCAGCCCCTGCCAGGCGACCGCCGCAGGCCACTTTAATTCCCTGAGCGCCCAGGCGCATGGCCCGGCTTACAGCCTGCTTCATGGCCCGCCGGAAAGCGACCCTTTTTTCCAGCTGGGCGGCAATATTTTCGGCCACCAGCTGGGCGTTAAGTTCCGGCTTTTTAATCTCAACGATGTTGAGGCTTACCTGTTTGCCGGTCAAACCTTCCAGCTCTTTCCGCAGGGCCTCAACTTCGGCACCGCCACGGCCAATAATAACCCCCGGCCTGGCAGTATTAATTATTACCTTGATGCGATTGGCTGCCCGTTCAATTTCTACACTGGCGATGCCCGCCTGGAAGAGACGCTTCTTTATAAAATCGCGTATTTTCAGGTCTTCATGAAGCAAGGCTTTATATTCCTTGCCCGCATACCAGCGGGAATCCCAATCGCGGATGATGCCGAGTCGTAATCCCTTGGGGTGAACTTTTTGGCCCACGAAATCAGTCCTCCTTTTCCCCAACCACCACAGTTATATGGCTGGTTCGTTTCCGCCGGATATTGGCCCTGCCCATAGCCCGCGGTTGGTAGCGTTTCAGGGTCGGCCCTTCGTCAACATAGGCGCGGGTTACTACCAACCGGCTGGCATCGAGGTCGTAATTATGCTCGGCATTGGCGACAGCCGATTTTAATACCTTGGCTACCGCCCGTGCCCCCCTTTTGGGCGTGACCATCAATATGGCCTCGGCCTCCCGCACCCCTTTACCGCGAATCAGGTCAACTACCTGGCGAACGCGCCGCGGGGAAATCCGGATATATTTAGCTACCGCCCTTGCTTCCATCTGTTTACCCCCTACTTCAGCGCTGTGGAGCGCTCCGTGTGGGCGCCGTGCCCCCTAAAGATGCGGGTGGGAGCAAACTCGCCCAGTTTGTGTCCGACCATATCTTCGGTAATATATATCGGTATGTGCTTGCGGCCGTCGTGGACGGCTATCGTATGCCCGACCATTTCCGGAAAGATCGTTGAACGACGGGACCAGGTTTTTACCACCCGTTTAGTACCCTTCTCGTTCATTTCAATAATCTTTTTAAGCAGCTTTTCATCACAATACGGCCCTTTTTTCAGGGAGCGGCCCATAAAAAGGAACCTCCTTTCACCCCTTTATTTAACCATGCCGGCGCTTGACAATAAGCTTATCGCTGGGTTTCCGTTTTTTACGGGTTTTAACGCCCATGGCCGGTTTACCCCACGGTGTAACCGGGTGCTTGCGGCCTACCGGGGCTTTACCCTCGCCGCCGCCATGGGGATGGTCCACGGGATTCATAACGACGCCGCGTACCGTCGGCCGGATGCCGAGCCAGCGGCTGCGCCCGGCCTTACCAATGGTAATGTTCTCCCAATCCAGGTTACCCACCTGGCCGATGGTTGCCCGGCATTCTTCCTGTACCTTGCGCAGTTCCCCGGAGGGTAAACGCAGGAGGGCATAACCGTTTTCCTTGGCCATCAGCTGGGCACTGGCCCCGGCAGCACGGACCATCTGCCCGCCTTTGCCGGGTTTCAACTCAATATTGTGCACCATGGTGCCAACCGGTATCTTGCTTAAAGGCAGGGCATTGCCCGTTTTTATATCTGCCTCGGGCCCGCTGATAATTTCATCACCGACCCGGAGGTTTTCCGGTGCCAGGATATAACGCTTCTCGCCGTCGGCGTAATTAACCAGGGCAATATTGGCCGAACGGTTCGGATCATATTCAATAGTCACCACGCGGCCGGGAATGCCGTCTTTATCGCGCTTAAAGTCGATTATCCGGTACAGGCGTTTGTGCCCCCCGCCCCGGTGCCGGACGGTAAGCCGCCCCTGGTTGTTGCGTCCCCCGGTCTTCTTTAAAGGTACCACCAGGGGTTTGTAGGGTTCCGCTGTGGTAATCTCGGCAAAGGCAGACACGGTCATCTGCCGCCGGCCGGGAGAAGTGGGTTTAAACTTCTTTATGGCCATCTTACTTCTCTCCTTGCTTTAAGCTACTCCAACCCTTCAAAGACTTTAATTTTGTCGCCGGGTCTCAGGGTCACGACCGCTTTTTTCCGGTCCGGCTGCCTTCCCTGGAAACGGCCCATCCGGCGCATCTTGCCGCGGTCCACCAGGGTATTGACCTTGAGTACTTTGACGTCAAAAAGCTTCTCAACGGCGTTTTTAATTTCAATTTTATTGGCGCCCCGGTCAACGATAAAGGTATATTTATTTTCCGCCATCAGGCCGGTCGACTTCTCCGTGATCAGGGGTTGGATGATTATTTCGTCGGGAGCCCGCATAAAGGGCGCACCTCCTTATATGGCAATTATGCTTCCCCGGCGATTGGCTGCTTCTCAACCGGTGCAAGAAATTCCTCAATCCGGGATACGGCCTCTTTGGTCACAATTAGTTTTTCATGGGCAAGGAGGTCATAGACGTTCAACCCGGCAGGAATTAAACAGTCTACGCCCGGCAGGTTACGAACTGACAGCTCCACATTAGCCTCCCTGGCTGCAGTGACTACTAGGGCTTTATCTCCGGCATTGAGGGCTTTGAGTACGGCCACCATGTCCTTCGTCCGCGGCCTTTCCAGTTTCAGATCATCCAGGACAATAATATTGCCCTCCCGGACTTTGCTCGCCAGGGCGGAACGCAGGGCTAAACGGCGTACCTTTTTGGGCAGTTTGAAGCCATAATCCCGCGGTTGGGGGCCGAAAATTACTGCCCCGCCGCGCCAGAGGGGTGAGCGGATACTGCCCGCCCGGGCCCGACCGGTTCCTTTCTGCCGCCAGGGCTTGCGGCCGCCGCCGCTGACTTCGGCCCACGTGCGGGTCGAAGCCGTGCCCCGCCGCCGGCTGGCCAGTTGCATAACTACGGCCTGGTGGAGGACGGCCTCGTTAACCTCACCGCCGAAGACGTAGTCATCCAGGTCAATTTCTCCTACCTGCTGGCCCTGGATATTGTACACGGCTACTCTAGGCATTGCCTGCTAGCCTCCCTTTACCGAATTCTTAATTACCAGCAACCCCTGGCGTGGACCGGGAACGGAACCTTTGATCAGCAAGAGATTGCGCCCGGGGTCGCTCTTAATAACTTCAAGGCCAAGTACCGTAACCCTTTCGGCGCCCAGGTGCCCGGGCAGGCGGCGTCCTTTAAAGACGCGGGCCGGTCCTTTGGCCGCCAGGGAGCCGGGGCGGCGGTGATACTTGGACCCGTGCTCCATGGGACCACGGTGAAAGCCGTGACGTTTAATACCACCGGCAAATCCTTTACCCTTGGAGATACCGATCACATCAACTTTTTCGCCGGGGCTAAAAATATCGGCTTTAATTTCCTGCCCCACCTGATAATTTTCGCTGTCCTCCAGGCGCAACTCCCGTACATAACGAAAGGGGGTTACTCCGGCCTTGCTAAAATGTCCCCGCAGGGGTTTGTTAACTTTCTTTTCTTTTATGGGTTCAAAACCCACCTGCAGGGCTTCGTACCCGTCGGTAGCCACGGCTTTTTTTTGGATAACGACACAGGGCCCTGCCTGCACCACAGTTACCGGAATAACCCGGCCGGCTTCGTCAAAAATCTGGGTCATGCCTATCTTTTTGCCTAAAATACCCTTGCGCACCCTGATACTACCCCCTACAGCTTGATCTCAATGTCAACCCCTGCCGGGAGATCCAGGCGCATCAATGCGTCTACCGTCTTGGACGTCGGCTCGTGGATGTCGATTAAACGCTTGTGGGTACGCATTTCAAACTGCTCCCTGGAATCTTTATTTACATGGGGTGAACGTAAAATCGTAAAAATATTTTTCTCCGTCGGCAGCGGGATGGGGCCGGATACCACCGCCCCGGTGCGCCTGGCCGTCTCGACAATTTTCTGGGATGATTGATCTAAAAGGCGATGATCAAAGGCTTTGAGACGGATGCGTATTTTCTGCCTGGCCATGGGTCATTTGCCCTCCTTCATGGCACGGGATCAGGCATAGAGCCTGATCCCTGGCCTGGTAATTATTCACTAATCCCGGTGACGACGCCGGCGCCCACGGTGCGGCCGCCCTCACGGATGGCAAACCGCAAGCCTTCTTCTATGGCTATGGGCGTAATGAGCTCGATGCTCATGCGGATGTTGTCCCCGGGCATGACCATCTCTACCCCTTCCGGCAGCTTCACTACCCCGGTCACGTCCGTCGTCCGGAAGTAGAACTGCGGCCGGTACCCGTTGAAGAAGGGTGTATGCCGCCCGCCTTCTTCTTTCGTCAGTACGTATACTTCCGCGTTGAATTTGGTGTGCGGTTTGATGGACCCGGGTTTGGCCAGTACCATTCCCCGCTCTACTTCTTTGCGCTCTACGCCCCGCAACAGCGTGCCGATGTTGTCCCCGGCTACCGCTTCGTCCAGGATCTTCCTGAACATCTCTACCCCGGTTACTACCGTCTTCCTTACCTGCTCCCTTAAGCCTATTATCTCTACTTCGTCGCCTACCTTTACTTTGCCTCGCTCTACCCTGCCAGTCGTCACCGTGCCCCGGCCGGTGATCGTGAATACGTCTTCTATCGGCATCAGGAAGGGTTTGTCGACATCCCGTTCCGGCGTGGGTACATAGTCGTCTACCGCGTCCATCAGTTCCCAGATCTTGCTGCACCATTCGCATTCCCGCTTGCCGCACCCGCATTCCATCGCTTTCAGGGCGCTGCCCTTGATAATCGGTATCTCGTCCCCAGGAAATTCGTATTCGCTTAAGAGTTCCCGTACTTCCATCTCTACCAGTTCAAGCAGCTCGGGGTCGTCGACCTGGTCGACCTTGTTCATGAATACTACAATGTATGGCACCCCTACCTGCCGCGCTAAAAGTATGTGTTCCCGGGTCTGCGGCATGGGGCCGTCCGCTGCCGATACTACTAATATCGCCCCGTCCATCTGCGCCGCCCCGGTGATCATGTTCTTGACGTAGTCGGCGTGACCGGGGCAGTCGACGTGGGCGTAGTGCCTCTTCTCCGTCTCGTACTCGACGTGGGCCGTGGCTATGGTGATGCCCCGTTCCCTCTCTTCCGGCGCTTTGTCGATCTGGTCGTACGCCGTCGGTACCGCTCCCCCAGCTTTCGCCAGGCAGAAGGTGATGGCTGCCGTCAAAGTCGTCTTGCCGTGGTCTACGTGCCCTATCGTCCCTACGTTGACGTGGGGTTTCTTGCGTTCAAATTTTTGCTTGGCCATGGGTCTTTTGCCTCCTCTGGTATGAGATGTGAGAAGTGGGAGGTTAGAGGTGAGTTTTTATTTTTCACCTCATTCTCCCCTTCTGGTTGCCAGGTATATCTTTTTGCATCGCCCTGACAGGTAAAATTCCTTTTAATATCCCCCATGCAAACATTTTGGGGGTAATTTGTAGCCTTTAAGTCGCGGGGATAGAGAGGGAGCAGTTACTAATCTTTAAACTTACTCCCCATCTCATACTTGCCCTAGGCCCCCTGGCGTTTGGCTATAATCTCGGCGGCAATATTCTGGGGTACCTCTTCGTAATGACTGAACTGCATTACATACGTACCCCGCCCCTGGGTCCGTGACCGCAGGTCGGTGGCGTAACCAAACATTTCTGCCAGGGGAACTAAGGCGCGTATAACCTGGGCTCCGGCCCGGGGTTCCATGCCTTCCACCCTGCCGCGCCTGGCATTCAGGTCGCCTATCACGTCGCCCATGTATTCCTCCGGCACTACTACCTCAACCTTCATAACCGGTTCCAGCAGGACCGGGCCGGCCTTTTTGGCCGCTTCCTTGAAAGCCAGGGAACCGGCAATCTTGAAGGCCATTTCCGAGGAATCAACCTCGTGGTAAGAACCGTCTACCAGGGACACCCGGACCTCTACTACCGGGTAGCCTGCCAGGACGCCGTTACTCATGGCTTCCTGGATGCCGGCGTCAACTGCAGGCACATACTCTTTTGGTACGACCCCGCCGACGATCTTGTTGAGAAATTCATAGCCTTTACCCGGCTCCTGGGGTTCTACTTCGATAACAACGTGCCCGTACTGGCCGCGGCCACCCGTTTGGCGAATAAACTTGCCTTCTGCCTTGACTGCCCGGCGAAGAGTTTCTTTATAGGCCACCTGGGGCCGGCCGACCTTGGCTCCTACTTTAAACTCCCGCAGCAGGCGATCAACAATAATCTCGAGGTGCAGTTCGCCCATACCGGAAATGATGGTCTGGCCGGTTTCCGGGTCGGTGTGCATCTTAAAGGTCGGGTCCTCTTCGGCCAGCCTCTGGAGGGCCAGGCTCATCTTCTCCTGGTCGGCTTTAGTCTTGGGCTCAATGGCCACAGAAATAACCGGTTCGGGGAATTCCATGGCCTCCAGGACAATGGGATGCTGCTCATCGCACAGGGTATCGCCGGTAGTTGTTTCCTTTAAGCCTACAGCCGCCGCAATATCGCCGGCATAGGCTTCATCAACCTCTTCCCGGTGATTGGCATGCATGCGTAAAATGCGGCCGATGCGCTCCCGGCGCCCCTTGGTGGAATTATAAACATAAGAACCGGATTTCAGGGTTCCGGAATAAACCCGGAAAAAGGTCAACTTACCTACGTAAGGGTCGGCCATAATTTTGAAGGCCAGGGCGGCAAAAGGCTCGTTATCGCTTGAATGGCGTTCATCCTCGGAACCTGTTTCCGGGTCAATACCCTGGATGGCCGGTACATCAGTAGGGGCAGGTAAAAAATCTACCACTGCATCCAGGAGCGGCTGGACGCCTTTATTTTTAAAGGAAGAACCGCAGAGGACGGGTACCATCTTTACCGCAATGGTGGCCTTGCGAATACCGGCTTTTATCTCGTCTTCAGTCAGCTCTTCCCCTTCCAGGTACTTGAGCATTAATTCTTCGTCGCTTTCGGCCACGGCCTCTAAAAGCTTTTCCCGGTATTCTTGCACCAGGTCTGCCATATCAGCCGGAACAGGTCCTTCTTCAATAGTTGTGCCTAACTCATCTATATAGTAAATAGCCTTCTGCCGAATTAGATCTACCAGGCCGCGAAAATTCTCTTCGGCGCCGATGGGCAGCTGGATGGGTACCGGGTTGGCCCCCAGGCGTTCGGCAATCATCCTGACACCCCGGAAGAAATCAGCGCCAACGCGGTCCATTTTATTGATATAGGCAATCCGGGGAACGCCGTACTTATCGGCCTGGCGCCAGACGGTTTCCGACTGGGGCTCTACCCCGCCTACGGAACAGAAAACAGCTATCGCCCCGTCAAGGACGCGCAAGGAACGCTCTACCTCTACGGTAAAATCCACGTGCCCTGGCGTGTCGATAATATTAATACGATGTTCACGCCAGAAACAGGTAGTAGCCGCCGAGGTTATGGTAATACCCCGTTCCTGTTCCTGGACCATCCAGTCCATGGTAGCATTGCCGTCATGCACCTCGCCCAGGCGATGGACGCGGCCGGTGTAGAAAAGTATTCTCTCGGTGGTAGTTGTTTTACCGGCATCAATGTGGGCCATGATGCCGATGTTTCTCGTTTTTTCCAGCGGGTATTCTCGAGCCATAAAGTTCCTTCCCTTCTTGTAATCAGGTTTCAGGTACCGGAGGTCGCTGTGAGGCGAGACCGCCGGTTCCCGGGCCCCTGACCCCCACACCTACCACCGGTAATGAGCAAAGGCTTTGTTGGCTTCAGCCATCTTATGGGTATCTTCGCGTTTCTTCACGGCACCGCCGGTATTATTGGCGGCATCCATCAATTCGGCGGCAAGTTTTTCAGCCATACTCTTCCCACCGCGTGCTCGGGCGTAGTTTACCAGCCAGCGGATACCCAGGGTTTGTCGCCTTTCCGGCCGTACTTCCACCGGAACCTGGTAGTTGGCACCACCTACGCGGCGGGCCTTGACTTCCAGTACAGGCATCACATTTTTGAGGGCCTGTTCAAAGACCTCGATGGGATCCCTGCCGGTTTTTTTCCTGATGGTTTCAAAGGCATCATAACAGATCCGCTGAGCAAGCGATTTCTTGCCGTCGAGCATTACCTGGTTAATCAATTTGGTAACTTTGACATTCCCGTAAAGCGGGTCCGGTATTACTTCCCGCCGGGGAACACTGCCTCGCCGTGGCAACCTTTATCCCCCCCTTACCACTATTTTTTAGGCCGTTTGGCACCATACTTGGAACGACCCTGGTTGCGGTTCTGGACGCCGGCAGAATCAAGGGTACCCCTGATAATATGATACCTGACGCCTGGTAGATCCTTAACCCTGCCTCCTCTTACCAGAACCACCGAGTGTTCCTGCAGATTATGGCCGATACCGGGGATATAGGCGGTCACCTCGATACCATTGGTGAGGCGTACCCTGGCTACCTTGCGCAGGGCCGAATTAGGTTTTTTGGGCGTCGTTGTATAGACGCGGGTACAGACACCTCTTTTCTGGGGGCATTCCCTCAAAGCCGGCGCCGTTGACTTTTTAATAACCTTTTCCCGCGCCTCGCGTACTAGCTGCTGGATTGTCGGCATACCTTCCACCTCCTTCCCCGGCTATTCTTCCAGGATGACGGCCGAGGCCGAACCTACTTCGATACCGCAGGCCCGCCCCAACTCTTTCATTGAGTCTACCTCGATTATTTCAATGCCCCGCCCTCGACAAAGCTGGATTAACGGCCCTGTTACATGGGGCTCGGCATCCCTGGCTATATAGACCACCCGGGCTGTCCCCTTCATCACCGCCTTGGTGACCTGCTTAGTGCCTACCGCGCGCTTTTTGGCCACCCGTAAACGTTCATAGGACATAATTTACCCCCCCCCTGGGCAGTCACACTTTTTTATAGTATCATTTCCCGATGGCCATGTCAACAGAGTCCGGGGCTTCGTCCCGGGCCTCTTCTTCCGGGGTTATAACCTTAAGCTGCCGGTAGCGGCCCATACCGGTGCCGGCCGGGATCAACTTGCCGATGATGACGTTCTCCTTTAAGCCCAGCAGGGGATCCACCCGCCCCTTGATGGCCGCTTCCGTCAGCACCCGCGTCGTCTCCTGGAAGGAAGCCGCCGACAGGAAAGAATCCGTCGCCAGGGAGGCCTTGGTTATGCCCAGGAGCACCGGCCGTGCCGTTGCCGGGCGGCCGCCTTCGGCCTCGACCTTCTGGTTTACTTCTTCAAACTCAAAGGCATCTACCAGGGTGCCGGGAAGGAGGTCGGTGTCGCCCTCGTCCTCTACCTTGACTTTTCTGAGCATCTGGCGGATCATCACTTCGATATGCTTGTCGTTGATGTCCACCCCCTGCAGGCGGTAAACCCGCTGTACTTCCCGCAGGAGATAGATCTGGACGCCACGCACGCCCTTTACCTTTAACAGGTCGTGGGGGTTGACGGAGCCTTCCGTCAGTTCGTCCCCGGCTTCCACATGTTCGCCTTCGTTAACCTTGAGGCGGGAGCCGTAGGGAACATTATAGGTAAACTTCTCTCCATTGGCATCGGTGATTTCAATCTCCCGCCCCCGCCGGCCGCGGACCTCGTTGACGGCGGTGATAGTGCCGCTGATTTCGGCAATAATGGCCTGGCCCTTGGGTTTGCGGGCTTCAAAAAGCTCTTCTACCCGGGGCAGACCCTGGGTGATGTCCTCGCCGGCCACGCCGCCGGTGTGGAAGGTGCGCATGGTCAGCTGGGTGCCGGGCTCACCGATGGACTGGGCGGCGATAATACCTACCGCTTCGCCTATCTCGACGTCCTTACCCGTGGACAGATCCTGGCCGTAGCACTTGCGGCAGACACCGTAGCGGGTGCGGCAGGTGAGGACGGAGCGAATCTTTATCTTTTTGATGCCGGCAGCCACAATGGCACGGGCCGCTTCCTCGCCGATCATGGTGTCGGCGGCAACCAGGAGTTCTCCGGTTTCCGGGTGATAGACGTCCTCCAGGGCATAACGCCCGGTCAGGCGCTCTTCCATTTTTTCGATTACCTGGTTGCCTTCGTGGATCTCTTCTACTTCGATGCCGGCCGTGGTGCCGCAGTCGTCTTCCCGGACGATGACATCCTGGGCTACGTCTACCAGGCGCCGGGTAAGGTAACCGGAATCGGCCGTGCGCAGGGCCGTATCGGCCAAACCTTTACGGGCACCGTGGGTGGAAATAAAGTATTCCAGCACCGTCAGGCCTTCCCGGAAATTGGCTTTGATAGGCAGGTCGATGATCCGCCCGGACGGGTCGGCCATGAGGCCCCGCATCCCGGCCAGCTGGCGGATCTGCTGGACATTACCCCGGGCGCCGGAGTTGGCCATCATGAAGACGGGGTTGAATTTATTCATACCTGCCATGAGCTCCTGGGTCAGGGTGTCGGTGGCTTTGTTCCAGCAACCGATGACCTTCTGGTAACGCTCTTCTTCGCTGATTAAACCTTTACGGTACTGCTGGTCAATTTTTTCTACCTCTGCTTCGGTTTCGGCAATTATCTTTCCTTTCTCCTCCGGCACAACGATATCATTGATGCCGATGGTAAAGCCGGCCAGGGTAGAATAGTGGAAGCCTACTTTCTTGATACCGTCCAACAAGTTGGCGGTAGCTTCCGTCCCCAGGATTTTATAGCAGCGGGCGATAATCTCCGTCAGTTTCTTTTTGTCGACTTCACAGTTATAATAGCCCAGCTCTTTAGGAATGGGGATTTCCCGGTTGAAAATCAGGCGGCCGATGGTCGTCTCTAAAAGCTTACCGTCTTCCATGCGCACCTTGATCAGGGCATGGACGTCGATATCTTTGTTGAGATAGGCCATATAGGCCTCGTCGTAGCTGCTGAATACCCTCCCTTCGCCCCGGGCCCCAGGACTTACGGTGGTCAGGTAGTAGGAACCCAGCACCATGTCCTGGGTCGGCGAGACGACGGGTTTGCCGTCCTTGGGGTTTAATATATGATGGGCGGCCATCATCAACAGGCGCGCCTCGGCCTGGGCTTCGGCCGACAACGGCACGTGAACAGCCATCTGGTCGCCGTCGAAGTCGGCGTTGTATGCTGTACAGACCAGCGGGTGGATCTGGATGGCACGGCCTTCCACCAGCACCGGTTCAAAGGCCTGGATCCCTAAGCGGTGCAGGGTCGGCGCCCGGTTCAACAGGACCGGGTGTTCGGTGATGACCTCTTCCAGGACATCCCATACCTCATTCTTTACCCGTTCCACCATGCGCTTGGCGCTCTTGATGTTGTGGGCTACGCCCTTGTCCACCAGCCGTTTCATGACAAAAGGCTTGAAGAGTTCCAGGGCCATCTCTTTAGGCAGGCCGCACTGGTGGATTTTCAGTTCCGGCCCGACGACTATTACCGACCGGCCCGAATAGTCAACACGCTTGCCCAGCAGGTTCTGGCGGAAGCGGCCCTGCTTGCCTTTGAGCATGTCGCTTAAAGACTTGAGGGGGCGGTTGCCGGGGCCGGTCACCGGGCGGCCGCGGCGCCCGTTGTCAATGAGGGCGTCCACCGCTTCCTGGAGCATGCGTTTTTCATTACGGACGATGATATCAGGCGCCCCCAGGTCCAGGAGCCTCTTCAGCCGGTTGTTGCGGTTGATCACCCGGCGGTAGAGGTCGTTTAGGTCGGAGGTGGCAAAGCGGCCGCCGTCCAGCTGCACCATGGGCCGCAGCTCCGGTGGTATCACCGGGATGACATCAAGGATCATCCATTCGGGGCGGTTGCCGGAGGCCCGGAAGGCTTCTACCACTTCCAGGCGGCGGATGGCCCGGATCTTCCTCTGGCCGCTGCTTTCCTTCAGCTCCTGGCGCAGTTCGGCGGCCAGCTGGTCGAGGTCGATCTCCTGGAGTAGTTCCTTGATGGCCTCGGCACCCATAGCCGCCCGGAAGGCATTGCCGTACTTATCCCGGTATTCCCGGTATTCGGCCTCGGTGAGGAGCTGTTTCTTCAACAGGGGGGTATCGCCGGGATCTATTACCACGTAGGCCACGAAATACAGGACTTTCTCCAGGGCCCGGGGTGACATATCGAGGATAAGACCCATGCGGCTGGGAATGCCTTTAAAGTACCAGATGTGAGAAACGGGGGCTGCCAGTTCGATATGCCCCATCCGCTCCCGGCGCACCTTGGCGCGGGTTACTTCCACCCCGCAGCGGTCGCAGACAATGCCTTTATAGCGGACCCGCTTGTACTTACCGCAGTGACACTCCCAGTCTTTGGTCGGGCCAAAAATACGTTCGCAAAAAAGTCCATCGCGTTCGGGTTTCAGGGTGCGGTAATTGATGGTTTCCGGTTTCTTTACCTCACCGCTGGACCAGGCCCGGATCTGTTCCGGTGAAGCCAGGCCAATGCGCATGCGCTCAAAATTGCTTACATCCAGCATTATTCCTGCCCCCCTAGAAGAACTCAGTATTATTCTTCTTCAAAATCGTCGCCTGGGACTACCCTGGCCCGTGGTTTGATGAGGGAATAATCATTATCGAAATCATCGCCGTTTAAATCAAGATCAAGTTCGTCAGCTTCAATATCGGGAGGTTCAAAATCCAGTTCTTCTTCCCCTTCGGCCTCCCCGGCAACTTCTTCGGGTTCGGCTTCAGGCTGCCCCTGGATGTCAAGCCCCAGGTCCTGGGCTGCTTCAACACCATCATCCTCGTCTTCTTTTATCTCGATCTCTTCATTTTCCTCGGAAAGAACTTTAACATCCAGGCCCAGGCTTTGCAGTTCTTTTATTAACACCTTAAAGGATTCCGGCACGCCCGGTTCGGGAACATTTTCTCCTTTGACGATGGCCTCGTAGGTCTTGACGCGGCCGACGACATCGTCTGATTTTACCGTCAGGATCTCCTGGAGGGTATAGGCCGCACCATAGGCTTCCAGCGCCCAGACCTCCATTTCCCCGAAGCGCTGGCCGCCAAACTGGGCTTTACCACCCAGGGGCTGCTGGGTAACCAGGGAATAGGGACCGGTAGACCGGGCATGGATCTTGTCATCTACCAGGTGGGCCAGTTTCAGCATATACATATATCCAACGGTAATAGGACGGTCAAAGGGCTCACCGGTACGGCCGTCGTAAAGGATAGTCTTTCCATCTTCGGGCAGGCCGGCCTCTCTCAGCTTGGCCTTGATTTCCTCTTCCGAGGCCCCGTCAAAAACAGGAGTGGCCACATGGATCCCCAGGGTACTGGCCGCCAGGCCAAGGTGGGTTTCCAGGATCTGGCCGAGGTTCATTCGCGAAGGCACGCCCAGGGGATTTAAAACAATCTCAATGGGGGTACCATCGGGAAGGAAGGGCATATCCTCCTCCGGCAGGATACGGGAGATAACGCCCTTATTTCCATGGCGCCCGGCCATCTTATCACCCACGGAAATCTTTCTTTTCTGGGCCACATAAACCCGCACCAGCTCATTAACGCCGGGAGCCAGTTCATCCCCATTCTCCCGGGAGAAAACTTTAACATCGACGACAATACCGGATTCCCCGTGGGGTACCCTTAAGGAAGTATCCCTTACTTCCCTGGCTTTTTCACCGAAAATGGCCCTGAGAAGGCGCTCTTCGGCGGTAAGTTCCGTCTCGCCCTTGGGTGTAACTTTTCCAACCAGGATATCGCCCGGTCGTACCTCGGCTCCTATCCGGATGATGCCCCGCTCATCCAGGTCTTTTAAAACGTCTTCGCTGACATTGGGAATATCGCGGGTGATTTCCTCCGGTCCCAGCTTGGTATCCCGGGCGTCACATTCATATTCCTCAATGTGAATAGAAGTAAAAATATCTTCCTTGACCAGCTTCTCACTGATGAGGATGGCGTCCTCGTAGTTGTATCCTTCCCAAGTCATAAAGGCCACCAGGACGTTGCGCCCCAGGGCCAACTCGCCCTGATTGGTGGACGGCCCGTCGGCTATGGGCTGGCCGGCCGATACCCGCTCTCCTTTCCGGATGATGGGCTTCTGGTTAATGCAGGTGCCCTGGTTGGAACGGGCAAATTTTTGCAGGCGATAGGTGTCTAAAGTACCGTCGTCGTTACGGATAACGATCTCGCGGGCCGTTACCCGTTCAACAATGCCGCTGTTTTTCGCCAGGATGACTGCCCCGGAATCCCGGGCCGCCCGCCATTCCATGCCGGTACCTACCACCGGCGCCTGGGTCCTTAATAGAGGTACGGCCTGGCGCTGCATGTTGGCCCCCATGAGGGCCCGGTTGGCGTCATCATGCTCCAGGAAAGGAATCAGGGCTGTGGCGACACTCACCATTTGCTTGGGAGAAACGTCCATGTAGTCAACCCGTTCGGCCGGCACAACTACAATCTCCCCGGCATGGCGGGCATTAACCCGTTTCTCTAAAAAACGGCCTTCTTCATCAAGGGGGGCGTTGGCCTGGGCGATGACGTACTTGTCCTCTTCATCGGCAGTAAGATAGTAAATTTCATCGGTGACAACGCCTTTTTCTTTATCAACCCGGCGGTAGGGGGTTTCAATAAAACCGAACTCATTAATACGGGCATAAGTACTTAAGGAGCCTATCAGGCCGATGTTCGGGCCTTCGGGAGTCTCGATGGGGCACATGCGGCCGTAGTGGGAGGTATGCACGTCCCGCACTTCGAAACCGGCCCGTTCCCGGGACAGGCCACCTGGTCCAAGGGCAGAAAGGCGGCGTTTATGGGTTAACTCAGCCAGGGGATTGGTCTGATCCATAAACTGGGACAGCTGGCTGGAACCGAAAAATTCCTTGATGGCCGCCACAACCGGCCGGATGTTAATCAACACCTGGGGTGTAATGACGTCCACATCCTGGATGGTCATTCGCTCCCGCACTACCCGTTCCATACGGGCGAGGCCAATGCGAAACTGGTTCTGGAGGAGCTCGCCGACGGAACGCAGGCGGCGGTTGCCCAGGTGGTCAATGTCGTCAGGCTTAACCTCGCCATCCATAAGTCGCAGCAGGTATTTGACGGCGTGGATAATATCCTCTTTTGTAAGGCAGCGTATATAATCCTGGCGGCCGTTGACTTCCCGGGTCAAAACACCATGACCCAGTTTTTTATTTAGTTTATAGCGGCCAACATTGCCCAGGTCATAGCGTTTGGGATCAAAAAATAAAGCCTCCAGCAGGTTCCTGGCACTCTCGACGGTCGGTGGCTCGCCCGGGCGCAGGCGTTTATAGATCTCCACCAGGGCTTCTTCTTCGGAATCGGTATTGTCTTTTTCCAGGGTATTCTGGATACGCGTATCAAAGTCAAAGAGCTCAAGGATCCTGGCATTGGTCGTATAGCCCAGGGCGCGCAGGAGGACGGTGGCCGGAATCTTACGGGTGCGGTCAATCCGGACATAGATGCTCTCTGTGTTATCGGTTTCAAACTCCAGCCAGGCGCCCCGGTTAGGAATAATGGTAGCACCGTATACTTTCGTGCCGCTGGCATCAATGCTTTCCGTATAATAGGCCCCCGGGGAACGAACTAGCTGGCTGACAATAACCCTTTCGGCACCGTTAATGATAAAGGTGCCCTTTTCCGTCATAATGGGGAAATCCCCCATAAATACTTCCTGTTCTTTGACTTCGCCGGTCTCTTTGTTGATTAGGCGCACTTTTACCCGGAGGGGGGCAGCATAGGTCATATCCCGCTCTTTACATTCTTCCTGGGAATACTTGGGCTCGCCCAGGGAATAATCAATGAACTCCAGGACCAGGTTGCCGGTAAAATCCTGGATCGGCGAAATGTCATGCAATATTTCCCGCAAACCCTCGTCAATGAACCACTGGTAAGAGTTACGTTGAATTTCAATCAGGTTTGGTAACTCCAGGGTTTCCTTAATCTTGGCAAAGGTCCAGCGTTCCCTGGTCCCGACTTTAACCGGATAAGTCAACTTCAGTCCCCCCCACAAGAAATTCAAAAGCAAGGTAATGGCAACCTCGCTTTTGACCTTTAAAGTTCCTGCTACCTATTATTGCCGTCCAAGGAAATCCTTAATCATACGGCGGCAAATTAATGGCATTTAATTATGATAGCATAAAAGACAACCGGCGTCAAGAAAAAATCAAAGCCAGGGGTAATCTTCTCCCTGGCTTTGATAACAGGCAAACTATTTTATTTCTACCGTGGCGCCGGCTTCCTCCAGTTTGGCTTTGATGCTTTCTGCTTCCTCTTTGCTGACCTTTTCTTTAACAGGCTTGGGAGCATTATCTACCAGGTCCTTGGCTTCCTTAAGTCCCAGGGCGGTAATTTCACGTACTACTTTAATGACATTAATCTTTTTGTCACCGGCGGACTTCAGGATGACGTCAAATTCCGTCTGCTCTTCTACCGGTGCTTCGGCCGGGGCAGCTGCTCCCGGAGCTACGGCCATTGCCACCGGTGCAGCAGCGCTAACGCCGAATTCTTCTTCCAGGGCTTTAACCAGTTCGGCGAGCTCCAGCACCGTCAAACCTTTAACGATTTCGATGATTTCCTGAACTTTGCTCATAATTGAGAGTCACTCCTTTAAAAATTGTTTTATGCTGCTTCTTCTTTCTTCTTGCGAATGGCCTCCAGAACATAGGCGAGATTACGGATATTTCCGGCCAGGACGTTGACTAGCCCCGCCAGGGGAGCCTGGAAGCCGCCCACCACTTTAGCCAGGAGCTGTTCGCGGGAGGGCAGGTCGGCCAGGGTTTTGATCTCGTCCGGACTAATGACCCGCCCCTGCAAAACCCCTGCTTTAATCTGGAAGGTTTTGCTGCCCCGCATTACTTCCGATAAGATCTTAGCAGGAGCGGCAGGGTCGTTTAAGCTAAAGGCCGCAGCAGTTGGCCCTTCAAGAAAAGGTTCCAGGCCCTCCAGCCCCAATTCCCGGGCCGCCCTGCGCGTGAGGGTATTTTTCACTACTTTAAACTCCACACCGGCTTCCCGCATTTGCCGGCGTAGCCGGGTCATGTCGGCTACATTCATGCCCCGGTAGTCGGCCAGGATGGTGACGATGGAGTTGCCCAGCTTTTCCTTGACTTCGGCCACTGCTGCCACCTTGGCTTCCCGCTGCTTGTTCATTGCCCCACCTCCATTTCAAAAAATAAAAGCCCCGCAGACATGCGAGGACAAAAGGCTAGAGTAACACAGCCGAATATGCTACCTCGGCAGGAAATATTAAGCCTAAAAGGCACCTGCTGTCTACGGTAAACAGGTTATTAAGTTGCCAGGCAAATGTATTTTACTTTACGGCCCGTACGGGGTTAACTTTTATTCCCGGGCCCATGGTCGTGGAAAGGCTGATGCTCTTTAAATACTGGCCCCTGGCCGCTGCCGGTTTGGCCCTTACCAGGGCTTCTATTAAGGCCTGGAAATTTTCTTTCAGCTTATCTTCCGCAAAACTGGCTTTGCCTATAGGTGCATGGACAATGGCCGTCTTGTCTACCCGGAATTCAATTTTACCGGCTTTTACTTCCTTAACGGCACGGGTCACGTCCATGGTTACCGTCCCCGCCTTGGGATTGGGCATCAATCCCCGCGGTCCTAAAATGCGGCCCAGCTTGCCTACGGTGCCCATCATATCCGGGGTGGCGATAGCCACATCAAAGTCGAGCCAGCCGCCCTGGATTTTTTCCACCAGGTCTTCGGCGCCAACAAAATCGGCCCCGGCTTCCTCTGCTTCCCTGGCTTTTTCTCCCTTGGCAAACACCAGCACCCGCCGGGTTTTGCCGGTACCGTTGGGCAGGACCACCGTCCCGCGCACCTGCTGGTCGGCGTGGCGGGGGTCGACCCCCAGTTTTACTGCCACTTCAACAGTTTCGTCGAATTTGGCGCTGGCCGTTTTCTTAACCAGGGCTATAGCTTCATCGGGTTCGTAAAGCTGATGCCTTTCAACAAGCTTGCCGATTTCGCGATATCTCTTACCATGCTTGGGCATATAATCTTTCCTCCTTGTGGTACAAGCGGATTGCTCCTCCCACCGGCTGCTATTTAAGCCTCTACTTCCACACCCATGCTGCGGGCCGTACCCTCAACCATGCGCATGGCAGCTTCAACGCTGGCGGCATTTAAATCCTTCATCTTTAGTTCGGCTATCTCTCTAACCTTTTCCCGGGAAATCTTACCGACTTTCTTGCGGTTGGGCTCCCCGGAAGCCGTCTCAATACCCAGGGCTTTTTTAATCAGGACGGCGGCCGGCGGCGTTTTGGTAATAAAAGTAAAGGAACGGTCTTCGTAAACAGTTATCTCTACCGGAATGATCAAACCTGCCTGGCCGGCAGTCCGGTCGTTAAACTCTTTAACGAAGGCCATAATGTTAACACCATGTTGGCCAAGGGCCGGTCCTACCGGTGGTGCCGGCGTTGCCTTGCCTGCCGGGACCTGGAGTTTAACAACTGCCGTGACTTTCTTGGCTTTTGGTGGCAACTTTAACACCTCCTTTAAACTATTTTCTCGATCTGGTTGATGTCCAGCTCAATAGGTGTTTCCCGGCCGAACATGGAAACCATAACCTTTATCTTACCCTTGTCGGGCTGGATTTCTTCTATCGAACCAATAAAGTTCTCAAAGGGGCCGCTGGTGACGCGGACGTTTTCGCCCACGGCCACGTCTATCCGCGGCCGCGGCTCTTCGACACCCATTTGCTGCAGTATTTGCTGGGCTTCTTCTTCCCGGAGGGGTATAGGCTTGTTCCCAGTACCCACAAAGCCGGTTACCCCCGGTGTGTTGCGGACCACATACCAGGAATCGTCGGTCAGGATCATTTCTACCATAACATAGCCGGGGTATATTTTCCGTTTTACGATTTTACGTTTGCCGTCCTTAACCTGGATCTCGTCTTCCATGGGCACTACTATCCGGAAGATCTTATCGCCCATGTTCATTGATTCGACGCGCTTTTCCAGGTTGGCTTTGACCTTATTTTCGTAACCGGAATAGGTGTGGATGACAAACCAGGCCTTATCCATAATAACCTCTACCGTAAGATCAGTTTGCCCAGGAGGAAGCTAAAGATAGAGTCAAAAAGCCACAATAAGGCCGCCACAATAAGCACCGAAACCAGTACTACTGCCGTATAAGTTACCAATTCCTTGCGGGTTGGCCAGTGAACCTTTTTTAACTCAGCCCATGCCCCCCGCAAAAATTTGCTTGTCTGCTCTTTGAGACCGGCTTTGTTGCTTACGGTCCTGGCCGCAGTTTTTGTAGCCATAGATAAAACCCGCCCTATTTCGTTTCTTTGTGTACGGTGTGCCTGCCGCAGTTACTGCAGTACTTTTTCAATTCCAGGCGATCGGGGTTATTCTTTTTATTTTTGCTGGTCATATAATTGCGTTGCTTGCACTCGGTACATGCCAGGGTAATTCCCACCCGCACTGACGTCCACCTCCGTCTATGATCAAAGTGGGGAGGGGAAGATCGCCCTCCGGCAAATCCCCCTTCCCACTCTTCCTGATATCTTTACCAGCCGCTATTTTCCCGGTTCGGATAAACACTTTTATTAGTGTGCCATAAATATAAAGCCCTGTCAATATCTATTATTCACTAATCCCGGTGACGACGCCGGCGCCCACGGTGCGGCCGCCCTCACGGATGGCAAACCGCAAGCCTTCTTCTATGGCTATGGGCGTAATGAGCTCGATGCTCATGCGGATGTTGTCCCCGGGCATGACCATCTCTACCCCTTCCGGCAGCTTCACTACCCCGGTCACGTCCGTCGTCCGGAAGTAGAACTGCGGCCGGTACCCGTTGAAGAAGGGTGTATGCCGCCCGCCTTCTTCTTTCGTCAGTACGTATACTTCCGCGTTGAATTTGGTGTGCGGTTTGATGGACCCGGGTTTGGCCAGTACCATTCCCCGCTCTACTTCTTTGCGCTCTACGCCCCGCAACAGCGTGCCGATGTTGTCCCCGGCTACCGCTTCGTCCAGGATCTTCCTGAACATCTCTACCCCGGTTACTACCGTCTTCCTTACCTGCTCCCTTAAGCCTATTATCTCTACTTCGTCGCCTACCTTTACTTTGCCTCGCTCTACCCTGCCAGTCGTCACCGTGCCCCGGCCGGTGATCGTGAATACGTCTTCTATCGGCATCAGGAAGGGTTTGTCGACATCCCGTTCCGGCGTGGGTACATAGTCGTCTACCGCGTCCATCAGTTCCCAGATCTTGCTGCACCATTCGCATTCCCGCTTGCCGCACCCGCATTCCATCGCTTTCAGGGCGCTGCCCTTGATAATCGGTATCTCGTCCCCAGGAAATTCGTATTCGCTTAAGAGTTCCCGTACTTCCATCTCTACCAGTTCAAGCAGCTCGGGGTCGTCGACCTGGTCGACCTTGTTCATGAATACTACAATGTATGGCACCCCTACCTGCCGCGCTAAAAGTATGTGTTCCCGGGTCTGCGGCATGGGGCCGTCCGCTGCCGATACTACTAATATCGCCCCGTCCATCTGCGCCGCCCCGGTGATCATGTTCTTGACGTAGTCGGCGTGACCGGGGCAGTCGACGTGGGCGTAGTGCCTCTTCTCCGTCTCGTACTCGACGTGGGCCGTGGCTATGGTGATGCCCCGTTCCCTCTCTTCCGGCGCTTTGTCGATCTGGTCGTACGCCGTCGGTACCGCTCCCCCAGCTTTCGCCAGGCAGAAGGTGATGGCTGCCGTCAAAGTCGTCTTGCCGTGGTCTACGTGCCCTATCGTCCCTACGTTGACGTGGGGTTTCTTGCGTTCAAATTTTTGCTTGGCCATGGGTCTTTTGCCTCCTCCTAAAGTAACTTTTTTATTAGCTTCTTTGTCCCGCGCCAGTCCACGCAGCCGGGCATGGCTGTTCGCAAGAGATATTTCTACATTGGTCAGCCTTTTCCTGCTTGTACCCTGTATATTATTACCTCGACACTGTAAAATAATTCCGGTGACAGTTTGTTTTTAACAGTAGAAAGGGTATTATAGATTTATATGGCTTGTATTCTATGAAGGGAAAGGTTATCCATGCCCGTTATTTTACTAATCTTTTTATCTGTTCTCCTTGGGGCCGGCGCCCAGGTATTATTTAAAATTGGTGTGCTGCAGCTGGATAACTTCAAGTTTGATTTCCCGGGGATTACCGGCTTGCTCTTTACCCCCTATATCTTAGGCGGCTTGGCGGCTTTTGCTGTTAGCTTTTTCCTCTGGTTAAAAGTCCTGGCTGAAGCCCCTTTAAGTTTTGCTTATCCCATGGCCAGCCTGGGGTATGTCTTTGTCTTCCTGTTCTCCTGGCTCTACCTGGGAGAAAGCCTGCCTGTCTTACGGGTCATTGGTCTGGCCTTGATTATCACTGGTATCTTTTTCATCGCCCACAGTTAAACCCGCCTTTACTCTTTTAACCCGCTCCTGTCCCTTTGTAAAGCAGGAAGCCGGCAAGAATATGTACAGAGGTGAATTTACTTTGCCTGATTTAGTCCCCGATCTCAAAAATATCAAGGCCCGCATCCGGCAACACCAAAGCGGGCTTCTGGATGCCCGCCTTTATGCTCAATCGGCCGTGTTTTTACCCCTGATAAAAGAAAGGGACGATTCCCTCTCCCTGCTTTTTGAAGTACGTTCCCGAAATTTAAAAACCCAGCCGGGGGAAATTTGTTTTCCCGGGGGGCAAATTAAAAAGGACGATTGCAGCCCCCAAGAAGCGGCTGTAAGGGAAACCTGTGAGGAACTGGGGCTGCGTGCAGAGGACCTGGAAATCTGGGGCAAACTCGATGTGCTTGTTACCCCGTTCCAGCAAGTTATCCATCCCATTGCCGGCCTGCTGCGCCGTGCCGCAGCTATAAATCCCAACCCCCAGGAAGTTGCGGAGGTCTTTACCATTCCCCTGATAAGCCTCTTTACCACCACCCCGGCTTATCACGAAGTACAGGTCAAAATACAGCCACCGGAAGACTTCCCTTTTGAAAAAATTCCCCGCGGGCGCAACTATCCCTGGCGCCAGGCAACCTGGCCGGAGCTTTTCTATGAATTTGAAGGCCGCGTCATCTGGGGTATGACGGCAAGGTTGCTGCATCATTTTCTGCAAATTATAAGTTAAGGGCGCCGCCTGGCGCCCTTCGCATTTGCCTGCTAGTTGCCAAAGAAGAGCAGGATGAGGATCAGGAACAGAAGTAAAGCCCAGCTGCCGGAGAAACCCGGTCCGAAAAAGTTACCCACTGTTATTCCTCCTTTCTCTAAAAAACTTACATGGCATCAGTTGCCGAAGAACAGCAAAATGAGGATCAGGAAAAGGATAAATGCCCAGCTGCCGCTGCCGAAAAAGCCGTCTGCCATCTTGTGGTCCTCCTCTCTTTTTTCTCCAGGCTTTACTTTAAATTATGCCATTGCCTGCCAGAAGGTTACATCCATGAAAAAACGCCCGGCATTAAACCCGGGCTAAACAAAGATAAATAAAGCTATTAGCAGGAACAGGAAAAGGAAAACCAGCCCGCCATCGGACAGGATATCCCTTACCTGGACTTCAGGCTGGCTCTGCACCTCAGCCATGGTGCCACCCCCTCGGAAAAAGATGGCCGGTCCCGACACGTTACCCCGGCGTGCAGACCCTTCAACCCCGGTCTTTAGTCCTTCTCTGGTAGTTTATGTTTTTCTTTCACCGGTGGTTACCAATAAAAAATCCCCCGCAAGTCAGGGGGAATGGATTAAAATCATACTCAAACATTAAAACGAAAGTTAATAATATCGCCGTCCTGGACGATGTAGTCCTTGCCTTCCAATCGGGCCAGGCCTTTCTCCTTTACTTTATTCATATCTCCCAGCCTTTCCAGATCGCTGAAATTCACCACTTCGGCGCGGATAAAGCCCCGCTCGATATCGCTATGAATCTTGCCGGCCGCAGCCCGGGCACTGGTTCCCTCTTTAATGGTCCAGGCGCGGACCTCATCTTCTCCGGCGGTGAGGAAGGAGATTAACCCCAGGCGGCGGTAGATGGCCCGCGCCAGGCGGTCGATACCCGGTTCGGTAATGCCCATTTCTTCCAGGAAAACCTCCCGGTCGCCCGGTTCCAGGCGGGCTATTTCGGCTTCGAGTTCGGCACAGAGTTTTAACACCGGTATACCCCGGACGCCGGCATAGGCCTCAACCCCTTCCTGGCCTTCATAACGGCCTGCCCGTAACTGTTCCTCGTCAATATTGACCACAATTATCATGGGCCTGGTTGTTAAAAAGCCCATATGCCTTAAAACCTGCCATTCTTCAGACGTAAGACCGGCTTCCAGCAAGGGCTTCTCAGCTTCCAGGGCTTCCCGGCAGCGCTGCAGTGCCCTTTGTTCGGCCAGCAGGTCGCCTTTTACTTTCTTACCGGAGGCAATGCGTTCCAGCCTGGTTTCAACCAGCTGCAGATCGGCCAGCAGGAGTTCGGTATTGATTGTCTCCAGGTCACGTACAGGATTGAGATTCCCCTCTACATGGAGCACGTCCGCCCGTCGGAAGGCCCGGACAACATGAATCAGGGCGTCTACCTCCCGCACGGCAGCAAGGAAGGCCGCCCCGCTGCCGCGGGTCAATCCCGGTACATCAATAACCTCCAGGGTGGCCGGGGTGACTTTGCGCGGGTGGTAAAGGGAGGCCAGGAAATCGAGGCGGGGGTCAGGAATGGGTGCGGTCCGGATATTGGTTTTCGTACGGCCGGCAAAGGCCGAGGTTTCGGCTCCGGCTTGAGTTAAAAGGTTGAATAACGTGGTTTTGCCTACCAGGGGCAGGCCAATGATACCGCAGGTCAGGGCCAACATTTTTCACCTCGTCCTAAGTATAACAAGTCCTGGAAGAAAATAAAAGGCCGGGACCCCTGATAAATAGGCCAGGAGGCCCGTCCTGTAAAGTGCAATTATTATAACGGGTACGACGGTACGGAGATAAGAGCCGGTCAGTGCGCTGTACCGGCCGGTACCTTAAGATTTACGCCGGCCTGGCTCTGTGGCGCTGTCCTGGTCCAGAACTCAATAAAAAAGGCCAGAAAAACACCTGCCATTAACCCTAGAACACCGGCTATGGCCATGTTAAGCATCTTCCGCGGTTTCACCGGTACCACCGGTTCCACGGCCGGGGCAATCACGCGAATCTGGGTGCTGGTATCGAGGGTGCCTGCAATGCGAGCATCTTCGCTGCGCGCCAGGAGGGCCTGGTAATTTTCCTGGAGGTTCTGCAGGCGCGCCTGGTAGCGCGCATCTATCACCTTTTTCTGGGCCAGTTCGCCCTGGATCGCCTGTAGTTCCTCTTCGGTGATAATTATGGCCTGTTGCAGGGCCGCCAGCTTTTCTTCTAGCCTGGCAACCTCCATATGATACTTGTTAATCTCAGTGGCCAGGGCGAGGTAAACGGGATTCGGCTCCTCGCTCTCCAGGGTTAAACCGGCCACCTCCTGCGCCGGCCGCCCGCTCTGCTCCCGGGCGAGATCCTGTAGCAGAGGTTCATCGGCAACCGCTTTGGTGGTTTTCAACGTGGGCGGTATGCCGTCCAGCTTGGCTTCCGCCGCCTTAAGGGCCTCTCGCGTGCTTCGCAGTTCCACCCGGGTCGTCAGTAAATCGGATTTAAAGGTAGTTAACTGCCGGATTTTATCCTCCTGTTCGGCTTCCAATTCCTTAACATTGTTGGGCTGGAGCAAAAACTGGCGGTATTCCTCGGTAACTGCGTTCAATTTTTCTTCTTCCTGCTTTAATTGCTCCTCAAGGGCCGCCGTAGATTGACCCAGACGCCCTGCCCGCAGGTCTTTGATGAAAGCAACAAATTCATCAGCGAGGGTATTTACCAGTTTACTGGCCTGACCCGGATCTGTATCGCTAATAGTTATCTCCAGCAGGTTAGTTCCTTTAGGATTTTGCACCTTGATGGCCTTTTGCAGCGCCGGAATGGAGTATTTTTCCCTGTCCAGTCCCAATTTCTCCTGGACGCGCTGGAGCAGCATGGGATTGGTTATTTGGTAGAGGTAGGTTTCCATGGAGACCTGCTGGCTGGCAGCAAGGGACTGTAACAGGGCCTCCAGGGGGCTGTTTCCCTGGGGAGGGTTATTTGACGAGAGCAGGCTGATTTGCAGTGTAGCCTTGGCTTCATAAACCGGGGGAAGAATAACAAAGCTTAATATACCGCTGGTGATGAGGGCTATAATAGTCGTGACAGCAACCAGCAATTTCCGTTTCAGCAGGACCTCTATCAATTCGCGTAAAGAGACCTCTTCTTCCATTGCTCAGGCTCCTTTTTATAGCATATATGTTATAAATACTTTCCGCTTAAAATTTTAAACCATACCGCCCCCGTCCTCACATGACTATATTACCATACTCTGGACATAAAAGAAAACCCCGGTTTCACCTCCGGGGATTCTGGAGCCCTAAACTCGGACTGAACCGGTACCTCTAAAACCGCTGCCAATTAACTGAAATGGTATATCCGGTACCATTACTATAGTTGCTTAAAAATCGTCGCTAATTAACTGGAGCGCTTCTGCCACCGAGGTGACACCATTCAAGACCAGCCTCCTGGCATCTTTCTCCAGGGAACACATCCCCCCGGCGCGGGCTGCTTGTAAAATCTCATCCGGACCGGCCTGTGTCTCCACCAGGCGCCTGATGGCCGGCGTGAGTACCAACACTTCGTGGACGGCCTGTCGGCCCCGGTACCCGGTATGGCGGCAGGAAGGACAACCGCGCCCCTGCCACAGCGGCGTTCCGACCGGCAGGCTCAAGGCACGGCCTTCGGGGTGTTCGTCTCCCAGGATGTAGCTCTCCCTGCATTCAGGGCATATTACCCGTACCAGCCGTTGTGAAACCACCCCGGTGACGGCGGCCGCAACCAGGTAGGGGTCCACACCCATGTCCATGAGCCTGGTCAGGGCGCCGGGCGCATCGCTGGTATGCAGGGTGGAAAACACCAGATGGCCGGTAACGGCGGCCCGCACGGCCATAGTGGCGGTTTCCTGGTCGCGGATCTCCCCCACCATGATAACGTTGGGATCCTGGCGCAAAAGCGCCCGTAACCCGCTCGAGAAGGTAAGCCCGGTGCGGGGATTGATGGCCGTCTGGCTGATGCCGGGCAGCAGGTATTCCACCGGCTCTTCCAGGGTGACGATATTGCGGCGGCGGTCGTTAATATGGTTGAGGGCTGCGTAAAGGGTGGTAGTTTTGCCGCTGCCTGTGGGTCCGGTCACCAATAGCAACCCGTGGGGCCGGGAGATGAGCCTTTTAAAGCGCTCCAGGTTGCAGGGCGAGAAACCCAGCTTATCCAGGTCCAGTACACCCTGGCGTGCATCCAGGAGACGGCAAACTACCTTCTCGCCCCAGATCGTCGGCATCGTCGCCACCCGCACGTCGACGGGAATGCCGTCCAGCTTGAGCTGGATCCGTCCGTCCTGGGGCAGGCGGTGCTCGGCAATGTCCAGGCGGGCCATAACCTTGAGGCGGGTTATCACCGGCCCATGGTTGGCCCGGGGAAGTGTTAAATCGTCCTGGAGAATGCCGTCGATGCGGAAACGCACCTCCAGGTTTTTTTCCTGGGGAGTAATGTGGATGTCGCTCGCCCCGGCAGCAATGGCCCGTTCCAGGATAGAATCTACCAGGCGGGCTACCGGTCCCCCGTCCGCCGCCGTTTGTTCGGCATCGCCCGCGGCCGTCCCTGCCTCCTGCGCTGACGGGATTACGGCCACAGTACTGTAGTACTTCTCAATAGCCCGCCGGATCTCTCCCTGCAGGGCCAGGACGGGGCTGGCCATAAGGCCGGTGGAGATAAAAATTTCATCCATAGCTGCCAGGTTCAGGGGATCGGCGGTGGCCACCACCAGGCGGTCGCCCTTCTTTTCCAGGGGTATTACCTGGTAGCGCCTGGCTACCTGGGAAGGCAGGAGGGCCAGGGCTTCCGCCGCCGGTTCTATTTCGGCCAGGGACACCCGCGCCACGCCCAGTTGCTCCTCAAGAAACCGTAACAATTGTTCTTCGCTGATAAGCCCGTGCTGCTGGAGTATTTCCCCCAGGCGCTGGCCCGTCTGCTTCTGCTGCTGCAGGGCTTTCTGTAGCTCGGCGGCACTTAGAATATGCCGTTCAATGAGCATTTCCCCCAGGCGTCGCTGTTCCGGCACCGGTACGCACCTCCTTCGCCCTTGCCGCACCCGTCCAGCGGAAAAGGCTTAACTGCAATTGCTGGGCCGTTGCCGGCCCGAAATCCAGGATGACCCCATCCACCCGCACCAGCCGGGGAAAATCCTCCAGGCGGCGCAGTAACTCCAGGGCGGCGCTGCCACTGCCCTCCAGGACAAAGGACGCCTTGCGGGTAGAATAGGTGGTAGCCATTTCCTCCGCGCCGAAACTGGCCTGGAAGATGCGCAGATCGCTGGCGGCTATGGCCGCAGCCAGTTCGTCAACCAGTATGTCCCAGCCAGGTTCACGGCCGAAGTAGGCATCCATGGCCGCTACCTGGGAGTTGAGATCCGCGGGCGGGACGGCCATGGTTTCCTTTTGTAACCTCGACCGGTATTCTTCCACCTGCAACCTGGTGGCGACAACGGCCGCCCGGGTTGCCTGCAGGGACTTATACGGAGGCCCTATAAGGTATTGCCAGCCCAGGTAAAAGAGCAGGGCTACCGCGGCGGCCGTCAACAGCCAGGCCTGGCGGCCAGCCTCCTGTTTATCCCTAGCCGTCCAGGCCAGGTGTAACCGGCGCATTATCATTACCTCCCGCGCTGCCGGGTCGAATTTCTATCGTCAATTCCAGGTATTCGCCCGGCATTCCCCGGGTGTTTTCCCCGGTAGCCGTTATCTCCACCAAACGGTATTCCCGGAAAGGCTCCTCCCGGCTTAAAGATTGGAGAAAAGGAACCATCGTCTTCAGGTCGGGAACAGCCACCCTGGCGGTCAGTACCTCTTTCTCCAGGGTAATCCCGCGCAGCTCCACCCCTGTTCTTGCCGCTAGCTCGTGCAGCCGGGCTAGATACGGTGACCAGGCTTCCCCTTTTAAGAGGGGTACCAGCTCCTGGCGCCGTCGCAGGTCGGCGGCAATATAGGCGCCAGCCATCCCCGCCTCCAGCTTTTCTTGCAACACCCGGGAGGCTGCCGCCAGGGCTGCTCCCTCGTTCCCGGCAGTTGCCAGGGAACGCAGGGTCATATACCACCCCGAAAGCAGGATGACTACGGCCAGCAGGAGCGCCAGGAACTGCTGCCGGTAGGTTCGCCAGGGGCTGGCCGGCAACAAATCGCGGTGAAAAAGGTTGAATTCAGGAACAGCCATCCCCTCACCTCCGGCGCCGGACCAGGCCCAGGGCTGTAGTCCAGCCGGCAGCCAGCTCCGTCGCAGCGCTGGCCGGCAGGGCAGGAGAAAGTTCTATGCCCTCCACCATAGTTAGATAGACCGGAGGTTCTGCCACCTGGTTCTCTAAGGTAACAGCAATTTCCGGGGGCAGCGGTATCCCGGTAACCAGGACCCGGATGGCCCCGGTCCGGTAAAACTCCTGCCGGCAAAACGCCAGGGAACGCTCCAGCTCAGGGGCTACGCCCGACCAGAACCCTGCCTCCCCGCCGGTAACGCCGTTGCCGGCGGGTAAAAAACGATGAAAACGCAGGATATTATCCAGGAAGAAACTGAACTGGGGTGAATCCCGGTTCAGGGAGAGGATGGCCGTCGCCCTGCGGCCGTCGTCCCGGTGACCGGTGGCCGCCCTGAGCAGGCAATAGGGCTCAATATCAATAACCCGCGGCGCCGTCCCCGCCAGTTTCAGGGCCAGCACCAGCTGCTGCAGGTTGGTACGCCGGGTGGCCACCGCCATAATCGCCTCGCCGGCGCCGGGCGGCAGGCGGTAATCAACCACCAGGTCTTCCAGGGGGATGGGGACTTCAGCAGCTACCTTATAGCGCACCGCCCGGGCCGTATCACGGGGTTTTAAGCCGGCCAGGCTAAAAGAACGCACAAAGAATTGCAGGCCGCTCAGGCATACCGCCACCCTTTCCCGGAAAAACCGTGCCGGCTGCAAAGCCGCCTTCAGGGCGGCGCCCAGGTCGGCCGGGTCGCGGACGATGCCATTTTGCACCGCTCCTGCCGGGGTCGGGCAGGAGCCATAGGAATCCACCCGCAGCCTGTCACCTTTTTTGTGCACCCGTACCCAGGTAGACTCCCGGCTGTCTATCACCAGCCCGATCATACCTCTCCCTCTTTCTCACGGCCCCGGCGGCCAGCTCATCTCCGTCCAGCCGGCTACGGCCAGGGGCCCGGACCCTTCGAAATAGAGGCCCGGGGCTATACTGTTCACTACCCCGGCGTCGTAAACCCCCTGGAGGCCGCCGTCAAGGTCTATAACCCGGGCCACCATGGCCCCTTCGAAACGGCTCAAATTCAGGCCGCTGATGGTGCCCCCCGCCACCCACACGCCCTCAACTTTGCCGCCGAGATTGGTCACCTCAATATTACCCCCCGCCAGGATGGTCAGGCGCCGTGTGCCGGAAAAGGTCAGGTTGGTAAGCTCAACATCTCCCGTGGCCACCAGGAACAGGTTGTTACGCCAGAGGGCATAAACCCGGGCGTTTCCCTCCACAAAGACCAGGCTGTCGCGGCCGGCAACAGTATAGATTTCTCTATAGGCGTCTTGACCCGCATCGTAGTAAGTGCCGAAGTCCCGGGCCGCCTGGCGGTAATAATCCAGGTTCACCAGGGGCCGCGCCACCGCGGCGGCGTCTTCCACCTGCAGGGGGGTGAACCCCCGGAAATCCCCGGGGTTGTTGCCGGTTGTACCGGCCGCCGTTACCTGGGGCGGCCCGCTGATCTCGATCAATCCGGCACCGGCGATTAATTCGGCCAGCGCCCGCAGAAAGGCATCTTCCTCGATCAGGTGCCGCAGGGTAATGGTATTCCCGGCATGGACGCGGCCCTCCAGGTCGATAAAGGAGGGAATATCGATTAACGGCGGCAGGGATACCTTGATTCCCAGCCCCTCCACCGTAATGGTGTCCCCGGCCAGCAGGAGGTAACTGAGGGCCCCGGGCACGGAAGCGGGTTTAAATGCGGCAGTGATGCTGAAAAGGGGCTTTCCGGCCACCAGGCCGGTGCTGGTAAGGCGGAAAACCCGGCTGCCGGCGTCCCACTGCCAGAAATCATAGCGGTACTCCCGGCCGGGAACCACCTCCTGGGCAAGGCCCAGGGGCGGTGTCCAGGTCACGTCCCGGCGCACCTCGGCCACCGCCCGTTCCAGGCCGGCTTCGGCCAGGTAGCGCGCCACCAGCTTATTTTCCTCCCGCTTTCCGGCCAGCCAGCGGTTGTTGGCTACCTGGAGCAGGGAGACGGCCAGGGCGGCCATCAGGGCCATGGCCGTCAGGGCCATGATAAGGGCCGAGCCTCGGTTATCCAGCACCCTGCAGCACGGGGAAACGCCGGTCCCGCGGCTGCCAGGCCCCGGGCCGGCAGCCGCCTCCCCTTCCAGGCGGGGCGGTAGAAACCGCGCGCCGCAAATGCTGTCGCTCCGGCCGGCCGGTGGCGCCGGGAGGTGGCGGCCGCCGGGACGGTAATAGCTCTCCCTCTCGGGAACCCCTGTGGTCATAATCCTGCTGCCAGAACCTCCCCGCCCCTTTTTAAAGACAATCCCCCTGTATATCCACGCCCGGGTGTTGGCCGGGGACACAGCCTTTTTTATCTCCTTTTACCTGCGCCCGCCATCGGTTGCCGTCAGGGTAAGGGTGACCCCTCCCCGCCGGGCGGTGAGGTCCAGGCTGACGCTGCCCCCGTCCCCGCCCCGGAAACCCCCGGCCACCACCTTTTCCAGCCAGACCTCCCGGCCGTTCTCACGCTGGGCCAGGAGCTGCAAGCTCCCGTCCCCGGCTGGGGCCAGGGTGAGGGTCACCGCCAGCCCGTTACCTTCCAGCACCAGGGTGCGGCCCCCGTCCCTTACCGTCGCCAGGGGGTGCTGCCGCACCTCGCGGCCGAAACGGTCCAGGGCCAGGGACATTTGCTCCTGGAGGTAAATGCTGTCCGTCCCGGTGGTAAAGGCTTTCAAACCTTCCTGGAGCAACCCCGTCAAGGGCAGGAGGACCAGGGCCGCGATGGCCAGGGTTACAACTACCTCCAGCAGGGTAAAACCCACCTGCCGCTTCACCGGAGATCACCCCGCTTGGCGAAGAGGGTGTCCAGGGTGAGGGACTGCATCCCCGCGCGTCCCGGCCAACTCACTGTTATCGCCAGCCTTAAAAGGGTGGCCGGCGGGACCCGGGGCGGGTCGCCCCCCGCCAGCCACTGGCCCTTAACCTGGCGGGTGAAGGGCCGCCCCTCCAGTTCGTGGGAAGTCTCTTCCAGGGTGAAAACGTCGCTGCCGGCAACTTCCGGGGGCGGGAGGTAGGGCCGGCCGTCCACCTGCAGCTCCAGCATGCCCTCCACCCCCAGGGCCTTCAGTTCCTCCAGCCGCTCCCGGGCCAGGCCGGCGGCCAGCAGGGAGTCCCTTGCCGCCCCGGTAAGGCGCAGGCCGCTGCCGAAAAGGCCGCTCAGGGCCACCAGGCCCACCGCCAGGATGGCCAGGGCCGCCAGGACCTCCAGGAGGCTGAAGCCGGCCCGGGCCGAAAGCGGCCGCCGCCCGGGAGGGGCGCCCTTACCTGGCCCTGCCTTCGCTGCCGGGCCAAAAACTCTTGCCACCCTAATGCCCATGCTTGCTTATCCCTGTCTCCCAGAAAAGATTATTTAAGGTGTATAGCTTACAACTCCATTTGTTGATAGGATATAATTATCGGAATCTTTGATTTTAGAAGGATTGGTACTGATATAATTTTTATTGTATAATTCGCCAATCCAATCAGTAATACCATCGTTGGGATACTTGCCATTATCAAAATGGTACCTTTCCACCGCCGCCTGCAGCATCTGGACGTTGGCCTCAATTGTCTTCTGGGTTGCTTCGTCCCGGGAGCTGGCAACCCGCGGCACGACCAGGCCGGCCAGGATACCGATGAGGGCGATGACCGCCAGCAGTTCCAGCAGGGTAAAGCCCTTGTTGTTGCCCAGAACCCGGCACCGTAAAAAACGTCGCATCTTCATGAAATATTCCTCCTTTTGCTTTTCCTCACACCAGGGTTACGGCATCGAACATGGGCAGGATTATGGCCGCCACCATCAGGCCCACTACCGCCGCCATCATGAGCACCAGCAGCGGCTCCAGCAACGCCGAGAGCCGGGCCAGGACGGCGTCCGTCTCCTGCTCCAGAAAGGTGGCCATCCGGTCCAGCATTTCCACCAGGTGGCCCGTTTCCTCTCCTACCTGCAGCATCTGGATAAACATGGGTGCAAACAGCCCGGACCGCTCCAGGGGTAAGGCCATGCTCCCGCCCTCGCGCACGGCCTCCCGCGCCGCGGCAACGGCGCGACCCAGATGGCGGTTGCCTACCACCTCCCGCCCTATATCCAGCGCTTCCAGGACCGGTATGCCCCCGGCCACCAGGGTGGCCAGGGTACGGCCAAAGCGCGCCGTAAGCAACTGCAAATTGATGCCGCCCAGCACCGGCAGGCGCAGGGCCAGGAGATCCCGCATCTCCTGGAAGCCCTCCCGGCGGCAAAGAAGGTTTAACAGAACCGGGGCAATCAGGAGCAACATCAGTAAAAGGGTGGCGCGGTTACGGCAAAAGTCGGCCAACCCCAGGAGCAAGCGGGTAGGAGCCGGCAACGTTCCACCCATACTGGCAAAGAGCTCTGCAAAGCGGGGTAAGACCCCCACCACCAGGAAGACGGCGATGCCGGCGGCGGCGCACCCGACCACCAGGGGATAGGCCATCGCCCCTTTAAGGCTCGTGTAGACCTTGTGCTCGCGTTCGTAGTGGTCGGCGAGGCGCTTTAACACCTCTTCCAGAGACCCGCCGGCTTCGCCGGCCCGGATCATACTGCTGTACAGGCGCGGTATAAGGGGCTGGTGCCTGGCCAGGGCCTGCCAGAAAAAGAGACCATGGTGCAGATCCTGCACCACCTGCCTGAGAATACCGGCCAGGGTACGGTTCCTGCTCTGGCGGGCCATGGTCTCCAGGGCGTTGATAATCGGTACCCCGGCTCCGATCATCCCGGCCAGTTGACGGGAGAAGAGGGCCAGTTGCGCCCGCGGCAGGCAGGCGGGTACCAGCCTGCCCAGCCCTGCACCCGGCGCTGTCTTACCCGGTGCCAGCCGCAACACCACCAGGCCGCGGTTATTCAACAGGGCCAGGGCTTCCCTGGCATCGCCGGCCTCCAGTTGTCCCTGCTGCCGTCGCCCGGTACCGTCCCGGGCCTGATAAGAGAAACGCACCAACCTTCACTCCCGCCAGGAACCGGCACTCGTGTTCCCGGATATTTCTATGAAGTCTGCCCCGTTCATAGCCTCTGCGGTTATTTTCATTTTGCCACGGGAAACGTTCATATGACCAGTTACCCTGGTCATATGAACGGTCACTTTTTTAAGCCGGTAGAGCGCAGTAACTCCAGCGCCCTGGCCGCCAGGCCGGCCGCCACCCGCGCCGGCAGGATTACCTCACCCCGGATTACATCCCGTATAGAGGCAACCATCTGCGCCGCCCCGGTATCTTTGAAAAGAAAACCGTCAACGCCTGCGGCCAGGGCATTAAGGACGTAGTCTTCATCCTCAAAGGAACTCAACATGATTATCCTGGTAAGGGGAGATTTTTCCTTCAGGAGCTTCACGCTGGCTAGACCGCCCATCGCCGGCAGGCCCGTGTCCATCAGCACCACGTCGGGCGCCTGCATCCGGACCATGGTCATGGCTTCCCGCCCGTCACGGGCGACACCGACAACTTCCACATCCTCCTCCAGGTCCAGGATGGTCTTCAGGCCATCCCGTATCAGCGCATCACTTTCGGCAACCACTACCCTGATTTTTTTCATGGGCCTTTTCCTCCCTGAAAAAGAGGTGGGAAGCGAGAGGTTGGAGACGGGCGGCATCCGGGAACTGGCAACGCCCGTTCCTGCCTGTTTGCCTCTTATTTCTCCAATTCATCGCTGGTGCGGGCGCGAAGGGGCCCTTCCGGGGCCAGCAGAAAAGGGGCGGGGCAATGACCCCCGACCCCCGGGCTCTTGCCCGGTAAATTACTCCTCCGTACCACACCACAAGAATTAAGAATTATCGCTTTTAGATGGAGGTATTATAAATAAAAAAAGGTCATATGACCAGTTACCCCGGTCACATGACCTGTCATAATGAGGACAGGAAGACTGAAGCCTACCCTAGAGGCAGGATAATCTCCAGGCGACACCCTGCCCCGGGCCGCGCGGAAATAGACATTTCCCCCTCAAGTTCCTTCACCCTTTCCCGCATGGAGGTAAGGCCGAAACCGGGGTGAATTTCCTCCGCCCCTTTACCGTAATCCTGGAGCAGGAAGCGGGCCGTGCCGTTTTCCTCCGTCAGGGAGAAGTAAAAGGAGCGGCTGCCACCGTGCCGGATGCCGTTGGTGAGGCCTTCCTGGAGCGCCCGGTAGAGGACATACCGCCGCACCGGGTCCAGTTGCGGCAGGGGGTCAATGCGGTAGTCGATGGTTACGCCTGTGTTTTTAACTACATCCCGGATAAGGGTTTCCAGGTCCGGGACGCCCCCCGTCACGCCGCTCCCCCGCAACAAGCGCAGGGAACGGCGGATGTCGTCCAGGCCTTTACGGAGCTGTTCCTGGCACTGCTCCAGCTTCGGCTCTACCAGGCTGGCGTCCTTCTGCAATAGCCTCTTGCCGGCTTCGATTTGCACCAGCACGGAGGTCAGGGTATGCCCCACCGTATCGTGGATCTCCCGGGCGATGCGGTTTCTTTCCTCCAGCCTGGACTTCTCCACAAGGGCGTCCAGGGTTTCTTTCTGCAGGCGGGCCAGGCTCTCCGTCCGCTCGCGTACTTTTTCTTCCAGGGTGGCGTTCACCTGCTGCAGGCTGCGGTACAGGGCAGCGTTTTCGACGGCGATGGCGATCTGGGCTGCCAGGAGCTGCAGGGCTTCCACCCGGCCGGGATGAAAGCAGCCGGCGGTGATACTGTTTTCCAGGTAAAGGAGGCCTACCGGCCGTCCCTGACGCACGATGGGCAGGCAAAGTACGGACAGGGGGTCCCGGCCGGCCAGGGCGGGGTCGCTGCCGAACACGGGGTCGCAGGCCGCGTTGTCCAGCACGATAGTCTCGCCGCCGGTAAAGGCCCGGTCGATAATGGACCGGGGCAACATCCCGGCAAGCTCCAGGGGCAGGGACGGCAGGACCTCCACCTCGATCCCTTCCCTGCCGGTCACGGCCCTGGCCTCAAGGTATAACTGTCCTTCCCGCTGCATCAGGAAGGCACCCCGGTTGGCACCGGCGTTCTGCATGGTTATTTCCATCATTTGCGGCAGCAAGTCTTCCAGGACGATTGTTCCGGAGAGGACCTGGGCGGCGCGGTAAACCGCCCGCATATCTACGGTTTCTGCCAGGTTACGGCCTGCTTCCCCGAACCTGCCGCCCGGCTTTTCGTCCGGCGCAGCCCCTTCCCCTGCCAGCCAGGGATAGCGGGAGCGAAGCTGCTCCGTTTTTACCCTCGCCCCCCAGGTGCTATAACCCGCATAGGCGTCGCGTATGTATTTCCGGGCCAGGCCTGTTTTCCCCCTGGCAAAGTAAAAACGGGCCGCGCACTCGCTGGCAATGGCAGCATTCTGGACAAACCCGTTGGCCTGTGCCGACCGGGCGGCCTCCTCGTATAGCTGGGCAGCCCTGTCGTCCTGCCGGCGTATCCGGGCAATCTCCGCTGCGATTAAAAGGTATTTATGCTCGAAATTAGCCGGGCAGCGTCGCGCCCACTGCTGCATTTGCCGTTGTTTACGCATTAATAACAGCCGGTAAACCGCTTTTTCCCTCACCGGGAGGGAATGATATACCGCCGTCACCGTCAGGCAATAATAGAAGGCATGGTCGGCCAGGTAGACTTCGCCAAAGTACAGTTTGGTCAGGCGTTCAGCTTCCTTTAAAAGGGGTAAGGCTTGCTGGTAATACCCGAGAAGATAGTAAACCTGGTTCTTGCAAAGATAGTAATCAAAGAATTCTTTGGCCCTGATCTGGTAACCCGTATCCCCGCGAATAAAACTTTCTTCATCGAAGGTGTTGTCACTGAAGGTATCCGGGCTGCGCGTTAAACCCTGCAGGTTGAGAACCATTTGCCGGTATATGGTCAGGAAGCAGGCAAAATAGGGGTCTTTTACCTTTGCCGCCAGCTGGAAATAATCCCGGATTTGTTTCTCCAGTTCCTCCAGGGGCACACCCCGGAAGTGCCTGGAAACAAGCATAAAGGTCATGGCGTACCCGGCATAAGTAAAGTCGCGGGCATCCAGGCTGCCCTCCCTGGCCTTTTCCAGGAACAATTCCCCCTGCCGGGTGTGTTCCAGCCACGGGAGGAAAAAAGCCCCATATAAAAAATTGACGATATATTTATCGGTAGGGGTGCCGTACCGCTCCGCCAATGCCAGGGCTGTTTTCCCCAGGGCGACTCCGGTGGCAAAATCTTTCAGGCGGATAATACTGACCATAGCCAGGATCATGTAACCGGAGCTGGAGTGGGTAAAATGACCGTGCTGTAAAGAAAGCTGGCAGATCTTCAGGCTGATGGCGAAAAGCAGGTCCTCGTTATTATTGTAGGCATAGGGGGAAAGGGCGAGGAGGAGGTTCAAAACCGCCTGGACTTCCTCGCCCCGGGCCGGTGCCAGGTTAATAATCTGCTCAATCCCTACTTTTTTAATCAGCCTTCTTACTTTGATTAACTCCCGGATTATATAGGGCATCTTCGGTTTGGCGGGCAGGTAACACCCCAGCTCCCTTAAACCTTCTAATCCTACCTCCAGGGCACGGGCATCAAAATCGTTTTTGGTAGCATATAGAATAGCGATCAAACGCAACTGCGTCCTGTCCAACTTGCTCCGGGCTTTGGCCAGCAACTCCCGGTACAGTTCCCCCCCTTCGTTATAATGACCGCAGAGGTACTGGCATTCCAGGTACTCCCGGTACAGCTGGAAAGTCAAAGAATAATGGCTTTCCCAGGAGTTATCCCCCAGCAACGTTAAGCCTGTATGCAAGTAGTTCCGGGCGGAAGTAAAAGCCGAAGCCTGTTTGGCCTTCTGCCCGGCCAGGAGATTATATTCAGCACCGCGTATCCAGGCATTCTCCTGTCGCAATATATCTATACCCAGGTTCAAATGGTTGACAGCCGTAAAAAAGGCTACCGGGTCGGAATCTTCCCCGGCTTGCGGTCGTTCTTCCTCTCCTGCCAGCAGGAAACACCCCAGGCGATAGTGGAGGAACTTTTTTTCCTCCTCGGAATTCATGAGATAGGCCGCCTGGTGCACCCGGTCGTGGACGAAATTATAAGCCTGGCCCCCGGCTTCCTGGATCAACCTCTCCCGGAGGCAGTCACGCAAGCCCCCGGCAACAAGGGCGGCGGGTTGTCCGGCAACTTCCGCCAGCAGGGGTACGGTAAAAGTATTGCCGATACAGGCAGCCCATCGCAGCAGGTCCTTGCTCGTACCGGGCAACCGCCCGATCTTCTCCACCAGGAAACTGATAATGTCGGCAGCAATCTCTGTTTTTTCTATTTGCCTCAGGTCCCACTGCCAGCCGCCACCCGGGCGCGACGTGATTAATCCCTTTTGGTACATGGTCTGGAGCAACTCCCTGACAAATAGGGGGTTGCCGCCGGCCTTTTGGTAGATAAACTCGCCGAGGGGCCGTACTTCTCCGCCGGGGCAGGAAAGACTGGCGGCAATAAAATCTTCCACCTCCCCGGGTACAAGGGGGGATAGCCTGATGGTTGTCAACCGCTTTCCTTTGTGTTCCAGATCCCGGAGGGTAGTCCTGAAGATATGACCCGGGGTTATTTCCTCCTCGCGATAGGTACCTATAAACAGCAGGTGGCGGACCTCGTGTTCCAGGAAAGTTGCTTCCAGGAGTTGTAGCGTTCCGGGGTCAGCCCATTGCAAGTCGTCCAGGAAAAGTACTAAGGGTGCATCTTGGCGGGCGAACACCTGAAGCAATTGAGCAAAGGCATAGAAAAGGCGTTCCCTGGCCTCCAGGCTGGAACCGGGCGTCACTGCAGGCCGCTCCCCTACCAGCCATCCCAGGGACGGCAGTAACGTTGTGATCAGGGAAGCATTGGCCCCCAGCCGGGCGTTGATCTGCTCCTGCCAGCCCCTTAATTCTTCCGGGCTCCGGCCTGCCAACAGCTGCAACAACTCCTCTAAGGATGCTACAACCGGGCTATAGGGGACCTCCTTCGTTAAGGACTGGCATTTCCCGCTGATAAAAAAACCCGGTTTTCCCCGGACCTGGCCTGCCAACTGCCGGACCAGCCTCGTCTTGCCGATTCCTCCCGGACCGGCAATCAAAACGATCTCGCCCGGGCCGCGGCCAACCCTTTCCAGGGCCTCCTGCAGGAGGCCCAGTTCCTTTCCCCGGCCGTAAAATGCGTCTGAAAGTTTAAAGGTGAAGGGGGAATCATATTCGCCAAGCTTAAAGGTAGTAATGGCACCCTTCTCTTCCCATTCTGCCAGGCACCGCCTTAAATCCCTTTCCAGACCCGCGACGCTCTGGTACCTGCGGTCGGGATCCCGGGCCAGGCATCTCATGATTATATCGGAAATCACAGCCGGAACGGTGGCCGGCATTTCCCGGGGGGGCTTAATCTCACCCGCCACCAGGGCATGAAACCATTCCAGAGGGTCCGCGGCGGCAACGGGTAAGCAACCGGTTGCCATTTCATAGAGGATGACCCCCAGGGAGTAGATGTCGGTACGCCGGTCAATGGGGCGGTTGAGACGCCCGGTTTGTTCCGGTGAGAGATAGGCAAAGGACTGCCTGGCGGGGAAAGGATAGGGGGCTTGCTCCCTGGCGGTTGTGCCTGCCATAAAGGCGCGGCTGCAATCAATCAAGTACAGGTCGTTCCGGGCCTTATCCAGAAGCAGGATGTCCCGGTTAAGGTCGCCGTGGATCAGATCCTGCCGGTGCAGGCGGGCGATTATCCCGGCTAGCCTTGCCGCCAGAGGCAGAAAGGTCCCCACAGGTAAACCCCGGGCTGTCGCATACCGCCGCAGGGGGACCAGATCCCCCACAGCGGCTACCAGTCCGGGGCTAGGGGGGCCGGTATGTATCTCTTCAAAACACAGACAGCCGTCCGGGTGCAGCAGGTGGATAATTTCCACTTCCCGCCGCAGGCGTCCCGCGGCTTCTTCCGGAGAGGCTGCACCGGCCAGCATCTTAAGTAAAACCGGCTTCAAAGTCCTGCTGTCCCTAGCCAGGCAAGTGAAACAATATTCGGTCTCGTACAACGTTTCCTGAAGTTCGTAACCCGGTTTAACAACCATCAAGCTTTCACCTGCCCGGTTGATGATTGAGCTTTATATGAGGGAACTGTTTCGCCAGAATGGCAACAGCCGTTTTCCGATCGCTGGTACCGATCTTTTCGTAGATAACGCTGATATAGTTTTTTACCGTTCCCTCGGTCAGTTGCAGTTGCCTGGCAATCTGCCTGTTGTTGAGGCCGGACACCATCAGGGCAGCCACTTCTTGTTCACGGGCGGAAAGGGTAGGGTCGCCTGCTTTTTGTTCCGCTTTTTTCCCCATGTTATTTGCCAGTTCCAGGAACCCGGCCACCCGGGTGGCCAGCTTGCCGGCCACCCGGGCCGGGAGGATTAGCTGGCCCCGGTAGGCGTTGCGTATGGCTGCAAGCAACTGGTCCGCCTGGATGTCTTTTAAAAGGTACCCGTCGGCGCCGTAGGCCAGGGCATTGATTATATAGTCTTCGTCGTCGAAGGTAGTGAGCATAATCACTTTCACGGGCGGGAAATGCTCTTTAATTAACCTGACACATTCCACCCCGTCCATCACCGGCATGCGGACGTCCAGCAACACCACGTCCGGCATTAACTCCTGCACCATAACCCATGTTTCCTGCCCGTTGGCGGTAGCGCCTACCACTTCCATATCTACTTCCAGGTCGATTATCGTTTTCAGGCCGTCGCGCATCAGGGCCTGGTCGTCGGCAACGATTATCCTGATTTTTCCTTTGTCCATAATTGCATACCTCCCGGGCCAGGAGATGCTCTTCCTTGCGGCGGCGACGTCGCCTTTTTACGGCCAGGCTACAGAATCTAACTGCACATAATTATATTGAAATTATACTTTCGCGTATAAGTTAAAAATTCCTTTAAAGCCGGCAACTGTTTTTGTAAAATTCACAGGTAGAAAAATAAAAAAGAACCGGTACCTTTCCGGTTCGCAAATATGGTTTCTTTGGAGCCCATAACCGGGATTGAACCGGTGACCTCCGCCTTACCAAGGCGACGCTCTACCGACTGAGCTATATGGGCATGGTTGCGGGGGATGGACTTGAACCATCGACCTTCGGGTTATGAGCCCGACGAGCTACCAGCTGCTCCACCCCGCATTATGGATGTGGGATGTGTGATCCCACTTCTCACTTCTCTAATGGTGGAGGGGGCTGGATTTGAACCAGCGAAGGCTGCGCCAGCAGATTTACAGTCTGCCCCCTTTGGCCAACTCGGGAACCCCTCCATATTCCTTTTCAGACGCAAAAGTAATTATAACATCATGCTTTGAAAGCGTCAAGCCTTTTTAAACGGTAATTATTGGCTGCTATCCCTTCGTTCCAGGTAACGCTCCAGCTTGCGCTTTACCCGCTGGAGGGCGTTATCAATAGATTTAACATGGCGTTTCAAGTCCACGGCGATTTCCTGGTAAGATTTTCCCTCCAGGTAGGACATTAATACTTTCCACTCCAGGGAGCTTAAAATCTCGCCCATTTTTTCTTCAATATCAACGAATTCTTCCTGGCTGATGATTAATTCTTCCGGATCGGTAATTTTAGAACCCGAGATAATGTCCAGCAGGGTGCGGTCGGAATCTTCATCATAAATGGGTTTATTGAGGGAAACATAAGAGTTCAGGGGGATGTGCTTTTGCCGTGTAGCCGTTTTAATGGCGGTGATAATCTGCCGGGTAATACACAGCTCGGCAAAGGCACGGAAGGATGATAATTTGTCGCCGCGAAAATCGCGGATGGCTTTATAAAGGCCGATCATCCCTTCCTGGACGATATCCTCCCGGTCGGCGCCAATGAGGAAATAGGACCGGGCTTTCGCCCGGACAAAATTGCGGTACTTATTAATCAAATATTCCTGGGCTACTTCATCACCTTCCTGGGCCAGGTAAACAATATCTTCATCCCCGAGAACTTCGTAAGGTTGCCACATTTCCTGCTGTACATTAACACTCATGCCAACGCCTCCAACCTTCCAAGACATAATAACATAAGGAGGCCATATATCTTGTCCAATAACATCAATAATTATACAAGAAACCCATCTTAACCGCAAGAGTTAACTGCTGCCTACCGGCGCCGCCAGTTCTGAAGTATTTCAAGGGTGTCTTCCCGAAGGCGCCCATCGATGGAATTTCTCTGGATACCTTTCTGCTTCTCCCTATCCATCTCCCGGCGGGCGTTTTCAATGTATGCCTTTAACTCGGCAACCGGCAGGCGAAGGGCCCCACCTCCCAGGATCATGCTCTGCTCGGCCGCGTCGGAAGTGGCTACATAAACCCGGCCCCCTGTATCCAGGGTCCTTACAAGTTTCTCGATAACGGCATCAGCAGTTTCTCCCTCCGGGCTATAAATAATTTCGACACCGCCGATTTTTTCCTTTTTTTCTACTGCCCCGGAGACCCGATGGGCATCAAAAACGACTATTACCCGCCCTCCCCAGTAAGCCTGGTAATTGATCAACTCTGCTATTAGTTTATCGCGGGCATGGGCAAAACTTGACTCTTCTTTAAGCCTGACTAAATCCGGCCAGCTGTATAAAAAATTATAGCCGTCGACGATGAGCACGTCAGCCACAGGTTCACCCCGTCTCAATCCGTACTGCAATACCTCTGGCGTACTACCTCGTACATCAAGACCGTTGCTGCGGCGGCCACATTCAAAGAGTTAATCTTCCCACGTACAGGCAGCTTCACGGTAAAATCACACTTGGACCTGACCAGGGGAGAAAGCCCCTGGCCTTCGCCGCCCAGGACCAGTACCAGGGGTACGGTAAAATCACTGGCAAAGGCCTCCCTTATGCCGTCAGCCTCGGCCCCGATGACCCACAGACCCTCCTGCTTCAGCTTAACTATAGCCTGGGCCAGGTTGGCCACCCTGGCGACCGGAACATATTCAAGGGCCCCGGCAGCAGCCCGGGCTACAGCCGGGGTCAGTCCTGCCGTGCGCCGCCGCGGGATAATGAGGCCATGGGCGCCGGCCGTTTCTGCCGAGCGTAAAATGGCCCCCAAATTATGGGGATCTTCCACCTGATCCAGCATGATTAAAAAAGGTGGCTCGCCTTTTTCCCGCGCCAGGGACAGGAGGTCCTCCATCTCGACATAGCCCCTGGCCGCAGCCAGGGCTACCACTCCCTGGTGCCGGTCACCTGCCATTCTGTCCAGGGCCGCCCTGTCCACCCGCTGAACAGGGACGCCCTGGCTCCGGGCCAGGGCGAGGATCTCGCCCACTACCCTGCCTTCCAGCCTGCTGGCCACTAAAATTTTATGCAAGTTCCTGCCGGCCCGCAGGGCTTCTCTGACCGGGTTACGGCCGGCAATGATATCGTCCACTAACTTTCCTCCCTGGTCCGAGCAGCCGGTGCCCGGCCGCAGCTCATAGTGCCTTCATGGCAGACGCCCTCCGTCTCGCAGTCGGGCCCGGCGTGGCTAAAAATAAGAGGGGCAACCCTTCGCACCTGTTCCCTCATTTTCAAGGCCAGTTCCCGTATTTCCCACTGGGCCCGGTTACAGCAACGCAGGCGGAAAAAATTAAACAAACTGCGGGCATTAAAGGTGCAAACCAGCTTGGTCTCGCAGGCATTGGGTAACAAGTAGCGGGCATCTTCCCGGGGAACCAGCTCCTGTATTTCATGATATGCCTTTTGTAAGGTCCGCATGCATTCCTGATAGCGTACCAGGGCTTCGGGTACGGCGGCGACGCTGGGAGGAATTATATAGGTAAAATTATCTTCATTGACATAACGCTGGGACTTCTGGGAATAAGAAGCTATGCGGTGCCTCACCAGCTGGTGGGATAGAACGCGGCTGACCCCCTCGATTGCAAAGGTAAAGGTAATATGCTCCAGGGGGGATTCATGGCCCATGGATATTAGCAGGCGCAGCAGCCTCTCTACTTCGTCTTTTTCCATGGCATCCAACAGCCGGCCCGCCCCGTGGGGGGAATAACAAAGTCGAGCGGCAGCAGCGACCAGGCGCTCCGGCTCCGGTGTATGGCTGATAAGTTCAACGTGCATTTTATTCCTCTCCCCGTTCTGTTTCCGCCAGCTCAAAAATGAGACGGGTCAGCTCGTCCAGCCTCTGCCACTCACCCTTCAGGTACAGGTAACCGAAGAGGCTTTCCAGGGCCGTGCTGGAATGGTATTCCTCCGGGACGGCGCTGCGGGGTAGGTGCCCCGGCCGGGCATTTCGCCCCCGGCGCAGGATGTCCTTTTCCACGGCCGTCAAATGGGCCTCCAGGGCCGGTACCAGCCTGGCCTGGCCAGCAGCCCGGACGAAACCCACGGCTTCCCGGTGCAGCTGTTCCAGCCTGGCGGGACCACGGCGCACCAGGTAGGTGCGAACCAGGAGTTCATACACGGCATCACCGACATAGGCGAGAACCAGGGGCGAAAGGCCGGCAACAGGATCCATTGCCTCCCCCCTAACTTTTCTTCCAACGGGTTCCACGGGGCGTATCTTCCAGGATTATCCCCAGATCTTTGAGGCGGTCGCGGATGGCGTCGGCCGTAGCCCAGTCCCTGCGCTGCCTGGCTTCCTGGCGAATACTTAAAATAATGTCCATCAGGCCATCCAGCAGGTTATCATCCGCCTGCTGCCGGGGACTGCCAAAAAGGCCCAGGACATTTTCGCCCAGTTCTTCAAAAACCGTGGCTGCCTTGCTAACAACCCCGGCCTCCTGACCGGTCATCCCGGCCAAATAGGTATTGATTTCCCGGGCCAGGTCATACAAAACCGCCAGGGCCCGGGCTGTATTGAAATCGTCGTCCAGGGCGGCCATAAACTCCCGCCGCAGTTCTTCAATCCTGCCGGCCAGGACGGCACCATCTGCGCCGTTGCCAGTAGAACTGTTGCTAGGTGACAGGTGGCAGCGCGCCTCCCTTAAAAGCCGGCGCGTATTTTCCAGGCGTTCGAGCCCTTTCTCGGCCGCCAGGAGCCCGGTGTCGTCAAAATCTATGGGGCTGCGGTAATGGGTTGCAAGTAAAAACAGGCGTACGGCCAGGGGACGGAAACGGCTGGTAATATCCCTCACGAGGAAAAAATTCCCTTTTGACTTGGACATCTTTTCCTGGTTGACGGTAATAAAACCGTTGTGGAGCCAGAAACGGGCAAAGGGACAGCCTGTCCCGGCCTCTGCCTGGGCGATTTCGTTCTCATGATGGGGGAAAATGAGGTCGGCGCCGCCGCCGTGGATATCAAAACCCGGTCCCAGGTACTTCAAGGCCATGGTAGAGCACTCGATATGCCAGCCCGGCCGGCCCGGTCCCCAGGGGCTGTCCCAGGCCGGTTCGCCGGGACTGGCTGCCTTCCACAGGGCAAAATCCAGGGGGTTGCGTTTGGCAGTATTGACCTCCACCCGGGCACCGGCCCGCATCTCTCCAGGGGTACGTTTAGACAGGCGCCCGTAGGCAGGAAATTTTTCTACTTCAAAATAGACGTCTCCCCCGGCTTCATAGGCAAAACCGCGGCGTATAAGCTCTTCAATGGTGGCGATTATGTCGTCGATATGCTGGCTTACCCGGGGATAAAGGGAGGCCCGCTTAACATTCAAGGCATCGGCGTCACGGAAAAACTCTTCAATATAACGTTCGGCTAAACTTAATGCCCCTACTCCTTCTTCCCGGGCCCGGTTGATAACCTTGTCATCGATGTCAGTGAAATTCTGGACATAAAGGACGTCATAATTGCGGTATTCCAGATAACGGCGTAAGGTGTCAAATACTACCAGAGGCCGGGCATTGCCCAGGTGGATATAGTTGTAAGTAGTCGGCCCGCAAACATACATCCTAACCCGGCCCGGCTCAGACGGAGTGAACTCTTCCTTTCGGCCCGTCAGTGTATTGTACAGGTAGATGCTCATCCTTGCTGGCCTCCAGTTCTTCAATCCTTCGCTCCAGACGTTGGATCTGCCGCTGCAGGCAAAGGAGCATTTCGGCAACCGGATCCGGCAGTTCGTCGTGACGGAGGTCGATTTCGCTTACCTCGGCATCGGCAATTTTACGGCCGTTACGCACTACTACCTTGCCAGGTATACCAACCACAGTGCAGTTGGCGGGCACGTCACGCAGAACTACAGAACCGGCACCTATTTTGACATTGTCGCCAATGGTAATATTCCCTAACACCTTGGCCCCGGCGCTGATGACGACATTGTTGCCGATGGTAGGATGGCGCTTGCCCTTTTCTTTGCCGGTCCCCCCCAGGGTAACTCCCTGGTACATGGTGACATTGTTGCCTACTTCCGCCGTTTCGCCGATGACCACTCCCATCCCGTGATCGATAAAAATACCTTCCCCCAGTTTGGCTCCGGGATGGATTTCAATCCCGGTCAGGAAGCGGTTGATCTGGGATATAAACCTTGCCAGCAGCTTCATGCCGCGTCCGTAAAAGAAATGAGCAATACGGTGGAGGAGCAGGGCATGAAAACCGGGATAACACAGGATAACCTCCAGGATGCTCCTGGCTGCCGGGTCCCGCTGGAATATAACTTCAATATCCCTTTTTAGCTGCCGCCACAAAGCTAGCAACCTCCCCCTGTAATACAAAAGCCTTTCATCCCTCCAGGGACGAAAGGCCGCGGTTCCACCCTGTTTGGAGAATCGTTCTCCCCCCTCAGCGGGCAATATAATGCCCTGGCCAGTAACGGTGCCCGCCGGCAGGACCTACTTCAATTTCAGACCAGCAGCTCCCAGGAGCACTTCAGCGCCCGGTATCCGGGTCCACTTCCAGCCAATGGTGGTCCCTCTCTGGCGGCCCTGATGCGCCTACTCTCCCTGCTCATTGCCATTACCAGTATAAAATTCAAGTCAGAAACATTATAAACCCGGACATTCATCACTGTCAAGTAACAGGACCGTAGCCTGGGCGGCAATGCCTTCGCCCCGCCCGGTAAAACCCAGGCCCTCGGTCGTGGTAGCCTTAATACCGATCCTGTCTTTTTGTACTTCCAGGGCTCCGGCTATCCTCTCCCGCATGGCGTCAATATAGGAGGACAACTTGGGCCTTTCGGCAATGATAATGGTATCCGCATTGCCCAGCCGGTACCCCGCCTGTTTGACCATACGATAAACCTCTTGCAGGAGAGCCAGGCTGTCGGCGTCTTTATAGCGGGGATCTCCCGGGGGAAAATACCTGCCGATATCCCCCAGGGCCGCTCCTCCCAGGAGGGCGTCGGCCAGGGCATGGAGTAAAACATCGGCATCTGAATGGCCTTCCAGGCCCAGGGAATAAGGAATTTCGATCCCTCCCAGGACCAGGCGCCGGCCAGGAACCAAACGGTGGACATCAAAGCCGCAGCCGACTCGCATTAATTGTCACCTGCCATGAGTGCCCGGGCCAGGACCATGTCGCCCGGGGTGGTAATCTTAATATTTATTTCTTCTCCCGGTACCAGCTTCACCGGAAAACCCGCCCTTTCCACCAGGGTTGCATCGTCGGTGGCCTGCCAGCCGTTGATTTCAGCCTTCCGGTAGGCTGCTGCCAGCCAGTCCCGGCGGAATACCTGGGGGGTTTGTACGGTCCACAGTCCCCGGCGTTCCAGGGTAGCAGTAACCAGGTCCTCAGTATTACCCCTCTTAATGGTTTCTTTGACCGGCAGGGCCGCAATGGCCGCCCCGGTATCCCGGGCGGCGGCAATTACCCGCTCCAATAGAGCCGGGCTTAAAAAAGGCCGTGCACCATCATGCACGGCCACCCATTCCGCTCCCGGCGCTATAGCTTTAAGGCCGGCGGCAATGGAATCCTGCCGTTCCTTGCCACCGCCTACTATTTGCCTTACCTTCAGATAAGGAGCTGCGTTAACTACCTGCCGGCACAGAGAAATATCTTCCGGCCGGGTTACGACAATGACTTCATCTACCAGGGAAGAGGCCTCGGCGACCGCCAGGATGTAGGCCAGTAAAGGTTTTCCTCCCAGGGGTAAAAAGACCTTATTGCTGCCGGCACCCAGCCGCCGTCCCTGGCCGGCAGCGGCCACAATCAGGCTCAGGAAAGGCACTGGTACTCACCACGCTCCAGGGCCTGGTGATTGGAACCCATTTTACGTTCCTGCCCCTTGGGCCGGGCAAAGATCATCCGGCCAGCTGCCGTTTGCAGGACACTTGTCACCAAAACGGCAACGGTCTGGCCAATGTAGCGGCGACCGTTTTCGACCACGATCATGGTACCGTCGTCCAGGTAAGCCACCCCCTGGCCAATCTCTTTGCCGTCCTTGATAACCTGGACGGTCATCTCTTCCCCCGGCAAGACAACGGGTTTGACGGCATTGGCCAGCTCGTTGATATTCAATACACGCACTCCCTGGAGTTCGGCCACCTTATTCAGGTTAAAATCATTGGTCAGGATTGGGGCGGACAATTTCTGGGCCAGGCGAACCAATTTGCTGTCCACCTCCGCCAGTTCTTCAAAATCAATTTCCAGGACCTTTACGTTTACACCCATTTCCTTGCGGATCTTATTGAGGATATCAAGGCCCCGGCGGCCGCGGTTGCGTTTTAACAGGTCGGAAGAATCGGCTATGTGCCGCAATTCTTCTAAAACGAAGGAGGGGATAATCATGGTCCCTTCAATAAACCCGCTTTTAATTATATCGGCAATACGGCCGTCGATGATCACGCTGGTATCAAGAATTTTAGCTCCCGGTTTCCCGCCGTCAGCCTTGCCTTTTTCCCGGTCCTTGCCTCCGAAGCGAGGAATAAGATTAAATATGCCCCAGATTTCATCTTTACGTTTAGTGCCCAGGCTCCAGCCCAGGTAGCCGAGGAAGAGGCTGCCGGCCATAGGAATGTATGGTCCAACCAGCGGCAGGTGAAAAAAGGAGGCACCTAATAAATTAGCTATTATAAGTCCAAAAATAAGTCCCAGGGAACCGCTGATTATTTCCTGGACCGGTAGCCGCTGCAACCTCCCTTCCAGCCAGCGCGTCGATTGGGTGACAAAAATAATCAAACGCCGGGCCAGGTTATAACCGATTAAAGCTGCAATCAAGGTCGCCAGGGCCAGGAGGGTAAAACGCAGCCCCGGTAAAAGCCTGGTGCCCCAGCTCTGCTGCCAGAAGTCTATCCCCAGCTGGGAGGCATAAAAACCTGCGGCACCCGCCACCAGGGCTATGGCAACCCGTAAAAGGCGGTATAACATGCTTTCACCTTCTTTTGATCTTTACTTTTCAATTTTTCCTCACCCCACCCCATCTTATACCATCGAAACCATCAGGCCAAAAGTTTTTCCAGCAGGGCTTCTACCTGCTTTTTTTCATAATTGCGGGCCAGGGCCAGTTCACTGATTAAAATCTGGCGGGCATTTTCTAACATTTTACGTTCACCGGTAGACAGCCCCTTATCCTGCTCCCGCCTGGCCAGGAGGCTTACTACTTCAGCCACCCGGCATATATTCCCGCTGCGCAATTTCTCCAGGTTATCCCGGTAGCGGTGATTCCAATTGGTCCCGGAATTGCCCCCGGTACTCTTCTCTTTAAGGATCTTGATTACTTCCTTAACCCCTTCTTCGTCCACAACTTCCCTTAAACCTGCTGCCTTTTCACTCTCCAGGGGTAACATTACCTTGATGTCCCCCAGGGGGAAGCGCATGATATAGTACTTTTTCTTCTGGCCCAGTACCTCCCTTTCCTCAATGGCCTCGATAATTCCGGCCCCGTGCATAGGATAAACGACTTTATCGCCGACTTGAAACATTCTTTACCCCCCTCCAGCAGAGAATGGGAAGTTAATTAAAACATGATCTAAGCGGTTAACCCTATTTCCAGGGCTTCTGCCACCGACCGTACATCATATATTTCGCAATCGTCTTCCTTTATGAGACGGCTCTTATTGCCGGCAGGAATAAGAAACCGCCTGAAACCGAGCCTTGCCGCTTCTTCTATACGCCTCTCAACCTGGCTTACCGCCCTTACTTCGCCTGCCAGGCCTACCTCCCCTAATACTAAAGTTTCGGCCTCAACCGGCCGGTCTTTAAAACCGGAAGCTATAGCCAGGCAAATTCCCAGGTCGGCTGCCGGTTCATTAACGGTAATGCCGCCGGCGACGTTAAGATAAATATCATAACTGCCCAGGTGTAATCCCGCTCTTTTTTCCAGAACCGCTGTAAGCAGCAGCACACGATTGAAATCAACTCCTGTAGCCAGCCGCCGGGGGTTGCCGAAGGTGGTCGGGCTTACCAGGGCCTGGATTTCCAGGAGCAGGGGGCGGGTTCCTTCCATACAGGCTACCACGCTGGAACCGGCAACGCCTGCCGGGCGTTCGGCCAGGAGCAATTCCGATGGGTTGAGGACTTCTTTAAGTCCCCCGCCAACCATCTCAAAAATCCCGATTTCATTGGTAGAACCAAAACGATTTTTAGCAGCGCGCAGGACCCGGTAAGCCTGGTAGCGTTCTCCCTCAAGGTAAAGGACGGTGTCAACCAGGTGCTCCAGGACCCTGGGACCTGCTAAGAAGCCTTCTTTGGTAACATGGCCGACCAGGATAACGGCCGGCCCGCTATCTTTGGCCAGGCGCAGGAAACGTGCCGCGCATTCCCTTACCTGGGATACGCTTCCTGGCGCCGCCTGGACAGACGGCAGGAACATGGTCTGAATAGAGTCGACTATAACCGTTACCGGATTCAGGCTTTCGATGCCGGCAATAATGGCTTCTACATTCGTTTCGGCCAGAAAATAAATCTCCCCGTTCAGGGCCTCGAGGCGCTGCGCCCTCAGCCTCACCTGTCCGGGGGATTCTTCCCCGGAGACATAAAGAATCTTGCCGTACCTGGCAGCCAGCTTCTGGGCGACCTGGAGGAGTAATGTCGACTTGCCAATACCCGGCGCCCCGCCGACCACGATTAAAGAACCCGGCACCAGCCCGCCCCCCAGCACCCGGTCCCATTCGCCCAAAGTACTTAGCAAACGCTCGCCAGTAATATCAGAAACCTCTACCAGGAGGGATGGATGTGCCTTCAGTCCTACGAGGCTCATTCCTTCCAGGGGTACCGGTTCGGCTACCAGGCTATTCCAGCTGCCGCAGCCCGGGCAGCGGCCTAAAAAACTCAAGCTTTCATAACCGCATTGCTGGCATATAAAACGCTCTTTTCTTTTCGCCAGGAAGATCACCTCCTCCAGGCATTATACACCAATCGCCCGCCGTTGGGAAGCATTACCATCGGTGGCCTTTTCTTCCTGAATTACCCGGTAATACGGGAATTTACATGTAGATGCGCCTGCCGCCTTTATTTCGTATTCTATTCTCTTTTAAGCTTACCAAAAAATTATTAGAAAAACATTAGAATTCTTTTGCCACCAGGCTTTTTCCATCATTTGGTATGATTTTTATTTATAATACATACATATAAGCTCCTGTGACGGGCACAATATAACCAGCAGGGTCGGTTAGGGCCGAGCCAAGAAAATTATCGGGTCGGCAAAGGGCTCGGTAATTTTCGGCCAAAGGTCACCAGCAGGTCAAAGGGCTTGCTGGTCGCCGGCGGGCAGAGCAGCAATTGTTCGTCACGGCTTGCCGTTAGTCCGAAGGATTAATGGCAGGTCGGTAAGGATGATTGCTGTTCGAGCTAAGATAATCATAGTTGCCGCATGCTTTTTCTGATCAAAAAGCCCGGGGTTTCTAAAGGTCGAGAGATCTTTAGGGGCTTCACAGGTAGCTATGATTGTCGAGCAAAGGTTTTTGTAGTTGCCGTAATGGTCGGTGGCAGCCGAAAGGTTGTCGCTGGCTATGCAGGTAGCTGCAGTAGCCGGAGTTAAGGTTCTAACCGGCTCTTTAAAATGAAGGCCCTCCTTCGAGGAGTGGCCTTCATTTTACTTAAAAAAGTGGCCCAGATTACCTGGGCTAAAGGAATATATATTTAAAGGAGGTCAGAGGACACTTAAGCTGGATGGTGTTTATGTTGTTTAATGATATTATAACTCATTCCTGTTAAGAATCAATAAGGGGTATGTTAAGTTTACATTAATTTTAGGTTTTATTATCCTTATCCTTGCTCCCTCTATCAACTGCTACCGGTAAAGTAAAAAAGAAGCGGCTGCCCTGCCCCGGTTTGCTGGTGACACCAACATTACCGCCATGGGCTTCAATAATATGCTTGACAATGGCCAGCCCCAGGCCGGTTCCCCCCATTTCCCTGGAGCGGGCTTTATCAACCCGGTAAAAGCGTTCAAAAACACGGGGCAAGCTCTCTGCCGGTATGCCTATACCTGTATCCTCAACTTCCACCCGAAGACCCCTGTCTTCTAAGTCGGCCCGCACCTTTACCTTGCCCCCAGCCGGGGTATACTTTATACCATTATCAATTAAATTTAGCAAAACCTGCCTTAAATAATTCTCCCCAATGGCCAGAGGTGGGAGATCTTCCGGTATCTCTATTTCCAGGGAAACTCCTTTTTCCTGTGCCAGGGGATTTACGGTAGCCAGCACCCCTTCCAGGGCCGGCTTTAGCTGCGCCGTGCCGGAGCGAAGCTTTCTCGGGCTGTTCTCCAGACTCGAAAGGGCCAGGAGATCCTCGATTAGCTGCTGCAGGCGCCGGGCTTCTTTATTGATAATACCCAGGAAACGGCGACTAACCCGGGGATCTTCCAGGGCCCCTTCCAGCAACGTCTCTACAAAACCCCGGATTGACGTCAAGGGTGTGCGCAGTTCGTGGGAAACATTGGCCACAAATTCCGTCCGCATCTGTTCCAGGCGGCGGATATTAGTTACATCACGAAAGATAAGGGCTACTCCCACTACCCGTTTTTGAGCACTTACTATAGGGGCTCCATAAATATTAAAATACTGGCTGGTAGCAGGAAACAGGCGGGTTTCTATTTCCAGGGGTACACCGCTGGCCAGGATTTCTTTAACCAGCTTATCAACCTCGTAATTCCGTATTATCTCCAGTAAATATTTATGCTCGACTTCGCCTCCCTTTTTACCAAATACAACCTCGGCCGCCGGATTTAAAAGGATTACCCGTCCAACCTGATCTACGGTTACCAGGGCATCCCTCATGCTGGCTATGATAGCCTGCATTTTATTCTTTTCTTCAGCTATTTCCCGGAAATTATTTCTTATTGTTTCCACCATGACATTGAGATGGTGAATTAACAATCCTATCTCATCATTTCGCTGGAAGTCAATCCGCTGCTCCAGATCACCGCCGGCAATTTTCTGCATTAAGGGTAACAGGGACCGCAGGGGCATGACTATTTCCCTGGACAGGATAATAGTGCCGATAGTCATTACCGCCACAACCGCCATCATTACCAGTAATAACTGCCCTTCCAAACCGGCTCCCGGCATGCCGGTTGGTGATAACGACATTTCCTGGAAATTAATGATGGACTGTCGCAGGTAAAGATAAGCAGCCGCCAGGGTCAAGTAGAGAAGGGCTAAAAAATTTCCGGCTATCTTCCAGCTTAAGGAACGCATGGCCCTCACCACCAACAAAAGTTATGTAAGCAAACATGGGGCTACGGCTACAACTTGCGGGTCAAACTGGCTGCCGCTACCCCGGTTCAAAATAGCCAGTGCTTCTTCAGGAGTTCTGGTAGGCTGGTAGGGCCGTAATGAAGTCATGGCGTCAAAGGCATCGGCCAGGGCAATTATACGTGCCCCCAGGGGAATTTCTCCACCCTGCAGGCCGTAAGGGTAACCTTTGCCGTCGTAACGTTCGTGATGGAGGCCGGCATCACGGGCTAAATCTTTCAAACCTGAAACACTCGTTAATAAATCTATCGTCCGCACCGGATGCTGGCGTACTATTTTTATTTCCCTGGTATCAAGGGGGCCGGGTTTATCCAGAATAGCCCGGGGAACGGCAATTTTACCAAAATCATGCAGGAGGCCTGCGATCTCTAAACGCCCTGTTTCTTCTTCGCTGAAGCCAAGACAGCGGGCCAATTTCACAACGTACCCGGCCACCCGCTGGGAATGTCCGGCCGTATAAGTATGCTTGGTATCAATAATCCTGGCAAAAAGATTGATGGTAATTTTCATCGGCTCATTTACATTAAATTTTACAGGCGGGAGGTTCAATATTAAACGAAACATTTTTAACTCAAGGGCAGCATTGGTGGCTACTTCCGCAAAAAGAAATTCCTGCATCAGGCTATCGAGGACAGCCGGCAATTCCGGAGGGAAAGCTCCCTGTACCTTGCGTTCCATAGCCTTTTTTACTGCCGGCCAGTCGCTACCCGGGTTGGTACGCAGGGCGAGATCAAAATGGTCAGCTAACCCCAGCAGCAGGGCTCCGGGAACAATGGCTCCCCCTTTCAGGCCGCGGGGAAAGCCGGAGCCATCCCAGTGTTCATGGTGGTCCCGGATCATGGCCGCTACTTCCTCGCCCAAACCGGGAATCGCTGCTACCATGGCGGCCCCCTTACGAGGGTGTTCCCTGATTTCAGGGTTCAGTTCGGCGCCGGCTCTGGTAACGAGATGGACCAGGTGATCATCCAGGCCTATACCTCCCAGGTCATGGAGGAGGCCGGCGTAAAAAACCTGGGTGGACTGTTCAGGCAGTACCTTTTGCGCCAGTTCCCTGGCCACCAGGGCTACCCGCCAGGCATGGTATAGCTTTGTTTCTTCTTCAACATCCAGGATTGTGGACAGGGCTACTACCAGTTCGCAAAAAGATCGATCGGCAGGGCAACCCACTGCGGCTCTCCCCCTTATAAAAAAATCGCCCTTTATTTATTTATAAAGAGCGATTGCCTCAGGCCTTCTATAGCTTTACCGGGCTTCTTTGTTTACTACCATATTCAGGGCAGCTATAAGACTATCAATATCAATGCCGTGGGCCCTTGCTCCTTGCTCGATATTTTCAAAGCGCGCTGCCGCACATCCCAGACAACCCATTCCATGTTCCATAAAAACCGGGACGGTCTGCGGGTACTTGCTGACTACTTCGGTAATGCTCATTTCTTTAGTAATAGCGGCCACAAAATTCACCTCCTCAACTTTCTATCATCCCATTATGGGTATAATTATAAACGGTAAAGTACCCTTTGTAAAGAAAAGGAGAAAAAAGTGCCTTCTTACCCCCTTTCTCCGGTAACGGTTAAGATATAAAGGGCCGGAGAACAACGCCCCCGGTACAAATAATAAATGGCCGTCCCCGTGAGTGAGGCCGGCCATATTGCCATCTCGTCTCTGCTGGCGGGAGTGTGTGGGAATCGAACCCACCGCGCCCGGGAGCTCCGCGCGCCGGCTGGATTTGAAGTCCAGGCAGGCCACCAGGCCCGATCCACCCCCACGCTATTATACGCCTGGCGGCAGGCCAAGTCAAGGCAGCCTCCCCGGGCCTCAGGGCTAGCCACCAAGATAAGCCTTTTTGACGTCTTCACTGCTGATCAACTCGGCCGCGCTGCCCGTAAGGGTAATCCGTCCCGTTTCTAAAACATACCCGCGATGGGCTACACTCAGGGCCATGTTGGCGTTCTGCTCTACCAGTAAAATCGTGGTTCCTTGTTCGTTAATTTCTTTGATGATATTAAAAATTTCCTGCACCAGGATGGGTGCCAGGCCCATGGAGGGCTCGTCCAGGAGCAAGAGCTTTGGCCTGGACATTAAGGCCCGGCCGATGGCCAGCATCTGTTGTTCGCCGCCGCTTAAGGTACCGGCCATTTGTTTTTGCCGTTCCCGCAGGCGGGGAAAACGCCGGAAAACCTCCTGAATACTTTTTTTCATCCCTTCCCGGCTACGGTGTAAGTAGGCGCCCAGCTCGAGGTTTTCCATCACAGTGAGGTTGGGAAAAATCCGCCTGCCTTCAGGTACATGGGAAATACCTTTCTTTACAATTGCCTGGGCCGGCAGGCCGTTGATGACCTCGCCATTGTAGGTGATGGTGCCGCTCTGGGGTCGCAAAAGGCCGGAAATGGTTTTCAGGGTAGTGCTTTTACCGGCACCGTTAGCCCCGATAAGGGTAACAATTTCACCTTCGTTGACTTCAAGGGTAATGCCTTTCAGGGCATGGATGGCGCCGTAATAAACATTAAGATTTTCCACCTTGAGGAGCAACACCGTTCACCTCTTGTCCCAGGTAAGCCTCAATTACCCGCTCGTTATTGCGAATGGCCTCCGGCGGTCCCTCGGCGATAACCTGGCCATAGTCCAGGACGTAGATGCGCTCGCAAATACCCATTACCAGTGACATATCGTGTTCTATTAATAAAATAGTAAGGTCAAACTCCTGCCTTACCCAGTTGATCAGGGCCATTAATTCTTTTGTTTCCTGGGGGTTCATTCCCGCTGCCGGTTCATCCAGCAAAAGAAGCCTGGGGCGGGCTGCCAGGGCCCGGGCAATCTCTAACCGGCGCTGTTCGCCATAGGGCAGATTTTTCGCCTTTTCATTCTGGTAGGATTCCAGTTTAAATATCCGCATGAGTTCTTTACTGCGGGACAGGATCTCTGCCTCACCCCTGTGGTATGAGGGAAGGCGTAAAACGGCGTCAATTACACGGTAACGGCTGTGCCAGTGATAAGCAATACGAATGTTATCAAGGACATGCAATTCGCCAAAAAGGCGGATGTTCTGAAAGGTCCTGGCAATTCCCCGCTGGGTAATCTGGTAGGGCTTTAAGCCGACCAGGCTCCGGCCGTTAAAAATAATTTCGCCCCTGGTGGGATGGTAAACGCCGGTCAGCAGGTTGAAAATCGTGGTTTTTCCCGCCCCGTTGGGGCCAATCAAACCCACCAACTCTCCCGGCTCTAAATGCAGGTCTACATTGGCTACCGCCATCAGGCCGCCAAAAGAAATAGTCAGACCCCTAGTTTCCAGCAGAGCCACCGGCTTCACCTCGTTTCGGCATCCAGCGGTCAAGGGTAAATTCCCCGGTGCCCATCAAGCCCTGGGGACGAAAAACCATGATAACAATGAGCAGGAGGGCGTAAATAACCATCCTCAAAACAGCCAGGTCCTGAAGGGCGGCATTAGTAATGGTAATGCCTGCCGCAGCAATAATGGAGCCCGTAATGCTCCCCAGGCCGCCAAAAACCACCATTACCAGAATATCAAAGGAGCGGAAAAAGGTAAAAGTAGTAGGCTGGATGAGATAAAAATAGTGGGCATAGAGGGCTCCGGCAATACCGGCAAAAAAAGCACCCATGGCGAAGGCCAGGACTTTATAGTAAGTAGTGTTAATGCCCATGGTTTCAGCGGCAATTTCGTTTTCCCGGATGGCAATACAGGCCCGCCCGTGGGTAGAATTAATAAAATTTACGGTGACTATGATAGTAACGACCATCATCAGGTAGACCCAGGTCCAGTTGGTCAAGCGCGGGATACCAATCATCCCTGCCGCGCCGCCGATGTAGTTGATATTATTGGCCAGTCCCTTGATAATTTCCCCAAAGCCAAGGGTAGCGATGGCCAGGTAATCGCCTTTCAGTCGCAGGGTGGGCAACCCGATAATTAGCCCTGCTATCGCCGCTGCTACCGCCCCGGCTATAATGGCCAGCAAAAAGGGCTGGTGCAGCTTCAGGGTCAAGACGGCAGCTACATACGCGCCCACGGCCATAAAGCCGGCATGTCCCAGGGCCAGCTGTCCGGTGAAGCCGACAATTAGATTTAAGCTAACCGCCAGGATAATGTTGATCCCCAGCATCATCAAATTAATTTCCTGGAACTTGCTGATCATGCCGGTGGATAGAAGGCTGGCAATGATAAAGTACACCAGGAGCGCGCCGGCCAGGGCAAAAAAATTCTTCCTGCTAAACTGCACCTTGGTCACCTACACCTTCTCCGTATTATTCCTGCCCAGCAGACCGGCCGGTTTGAGCAGCAAAATTAAAATCAAAAGGATAAAGACGATGGGATCCCGCATTTTACTGCTCCAGTAACCACTGACCATTGTTTCAAAGACGCCCAAGGCAAAGCCGCCCAGCATGGCACCGGGAATGAGGCCGATACCCCCGATTACGGCCGCCACAAAAGCCTTTAATCCGGGCATAATGCCCATTAAGGGCTGGATGGTATTATAATAGAGGCCCAGGAGAATACCGGCCACAGCTGCAAAGGCCGAGCCCAGGGCAAAGGTAACGGAAATAGTTTCGTCAACATTGATACCCATCAACCTGGCGGCATCCCGGTCGTAAGAGACGGCCCGCATGGCCTTGCCGGTCCACGTATAATGGACAATATATTGCAGGATAATCATCATCACCACAGTTACAGCCAGGATTAACAACTGGAGGGTAGTGGCCGTTAGCTGTATACCCAGGAACGATAAAGGTAATTGTTTGTTGGTAATTGTACCGACCGGGTAGGAACGAATATCAGTGCCAAGGATCATTAAACCCCCGTTTTCCAGTAAAAGGGACATACCGATGGCTGTGATCAGGGCCGCCAGGCGGGGAGCATTGCGTAAAGGCTTGTACGCCACCCGTTCAATTATGACCCCCAGAAGGCTCGCCCCAGCCATGGCAATAATGAAGGCCCACCAGATGTTTAACTTTAAATAAACCACGGCAAAAAAGCCGATATAAGCCCCAACCATCAAAATATCGCCGTGGGCAAAATTAATTAGCTGGATAATACCATAAACCATGGTGTAGCCCAGGGCAATCAGGGCGTAAATACTTCCCAGGGATAAGCCGTTAATTACCTGCTGGAGAAACCCGGCCACAGCTGCCAACTCCTGTCTCCGGCCTGAATAAAGTCCAATGAGGGGGTGATGGCCCCCCCATTGGACTTATTTATCCAGAATTTATTCTGTCGGTTTGATTTTAGCCTTCAAGGTCTGCTTGCCATCGACCAGCGCGATGATGGCAATTTCCTTAACTGGGTTGTGGTTAGCATCAAAACCGAGCTTGCCGGTAACACCCTCAAAATCTTTGGTATCCGCCAGGGCCTGCCTGATTGCTTCCGGTTCAGCTTTACCGGCCCGATTGATGGCATCGGCTATAAGGTAGGCCGCATCGTAGCCAAGGGCGGCAAAGGCGTCAGGCTCGGCACCGTATTTTTCTTTGTATGCCTTAACAAAGGCCTGGACTTTGGGGTTGGGATCGTTGGACGAGTAATGATTGGTAAAATAAGTGTCCTTCAAATTGTCAGCCCCGCCGGCAAATTCGGCCAGTTTGGGCGAATCCCAGCCGTCTGCACCCAGCATGGGTACATTAATTCCCAGCTCCCGGGCCTGGCTGACAATTTTACCGACTTGCTCATAATAGGCGGGTACGTAAATTAGATCGGCGCCGGCTTCTTTAAAACGCGTCAATGCCGGGCGGAAATCCTGGTCGCCCTGGTTAAAGCTTTCTTCAGCTACAACCTGGCCGCCCCTTTTGGTGAACTCTGTTTTAAAGACCTGGTATAACCCCTTGCTGTAGTCATTGGTATTGTCATAAAGAATGGCTGCCTTTTTGGCCCCTAAATCTTTGGCGGCAAATTCTGCCCCTACAATAGCCTGCGGTGGATCGGTAAAGCAGATGCGGAAGATATAGTCGCGAACCTTTTTAGTCTGGGGATCAACGGTAACATCAGGGTTGGTTGCTGAAGTGGTAAGTAAAGGTACTTTATTATCGGTAGCTACCGGCACTGCGGCCAGGGTGTTACCTGTAGTGGCCGGCCCTAGGAGGGCTACTACCTTGTTTTCCGTGATTAACTTGGCGGCGACACTCATGGATTCTTCTTTCTTGCTGCCGTTATCCAGGACTATGGGTTTAATCTTTTTACCGCCCAGGACACCACCCTTGCTGTTGATCTCTTCAAAGGCCAGCATGATCGCATTCTTGGTGTTGGTGCCGTAGGTGGCTACGTCGCCAGAAAGTTCGTAGTTAACACCAATGTTGATTTCGTCGCTGCCAGCTGCAGTTCCCTGCTGGCTGCTACCCGATTTGCTCTGGCCGCAACCGGCGATTAAAGCTATTGCCAGGAGCAAAATGAGGGAAAGCAGGGCGACTTTTTTAATCCTCCCCATTTTCAAGAACCTCCTCCGGTTTTTTGCCGTTGACAGGCACATTTTAAATTATTATAAACCTGTCCTCGAAGAACTGTCAATCAGCAATAAGTATTCGCTTGTCCCCCTGGCGCCGGGTAATTTTTATCCGGTCCAGGTACTCTAAAAAGGGCAAAACATACTTGCGAGAACTCCCCAGGGCATCCCTTACTTCAGCCAAGCCAAAGGGGCCGGCAAGGCCCAGCTTTTTTACCTCCGCCACGGCATCCTCAAAGGCCTCCCGGTGCCAGTAAAACTCATCGTTGATTTTTACCAGAACCCCTTCCCGCATCAGGTAGTGAAGGAACTCCTCCAATTCTGCCCCTGTCAGGTTGTAAGCAGATGCCACTTCATTATAGGACGGGGGCTGCCAGCGTGCCTGGCGATAAAGTCCCGTCACGGCCTGTAAAAGTTCTTCCTGCCGGGGACTTAATTCCGGGTTAAAACCAGAGAGGGCCACGGTACTTGCCGTAAGCTGGATGCGGCCTTCCCGGGACCACCGTTCTAGCAAAGCCTGAAAAACCCGCGCCGGCAGGCGGGAAAAATAACGGGAGCGCAATTCTTCCTTTGCCAGGCCGGGCCGCAGGGGATAGTGGCGGTGAAAATCGGCCAGGGCCCGGGCCGCCTCCTGCCACCATGCCGCCATGCGTTCATTACTCACGGCGTATAGGCTATTATCCCCGGCAAGCAAGGTCAGCTGCCCCGCGGTGGCCATATCCTGTAACAACTCTTTTGTTTCTTGAAGTGTCAAGGATGCCCTGGTTGCTGCCTCCTGCCAGTCCAGGCCGTCACATTGCTCGCGGACAACCTGGAACAGGATTTCCCGGGGCGAGCCTTCCAGGCGTTTCGCCAGGGACGCCAGGACAGAAGGTTCAAAACGGCGATGCCTGGGAGGGTCGGGATCGATGATCAACCCGCCGCCTATGGTCTGCATGGGCGAATAACTGCGCAGGATAAAGCGGTCGCCCCGCATAGCTACCACCGGCTCCTCCATGAGAAGCTGGACAAAGGCTTCTTCGCCGCCCTTTAATTCGTTTCGATCAAGGAGAACGATTCTCCCCAAAACTTCGGCCGTACCAAGGTAAAAACGGATACGGCTGCGGTTGGCCAGGGTGCGGGCCCCTGCTATAAGCTTAAGCCTCGCGTCAAGGCGCCGGGTGGGACGCAAAAGACCCGGCGTTAGGAGGGTACTGCCGCGGTGAATGGTCTCCTTTTCTATGCCGGCTAAATTTACAGCTACTCGCTGCCCGGCCAGGGCTGCTTGAACATTCCGCCCGTGGACCTGGAGGTTGCGGACTTTGGCCTTTATACCCTCCGGCTGGACCTCCAGATCGTCGCCCGCCTTGATGGTCCCGGACCAGAGGGTTCCGGTAACAACCGTGCCAAAACCGGTAATGGAAAAAACCCGGTCGATAGGAAGCCTCACACCACCCTTTGCCGGCCGTGAAGGGGTTTTTGCGGCCAGGGCATCAAGTTGGGTCAAAAGTTCGGGGATCCCTTTCCCGGTCAGGGCAGAAACGGCTATGATTGGAGCGTCTGCCAGCACCGTTCCCTGGACGGCCTGGCGTATCTCTTCCCGCACCAGTTCCAGCCACTCGGCATCAACCAGGTCAATTTTGGTGAGCACGATGATACCCTGCTTTACCTGCAGCAGGTCGATGATGGCCAGGTGTTCCCTGGTCTGGGGCATAACGCCTTCGTCGGCCGCCACCACCAGCATGACCAGGTCCATACCGCCGACTCCGGCCAGCATCTGGCGGATAAAACGTTCATGGCCGGGGACATCCACCAGGCCCAGCTGGCGGCCACTGGGTAAAATCAAGGGTGCAAACCCAAGCTCAATAGATATACCTCGCTCCTTTTCTTCCTTGAGGCGGTCGGTATCAAAACCCGTTAAGGCCCTGACCAGTACTGTCTTGCCGTGGTCCACGTGCCCTGCTGTACCCACAATTATGTAGTCCACCAAACATGCGCTCCTCCGGAGGAATCTCCAAAATTAAGGGATTATCAGTTAGCTTGCTGAACGCTTTTTCATGTTTCCCTGGAGGGATCGTTAATACCATCAAGTGCTTCTACCATGGCGCGGGCCAGCTCTTCGCTTTCACCGGGTAGAAGGGTGCGGACGTCGAGGATTAAGGTATCTTCCTGGAGCCGCACCAGTACCGGCGGATTAGTTTGCCGCAGGCGACCGGCGAGTTCTTCTACCGTAACCCCTGCCGGGATAACGGTTACGCACCAGGAAGGCAATTCGATCAGGGGCAAAGAGCCGCCGCCGGCCTGGGAAGCGATCTCCTTTATGCCTATCCTGGCCCGGGATCCCACGGCTAATGCAAGCAGGGAATGTAAACGCTTCGCTCGTCGCCGCAAATCTTCCGGCCGGGCTACCAGGGCGGCCAGGGTGGGTACCTCCTTGATCGCCAGGTCCGGATTGCGATAAGCCCGCAGGGTAGCCTCCAGGGCGGCCAGGGTCATTTTGTCAACCCGCAGGGCGCGGGTTAACGGATGACGGGCTATAACGTCCACCAGTTCCCGGCGGCCCAGGATAATTCCCGCCTGGGGACCGCCCAGCAGCTTGTCCCCGCTGAAAGTTAAAAGATCTACGCCCTGCTTGATTTCGAACTGGACGGTTGGCTCCCCGCCAATGCCGTAGCTTTGCAGGTCCACCAGGAAACCGCTCCCCAGGTCCTCCATCACGGGTACCTGCAGGCGCCGGCCAAGGTCAACCAGTTCGGCCGTCGTCACCTCGTGAGTAAAACCCCGGATACGATAATTACTCGGGTGAACCTTGAGAAGCAGGGCTGTATCAGGACCCGCGGCCGCCTCGTAGTCCCGCAGGTAGGTTTTATTGGTAGTGCCCACTTCCACCAGCCTGGTGCCGCTCTGGGCCATAACCTCCGGTATCCGGAAAGAGCCGCCGATTTCCACCAGCTGGCCCCGGGAAATAATGGTTTCCCTGCCGGCTGCCAGGGCGGCAAGGCTTAAGTATACGGCAGCAGCATTGTTGTTGACTACCAGGGCTGCTTCGGCACCTGTTAATTCCCGGAGCAAACCGGATACATGGTCATAACGATTTCCCCGCCGGCCTGTCTCCAGGTTTAATTCCAGGTTGGTATAGCGCCTGGCTGCCATCAAAGCCGCCTCAGCTGCAGCCCGGCTCAAAACAGCCCGGCCCAGGTTGGTATGTAAAACAACCCCGGTAGCATTTATGACTGCTTGCAGGTTACTGCGGTTGCAGGCTTCATACCTGGCCCTTATTTCCATGACCAATTCTTCTATGCCTGGTGGCTCAACCCCCGTTGACCGTATTCTCTTGCGCCAGCCCATTAGAACCTGGCGGGTAAAGGCAACCACAAGGTTGCGGTTTTCCCGGGATAACTCCTGTAGTAGCGGGTGCCGCAGGAGCTGGTCAACCGCCGGTAATTGTCGCAAAAGGTTCTTACTTTGTTCCATGTCCTCTTGTTTTACAATCCTCCGGATATCACCGAGATAAGCGGCATTACATTACTAAGGATATTATATCCACAAGTTAAAAAATGTGGAACCGCTACAGGGACCAGTTCCGTGCAAAGTTTTCCGTTTTAAGTTATAAACCAGGGCTACCGGTTAGAAAATATATATTAAGAGAACTTGCCGAAGGAGGTTTTTCTATGAGTATTGGTCCATGGCGCCCCTGGCAGGGACTGGCGGGTATCCGCGAAGCCATGCTGAGTAACTTGATGCCGGGTATCTGGGAAATCGGGCCGCGCTTTGATATCTACCAAACAGAAGGGGAAGTGGTAGCTACCGCGGAATTACCTGGTTTAACTTCCAAGGATGATGTAGAGATTACCGCCACAGAAGACACCCTCGCCATCCGGGGTGAAATTCGCCGCAATGACGTGAAGGAAGGACAGGATTATCATCGTGCCGAACGTTTTTACGGTACCTTTGCCCGTACCGTCAGCCTGCCGGCAAGGGTAGAACCGGAAAAAGCGACGGCAACTTACAAAAACGGCATCCTGGAGATTCGCCTGCCCAAGGCTGAAAACCAGCGCCAGCGGCAGATTCCAATCAGTATCCACTAGGGTTTAAAAAAATTCAATTTCTCCGGCATAGACAGGGGCTGTTCGATAACTGACCCCTCAGGTAAATATTCACGTTTTTCTCCCTCAATCAAAAGCTGCACCCTATCAATCTCCGGAAACTGGGTTAACGTGAAGAGAAGAGAATTAAGGAAGGATATTTCAGCCGTACTGCCCCCACCATAGCCTATTACCTCTCGGCTGAAATCTACAGTAGCCAGCCCGTTTTCAATTTTAAATTCCAGAAGCCTGGTGCCGGGCCAGACGGTTCGTACCAGCCCGCTGTCCGGCGGCGGCCCGGCCAGCAGGGCCAGCACAGCCGCCCGGGGCAGATTACTACCATCTGCTCCGGGTGGTAATGCTACTGTAACCGGCACCAGAAATTTAACAGTGGCGTCATTGAAGTAGACCTGAACGCCCTCCTGGTTTTCTCTTTTTAAGAGGTTGTTAACTATTGCCGGTCTTGTAAGGGGCATGTCAAGTCTCAAGCCCCCAACCTCGGATACCGGCTGCCCTTCAACCAGAACCTGTACATAGCGCGTATTATCCAGGCCGGTCAGGGTTAAAACCAGGGCATTAATAGCCCTCTCTGCCTGTTGTTTATCCTGTAACTGCAACAATTCTTTTGTTAAGTCCACATATACCGTCTGCTGGTCGTCTAAAATATAAATATCCCGCAGCTTGACGCCATCGGGCATTACTCCCTTTAAATCCTCCACCCGGGGGCCGGCGAGAAGTTTTTCCACGGCTACTTTCGCTACTTCCCGGGTGGGCGTAAAAGTAACCGTCACCGGCACCAGGTAAGAACCATCCCCGGTCAAATAATATACTAAGACCTGGTGTAATTCGCTGTCACCTAATAAAGGACGTCTTTCCTTGGCAATCTTGCCGTTCATGTTCCTGTCGGCAGGTTTAGCGTTGCTAAAACATCCACCATTAAGCACGACGAGAACTAGAAGAAGTATTACCAGTACTGTATATGACCACCCCCGGCTTCTTTTTTCCGGGTGGTCTGTCTTCATAATCCTTCACTCCTCCAGAGGTTTGGTTTTAAAGATTTTTTCGACAAACATAAACCAGAATCCTGCCTATCATGAATTTTAAAAACGGCATGTTACTGCCAAAAGCAACAAAAACAGCCCCAAATAACCGAAAAAAGGATAAATCCAGCTTATCAAGTTAATAAAACCCCAACCGGCCAGGGGGAAGGCAAGGACCAGGATGGCCAGCGCGGCCTGCCAGGTTGTAAGGAAAGGCATTTGCCCTAGCCTTGTAGCCAACCCGTAAAGATTACTTGCTGCCGTAGTCACTAAAGCCAACCAGAGGGCCAGGATATAAGCATGCATCAATCCGGGTTGTAATCCGGCCACCAGGTAAAGTAAAGGTATCTCCGACTGCAAACCGGCAGGGCTCAAACGACCGAGGGCATTTACCAGCAAATAGGCCAGGATTCCTAAAAAAAGCCCACCCGTTCCCGCCCCGAGGACGCCCTTACAGGAAGAAGGCAGGGAGGTCAATAAAACGGTAATTCCCACCATATTATACGTAACATAAAGGCAAGCATTAATTATCCAGTTATTGCTGATTAGCCCCACCGGCGGTGGAGGTGATAAGTTATAAAACGGTTCCGGCCGGGAAAAAACAGCCGCCAGGGCAGCTGCAGTTATAATAATTATCATGAACGGTACCAGGAGGGCATTTACAAGCAAGAGACCTCGGCCTTTGCCCAGGCTGGCCAGGAAGGCCAGCAAGCCGCAGGCCAGGACCCCGATTACGGGCGCAAGGCCAAAATGCTCCTTCACCAAAGCCCCTGACCCCGCCAGCATAATGGCCAGGCCGCCAAAGAGGAAAGTTCCTGTGGCGAGGTCGGCAGGTTTTACCCACTTGCCCAGGAGCACTACCAGAAAATCACCGTAAGAATTCGTGTGCCATTTCAACGCCAGGCGGCGTACCTGGGCGGTAGCCAGGGTTAACAGCATCGCCATTAAAACCACTGCCGCCGGGGCCGGCGGCCCCAGGGTGACGAAAAACCGGACTAGTTCCTGGCCGGAAGCAAACCCGGCGCCGACCATAGTCCCTACGACAGCTACTGCTAATGCCAGTTCATCTCGAAGGTTCATGGCCGCCCTCCCGCAATCTTTGTACATTAATATGACGGGAGGGGCGTCCAATAGTATAAAAAAGCCGCTTCCGGCATATACTCTAGGCACAAGGTTTCTCAGGAGGCAAGGTATGGCTCTATTACCTTTTTTCACCTCTAATCAAGCTGACTCAATGCCGCCTGCGAAGATCAAATATTACTACCAGGACCCTTTGGCGGTTGAAAAATTAAGCCAGACCCTGGCCGGTCACCTGCAGGAGCTCAATCCCGATGGCAAACAGCCCCTGGTCGTGGTTTGTATTGGAACCGATCGTTCAACAGGCGATTGCCTGGGACCTCTGGTAGGTACCAATCTTTCGCTGATGCACGATTTGCCCTTTGCCGTATACGGGACCCTTGATGAACCTGTTCATGCCAGCAACCTGACTGAGAAGCTGGACTATATTCGGGCCCATCACCGCGATCCGATTATCATCGCCGTAGACGCCTGCCTGGGCCAGGCTGAAAATGTCGGCGCCATTACCCTGGCCCCGGGTGCTTTAAAACCCGGTGCCGGGGTCAATAAAAATCTACCTGCTGTGGGAGACATTCATTTTACCGGCATTGTCAACGTCGGGGGCTATATGGAATATTTTGTTCTCCAGAATACCCGCTTGTCCATCGTCATGCGTATGGCCCAGCAGATAGCCAGCTCCATTTACCAGGGGGTATGCCTGGTTTACAAGCATCGCAATATTGCCGTAGCTCGCGGCCTGCAGTAGGATTAAAAATTAATCTTACATTTCTTTAAAATATTTTCTACCTCATCGTCTGAAACCTGGTTGAAATCTTCATAGAACTGGCCGACGGCGTAAAAAGGCACCGGCGTTGCCAGGCAGATTAAATCGTCTACTAAAGGCCGCAGGCGCTCCAACGTCTCCGGCGGGGCTACCGGCACGGCCAGGACCAGCCTGCGGGGCCCGGCCTTTTTTATTGACAGGAGGGCTGCCTCAACGGTCAGGCCAGTGGCGATGCCGTCATCTACTACAATAACTACCCTTCCGGTGATTTCCAGCTCCCCGGTGCGATACCGGTAAGCCTCCAGCCGCCTCTTGATTTCTGCCATTTCTTTCTCGATTAGGGCTTTAAGATCGGCCGGAGCCAGGTTCAACGAGCTCATGAGGTTTTCGTTATATAACACTGTACCGTCCGGCGCCACTGCAGCTACGGCCAGCTCCGGATTGCCGGGCAGGCCCACCTTCCGGGGAATTATTATGTCCAGTTCGCCTGCCAGTTCTGTAACGATGGGTGCGGCTACTAACACCCCTCCCCTGGGTATGGCCAGCACCAGGGGGTGCCAGCCCCGGTATTCGTGCAAGGCCCTGGCCAGCCGGCAGCCGGCCTCGTGGCGGTTTTTAAAAATCATGTAATTCTAACCCCCGGGTAAGAGAAGTAATAATAGCTTTTCCCTTGCATATAGCTATGTATTCTCCCGGCCGTAAGCACAGCAATTCAAGGGGGGCTGCCCGCCTAACCCTGGAAAAGCTCATTCCACGCTAGGCATCCGCCGGTAGCGGCATCTGGCAGTGTCCCTGGAGCAAACCACCGGGTTCGACAATTAACCGCGCCGTTTGAACGTCGCCCTCTACTTTACCTGTCGAGGCAATTTCCAGTTGACCTGTAGCGGCCACATCACCTTTAATGGTTCCCACCACCAGCAGGTTGCGCCCCCTGACCGTGGCTACCACTTTACCACTTTCCCCGACTACCAGGTCACCCTCGGTACTTACCTCACCTTCAAAATCACCATCGATGCGGACAGCTCCTTCCGCTACCAGTTTCCCGGTTATTTTAGCTCCCTTACCAATGACCGTGTCTACCGTTGCCGCAACATTATCATTCTTTCTCCCCAGCACTTCCGCCACCCTCTTCTCCGGTAAGATATTTTAAGGGGTCCTGCAGTTCGCCATTCAACTTCACTTGAAAGTGCAGGTGGGGCCCGGTACTGCGGCCGCTGCTGCCCACCCTGGCAATAGGCTGGCCCCTCGCCACCTGTTCTCCTGTTTTAACTAAGAGTTCTGAATTATGACCGTACATGCTGGTCAAACCATAGCCGTGGTCGATAATAATGGCACGCCCGTAGACCGGCATCCATCCCGCGAAAACAACCTGGCCATTGCCGGCAGCCTGGACCTCCGCGCCATAGACAGCAGCAATATCAATACCGTCATGAAATTCTTCCCGCCGGCCAAAGGGGGAATCCCGGTAACCAAAGGGGGAAGAAACAGGCCCCGATACCGGCCAGTGCGAGGGCAGGGCTGCCAGATAAGCCAGGTGCTGCTCCATTTCCCTGGCCAGTTCTATTAGCTTAACCTCCTGGCGAGGAGTGTCCCGGGCGACGTTTTTTAGGATAGAACGTACCTGCTCTAATGTCTGTTCCTGTTCTCCCGGTCTTAAACGACCGCCCCGGGAAGCTGTGCTGGGACGCCCCCCGCCACCCTGTCCCAGGCCGAGCAAAGACCTTACCCGGGCATCCAGTTCGTCGATTTCCTTGATCTTTTCCTGCAAAGCCCTGGCCTGTTCCTCCAGCTGCAGAATTTGGGCAGCCTGCCTGGCATTAATCTGGTCAATAGCTCTAAGCTCGGCAACCCTTTTTTGCAGGTGGTATACTGCTCCTAAAGCAACAATAAAGGCTATGATAAGCATTATGGCCAGTATGATTGCGACCTGGAACAACCACGCCGGGAGATAAAAACGAAAAATTCTTCGCCCTTCCGGTACAAGCATTAACGTAAAATAACGATCACGCCGGATACCCTGCAACCCCGGTTCCTCCTAACTGGCTGCCTCTTCCGGGTTTAGAAGACCCAGGGCCATGGCCAGGGCTTTTTCTTCCTCTTCGCTCAAGCGGTAGGTAGAACGCCCGTTATAAACGGGTTTGATAAAAACACGGGTTTCGTCGCGGGCATAAAGACTCGTGAGGATAAAACCATTGGCTTCCCGGCTGAGGAGGGCCAGGGCAAAGCTTAAATCACTTCCCGTATCCGGGAAAGCATTAAAGCGAATCAACCCTATGCGGCTAAAACTTTTGTCCAGACCCACCTGGAGGTCGGCTACCTTTTCCTGCACCTGGTCAAGGACCTTCTTTACATGTCCCAGGTCCTGAAAACGCTCCAGGACGGCAGTCAGGTCGTGACCTTCACCGGTTTCAACCAGGCGCTTAATGCGTCCCTCCAGGCGCCTTATTTCAGCACGGTTATACCAGAGAAAAAGGATGATTATGAACTGCAGGAGGGCCAATCCCAGGAGTATGGGAATATTATAGGGTGCCAGTAAAGAAGTAAGTACCGCCAAGGTAAAATCCTCCCTGCTAAATTACAGCAAAGGATTTATTTCCACATAAAATGCCATTTTCCTGTTGGTAAATTTCTTTTTCTTACCGGACCATTTTAGAATTAATTTTGCATGCGGCAGGATTTACCGCAGTCCGTAGAGAAAATTTTAAACCTAAAAATTAAGGCGTGGTGATTTAAATGTTGTCCCCAGATTTAGCTGTCAAACTGGAACTTCTGCAAAAAAAATTAACAGAAATGGGAGCTATTGTGGTAGCATATTCCGGCGGCGTCGACAGCAGCCTCTTAATCAAGGTAGCAAGTTTGACCCCGGCCAGGGTCCTGGCAGTTACCGCCGCTTCACCTACTTATCCCCGGGAGGAAATAGAAGCCGCTGCCCGGCTGGCACAGGAACTCGGGGTCCGGCATATGGTAATAAATACCGGTGAAATGGAAAACCCCGCCTTCACTGCTAACCCACCGGAACGCTGTTACCACTGTAAAAAGGAACTTTATGCCAGACTCCGGGAGCTAGCCCGGGAAAATGGTCTGAAAACAATCGTTGACGGAGCCAATGCCGATGATAGCGGTGATTTCCGTCCCGGTATCCAGGCGGCTGCAGAGTTCGGCATCCGCAGCCCCCTGCAGGAAGTAAAACTGACCAAAGCGGAAATCCGCCAGTTGGCCAGATATCTGGACTTGCCCAACTGGGATAAGCCCTCCATGGCCTGCCTTTCCTCCCGCATCCCTTATGGACAGGCCATCACGCCGGAAAAGCTGGGACAGGTCGCTGCAGCCGAAGCTTTTTTGCGTCAGCTGGGGCTGCGGGAAATCCGGGTACGCCACCACGGTCCCATTGCCCGCCTGGAGGTAAGCCCTTCTGCTTTTACCCTCCTCATTGATGCAAAAATCAGGGAAAAGCTGGTTAACCATCTTCACAAACTCGGGTTTACTTATATTACCCTTGATTTAGAAGGCTTCCGCAGCGGCAGCATGAATGCCGTTTTAAGCCCTGAAGAACGGGCATTAAAGCCCAATTCGTAGATTATGGGGGAT
>NZ_JANRHG010000010.1 GCF_024733845.1 Neomoorella sulfitireducens
CTGTAAGCAATTGCGGTTTTTATGGCCGCGCAGAGGCCGGGATGGAGTTACAAGCGAAATTAGGTTGTTCGCACAACGGCTGCACTTTTTGCGGGATGTACAAGGATAAAAAATTTCGCGTGCGAACGCTGGAAGAGATCGAAACCGATATTAGAATGGCCAGGCTGTACTACCAAGATGTAGAAAAGGTGTTCCTCGCCGACGGCGATGCCCTGGCCATGAATACTGAGGATCTAATCCATGTGCTCTCGCTTTTATATCAAACGTTTCCCGGCCTTCGCCATGTGGGAATTTATGCCGGCCCCCGCAGTATCCTGGAAAAAAGCGAGGCAGAACTCGCGAGTTTAAAAGAAAAAGGGCTTACGGTTGCCTATCTGGGAGTTGAAACCGGCGACCCGGAACTGCTTGACGAAGTCAACAAAGGGGTAAGCGTGCAGGAAATGGTGACTGCAGGGCGGGCCGTCGTCCGCTCCGGCATTAAATTATCGGTTACGGTTATTCTGGGCCTGGCCGGACGCGACCGGGAACGCTCAAAGCGTCACGCCGAATCTGAAAGCCGGAATAATCTTCCGGATCAGGGCCGTTGTATTTCAGGGTGTTACCGGTGGATTTGTAGAGGTCGCCGGTCCCTGGCGGTATCCGCCCTTGCCATCATTCTTGGGTTAATCATGGCATTTTTCTTCAAACGCAGAAAGCTTATGAGAGCTTGAGCCGGGCGAGATAACCTCGCCCGGTTTAACAGGGGCCTGGGCGCCCGGACAGCCGCCCTGTTCCTGTTGGTCCAGCCGGTGCTCCGGGTGCTGTTCTCACCCCCGGCCGCCTGTAGGATAAAATCGAGCCGCGGATCATGGTCTGGGTCAAATCCCCCTGCAGTTATAACCCGCGTAAATATTCCGGGCGCAGAAACCGCTGATCCTTTTCTTTTAGGATATAATTTATGGTATTTAATAACTTTTCCTTTTCCTGGTTTAAGACTGCTCTTAAGGGTACGTAATTTGAGGCGTGATTGCTTCGAAAAACACAATTCTCCACCTGCAACCCAGGGAGAGGATGACGTTGGAGCTGATGGCCAGGATGACAAAAGTCGTCAGCATGGTCATCATAACCAGGGAGATGTTGAAGGGGCGCGAGTACATGACGCCGGCAAAAGTTTTCTTGTAAACAACGTAGATGAACATGCCCACCAGGAAGGCCGCCACCAGCGCCAGGGCGGCGTCGGTAAAGGAAAACCCGGAAACCTTCTCCAAAAAATTAGACTTAAAAATGTCGCTAAAGGTAAATCTCATTATAAAACCGCTCCTTTCATTTGACCTGCATACAGACGGCAGGCCGCGTATTTGGAAATAGAAGTAGATGTACATTTGTTCAACTGGATGAGGTCCTGGATGAACTCCGGCAGGAAGCCGTCGTATTTTACCTCGAGTATGCAAAGACCGGCATCCAGCGCCGGGATCAGGGGGAGATGGGCGTTGAAAAGATCGGTCGAGCTTATCGAAGCCCGGACATCACTGTCGATCGTCACCCGCACATTGCCCGGCCGGCAGCTGTAGGCCTCCCGCATGTAGTCCACCACGGTTTTAGGAATAAACCTTTCTGTTTTAAGCTTCAGGTAAAACTCCCGCAGTAGAATCTGGTCGGAATTTTTAAAAAAGAAATATCACCATTTAAGATTGCCTGCACTTCATCCTTTTTTAACCCTGCCTGGAACTTGGCGCTTCTGCCGTATCTTTTAATCTTTTTCTCCAGCCGGATGAAGCCGTGGTCGTGGTTGTAAAAACGGATGCGAAATTTTTCTCTCAAAGGCAGGCTTTCAATCTTTTCCCAAAGAGCCCTGTCTTCCGGGGTGTCAAAATATAAACTGCGGACATGGTATTTCCCGTCCGGCCCGGCGTTTTCGTCGCAGGGCAGCAAGACTCCCAGCCTGCGCTTTAGCACGACCGCGTCTGCCAGGGTGACGATATGCTTTAATTCGCTGCGGTATTTAATATCTTTCATCGATTAGCATCACCTCCCTTTGAGTTTCGTTGCGGGGCATGGCCAGCTGATTGCTCTTAAGTTAGTATAATCTAAAAAAGTGAAATAGAACTTAAAAAAGCTTAGAAAAAGATAAAAATCTTGTGCGTGACGGTTGGAACGGCTGCTCCGGGTATAACTATTTAGACGTTAAACCAACCCAAATAGTTATTTGAAATCTCTTTCTTCATAATTAATAATGAAAATAGGTGATGAAGGACACAAAAACAGCAATTGCCCCTCCTGCGTTTGTTGGTTGGACACATCAAGTCGCCTGTCTCTTCGTACAGCACCAACATGAACTTCTAAGCCCTGGTTGCCTTCATCAGCGCTTTCCCATGCCTTAAAAAGAAGGGGTGATATTATTTTAGAACAGGTTAAGACGAAGGATTAAATTGCTTTGAGGAAGCTAAGGGAGAAAACTAATGAGGGGGGTCAATATGTCTAAAGCAATATATCCCAAATATCGCTGGTATGTGCTCATTATATTTTGCTTGGCGGTTCTTGCCCAGGGCATGTTGCTGATCGCTCCAACACCACTGGTAGGGGATATTGCCGGATTGCTGGATACAGATTTGGGTACGGCAACAGCTGTGGCAGTGATGCCTTTTACTTTAATGGTAGCGATCGGCGGGATTTTAGGCGGTTATTTTATGGACAAGATCGGGCTTGGCAAAACTTGTACCATTAGCACGGCGCTTGCGGTAGTTGGTGCGTTATGCATGCCTCTGTTCGGACATTCAATCCCTGGAATTATTGTACTTCGAGCTCTCCAGGGAATTGGTTGCGGCCCGCTTATAGCCTCAGGCCCCAGGGTGGCGGCAGAATGGTTCCCTCCGGACGAGAGGGGAATATATCAAGGTATTACTGGAGCCGCGCTCTCTTTAGGTATTACCTCCGGATTGATGGCGGGTCCTTTTATAGCAGCCAAGAGCGGCTGGCTGGGAACGATTGCCGCTTTTGGGATGATAATGCTGATAGCTCTGATTATGCTCATAATTTACAACTTTGGGCCTAAATCTCCCGGACACCTGCCAGATCGACAATCAGGAGAGAAGGCCAATGAAGAATTTAAGCTGGTTTTAAAGCTTCCTGTATTCTGGTGTACCATTATTTGTGTTTTCTGCCTGTCCTGGGTTATGCAGGCATACAATGATTTAACACCCGGACATATTGCTGTCCCGCCGCCGGCCGGACTAAATATGGGACCTAAATTAGCGGGAGCGATCATGGGCATATATACTCTCGCATTCATGATAGGGTCTATTTGCAGCGGCTTTATCACGGACAGGATATTTGGCGGGAGAATAAAAGCGGCGGTTATTACCACTTTTATTTTAACTGCTTTTTTCTGCGTATCGGTATTACTTCCTATAGTAAATAGCAATCCGGTTACCCTCACGATTTGTCTGATCTTGGCCGGGTTTTTTATGGGCCAGCCCAATCCCAATTGTTTGACATTTATTTCTAAAAACTATCCGGTGCATATTACCGGTACTGTAGGTGGATTGACCATGGGCATCGGTATCTTCGGAGGCACGTTCGGCGTGGCGGCAGGTTCAACAGCTTTGCATATCACAGGAATGTACGTTGTTTCAATTTTTATAGTTTTTGCTGTATGTATTGCCGGAGCACTTGCCGCAATAGGCATGAATTCCCCCGGGGTTTTTAAAGAAGCGTCTCGTCATTATTCTTGTTGATCCATCATCGGCTTTTTAGAAAAGCCGGGGTATAACACAGCCGTTATATTAAATATGAGGGGGTTTAAAAATGAAAGTGCTTGCCATTTCGGGCGGAAGCAAGAACGGGAGCAACGACGCGATGGCCCGCGAGGCCCTGATGGGGGCTAAAGAAGCGGGAGCCGAGATTGAGTTTATCCGCCTGCACGACCTCAACTTAAAGCCGTGTACCGGGTGCATAGCCTGTGTAAACAACCTCATGCAGGGCGGCAATGGGGACTGCGTGCTTAAAGACGATTTCAAATGGCTGGAAAACAAGGTGCTTGACGCCGACGGCATTATTTTTGTCATGCCCATTTTTGAAAAGGGCTCTCCCGGCATAATGCATGTGCTTCAGGACCGCCTGTGCGGCCCCTCGCACGATATAGGCATAAACTTCGTCGCCCAAAAAATCGCCGAAAAAGAAGGCAAGCCGGGGCCTGACCCCAGGAAGTTTAAGAAAAAGGCCGTCTCTTTCATATCAATAGGAGGAAGCGACTGGAACACCCGCGTATCCGCGGATATGAACCTGGTTGCCATGACCGCGTCCTGGAAGGTCATCGACGATATAGTTTTTGCCTGGGCAAAATCCATAGTGCTTGACGATGAGAAGGTGGCGACCTGCCACAGGGTCGGCGTGAACATAGCGAAGGCCGCGGCCGATATAGATAACGCCCGATACCTGGGCGACCCCGGAGTGTGCCCTTTATGCCACAGCAGGAACTTCTTTTTAAACAGCGACGGCATGGCCGTCTGCGAAGTCTGCGGCATGACGGGCGAGCTCAGCAAGGTCGACGGCAAATTTGTCTTTACCGTCGAACCCGGACAGTACGATCTGGCCCACACCCTTCTGCCCGGCAAGCTAAAGCACATGGATGACATCTACCACTACGAGACCAGGCTGGCCGAGCAGAAGAAGACACCTGAATACAAAGAAAGGATAAAAAAATATGTAGCCTTCATCTCGGCGTCAAAGCCGGAACAAAAGGAGGACATTCAATGAAAGCAGGAGTTTTATACGGTAAGCAAGATTTCAGGATTGAAGAAAGGCCCCGGCCGTCTGCCGGCCCCAACCAGCTGGTCGTCAAGATAGAATACGCCGGCATCTGCGGGACTGACGTGGAGTTTTATAAAATAGGCATGGTCCCCGCGCCCCTGCCCATGGTGCTCGGTCACGAAAACGTCGGCACAGTGGTCGAGGTGGGAGAAGGCGTTACCGATTTCAAGGTGGGCGACAGGATCCTGTGCGGGCCGCCATCCGCCTGCGAGCAGATGTGCCCGTCATGCCGGCGCGGGGAAACCAACGTCTGCATCTACGGTTTTCCCAAAACGGCCGGCATAGGCGGTCCCGACGGCGGATTTGCCGAATACTTCCTGGTGCGGGACGTCGCGCACACCATGCTGGTAAAAATACCGGACAACGTGGATCCCAAAGACGCGGTGCTCTTTGATGTCATCTGCGTCTCGCTTCACGGAGTTAGAAAATCTCGCTTCAAGGTCGGCGACAACGTGGTGGTTTCCGGCACCGGCCCCATAGGCCTCGCCGCCATCCAGTTTCTCAAAGTCGGCGGAGCAAACAAGATCATCGCCCTCGGTACGAATTCCGAAAAAGAGCCGTTGCTTAAGAAGTACGGCGCAGACTACTTCATTAACGCAAGGGAATGCAAGGATATAGGCAATGAGATCAAAAAAATCCTCGGTTCTCCTGTGGGCGCGGACGTGGTCTTTGAATGCGCGGGCAATATGGAATCGTTGTCCAACTGCATTTATCAATGCGTAAAGCCCGGCGGGCAGGTGGTCGTACTGGGCACGATACAGGAGCCCATGAATATCGTGCCCGGGAGTTTCAGCATATTTGAGCCTGACATCCAGTTTTCCTTTGTGTACACCGAAGAAGAAGTGCGGATTTACCTGGACATGCTGGCCGCCGGCAAGATCTCTTTCCCCGGCATGGTCACCGACATCATCTCTCTGGACGAATGCGTGGAAAAGGGCCTCGACCGCAAAGACCGCAGGGGCCAGCTAAAAATACTCATAAACCCTAACCTGTAAAAAAAGAAAATAAAATTGAGCAGGTAATAATCTGCTAATGCCGAATATATCGCCGGTTAAAAGCCTTTGGAGGGACTAAAATGAAAAAATATCCCCATGTTCTTTCGCCGAGGCGCGTCGGCGCCATCCTGCTGAAAAACCGCATAATCTCCGGCCCTTCTACCCTGCATTCCATGTCGGACGGCCAGCCTTACCCCACTGAGAGGGTAATGCGCTTTTTTGAAGCCAGGGCAAAGGCCGGTGCCGGCATGGTCACCGTGACGGGGGTCAGCACAGGCCCCGCCTTTGACGATGGCATCCACATGAGCTGGAACCTCTACCAGCCCAACCACACAAATGCCCTGGCCGAACTCGCCAGCCGCATTCATTTTTACGGCGCCAGGGCTTCCATGGAGCTTTTAGGAATATTCCCGGACGGCTATACGGTATCTGACGGCGCCCGGCAGATGAACGGCGAGCCGGGACGCGAGATACCAGTTGCCAAAATGGAGGAGTTCAAAAACTGGTACGCGGAAGACGCCGCTGTAATAAAATCGCTCGGCTATGACGCGATCCTGCTTCACTTCGGGCACTCGATCCCCATAGCGCAGTTTTTGTCGCCCTACACAAACAGGCGCACCGACCAGTACGGCGGCTCGACAGAAAACCGCTGCCGCTATATAGTGGAGATCCTGCAGGCCATAAGGAAAAAAGCGCCGGGCCTGATCGTGGAGGTGCGCATATCCGGCAGCGAGTTTCAAAAAGGCGGCATCGACCTGGAGGAAGGGATCCGCATCGGCGAGATTCTTCAGGATTACTGCGACATCCTGCAGGTCTCGGCCGGTATGCACAACCCCGACTGGATGACGGTCACTCACCCCTGCGGTTTCCTGCCGCCCATGCCCAACGTGTTCCTGGCCGAAGCCTTCAAAAAATCGGGCCGCATCCGCATCCCGATAACTACCGTCGGGGCCATCCCCAACCTTGACGCCGCCGAAGAGATCATCGCGAGCGGTAAAGCTGACTTCGTCGCAATGACTCGCGCCTTTATCGCCGACATCGATATGATCAAAAAATGCCGTGAAGGGCGCGTCGAGGACGTGCGGCCGTGCGTGAAATGCATGCGCTGTCACGACAGCACGACTTACGAGCGTCATTTAAGCTGCACTGTCAACCCGGCGGTGGGGCTGCAGCACCTCGATCATTTGATCGCGCCTCCGGCCGTTAAGAAAAAAGTAGCGGTCATAGGCGGCGGCCCTGCCGGGATGCAGGCCGCGCTGACCGCGGCAGAGCGGGGCCACTATGTCACCCTGTTTGAAAAAACCGATACCCTGGGCGGCAAGATAAAGTATGCCAAATACGTACCTTTCAAGTACCCGCTGGACAATTTCAGGGAATACCTCATACGCCAGATCAATAAGTCCGCTGTGGACGTGCGCTTGAATACCGAGGTAAAGCCTGAAGATGTGAAAGGTTACGACGCGGTGATCGCCGCTGTGGGAAGCGAGCCGCTCATCCCGCCCATACCCGGTGTGGAGCACGCCCTTATCGCGGTGGATGTATTTGGCAGAGAGACCGAGCTGGGCGAGAGGGTAATAATCGTTGGCGGCGGCCAGGTCGGCTGCGAGCTGGCCATCCATCTGGCCCATCTCGGCAAAGACGTTACCGTGCTTGAAATGCAGCAGGCTCTGGCCCCTGATGCCTCGACCACGCAGCGCGACGAGCTTCTGGTCGAGATGCGAAAAGAGGCAGAACGGCTCCATGTAGTATTGGCGGCCCGCTGCACCGCTATTGCCGCCGGAAGCGTCACTTATGAAAAGGACGGCGAAAGCGTCTCCATAGCGGCAGATGCTGTGATCCTTGCCACGGGCATGAAGGGCCTCACGGAGCTTGCTGACAGCTTCATGGGATTAACGGAAGAATACGCCCAGGCAGGCGACTGCGTCCGGGCTCGCACTGTAGAACACGCCATCAAAGAAGGCTGGTTTTCCGCCATCAACCTCTAATTCATAAAAAGCTACCAGGCCCCGGCCCGTCGCCAGTTATGGACCGGGGCTTTATTATTAATTTAAACTACAGCATTGAGTATGATATAATTATTAGAAAATTACCCAGTGGTGATTGCCCATGAATCTCATGAGGCTCAGGTACTTCATCGAAGCCGCCAAATATAAGAGCTTTACCGTGGCGGCAGAAAAACTGTACACCACGCAGCCAAACTTGAGCAAGCAGATTTCCCTCCTGGAGCAGGAGCTCGGGGTGCAGGTCTTCCATCGCACCAACCGTTCGTTAATTCTCACCAGGGCTGGCCAGTACCTTTTCGAGCAGCTCCAGGATATTCCCGATAGAACGGCCAGGGCTTTTGAACAGGCCAGGGCGATCGGGCGGAGCGACACCGGCGTCATTTCGGTAGGCATAATCGAAGGGCAGGAGGTAAACACCTTCCTGCTGGACCGCATTCATACCTTTGCCGCCTGCAATCCTACCATAGAGCTCAATCTTGAACGAAGGGGTTTTAGCAACCTGCGCCAGGGCTTGAACAACAAGTACTACGACGTCATTATTACTTTTTCTTTTGAAGCGCAAAGCCTTCCCGGGGCATTGAAAAGGACTATCAGGAAACAAACCATAGCGATAGCCATAAACCGGAAAAATCCCCTGGCAGGCAAGGAAAACCTCAATATTCATGATTTGAAGGACGAGCCCTTCGTGGTTATCTCGCCGGAAGAGTCGCCCGGGGGGTACTCTATATTCCTGGAGCAGTGCGCTGCCGCCGGTTTTACGCCCAAAATAGCCCGCAGGCTCAACAACCTGGAAAGCCTGCTGCTGTGCGTTGAAGTAGGCATTGGCGTGGCCATCATTGACCGCAATACCAGGCTGGAGAAAAACGAGGAAGTGCGCACCGTTACCATTTCTGATAGCATACCCACCGGGCTGTGCGTTTTTTGGCTGGAGCAAAACCCCAATCCTGTTATACCGGTATTTGTCGAAAGGCTCTGCGATTGACGGACGCCCGCGGTTGGCGAAAATCTCATAGGCCTGTTTGCGGCCGGCTTTAGCGTAATCTGGCTGGAACGCAACTGCCAGGAGGGGGCTAGCCGCCCCCTCCTAATCAATACATACTGTCAACTTTTCTCGCAAAAAATTGATGAATGCCCTTGTATGATCGTTTGACTGCGATTGTTTGTATACGACCTTGTGGATTGCCACAGGGAGCTTTTCAGGTACAGGGAGCTCAACAAGCAGTCCTGCCTTGAGATCTTCCTGGATAACTATTTTAAAGATGATTGTGGCAAAGGGTTCGTTGATTAAAGTTCGCCTGGCTAGTTCGGGGGAGCCTAATTCCATGACTATATTGGGTGTTACACCGATTTTCTTGAAGTAGGCCTCGACGCGCCTGCGCAGTAACGTATTGTCCGGTGGCGGGAGGATAAAAGGCAGATCGTGCCAATTATTGGATTTACATTGTTCGAGCAATTTAGGATTGGTAACTGCAGTTAAATTTATAGTATAGGTGAACTCCTGAACGCACCTTGGAGTATTAATATCAACGGGGAGAAGGGCCAGATCATACGTTTCCTCATGTAGCATTCTTTCAGCAGTTGGGATAGCGGTGCAAATAATCCTGATATTGACGTTAGGGAAGTCCCTGCGAAATTCTGCCACTAGATTTGGTAAAATATAAGTTCCGGTGAGATCATCACAAATAACCTTGATAAGCTGTTGCCGGTTTACGCGGATTTTATTTAAAAACTTGAGTTCGTCCATCAATTGTTCTACTTCTTCGAGGATCCTGATGGTTGCTTTGTAAGTTATTTCGCCAGCCGGCGTTAATTCCACCTTGCCAGTGGCCGGCTTTCTCTTAATCATGGCATGGCCCAATTCATGCTCCAGTAGTTTTAATTGAGTACTAATGGCAGGTTGTGAAATTTTTAAGTGTTCAGCGGCACGAATGAAACTACCTTTTTCAACAATAGTGCGAAAAATGACCAGCTGGTGTAATGTCATCTGTTGACTTATTCCTCACATTGTGAAATATAATAAATCATAACAAATCCTTTATGACTTAATATAACAAATTATATTTGCGTTTTCAACGGTTTCTTTTTATACTTATGTTGACGGTAAAGGATTGTATCAGGAATCGTTGAGGTGGTAAAATGATTTAACCTGAAATTTGGCAAGTAACCGGTTACCAGGCGTTTATGCGAAAAAATTTCCAACTTGGAAGTAATTAATATAAATATTACAAAAAAATTATTATTCAAAAGAAATTTATAAAAGAACCTAAATAAGTGGCGAAAAATAGCTGCAATATTAGCTGGGATATAAAGTAGATATAATGTTCCTGAGGAGGAAAAATTATTGAACACTGAAAATCTATCTTGCGATCTAGTAATTATTGGTGGCGGGGGCTCGGGTCTGGTCGCTGCTGTTAGGGCAAGAGAAATGGGAGTAAAAGACGTTGTTGTACTTGAAAAAGCCTCGCGTACGGGCGGGAATGCCTGGCTGGCAGTAGTTATGTTTGGATTGGGATTTACATCTGATAAACCGGCTGATTTGCAGGCCAGTATTGATGATGCTTTTAAAACCACCATGGAATCCGGCAACTGGCTGATTGACGCCAGGATAGTCAGGACATATTTAGAGAAGAACCCCGAAGTTGTTAAATGGCTGAAAGACAAAGGAATAAATTTTGTAACGGGCGGGTTTGAACTCCAGGGTAAAAAGTTTCAGGTTCTGAGAATGCCTACCAGGCAGGGAGGTTACAGGGCGAAGGACCCGTCCAGGGGCCCCGGGTTTGTGGGCGGCACAGTAGTAGAAGCTATGCATAAGGAATGCCAGAGGTTAGGAATAAAAATACTTACAAGGACTAAGGCAAATAAAATACTGCTTGATGGTCCTGGATTTAAGGCAAGCGGGGTTCTGGCCTCAGGACCGGATAAAGAATACCGGATAAACGCTAAAAGCGTAATTATTGCCGCCGGTGGCTTCGGGGCAAACGATAAAATGTTAAGAAAGTATTTCCCCAAATATTTTGAAATAGATGGCCCGATCAACACGCTTTGTACAAGATTTTCCACCGGTGATGGGATAACGATGGCTGAAGAGCTGGGTGCTCTTATAGGCGAGGATATGGACGCAGGGATAATTGGTCCGGGCCATCACCCCTGGGCATACAGTGTTCATGAAACCATGTTACGCCCCGAATGTATCTGGGTGAATAAAAACGGCGAACGTTTTATCGACGAGTGCGCCAGTATGATGGCCGGAGCTGCTTTAAACAAGCAGCCGGGTGCGGTCTTATATGCGCTGCTTGATGCTGATATTAAAAGGTATATTCAAGAAAATCCGAACGAGAGACAAATTGCCATGGGCGGGTTGGACTGGTTTGCTACCCTGGATGAGGATCTAGAAAAAGAGGCTGCCAGGGGGAAAAAAGTAAAGATTGCCCAATCGTGGGATGAAATAGCCTCATTTATAGGAGTAAAACCGGAGGTCCTGAAAGCAACGGTAGATCGTTACAATAAATTCTGCGATGAGGGACGCGACGCCGATTTTGTCAAAGACCGCAGCTTCCTCCTCCCGCTGCGCACGCCACCTTTTTACGCCATCTTAGCTGTCCGGTTCTGTCACGGCACTGCCGGTGGAATTAGAATAAATCACCGGATGGAAGTTATCAGGCGTGATGGTAATATTATTAGCGGCCTATATGCTTCCGGGGATAACACCAGCGGTTGGGTAACTGAATGGCATATCCCGGGAACAACCCTGGCCTGGGCTTTTACTTCAGGATATATGGCCGGTGAGAACGCGGCCAGGTACGTGCTGCGATAGGCAACGAACGCCAGGCAGCCTTGCATCAACTTTTAAAGCGGGTGGTTTGGGGGTTCCACGTGCATATTGAATATATGGGGGGTGTGCCTAGCGGGTGGCCAGGAGATAAATCCAGTTAAGAAAAGCGGTGCTCAAGATTAATAAGTTTGATAAGGAGGGAAAAAACAAGATGAGGTTTAAAAGAGCAATTTTATATTTAACTATAGCTGTTATGCTTTTAGTTGCTGTAGGTTGCCAGAAGAGCGGCAGTTCTTCTACGAGTGGTGGGGCTGCAGCTACAAATAACAGCGCTCCGGTTAAACTAACCTGGGCTACGGCCCAAACGTCGACAACGCCTACCTACAAGGATACGATGGTACCTTGGGCTAAGTGGATTGAAAAGAAAAGTGGTGGCCGCCTGCAGATCCAGTTCCAGCCTGATGAAACCGTGCTTAAGGCGCCTGAAATACTTGATGGTGTCAAAGGCGGCGTTGCCGATATGGGTGATTTCCAAATGGGCATTTATGCCGGCCGTTTCCCCCTCAACGAGTATATAATGCTGCCGCTCCTGTTTGAGTATCCGGCATCACGCGCTGCCGGTCTTACCGCGACTGAATTGGTAAAGAAATACCCGCAGCTGGAGAAAGAGTTTGAGGCTGCCGGAGTAAAGCTTCTCGGTTTTATGCCCATGGGCGCGGGCCAGATTCACACGACCAAAAAGCCGATACGTACAATGGAAGACTTAAAGGGAGTAGTAATAGAATGCCATTCCGGGCGTTATGTTACCGAGGCGATAAAAACTCTCGGAGCAACTCCTGCATCAATTTCACCGGCTGAAGGTTATGACGCCCTGGCTAAAGGGATTGTCCAGGGAATGATCGGTGAATATGAGTTTGCTATAAGCTCAGGATTTTACCAGCTTTTTAACTACACTACAGAAGTTGGTTCGTTAGGTATGAGCTTTGAAGCGGTGGTCATGAACCTGGACAAATGGAACAGCCTTCCGCAAGATCTACAACAGCTCCTCGTGGGTGAAGGCATGAAGGCTTTTATGGAGGTCCACAGCTATCGTACGGATAAGAACGAAATAGCTTTTAGAGAGCAAATAGAGCAAAAGTATCTGAAGACCGGCAAAGACCCAATTTATGTTCTCCCTGACGCCGAAAAAGAAAAATGGGAAAAGATCATAAAACCCTCATGGGATTTATGGGTAAAGGATGCCGAGGCCAAAGGTGCTCCTGGAAAAGAGATTCTTAATGATGCAATAAATCTGGCCAAGAAGTACGCTTATGATACCTATCCCAAAGATTATCCAGAACAAATGTTGAAAGAGTGGGGTCAACAATAATTTCCGGTTATGATGGGGGGACCTCTCCTTCCGGTTCTGGATGCCCGGGCCAGGATGGGAGATACCCCCCATCACCCCTGAAGGGAGGACAAGAGAATGGCTGACAACGAGCGTAATAACACCGATAACAGTATTGACGAACAGCCTCCAGCTTTTATAGAAGCTACTGGGGCTTTATTGCGCGTATGCCAGATTTTGGGTATGATCCTGGTGCTAACGCTCATGCTCCTGACAGTCACGCATGTTTCCGGGCGTTACTTGTTCAAGCACCCGCTGATCGGCGTAGTCGAAATATCGAGTTTAATGGTACTTACCCTTGTATTCCTGACCGGACCCTATAATTTCCTTATAGACCGCCACATCAAAGTAGATATGATCCTGGAGCGGCTTTCAGTAAAAACCAGGATAATCATTGAGTTTTTCATGCACTGTCTGGCCTTGATTACAGCCTGCCTGGCTTTCTGGGGGACGTTAAGACAGAGCGAGATGATGATCCACTCCGGGCAGACAACTGACATACTCCGCATCCCTTATTATCCTTTTTACTACGTGACAACATTCGGTTGGGCCCTGTGCGTGGTAGCGATCTTGACCCGCATGCTAAAATTTTTTATCCAGTTAAAGGCGGTGCAGAAATGAGCCCGGAATTCATAGGTATAATCGGTCTTGTCTTGTTTTTCGTCCTTATTTATTTTGGCATGCCTATTACCATGGCCTTCCTGTCTATTGGTTTTGCCGGGATTGCCTATTTTCGAGGCTTTGGTGGAGCCATGGCCGTACTCAGCACCAGTCCTTTTAATACAATGACTTCCTATGTCTGGTCAGTGTTTCCCCTGTTTACTTTTATGGGCTTCATTGCCCTTCTGGCCAATGTTGCCTCCAGCTTTTATGAAGGGACAAGAAGCTGGATCGGCCACTGGCGGGGCGGCATGGGTCATGCTTGTATCCTGGCAAATACCGCGTTCGGCGCCTGTGTGGGTGACCCTTTGAGTGCAGCTGTAACTTTTACCTCAATGTCCTTGCCGGAAATGCGCAGGCAGGGTTATAAAGATAGCTTGTCTATGGGAACAATTGTGGCGGCAAGTATTCTCGCCACGATGATTCCGCCTAGCGGCACCCTGATAGTCTATGGCGCGCTGACGCAGACGCCTATCGGGGAACTTTTTATCGCTGCCGTTATACCAGGACTGATTCTTGCAGTGCTGTATATGCTAACCCTGTGGCTTACTTGCCGTATAAACCCAGAATTGGCTCCGGTAGGTGTAAAGGCAGGCTGGCGGGAACGGTGGCAGGGCCTGGGGATGATGTGGCCATTCCTGCTTGCCCTGGCGACCATACTGGGTGGCATTTATATCGGTGTTTTTACTCCTACCGAAGCTGGAGCTGCCGGTTGTTTTATCATGTTTGTCATCGCCCTGCTCAGGCGCAGTTTAACCTGGAAATCGTTTATAGAAGCTTTTACCGAGGCAGGAAAAGTTATGGGTGCCGTCGGCTTTATGATCATTGGAGCGACCATTTTTAACGTTTTCCTGGCTTTTAGCGGCCTGCCGCGGGCACTGGCAGAAAGCATCGGCGGCTTTACCAATTCGCCCTTGGTTTTCGCGATGCTAATGATTGGTGTTTACTTTATCCTCGGCATGTTTATGGACCCCGGCTCGGTGACGCTGTTAACCGTGCCCTTGTTTTTCCCCATGCTAAAGCAGGTCAATCTTAGCTCTCTCCAGTATGGTGTCTTATTGACCATCCTGCTGGGCATTGGTGGCCTTACGCCACCCTACGGCATGATAAGCGTTGCTGTCGCCGGCCTGTTTAAAGGTATATCGCTGGGGGAGGTATTTCGTGGCTCAGCCCCGTACATCGTTACCCTCCTGATCATGGCGATTCTGGTCGTATTGTTCCCGGGGCTTACCCATTTCCTGCCCGGTTATATGATAAGCCGGTAAGTTTTCTTGCCAATCATGTATCGCTTGAAAAAGACTCCCGGTAGCTGTACCAACCCCAGGTGGCGCCGGGGTCGGGGTAATGGCGGGGGCAGGAACAGCGTGAGACACCCTGCTCACATGGAAAAAGTCAACAATCCCTAAGCCTCCATACGAAGAAAAAAACAGCTTTAAGCGGCAGTGAGGCGTCGTGATACCTGGCTCTATTATATAGGGTTATAAACCCGCCGGGGGGCAAACTCCAGGATTGCTCCCGGCTGGTAGGGGCCGGCCAGGTAGTCGGCCGGGTCGGTGCTGATCAGGCGGACCACCCGGGCCTGGTTAAAGCTCAAGGGCTCGACTTCCAGGGTCAGGCGCCCGGCTTTGATTTCCTGGTAGCGGGGGCAGAAATTTTCTGCCCCTTCCCAGATAAGCTCCCATGGCATGGGGCTGTAGATGTACATCATTATCACCCTCTCAATGGAGTTTCCCCGGGCCGGGGGCGCCTTCGGCAATGAGCTGCTTTAAATGCTGGACGGCCTGGGAAAGCCCGCCGACTTCATCAATCAAGCCTACCTTCACGGCATCCTTGCCCACCAGGATGGTACCGATATCCCGCGCCAGCTCGCCCGTCTGGAACATCAGGCGGCGCAGTTCCTGCTCGGATATGTTGGCGTGCTCGACGATAAAACGGATGACCCGGTCCTGCATTTTATCCAGGTATTCGTAGGTCTGGGGAACGCCGATGACCAGGCCGGTGAGGCGGATGGGGTGGATGGTCATGGTAGCCGTTTCGGCAATGAAGGAATGGTTGGCCGCCACGGCTACGGGGACGCCGATGGAGTGCCCCCCGCCCAGGACCAGGGATACCACCGGTTTGGACATGCTGACCAGCATTTCGGCAATGGCCAGGCCGGCTTCAACATCGCCGCCGACGGTATTTAAAACAACCAGCAGGCCTTTGATGGCAGGGTCCTGCTCGATGGCCACCAGCTGGGGGATAATGTGCTCATATTTAGTGGTTTTGTTCTGGGGCGGCAGGACCAGGTGACCTTCGATCTGGCCTACGATCTGCACGCATTGGATTTCACTTTTATAGTCGGCCACATTGGTTTGCCCCAGCTCTTTAATGTTTTCAACCTCCGGGCTGGCAGGGGGACGCGCGGTGACGCGCACGGGCTCCTCCTGCGGCCGGGGCGGGGGTGTGGCCGGTTGATTGGGCACGGGGTAGGGACTGACATCAGGGCTGGGCATGAATAAGACTCCCCTTTGTTTAATTTAAACCTGGCTCAGGGTTATTATAGGAAATTAAGCCGGTAAACATACATGGCCATCTTTTTATTGCCGGAGCAAGGAATTTCACACCCCGGTGTAGAATAGTAGCAACCGGGGTGATGGAAAATGGCTCCTGCCAGGACGGCAAACGAGAAGATTAAAAATGAAATTATCGGCGTGGCCCTGGTGGCCATGGCCCTCCTTTGCCTGGCGGGGTTGTACGTCCTTGACGTGGGTTACATGAGCTCTACGGCCAGCATTGGCGCCGTGGGTCAGCTACTGGTTGGTTTTTTAAAAACCTTGACCGGCGAGGGAAAGTATATCTTTCCTTTATTCCTGGCAGCCTGGGGTATCCGCCTCATTGCCGGGGGCAAGATGAAGGACACGCGGCCGCGTTTACTGGGAGGCATTTTACTTTTCCTTACCTTTTTAAGCGCCCTGCACCAGCCCCTGGTGATGAACGGCAGTACTTATAAAGAAGTCCTGGCCTATGGTGTCGCCGGCCAGGGCGGTGGGCTCCTGGGTGCCCTTGTTTCCCTTTTCCTGCGGTCCATTTTCGGCCGCGTGGGCACCTGGATTGTGCTGGTAGCCCTGGGTATTATAGCTTTTCTCCTGACTACCGGCGTCTCTTTAACCCGCCTGGCCGGCCGCCTGGGCTACCTCCTCAGCGTAACCTTTCATTCCCTTAAAAACTGGCTCCTGGCCTTTCTCTTTACCGAGGTGGAAGAGGAGGAGACGGAGATACCGGAAAAGAAGGGATTGAAGGCCAGGAGGAAACCGGTATCGCAGGAGCGGGAAGTAGTGCCCGTGGTCATTAACCCGCCGCCGGAACCTTCGCCGTCCCTTATCCAGCCGGTGGTCAGCCCGGCAGAACCGGTCCAGGCCAGGGTCTACCCGGAAAGCCCGTCTCCCCAGGCCGGCGAGGAAGAGAAGAAAGCCCGGCGCCGCCCCAGGGTCGCCCTCCAGGCGGAGGAACCCGCCGGTAAAGAAGGGGAAGAAGTCGCCCCGGAGGAGCCCGGCCCCTACGTCTTGCCGCCTTTAAGTCTTTTATCCCGCCCGGTAAGGGTAAAAAATCCCCGTTTAGAAAAAGATATTACCGACCGCATCAAGATCCTGGAAGATACCCTGGAGAGCTTTGGCGTCAAGGTCAAGGTGACCCAGGTCAGCTGCGGCCCGACGGTGACCCGCTATGAAGTCCAGCCGGCACCGGGGGTAAAGGTGAGCAGGATCGTCAGCCTGGCCGACGATATTGCCCTGAGCCTGGCGGCCTCCCAGGTGCGCATTGAAGCACCCATCCCAGGTAAAGCTGCCGTTGGGATAGAGGTGCCCAATAAGGAGATAGCCGTGGTCCACCTGCGGGAAGTCCTGGAAGATCCTGCCTTTATGGAATCCGGCAGCAAGCTGACGGTGGCCCTGGGTAAAGATATAGCGGGTAACCCGGTAATTGCCGACCTGGCGAAAATGCCCCACCTCCTGATCGCCGGGACTACCGGTTCGGGGAAGAGCGTCTGCCTGAACGCCCTGATCTGCAGCCTGCTGTTTAAAGCTACCCCCCGGGAGCTAAAACTTTTAATGGTTGACCCCAAAATGGTAGAGCTGACCCAGTACAACGGCATTCCCCACCTGCTGGCGCCGGTGGTCAGCCAGCCCAAAAAAGCCGCTGCCGCCCTGCAGTGGATGGTGGGCGAAATGGAGAAACGTTACGAGTTATTTGCCGGAGCAGGGGTCAAGGATATTACCCGTTATAACCGCCTGATGCAGAAGGAAAACGACGGCCAGGGCGCCCTGCCCCTGGTAGTAGTCCTGATTGACGAGCTGGCTGACTTGATGATGGTGGCCCCGGCCGATGTAGAAGACGCCATCTGCCGCCTGGCCCAGATGGCCCGGGCGGCGGGTATTCACCTGGTTGTTGCCACCCAGCGGCCTTCGGTAGACGTCATCACCGGCCTGATTAAAGCTAATATATCTTCCCGGATTGCCTTTGCCGTTTCCTCCCAGATTGATTCCCGGACCATCCTGGATATGGCCGGAGCGGAGAAGCTCCTGGGCCGCGGGGATATGCTCTTTTTGCCCATCGGGGCCAGCAAGCCCATCCGCGTCCAGGGGGTTTACGTTTCCGACCGGGAGGTGGAAGACCTGGTGACTTATGTCAAACAGCAGGGGCGGCCCGAATACAACCCGGGATTCCTGAAAGGGGAAGAAAGCGGCGAAGACAGCGGCGGGGCGGAAGACGAGCTTTTTCCTGCCGCCGTCAGGGTAATCCTGGAGACCGGGCAGGCTTCAATTTCCATGCTCCAGCGGCGCCTGCGGATAGGCTATACCAGGGCGGCAAGGCTGATGGATATGATGGAAGCCAGGGGGTTTGTCGGCGGCCATGAAGGAACTAAAGCCCGCGCCATTCTAACCAGCTGGGAAGAATACCAGGAACTATTTGGCGCCAAAGATGAATGATTGGGAGCATAATAATTGAAGGATTCTGCTGTTACGGTGTCGAAGAAGATTTAAACACCTGGAGGTGAGGCCGTGGAAAAGGTGGGGGATGTACTCCGCGCTGCACGCCAGGCAAAGGGTCTTTCGCTGCGCGAGGCGGAAGAAGCCACCAAGATTCGCCTGCGCTACCTGGATGCCCTGGAAAAGGGGGAGTATAACCAGCTCCCCGGGCGGGTGTTTGCCCTGGGCTTCGTGCGCACTTACGCCCGCTATCTGGGACTCGATGTCCAGGCGATTATAGAAAGGTTTAAACAGGAATATCCGGCCGAAGAAGACACTATCCCGGTAGAAGAGAAGCACCAGGTAGCCAGGGAGTTTGCCCGTAATAAGAAGAAGCCCTGGCTGCTGGTAGCGGCAGTCCTCCTGGTGCTCTGGGGCATCAATTGGTTATATAATTATTACCGTCAATCCCTGGAGCCTAACACCTTACCACCGCAATCCCAGGTGACGGAGCCGGCACCGGCGGCACCGGCCCCCCAGCAACCCGTCCCCCAGGCGCCGCCGGAAGAGGAAGAACCCCAAGCCCGGGGTGTGGAAGTCAAAATCAGTGCTACCGGCAACTGCTGGTTGGGGGTTAACATTGATGGTAAAGAAGATTTTTCCGGGTTGATAAGACCCGGTGAAAGCAAAGAATTCCTGGGAGAAGAGAAGATTACCGTTACCCTTGGCAGTGCCGGGGCCGTTGAGGTTACCATTAACGGTGAGGTCCAGCCCCCCCTGGGCAGGGTGGGCGATGTAGTTACCTTTGAGGCCGTTAAAGATACCAGTGAAGCTATAATAACGAGGAGATAATGATCAAGACTGCGGTCGTAACTTTAGGCTGTGCCAAAAACCAAGTTGACAGCGAGTATATGCTGGGCGTCCTTGATAAAAACGGTTTCGTCCTTGTCGGGGACCCCCGCGAGGCAGATGTGGTTATCGTCAATACCTGCAGTTTTATTACCGCGGCCAAACAGGAAGCCCTGGAAACTATTTTAGGTGTGGCCCGGCAAGAGCCGCGGCCTTATATTATTGTTGCCGGGTGCCTCGCCCAGCAGCACGCCGGGGAACTGTGGCCGGAACTCCCGGAAGTAGCCGCCTTTATCGGACCCGCAGCCATCGGGCGCCTGCCCCTGATTATTGAGCGGGTGTTAAAAGGCGAACGGCTATTAGACGTCCCAGGTGCTGATTCCGGGGAGACAGAACTGCCCCGCCTTACGGAGCAGGGGAAGCCTTATGCTTATTTAAAGATTGCCGAGGGCTGCGACAATCGCTGCAGCTACTGTACCATTCCCGCCATCAAGGGGCCCTACCGCAGCCGTCCCCTGGAAAAGATCGTTGCCGAGGCTGAAGCCCTGGCCAATACCGGCGTAAAGGAATTGATCCTGGTAGCCCAGGATACTACCGCTTACGGCCTGGACTGCTACGGCGAGTACCGGTTACCCCAGCTGCTGCGGGAGCTGGCCCGTATCCAGGGAATCGAGTGGCTGCGCCTCCTCTACGCCTATCCCACCAGGATTACTCCGGAGCTGGTGGAAGTAATGGCTACGGAGGCCAAAGTGCTGCCGTACCTGGACCTGCCCCTCCAGCATGCCAGCGAAACCGTCCTGCGGCGCATGAATCGCCCCGGTGGCCTGGCTGCCGGCATCAAGGCCATTGAACGCCTGCGGCAGGCCATGCCGGACATAGCCCTGCGTTCCACCTTTATTGTCGGCTTTCCGGGAGAAAGGGAGGAAGATTTCCGCGTTCTCCTGGATTTTTTGGGCTCCATGCAGTTCGACTGGGTAGGGGCCTTTAAATATTCACCGGAAACCGGTACTGCCGCCGCCGCTTTGCCGGACCAGGTGCCGGAAGAAATAAAAGAAGAACGTTATCACCGGTTAATGCTATACCAGCAGACCATTACCAGGTCCTGCAACGAGCGCTGGATAGGGCGGCAGTTGCAAGTGTTAATTGAAGGCCCCGGGATAGGGCGCAGCTACCGCCAGGCCCCGGAGGTCGACGGTCTGGTTTATATTGAAGATATGGAAGGCAGCACCTTGCCGCCGGGAACTTTGGTTACGGTTAAAATTACCCGGGTCCGCGGCAATTACGATTTAGTGGGGCAGGTGGAAGCGGAAAGATAGAGGTGGCAGTCCTGCCAGGTAATTCATAAGGCCTGATTAGTCGAAATTTGTTATAATTGAAGGTGTTATCCTGGGAGAGGAGTGTTGTTTTTGCACTTCAAAGGGTGGCGCCTTCATTTTATTTTACTGGCAGCCCTTTTAACCTTGGGGTTATTGAGCGGGGGCCAGTGGGTCTACCGGCACTACAGCCAGGAAAAACCCCTGGCCGCTACCCTGAAGGCCAATCCTGCCGTCCAGGAGGTAACGGTTACCCGTGCAGCGGAAGACCTGGAAGTGAAGGTTACCCTGGGACCGGGGGCCGATTTGCCCCAGGCTTACCGGCAGGTGCAGGAAGCAGTTGGCAAACTTTACGGCAGGGAACAGGTAGAGCTGGTCATCCAGGACCACCGTTCCCCGTACCTTGAAGGACTGTGGCGGCAATGCCAGTTTGCCGTTTATGAAGCGGCAGCGCGCGGCAACTTTACCCAGATGGCGGCGACTGTAGAGGAACTGGCACGCCGGTCGGGCATCGACCGGTATGCCGTTGATGTGGACACGGATTTTATTTATCTCCAGTTCAGCCAGGGACAGGATTACCTTTACCAGGTAATACCCCGGTCCAATGATGTAGCCCGGGGGGAGGGATAGAGTGTTCAGGGAAATAAAAGAATTAATAGCCGGTACAATTTTGGGGTTGACAATCTTTTCAATCATCAAAGGGGTGGACCTTACTCCCTTTTTGCTCCTGGCGGGGATGGGTTTCCTCTTATACTGGGTAATTGAGAAAAAAGGGATGCTCCCTTCAACCCTGGGGGTGAAGGGTTATATGCCGCCGGTGAAAGTTTCCTTTACTGATATTGGTGGCCAGGCTACAGCCGTGCGCGAGTTAAAGGAGGCCCTGGAGTTTTTACTCCGCAGTTCGGAAGTTGAGGCTATGGGTATCCGTCCCCTGAAGGGGATCCTTTTGAGCGGGCCGCCGGGAACGGGAAAGACGCTGCTGGCCAAGGCGGCTGCTACCTACACGGATGCCGTTTTTCTCGAAGCCAGCGGCAGTGAATTTATCGAGATGTATGCCGGTGTCGGCGCCCAGCGGGTGCGTGGCCTCTTCAACCGGGCCCGGGAACAGGCCCGGCGCCAGCAGAAAAAACGGGCCATCATCTTTATCGACGAACTGGAAGTCCTGGGCGGCAAGCGCGGCAGCCACACCTCCCACCTGGAATACGACCAGACTTTAAACCAGCTCCTGGTAGAAATGGACGGCTTGAAAAGCAGCCACGACGTCCAGATCCTGGTTATCGGCGCTACCAACCGTCCTGACCTGCTGGACCCGGCCCTTTTGCGGCCGGGGCGCTTTGATCGCCAGGTTAAGGTCGACCTCCCCGACCGGGACGGGAGACTGGCCATTTTAAAGCTGCATACGGCCAACAAGCCCCTGGCGCCGGAGGTAGACCTGGAGGCCATTGCCCGCGAGACCTTCGGTTTTTCCGGCGCGCATCTGGAAAGCGTGGCCAATGAGGCCGCCATCCTGGCCCTGCGGGAAAAATCCCGCCTTATCACCCAGAAACATTTAATGGAAGCCGTGGATAAGGTAATGCTGGGGGAAAAGCTGGGCCGCAAGCCGGCGGCAGACGAGCTTTACCGGCTGGCCATCCATGAGGCGGGCCATGCCATTGCCGGTGAACTGCTGCGTCCCCGGTCCATTGCCCACGTGACTATTACTTCCCGGGGCCAGGCCCTCGGTTACACCCGGCAGAAGCCGGAAAATGATATGTACCTGTATACCAGGGAATACCTGGAAAACCAGATAGACATTTGCCTGGCCGGCGCCGTAGCCGAAAACCTGGTCCTGGGCAGCCGCAGTACCGGCTCCCTCAATGACTTTAAAGAAGCCATCCGCCTGGCCCGGGTGATTATTACCTCCGGGCTATCGGACCTTGGGGTAGTAGCCGAAGAGAACCTGACCAAGGAGCAACTGCACACAGCCTCTTCTCATATCATCAGCCGGGAAGAAGAAAGGGTGGCTTCCCTCCTCCGGCCTTACCAGGAGATACTAAAGGCCCTGGCCGGGCGGCTGGTGGAGAGGGAAACGGTTAACGGGAATGAACTGCGAACCCTTCTGCAGGAAAGGGCAGCAGCTTCTTGAAAATTTTGGTCGCAGCTCAGCAGGATTATAACGAAGCAAAAGCGAATAGATAAATAAAACAGGTGATCGGCATGCGGCTGTTTGTAGCCATTAACTTCTGTCCGGACCTGAAAAAGGCCCTGGCCGGGCTCCTGGCGGAACTACGCCGGCTGCCCGTAGCAGTTAAATGGGTGCCGCCGGAGAATATCCATTTAACCCTCAAATTTTTGGGGGAAGTGGCCCCGGCCGGGGTTGAGGAGGTAGGGGCAGCCCTGCAGCGTGCCGCTACAGGGGTTGATCCGTGGTACCTGGAGGTAAAGGGTACCGGCGTTTTCCCGGGGTGGCGCAGTCCCAGGGTTGTCTGGGTGGGGGTGGAATCGGAAAAGCCCCTGTATGTTTTACAGCAACAGGTAACCAGGGAATACTTGGGGTTAGGGTTCCCTGCCGATTCCTTTACCCCCCATTTAACCCTGGGCCGCCTGCGACCGGGGACGGACCCCGGGCCGCTGCAGGACAGGCTCCGGGGCCTGGCCGGCGTCTCCTGGGGGAGGGAAAAGGTGACGGCGGTAAGCCTGATGGAGAGTACACTAACACCCCGCGGGGCTGTTTACAGCCCGGTGCTGACGGTCCCTTTGCCGGCCCCCGGCGGCGGCCCGCTGCCGGGTTCGGAGGGGCCCCTCGGGGGCTGACGCCCCTTCCAACGAACAATGAAAATGCAGATCAACCAGCAATCGCTTTTGTGGTAAAACTTTACTTTCATAGGAGGCGAATGTACATAGTGGTTTTATCGGATAAGCAGCGGGCCCTGGAAAACGCCCTCCTCCAGATCGAGAGGCACTTCGGTAAAGGTTCTATAATGAAGCTGGGCGAATCCGGTGCCCGGCTCAATGTAGAAGCCATACCCACCGGCGCCCTGCCCCTGGATCTGGCCCTGGGGGTAGGGGGGTTGCCCCGGGGCCGGGTAGTAGAGATTTTCGGGCCGGAATCTTCGGGCAAGACGACGGTGGCCCTGCATGTCATCGCCGAGGCCCAGCAGGGCGGCGGCACGGCGGCCTTTATCGACGCCGAACACGCCCTCGATCCGGTCTATGCCAAGAACCTGGGCGTCGATATTGACAACCTCTTAGTATCCCAGCCTGATACCGGGGAACAGGCCCTGGAAATCGCCGAGGCCCTGGTGCGCAGCGGCGCCATCGACGTCATCGTCATCGATTCCGTGGCCGCCCTGGTGCCGCGGGCCGAACTGGACGGCGAAATGGGCGATGCCCATGTGGGGCTCCAGGCCAGGCTCATGTCCCAGGCTTTACGCAAGCTGGCCGGCGTTATCTCTAAATCGCGTACGGTTGCTATTTTTATCAACCAGTTGCGGGAAAAGGTAGGTGTTCTTTTCGGCAGTCCCGAGACAACCCCCGGGGGACGGGCGCTGAAATTTTACGCTTCGGTGCGCCTGGACGTGCGCAAGGTAGAACAGGTCAAGCAGGGGACGGAGATTATCGGTAGCCGCACCCGGGTTAAGGTTGTTAAAAATAAAGTGGCACCGCCTTTCCGCCAGGCCGAATTCGATATTATCTACGGCCGGGGTATCGATCGCGAGGGCTGCCTTCTTGACATGGGCGTAGATCTGGATATAGTAAAGAAAAGCGGGGCCTGGTATTCCCTGGGAGAAGATCGCCTCGGTCAAGGCCGGGAAGCGGCCAAGGAGTTCTTGCGCGATCACCCCGACGTGGCGGCCGGGATTGAAAACCAGATTCGCCTTAAGGCCGGGTTAATCAAGGCGGCTGCAGCGGTAGAAGACGAAGGTGCCCAGGACGGTTAAGAATCCGGAAGGGACTGCCTGGGGATGGGCCCTGAAAATATTAGCCCGGCGCCAGCAGAGTGAGGAGGAAATACGCCGGAAATTGCTGGCCAGGGGTTTCTCCGGAGAAGAAGTAGCGGCAACCATAGACCGGTTAAAGGATGCCGGTTTGCTCGATGACGCCCGCTTTGCCCGGGATTGGGCTGCCTACCGGCTGGCCACCCGCCCGGTGGGGCGGCGGCGCCTCCGGCATGAGCTGCAGGAACACGGCGTGGTCCCGGCACTGGCCGAAGAGATTGCCGGCAACCTGCTTTACCCGGAAGCAGAACTGGCGGCAGCCCGGGAACTGGCAGGGAAATACCGCCGGCGCCCGGGAGAAAACGACGATCATTATTACCGGCGTTTGGCCCGTTTCCTCTGGCAGCGCGGTTTTAGCAGTCATACAGTTTGCCGGGTGCTGGAAGAACTGGCAGGACATATTTGTATTGACAGGAGTAAATTTAATCGATAAAATAATCTGGGAGAAACTAGGTGTAGGATCACCGCCATTACCCTTTTATACCTTGATTTCACTACCAGGTTTAGCCTGGATGGAAATAGATTTTCTGACCTAAAAATAGATAAACATGCTTTATTTTTGGGTCCCTAACAGGCAGTCGTAAGTCCTGGTTTTGAACCTGAAAAGGGATATTTGGTTGGTGTGCCTGATCGCAAGCCGGGTTTCTACTCGGCTTTATTTTATGAAAGGGGGTGAAGAACCATTCATTATATCTATGCCCTGATAGCTTTACTGGTGGGTGCAGCCGGGGGTTATGCCGTTCGTAAATACCTGGCCGAGGCCAGGATCGCTTCGGCCGAAAAGGCTGCAGCTGCCATTATCGATGAAGCTAAAAAAGAAGCTGAGGCTAAAAAGCGAGAAGCGGTCCTGGAAGCCAAGGAAGAGGCCCACCGCATCCGTAATGAAGTAGAACGGGAAAGCCGGGAACGGCGCAACGAGCTCCAGCGTTTTGAACGGCGCCTGGTGCAGAAGGAGGAGGCCCTGGACCGCAAAATCGAAGCCCTGGAGCGCAAAGAGGCCAGCCTTCACCGCCAGGAGGAAGCCGCCCAGAAGCTGAGGGAAGAACTGGAAGAACTGCGCCGCCGGCAGGTAGGCGAGCTGGAGCGCATCTCCGGCCTGACCATCGAAGAAGCCAGGACCATCCTGCTGCAGAATGTCGAAAAGGAAATCAAGCATGAAGCAGCCATGTTGATTAAGCAAATTGAAGCCGAAACCAGAGAAGAAGCAGAAAAAAGGGCACGGGAAATTATTATTCATGCCATCCAGCACTGTGCTGCCGATTATGTGGCCGAAGCCACGGTTTCGGTGGTGAACCTGCCCAATGATGAGATGAAAGGGCGTATTATCGGCCGTGAGGGCCGTAACATCCGCGCCCTGGAAACTTTGACGGGTGTTGACCTGATCATTGATGACACCCCTGAAGCTGTAATCCTGTCCAGCTTCGACCCCATTCGCAGGGAAGTGGCCCGTATTGCCCTGGAAAAATTGATTATTGACGGGCGCATCCATCCGGCCCGGATTGAGGAGATGGTAGAAAAAGCCAGGCGAGAGGTGGAGCAAAAGATCCGGGAAGAAGGCGAGCGGGTTACCTTTGAAACGGGTATTCACAACCTGCATCCGGAGCTGGTGCGCCTCCTGGGTAAACTGAAATACCGTACCAGCTACGGCCAGAATGTCCTTAAACACTCCCTGGAGGTAGCCTTCCTGGCGGGGGCCATGGCTGCCGAACTGGGGGTAGATGTCCAGCTGGCCAAGCGGGCCGGTTTGCTCCATGATATTGGTAAAGCCGTTGATTTTGAAGTTGAGGGTCCCCACGTCGCTTTAGGAGTTGAGCTGGCAAAGAAGTACCGGGAATCACCGGAGGTAATTCACGCCATTGAAGCCCACCACGGTGACGTGGAACCGCGCAGTATCGAAGCGGGCCTGGTCCAGGCGGCCGATGCTATATCGGCGGCGCGGCCGGGAGCCCGGCGGGAAACCCTGGAAGCCTATATTAAACGCCTGGAGAAACTGGAGGAAATCGCCGATTCCTTTGCCGGCGTAGAAAAATCTTATGCCATCCAGGCCGGCCGAGAGGTAAGGATCCTGGTTAAACCCGATAAAATCGACGATGCCATGGCCGTCCACCTGGCAAGGGATATCGTGAAAAAGATTGAAAAGGAAATGGAATACCCGGGCCAGATTAAAGTGGTGGTTATCCGCGAAACCCGCGCTGTTGACTATGCTAAATAATTTTAATGGCAGGGAGGAAAACAGGTTTCCATCCCTGCCATTAAATTTTCATTATTACCGGGGGACAGGGCAGGCAGGAATCTGCTTTATAGTGCAGAAGTAGTTTACTTATTAGCCATAACATCTTATCCATGTACATAAAAGCACGGGGCAGGTGTTGACCTTGGGACTGAAGTACAAACACGGCGGCGAAGTATCTGACAGTATAGGCCTTCTTATTTCTATCCTGGTACGTTACCCGGAAGTAGCTACCATAAATTATGAACCCGGGGAGCAGGTCTTACGCTTTACCTTTATGCTATCCCGGTCCCTCTCCGGGGAGATCGTCCGGGAGTTTGCAAGTAAGTTCCGCAAGTCCCTGGAAGTATTTAATTACCTGGAAGGGCGGGAAGCGAGGACCGTTAACCTTAAATATACCCCCTACGACCAGCTGACGGCCCTGGAAGTGCAGCGGGATGTTGCCACCCTATCCCGGGATGAAATTGACCTCATTATTGCCCTGGTACGGGAGGAGTTTGCCTCCTGCCTGGTGGCGGAGAATAATGATAACATCATGGAAGAAGAACTCTTGATACAGGAAGAGTTAATCGACCGCATGCTGGAAAGCGTCCGGGGCACCGTCCCGGAACGCCGCCTTATTGCCTTCCGGGAAGAAGGCCGGGTCATGGTGTTTAATAAATAAAGCCGTAGCAGATAATATGATAATAAGTTTTAAGTAGTCGAGGGGAGCTTTATTTTTGCGGGTTTTAATGATCGGCGACATTGTGGGACGGCCGGGAAGAAAAGCGATCCGGGAAATCCTGCCGCCCCTGCTCCAGGAATACCGGCCGGACCTGGTGGTGGCCAACGGTGAAAATGCGGCCGGCGGTAACGGTATTACGGCTGATATTGCCGGGGAACTGCTTGCCGCCGGCATTGATATTTTAACCATGGGCAACCACGTTTGGGATAAGCGCGAAGCTCTAGCCCTGCTGGATGAGGACGTGCGCATTATCCGGCCCGCCAATTATCCTCCCGGTACCCCCGGCAGGGGGCATACCCTGGTAAAGGTTAAAGAAGGCCTGCAGGTAGGAATAATAAATCTATCAGGGCGAGTTTTTCTATCATCCCTGGAATGCCCTTTTCGCCTGGGCCGTTGCCTGGCAGAAAAGATTGGGGCTGTAACCAGGATCATCCTGGTAGACTTTCATGCTGAAGCGACTTCGGAAAAGGTGGCCCTGGGCTGGTACCTGGACGGCCTGGTAAGCGCGGTAATCGGGACCCATACCCACATCCAGACGGCCGATGCCCGCGTCCTTCCCGGGGGTACGGCCTATATCACCGATGTGGGCATGACCGGTCCCCGGGATTCGGTCCTGGGCGTAAAGACGGAACTTGTTATCAAAAAATTTCTCACCCAGCTGCCGGTGCGCTTTGAAGTTGCCGGCGGCACTATCCAGCTGGAAGCCGTGCTGATAGATATTGATCCCCATACCGGCAGGGCGGAGGGCATCCAGAGATTGCAGCGCTACGGCCCGGTGTAAGCTAAAAACCTGCTCAACCGGTAGGGGGAGTAGCAAAAGATTGGAGCCGGGTAAAGATGGCAGCTGATTTACATACCCATACCACGGCCTCCGACGGGCGTCTGTCACCAGATGAACTAATACGGCTGGCAAGGGCCAGGGGCTTGACGGCCATTGGCGTCACCGACCATGATACGGTAGCCGGCCTGGATGAAGCCCTGGCCGCCGGCAAGTGTTACGGCGTGACGGTGGTTCCCGGCGTCGAGTTGAGCACCGAGTGGGAAGACAGGGAAATACATATCCTTGGCTATTACCTTGAATGGCAAGAGGAAAATTTGCTGGCATTCCTGGAAACCATGCGCCGGGCCCGTTACCGGCGCATTACCAGGATGGTTTCCAGGTTAAGAGAACTGGGTTATGATATCACCCTGGGCGAGGTGGAGGGGGAAGTCCGGGGCGAGGCCGTGGGGCGTCCCCATATCGCCGCCGCCCTCGTCCGCAGGGGCTATGCCCCTTCTGTGGAGGTGGCTTTCAAAAGCCTCCTGGCCCGGGGGCGTCCGGCTTACGTCCCGCGGGCCAAAGTTGAACCTGCCCGTGCGGTGGAAGTAATATTGAAGGCCGGCGGCGTTCCCGTCCTGGCCCACCCGGGATTGAGCCGGGCCGATGCCCTTATCCCGGCCCTTGTGGAGAGCGGCTTGCAGGGCGTTGAAGTCTACTATCCCGTCCACGACGCCGCTGCCACCGGGCGTTACCTGGAACTGGCCTCCCGGTATGAGCTGGTAGTTACCGGCGGGTCCGATTTCCACGGTATAATTGACGCCGGCCATGCCGACCTGGGTACCTGCCGGGTAGGACCGGTGGAACTGGAATATTTACTTAGGCGGGCGGAAAAGATTAAAGCACAGGCGACTAAGGTTTGATTTCCGGGCATATATTTTAGCAAACAAATTATTGAGGGGGGTGGGATCGTTGGTTGGCAACGATCCGGGTGCCCTTTACCGGCGGATTCAAGAGCTGGAGAGCAGGGTGGAACAATTGAGGGTCAGCCGGCGGGTATTGATGCGCCTGGTGGAAAAAAGCGAGAACGAAAAGTGGGAAATGGTTAATCGCCTGCGTCAGGAAAAGGAAAAGCTCCAGTTCCGCAACCGGCGCTATGCCCGGGTAATATGGGAAAAGAATAAAGAGCTGGCCCTGCTGGCAAGTAAACTGCATGGCGTCCCTTTACCCAGGGCTTGACTGGGAAGGGGGAGCGGTTTATACTATAATTAACTTAATAGGGAACAGGTGCCTTAAAGGTTAAAAGGGAATCAGGTGTAAATCCTGAGCGGTCGCGCCACTGTAACCGGGGAGCCCGCTTCAAGGCCACTGGTGTTTTACACCGGGAAGGCGAAGCCGGGCAAGGAGCCGGAGCCAGGAAACCTGCCTGTTCATAACACCCTCGCGTCAAGGGGCCTAAGGTTAGAGGAAGTGACTCCAGCTCTTCGTGGGGGCTGGAGTTTTTCTTTTAGGAGGTTTGCCATGGAGCGCGGGCCGTTAATCATGGTTACCGGTGGGGCCAGGAGCGGTAAGAGCCGCCTGGCCGAGGAACTGGCCGCTGCCGGGGGCGGCCAGGTGGTCTACCTGGCTACGGCCACGGTAGGGGATGCCGAAATGGCGGCCCGGGTGGCGGCCCACCGGTGCCGGCGACCGCCTGAGTGGCTGACGGTGGAAGCTCCCCTGGACGTTCCCAAAGCCCTGGCCCGGGAGGGGCGACGCGTAGACACCATTCTCCTGGACAGCCTGGGCATGTGGCTCAGCAACCTGTTGAGCCGGGAGACAGGCGGGGCAGGGGACGGCGGGGAAATGAGCACGGCCGTAGTTGAGGGCTTCATGGCCCGGGTGCGGGAGCTGGCGGCGGTAGCCAGGGAAGTACCGGCGCGGGTGATTATCGTCACCGAAGAAGCGGGCATGGGTCTCGTACCTCCCTATGCCCTGGGCCGGGTTTTCCGGGACCTCCTGGGCCTGGCCAACCAGGAGATCGCCCGCCGGGCCGACCGGGTTTACCTGGTGGTGGCCGGCCTGCCTTTGGTATTGAAAGATCTTTTGCCTGGAGAAACTTCTCCGAAAATACAATAAAAATGGGGGAACCTTTGTTGCATAAAGAGTTGCGGCGGGGCTATACCACGGGTACCTGTGCGGCCGCCGCGGCCAGGGCGGCGGCCGTGGCTTTATGGCAGGAGCGGCTGGTCGAGGAAGTTACCCTTACCCTGCCGCGGGGTGAAAAGGCGACCCTGCCGGTCACCGTGCGCCGGGGACCGGGCTGGGCGGAAGCCGTGGTGGTCAAAGACGCCGGCGACGATCCCGACGTAACCCACGGGGCCGCCATCCACGTCCGCGCCCGGCAGTGCGCCCGGGGATTGATCTTGCGCGGCGGTCCCGGGGTGGGGACGGTGACCCGCCCCGGCCTGGCCGTGCCACCGGGGGAGCCGGCCATTAATCCTGTACCCCGCCAGATGATAGCCGCGGCAGTCGCCGGCCTTACCCCGCCCGGTACAGGATTGGAACTGGAAATAAGCATTCCGGGAGGGGAGGAGCTGGCGCGGCGGACCCTCAACCCCCGCCTGGGGATCGAGGGCGGGCTTTCCATCCTGGGTACTACCGGTATTGTCGAGCCCATGTCCGCGGAAGCCTACCGTGCTTCCCTGGTGCCCCAGATAGACGTCGCCCTGGCCGCCGGTCATGAAACCCTCATCCTGACCCCGGGCCGCCTGGGGCAGCGCCAGGCCGAAGAGGGCTACCGCCTGCCGTCGCAGGCCGTAGTCCTGACCAGCAACTTTATCGGCTACATGCTGGAGGCCTGCGCCGAACGCGGGGTAAAGGGGGTGCTCCTCTGGGGCCACGCCGGCAAACTCATCAAGGTAGCGGGGGGTATCTTTTATACCCACAGCCGCCTGGCCGACGCGCGGCAGGAGATCCTGGCCGCCTGGGCCGCGGCGCGGGGGGCTTCACCGGCAGTGGTGAGCCGGATTTTGGAGGCAACGACGGTGGAAGGGGCCCGGGAAATTATCGCCGCTGCAGGACTGGGCCGGGAATTTTGGGACGACCTGGCGGCGAGGGCCAGCCAGCGGGCCGCAGTCTTTGTCCGGGGGGAGCTGGCGGTAGGCACGGCCATCCTCAACCTGCAGGGAGAAATTATGGGCCGGGATGCGGCGGCCCGGCAGATGATGAGGGAGATGGGCCATGGTAAATGAAGACGGTTGGCTGACGGTAATCGGGGTAGGACCCGGCAGCCCGGAATACATAACGCCGGCGGCCCGGCGGGCGGCGGCGGCGGCCGAGGTCCTTATCGGCGGTGAGAGAGCCCTGGGCCTTTTTGCCGATTTAGATTGTGAAAAAAGGGTCATCACGGGGGATCTTGAAGGGCTGCGTTCCTTCCTCCTTAAGATACGCGGCCGCCCGGCGGCCGTCCTGGTATCCGGGGATCCCGGTTTTTACAGCCTCCTGGCGTGGCTCAAAGGCCAGTTTCCCGGCGAAAAAATTAACGTTATCCCCGGCATCAGCGCCGTCCAGCTTGCCTTCGCCCGCCTGGGACGCGGCTGGGAAGATGCCGCTTTCTTAAGCTGTCATGGACGTCCCCTGGAGGTTCTTGAACCCTACCTGCCGCGCCTGAAGGCCGCACAGGTACGGCTGGCCATTCTGACCGGCGGGGCCAATACCCCGCCGGTTATAGGTAAATACCTGGCCGACCACGGCCTGGGCGGCCACAAGGTGTGGGTGGGAATCGATCTGGGCGGCGACGGGGAGCAAACGGCCTGGCTGACGGCGGCCGAGCTGGCCCGCCGGCCTTTAGCCCGGCCCGGGGTGGTGATAGTTGGCTATGAACCGGATTGACTGGCCCTACCCCACGCCGGGGATACCCGACCACTACTTCAGCCGCGGCCAGGTCCCGATGACCAAAGAAGAAATCAGGGTCTTAACCCTGGCCAAAGCCCGCCTGGGTTCGGGGATGATCGTTTACGACATCGGCTCCGGGACGGGGAGCCTGGCCGTGGAAGCGGCCCGGCTGGTGGCCCCGGGAGAGGTCCTGGCCGTGGAGGTAAACCCGGAAGCCTGCGCCCTGGTCCGGGAGAATGCCCGGCGTTTCGGCCTTAAAAACGTCCGGGTCATAACCGGCATGGCCCCGGCCGCCCTGGAAGGTTTGCCGCCGCCGGACCGGGCCTTCATCGGGGGCAGCGGCGGGCACCTGGAAGGGATACTGGCGGCCTGCCATCAAACTTTACGGCCGGGGGGGATTATCGTCCTCAACGCCATTACCGTGGAGACCCTGGGTACGGCCCTGGCCTGGGGCTACCGGCGGGGCTACCAGGTAGAGGCCCTGGCCGTTAACCTGGCCCGCCTGGAACCGGCCGGCCGCTACCACATCTGGCGGGCCCTGAATCCCGTATATATCGTGCAGCTGATGACGCAACGGCGGCATGACGAATAGGAGGCAGGAGCGGTGAGTGGAACCCTATATGGCCTTGGGGTCGGACCGGGGGACCCGGAGCTGCTGACCCTCAAGGCTAAAGCCATTTTAGAACAGGTGCCGGTCCTGGCGGTACCGGTTTCCCAGCGGGGCGAGGCAAGCCTGGCCCTCCAGGTGGTCCGCCCTTTTATCAGGCCCGGCCAGGAAATAATGAACCTTTTCATGCCCATGACCCGCGACCAGGCTTACCTGGAGCGCTCGTGGGATGCGGCGGCGGCAGAAATGCTGGCCGCCCTTGGCGCCGGTAAGGACGTCGCCTTCCTGACCCTCGGCGATGCCTCCCTTTACAGCACCTACAGCTATTTAATGGAGCGCCTGCAAAAACTCAAGCCTGATTTACAGATCGTAACCGTTCCCGGGATCACCTCCTTTGCCGCAGCGGCCGCCAGGCTGAATGTCCCCCTGGCGGTAGGGGACGAGCCCCTGGCCGTTATCCCGGCCCTGAAAGACCCGGCCGTTTTAAAGGAATACCTATCTCTTTTCCCCAATCTCGTCCTAATGAAAGTCGCCCGCCGCTATGACGCCATCGTCACCGTGCTGGAGGAGGCAGGTGTGGCCGGGCAGGCGTTCCTGGCCAGCCGCTGCGGCCAACCCGGGGAGAGCTTCAGCCGGGACCTTACAGCAGGGAAGGGTAAGAAACAGGACTATTTGTCGTTAATTATAGTCAAAGGCGCCACCAATAAGGATGATTGTTAACAGGCAGGAGATAGAAAAGCTGTGGTGGCGGTTATGGGTGGGGATATGTCCCCATCAGAAGGCACCATTTTTAGCACAACGCTATTCTGAGAGGAGCGGGCAGGTATTGAAAGTTTTCTTTGTCGGGGCCGGGCCGGGAGACCCGGAGCTGATTACCGTCAAGGGGCGCCGCCTCCTGGAAGAAGCCGGGGTCATTATCTATGCCGGCTCCCTGGTTAACCCGGAAATTTTAAAATACGCGCGTCCGGAAGCAAGGCTGTATAACAGCGCTTCCCTCACCCTGGAAGAGGTCCTGGCCATTATTCAGGAGGCGGTGGCCGGGGGCGAAAAGGTGGTCCGCCTGCATACGGGCGATCCTTCCCTGTACGGCGCCATCCAGGAGCAGATGGACGCCCTGGAAAGCCTGGGCATTCCCTACGAGATCGTGCCCGGCGTCAGCTCCTTTGCGGCGGCGGCGGCGGCAGTAAAAAGGGAGTTCACCCTGCCTGGCATCAGCCAGACGGTGATTCTCACCCGGCGGGCCGGCCGCACCCCGGTGCCCGATAGGGAAAACCTGCCCGATTTAAGCCGCCACCGCGCCAGCCTGTGCCTTTTCCTCAGCAGCCGGGACCTGGCGGCGGCGACGGTTGAGCTGGCCCGGGGATACGGGGACGATACGCCGGCGGCAGTAGTCTACAAGGCCTCCTGGCCGGAAGAAAGGGTCGTCCGCGGCACCCTGGGGGATATCGCCGCCAGAAGCAGGGAGGCAGGTATTGAACGGACGGCCCTGCTCCTGGTGGGCGATTTCCTGGCCGGCCCTTACCGGCGCTCCTGCCTGTACAACCCGGCCTTCAGCCACGGCTACCGCAAGGTGGAGAAATCCGGTGGATGAAGTCGGGGGAGTAGCCATCGTCACCCTGACCCGGCCCGGATTCCAGACGGCCTTGCGGCTGGCCCTTGCTTTGCCGGGAAAAAGCACCGTCTATATCCCCGCCGGCCTGGAAGTAGCGGCAGGAGGCCGGGGTGGGGATTCATTCAATATAGAGAACTATTCCGGTCCTTTATCTTCGTTCCTGGGGCGGGTTTTTCACCGTTACCGCTCTTTAATTCTGGTTATGGCCGTGGGAATTGCCGTGCGGGCTCTAAGCCCCCACCTTGTTTCCAAAAAGGCGGACCCGGCCGTTGTGGTGGTGGACGTGGCGGGACAACACGCCGTCAGTCTCCTTTCCGGCCACCTGGGCGGGGCCAATGCACTGGCCCGCCTGGTGGCGGATATCCTGGGCGGCCGGGCGGTTATTACTACCGCCAGCGAGGTGCAGGGACTCCCGCCCCTGGACCTGGTGGCCCGGGATTTGAACATGGATGTCAGGCCGGCGGCTGCCTTTAGCAAAGTGATGGCGGCCCTGGTCAATGGCGAGCCGGTGGAGGTGCTGGTAGAAAGGCCTTTACTCAAGACCCTGGAGGAGGCCCTGCCGGCTTTGAGGCCCCGGCTCCTTGAGGACTGCACCCCGGAAGGGGAAGACAGGGCGGGGATTATGGTAACCTGGCGGCGCCTGCCCCTGCCGGGCCCGCGGTGGGTCTACTGGCGGCCCCGGGTGATCAGCGCCGGTATCGGCTGCCGCCGCGGGGTGCCCGCCGGGACGATCCTCTGCGCCCTGGGAATGGCCCTGGCGGAGGCGGGCCTCAGCCGCCGCAGCCTGGCAGCCCTGGCCAGCGTCGATTTTAAGGGTGATGAACCGGGCCTTAAAGAGGCAGCGGCGCGCCTCGGGGTAAAGCTTCTTACCTTTACCCCCCGGGAGCTGGCAGGCTGCCTGGAGCGCCGGCCCTTTCTCAATCGCTCGGCAAGGGTTAACAGGTTTATCGGCATTCCCGGCGTTTGCGAACCGGCGGCAATCCTGGCTGCAGGAGAGGGGGAATTAATATGGCCGAAAAAGAGCTACCGGGGAGTGACGGTCGCCCTGGCCCTGGCGAGATAACGGTTGTGGGCTTAGGGCCGGGCGGGGAGGAAGAGATGACGCCCCGCGCCAGGCAGGCCCTGGCCCGGGCGGAAGTAATCGTCGGTTACCGCACTTATATTGATTTGATAGCCTCCCTGGCGGCCGGGCGGGAGGTAGTAGTCACCGGCATGACGGGGGAAGTGGCCCGCTGCCGGGAAGCAGTAGAGAGGGCCGCCGCCGGGGCCCGCGTGGCCGTTGTTTCCAGCGGTGATCCCGGCGTCTACGGCATGGCCGGTTTGCTCCTGGAAGTCCTGGCCGCACACCCCCGGCGCAAAGAAATAATGGTAAAGGTCATTCCCGGGGTGACGGCAGCCACTGCGGCGGCAGCCGCCCTGGGAGCGCCCCTGATGCACGACTTTGCCGTCATCAGCCTGAGTGATCGCTTGACCCCCTGGGAGGTTATCGCCAGCCGCCTCGAGCATGCAGCGGCGGCCGATTTCGTCCTGGTGCTGTACAACCCCCGCAGCCACGGGCGTCCCGATCACCTCCGCCGCGCCCGGGATATTATCCTCCGGTTCCGCTGGCCGTCGACGCCAGTGGGGGTGGTGCGCAACGCCGGCCGGGTGGGAGAAGAAGCCTGGATCCGCGACCTGGCCACCTTGCTGGATTTACCGGTAGACATGGTCAGCACGGTAATCATCGGCAACAGCCAGACCAGGGTGCTGGACGGCCGCCTGGTGACACCCCGGGGGTACCGGCTGTGATCCTGGTACTGGCCGGCACCGCCGACGCCGGCAAGGTTATCGGCACTTTAAAGGCGACAGGTTACCGGGTTGCCGCCAGCGCCGTTTCAGACTATGGGGCGGGGCTGGCCGGGGAAGCAGGCGCCGACATGGTCCACGCAGGCCCCCTGGGGGAAGAAGAACTGCGGTTTTTTTTAAGGGAAAACGGCATTGCCGCAGTGGTTGACGCCACCCACCCCTTTGCCGTCGCCATAACCGGCGCCGCCCGGGAAGCCTGCCGCGCCCTGGGACTGCCCTATTTCCGTTACCGCCGGCCGGAGGTTAAACTACCTTCCCATCCGGGCCTGCTGCTGGCTGCCAGCTTTGAGGAAGCGGCGGAGCTGGCCGCCCGGGGCCAGGTGATATTTCTAACTACCGGTACCCGCCGCCTGGAGTGTTTTACCAGGGCACCGGTCTTGAAAGGAAAGAGGCTCGTTGTCCGGGTGCTGCCCGAGGAGAGTTCCCTGGCCAGGTGCCGCGAGCTGGGGATCTGGCCGCGGGATATCGTGGCCCTCCAGGGTCCCTGCAGTTATGAGTTGAACCGGGCCCTTTACCGGCAGTTCAAGGTCGACGTGGTTGTTACCAAGGACAGCGGCACCGCCGGCGGGGTTGAGGAAAAAATCCAGGCCGCCCTGGATCAGGACCTGGCGGTCGTCGTCGTCCGCCGCCCGCCCGAGCCCGGCAGCCTGTCCCTGGAGGAGATCATCCCCTTGCTGGGGGAAGCCTTAGGAAGATAGGAGGACCTAAATGGATACAGGTATTATTTTACTGGGCCACGGCAGTCGCATACCCGAGGCCAACCAACATTTGAAGCTGCTGGCAGGCCAGGTGCGGGAGTTTCTGGGCGATGTCCGGGTACAGCCCTGCTACATGATGCGAACCCATCCGGATCTTTTGGAAGGAATTGCTATGCTGGTGGAGGAAGGCCTGCGGCAGATAGTCGTGATACCCATGTTCTTCTGCAACGGTCTCCACGTCCAGCGGGACATTCCCGAGCTGCTGGAGGCGGCCCGGGAGCGTTTTCCGGGGGTCACCTTAATTTACGGCACCAACCTGGGCGCCGACCGCCGGATCGCCGAGGTTATAGTCGAGCGCATCCGGGAGGTGGCTCCGGGTGTCGTATCTCAATGATCCCCGGGCCATTGAGGCCCAGAGCCGGGCCATCATAGCGGCGCGGCTCGGCGATCTCGACCTGGGAGACGGGGAAAGGGACATCGTAACAAGGATCATTCATGCTACCGGTGACCTGGAATATGCCCGGCTGGTAGTCATTCACCCCCGGCTGGTTGAGGCGGCGACGGCGGCCATGCGCGGGGGGGCGGACATCATCACCGATATCGAAATGGTACGCCAGGGTATCAGCAGCCGGATACTGGCCCGGGGCGGCGGCCGGGTAATCTGCGCCATCCGGGAAAAGGAGGTGGCTGCGGCAGCGGCAGCCAGGGGGGTGACCAGGGCCATGGCCGCCATGGAATTCCTGGCGCCCCGGATGACGGGCGCCGTTGTGGCCGTCGGCAATGCCCCCACGGCCCTTTTCCGTCTCCTGGAATTGATGGCCGCCGGCCAGGCGGCGCCGGCGGCCGTAATCGGCACGCCGGTGGGCTTTGTAGGAGCGGCGGAAGCCAAGGCAGCCCTGGAAACGGCCGGCGTACCCTTTGTCACCGTCCGGGGCACCAGGGGAGGCAGCACGGTGGCGGTGGCTGCCGTCAATGCCCTGTTGCACCTGGCCTGGGACGGGGAAGGTGAATATTAATGGCCCGGGCGGTCATGCTCCAGGGGACCAGCTCCAATGTTGGCAAGAGCGTCCTGGCGGCGGCCCTGTGCCGGGTCTTTTACCGCGCCGGCTACCGGGTTGCCCCTTTTAAATCCCAGAATATGGCATTAAACTCCGGCGCCACCCCGGACGGCGGGGAAATGGGACGCGCCCAGCTGGTGCAGGCTTATGCCGCCGGGGTGCAGCCGCGGGTGGAAATGAATCCGGTTTTGCTCAAACCTACGGCCCACGCCCGCTCCCAGGTGATTCTCCTGGGACGGCCGGTGGGCAATTTGGGGGCCAGGGAGTACCACGGGAACTTTAACCAGGAACTGTGGCGCCACGTGGAGGCGGCCTATGCCACCCTGGATAAGGAATTTGAGGTTATCGTCATCGAAGGCGCCGGCAGCCCGGCGGAGGTTAATCTTAAAGCCGGGGAAATCGCCAATATGCGGGTGGCCAAAATGGCCGGGGCGCCGGTGCTCCTGGTAGCCGATATCGACCGCGGCGGCGCCCTGGCGGCCATTGTCGGGACCCTGGAGCTCCTGGACGATGACGAGCGGGAACTGGTGGCCGGGTTGATCATCAACAAGTTCCGGGGTGATATGGATTTGCTGCAGCCGGCCCTGGACTTTTTAGAAAGGAAGACCGGCAAGCCCGTCCTGGGTGTCATCCCCTTCCTGGCCCACGGCCTGCCCGAAGAAGATTCCGTGGTCCTGGAAAGGGCCGCCGCTCGCCCCACTGCCCCCGGCGAGGTAGAAATCGCCGTAATCAAGCTGCCGTGTATCGCCAACTTTACCGATTTTGACGCCCTGGCAAGGGAAGAAGGCGTTAACCTGCGCTATGTAGAAGACAAAAATGCCCTCGGGAAACCGGATCTCATCATCCTGCCGGGGAGCAAGAATACCATCGGCGATCTGTTGTGGCTGCGGCAGCGGGGCCTGGAGGAAGCCGTCAAAGAACTGGCGGCGCGGGGGACCCTGGTGGTGGGCATCTGCGGCGGTTACCAGATGCTGGGCCGGGAGATTGCCGACCCCGGCCATGTAGAGACTGACCACGACGGCGTTGACGGCATGGACCTTTTGCCGGTGCGGACGGTATTTGAACCTACCAAGGCCACCAACCTGGTCCAGGGACGGGTAACAGGTACGGGGCCTTTCCTGGGGCCGCTGCAGGGCCTGGAAGTAAAGGGATACGAGATCCACATGGGGGCCAGCAGCCTGGTGGAAGGCCGGCCGGCCTTTAAAATCACCAGGCGCGGCAACACCCCGGTGGATATCGATGACGGGGCGCAGAGCCCCGACGGGCTGGTGTGGGGAACCTACATCCACGGCATCTGGGACAATGATGCCTTCCGCCACCGGATACTGGCCGTTTTAAGGGCCAGGCGCGGTCTATCCGGCAGGGCGGGCGGCCTGGAATTCGCCGCCGATCTGGAGCGACGTTTTGACGTCCTGGCGGCCACAGTGGCCAGGCACCTGGATCTTAAACGACTGGCGGCCATCATGGGCCTGGATCGGCCCCTGGCAGGTGAAGGTTTTGGAGCCTAGCGTCCTGGTCCTGGTCCTGGCCCTCCTCATCGACCTGGCGGTGGGGGATCCAACCTGGCTCGTGCATCCGACCCAGATCATGGGGGCGGGCATCAACGTTCTGGAAAAATTCCTCCGGCGGCCCGGCGCATCCCGGGGCTACCTGCTGGCTGCAGGGGCGGCGGTAGCAATGATCATTGTCGCCTCGACCTGGTTTATTACCCGGGGACTGCTGGCGGCAGCCGGGCGGCTCAATTACTGGGCGGAGGTATTGCTGGCGGGTTGGCTTTTGGCGACAACCATTGCCCCCCGGGGCCTGGCGGCCGCGGCTGCGGGCATTAACCGCTCCCTGGCGGCGGGCGACCTCCCGGGGGCCAGGCGGCAGGTTGGTTATATCGTCGGCCGCGATACGGCCGGACTTTCGGAAAGCGAAGTGGTCCGGGCGACGGTGGAAACCGTAGCCGAGAATACCAGCGACGGCGTTATCGCCCCCCTTTTCTATTTTTTCCTGGGCGGGGTGCCCCTGGCCATGGCCTACCGTGCCGTCAATACCCTGGATTCCATGCTGGGTTATAAGAACGAACGTTACCTTTATTTCGGCCGGGCGGCAGCCAGGCTGGACGATGCGGCCAATTATCTTCCCGCAAGGCTTACGGGTATAGCTTTATGTGCGGCGGCCGGACTCCTGGGCTACGGCCGGCGGGCCTGGAGGGTAATGCTGCGCGATGCCCGCCGCCACCCCAGCCCCAACAGCGGTTTTCCGGAGGCGGCGGCCGCCGGCGCCCTGGGAGTGCAGCTGGGCGGCCTCAACTACTACCAGGGACGGCCCTCCCGGCGCCCCCTGATCGGCGAGGACCGGCAGCCCTTAAGAAGGGAGCATATCGGGCAGGCCGTCTGCCTCATGGCGGCCGCCACCTTGCTGATTTCCCTGGCCGGCGGGTTGATTTTGGGCTTTAAGGGGCGCTGGTATTAAAAAGGAGCATTTATATGAGCCATAAGCGGATTGTTATAGCGGGCACCCGCAGCGGCGTGGGCAAGACGAGCATCGCCACCGGTTTAATGGCCGCCCTGGCGGCAAGGGGGCTAAAGGTCCAGGGCTTTAAGGTCGGGCCGGACTACATCGACCCTGGCTACCATACCCTGGCCACCGGCCGGCCTTCCCGCAACCTGGACACCTTTTTAATGTCGCCGGCCGACGTCCTGGAGGTTTTTTCCCGGGCCGCCGCCGGGGCTGATATAGCCATTATCGAGGGTGTCATGGGCCTTTATGATGGCCACAGGAAGGACGGCGGCGGCAGTACGGCGGCCATCGCCCGCCTGCTGGCCGCACCGGTCCTCCTGGTTTTGGATGCCACATCCCTGGGCCAGAGTGCAGCCGCCGAAGTCCTGGGCTACCGGGAATTTGATCCCGGGCTGCATCTTGCCGGGGTAATCCTCAACCGGGTCGGCAGCGAGGGCCACCTGCAGCTCCTCCGCCGGGCCATTGAAGATTACACCGGTGTAAGGGTGGCGGGGTGGATCCCTAAGGGTGCCCTGCCGTCCCTTCCTTCCCGGCACCTGGGGTTGATCCCGGCCGGGGAGCAAAGGGGATTAAAAAAAGTACTGGAGGAGCTGGCTGCCGGCGTGGCCGCCGGTATCGACCTGGAGGAAGTTGTTTCCCTGGCGGGGAGGGCCAGCCCCGTACCCCCCGGGGCGGGCCGGAGCTTTGCGGCGGCCTCCCTGCAGGCCGGCGGGTGGGTGCCGGTGGCCGTGGCCAGGGATGAGGCCTTCAGCTTTTACTACCATGATTCCCTGGATTATTTAACGGCCCTGGGAGCAGAGATAGTCCCTTTCAGTCCTTTACACGATACCGCACTGCCGGGGGAAGCGGCGGGGGCGATTATCGGCGGTGGTTTCCCGGAAATCTTCCTGGAACCCCTGGCCGGCAACAAGTCTTTCTTAGCCGACCTGCGCCGGCGGGTGGAGGAAGGCATGCCCCTATATGCCGAGTGCGGCGGCCTCATGTACTTGACCAGGGGGATAACCGACCTCGAGGGCCGGACCTGGGAACTGGCCGGGATAGTACCGGCAGGCTGCCGGATGCAGGCCAGGCTGGCCGGCCTGGGCTACCGGGAGGCCCTTTTATGCCGGGACACCATCCTGGGCAAGAAAGGTGATCCCATCCGGGGCCATGAGTTTCACTATTCGCTGCTGACCGGTATGGCCGGCGACTTCCCGCCTGCTTATACCTGGCAGGCCGGGGAGAAACCCTGCCACGAAGGTTATGCCACCCCCGGGATATTAGCCTCATACTTACATTTACATTTCCTGGGCAACCAGCAGGCTGCAGCCAGTTTCCTGGCGGCATGCAGGCGATTTTTTAAAGCCTACCGGAGGAGGAATGCTTCATGCAATTATTAAACCAGACCCTGGCCGCCGTCAAACCCCTGGACGGGGAGGCCATGGCCCGGGCCCAGGCCCACCTTGACGACCTCACCAAGCCGCCGGGAAGCCTGGGCACCCTGGAGGCTATTGCCCGGCAGCTGGCCGGGATAAAGGGGGAAGTACCGCGGCGGTTAAGCCGCAAGACCCATATCCTCATGGCCGGGGATCACGGGGTGGTGGCGGAAGGGGTGAGCGCTTTTCCCCGGGAGGTTACGCCCCAGATGGTGCTGAATTTTGCCAGGGGCGGGGCGGCAATTAACGTCCTGGCCCGCCATGCCGGGGCGGAGCTGGTCCTGGTGGATGTCGGGGTAGCGGCGGAACTGCCGAACCTCCCGGGTTTGCTGAAAAGAAAAATAGCTCCGGGTACGGCCAACCTGGCCCGGGGACCGGCCATGACCAGGGAACAGGCTATTGCCGCCCTGGAAACCGGTATCGAGGTTGCCACCGAACAAATTGCCGCTGGCAGCGAGCTGCTGGGCATAGGGGAAATGGGCATCGGCAATACTACCCCCAGCACCGCCATCTTGGCCGCCTTTAGCGGCCTGCCGGTGGAAAAGATTACCGGCCGGGGGACGGGGGTCGATGATAAGCGCCTGCAGCTGAAAATCAATGCTATTCGCCGGGGGCTGGAAGTAAATCACCCCAACCCCGCCGACCCTCTGGATGTTCTGGCCAAAGTGGGGGGACTGGAAATAGCCGGCATGGCCGGGGTGATCCTGGCCGGGGCCGCCAAAAGGGTGCCGGTAATCATCGACGGCTTTATTTCCGGGGCTGCCGCCCTGGTGGCCGCCCGCCTGGCCCCCGGGGCCGGGGACTACATTCTGGCCTCCCATCTTTCGGAAGAACCGGGTCATGCCGCCGTCCTGGAACTTCTCGGTCTCAAACCCATGCTGACCATGGCGATGCGCCTGGGCGAGGGTACCGGGGCCGCCCTGGGGATGACCATAGTCGAGGCGGCCATTAAAATTTACCACGAGATGGCCACTTTCAGCCAGGCCGGGGTTTCAGGGGCGCTGGACAGTTGAAGGGCCGGCTCAATGCCTTCCTTGTTGCCCTGAAGTTTTTGACGCGGATCCCTTTCAAGGACGGGGATAATACGGGGGAGGCCTGGCAGCAGAGCGTCGCCTACTTTCCCCTGGTAGGGCTGGTTTTAGGTTTGATCCTGGCCGGGTTCTGGCAGGCATTGAGCTTACTGGTACCTCCTCTTCCCCGGGCCGGACTGGTACTGGCCCTGGCGGTTTTCTTAAGCGGCGGCCTGCACCTGGACGGCTTTATCGACAGCATGGACGGCCTTTTTTCCGGCCGGGAGCGGGAACGCATCCTGGCCATCATGAAGGACAGCCACGTGGGTGCCCACGGCGTTACGGCAGTTGTCACCCTGCTGGTGTTGAAATTCAGCTTTTTGGCGGCCCTGCCGCCCGGGCATCTATGGCTGGGCGGCCTGCCGCTGCCGCCGCCGCTGGTGCTGATGCCTGTCCTGGGCCGCTGGGCCATGGTGCCGGCCCTGACCTGTTTCCCTTACGCCCGTAAGGAAGGGCTGGGCTCCCTTTTCCAGGCCGGGCGGGGCCGCCGCAACCTGGTTACCGCCACCCTGCTAACTGCCCTCCTGGGATGGTTTATTATGGGGCCTGCGGGCCTGGTCTACCTGCTCCTTGCGGCCCTGGTGTCCCTGGGGTGGTGCAACTGGATCCGGCGGCTCCTGGGGGGGCTCACGGGAGATACCTACGGCGCCCTGGCCGAAATCGTTGAGGTTTTTTTCCTGGCAGTTTATTATTTGCGGCCCTGGTAAAGGGGGGTGGCAGCCATGCGGGGCGTAGCCCTGGCCCGCGGCGCCTGCGGCGAATTAGTCCAGGGAATGGCCGATGGAAAATACTTCCTTATTACCTGCCCTATAGATATCAGCGCCGAAGTTATTGTGACTTTAGTTCCCGGGGGCCGCTTTGAGGCTCCCCCGGGAAAAAACAAGGCCCTGGCGGCAGCCCGCCTGGCCATGGAACGGCTGGGAGAAAAACGCTGGGGCGCCAGGTTGACAATTAACAACCCCCTGCCGCCGGGCAAGGGCCTGGCCAGCAGTACGGCCGACGTGGCGGCGGCGGCAGCGGCCACGGCCGGGGCCCTGGGAGCAAAACTTTCCCTGGAAGAGATTAAGGGCATAGCCCTGGCCATTGAACCGAGCGACGGCACCTTCCTGCCGGGTATTGTCCTCTTCGATCACCTCCGGGGCGAATTCTGGGAGTGCCTGGGAGAACCGCCGCCCCTGGCCGTATTGATAGTCGACCTGGGGGGTACGGTCGATACCATCCTTTTTAACCAGCGCCGGGATCTTATGGCTTTAAACCGGGTCAAGGAAGGAGCCGTCCGCCAGGCGGTGGCCCTGGTGCGGGAAGGACTGGCCGGCGGCCGGGAAGAATTGCTTGCCCGGGGCGCTACAATCAGCGCCCTGGCCAACCAGGGGATCCTTTACAAACCGGAACTGGAAACCCTGGTGGAGATAGCTACCGCCCTGGGAGCCCTGGGGGTAAATGTAGCCCACAGCGGTACCGTGGCAGGTATCCTCTACCGGCCCGGGGCGGTAGATTGCGCGGAACTGGAAGGAAAGATCCGGGCAGCCTTTCCCTATGTAAATTTTATCCGGGCGAGGATGACCGGTGGTGGAGTGGAGGCCGGGGGTGAACCATGGTTGGCGGGCAAAGGGATATTGGCGGCAGGGAGCCGGGCAAGCCTATTCACGGCGGTGACTGGCAGGGAGCGGTAGAAAAATACGGCTGGCAGCCGGACGAAATCCTGGATTTCAGCGCTAACATCAACCCCCTAGGACCGCCCCCGCTGGTCCTCGCAACCCTGCAGGAGAACCTGCCGGCCATCCGGCGCTATCCCGATCCCCGGTGCCGGCAGTTAAAAAAGGCCCTGGCCGCTTACCTGCAGGTCGAGCCGGCCGCCGTTATCGCCACCAACGGTGCAAGTGAATTGATATATCTCATTGTCCAGGCGTTAAGGCCCCGGCGTGTCCTGATTGCCGAGCCGACCTTCAGCGAATATCGCCGGGCAGCGGCAACGGCCGGGGCCGAGGTGGTTACCCTGGAACTCGAACCGGAGTCGGCTTTTGTCCTTGATGTAGACCGCTGGCGGGAAAAGCTGGCGGGGGTGGAACTTGCCTTTTTATGCAATCCCAACAATCCTACAGGGCGGCTCCTGGAAATAGAGGCTCTAAAAGCTGTAGTTGAATCCTGCCGGCGGCAAGGGTCCTTTCTCGTTGTCGACGAATCCTTCCTTGACTTTTGCGAGAACTGGCGGGAATTTTCCCTGGCAGCCGCGGCGGCAGCAAGGGAAGGAATGTTGATCTTACGTTCCCTTACGAAAATTTTTGCCCTGCCCGGATTACGCCTGGGCTGCGGCGTGGCCCACCCGGAGCTGGTGGCCAGGCTGGAAGGGTGGCGGGACCCCTGGAGCGTCAACATCCTGGCCCAGATGGCCGGTGTTGCGGCCCTGGCCGATACAGGGTATCTTACCAAGACCCGGGAATTAATCAGGAGGGAAAAAGAATATCTTTATTACGGGCTGGCAGAACTGGCAGGATTCCGGCCCTTCCATCCCGAAGTTAATTTTATCCTGACGGACGTTTCCAACAGCGGCCTGACAGCTCCGGTGCTGGCTGCCCGTCTGGGGCGGGAACGTATTTTAATACGCGACTGTTCTTCTTTCCCCGGCCTGGGGCCGGCCTATTTTCGTACGGCCGTCCTCGACCGGGAAGCCAACCGGAAGTTATTGCAGGCTTTAAAGAGGGCAGTGGAGGAGAGTTGATTGGAAGGCACAAGGGTTTACCTGGTGCGCCACGGGGAAACGGAGTGGAACAACTCGGGGCGTTACCAGGGGCATTCGGACGTGGCTTTGAGCCCGCGCGGGCGGCAACAGGCGGAATTGCTGCGCGAACGTTTGCGGCACATACCTCTGGACGTTGTTTACAGCAGCGATCTCAGCCGGGCCAGGGAAACGGCGGCCTCTATCGCCGCACCCCACGGCCTGGGAGTTAAGGTTACGGCGGGCTTAAGGGAAATAAATTTTGGCGCCTGGGAAGGCATGACCCATGAGGAAATAGTGGCGAGTTTTCCCTGCGAGTGGGAAGCATGGAGGCAGGATCCTGCTTCTACAATTGTACCCGGAGGAGAAAGCTTCCGGCAGGTCAAGGAGCGGGTGTGGCAGGCCTTTAACGGGATCGTCCGGCACGAAAAGGGGCGCCGGATCCTGCTCGTGGCCCACGGTGGGAGTCTCAGGGTTCTTATCTGTTCAGTCCTAGGACTGGATTTAACTGCCGTATGGCGCTTTCGCCTGGATAACACCGGCATCAGTATTGTCGATTGTTATGAAGATGAGTATATCCTGGTTTTATTAAACGATATCAACCACCTGGAAACCCTGGGCGGGCCTAACGGTAGCGGCATCTTATAATCAATCCCGGGCTAAAAGGATAACCTTTAAGGCAAACTACCTCCAGGAGGTGTTTGCCGTGGAACCGACCTTCAAGCCCGCGCGAGTGCCCTGGAGCACGCGGCCCGGTTTAAAGGAAATGGCTGCCGAGGCCGGGGTGGATTACGACCGCTTCCTGGCAGGGCTGGCGGCCAACCGCTCGGACACCGAACTGGCGGCGGAATTAGGGGTGGATTCTCAGGTTATCTTTCACCTGCGGGACCATTTTGAGCGTTACGGGATACACTCCATCACAGGGCAGGATTAGCCGGGTTTCCCCGGCTATTTTATTATTTCTCCTGAAATCCATAGCAGGGATAATGGGAGATACCTGCTTTTCTTTTAAGCCCTTGATTTTAATCAATCCGGCAGGTATAATTACGGTCAACCCGCCAGGTTAATTGCAATCATGCAGGCGGCTGGTACCGGGAACTTTGTTTATGGTATAATTAAACAATAATCTTGTCCGGCAAGGGGGCTTGACTTTGTTAACCGATAAAATCATTGGTGAAGGGTTGACCTTTGACGATGTCCTGCTGTTACCGGGGGAATCGGAGGTCCTGCCGCGGGAAGTAGATATCAGCTCCAATTTCACCCGCCATATTCGCCTCAACACCCCCCTGGTGAGCGCAGCTATGGATACGGTGACCGAAGCCAGGATGGCCATCAGCATGGCCCGGGAGGGCGGCATCGGTGTTATCCATAAAAACATGTCCATAGACCGCCAGGCTAAAGAGGTTGACCGGGTTAAACGCTCGGAACACGGGGTCATTACCGACCCCATGTCCCTTACACCCGACCACAGGGTTAGGGATGCCGTGGCTTTAATGGAACATTATCATATATCCGGGGTGCCCATTACGGTTAACGGCAAATTGGTAGGCATCATTACCAACCGGGACATCCGCTTTGAGGAGAATTACGACCGGCCCATAGCGGAAGTCATGACCAGAGAAAACCTGGTGACCGCCCCGGTGGGCACTACCTTGAGCGAGGCCATGGCTATTTTACGCCGCTACAAGATCGAAAAACTGCCCCTGGTGGATGAAGATTACAACCTTAAAGGATTAATTACCATCAAAGATATCGAGAAAACTCGCAAGTATCCCCAGGCCTCCAAAGATGAAAAGGGGCGCCTGCGGGTGGCGGCAGCAGTAGGTACGGGAGCGGATACCATGGCCAGGGTGGAAGCCCTGGTAGGGTCAGGAGTGGATGCCATCGTCGTTGATACGGCCCACGGACAGGCACGAAGTGTCCTGGAAACAGTTCGCCGCATCAAGGCCGCTTTCCCGGGAATAGAGCTGGTAGCAGGCAATGTAGCCACCGCCGAAGGCGCCCGGGCCCTGTGCGAGGCGGGTGTGGATGCCGTTAAGGTGGGCGTAGGTCCCGGCTCCATCTGCACCACCCGGGTTATTGCCGGCATCGGTGTACCCCAGATCACGGCCATTATCGAATGCGCCCGGGCGACGGCTCCCTTTGGCGTACCCATTATTGCCGACGGCGGAATTAAATACTCCGGCGATGTTACCAAAGCCCTTGCCGCCGGGGCCAGCACGGTCATGATCGGTAGCCTCCTGGCCGGTACGGAAGAAAGCCCGGGGGAAATCGAAATCTTCCAGGGCCGCAGCTTTAAGAGTTACCGCGGCATGGGCTCCCTGGCGGCCATGAAGGAAGGAAGCAAAGACCGTTACTTCCAGGAAGAGGCCGAGAAACTGGTACCGGAGGGCATTGAAGGCAGGGTTCCCTATAAAGGACCTGTAGCCGAGACCATTTTCCAGCTGGTCGGGGGCCTCAGGGCCGGCATGGGTTACTGCGGCGCCCGGAATATTGCCGAGCTGCAGGCCAAAGGCCGCTTTATCCGCATTACCCCGGCGGGTTTGCGGGAGAGCCATCCCCACGACGTTATGATAACCAAAGAGGCACCCAACTACCGGATTGAATCCTGAGCCCGGATGCATTAGCTTTTTAATATTGGCTGGAGTTTCCTGGCAAGTCAGGAGAGGTGTATTAACGCAACAAGCTGGGAGGGGAAGCTAGTGGCTTCAGAGGTATTCTGGACTGATATGCGGGCTAAAAAGGGCAAAAACCTGGTGAATAAGGTTGCCAGTTTGTGGCGCAAAGCCGGTTTTAAAAAGGCCATAGACCCCGGAGATCTGGTGGCCATTAAAATCCACTTTGGCGAAAGGGGTAATCTGGCCTACATCAACCCGGTTTTTGCCCGCCAGGTGGTAGAACTGGTTAAAGCCGGCCGGGCCAAGCCCTTTCTTACGGATTCCAACACCCTCTATGTTGGTTCCCGGGCCAATGCCGTTGACCATTTACAAACGGCCATTGAAAATGGCTTTGCCTATGCTGTAACCGGGGCTCCTTTGATTATTGCCGACGGTTTAAACGGCAAGGATTATTATGAGGTGCAGGTTGACGGCAGGCATTTCCGGCAGGTTAAAATCAGCAGTGCCATTTATCACGCCGACGGCATGGTGGTGATGAGCCACTTTAAAGGCCACGAATTGACCGGTTTCGGTGGGACCATTAAAAATCTGGGGATGGGATGCGGCAGCCCGGGCGGCAAGCAGATGATGCACAGCGACGTCCTGCCCCGGGTCCAGGAAGATAAATGTATCGGCTGCGGCAGGTGCCGGCCCTGGTGTCCTGCAGGGGCCATCACCGTAAATGACAAAGCCAGCATCGACGCCGGGCTGTGCATCGGCTGCGGCGAGTGTACCGTTACCTGCCCGGTAAGGGCCATTAAAGCCAGCTTTAAGAGTGATCCGGTTGCGCTCCAGGAGAAAATCGTAGAATTTGCCCTTGGTGCCGTTAAAGGCAAAAAGGATAAATGCGTCTTCTTCAACTTCGTGACCCACGTCGCTCCTGAATGCGACTGCAACTCCTGGAACGATGCCGCCATAATTCCCGATGTCGGCATCCTGGCTTCCTGGGACCCGGTAGCCCTGGACCAGGCGAGCTTTGACCTGGCCAATGCCCAGCCCGGCCTGCCGGGGACCAGGCTGGACGGGCACGAGGGCGCGAGGGACAAATTTTTAGCCATAAGCGGTTATGACGGTACTCCCCTCTTAAAATATGCCGAGGAAATTGGGCTGGGGACGCGGCAATACGAGCTGGTTAAGGTTTAATTGCCAACTATTGCAGCAGGAGGATTTGAAAAAATGGCGAATTTATATGTTAAGAAGCTGGAAGGCAGGTCTGGCCGGCAACTGGCCTACCGCCTGGCTTACGGCTGCGACTTGCTGGAAGCCCTCCAGGGTATTGTGGAAGAAGAGGACGTGCGCTTCGGGTCCATAAATTTTTTGGGCAGCGTTTCCAGGGCCAGGGTAGGATACTTTTTAGTAGAGGAAAAGCGTTTTATAACCATAGAAATCGACCAGCTCCTGGAAATTTTAAGCGGCCTGGGCAATGTTTCTTTGAAAGATGGTAAACCCTTTGTCCATGCCCATGTGACTTTCCTCGACCGGGAGGGAAAGGTACACGGCGGCCATCTCCTGCCGGGAACTATTGTCTATGCCGGGGAAGTTTTCATTGAAGAAATCGAGCTCCCGGCACCACCGGAAAGAGTGTATGATCCCTTGACCGGATTAAACCTGTGGGAATAAGATGCTAAAAAGGGAAATAGGGTATAATAAATCAGCCTAATGGGGGTGGGGATAATGCTCATACCGGTGAAGGTAAAACAGATAGTTCTGGATCAGACCTTGAGCCCGGTAGTGCTGCTGAGCGACCGGGAGGAAACACAGATCCTGCCCATCTGGGTTGGCCCCTTTGAAGCCCAGGCTATTGCCCTGGCCCTCCAGGGCATCCTGACACCGCGCCCCCTAACCCACGACCTGCTGCGCTCCCTGTGTGAAAACCTGGGAGTGGAAGTCAGCAAGGTCCTGGTCCAGGATATCCGTGACGGGACCTATTATGCCGAACTTTACCTCCGCCAGGGGGATAAAGAGATAGTAGTTGATGCCCGGCCCAGCGATGCCATTGCCCTGGCTTTAAGGACCAACGCTCCCCTCTATATCACCGAAAAAGTGGCCGCCTACACTTTAAATATTGAGGACCTGGTCAGTGCCGACCAGGTAGAAGAACTGCAGCAAATGCTCCAGGACAACAAACCCGAGGATGATAAAAAGCACCTGCATTAAGGGGTTTGCCATCCCGGCCGGGTATAGGCCGGGATTATTTGTAGCCGGGACCGTGAGAATGTATAATAAAAGGGGTTACACTCTAGTTTTCCGGGGGGTTAAAGTTTGGCAGGTCAAGGGAAAACCTTTAAGATTATTACCTACGGCTGCCAGATGAATCAAAGGGACAGCGAGATGATGGCCGACCTGCTCCAGGCAGCAGGTTATGAACCGGTGGCCGACGAGGCCGAAGCCGGGGTCATTATCCTTGACACCTGCTGCGTGCGGGAAAAGGCTGAGAATAAAGTTTACGGCAAGCTGGGACAGATAGAGAGGCTTAAAAGCGCCAACCCGGACCTGGTGATTGCCGTTGCCGGGTGTATGGTGCAGCAACCCGGAGTTGCCGAAAAAATCCGCCAGCAGGCTCCTTATGTCGACTTGCTCCTGGGGACCCATAACCTGGCTGAATTACCCAGGCTGGTCGAGGAAATCAGGGAACTACACCGGCCCCTGGTGGCCGTCCGGGAAGATGCGGGTCCGGTAGTAGAAGATTTGCCCCGGCGCCGGGCCCGCGGGGCCCAGGCCTTTGTGACAATCACCTACGGCTGTAATAATTTTTGTACTTACTGTATCGTTCCTTACGTCCGCGGCCGGGAGAGGAGCCGCCGGCCGGATGATATTTTAAAGGAAATCGAGGCCCTGGTCGACCAGGGGGTGATCGAGGTGACCCTCCTGGGCCAGAACGTCAATTCGTACGGGCGTGATCTGGAGGGGGACGTTACCTTTGCCAGCCTGTTGACCATGGTCAACGACGTGGCGGGATTAAAACGTATTCGCTATGTTACTTCCCACCCCCGGGATTTTACCCCCGAACTGGTTGCAACCATCAGCCGCCTGGATAAGGTATGCGAACACGTCCACCTGCCCGTCCAGGCCGGCAGCAACCGCATCCTGGAACTCATGCACCGGGGCTACACGCGGGAGCATTACCTGGAGCTGGTCGCGTCTTTACGCCGGCACATCCCTGGTATCAGCCTGACGACCGACCTTATTGTCGGTTTTCCCGGCGAGACGGAAGAGGACTTCCTGGAAACCCTGGACCTGGTGGCCAGGGTGCAGTTTGATAATGCCTTTACCTTTATGTACTCGCCGCGAAAAGGAACTGTTGCCGCCGGCCTTCCCGGGCAACTGCCCCGGGAAGTAAAAAAAGAGCGCCTCAAGCGTTTGATGGAGCTCCAGAACCGGATCAGCCTGGCCAAAAACGAAGCCCTGGTTGGGCAGGTAGTAGAAGTGCTGGTGGAGGGACCGAGCAAAACCGATCCCTCCCAATTAAGCGGGCGCACTCGCACCAACAAGCTGGTTATCTTCCCCGGCGAGGCAGGCTTAACCGGCAAGCTGGTAAACGTCCGGCTCACCAAAGCCCAGACATGGTTATTAAAAGGGGAAATCAGCCGTGCCTAAAGGACAGGCCCTGACTCCCATGATGGAACAATACCGCCAGATTAAATCCCGGTATCCTGACAGCATCCTTTTTTTTCGCCTGGGCGATTTCTATGAAATGTTTTATGAGGATGCCGAAGTGGTATCCCGGGAACTCGACCTGGTTTTGACTACCAGGGGCGGCAAGGAAGCGGCCCCCATGTGCGGGGTGCCCTATCACGCTGCCGATAGCTATTTAGCCCGCCTCATAGCTAAAGGATACAAAGTAGCCATCTGTGAACAAATGGAGGATCCCAGCCTGGCAAAAGGCCTGGTCAGGCGCGAGGTTATCCGGGTGGTAACGCCGGGAACGATAATTGATGAAAAAGCCCTGCCGGCCAGGGGGAACAATTACCTGGCGGCCGTTGTGGAGGGGGGCGGCAGCTTTGGCCTGGCCTGGGCCGATGCTTCTACCGGGGAATTTCAATATGCCCTCTGCCAGGGCCTGGAAGAACTCCTTGACGAACTGGTACGCCTGATGCCGGCAGAATACTTGCTGCCGCCGGAACTGGCAGCAGATGCTTCCTTTTGCCGGCGCCTGCAGCTTTATACCAGGGGTGTAATCACCAGCTGGCCTGCGGCGGCCTGCCCGGACGATGCCTGCCGGGAGTTAAGCCTTCACTTTGGTGAAGATAACTGGCGCCGGGTTGAATTACCGCCGGGTGCCGCCCTGGCTACAGCCATGGTCCTTTCTTTCCTGAAAGCTACCCAGCAAAACTCCCTGGCGCACCTGGATATCCCGGCACCGGCGTCCGTTACCGGCCGGATGGTAATCGATCAGGCCACCAGGCGCAACCTGGAACTGGTGGCCTGCAGCCGGGAGCAAAAGCGCGAGGGTTCTTTACTATGGGTTCTCGATAAAACAGTTACTGCCATGGGTGCCCGCACCCTCAGGCGCTGGCTGGACCAGCCCCTGGTACAGGTCGAAGCCATCAAAGCGCGCCAGGAAGGGGTGGGGGAACTGGTGGACGGCTTTATCCTGCGGCAGGAGTTGAGGGATGCCCTGCAGTCTGTAAGGGATCTGGAGCGCCTGGCCGGCCGGGTGGCTTATGGTACGGCCGGAGGGCGGGATCTCCAGGCTTTAAGAAAATCCCTGGCGGTGGTACCGGAAATTCTGGCGCTGCTGGCCGGTGCCCGGGCCGGGCTTTTGCTAGACCTCAGGGAGCAGCTGGATCCCTTGACGGGGCTGGTGGACCTCCTCGGCCGCGCCATTGTTGATGATCCACCCTTGAGTATCCATGAAGGGGGGATTATAAAGCCCGGCTATAATAGCGAGGTTGATGATTTGCGCCGGGCGGCGGAACACGGCCGTGAGTGGATAGCCGCCCTGGAAGCCGAAGAAAGGGAACGGACGGGTATCAAATCTCTAAAGGTAGGTTATAACCGGGTTTTCGGTTATTACATAGAAGTTACCAGGCCCAACTTACCCCAGGTACCCGATGATTACGAGCGCAAGCAGACCCTGGCCAATGCCGAGCGCTTTGTTACCCGCCGCCTCCAGGAGCTGGAGCGCCAGGTCCTGGGAGCCGAAGAGAGGCTGGTCCGGCTGGAGTACGAGCTTTTTCAAGCCCTGCGGGAAGAAGTTTTACAAGTCCTGCCCCGTATCCAGCGCACGGCCCGGGCCCTGGGGGTCCTGGACGCCCTCCTGTCCCTGGCGACTGTAGCCGTCGATAATAACTATACCTGTCCCCTGGTAGATACCGGTCCGGTTATCCAGATCGAACAGGGACGGCACCCGGTCGTGGAAATGGTAGAGACCCACGGCAGTTTTGTACCCAATGACACCTACCTGGACCAGGAACAGCGGGTACATATTATTACCGGGCCCAATATGGCCGGTAAATCCACCTACATCCGCCAGGTAGCTTTAATCGTCCTCATGGCCCAGATCGGCAGCTTTGTGCCGGCCCGCAGGGCAAGGATCGGGGTGGTGGACAGGATCTTTACCCGGGTGGGTGCGGCCGATGACCTCTTTGCCGGCCAGAGCACCTTCATGGTGGAAATGCAGGAAGTTGCCAACATCCTGCGCCATGCTACCCGGCGAAGCCTGGTCATCCTGGATGAGGTAGGCAGGGGGACAAGTACGGCCGACGGTTTGAGCATTGCCAGGGCGGTAACGGAGTATTTGCATGACGTTGTCGGTGCCCGCACCCTCTTTGCCACCCATTACCATGAGCTGGTAACCCTGGCCGGCCGGCTGGCCGGGGTAAAAAATTACTGCGTTGCCGTGCGGGAAGAAGGGGAAGATATTACCTTCCTGCGTACCATTGTTCCCGGCAGTACCGATAAGAGCTACGGAATTCACGTTGCCCGCCTGGCCGGCCTGCCGCCCGAGGTTCTCCGTCGTGCCCGGGAGCTGTTAGAACACGGACCCGGGGATGAAAGCCGGGCCCTTTTCAAACCGGCAAAGAAAGTACCCGTGACCGGTACTGAAAAACAGGTTTTAAAGGAACTGGCGAGTTTCCCTTTGATGGCCTCCACACCCCTGGAAGCCATGGAACAGATATTCCGCTGGCAGCGACAGCTTCAAGAGCAAGGCCCGGAAATTGTAAAGATTGGCAGGGGGTGATCCTTTGGCAGGGGAGTACAGCTCCAGGATTGTCGTCCTCGACGCCGAGACGGCCAACCAGATAGCTGCCGGGGAAGTAGTCGAGAGGCCGGCCTCGGTAGCAAAGGAACTGGTGGAAAATTCTTTAGATGCTTCTGCCCGGCATATTACCATTGAGGTAAAAGGAGGCGGCCTTACCCTGATCCGTGTCCGGGATGACGGCGTGGGGATAATTCCCGAAGATGCCCCCCTGGCCTTTGCCCGCCATGCTACCAGTAAGATTCGCCGGTCCGAGGACCTGTGGGGGATTACTACCCTGGGCTTCCGGGGAGAGGCTTTACCCAGCATTGCTGCCGTAGCCCGGGTTGAAATGGATACCAGACCGCCGGGAGAGACTGCCGGCATCAGGGTTAGGATAGCCGGCGGGGGAGAGCCGGAGGTTACGCCTGTAGGATGTCCGCCCGGCACCACCGTCACGGTTACCGATTTATTTTTTAATACCCCGGCACGGCGACAGTATCTAAAGAAGCCGGCAAGCGAGACCCGCGCCATAGTTACAGCGGTAGAAAAGCTGGCCCTGGCCCACCCGGAAGTGGCCTTTAGCCTCCAGGTGGAAGGAAGGCGCCTGCTGTCGACGCCGGGCAGCAGCGATCTGGAGGCAGTGGTAGCGGCCCTGTACGGCCTGGAAACCGGGCGGGAATTATTGCCCGTGTCCGGTGCGGGGGAGGGGTGGAGCCTGGTGGGTTTCATATCGCCTCCATGGTTGCACCGGGCCGGCCGCAGCCAGCAGGTGATAACCGTCAACGGCCGTTATATCTTTAACCGCGCCATCACCAGGGCCGTGGAAGAATGTTATCGCTCCGTTATCCCCGGCGGCCGTTATCCTATTTTTGTACTGCAGCTTGCTATTGACCCGCGGCAGGTAGATGTCAACGTCCACCCGGCCAAGCTGGAAGTGCGTTTCCGGCAGGAATATGAACTGGCCAGGCAGGTGGCTGCCCTGGTAAACAGGGCGTTGTATAGTCCCCGGTCCGTCGCGCCGGCGAATGCCGCCGCTGCGCCGGTAACTGCAGGCCGGCCGGGGGGAAGGAAAGCAGCCAGCCCGGCAGCCTGCCAGCAAGATTTTGGTTTCCAGGGAAAGGAAGCACAGGCCCGTTCCTGGGGAGAATATATATTGAGGGAAAGGCCCGCAGGAGAAGTAAAAAGGACGGAAAAGGTTGGCGAAGTTCAAACGGTTAAACCTGACAGGGCGATCGATACCCGGGGCGAAGGGCAAACAGAAACGGCAGCTCCGGTTGGCCAGGTACTGCCGCCCTTAAGGGCCATAGGGCAGCTGCTACATACCTATATCCTAGCTGAAGGCAGGGACGGTCTTTATATCGTCGACCAGCATGCAGCCCATGAAAGATGTCTTTTTGAGAAGTTGCAAGGGCGGGTTAATGACGGTAATTGGCCGGCGCAGATGCTGGAGCCACCCCTGACCCTGCACCTGTCCCCGGCCATAACGGTAAAACTTATCGACCAGATTGTTACCCTGCGGGAGATGGGGTTTATAGTGGAAACCTTCGGTACCAATTCTTTCTTGCTGCGCTCGGTGCCGGCGGGGGTACCACCCGGAAAAGAAAGGGAAGTACTGGAGGATTTTCTGGCGAAGGATAATTTGCCGGCAGGGGAAAGGCTTTTAAAGATCCTTTCCTGTCACGGGGCCGTAAAAGCCGGATACCCCCTTGGCGGGGCCGAGATGCAGGGGCTGTTAGACGAACTCCAGGAAATTAAACAGCCTTACACCTGCCCCCACGGCCGGCCGGCCGTAGTCCGCCTCGATAAAACCACCCTGGCGCGGTTTTTCCAGCGGCCCCGGGGGGCGGCGGACGTACCTGTGCCATACGGGCATGCCGGGGGGTAAGGGAAGAAAGGCCGGCAAGGAGGAGAACGAGAGATTGACGGTCAAGAAGCCCCTGGCGGCCATTGTCGGGCCCACGGCTACCGGCAAGTCAGCCATCGCTTTGCACGTTGCTGCCAGGCTCCAGGCGGAAATAATCTCCGTCGATTCCGCCCAGGTTTACCGGGGTATGGATATAGGGACCGCCAAATTGCCGCCGGCAGATCGGGTGGGACCCGGCGGTGTGCCCATACCCCATCATTTAATCGATATTGTCGCCCCTGACGAACCTTTCAGCGTGGCCGACTTTCAAAGACTGGCCCGGGAAACCATTGACTCTATCCTCCAGCGGGGTCACCTGCCCCTGCTGGTGGGAGGGACGGGTCTTTATTACCAGGCGGTAGTCGATCCTTACCTTTTTACTTCCCTGCCCGGGGATAAAAAAATACGGCAACACCTGGAAGAGCAGGCGCAGCGCTACGGCAATGAGCACCTCTATGAAGAGTTAAAGAAGGTTGACCCGGAAGCAGCACGGCGGATACATATCCACGACCGGCGCCGGATAGTCAGGGCGCTGGAAGTTTATATGATGACGGGAAGACCCATTTCGGCGGCCCTGGAATGGCGGCACCAGCAGGAAACTCCTTACCGCCTGGCGGTGGTAGGTCTAACTATGCCCCGGCCGCAGCTTTATCGCCGCATAGAGGAACGGGTGGATGCCATGATTGCCCGGGGGCTGGTAGAAGAAGTGCGGGGGTTACTGGCCAGGTATGATTACCGCCTGCCGGCTCTCCAGGCCGTGGGCTATAAGGAAATTGGCGCCTACCTCCGCGGCGAAATGGAACTGGAAGAGGCCATCGCCCTTTTAAAACGCAATACCCGGCGCCTGGCCAAACGGCAGCTGACTTGGTTCAGGCGCGATCTCCGCCTGCAGTGGTGGGAAGTGGATCCCGTTAAGATGGAAGAAATGGCGGTAGGGATTGCTAATTATATTGCACGACTCCTTGATATTAATGTAGAATAAGGTTATACTAAACAAAAAATACCAACCTGGAGGGTATAAAATGAATAAAACACAAGGAAACCTGCAGGACTTGTATTTAAATGTATTGCGCAGGGACAATACCCCCGTTACCATTTACCTGGTAAACGGCTTTCAATTGAAGGGAATAGTACGGGGCTTTGACAATTTTACCGTAATCCTGGATGCCGACGGCAAGCAGCAGATGATTTACAAGCATGCCATCTCTACCGTTATGCCATCCCGGCCGGTTAACCTTATGGCCGAGAGCAAGGTTGAAGCCAAATAGCACCTTATTACCCCCTAACTCCCCGGCCCTGTACGGGGAGTTTTCTTTTGCTAAAACGGGAAGCCGGTATAATCTACGGTTGCCGGACAGAGAATAAGGGACAGGGAGGAATCACACATGCCCGGACCCAAGGTAAAGTGTAAAGTAAATACCTGCAACCACTGGATGAACGGCGATTTATGTACGGCGGCAAATATAGATATCATGCATGAAGAAGAGGGCAGGATGGCCCAGAACCCCGAACAGACCCAGTGTAAGACCTTTTATGCCCGCCGGGGGCTGGCTAACATGCTTGGCTCCCTGGATAATGTCAACTGGGGAGGCCTGGTGAGCAATACCGTACTGCCCGGGGGAGAACTCTACCCATCTGTTACCTGTATCGTCAACACCTGTACTTACTGGGCAGAGGGAAACCATTGCAAGGCCGAAAAAATTGACGTGGTCGGTATTAATGCCGATGAATGCCAGGACACTAACTGTTTTACCTTTAAGCGTAAAAGCTGACAGGAAATAAATGGCACGGCCGGTTTTGCCGGCCCTTTTTTATTGCCCGGGACAGTGATGCGTATAAATAAAATAAAGGGAGCAGGAGAGGGCGGTTGAGGAAATTGCAGGTTAAATTTGGTACAGGAAACGCAAAAGGAAGCAGCAGGTCCCTGATTCGCCCTTTACAGCGCGAGCGGGGGAGCGGGGATAACGAGTTCAACAACCGCCGGCGGGTGGAGGCCGTCATGGCCGAGCTGGATAAGATGGTCGGGCTGGAAAACGTTAAGGGTTTAATTAAAGAACTGAAGGCCTTTATTGAAATCCAACGCCGGCGCCAGCTGGAAGGCCTGGTGAGCAGTACCAATACCCTGCACATGATTTTTAAAGGTAACCCGGGCACTGGAAAAAGCACCGTCGCCAGGTTAATGGGGAGGTTATTCAAAGAAATGGGCGTCCTGACCCAGGGGCACTTGATTGAGGTGGAAAGGGCGGATCTGGTGGGGGAGTATATCGGCCACACGGCCCACAAAGCCAGGGAACAATTGAAAAAGGCCCTCGGAGGGATCCTTTTTATTGACGAAGCTTATTCCCTGGCCCGGGGCGGGGAGAAGGATTTCGGCCGGGAAGCTATTGATGTCCTGGTCAAGGGGATGGAGGATTACCGCGACAACCTCATCCTGATCCTGGCCGGCTATAAAGAAGAAATGGATTACTTCCTGGAGACGAACCCGGGGCTGCGGTCGCGTTTTCCCATCCAGCTTGATTTTCCGGATTATAGCATAACAGAATTGATGGCCATTGCCAGGTTAATGCTGGCCGAAAAGCAATATATCCTTACGCCGGGGGCAGCTGAGGAACTGGAAAAAATTTTACGCCGGGAAATCCTCTTCGGCCACCGGTATAATGGTAATGCCCGCATGGTACGCAATATTATAGAAAGGGCCATGCGCCGCCAGGCCCTGCGGCTGGTGAAAAAGAAAAACCTTACGCGGCAGGATCTAATAAGTATTGAAAGGGAGGATTTGTTGCGGCCCGACCCGCCGGCCGGGAAAAAGGAAAATGAAAACGACTTTCCCGGGGGGCCCCCGATCTGTTATAATAACTCCCAGTAGTTTAAAGCACGGGGGTAAAGTAAAAGAATTGGACTGGCCTAAAGATATAACCAGGTTTTATCCCGTGGCCTCCTGGCTGGTAGAGAGGCTGGAGGCAGCGGAAATAGACAGCCGGGCAACAATAGCCGCCGTAAACGATGTATGTTCCCGGAACCATATAAAGGTCCTGCGGGCCTTTCAGGATATCGGCGTGAATGAGTACCATTTCCAGGATTCCACCGGTTATGGTTACGGCGATCTGGGGCGTTCCACCCTGGAACGCCTTTTTGCCGGTATTTTTGGCGGTAGTGCCGCCCTGGTCCGCCCGCAGATTGTATCCGGCACCCATGCCCTGGCCCTGGCAATAAGTGCCCTCCTGCGACCGGGAGACATCTTGCTCTCCGTTTGCGGGCGTCCTTACGATACCCTGGCGACAGTTATCGGCCTCGGCCCGCGGGTGGCAGGGAGTTTGAAGGAATGGGGGATAGAATATGCTGAAGTCCCCCTGGATGCAGGAGGCCGGCCGGACCTGGCAAAAATCAGCGAGGCTGTAACAAGATGGCATCCCCGTGTATGCCTTATCCAGCGATCCCGCGGTTACACCTTGCGGCCTTCCCTGGGTATTGAGGAGATTGCCCGGATTATTGACACCATTAAAGGAGCATACCGGGAAAGCGTCTGCCTGGTAGATAACTGCTACGGTGAGTTGGTAGAAGATAGGGAACCGGGGGAGGTGGGCGCCGACCTGGTAGTGGGTTCTTTAATTAAAAACCCCGGCGGCGGGCTGGCACCGGGGGGAGGCTACATAGTGGGCCGGGAAGAACTGCTAGAGGAGGTGGCGGCGCGCCTGACTGCCCCGGGTCTCGGGGGCGAGCTGGGAGCCTTTACCGAGAAGCGCCTTTATTACCAGGGCCTGTACCTGGCCCCCCTGGTGGTCAGGGAAGCCCTTACAGGAGCCGTCGTCGCCGCCGCTTTTTTCCGGGAGCTTGGCTTTAAGGTCGATCCCCTGCCCGGGGAACGGCGGCGTGATATCGTCCAGTGTATCATCCTGGAGAAAAAGGAGGCCCTGCTGGCCTTCTGCCGGGGATTGCAAAGGGGTTGCCCGGTAGAAGCAGACACTGTACCGGAACCGGCCCCCCTGCCCGGCTATGAAGACCAGGTCATTATGGCAGGGGGTAGTTTTATCCAGGGGTCTTCCATTGAAATTAGTGCCGACGGTCCTTTAAGACCACCCTATGCAGTCTTTTTCCAGGGAGGGCTGGCCTATCCCTATACCCGGGTCGCCCTCCTCATGGCAGCCCAGGAGATGCTGGACACGGGGCTGATTCAAGAGAAGCGGCGGTAGAGGCCTGTTACTTTGCCCAGGATGGTAACTTCCCGGGTTTTTATGGGTTCCATGCGGCTGTTGGCGGGAACCAGTTCTATATGGTCTTCATGGCGGTAGAAATATTTAACGGTTGCCTCGTCGCCCAGGAGAGCAACGACGATATCCCCATTTTCGGCCTTGTCCTGGGGCCTGACGATGAGGTAATCGCCCTCCATGATCCCTGCTTCTATCATGCTGTCGCCCTTGACCTGGAGCATAAAGGCATTTTCGCTGCCGGCAAGCTGGGAGGAGAGGGGAAAGACTTCTTCAATATTTTCAATGGCCAGGATAGGCTGTCCTGCGGTAATTTTTCCCAGCAAGGGGACCGAAACAATTTTTCTGGAAGTGTTGGGCAATCCCGGGTGAGGAGAAAGGACTTCAATAGCGCGGGAGCGGGTAGGATCGCGGCGGATGTAACCTTTTTTCTCCAGCCGGCTTAAATGACCGTGGACGGTTGAACTTGAGTGCAGGCCGGTAGCCCGGCAAATATCTCTTACTGTAGGCGGATATCCGTGGGTTTCGATATAATGGCGGATGTAGTTCAGAACCATTTCCTGCCGGGTCGTTAAGTCAGATGCCAACCTTAATCCCTCCTGGATCAAGTTCTAACTTATCCTAACATATTTTTTTCCTGTAAACAATCGTTCGTTATATAAAATTACCTTCTTTAGTTAAGAAGAGGAAACCGGGGGAGGAGAAAGGAAAAACTGTAGTGAGATAGTGCTTTCAGGACAGCATAACTTCCTATAATAATTATTATGTAAAGTAATAAAGAGGGCAATATTTGTATTGAGTAGCCTTTGGAAATAATAAACGGTTTATTTATTAGCACGCATAGACAATCCCTGTGCAATTACCGATTGCACCGCCGGGCTGCATCAGGTTCCGGCCGGGTTTTTGGTAAGGCATTCATGGCCGGCGTTGGCACCGGTGTGTTCACGGACGTCTTGCAAACTGTGGCAGCATTGCCGGTGTACTATGTGTTCGAGGATCTCTTGGTCTGTAACATTATAACAGTAACAGATTATCCGTGGCGTTTTTTCTTTAAACCAGACCGGAACGCGAACATCTTCCTTGGTAAAAATGGTACCGTCGTCGCCATAATAAACAGCGTTACACGACAGCGACAGGCATAAATTGTACTGGATTTGCCTTAATGATTTTGCTGCTTCCGCATTAAGTAAACTAACTACTGTTACTCCGGGAACTTTTTGCCCTTTTATGCCACAAAGAGGGCACGATGTAGCAGCCTCCCTGCCTTTGCCGCTACAGATTTCTTGCTTCATAAAATCACAACCCCATTCTTCTATCCAAATGAGTTAAAAAAGCTGGCCTGCTGATCAACGGCCAGCTCAATACATCGCTCAAATTTTTATTTATTTTCCGGGCCACGTTCAGGATCAATTATAATTTGGTTGCCGCGGATGGCATGAAGCTCCCTTGCCCTCACTTTAGACCGGCGTTCCTGATTGGGACCGTTGCGGCTTAGTTTAAAGCGCCTGGGCACCCCCTACCCCCCTTTGTTATTTTTATAATTCTTTATCATTAGTTTATCTTCCTTCCCCTGCGTCTAACCAGGTAAATTATCGATATTATGTTAACGAAATAAGGAATAGATCTACTTATTCGGAATGATAATAAGCTTAAAAGGGGGGATTTAAAATGTGGCGAGCCCGTTTAACCATGGGAGGTAAGCGCCCCCAACGGCGCGGCTTGCCCTGGTGGCTCGTTTTACTGGCTTACCCCATGGGACTGCTGGATGGTTACCTGTTTAGTATTTGGTTACGGCGGCGCCAGCAGCAAGAACCAGCCAGCTAGCGGGGGCTAAGCCTCCCTCCTTTTCAAGACGTTTCCAGTTTCTTGTGATTATTATATACCGGTTGATGAATTTCTACAATAGCGGTAAATCCTGCCTCAAGAACATTAATCTCCCCAGCTATTGCCACCTGTGCTATTATAATAATTAAGTTCGAGGAGGTGCACTCTTTTGCGCCCTTTTCTTAAGTGGCCAGGTGGCAAATACCGGATTGTCAACGTAATCAAGGCCAGGCTGCCCAGAGGTAAACGCCTGGTAGAGCCCTTCGCCGGATCCGGCGCGGTTTTCCTGAACACCGACTACCCGTCCTACTGGCTGAGTGACAGCAATGCCGATCTGATTAACCTTTACCGCACGCTTAAGTCCGAGGGAGAAGATTTCATTCGCTACTGTCGTTCGTTCTTTATCCCGGAAAATAATACGGCCGAGAGGTACTACGAACTGAGGGAGACCTTTAATGAGACGAAGGATATCGTACTAAAGTCGGCGCTGCTGGTCTATCTTAACCGTCACGGCTACAACGGGCTGGTCCGCTATAACAACCGGGGAGATTACAATGTGCCCTTTGGCCGGTATAAGAAGCCTTACTTTCCCGAAGCCGAGATGCGGCATTTCTATCAGAAATCGCGGGTTGCTGAGTTTACTGTGGCTGATTTTACCGAGGTGATGGCCGCAGCCCGGCCCGGGGACGTCTTTTACTGCGACCCACCCTATGTGCCGCTTTCCGCCACCGCCAGCTTCACTACCTACAGCGCCGGCGGTTTTTCCCTTGAGCAACAGGCAGAACTGACCAGGCTGGCCGTGATGCTTGCCCGGTCCGGCATACCGGTCCTCATCTCCAACCATGATACTGAGTTTACCGGCAAAGCTTATCAATCGGCAAGCATAACCAGAATTAAGGTCCCGCGTTCCATCAGCTGTGACGGGAGTGGCCGTGGTAAGGCCGGCGAAGTGCTGGCTCTTTTCGGCGCTGCACCATGACCAGTGTGTTAGAATTAGTATTTACAACAAGCCCCAAAGAAAATAAACCCGGCTTTTTGTGAAGCCGGGTAAGTGCCCTTTGGAGGTCAAGTGTCCTGGTAACGAGACTGGCTATTCTGCCCATGAAAAAACCCCCTGTTCAGCGTTACCGCCTTCTTTAGGGGGTTCAGTACGGTTGAAGTCTTGATTTTAAAGGTATGGTAGCCCTACGGGGATTCGAACCCCGGTTACCGCCGTGAGAGGGCGGCGTCCTAGGCCACTAGACGATAGGGCCTCAACCCGCAGATAATTATAGCATAGCTTCACGGAAGGCGTCAAGACTTAGTTTTTGTTCTACGTAGCTCCTTTACCAGGGCAATTTCACCAGCGTATTCTTTATAATTGCTTACCGGTGTTTCTAAAAGCAAGGTTAACTTACTAAAAAAAGGATCGTTGACAATGGCGGCTATCCCCTGCTCCCCCAGTTCCCCCCTGCCGATACCGGCATGGCGATCCCGGCGACTGCCCAGGGATACCAGGGAATCATTTAAATGCATAATCCTGATCCGCTCCAAACCGATTTTTGCATCTAATTCCCTTACAAGTTGCCGGCATCCGGATGGGGTACGCAGATCCCAACCGGCTGCATATAAATGAGCCGAATCCAGGCAAACACCAACCCTGTCCGGCCAGTCGAGGCTCGCCAGGATATAACTTAAATCCTCAAGGGAACCGATTTCTTTTCCCTGCCCGGCCATGGTTTCCAGCAAAAGCATGGGGACCGGATCGGGAATGCTTAAAAAGGAATCTTTAATCACTTTGATAATCCTGGCCAAAGCTGCTTTGCGGTCGCCTTCGTGGTGGCCGGGGTGAGTGATCAGGTATTCGCCTCCAATAGCAGCTACCCTCAGGGTGTCATCATGAAGTACCATACGGGCAAATTCTTGCTGCCTGTCCGACTGCGAACCCAGGTTGACGGTATATGGCAGGTGGCCGGCAATGGGATAGAGATCGGCTTCTTGCCTGGCTGCCTGCCAGGCAGCTATTTCTGAAGAAGGAATTTCCCTAGCCGCGCCGCCGCGGGGGTTACGGGTAAAATACTGGAAGGTATTGGCCTTTATTTCTACGGCCATGGCTACGGTTTTCAGCAATCCCTTTGCTATGGAAAGGTGGGCTCCCAGGCGCAGCACGGTTGGATCATCTCCCTGGTTATTATTTAACATGCTTTTTACCTTGAAAGGCGTTGCCGTCCTTAAGCTCAGCCAGGAGCATACCGGCCAGGATAAGCAGGCATCCAAATCCCTGGCGCCAGGTGAGGGTCTCCCGGCCCCAGAAATAGGCTGCCAGGGCGGCAAAAACAGGTTCCATAGAAAAGATAATAGCCGTGTGGGCTGCGGTGGTATACTGCTGGACTTTGTTTTGAATCAGGTAGGCCAGGGAGGTGGCCGGCAGGGCTGTAAGCAGGAACGCCTGCCAGACGGCGGGAGTGAACCTGGCCGGAAAATTTTCGCCTGGTAAGGCTAAGAAAAAAGCAACTATGGCTACAGTACCCAACTGCACGCTGGTAAAGACCAGGGTATGATGGCAGCCGGCAAAACGTTCTACCAGCAAAATCTGTCCCGCAAAGCAAAAGGCCCCCAGGAGGACGAGAACATCACCGGGATTAAAGGGCAGACCTACGTTTAAAGTCAGGAGGGCCAGGCCAACGGCTGCAGCTAAGGCACCAATTATGGTAAAGGCATCAGGTAAGGTGCGGTAGAAAACGGCGCTTAACAGGGGTACCAGGACTACCGATAATCCGGTAATAAAACCGGCGCTGGCTGCCGAAGTAAATTTAAGACCCATAGTTTGGAAAATATAGCCCCCACTTAAAATAAGGCCTACCAGGCTACCGTTAATTAAGGTAGCTCGGTCAAGGGCAAACCAGTGTCGCCAGGTTACGAGGGCCAAAAAAATAAAGGCCAGCAGGAAGCGCAGGGCAACAAAATAAAAGGGCCCGATACCGGTTAAAGCCCTTTGTACAGCTACAAAAGTGGTTCCCCAGATAAAGGTAACAAGTAAAAGGGCACTGTCCGCCAGGAAATGTCTTGGCAAGATTACTCACCGTTTTAATTATCTATTTACAGTGAAACCCTGTCAAGAATTAATGTGCCACGGCAGGATTTTTATAAATTAAGGCGAATAAATATTAGATTGTTGTCCTGTAACAAGTTATAAATAAAACCTTAAAAAGGAGGAGAAAGTGCGTGAAAACGTTGCTTAAAAGGATTTTTGTTATGCTGGTACTGGTGTTCCTTATCATTGGCCTGGCCGGCTGCGGCAACGGCGCTTCCCAGGAAAAAAGTCCGGCTGCCCAGAACCAGCAGGCCGATTCCTCCACCGGTACATCCAGCAGGCCCAAGTACTCTGTCGCCCTGGAAGCTACCTTTGCGCCCTTTGAATTCCGGGATATGAAGACCGGTGAATTTACCGGCTTTGATGTCGACCTGATCAAGGCCATAGGCGAGGTAGCCGGTTTTGATGTGGAAATTAAAGAAATGGGCTTTGATGGGATCCTTACGGCGCTGCAGACCAACAATGTCGACCTGGCCATATCCGGGATCAGTATTGACGATGAGCGCAAGAAAGCGGTGGATTTTTCCCTTCCCTATTACCAGTCTGGTCTGGTCGTGGCAGTGAAGGCAGATAACAATACCATTAAAGGCTTTGACGATTTACAGGGCAAAAAGATCGCTGCCCAAATCGGTACCACCGGTGCTAAAGAAGCGAAAAAGATCCCCGGGGCCAAGGTCACCGAACTGGATAAAGTGCCGGATCTTTTCCTGGAACTGAAAAACGGCGGTGTCGACGCTGTGGTAAATGACCTGCCGGTAACAGCATATTACATCCAGCAGGGCAATCAAGACGTTAAGATTGTTGGCGACGTGAGGTCGGCCGAGTATTACGGCATTGCCGTACCAAAGGGCAAAACGGAAGTCCTGCAGAAGATCAATGACGGCTTAAAGGCCCTGAAGGCCAGTGGCAAGTATGCCGAGATTTATAAGAAATGGTTCGGCCAGGAACCGCCGGCTTTCCTCCCGGGCGAACCGCCGCAACAGTAACAACGAAATTTTAGGAATACAACGGTATGCGTAACACCCCGCGGTGTTACGCATTCTGCTGTTCCGGGGTCTAGTGAGGTGAATTTTGGTGGGCCTGGTTATCCAATCCTTGCCTTATTTACTGCTGGGGGCCCTGCAAACATTAAAAATTACCCTGGTTGCCGTAGCTCTGGGCATCATATTGGGGCTAATTGCCGGTATGGGCCGCCTTTCCCGCCGGCGATTAACCAGTTTTCTGGCCACCTGTTATGTTGATTTTTTTCGAGGCACACCTTTACTGGTCCAGATCTTTATAGTATATTATGGCTTTCCCCAGTTGCTTAACGAAGGGCAACAGTTTTTAATGGCAAATTTTGGTTTACCCCAGGTTTTACAGACAACCCATATCCCGGTCTTTGTGGCGGCAACGGTCTCCACCAGCCTGAATAGCGGCGCCTATGTAGCCGAGATTTTCAGGGCCGGAATACAATCTATTGACAGGGGCCAGGTGGAAGCGGCCCGTTCCCTTGGCATGACGGAGAGACAGTCCATGCGATATATAGTCCTGCCCCAGGCTTTCAAGAGGGTGATCCCTCCCCTGGGCAACGAATTTATAGCCATGCTCAAGGATACTTCTCTCCTCTCGGTTATCGGTTACGTGGAATTAACCCGCCAGGGACAGCTCATCAGCGCGGCTACCTTCAGGCCCCTGGAGGTCTATTTTGCCGTAGCCCTTATTTATTTAGCGATGACTTTTACCATTTCCCGCTTTGTGGATTACCTGGAAAGGAGGCTGAGGACCGGTGACCATGATCGAAGTTAGGAATCTCCACAAAAGTTTTGGCCCCCTGGAAGTTTTACGGGGAATTAACTGCACCATAGCCGCCAGGGAGGTTGTAGTCGTCATCGGCCCCAGCGGCTCCGGGAAGAGCACTTTTCTTCGCTGCCTCAATTTACTGGAAAGACCCACCAAAGGAGAAGTAATTATTGACGGCATATCCCTGACCGATCCCCGGACCGATATCAATGCCGTGCGCCAGGAAGTAGGTATGGTCTTCCAGCGCTTTAATCTTTTCCCCCATAAGACGGTCCTGGAGAATATAACCCTGGCACCTATTAAAGTCCGTCGCCTGCCGGCCGCCCGCGCGGAACAGCAGGCTCTGGAATTGCTGACAAGGGTTGGACTAAGGGATAAAGCCGATTCTTACCCCGAACAGCTTTCCGGTGGCCAGCAACAAAGGGTCGCCATTGCCCGCGCCCTGGCCATGCAGCCCAAGGTAATGCTCTTTGATGAACCTACCTCGGCCCTGGACCCGGAAATGGTCGGCGAAGTGCTGGCGGTGATGAAGGACCTGGCACGGGAGGGGATGACCATGGTGGTCGTAACCCATGAAATGGGTTTTGCCCGGGAAGTAGGCGACCGGGTCCTCTTTATGGATGAAGGTTTGATCGTTGAAGAGGGAACGCCGGACCAGATCTTTAATAACTGCCGGAACCCGCGCACCAAGAGTTTCTTGAGTAAAATTCTATGATTTTAGGCCCGACAAAAAAGCCACCGCCGGGATGCCGTTGGTGGCTTTTAGATTAGATTCATTTATGGCTAGAGGAGGTATGGGAGGGGCTTTAACGCGGATGCCTTGGCTGGAGAAGTTTGCTCAGGTCTAACTGTTCCAGGCCGCTTAAAATTTTGTCGGCCTTGTCACGTGTCAGCTTGCCGCTGGCTACAGCCTCATCTAACTTTGTTTTAGCTTCATTAATCAACTTTTCTTTGAGCTGATCCAGGGTGAGGCCCTTTTCAGCAGCTATTTGTTCCAGGGTTTTACCATCCTGGAGTTCCTGGCGCAGCTCCTGCGGCGTAATCCCAAGCACATTGGCGATATCGTCGGCACATTTGAACCCACCGAATCCCCGGTCACGGGGGCCTCCCTTAAAGCCGGCAAACCCAGGCCATTGCCCGTCTTCCAGGGCTTTTTGGAGCCTCTCGGCTTTGTCGCTGTCGATTAAACCAGAAGTCTGGGCGGCCTCCACGGTCTGCTGCCCGGCGTTCTGCATGGCCTCCTGGAGCCTGTCCACATCTATTCCCAGGTTAGCAGCCAATTTTTCAAGATAGAGCTGTTTCAGACTGCTCCAGGGCTGGGAAGAAGAATCATCTTGGGCAACGGCTACACCGGCTGCAGCCAGGCTTAAGACAAGCACCAGTACTAAAAACAGGGGGTAATGCTTTTTTATTTTAGCCAACATATCACCTCCTTCCTGGAGTTTATTTTATCCACTCCAGTTAAGAAAATGATGAAATGAACCTGAGAAAATGATAAGAAATTATACGGTTTTTAATAACGGGAGGATAACTATGAAAGTGGTGCCCTCCCCCACCCTGCTTTCCACCTTAATTTCACCCTGGTGCTGCTCGACTATCCAGCGGGCAATAGCCAGCCCTAGGCCGGTTCCGCCGCTGCTCCGGTTGGCATCGGCACGGTAAAACCGTTCAAAAATATGTCTCAGGTCCTCGGGCGCAATTCCTGGCCCGGTATCTTGTACCTTTATGATTATTTTTTGCTGATCAACTGTTGCTGACAGTTCTACCTTACCATTCGCAGGAGTGTATTTGAATGCATTATCCAGCAGGATGAAGAACAATTGTTTTAAATAATCCCGGTTGCCCATAACCTGTTGCCCGGCCAGGTTTTCTATACCCCTGGCCGTAAATGTTGCCTCACCCAGAAGAGGGGCCTGGCGGGCTACTTCCTGCAAAAGGACAGATATTTCCATGGGCTCGCGTTTTATTTCCAACCCTGCGTCTGCGCGGGCCAGGGTAAGGAGATCGTTCACCAGCCGGCTCATGCGCTCGGCTTCACTGGCAATATCGGCCAGGGCCTCTTCCCTGACGGCTGTATCTGTACCTTTCATTTTACGTAGTAAATCGACGTTGCCGCGAATGGTTGTCAGGGGGGTGCGTAATTCGTGGGAAGCATCGGCGACGAAGCGGCGCTGGGCGCTATAAGCTTCTTCCAGCCGGGTATATGCCCGCTGCAGGCGCCCTAGCATGGCATTAAAGGTGGCAGCCAGCCGGCCGATCTCGTCCATGGGGCCCTGGTAAGGGACCCGCTGGGCCAGGTCCTTCCCTTCTCCTATCCGGGCTGCTACCTGGGTCAGTCGTTCAATAGGCCTGAGGGCGGCCCGGGCCAGGATATATCCCAGGAAGGTAGCGAGTAAAACGGCAACCAGGCCAAGGAATATAAGGATTCGTCGCAGGTCGCTTAAGGTTTTTTTAACAGGGCCCAGGAGGCGGGCTACCTGCAGGATGCCCACCGTTTGGCCCTTGAGCAAAAGGGGAATATTGTAAATCCGCAAGGCGTAATTGTCAATAGATTCCGTTGAAAAGAAGTCAATTCCCAGGTGCGCCTGGGTTAAAGTACGGGGATCTACCGGTAGGGACTGGCGTCCTAAATTACTGGACTTAACGACGATGAAGCCTTCGCTGTCCACTACTTGCAAGAAGATATCCGGGGCAGCAAAGACGTTAACATCGGGCAGGGTAATGCGCTGCTGGCGCAGGAAATTACTTTCTACTTTTATCGAATTGACGACTTCCCGGGCACGTAAGGCCAGAGAAGTATCAATGGCACCTGTCAGGTAGCGACCCATAAGGTAATAAACCAGGGCACCCAGGGCTATGAAAGTAAGGGTCAGGATAACGCTGACCAAAAGGGTTAGCCGCCAGCGCAGGGTCATGGTTGTTGCTCCTTAAGGACATACCCTACCCCGCGTACTGTCTGGATAAGACGCGGTTCGCCCCCGGCTTCCAGCTTGGAACGAAGATAGCCGATGTAAACTTCCAGGACGTTGGATTCACCGCTGAAATCATAACCCCAGATGCGGGTCATGAGCTCGTCCCGGGTAAGGACCCGGAGGGGGTTTTGCAGGAAAAAAGCCAGGAGCTCGTATTCCTTGGCCGTGAGGGTAAAAGCACGCTCGCCCCTTTTCCCTTCCCGGGTAGCGGTATTTAAGGATAAATCGCTGTACCGGAGGATTTCTGCCTCATTATTTCGCGAGCGGCGCCGCAGCAGGGCGCGGATGCGGGCAAGGAGTTCTTCCAGGGCAAAAGGTTTAACCAGGTAGTCATCCGCCCCGGTATCCAATCCCAGTACCCGGTCGGCAGTGTCGTCGCGGGCCGTCAGCATGAGAATGGGTATATCGCTATGGGCCCGTAGCTGCCGGCATACGGCCAGGCCATCCAAACCGGGCAGCATGATGTCCAGGATGATGAGATCTGGCTGGTTGGCTGCCAGCGCCAGGGCCTGGTGCCCGTTGCCGGCAACCTCTACCTCATAACCTTCATAGGCCAGGGCCCTTTTAAGCATCGAGGTTATTTTGGCGTCGTCATCGACGACCAGGATGCGGTTCCGCAATAATAACACCCCCAAGTTGTAAAAAATATATCGCGGGTTTAACATACTGTCAAGGGATACGTTTCGGAAACCGGATGAGCCTTGACTTAAAAGTAGATTTGTGCTAATATACTTTTTGCGCAGGAAAAACGATGCGGGATGGTGTAGCGGTAGCACCCATGACTCTGGATCATGTTGCCCTGGTTCGAATCCAGGTCCCGCAGCCAGAATTTAATCCCCTTTCCTTGCGGAAAGGGGATTAAATTTTTGCGGGGCCACCGGCGATTGCCGTGGCCTCCTTTTCTTTTTTAAACCTGGTTTTCCCGGATCCACCTAGAGGCCCTGGCAAGACGGTCGAGAACGGTTTCCCTCCCCAGGAGTTCCAGGATTTCAAAAAGCCCCGGGCCCATGGTGCGACCGGTGACGGCCAGGCGGGTAGGATGGAAGAGCTGCCCCGTACTTATTCCTTTCCGTTCAGCCAGGATGCGGTAGGCCTCTTCTGCTGCCGGGGCTGTAAACTCGGGTAGGGCCGCCAGTTCTTCCCTGGCCTCATCCAGCAACGAGGCGACGCCGGGCTTGCTGAAGTATTTGCGGACCCCTTTCTCTTCATAGGTAGTCACCCCGGTAAAAAAGTAACTTGCCGCCTCTGCTACTTCCGCCAGGGTTTTGACCCGGTCACGGACGGCTGCGACGACGGCCCGGACACGGTTGTATTCCTTCTCTGGTAACGGGTCGGGCAGGAGGCCTTTTGCCTGCAAAAAGGGCACGGCCAGGCGGGTAATCCGGTCAAGGTCGCCTTCCCGCAGGTAGTGACCGTTAATCCAGGTTAACTTTTTGGTATCGTATATGGCAGCATTTTTGGATACCCGCTCGAGAGAAAAGCTGGCGATCATTTTTTCCAGGGGGATAATTTCTTCTTCGCCTTCCGGTGACCACCCCAGAAGGGCCAGGTAGTTAATAATCGCTTCCGGCAGGTACCCTTCATCACGGTATTCTTCCACTGATGTGGCACCATGGCGTTTACTTAACTTGCTGCGGTCGGGTGCCAGGATCATTGGTACATGGGCAAATACCGGCAGTTCATAACCTAATGCCTCATAGACCAGTATTTGTTTGGGGGTATTGGACAGGTGCTCTTCTGCCCGGATGATATGACTGATGTGCATTAAGTAGTCGTCCACGACAGTAGCGAAATTATAGGTCGGCATGCCGTTTGATTTGACAATGATAAAATCGTCGATAGTATTGTTATCAAAGGAAACGTCGCCGCGAACAATATCCTTTACGGTTGTTGTTCCCCCCTCGGGTACTGCCAGCCGGATAACCGGCTGCCGGCCTTCCTTCTCCAGGCGGGTACGTTCTCCGGGTGTAAGATAACGGCAGCGGCGGTCGTACATAGGCGGGCGGCCTTCAGCCTGGGCAATTTGCCGCCGTGAAGCCAGTTCTTCCACTGTACAGTAACAGAGATAAGCTTTTCCTTCATTCAACAGGCGTGCTGCTTCCCGGCGGTAAAATTCCAGTCGCCGGGATTGGAGATATGGTCCATAAGGACCTTCCTTTTCGGGGCCTTCATCCCAGTCCAGTCCCAACCAGCGCATGGCAGCCAGGATTTCCTGGTAGGAAAGGTCTGTAGAACGTTCGGTATCGGTATCGTCAATACGCAGGATAAAGGCACCGTCATGGCGCCGGGCAAAGAGCCAGTTGAACAGGGCCGTACGGGCACCGCCGATATGCAGGCTCCCGGTAGGGCTGGGGGCAAAACGGACACGAACCTTTGACAAGCAACAACACTCCTATCATCTCTTAACTATAATTTGCGTCATAATATTGATTGGTAAAGGTTCTCCAGGCGGCGGGCCATTGTTGCTGCTGACAGGGCCTGGACGTTCTGGCGGCCCTGCTCGCCCATTTGCCGCCGGAGGTTTAAATCCTTAACTAGCCGGAGTACACAGGAACTAAAGGTATTGAGATCCAGTGGGGTTAGAAAACCGTCCACTTCGTTTTCGACCATTTCCTGGACGCCATAGGCCTTAACGGCTACTACAGGAAGACCGGCCGCTTTTGCTTCGCCGATTACCAGCCCCTGGGTTTCGGTGACAGAAGCAAAAATAAATAAATCGGCCCCTGCATAGACGGCCGGCATCTGTTCAAAGGAAAAAGAACCGGCAAAAGTTACGGCCCGGCCGATACCCAGATCGTTGGCCATATTTTGCAGGGATTCTTTGTAAGGACCGCTACCTACCAGCACCAGGTGGACGGCGGGTACCTCTTGTTGTACCCGGGCAAAGGCTCTGAGGATAAAGGGGATGTTTTTTTCCTTGCCCAGGCGCCCGACATGGAGGAGAATTATTTTCTCCGGCGGTAGGTTTAGATACCGTCGCAACCAGGATGAATCGAGATTGCGAAAACGTTCTACCTCAATACCGGTAGGTATACTGACGACAGGGACTTTAACGCCGTTTTTCTTTAAGTAGGCAGCGATCACTTCTGTCGGTGTTATCACCAGCCGGCAGCGGTTACAAAAAGAAGTGGTATAGCTGCGTACTGCCTTGCGTAACAGCCCTGGTACCAGGGGGAAATAATGAACGTATTCTTCATAAAGGGTATGATAGGTAATTACCAGCGGTAATCCCAGCTTTCTGGCCATGCGTGCCCCCAGTCTCCCCATGATAAAGGGAGAATGAACATGGATGAGGTCAATTTTTAATTCCCGCAGGGTCTGCGGTAACGCCGGTGCCAAGGGGATGGCCAGGGCGAACTCTTTAAAGGTCGGTGCCCTCAAGGAACAGAAACGGTAGATATCTTTTTCAGGACCGGTGGTACCGTAACCGGGGGCAAAGATGAAGACCCGGTGTCCCAGGAGCTGGAGTTCAGTACTGAAGGTAATAATTGATCGTACCACCCCGCTGGTATAGGGCAAATAGCTGTCGGTAAAAATGCCAATATGCAATTTTGAGCCGCCTTTCTTCAGGTGGCATTATCCTTATTATATCACTACGGTCGCAGGGTAGCTACTACCCGCCGGGGTTTTAGGAGGAAATCAAGGGCATCCAGGATGCTGGTAAAAACAACGTCTGCTTGAAGCAGTGTCTGGACTGCTGCTCCTTCTGGTCCTAGAACCAGCAAACCCAGGGCGGCCCGTCCGAGCATCTGAGCATCATTGGCGCCGTTGCCAATGGCAGCTGTATGTTCTGCTCCTAATTCTGTAATTATCCGTTCTTTATCCGGCCCGCCGGCCCGGTTATCGACTGTAGTTAGGACCACGGGCAGGTGCCGGCAGGCAGAGGCAGCCGTGCTGAAGGTATCGGCCGTCAGGATATAAACCTTAAGCCTTCCCGATAAGGCCTGCAGGCGCCCTGCCACTCCCGGCAGGAGCCGGCCGTCGCGGGCAATGGTACCGTTAAAGTCCAGGACTACCTGGTGAATTTCTATCCTGCGCCCGGGTATTTCATAAATTAGCAAATGCTTCCCCCCCCTGCCGAAAATATTTATAATGTTCTTCATCCTTACCGGCAGGATTTATAAAAGGGCAAACGAAATAAAATTAATTAGAAGATATTAAAAAGGAGGCTGGCCGGGATGTTTGTACGCGATCATATGAGCCCTGATCCCATAACAGTAACCAAGGAGACTTCCGTCCTGGATGCCCTTGAAATTATGAAAAAGCATAAAATCAGGCGCTTGCCCGTAGTCCAGGATGGACGGCTGGTAGGGCTGGTTACCGAGCGGGATATCTTAAGGGTTTCCCCTTCCCCGGCTTCAACCCTCAGCGCCTTTGAAGTCAATTACCTGGTGGCCAAGATGACGGTTAAAGATGCCATGATTAAACGTCCCATTACCGTTCCTCCGGATATGACCATTGAAGAAGCGGCCCTTTTGATGCGGGAGCATAAAATCGACAACCTCCTGGTCATGGAAAGGGAAAAGCTCGTTGGCATCATTACCCAGACGGACCTCTTTGAAGCCATGATTAAACTCTTCGGCCTGAGACGCCCGGGTGTAAGGGTTACCCTGGAAGTAGAAGACCGCGTTGGTGTCCTGGCCAGCATTGCCCGGCGGGTAGCTGAAGCCGGTATAAATATTATTAACGTTGCCAACCGCCATAAAGACGACGTCCATACTTATATCGTCCTGCGGTTGGCAACGGATGATGTCGGTGACCTCCTGCCCACCCTGGAAGCCGAAGGGTACCGCGTAATTCACGTGAGTTCTTATAATGGCTAACCTAACCGCATTTACTGAAGCCGCAGTTACAGGTGACGCAGCCTTCCTGGAAATGGAGGTTAGAACCGCACTCCGGGCAGATACCTTTCTGGATAAGTTCGGCTTCTGCAGCCGGGTTTAAAGGCTGGAAATCAGCCTGATGGTTTTCAATAGTTGCGCTAATCTCGGCCAGGGCGCGGGCGCAGAAATCAGGCGGTAGCTGGTAAGAACTTGCCTCCTGCCAGTTTTTTAACTCCTGGGCCAGGACGCGGCCGATGATGTCCGGGCAGGACTTACCGACTATACTTTTATCGGTAGCCCGGCGCCGTAAGAAATTGGGGCAGCTTACGGAGGTGAGCTGGTCAATAATGGCCTCGGGGGCAATATTGGCTCGCAGGGCCAGGGAAATCAGCCGGCTGACACCTTCGGTAAAACCGCTGCAGCCGCCGGAAGAGCCGGTAGTTATAAACGTCTCGATTATACCCTCCTGGTCATAATTGACGGTGATATACATTTTACCGCAGCCGGTTTTTACCTGCTCGGTAACGCCGCAGGTACGTTTCGGCCGCGGGCGGGGATGGGTTTTCTGGCCGGAAGGAGTCTGGCCGGCCGCAGCCGTATTTTTGGTGCCGCTGACCAGTACTTCTTGTTCCCGGCTTCCGGAACGGTAAACCGTCACCCCTTTACAGCCCAGCTGGTAGGCCAGTTCGTAGACCTTGCGAACGTCTTCCCTGGTGGCGCCGGGCGGGAAGTTAACCGTTTTGGAAACGGCATTATCGGTACTGGCCTGGAAGGCGGCCTGCATGCGGATGTGCCACTCCGGGGCGATTTCCAGGGCCGTAACAAAAACCCGGCGCATATCGGGCGGGATTTGCTTGATATCATGGATGCTTTTACCTGCTGCAATTTCTTGATAAATTACCCTTGCCTCGTTCGATGAAAAATTTTCTTCAATATAAGAACGGAATACGGGGTTAACCTCAATCAGGCTTTCACCATCCAGGACGTTCTTAGTATAGGCCAGGGCGAAAACCGGTTCTATACCCGAACTGGTGCCGGCAATCATGCTGATGGTACCGGTAGGGGCAATGGTAGTACAGGTAGCATTACGGAGCTCCTGCTCCCGGTAAATGCTCCTTTCGATATTGGGAAAGCTGCCCCGTTCTTCCGCCAGCTTTCTGGAAGCCTGGCGGGCTTCTTTTTGAATAAAGGCCATCACCCGGCGTCCCAGTTCCACTGCTTCTTCCGTATCATAAGGAATCCGGAGCAAGAAAAGCATGTCGGCCCAGCCCATGACTCCCAGGCCGATCTTCCGGTTACCCATGACCATGGCCTTTATCTTTTCCAGGGGGAATTCGTTGATCTCAATAACGTTATCCAGGAAGCGTACCGACCAGTAAACTGTTTCCGCAATCCTCTCCCAGTCTACGCCGCCCTCCCGGACCATATTGGCCAGGTTCAGGGAGCCAAGGTTACAGGCTTCATAAGGTAAGAGTGGCTGTTCCCCGCAGTTATGGGCGTAGATGCCGTTGGCGTCGAAGGCGTTGATGCCGGGAACCTGGACGTCATATACGTCTTCGACCCCGTCATCTTCGATGGCAAGGACCGTGGCTGTAAAGCGCTCACGATTCATTCCTCGCCGGTAAGACGCAAGGAGTGAATTTAATTTCCTCGCCTTGTCGACATCGCCAAAGCCGATCCGCTCGGCGAAAAAGGCCAGGTTATCCCCGCTGATGACCAGCTCATGCTGGGCCTTGATCTCATACTCCCGGGTACCTCCTTTACCATCGGGCAAGGGCCGGCTACCGGCCGGACGCCGTTCTACATAAATGGTACTGGCAATGCCCAGGCGAAGGAGCATGCGCTGTACCGTGCGCAGGAGATCAAGGTTGCTCTGGGCCAGGCGGATGCTAATGCCCTTTTGCTGGCTCCCCTGGACCGAGGCATCGCAGTCAAACAGGCCCCGCAGGAAGCCCCGGTAGCCGTTTGACGAAGCACGTTCGATTGCCGGGGTAACGGTCTTGACGCCGGACCCCATACCCATCCGCCCGGCCAGCATTTTCAGACTGGCTGTCTTGAGGCGGAATTCGCCGCGCCCTTTAGCGGCCATCCAGCCGGTAAAGTCGGAACGGTGGGGTAATGCTCTGGCGTAGCTTAAAGCCAGCTTCATGACTGAGGCTGTACCGTCTTCTGCCTGCAGGTCGCCACCAACTGCCTTCTCCCTGGCCCAGACGGAAAGAATAGCGCTGTCCTTCTTGAGGACGCCGTCACCGACCAGGAGACCAAGGAGGTAACCTTCACCTTCCGTCAGTTCGCCAGGCCACCCTGCCAGGGGGCGGTGGTTATGCAGGAGAATCTGGTCGCCGGGCTTCAGCTCTTTGACCGGGACCCATTCGGAAGCAATACGGTTGCGCGTCCGGTCAACCACGCGCAGCACCCGGTGGTCAGCGGTGAGCCGGACACTGTATCCTTCCCGGGTGCGCAGGCTGACGACCGGCTTTGTCGCCGTCTTGAAGAAGCCTTCTTTATCTGTGGCGTAGGGCCGGCCGTTGACTACTGCTGTAAAAGGGCGGCCCACCAGTTCCCATACCTGGCGCGGGCCTTCACTTGTAGTCACCCAGGTATCGCCGGTCACGCAGGGGTTGGTGGCCTCGATCTCTCCCAGTTCAGGGGTGGGATTATTTTCGTTTAAACGGTCCAGGAAGATGATGCCCGGCTCGCCGTTAGCCCAGGCGTGGTTGACGATTTCGTTGAAAACCTCGCGGGCCTTTAATTTTTGATAGACTTTGCCGCCGAACTTCAGCTCATAATAGTCGTCCCGGGCAACGGCCTCCATGAATTCCTTTGTCAATCCTACGGAAATGTTAAAGTTGGTCAGCTCGTTGTTATCTTCCTTGCAACTGATGAATTCCAGGATATCGGGGTGATCTACCCGTAAAATTCCCATATTGGCTCCCCGCCTGGTCCCGCCCTGCTTGATGGCCTCGGTGGCGGCGTTGAAAACCTTCATAAAGGATACGGGTCCGGAGGCCACCCCGCCGGTGGAGCGTACGGGGCTGTTTTTCGGCCGCAGGCGGGAAAAGGAAAAGCCCGTACCCCCGCCGCTTTTATGTATCAGGGCCGCGTCTTTAACCGCGGTAAAAATGGCTTCCATACTGTCGTCCACGGGCAGGACGAAGCAGGCCGAAAGCTGGCCCAGATCCCGGCCGGCGTTCATCAGGGTGGGACTGTTCGGCAAAAAATCCCACGAAGTCATAAGTTGGTAAAATCGCGCGGTATATTCCTCCAGTTTTTCATCTGGTAAAGAGGGATTAAAAATTTTTTCTGCCCCCGCTACGGACCTGGCTACCCGGAGGAACATTTCTTCCGGTGTTTCTACGGGGATACCATTTTCTTTCTTCAGGTAACGTTTTTCGAGAATTATACGGGCATTATTTGTTAATTCCATTTTGTCACCATCCATAAAATAACATTTTAGAAAGTTATCTACAAAGTTATTCACTTTATCCACTGGTTCCGGATTATGTTACAGGCAGGTAAATACTGAAACGGCTTCCCTCCCCTACTTTACTTTTGACTTCTATTTTACCACCGTGGCTGGCAACGATACGACTGCTCAATGTCAGTCCCAGACCGGTACCGTTTTTCTTGGTGGTGTAAAATGGTTCAAAGATTAAATCCAGCTGTTCCGGGGGAATACCCGGCCCATTGTCTTCTACGGTGGTAACGACCCGGTTATTACCTGCATCCAGGTAAGAACTTACAACGACTATTCCTCCCGGGCTGGCTGCATGGATGGCGTTGGAGGTGAGATTGAGGATGACCTGTTTTATCTGGCCGGGATCCATGCATAAAAAGGGTAATTCCGGTGCCAGCTGCCGGACCAGTTTTACCTCATACATTATAGCTTCCTGCTCGGCAAGGAGTAAGGCTTCTGCTAACAGCTGGCCAAAGGATGTTATTTGTAGCTGGAGCTGGGAAGGCCTGGTAAGGGACAGGAACTCCTTGATAATGGTATTGATGCGGTCGAGTTCGTCAAACATAATGGCAAAATATTCTTGTTCAATGTCCTGGGGATTAAATTTGGTTTGCAAGAGTTGTAAAAAACCGCGAATGGAAGTCAGGGGATTACGGATTTCGTGGGCCATACCGGCGGCCAGTTCGCCAACAATGGCCAGTTTTTCTGTCAGGTATTCCTGATCCTTTTCATGAAAAGAATATAACATCTCTCTATCACCTCCGGCCATAACCTATATTTCCACAAGTTGGTCCTTTTTCCTCCCGGGTAAAAATATCAGGGGGTGTAAATTTGTTGTATCTGCTGGAGAAGCCGTCCTAGTTTTTCTATATTATCTCCATAGCCGGCCCAGTCGCCCTGCTTCAGCCTTTCCTGGGCTTCGGCATACAGGCGGTTGGCTTCTTGAAGGGCAGCCGCCAGTTGATCGGGTGCAGGCGAGACGGGAGGGGTCCCGGCTTCAACGGGAGGAGTACCCTCTGCCCCGTCAACAAAAATGGTATGCAGGGCCCCGGCCAAGGTACCGGCCATTACTATTTTCTCACCGTAAGCTACAACTACCTGGCGGAGTTCCGGTAGCTTGCTCTCCTGGGATTGGAGGAAAATGGGCTCTACATAAAGTAGCGATTCTTTAATGGGTAAAACAAGGAGATTGCCACGAATAACCTGGGAACCATGCTGGTCCCAGAGGGTAAGCTGCTGGGAGATGCCGGGTTCCTGATCAATACGGGCTTCGATCTGCATGGGGCCGTAAATAGAACTATTTTTGGGGAACTTGTAAAGCAGGAGTTGGCCATAATTGGGCCCGTCGTTGCGGGCCGCCAGCCAGGCTATCATATTTGCCCGCCGTGCAGGGGTAAAAGGCAGCATTAAGATAAATTCTGCTTCCTGTTCGCCCGGCAAACGCAGCATGGTATAATAGGGCTCCATAGTCTTGCGCTCGGCACCGACCATTTCCTCGGCAATATTCCAGGCGTCTTCTTTATTGTAGAAGAACATGGGGTTGTCCATGTGGTAGCCGGCCAGCATCCTGGCCTGGATGGCCATCAGTTCCCCTGGATAACGCAGGTGTTGCTTAAGGCTTTCCGGCATCGCCGCCAGTGGTTTAAACAGGCCGGGGAAAATTTTTCCCAATGTCCGGGCCAAGGGGTCACCGGGGTCAACGAGATAGTAATCGACCGTACCATTATAGGCATCAATCACCACTTTGACGGCGTTACGGATGTAGTTAAAGCCCTCTTCGACCGGTTCGGAATAGGGGTACATATTGGTTACGGTATAGGCGTCAAGGAACCAGTACATTCTCCCATCGGCGACGACCAGATAAGGGTCGGCGTCGTATTGCAGGTAAGGCATAATCTTATGAACCCGTTCCATGATGTTGCGATAGTAGAGGATCTTGCTTTCGGGGGTCAATTCCTTGCTCATCAATAACCGGTAATCATTAAAACGGAAGGCAAAGATGAGACGATGCCAGTAGCTATTGAGGGGCACTCCTCCCTTCCCGGTATACCGGGTTTCAATAAAGTTATCACCCTCGCTGGAGGGATAGTCGAACTCAGCCGATCTACCGCCGGTAATAATATAATCCCCGGTCAACTCACCGTAATAGATGCGGGGTTCGTTAACCTGGAGACCAACAGTGCTGCGGTAAGGCAAATCGCCGGCAATAAATTCGGGCTGCCCTCCTGGTGTAACAGTGCTGGCCAGATTCATGGCCAGGCCATAGCCGTGGGTATAACGCATTTTTTCATTTATCCAGGTCCTGGCCCTGTCGGGAAGTTTATCCTGTTCAAGTTCCCGGGCGGAAAGCATTACCTGGCGACGGCTGTCTCCAAAGATATATCGGTCAACGTCAATGTCTTTAAAGCTATAATAAGAGCGAATTTCCTGGAGCTGGCTGTAAGTTTGCTGCAGGGGACGGTAATCCCACAGGCGGATATTTTCCAGGGTTGCCTTTTCCTTTTCTAAATCGGCCGCAGTTAAGTTGGTAAGAGCCGGGAATTCCTGCACGGCAATTTTATCTAGATTGTAGGCGCGGCGGGTAAAGTCAATATTAAAGCGGAGATATGCTTCTTCCCGGGCAAACTCGTTGGGCTCTACCTGGAATTTCTGGACTACCGGGGGTAAAAATACAACCAGAAAAAAATAAGCAGCTGCGAAGGTTAAGACTCCAAGGCCTACAAGTTTGAAACTACGGCGAAAGGCATTGAAGAAAATAATTATGGCGCAGGCCAGGGCAACGCCGGCCAGGATGTTGTATCCGGGCAGGAGGATGTGGATATCCGTATACCCGGCACCAAAAAACAGGCCGCGGGGCGAACGGACCAGGTCAAAGGCCCGCAGGCGGAAACCCCAGGCCTGTACCAGGAGGAAAAGGGCCACAAGGGTGGCGAAATGGATCTGGGGTCGGGCAAAGCGACCCTTTCTAAAGCCCAGGAGCTCCCCGGGATTAAATAGCAGGTAGAAAAAGCCGGTAACCAGGGTAGCCCCTACCAGGGCCGTAACTAGGAGTGTATAGAGAAAGCTATAAAACGGCAATTTGAAGACGTAAAAGCCAACATCCCTGGTGAATAAAGGATCGGTAAACCCAAAGTCGGTTGCCCGGATGTATTGCTGGATAACCAGCCATTTACCGGCTGCCAGGGGACTGAAAAGCAGGGCGCCGGCAAAGCTGACTATCAGGAATAAGATGCTCAACCGCCTCTTGGTAACAAAACGATCAACCAGGTATTCTTTTAAAGTCCAGTTTTCTCGCCCGGGAGAAACAGATAAATCCAGTCCCTTGCAGGTAAAAAGCAGGTTGAGGCAAAAGAAAAGGAAGAAAAAGGTAATAACTCCCAGCCTCACGCCCCAGTCGGAAAAAAGACTCGCAATGAGGACTTGACGATAGCCGACTTCACCGAACCAGTACCAGTCGGCCAGGAAATGGGAAGCCAGGTAGGTAATAGCGAGGACGGTAAAGATGACAACTACCAGGATTATCCGGATGCGGTTCAGGATGTTCATAACAAAAACCTCCTGCAGGGGATGCATTAATACTTCGCCAGCCTGGGCGGCCATTCCTCCTGACAAAAATAAAAACCCCGTATAAACGGGGCGTCCATGGCAGGCTTTCTCACGCTTCCAGGGCCAGGTCAACTATTTTTTGTACTAATTCCGGGAAGTCAATGCCAGCGGCCCGGGCAGCGTCGGGTACCAGGCTGGTGGCCGTCATTCCCGGCACGCTGTTGACTTCGATAACCTGGGGTGATTGGCCACCGGCTACAATCATATCTACCCGGGCAAAACCGCGGCAGCCCAGGAGGATATAAGCCTCGCGGGCCAGGGAGGCAGCTGCGTTTAAAACACCCTCCGGTAACCGGGGTGGTATAATATGATCACTTAAACCGGGAGTATATTTGGCCGTATAATCATAAAACCCGGTATGGGATACAATTTCGATTAAAGGTAAGACTATGGGATCGTTATTTCCCAGGACGGCAGCCGTTATTTCCGGGCCGGGAAGAAAGGCCTCGGCCATAAAGCAGGGGTCATATTTCAGGGCGGCTTCAATGGCGGGCGCCAGCTCTCCTTCTTCCTTGACGATAAATGTGCCGATGGTTGAACCCTGGGTTGGGGCTTTGATCACCACCGGTAACCCCAGGTCCTTTAAAATGCGTTTCCGTACTTCTTCCCTGCCGGCAGCGTATCGTGTGGCCGTCCAGCTTAAAAAATCCGGGGTGGGCAGGCCGGCCTGGCGTAAGATGCGTTTGGTAATGATTTTATCCATGGTAATGGCGCTGGCCAGTACGCGGCTGCCTGTATAGGGGATACCTAGAATCTCCAGCAAACCCTGGACGGAACCGTCTTCTCCCGGCCTGCCGTGGAGGGCGTTGAAGACAACATCGGGGGCGAAAGCCTTTAATCTGGCAGCTACTTCTCCATCAAGGTCAATCTTCATAACCTGGTGACCCCGGGCTTCCAGGGCGGTGGCGACAGCAGCACCGCTTTTTAAAGAAATTTCCCTTTCGGAAGAAGGGCCACCCATCAGGACGGCGATTTTCATACTCTTACAGGTGCCTCCTTAAAATCCTTTAACCTTTTAACCATCCCGGCGGAAATGCCCATAGAACCCATTGCTACCGGCGTATAAATACCGTGAAAGTCGGTGCCGCCGGTAATAAGGAATCCTCTTTCCACGGCCAGCCGGTAAAAATAGCGAATGGTATCTTTTCTACCATCCCCTAGATAATAATAAAATACCTCCACGCCGTCAATGTCCTCTTCCAGGATGCTCCTCAACAGTCTTTCATCCCTGATCAGGCCAGGATGGGCCAGCACGGCAACCCCGTTGGCGGCGTGAATCAAGGCTATTGCCCGGGGTAAGGGGTTACCTTCGTAGGGAATGTAGGCCAGGCCCCCGGGTGATAAATAACACCGCAAAAATTCTATTGTCTGAGCCGGTTCCTGGATATATCCTGCTTGCCGTAAAAGTTGCAGGATATGGTTTTTTCCCAGTACCCCGCCGGTAGGGATAAGTTTTAAGGCTTCTTCCCAGCTGACGTTAAAACCCAGGGTTTGCAGGCGCTGGATAACTTTGCGGGCAAGGAGATTTCGTTCTTGACAGATAGTTTGTAAAGCCGAGGTTAGTACGGGAGAATAGGGATCAAAATTATAGCCCAGGAGGTGAATTTCACGGCCCTTAATACTTGTAACCATTTCAATTCCGGGCAGGAGATCCAGGGCGAGTTCATGGGCGTAATCGCAAGCCTGGTAATAACCGTAAAGGCTCTCATGGTCTGTAAAGCTGATAGCCTTGAGGCCGTTTTTTTTAGCCTGTTCCAGGACGGAAACGGGCGCCAGGCTACCGTCCGAAGCCAGGGTATGAATGTGAAGGTCGGCATATACCAAGGGCAACACCTCGAAAAGCTGGCATTAAATATATATTCGGCTTATGAAAAAAGAAACCTCCCTGGACGATAAAAAAGGATATCTTGACTGGCAGGGGGAAAAAGGATATAATAAATTTGTCGTAGGACCGGGTTGCCGGCATGGAGTTCATGTTGCCGACCCGGGAAGCCTTGAAAATGAAGGTTCTTAGGGGTGTAGCTCAATTGGTAGAGTAGCGGTCTCCAAAACCGTTGGTTGCGGGTTCGAGCCCTGCCACCCCTGCCAAACCATCAATTATAAGGCTTCCGGCCGCCGAAGGACCTGAAAGAATCCCTGTTCCTGAAGCGGCCTTGTTTTTTGTCTCATAGCGCCACCTCTGTACGATTACGACCTCTGGCTTTGGCCAGGTATAAGGCCTGATCGGCACGGTCGATAATTCCCTCAACGGTTTCCCCTTTCCTGGCTTCTGCGATACCCAGGCTTACGGTTACTTTAAGGGCGTGGCCGGATGTAATACCAAAAACGTGCTTTTCGACATCCCGGCGTATACGTTCAGCAACGATCCTGGCCATATTTGCATTGGCGTTTCCCATGGCGACAATAAACTCTTCCCCGCCGTACCTGCCTACAATATCTTCCCGCGAACGTACGGCCTTGAGAATTAAACCTGCAAGCTCTTTTAGGACGATATCGCCCACCTGGTGGCCGTAAGTATCGTTCACCAACTTGAAGTGGTCGATGTCGATCATCATCAAGCTAAATGGCACCCGGTCAGTGCGGCTTTTTTCGAGCCCGGCCGGAATCAACAACATTAGTGCGCCCCGGTTAAGGAGGCCTGTCAGGGAATCAAGGGAGGCCAGTAGTTGCAGGCGCAGGTTGTCGGCCTGAAGGCGGCGGTACAGGTTTGCCAGGGGTTCACGAATACACTTTTCCACAATGCCGGTAAAAAGCAAATAATAGCTTGCCACTTTCAATAAATGGCCCGTAAAATTAGCCAGGTCGTAAACGTTGACGTATAAAGTAAAGCAAAACTCGCTGGCTATGGTGGTCAAAATCGAATAGGAAAGGTAGTTGACCATAACCCCCGGCAGGGCAGGCTCATGCTTTTTCAATATATAAAGGGTTAAGAGCAAGATACATATTATTGCATACTCTGTTATTATTTTAAAAGGTGTAAGGCCTGAGCCTTCGATATAACAGGTGGGGAAGATTCGCCACCAGAATATAGTTGTCAAAACCAGGCTGCTGTAAAGGGCATAGATAAACCAAAGCGACTGCCGTGCCCTTCTAGTTTGCACGAACGGCGCCGTCAGGAGCACAAAGGCTTCAAGCAACCTCCCGCTTATCCAGAGCTGCGTTGCCAGGTTGGCACCGGTTGCAGCAAAGATACCCATGCCCTTGTAAGCGATAGTGTGGAGTAAATCAAAAAAACCTATAAAGGCATACCCCACGCCAATAACACTCGGGAACATATCATGTTCCTGGTCTCTGATTAACCACGAGATAGTAAATATCAGGAAAGCTACAACCACGCTGAAAAGCTCAACCAGGGTGTGGTAGATAAGGTAATTGACCCGGGCTATTAAATAGAGTACGGTAGCTATGATTATTAATGCTGCCGGCCTGGGCAAGTTACCACTCCCTTTGCAACTGCTAGGCATGCCATCAGGTCAAATTATACTATATAACAACTTCTACTCATAGAGGTGTACTGTAAATAAGGCCGGTGAATACAGCTGCCGGTCATTGGTGGCGATTTCCCGGATTTGCTTCCCGGAAATTGAAACCCCCTCCTGGCGAGGGGGTTCCTTTTATCTTTATTCTTCTTTTTCCTTCCTGGCTTCCTGGATAATCTTTTCGGCAATATTGGCCGGAACTTCTTCATACTGGGCAAATTCCATCCTGAAGTGGCCGCGGCCCTGGGTGATAGATTTCAGGTTGATAGCGTAACGGTACATTTCGGCCAGGGGTACCTGGGCGCGGATTACCTGGTTTTTACCCTTGGGTTCCATGCCGAGAATCCGGCCCCGGCGGCTGTTTAAATCACCCATGATGTCGCCCATGAACTGTTCGGGTACGATGATTTCTACATTCATGATGGGCTCCAGGAGCACCGGTTTGGCCTGTTCTACAGCTTTGCGGAATGCCAACCCGGCAGCTATTTTGAAAGCCATTTCCGAGGAGTCGACGGTATGATAAGAACCGTCGGCCAGGTTGACTTTAATATTGGTTACCGGGTAGCCGGCCAGGATTCCCTCCTGCATGGCTTCCCGGATGCCTTTCTCAACGGCCGGGATGTACTGCCGCGGTACGGCACCGCCGAAGATGGTTTCGGTAAACTCAAATTCCTTATCCGGCAGGGGTGACATATCGATGAAGACGTGCCCGTACTGGCCGTGACCGCCGGTCTGTTTCTTGTGCTTGCCTTCCACCCGGGTAACGCTGGCACGGATGGTTTCCCGGTAGGGTACCCTGGGCGTGCTCATTTCTACTTCCACCCCGAATTTCCGCTGCAGCCGCTCCAGGGTAATGTCCAGGTGGGTTTCTCCCATGCCGGTGAGGATGGTCTCCCTGGTCTCCGTATTTTTACTCAGGCGCAAGGTGGGGTCTTCTTCCAGGAGCCTTGTTAAGGCATTGCTGAGTTTATCCTCGTCACCTTTACTCTTGGGCCTAATGGCTACGGGAAGGGTAGGTTCGGGGAAGTCGATGCCTTCAAGTTTGACCGGGTTGGTTTTGGTAGTAAGGGTATCGCCGGTAGTGGTAACTTGCAGTTTGGCCAAGGCCCCTATATCCCCCGGCCTCATTTCGGTTACGGCTACCTGGTTTTTGCCCTGGAGGGCAAAAAGCTGGCCGATTTTTTCTTCACTTTCCCGGTTGGCGTTATAAACAACGGAATCTGATTTGAGAATGCCGCTGTAAACGCGGAACATACTCAACCTGCCCACATAGGGGTCGGCCAGGGTTTTAAATACCAGGGCAGCCAGGTTTTCCTTTTCCAGTTCGGCGGCCGGTTTCCCGGCAACCTCTGCCGGTGAGGGTAGATAATCAACTATATAATCCAGTAAAGGTTTAACGGCCATATTTTTCAAGGCCGAACCGCAGAGGACCGGGATAACTTTTCCCCCGGCAATGGCATTTTTTAAACCGCGGCGAACCTCTTCTACAGTCAACTCCTCGCCTTCCAGGTATTTCATTAACAGTTCGTCGTCACCTTCGGCCGCGGCTTCAACAAGGGTTTCCCGTAGAGATTCAACTTCGCCGGCGTATTCGTCCGGTATAGGAACTTCTTTTTCATTGCCGCTCCCGTCATAGGTATAAGCCTTCTGTTTGAGGATATCGATGACGCCGCTGAAGGTATCAGCAGCTCCTATAGGTAGCTGGACGGGAACAATACGACCGCTCAAGCGTTCCTGCATCGACTCGACAGCTTTCTGGAAATTGGCGTTTTCCCGGTCCATTTTATTAATATAAGCCAGCCGCGGCAGGTTGCGGGCTTCGGCTTCTTCCCAGACAACCTCCGTCTGTACTTCCACGCCCGCAACGGCGCTGACAACGACCAGCGCGCTATCGACTACCCGTAAGGCGCTCACCACATCGCCAAAGAAATCGCTGTAACCGGGTGTATCAAGGATATTTATTTTATTATCCTGCCACTCGGCAAAGGCCAGGGAGGTATTAATGGTAACCTTGCGTTTAATTTCTTCAGGGTGGTAGTCGGTTACGGTGTTGCCCTCATCCACCTTGCCCAAACGTTTGGTAGCGCCGGCATTGAACAGCAGTGCTTCCGCGAGGCTCGTTTTGCCGGCGCCGCCGTGGGCTACAATGCCAACGTTACGGATATTGGTACTGGGGTAAACCTTCATTAAATAAAGCCCTCCTCATCCTTCTGCTGTTGACGGGTACTTAACAGGGTATATATTAGCCTTCCTTTTGTAAAAATCCTCTTTTTCAGAGCAAATATTTTTAAGGCTGGCAGTTACTACTTTTCCCCGCTTATGGTTCTTCTAAACATTTCCTGGCCGGCATAAATTTAGATGAGGTGACAGTATGGGCGTATCTATCTGGCACGGTGCTGCTGTTCTCATGCTGGCCAGCCTGTTAAACCGGATTATCAGTTTTGCTTATCGTATACTGGTGGTACGTTTCATCGGCGCCGAAGGCATGGGTCTTTATGAAATGGTTTTTCCCTTTTATAGCCTGGTGTTGATGGTAGCTTCCGCCGGTGTCCCGGTAGCCCTGGCCAAGTTAGTAGCTGAACGAGTAGCCCTCCAGGCCTGGGGAAAGGTGCGCAGTATTTTCCGCCTTTCTTTATTCTTTTTGACCGGGAGCGGGCTTACCACAGCATTGATTTTATGGTTTCTGGCCCCTTATCTGACCACAAAATTCTTCGCCGATACACGGGTTTACCAGGCTTTTATGGTCATGCTGCTGGCCCTGCCTGTTGTTTGTACCTGCTCGGCCTTTCGCAGTTATTTCCAGGGACTGCAACTTATGTATCCTGTAGCCCTCGCCCAGGTAAGTGAGCAGGTCATCCGCGTGAGCGCCGGGCTTTTTTTAGGCCTTCATTTTCTTCCCTTAGGGGTAGCCATGGCAGCTGCCGGCCTGGCCATGGGTATGGTCCTGGGAGAACTGGCAGGGCTGGTTATAAGTATAGCTATTTTCTGGCGGGCACGGGCCTATTATGACGTGGCAAGCTTCCAGAAAAGTTCAATGCGGGCTGATATTTTACCCCTGGCCCGCCTGTCCCTGCCGGTCATGATGGCCCGGGCGGCTGGCGGGGCGATGTTAACCCTGGAGGCCATGTTGATTCCCCACCGGCTCCAGCTCTGGGGAGCAAGTGTAGGGGAAGCGACAACAATATACGGCCAGTATGCCGGCATTGCTATGACCCTGGTATACCTTCCCATGGTTATTACGGTAGCGGTTGCCATGGCTATGGTCCCGGCCATTGCTGAAGCCCGGGCCGTTAGAAATAATCAACTTTTATCTAAACGTTGCCGGCAGGCTTTAAAACTTACGGTTTTAAGCGGTTTACCCTTTGCGCTTTTCTTTTATCTCCTGGCTACACCACTGTGTGACTTTATTTTTTCTACTCCGGCTGCCGGGGTGGCTTTAAAAATGCTTTCCTGGGGTAGCGTTTTTATCTACCTCGAGCAAACTACCGTCGGCATCCTCAATGGCCTGGGTGCTGTAGCCACCGTTTTCAAGACGACTGTTATCGGCGGGATTGTTGATATCCTGGGTATTTATTTTTTTACACCCTTTATGGGGATTACCGGGGCTGCCCTGGGAGTAAACATGGGTAGCGGGGTAACAGCTATTTTAAATCTCCTGTCCTTGTCCAGGTACACTCCTTTACACCTGGATAGCCGCAGTTTTGTTTTTGGCCCCCTGCTGGCCTCCTGCGGGCTCGTTCTGGTAACTTCTTTTATCTGGACGGGCTTTGCTCTCGTACCGGCAACCTGGCGCCTTATCCAGGCTATTGCCGGTGGCGGATTGATCTATCTTTTAATTCTTCTTGTTGCGGGTGTAATTACACCCGGCCATCTTTATTTATTGCCATGGCCCGGCCACAGGCCCGGCAGGTAGGCTTTTAATTCTTGCTGGAAGGCATAATGGGTTAAATCTAGTTGGAGGGGGGTTATGGAAATAAAGCCGTGACTTAAAGCGCCGATATCGGTATCAGGTCCCTGGTCAATGTCTTCTTTTTCGCCGGCCAACCAGTAGTAGGCCCGCCCGCGTGGATCTCTGCGGGTGCTGATGGTATTGACATAACGGCGCCGCCCTAGACGGGTGATTGCTATTCCCTTTGTTTTATTTTCAGGCAGTTGAGGAATATTCACGTTTAAGAGGGTTCCCGGGGGCAGACCCCGCTTGAGTATTTCCCGGGCCAGGCGGGTTGTAAAACTGGCGGCAAAGGTAAAATCAAATTCTTCTTCCCCCACCAGGGACACCGCCAGGGACGGCAGGCCGTTGATACAGCCTTCAATGGCTCCCGAGACGGTACCGGAGTAAAGGACATCGGTTCCCAGGTTTTCACCCCGGTTAATACCCGAGATGACCATTGCTGCCGGCTCATCCAGGAGGGCATCCAGGGCCAGTTTAACGCAATCGGCGGGAGTACCGTTAATGGCCAGGCCTTTACCGATGGGCTCTTCCCAGGGGACTTCGGTAACCCGTAAAGGTTTATGCATGGTGATGCCGTGACCGATGGCGCTGCGTTCTCTTTCAGGAGCGACAACGACTACCTTACCGACGGCCGCAAGGGCCAGGCTTAAGGCTTTTATTCCGGGGGCATAGATGCCGTCATCATTAGTTAGCAGTATTACCAATGTCACACCTCGTATATAGAAAGGGTCATGGTTTTTCCATTTGTATCTTTAGACAGGCCAAACATGAGGTTAAAATCCTTCAAGGTTTTATTCAATAAGTCAACGATTTTATATAATTCATCATTGCTGGCGAAACTCTTGCTGGCCAGCAGGCGCATGAGAGCCCACCCTTTCCTTGCTTTCTGTCAATCCCCAGGCATGGTTGTAACACCTGGCCGCTTCTTCCGGATCGCCTATAGTCTCATAAAGATGGCCCAGCAGCTGCCATCCATCACTGTGGCCGGGATCAAGGCGCAGTAATTCTTCCAGAATTTCCCGCGCTTCCTCTAGCCGGTGTTGTTTCAACAAACAGGCAGCATAGTTACGCCTCAGCTTCAGGTCACCTGGCTGAAGGGCCAGGGCACGGGCGTACAGGGAAGCAGCCAGGTAATATTTCTCCAGTATTTCCAGGCAGATGGCGGCATTATTGAGGACGGAAACGTCGGCCGGTAACAAGCGCAAGGCTATTTCCAGGTAGTCGATTGCTTCCGGCCAGCGCCGTGCCTGGGCCAGGGCAACCGCCAGGTTGGCAATAACTTCCCCCTGCTGCGGTGCCAGGTTTAAAGACTGGCGGTAATAGTTTATGGCTTCTTCAGGTCGATTAAGCTGGGCAAGGCATACACCAATATTGTTCAACAGCTCGGCATCCCTGGCGCCGTACTGGCTGGCCCGGAGTAAATACCGGTATGCTTCCTGCCATTGCCCTAGATACTGGTAACAAAGGCCGGTATTTATTAAAATACCTGTATCCCTGGGAGCGAGCCGGAGGGCTTTTTGGTAACAGGCCAGGGCTTCGTTTGCATTCCCCATCTTAAAAAGACAATAACCCAGGTTGTTCCACCCGGCAGCATGACGCTTCCTGTTATGAAGGAGGTCCTGATATAGCCGGGCCGCTTCCGGGAATTGTCCTTGTTCCAGCAGCCTCCAGGCTTGCTCTTCTAAGGTTTGCGTTTGGGAATGGACAACTGGCTGCTGGTCGCGGCTGTAAATCGGATTTTGGACAGGACTGGACATTGCCCATCGCTCCTTTGCATATCCATCCTGTCCTTATTTTTCGTCTTTCTTTATACCATTTCCTCCCTCATATGGAAATAATCGTACGTCAAATAACATCATTACCCGACTTATCCCGGTTTTTAGCGGCGCATTCACGACAGTATCCGAAAAATTTTAACTGGTGATCGGTTATATGAAAACCCGTCTGGCGCGTTAATACTTTCTCCAGGGATTCCAGGAGGTCATCATCAAACTCCTGGACCCGGCCACATCCCAGGCAGATCATGTGGTGATGGTAATGGGTTTCGTGCTGGTCAAGCTCATAACGGGTGCGGCCGTCCCCGAAATTGATTTTTTGCAAAATATCAAGTTCTGCCAGGAGATCCAGGGTGCGATATACGGTGGCCAGGCCGATATCGGGATAACGTTCCTTGACTATATTATATACTTCTTCGGCACTTAAGTGCTCGGCGGCATTCTCCAGGAAGGCCCTGAGTATCACCTGGCGCTGGGGTGTTACCTTATAATCAAGCTGGTGAAGCTTTTGGCAAATGGCATTAAAGGTATTTTCCATAGTAACACCCGCAATCCTTTAATCCCTGGCTGTGATGGTTTCCATACATCCGCGCCCGGCGACTTCTTCTTCCGGCCGGGTGGCCAGCACTAGTTTGCCCTTAAAGAGGCAGTAAAGACCTTTAAACCCGCTGCCGGAAACTATTTGGGGAGATATAAGCGTTGTATCTTTTATATCCAGCCTTATGAGGGGGGAAGTACCGGACTGCAAGGATAGTTCGGCCGGATAGGTTAATTCCCCTGTAGCTTTACGGTCAAGGATCTGGATATCAAGGTTGGCGGTAGAGGCCAGGATTTCCCCATGACGTGCCGCGTAAAGGGCCCTTACGTGTTTACCGCTGTAGAGGAGATTACCCCAGAAGTCGGCCCATAGAAGGGTATAGGCATCGGTATAGTAGCGACCGAGGATAGCTCCCCCAAGGACCTGGGGTAAAGGGAAATTAAAACGGCGGTAATCGATATATCCATAGCCGTTAAAGTTTTCCTCTTGTCCCGCGAGAAGCATCCTGCCGCTAACCCGGGCCCGGGGTACGGGGACACACCAGTACAGGTATTTATCTCCCTTCTCGCCGTAATTAATCCGGCCGTGGCCCGGTTGCCAGCCCGGTAACTCCGGTTTATATTTTAACTGCAGCGCTATATCGTCTGTTTGCCATTCCAGGTGGAAAAATTCGCCTTCCTGGAAGATGTGATTACCTGCCATCCGGACCTCGAGACGATGGGTAGCGGCCGTAAAAGGAGCGGTTACTTCCCGCCTGATTGTTTCTCTGGCCGGCCTGGCCACCAGGAGAAGGGCTTTTCCTCCTGTATTGCCAACGTTAAAAAAAACGCTGATGCAGGTTCCGTCACTGCTGCTGGCTTCCCAGAGCCAGTTTTCTTCCACCCCGGCCAGGCCCTGGTAAGCAAAGTCTGCTACCGTCAGGGGTTTATCAGGTAAAGCGTTAAAATCCGTATCCTGCCAGAAAGAAAAGGTACTTTCTCGCAAAGCTATCTACTCCTTTCCCCTTAACCAAGTGTATCCCATTTACCACAACGGCTGCCCCAGCGAGCTATCAAATTACCTTCTTCTTCTATATTAACAATTTCACACAGGTTTGAACACCCCTGGCAGGTAAAACTGTGGGCCCGGAATTCTTCTTCGGCAACTTCAAAACCTTTAAATTTGGTTTCCCGATTATTGTTGACAGAATCCCTGGCCAGGAGGGCAGCCCCCAGGGCTCCCATAACGGGAAAGTGGCGTGGGATGATGATATCCTGTCCCAGGGCTTTGCTGAAGGCAGCCCGGATACCGGTATTGGCTGCCACTCCACCCTGAAAGACAACGGGGGCGAGTATCTCTTTGCCCTTGGCAACGTTATTTAAGTAGTTGCGGACCAGGGCCTCACAGAGGCCGCAAATAATATCTTCTATATTGTGTCCCATTTGTTGCTTATGAATCATATCAGATTCGGCAAACACGGTGCAGCGGCCGGCAATGCGAACGGGATTCCTGGCTTTTAGGGCTAGCTCGCCGAATTTTTCAATAGGTATTCCTAAGCGGGCGGCCTGCTGATCCAGGAAAGAACCCGTCCCGGCGGCACAGACGGTGTTCATGGCAAAATCGATAACAACACCCTGGCGAAGGATGATGATCTTGGAATCCTGGCCGCCGATTTCCAGGATGGTCTGCACATCCGGCACTTCCAGGCGGGCGGCCACGGCATGGGCGGTAATTTCGTTTTTGACAATATCGGCGCCGACTATGGCGCCGGCCAGATAGCGACCGCTGCCGGTGGTACCGGCCCCGGCAATTCTCACGTCTTCCGGCAGGTCGGCCTTCACCCGGCGGAGTCCCTCTTTCACGGCCTGGATGGGCTGGCCTTGGGTACGCAGGTAAATGCTGCTTAATACTTCCCCGGAAGGGGTAATGACAACAACGTTGGTGCTGACGGAACCGACATCAATACCCAGGTAACAGGGCTGCATTACTCCTGGCCTCCATTTGCTCGCGCCGCTGGCGCAAAAGATCGACAAAGGCTTCCAGCCGGGTTTCTATTCCGGCCCGGCCGGTCTGTTCATCAATAGTCAGGCTTAAAACGGGAATACCAAAGTCCCGGCTGACTCGTGGTAAAATACTTTTGGCTACTATTTCGGGAATGCACGTGAAAGGTGCCAGCTGGATGACACCGTCAAAACCGTTCTGGGCGTAAAGGATGGCCTCGCCGACGCTGTTTTGACCATGCCCCCCGACAAATTGATTGAGATAAGGGTGGGCAAGCTGGCGTACGTCCTGGGCGCCATGGGCCAGGACATCGGTGGCCGTGTACTGGGTTAAGTAAATAGAGCGATGGGTAATAACCCCCATTTCTCCCAGGGTTTTTTCAATTTCCAGGTTCATAAAAGGCTCCAGCAGGACGTAAATTTCCCCGACAATACCTACCCTGAGGGGGCGGCGGCCGTTATCCCGGGGGATGCTTTGTAAGAGTTGCCGGCATTCTTCCCGGGCAGCCGCTATTTCTTTCTGGCTCCGGGCTTGTTCGACTATTTTGAGGCAACTGTGAAAGGTACGGGTAGTGTCTCCCCTTTTCACTTCATAGGGGCGGATACCGGTGGCCAACTGCTCCAGTTCATCAAGGAGCTTTAATTTTGCCCAGGCCCGGCGAATGACATCAACAAAGGCCAGCCAGGATATCCCTGCTGTTTTTATTACCCGCCTTAGCTTGATGAAAAAAGACCACAAACCCGTCAGAGGGGGATCGAAAACAAAAATTTCAAAGTTGTATCCCAGATTATGGAGAATTTTTTCATGCATCATCCCGTACAGACCGGCCCGGCAGGGTCCAACTCCACCGGAAGTTATAATCATCTCTGCTCCCTTATTCAAAACTTCAAGATATGTACCCAGGACCATTTTAAAGGGGATACAGGCATATTCCGGGGCATGGGTGACGCCCAGGTCCAGGGTGGCAGGACTGGGGTTGGGGGGGACGACGGCCTCAAATCCCATATCTTCCACCAGCTGTTTGAAACCCAGGTAGGAATAACCCATGTGGGCAAAAGATACTTTTTTCACCTGTTTCCCCTCCTTTTCTGGTGCAGCATATCGATAAAGGCCTCCAGGCGGGTGGTGATACCGGCGTCACCGGTCTGTTCATCAATGCTTACTGACATAAAGGGTATTTGTCCCCGGCTAAACTTACGGATATCCAGCTCCATAATCTTGTCCACCATGGCGTCGGGGCCACAGCCAAAGGCAGTGACGTGAATGATGCCGTCTATATTTTCCTGCCGGAGATAGTAATAGGCGGCCCCTAGAACCAGGTTGGAATAATGCCAGAAAAGACGTTTGGGAAGGCGGCCGCTCAACCTGTATAGCCTGGCCGGGTTGATCATTTCCATGGTCCAAATATTAACCTGTAACTTTTTTAATTTACCGATGATATCCAGGCTGATATATTGATCGTAGACCTGGTAGGGATAGCCGAGGACGGCCAGGTTCAAACTTCCCGGCGTCCTGGCAGGGGCATCAACTGTCTCACCACGCAGCTTTGCCATGGCCTGCAGGGGCAGGTAACCCGCCTGCAGCAGTTTCTGGTAGGCGTGATGGTGGTGTCTTCCCTCCAGATAGGCAGACCATGCCTCTCGCCTGGTGCGACCAAGGAGATCGGCTAGACCCCGGCAGGTCGGCCAAAACCCCAGGAGACCCCGGCTGGCATCGACCTGGAGATCGATGATGGGAGGTAGGTGGGGCAGGCTGGCACGCACCATATCCGGTAACCCTAAAAATTTAGGGCAAAAGGTGGTACGCCTGTTTATCTTGACCATACGCGGGATAAAAATCGCATCCACTTTATCTTTAAGGGTCAGGACGTGACCATGGTAGAGTTTAATGGGAATACAGGCATCGGCTACTGCCTCCCGGGAACCGTCATCAAGGATAGCTTTAGTAGTTTTAGGCGAAGTGACAACTTCGATCCCCAAGCGGTTAAAAAAGGCCAGCCAGAAAGGATAATGGCTGTAATAAAACAATGCCGTAGGAAAGCCAATATGTGAAGCCAAAGATTTTTTCCTCCTGTCAAACTATCCAACCTAGATTTCGACGTCAATTTTAAAAAACCTTCCGGGGTTATAAAGAAGCAGGTATTTTCTATGGTAAGCAGGCATAGGGTTTAGGTGAAATAAGATTAAGTGTTCGGGGGTGGAAATTTTGTTGCGTGCTGTTTTGACGGGTTTACTTTATGCCATGTTAGCTGGTCTGGGTATGGCTACTTTTCTCGGGTTATTGCTGTATTTTACTCCCCTTTCCGAAGGCCTGTTGCCTTTGCTTGCCAGTATTATTTTGGCCCTGGCCGTCTTTCTAGGGGGGCTGCAGGCGGCAAGGATCGCTGCGGCCAGGGGACTTGTCCAGGGTTTGGTAGTAGCATTGCTCTTTTTTATAGTTACCCTGGCCATGGGATGGACCGGCGGGCCTTTAGTCCTGGGCGCAGCCGGCAAGAAGCTGGGAATTTGTCTCCTGGGCGGTGCCATGGGCGGGATAGCCGGTATGGCCGGCCGTTAAATTAGTACCGCGATAAAACCTCTCCTGCGGGGAATGGGAAGCAAAAAACAGGTAGCAATGAAGCTCCACTGCCGGCCCTTCGGGGCCGATTTCTTTATGAAGGTAAAGGCAACTTTTATCCATGCTCATTAATATCCTGTATTTTCCATGCACCTTCCTCGTTTAATATGAAAATGGTCTGGGGAACAGAAAGGGTACCCTGCCGGGATGATACCCATTCGGCACTTCCCCTCACCCGGGCCGTTCCGGCTTTTAGATCAAAATCTTGTTCTGTGATCAAGAAAAAGACGAACCGCAAGGTTGGATCCTGCTGCCTGGACTGTTGCCACTTCTGGAGGAGGGAGTTATATTTTAAAGCAGCTTTAAACTCCCTGGTAACCAGGGCGGCAACCTGTTCTTGCCTTCCTGCGGCCAGGGCCTGGTAAAAGTCATAAATAACAGCGTAAGGCGGCTGCTGGCCGGGCGCGGCCAGTACCGGGAAGGCAGGTGGGGAAATCTCTTTTTTTTCGCTAAAAGAAAACCACGCCCAGGTCAAGCCGATACCGAGAATTAATCCTAGAGAAAAAAATTTAAAGCCCTTCATTCCTAATCCCACCTCCAATGTTAATTTTAATGGTGGGAACGGCCATTTATGCCAAAAAAGAAGAGAGGTTGCCCCCTCATTCTTGATGTAATATTTTTTTTAACAAGCGTTTCAAAAAGGATGGTAATGGAATAAAGTAAACCCTCATGCTAATCACCTCACTCCGGTCTGGCCTCTTAATTATAGTATTAAGCCGGTGAGGTAAAAGTGCATGTTTAAGGGGCTGCATCCGGGTTAAACCAGGCTTTTAACTTTTCAGGGAGCTCCTCCGGTGTCACTTCAGCCGTTGTAACAGGTGGCAGGGACTGGAGGAAATATCGACCATAGCGCTGGGAGAGGAGGCGTTGATCAAGGACTACCAGGGCACCTCGATCGATTGAACTCCGTATCAGGCGGCCAAATCCCTGCCGGAAACGGATAATTGCCTGAGGTAAACTTAAAGCTGTAAAGGGGTTTCCGCCTTTAGCAGCCAGGTGTTCCATACGGGCGGCCAGGACGGGCATGCCCGGGGAAGGAAAAGGCAGGCGGGGGATAATCAAACAACGCAGCAGGTCGCCGGGAAGATCGATACCCTCCCAGTAGCTACTGGCCCCCAGGAGGACAGACCGGGGAGTTTGCCGGAATTCCTCCAGGAGCTGGGAACGACCACCATCTATGCCCTGGGCCAGAACGGTATAATCTCTGTCGTCCATCATACCGCTCAAGAGGTTGTAAACATCGCGCAAGAAACGGTGCGAAGTACAGAGGATTAGGGTGCGCCCGTCTACTGCAGGCAGAATTTCTGCTATCACCGGCGTAATAGCTGCGGCATAAGCACTGTCGTTGAGCTGACCGGGGTTGGGCAGGCCCTTGACGGTACAAACCAGGGCTTGAGAATGGTAATCAAAGGGTGATGGTACCTGGCAGGTAATAACCCGCCCTGGAGGTAATGCCGTTAACCCTACCTGTTGCTGGTAAAAATCAAAAGAATTATTGACAGTAATAGTAGCTGACGTTAAAATCACGGCTTTTTTCCGGGTAAAGAGCAGATCTGCCAGCAGAGTCCCGGCTTCCAGGGGTGCCAAATGCAGGGTATACTGGCCGGTGTTATTTATTTCCAGCCAGCTAACAAATGTTTCCGGATCGGCCTCGAGGATTTCTCCCATATCATGGCTGATCTGGGCAAAAATATTTCCCAGGTTGGCGGCATCAGCCGCCGTTTCTTCAGCACCGGCAGCGTAAAGTAATTCTGCCAGGCGGGCCAGGCGACCGGCCAGGCTGTTGAAGGTTTCTTCCAGTTGCCCGAAGGTGCCTAACAAGGTATCCCAGGCCGGCGTTTCCCGCAGGCGGGCAGTAAAACGCAGGGTAGAGTTGTTGTTTTCCCAAAGACAGGCATCATGCAAACGCGCCAGGCAATCCCAGAAAGCCTGCCATTCACGTCGAATTCGAGCAGCGTTGCCTTCTATATCATCAAGAATGGCTAACAAACCGGCGTTTTCTCCCCCCGCCAAACGGTGGGCAAGGGCCCAGGCCCGGCCTAAAAAACTGAAATTTATATTTCTGTTTCCCAAGCGTTGGATAAAAAATTCACCACCGGACTGCCGTACTACCACTCCCAGATGTTCTGTGGCAGCTTCTTCCAGGTGATGGGCTTCGTCTATAATGAGATAAGGATAATCGGCCAGGACCTGGTTATTTAAACGGGCGTCACTTAAGAGCAGGGAATGATTTAAAATCAAGATATTTGCAGATTCGGCCTCCTGCCGGGCGGCATTTACAAAACAGCTGTCATTAAAGGGGCAGCTGTTTCCGGCGCAGGTATCCTTATCGGCAGCCAGGGCCAGCTTTAAGGATTCCTCTTCTGGATTTAACTTCATTTCGCTCCAATCCCCGGATGCAGTCTGCTTAAACCAGCGCAGTACCCTGAGGAGAAAATGGCGTTCTTCTGTCCCGGGAGGTGGATTAAGCTGGTAATCCCTGAGTTTGCGGCGGCAAAGGTAGTTGTTGCGCCCTTTGACCAGGGCGGCCCTGAAGGAAAAAGGCAGGACTTCCTTTAAGAGGGGTAAATCTTTATTCCAGAGCTGTTCCTGGAGGCTTATAGTATGGGTGGCAATAGCCACCCTCTTGCCCTGATGGCAGGCCCAGTAAACGGCCGGAAGGAGATAGGCCAGGGATTTGCCGGTGCCGGTCCCGGCTTCAACAATGAGGTACTTATGCCCTGCCAGGGCTGTAGCTACGGCCCGGAGCATTTCGGCTTGCTGGGGCCGGTATTCATATCCGGGAAGTTTGCAGGCCAGCAAGCCGCCTGGACCCAGGAGGGCGGTTATCTCGTCCGGGCTGTATTCCTGGACTGACGGCGAAGCTAGAAGGGGTTGCTCCGGAGCGAAGAGCCCGGTAGCAGCCACTTCTTCCGTGGTCGCAGGGATGGCTTCGGCGTCCAGGGCTGCCCGGAACCATGGCTGCAGGCCGGCCGGAGCCAGTTTGAAGAAAGTGCTCAACAGATGTTTATCCAGGGTCAAGGTAGCTTGCCAGAGGATATGCAACAGCTGAACGGTGGCCAGGGCGTCCCCCATGGCGCGATGGTGTTCGCCTGCGTCAAAGGAGAATTTTTGGCTTAAAAACTCCAGCCGGTAGGATGGCAGGCAGGGATAGAGTATCCGGCTAAGGGTTAAGGTATCCAGCAAAGGGAGATGCCAGGTGGTATTGCCCAGGGCCCGGTTTAAAAAAGCCAGGTCAAAGTTACCGTTGTGACCGGCGGGAAACGCCCCCTTCATAAAATCCAGCAACCCGGGGAGGATTTCGGCCAGAGGAGGGGCTTCCCCGACCATAGCGTCATTAATACCGGTGAGTTTTTGGATATATGACGGTATGGGCCGGCCGGGATTGACAAGGGTATGAAACTTGCCGGTTACCCGGCCTCCCTCCAGGCGTACGGCGGCAATTTCAATAATCTGGTCCTGGTCAGGATCAAGGCCGGTTGTCTCTATATCCACGACTATATAATTATAGGGTAACATTGACCGGCCCCCCTTTCCTCTTTTTCGAGATTAAGTACCCAGCATAACCAGGGGTTGGCCGCTGGCAACATTGCTGCCGGTCTGGACCAGGATTTCCCGGACAATACCCCCGGCCGGGGCGTGCACTTCATTTTCCATTTTCATGGCTTCGATAATAAGCAGGACCTGGCCTGCATTTACTCTCTGGCCGGGTTTAACCCTTATTTCTACAACTGTACCCGGTAGAGGCGAGGTAACAGTATGGGTATCCGGATTATCCTGGGTCATGGCAGGACGCAGGGAAAGGCTGGATTGGTAGGCGGCAGTTGTCTTCTTGGCCGGGCCTTTCATTACCGTACGTAAATTTTCGGGGGCACCGCCTACTTCCTCTACTTCTACGTTAAAAGTTTCCCCATTAACAGTAACCTGAAAATGGCGCTTCAACCGGCCTTCCGCCTCCTTTCTAAAACCAGCGAACTATGCATTAGTTCCTGCCGTCCTTCCAGGACCCAGCGTTTCATTTTCAAGTTTGAAGGCCGTATGGCCGTGATTTGCCAGCCGGTTTCTTCCGGCATATACGCAGCTATAGCTGCGGTAATAGCAGCGACGATCTCAGGGGCTACTGCTTTATCTATTACAATTTGCGGGTAATAGATAAACATAAAATATCACCTGCCCTGATCATGGATGCAGTTATACGGGAAAATTACCGTGTTTCTTTGCCGGGCGGCTTTCTCTTTTATTTAGCAATGTTAAAAGGACCTGAACTAGATGCCGGCGAGTGAGGGCCGGGTCAATTACGGCATCCACCAGGCCCAAACCGGCTGCTATATAGGGGTTGGCAAATTTCTCCCTGTATTCGGCTATTTTTTGCCGGCGCATCTCAGAAGGATCAACGGCCCGGTAAATTTCCTGGCGGAAAATTATATTGGCCGCCCCCTCGGGACCCATAACGGCAATTTCCCCTGTCGGCCAGGCTACCACATGATCCGCGCCCAGGGAGCGGGAACACATGGCAAGGTAGGCACCGCCATACGCTTTGCGCAACACCAGGGTTATTTTTGGGACTACTGCCTCCGCAAAAGCATACAGCAATTTGGCTCCATGGCGAATAATACCGCCCTGCTCCTGTTCTACCCCCGGTAAATAACCGGGGGTATCGACCATGGTAAGAAGGGGTATGTTGAAAGCGTCACAGAAACGGATGAAACGGGCGGCTTTGTCGGCGGCATCGATATCCAGGCATCCGGCCAGGTGCCGGGGTTGATTGGCGATAATACCTATAGTATAACCGCCCAGGCGGGCCAGGCCAATAACTATATTGGCAGCATAGTGGGCCTGAATTTCCAGGAAAAGGCCATCGTCTACTACCCCGCGAATTATTTCTTTAACGTCGTAGGGTTTATTGGGATCTACAGGTACCAGATTACGCAGGTTGGGGCACTGCCTGTCAACCGGGTCCTGGCTGGGTACATAGGGCGGGTCTTCCAGGTTGTTACCCGGGAGAAAGCCAAGCAGGGTCCGGATTAAATGCAGGCAGTCTTCTTCAGTAGGAGTACAGAAATGGGCTACCCCGCTTTTCGTAGCATGGGTAGCGGCACCGCCAAGTTCTTCCGGCGTAACCTCTTCACCGGTGACGGCTTTGATTACCTGGGGACCTGTAATGAACATCTGGGCTGTGCCGTTGACCATAAAGATAAAATCCATTAACCCCGGAGAATAGACGGCGCCGCCGGCACAGGGCCCCATAATGGCGGCAATCTGGGGAATAACGCCGGAGGCATGGGTATTACGGCGGAAGATTTCTCCATAACCATTGAGGGCAGCCACCCCTTCCTGGATGCGGGCCCCGCCGGAGTCATTTAAACCGATAATCGGTACCCCTGTCTTTAGAGCCAGGTCGAGGACCTTGCAAATTTTGAGAGCGTGCATTTCCCCCAAGGAGCCACCCATAACTGTGAAATCCTGGGCGTAAACAAAAACCCGGCGGCCGTTAATGGTACCAGAGCCGGTAACTACCCCTTCCCCCGGTGTTTCTATATTTTGCATGCCAAATTCTGTTGCCCGGTGACGCACAAACTGATCTATTTCCAGGAAACTGTCAGGGTCCAGCAGTAATTCGATTCTCTCACGAGCTGTAAGCTTGCCGGCAGCATGCTGCCTGGCGATGCGTTCTTCACCACCGCCGGCAAAGACTGCAGCTCGTCTGGCTTCAAGGTCGGCTAACAGGGCCTTTACATTTTCACTCAATTAAACTATCCTCCTTATTATCCCCTACCTCCTTATATTACCAGGTAATAATGGTAGCTTGCAAGTCCTGCCGAAAAAACTTTCACCCTTCTACCGGGCTATTTCTTGCCCTGGCACCTTCTAGTACTTCCCCGGGCAGCAAGAACAATGTTTTAAGCTAATAACTGAAGTGATCGTACCCCCGGGGATTTAAAGGCAATCTTTTTCCATCAATTATTATGGAGATACCTTCCCCGGGCGGGACTGCATAACCTATAGGAGTGACGGGCGTATGGCAGGTTTCCATTACAGTTTCTTTAACTTCTTCCACCTTTTCCGGCCGGCAGGTGAGGAGTAGTTCGAAATCTTCGCCGCCATAGAGGGCGTAGTCCAGAGGATTTTTTTGATAAATGGTGGCTAGTTGCCTGGTAGCCGGGGCAATGGGTATAGATGCGGCTTCCAGGATAATGCCTACATTGGAAGCATGGGCAAGGGTATATATTTCGGCTACCAGACCGTCGCTGATATCATCGGCTGCCGTTATCCCGCCTGCCGGCAGGGCGGCACGGATTTCATATACCCTGGGGGTGGGGCGGAAGTGGCGTTCCCGGGCGAAGGAAACGGCTTCCGGTGGTGCCGGGCGCGGTGAGAGCAGGGTATCCAGACCTGCAGCCGACCCGCCGAGATCGCCGGTTACCAGGAGGACATCTCCCGGCCGGGCTCCGCTGCGGTAGAGACAGGCTCCTTCTTCTACCTTGCCCAGGATGGCCAGATTTATAACCATTGCCCGGGGGGATGATACAGTATCGCCGCCGATTATATTGACCCCAAAACGCCGGCCGCATTCCCGTAGGCCTGCGTAAAGCTCGTCCACAAATTCTACCGTCTGTTCAGGCCTTAAACCCAGGGAAATAAGGGCATGTTCCGGAATACCACCCATGGCGGCAATATCGCTCACATTAACGGCCATTGTTTTGTAGCCGATTTCCCTGGCTGTAGCCGTAGCCAGGGTAAAATGAATGTCTTCTACCAGCATGTCCGTAGATGCCAGGGTAAGGTAGTCTCTTTCTCCTTGCAAAACTGCCGCATCGTCACCAATACCCATAATAACTTTATCCGGTACTACAATGGCACCAGCTTTCAGGCGTTCGATAAGGCCAAACTCACCGATAGTTTTTAAATTCAAAGCTACTCCCATCCTTATTTTTGCTATCTATATATTGCCACAGGGACATGATGGGTGCAAGTTCAGGTGCCGGGGAATCGACTCAGGAAGGCAGTTATTGCTCTTTTTACCCCTGGTATATTATCTATCCTTCTACCCGGGAGATAATAGATTGCTTAGCAGTGATAGGATATCCAGGAGGCGCTCCTTGATAAAGGCATCTTCCGGGTCGAGGCTGTAGGCGTACCAGTAACTGGCCAGGGCCAGGGCAAAGCGGCCGTGGTATTCATGGATGATACCCAGGGCCAGGCTGGCTTCCAGGTCCCGGGGGTTTCTTTCCGCCCGGCGCAGAAAGTATTGGTATTTTCCTTCATCTTCCAGTAAATTCTGGTTAAAAAAAGCGCTGCCTATTTTTATACGCCGGCTTGAGTTATTATCCTGGAATTCCATGGGACAGGTGTAGTCAACGCGTATACCGTGCTTTTCTAAAGCCTTCCGGAAACGACGGCAGAAAGCGCAGCGGCCGTCATAGCCGTTACCCCGGATAGTCAGTTTGTTTCCCCTCAGGTTGATGCCGGCACAGGTTGGTATGTCCTGCCGGGTCAGGTACAGGTAACGGGCGATAGTCTTTCTCTCCCCGGCGTGCCGGATTTTGAAATTAATGCAGCAGGTGGCTGGAATACTGGCATCAATCATATCTATCTCCCCCATTCCCGTACATCCTATGGCCGGGAAGGGAGATAAATTACAGCTAGTTTGGGCGGTAAATTGCTCCTGATTGATGGGAGGAAAATATTTTTATTGAAGGCGAAATAAGGCAGGTAACCAGCCAAGCTTACCGGCCAGTTCTGGGTACCGGGGTGCTGCGACCCCCATGGCTACCAAAATGGCTTCCATGGCATTGGCCGCCGGGCTGAAACCGTTGATAACAGGGGTTGTCGCCAGGAGCCAGGTAGCACCACGCCGGCGCAGTAGTTCCCTATCGTCAGGGGTGGTTCCGCTGGTAATAATTACTTTGCCGGTAAGAGATAGGGGTAGATGATGCCGGATAAAATGCCAGTCCCCGGCAATGATTTTTACCCTTGCGAAGAGATGGCGGTAACGGGGATGGGATTTTTCCTGTTCGGGGCCCAGGGGGTAAAGGTAGGCCAGGGGTAAACGGGCGAGTAAGGGCATGGTTAAATAACCTAAGAGTATAAAGAAGGATAAAGGAAACCCCAGGGGGATCTTTAAACCAAAGGCGGCATCGCCGGCGAGGACAGGATAGCCTGCTGTTTGTAGAGCCCGGGCCAGCCAGAAACGGTCAAGTACGGAAACTACCAGTGCCCTGCTGCCGGGTGGTAAAAATAACAGTTTGCCTGCAGCCAGGGGTTCCACCCATTGCTTCCAGCCGGAACCGTCCACCAGGGGGGTCCTTTTTACCTGGCGGGATAAATACCGGGCTGCAGGACAAAGGTAACGCCGTTGACCCAGGTGGTAATAAAAGTTAACGCCCCCCAGTCCCAGGGCATCAACTTTTCCGTCCAGTTCTTTTAGGAGGCGGGCAGCCATGTCCAGGCGGCCGTTGCAGCCGCGCCGTTCCAGGAGGATTGTCTCCCGGCCGCAACAGAGCTTTATTTTGTAATCCCTTTTAACGGTTCCTAAACTGATACTGACTACATGCTTGATAACTGCCTCGACTCCCTTGCCTGGCTTTTTAAACGTTTAACAAGGTATTCGGCTAGCACGGCGTAATCTTCCGTGGCCAACATTACCGCCGCCGAGGCGTCGAAAAGGATTGTGCCGCCGGGAGGAATTTCGTCATCTCCGGACCAGATGGCAAGTCTTACCGGCAAGTATGGAAAGGGATGTAGTTCGACGCCAGCATCGCCGAGGTTTACCGGCCGGCCACCCAGGGGCCGGGCGGCCTGGAGGAGGCAGTCGGGATCCCGGCCGAAGGTGCGGACCAGGGGCAAAACGGCGCGACCATAAAAGGGCTGCTGATAAATGGCGCCGCCGGGCAATTCTTTGAAGGAAATCCATTCACTTTTAAGGGTTAATGCCGGGCCAACCAGGTAGTGAAGGATTAAAACCTGCAACCGCGGGTCGACAGGACTGCTGTCCTTGGCAGTAATGCTTCCACCGGGGTATGATATATAAAAGACGTCGTTTAAAGAAGTCAGGGTTAACACTTTTTTGTCTCCATCCCAGGAAGCCCCCTTGTTAAGGGCTATCTCCCCGGGTTTTTTTTGTTCCAGTTTTCTGCGGGCCAGGTCCAGGGTAACTTCAAGATTATAGGGCAGGGCCAAGTAAATACGCCCCCTTTCTTAAAAAATATAACCTTATGGGGTACTGCTGTTGCCGGGATTCTTGCATAGTATATTTTTCTTTAAAGTATCATGGTTTAATAAAAAATAAAAGCCGGTTTTTACCGGCCGGGTGTGTCTAATGCAGTGGGACGACAATGCAGTTATGTTTTTCTTCTTCGGCAGCCAGGACCCTTTCCAACTCTTCGGCGCTAACAAAACGGTAATCGACCTCTTCCCCGGCAATCCAGGTCAGCAGGTAATCCATACCCCCGCCTCCTCGGGTGTTTTGTATACACCATCCTGTCTTCAGGATAACACTTACAGGTGGAAAATGCAAGGGGGAAAATTAAATTTTTGTTAATTTCATTTGTCTCTAATCTGCCAGGGCCTTTTCTACGGCCTTGATGATGTTTTGGTAGCCCGTGCAGCGACAGAGATGCCCGGACAATTCCCT
>NZ_JANRHG010000011.1 GCF_024733845.1 Neomoorella sulfitireducens
GTTAAAGAAGCAGTCAATTATCATGCCGCACGCTCCCTCCCCCCACGGCTGGCCAGGGAAAAAATCCGCCAGGGATTGATCAAGGCCCTCAACAAAAAGAGCTGTCACCCCCTTACGGCACCGGCGCCGGCAACAGTAAAGATTAAATTTAACGACCCGGCCCGGGCGGCGGCAGCAGCAATACTACCCCGTAGCCAGCGCCTTGATGCCATTACCGTAACCTACACCGGCGCCGATTTCCTGGAAGCCTACCAGGCGGCAAGATGCCTCATCGCCCTGGCAAAAAACGCTTGATGTCAAACGTCCATTATATTGACGGCGAAATTTAAAAGTAGTATTATTAAAACAATAGAATTGGCAGGAGGGATATAGCTTGGTACAGCAAGAGATGAGCTATACGGTGACCACTGATAAAGATTTTGCCGCTGCTGTCGCTTCCGTGGAAGAAGCTACTACCGCGCAAGGTATGAAGGTACTGCATATCCACGATGTCCAGGCAACCTTGCAAAGTAAAGGCTATTCTATTGAACCCTTGAAAATCATTGAGATCTGCAATGCCCGCTACGCCTACGAAGTCCTGGCTAAAGATGTACTGATCAGCCTGATGATGCCTTGTAAAATAAATGTCTACACCCGGGACGGCAAGACTTATATCAGCGCCCTGCGACCCACCATGCTGGCAAAGTTTTATCCTGAAGCTGGCTTGGAAGAAATAGCCAGCCAAGTGGACGCTAAAATCAGGGCCATTGTGGATGCAGCCCGGTAAGCATTAAGGCTTTATCCTTCAAATACATCGTCCGCCAGGGAGCGGACTTCTTTTTTGCGCCGGGCAGTAGCTTCCGGGTCCAGGACTACGGCGAGTTTAATTACGTCGCCCTCCCTGGCAGCCCGGGGTAGCAATGACCGGGGAAGGGTAAAGGTACGACGACCGTATTCAATTACGGCCATATCCTCTTCAAAACGATCAATAACCAGTAGTTCCCGGCGGAGCATTATCTTACTCCTTTCCTTATTTTTATTATTAAATTGAAGATGCTCGGGCTACTGTATAGTCAGTCCCCGGCCGTCGGATACGGCGGTTATGGTGCCCTCCCGGTCGGTACGGTAGATTTTAACCCCGGCTTTTCGCAGGCGTTGCAGGGTCTGGGTATGGGGATGGCCATAATCATTACCCTTACCGACGGAAATTACGGCATAGCTGGGAGCTACAGCTTTGAGAAAAGCTGTGCCAGTAGAATAACGGGAACCGTGGTGGGCTACTTTGAGAACATCGGCCTTTATGGGCCCGTCGCCGGCCAGCATTTCCTCCTCGGCGGCAGTACCGGCGTCACCGGTAAAGAGAAAGGCCGTTTGGCCGAAGGTAAGATGCAGGACGGCGCTGTAATCGTTTAGATCTTCATAACTACTTTTAATTGGGCTGATTAAAAGGGCGTGAACGTCTCCTTCAAGGGGCAGGGTCACACCGGCCTTTGCTTCTGTTACCTTAAGACCTTTATCTTTTACAGCCAGCAAAAGTTCCCTGTAGGCGTCGGTATAATGGGTTACCCTGGGCAGGTAAACCTTGCCAACCTGGAAACTATTTATTACCAGGTCCAGGCCGCCGATATGGTCTTCATGGGGATGGGTACCGATGACAAAATCCAGTTTCTTGACGCCATACTCCTTTAATTTCCGGACCACTCCCGGGCCGGCTTCACTGGTACCGCCGTCAATTAAAATATTCTTGCCATCCGGCAGCTGCACCAGGATGGCATCTCCCTGCCCCACATCCAGGTAACGGACATGCAGTACCCCGGTTACATCAGGCCGGGCTGAAGATGGAGGAGGGGTTCCGGGAGATGCCGGGTTCGTTTCCGCAACAGGAACTGAATGTTGAACCCGAAGAGGAATCTGATCACCGCTAGTATAGCTGCAGGAAGTTATTGTAAAAAGAATAAAAGCGAGGATAGTAAAAAGCATATAACTCCTGGTATTCCTTACCGTCTTGCGTAGCATAAACAACCCCATACATATTGGGAACAAAAACAAGGTTATCATAATGTTCACCGCTCGTTTAATATCTTCCGGTCTTACCATTCCTTATTAGGATAGCACCTAAAAGCTTTATCGTCAAAAGATCACATCAGGGCCGGTACGGGAATATACTAAGCTGCATTTCCCTTGCCGGTAAAATTTGCAGCAGGAAAAGGATAGGGAAGCGGCGAATGAAATGTTAGAAGGAGATGTTAGAAAGGGGTCTGGCCATGGCACGGAGCAAGAGAAAAAAGGGGGAAACTTCTACAAAAGAAGTACCTGCAAAAGGGAAGGTGATCCCCTTAACAGGGGCCATAAAAGGTGAGAGAAAGGGAGCGGTTAGTAATAGCAAGTTAAGAACTAATTCGGATGCCGGTATGCGGGTAACTCCCTGGCGCCGTACCGGCGTAAAAAGCAGCAATGGGGAATCCTTTTGGCCTGTGGGGGGTAACCAGACTTTATTTACAGTGGCTTTTGCCGGGCTGCTGCTACTTCTCTTTTACCCACCTTTTTTTCGCGGCCTCTTTTTCCCGGTAGAGCAGCGCTGGACCCTGCTTTTAGCCGCCGTCCTTTTTATCCTTACATACCTGTGGAAACTGTCCCGCCGGGAGGTGTTCTTACTCAACCGGCCCCTGGATTTTGCCGCTGCTGCCCTGGTAATAGTCTATATCCTGGCTGCCATTAAACCGGCCAGCCGCAGCCTGGCCGTAAATGAAGTAGCCAAGGTACTCCTCTATTTTTTAACTTTCTGGTTGACCTCCAGGCTGGCTGGCCAGCGTCGCACCCTTTACCTTCTTCATGCCCTTTACCTGGCCGCAACAGGAGTCGCCCTGGCGGCCCTGCTCAGTGCGACCGGGATTGTTTATATTAAAGATGGGTTTGTCGGCGGTCGTTTCTATTCTACTTTACAGTACCCCAATGCCCTGGCCAGTTATGTCGGTGCCGCCAGTATCATCGGGTTTTATTTCTGGGCCCAGTCCGACAGCCGCCGGCGGTATCTATACGCGGCCGCCAATTACCTGTTGCTTCTGGTCTTCCTGGGGACGGGTTCCCGGGGAGCATACCTGGTGTTCCCGGTGGTGATACTTCTCTACTGGCTACTGGCGCCTAAAGGGTACCGGCTGAATACCCTGGCCCACATAATGGCCAGCGCCCTGGCCGCTTTTACAGGCATTGCCCGTTTTATACCCCTGGCCGTAGCTAAAGCCTACACGCCGGCCTGGACATGGTTTGCCGCGGGCCTGCTGGTCGCCCTTACAGGCCAACTTATTATCCAGGTTGCCGCCTTAAAATTACCTACCGCCCGTATGCGAATGGCTGCGGTGGTGGCCGTCCTGGTGTTGCTGGCGGCGGGCGGGATCTTCTCCGCCTTTAAACAGGCGGCGGTAATGCCGGCAGGAGGGGATGGGCAATCAAGTGTTCTTCTGGCCCGAATCCTGCCGCCCCAGATAATGAACCGCCTGAAGGATTTCAGCCTGGAAACAAAAAGCAGCCGGGAAAGGTTGATATGGACCGGAGATGCCATGAAGATGATCCGCGATCGCCCCATCCTTGGTTTTGGCGGCGGGGGATGGGAAGCGGCCTATCGCCAGTACCAGAGTTATTTTTATAATTCTACCCAGGTACACAACGATTACGCCCAGGAAGCTGTTGCAAATGGCTTGACAGGCCTTGCTGTAATCGGGATTATCTGGCTCTTTTTCTTCTACACCATTGCTTTAAATTACCGTTTTTACCACGGCACAGAACGTTTGCAGTCCCTGGCTATTGGTACGGCCGCCTTGAACCTGGGCCTGCATGCAGCTATTGATTTTGATCTGGCCCTGGGGGCCGTATCCATGATGCTCTGGGCTTACTTTGGACTGGCAAGGGGGATAGAAGGACAACGCCTGGGATCGGAACCGGCCCTGGCGGTGGCAACTTTAAAAAATAAACAGGGGGCCTTTATTACAGGAGCGGCCCTGGCAACCCTGGTCATCGTCCTTTTCTGTATATCTTACCTGGCCGGGGTATCCAGCGCCCGCAGGGCGGCTGCCGCCCTGCAGCAAAACAACCTCCAGGCGACGGTCTCTTACCTGGAAGAAGCTGGCCGTTACGACCCCTTTACAGCATCCTATGATAGTGACCTGGCCGGTATTTACCTGAAGCTGGGGAAAGCCAGAGAAGCCCTGGAACTGGCCCTGGCTGCCAGCAATAAAGAGCCTTATAACCTGACGATCTTAAACCGCCTTGCAGAAGCCTACTGGCAGAATGGTGAGGTAGAGCAGGCACTAGCGGTCATGGAAAGGGTACGGCAGGTTGCTCCTTGGGTGGGTTCTGGATGGGAGAATTTGGGCAAGGCTTATGTTGCAGCCGGCATTAGCTACCTGCAGATCGGCCGGGAAGACGAGGCACGGTTGATGTTCGAGCAGGCAGCGTCTCTACCTGCGGCCGTTGAGGAAAAAGTAAATTCCCTGGGAGAATTTAAAGAACTGCACCAGGCGGGCGGGGTAGCCCTGACCCCGGTTATCCAGCTCCAGGGAGCCATTGGTCACTATTTCCTGGGACAGGAGAAAGAAGCGGCATCCCGCCTTAGCGCAGCAGCCAAAGACCCGCAAGTAAAGCCGGAAGCCCAGCTGTGGCAAGCAGTACTTGCTTACCGCCAGGGAGATACCGGCCGGTCCGGTCAACTCCTGGACCAGGTAAAAAATACCAATGCTGCTCTGGCCAAGCAATTTGATCAATTAAAAAACCTGCCGGTGCTATCCAAATAAGGCAATATTCTTTATAGGATAAGGCTCAGGTTTTAAGGAAAAAAACTCGGCAAGAAAAGTAACAGGTGGTATAATGTAAATATGAAAGAGTTGTCCCTCTGGCAGGAGGTACAAGCTGATTTACAAGGGGTAGAGGCGGAATTATTGCGCCAGGTGGATACCCCCGATCCGGTCTTGAGCCAGGCGGCACGGCACCTGGTCCAGGCGGGTGGGAAAAGATTGCGGCCGGCCTTTGCCATCCTGGCAGCAAAATGCTGCGGTGCTGAACTGCAGCGAGTTCTCCCCCTTGCCGTAGCCCTGGAAATGATTCACATGGCCAGTCTGGTCCATGACGATGTTATTGATGCCTCGCCGGTACGGCGGGGACGCCCGACGGTATGGGCACGCTGGGGCCAGGAGCTTTCTTTGCATACAGGAGACTATCTTTTTGCCCGTTCCCTTCTCCTGGTGGCCGCCTATGATGATCCGCGTATTCCTTCAATCCTGGCTTCTACCAGCGTCAAAATGGTTCAGGGAGAACTCCACCAGCTGGCCGGCGCTTTTGACGTGGAAGTTACCCTACGGGACTACCTGAAGCGTATTTACCGCAAGACGGCCTTGCTTATTGCCGCCAGCTGCCAGCTGGGGGCTATAGCTGCCGGGGCCGGGGAGGACTTTATCCGCCACCTGTACCATTATGGCCGCAACCTTGGCATGGCTTTCCAGATTACCGATGACGTCCTGGATATGGTGGCCGAACCGGAACGCCTTGGTAAGCCCATAGGTAGCGATTTGCGCCAGGGAGTTATTACCTTGCCGGCCATTTATGCTTCACGCTTTTCGCCCAAAAAACAAAAGCTGGTTTGCCTGCTGGCTAAAAGGGAGAAAACCGCCACTGAAATCCAGGAGGTCATTGACCTCATTAAAAAATGTGGTGGTATCGATTATGCCCTGGGCCTGGCCGAGCGTTACCTGGCCCGCGCCAGGCAACACGCCGTTTTTCTGCCAGAAGGACGGGCACGTGACACCTTAATGGGTTTGACGTATTTTGTGAGGACGCGTGGTTTATAATGGGCTTTTTTTCAATAGCCATAGAACTAACTGGCCGTCCTTGCCTGGTAGTCGGCGGGGGGAAGGTCGGTGAGCGCAAGGTGTTAAATTTACTAGAAGCAGGGGCGAGGATTACCCTGGTAAGCCCGGATGCTACTCATGTCCTGGCCGACCTGGCCTTGACAAGGCAGCTGGTATGGTTACGGCGTGAATACCAGAGTGGCGATATTGCGGGTATGACCCTGGTCTTTGCCGTTACCGCCGACGCCGGCCTGAATGCCCAGGTAGCTTCCGACTGTCGTCAGGCAGGCATATGGGTGAATGTAGCCGATGCGCCAGGTAATTGTACCTTCATGGTGCCCTCTGTTGTCCGGCGCGGGGATTTGCAAATTGCCATCTCTACAGCGGGCAAAAGCCCGGCCCTGGCCCGCCAGTTACGCCAAAAACTGGAGGCCGAAATTGGACCGGAATATGGCCCCTGGTTGGATTTTTTAGGGGAACTCCGGCCTTTTTTAAAAAAAGCCTGGCCCCATGATCAGAAGCGCCGGGAAGAAGTGTTGCGGCAACTGGCCGGCGACGAGATATTATTTCGCCTTGTAGCCCGGGGCAAAGAAGAACTAGCAAAGGAGCGGGTAAAACAGTGTTTGTCGTTGCCGTCGGTTTAAATCATCGTACGGCGCCGGTAGAAATACGGGAACAACTTGCTTTTGCCCGCCACAACTTGCCGGGGATCTTAAGGCAGCTGCAGGATGTGGCAGACGTTGAGGGTTGTGTGATTTTAAGTACCTGTAACCGGACGGAAATATATATAGCTTGCCTGCAAGAAGAAAAAGGGGTCAAGGCGGGAAAGAAATTACTCGGCCAGCACTGCCGTATGGACCCGAAAAAACTGGAGAACTATCTTTACACCCTGAATACGCGCCATACCGTCCGCCACCTGTTCCGGGTGGCAGGCGGGCTGGACTCCATGATTCTTGGTGAAGATCAGGTTTTAGCCCAGGTGGCTGAGGCTTATGAGATTGCCAGGAGAACGGGTACAACAAATAATATCCTGAATACATTATGGCAGCAGGCCATTACTGTTGGTAAAAGGATAAGGACGGAAACACGTATTGATCGTAATACAGTATCCGTTAGTTACGCTGCGGTAGAGCTGGCCCGCCAGGTCTTTCATGGCAACCTCCGGGGACGTACGGTACTGGTAATCGGGGCGGGTAAAATGAGTACCCTGGCCGCCCGTTATTTGAAAGATAAGGGCGTAACCACCGTCCTGGTATCCAACCGTTCCTATGAACGAGCCATAGATCTGGCCGCTGAAATAGGTGGGCAGGCTGTGCGCCTGGACGCCCTGGAAGATTACCTTTCCCGGGCTGATATCGTAATTAGCTGCACGGCGGCCAGTCACTATATCCTCCACCGGGAACAGATAGCCAGGGTGAGGGCGCAATCGGCGCACCCGGGCAGCCCCCTGATGCTAATAGATATTGCCGTACCCAGGGATATTGAGCCTACTGCCGGGGATCTGCCGGGGGTAAAGCTTTATGACATCGATGACCTGCAACAGGTGGTATTGAACAATCTTGAGGAACGGCAGCAGGCCGCCAGGCAGGCCGAAGGTATCATCAGCGAGGAAGTTGATGCATTTTTCTCCTGGCTGGGTTCCCTATATGTAGTCCCGATTATTGTTGCTTTAAAGGAAAAGGCTGAAACCATTAAAAGGGCTGAACTGGAGCGGGCCTGCAACCGGCTGGGAGATCTGACGCCCAGGCAGAAAAAAATAATTAGCTCCCTGGCCAACACTGTCGTCAACCAGTTTCTTCACGATGCCGTCGTAAACTTGAAAAAGGCTGCCCTTACACCGCGGGGACATTTATATGCCGAAGCCCTGCAGGAACTTTTTAACTTGCCTGTAGATGGAGCAAGTTCCCAAGAAGAAACGGCGGCAGTAGAAGGAGGAAGTTAATAACATGCAGGAAATTAAAGTGGGCTCCCGGGACAGTGAACTTGCCCGCATGCAGGCCCGCTGGGTAATAGAGGCCTTAGAAAAGGCCTGGCCGGATTTAACCTGCCGCCTGGTTACCTTTAAAACAAAGGGCGATAAAATTCTTGATGTGGCCCTGGCGCGAATTGGCGATAAGGGCCTTTTTACCAAAGAACTAGAAGTGGCCCTCCTGGACGGGGTTATCGATATGGCCGTCCACAGCATGAAGGATATGCCTACCAGCTTGCCGGAAGGCCTGGTTATCGGTGCCGTGGGGCCGCGAGAAGAACCAGCTGATGTTCTTATCTCCCCGGCGGGTTATACCCTGGCCACGTTACCGGTTAAGGCCCGGGTAGGGACAAGCAGCCTGCGACGCAAGGCCCAACTGGCCAATGTGCGTCCCGACCTGGAGCTGGTGGACCTGCGGGGTAATGTCCCCACCCGCCTGGCCAAAATGGAGCGGGAAGGGCTGGAGGCCATTGTTCTTGCTGCTGCCGGGGTAAAAAGATTAAATCACGGTCGCCTGATAGCAGAAGTCCTGCCCTACAATATCTGCCTGCCCGCCGTAGGACAGGGAGCTATCGGCGTTGAGATCCGGGCCGGGGACGAAAAGATCGCGCGCCTGGTTGCTGCCGTCAACCACCCACCCACGGCTGCTGCCGTGCAAGCTGAAAGGGCATATCTACGTGCCCTGGAAGGAGGATGCCAGGTTCCTATAGGCGCCCTGGCTGTGGTGGAAAGTGAATCCCTTGTTCTCATGGGTATGGTAGCCAGCCTGGACGGCAGGAAGGTTTTAAGAGATTTTATTTCGGGAAGCACGGCCAACCCCGAGGCTTCCGGCCGGGAACTGGCCCGCAAATTACTGGCCCGGGGCGCGGATGCCCTTTTACAGGAGGTAAGATTAAAGAGTGGCAACAACCACAGGTAAGGTATATTTAGTCGGCGCCGGCCCCGGTGACGCGGGTCTATTGACTATTAAAGGGCAGGAATGCCTGGCAAAGGCCGAGGTGGTGGTCTATGATCGCCTGGTAAACCCCAGTCTCCTGGATTATGCACCGGCAAGCGCTGCAAAAATTTATGTAGGTAAAGCCCCCCACCACCATGCCCTGTCCCAGGAAGAAATCAATAAACTTCTGGTTGATCTTGCCAGCCGGGGGAGGCAGGTAGTGCGTTTAAAAGGAGGGGATCCTTTTGTCTTCGGTCGCGGCGGGGAAGAAGCCCTGGCCCTTAAGGCGGCCGGCATACCATTTGAAGTAGTGCCCGGCGTCACTGCTGCTATTGCCGTCCCGGCCTATGCCGGTATCCCCGTCACCCACCGCGGCCTGGCTTCAACGGTGGCCTTCATTACCGGTAATGAGGATCCGGAAAAAGAAAATAGCACCATAAACTGGGATGGCCTTGCCGGTGCCGTCGATACCCTGGTATTCCTCATGGGAATGGCCAACCTGGCCACCATTGTTAGCCGCTTGCTGGCCTGTGGTCGTGATCCCTCCACGCCGGTTGCCCTCATTCGCTGGGGAACCAGGGCCGAACAGGAAACCCTGACGGGGACCCTGGCCGACATTGAGGCCAGAGCCCAGGAGGCCGGCTTCAGCAACCCGGCCATTATCGTCATTGGTCAGGTAGTAAGCTTGCGTTCTACCCTAGCGTGGCTGGAGGGGAAACCCCTTTTTAGCCGGCGGGTAGTAATTACCCGTCCCCGGGACCAGGCTGAAGTAATGGCCAGGCAGCTGGCCGAACTGGGAGCCGAAGTACTGGTTTACCCGGCCATAGAAATCCGCCCGCCTGAGGACTGGGGTCCTGTAGATGATGTCCTGGCCAGGATTGGAGATTTTGATTGGCTAATCTTTACCAGTGTTAACGGCGTTCGTTATTTCTGCCGGCGTTTGCAGGAAAGACAAATTGACATCCGTACCCTGGCCGGGATAAAAATTGCCGCCATCGGCCCGGCTACGGCCACGGCCCTGAGGGAGCGGGGATTAAATCCCGATTGGCAGCCGGGGGAATATGTTGCCGAAGCGGTGGCCGCTGGGTTAGGACCGGAAATTAAGGGCCGGCGAGTGCTCCTGCCGCGGGCCGATATTGCCCGTCCCTTCCTTGCCGAAGAGCTGCGCCGCCAGGGGGTTCAGGTGACGGAGATAGCAATTTACCGGACTGTTAAAAGGGAAGGTAATGTTGATGCCGTACGGGAACTGCTGGCTGCCGGAAAAATAACGGCCGTTACTTTTACCAGTTCCTCAACGGTTAAATCATTTCTTGAACTTATTGGAGATAATGCTGTTCCTTTAATGCAGGGCGTCGATGTTTTTTGCCTTGGTCCTGTTACGGCGGCCACGGCCAGAGAAGCAGGACTGATGGTAACGGCTACGGCAGGAGAATATACCAAGGAAGGCTTGATCCGGGCCATGGTAGCTTATTATTCTGGCGGTAGGGAAGGTGAGGAAAAATGATCAGCCTTACCAAACTGCTTTTCGATGATAGCTATTTCGGTGATACCTTGCGCTACAGCCAGGCAGCCGCCGGGGCAAAGGCCGGGGCGCGCCGGGACTGCGGGCCGGTTGTTGTTTGGAACTGCACCCGGGCCTGCAACCTGAAATGTCGCCATTGCTATGCCGCAGCCGGGCCCATGCCTGATAACGAGGAAATGGACAACGGGGCCGCCCGGGAATTTTTAGAACAACTGGCGGCTTTCCGGGTACCGGTCCTGCTCCTGTCCGGTGGCGAACCCCTGGCACGCCCCGATATCTTTGACCTTATAGCAGGTGCGGTGCAAAAAGGATTGCGGGTTACCCTCTCCACCAACGGCACCCTAATTGACCGCAACACTGCCAGGGAACTGAAGAAAATTGGAGTTAGTTATGTAGGCGTCAGCCTGGACGGCGTGGAGGAAAGGCACGATACCTTCCGGGGGCAAAAGGGAGCCTTTGCTGCAGCCCTGGAAGGCATTCGCAACTGTCTGGCTATCGGCCAGCGCGTTGGCCTGCGCTTTACCATCAACCGGGCCAATGTTGACCAGCTGGGAGAAATATTTTATCTTATGAAGGAAGAGGGCATCCCCAGGGCCTGTTTTTATCACCTGGTTTACAGTGGCCGGGGTAGCGAACTGGTGGCAGAAGACTTGAGCCAAGAAGAAAGCCGCGCCACGATGGACCGGCTTATCGACGCTACCAGGCGCTTGAAAGAACAGGGACGGGAGGTAGAAATTTTAACCGTCGATAACCATGCCGACGGTATTTACCTTTATTTGCAGCTGCGCCGCCGGGACCCGGAGCGGGCTGCTGCCGTCCTGGAGCTCTTGCGATTGAACGGTGGTAACCGTAGCGGCATCGCCATTGGTGCCGTTGATTGGGCCGGAAACGTCCATCCCGATCAGTTTACCCTGCATCATACCCTGGGCAATGTCCGGGAAAGGCCTTTTGGTGAAATCTGGACGGATTTAAGCAATCACCTGTTAAGGGGCCTCCGGGACCGCAAGCCCCTCCTTAAAGGTCGCTGCCGTACATGCGCATGGTTAGACATGTGCAACGGCAACTGCCGGGCGCGGGCGGAAAGCGTCACCGGCGATTTCTGGGAATCTGATCCCGCCTGCTATCTGACTGATGCAGAAATCGCAGGAAAATATTAATGTTCCCGACATTCGGAGGTGAGTTGTCATGTCAGGTTTTCCTGTGCGCCGGCCACGGCGCCTGCGGCAGAATGAAAACTTGCGGGCCATGATCCGGGAAACGGAAATCAACGTCCGTGATCTCATTTATCCCTTTTTCGTCATCCACGGCCAGGGGATAAAAAACCCGGTGCCTTCCATGCCCGGCGTTTACCAGCTGTCCATCGACAACCTGGTTAAAGAAGCGGCAGAGGTAGTTACCGCCGGCATCCCTGCCGTCCTCCTTTTTGGCATCCCGGCAGTAAAAGATGAAGTGGCCTCCGGGGCCTATGACCCCCGGGGCATTGTCCAGGAAGCCGTACGGGCTTTAAAGGGTGCTTACCCGGAACTCCTGATCATCACCGACGTCTGCCTGTGCGAGTATACCAGCCACGGCCACTGCGGGTTGGTGGATGACGGCCGGGTTTTAAACGATCCCACCTTAGAGCTGATCGCCAGAACGGCTCTCTCCCATGTAGAGGCCGGGGCCGACATCGTCGCTCCTTCGGATATGATGGACGGCCGGGTGGGGACCATCCGCCGTCTCCTGGATAAAGAAGGTTTCACCCATACCCCAATCCTCGCCTACGCGGCCAAGTATGCTTCGGCCTTCTACGGACCCTTTCGGGAAGCCGCCGCTTCGGCACCGCAGTTTGGCGACCGCCGCAGCTACCAGATGGACCCGGCCAACAGCGATGAGGCCCTGCGGGAAGTAGAACTGGACCTCCAGGAAGGGGCCGATATGATCATGGTCAAACCGGCCCTGCCTTACCTTGATATCATCCGCCGGGTCAAAGATACCTTCAACGCCCCCCTAGTAGCCTACCAGGTCAGCGGCGAATATGCCATGCTCAAAGCCGCCGCTGCCAGCGGCTGGCTGGACGAGGAAAAAACGGTGCTGGAAAGCCTGACGGCCATCAAAAGGGCCGGTGCCGATCTTATTATCACCTATTATGCCCTGGATGCAGCAAGGTGGCTAAAATAATGCTCTTATCATGGAACACGACCAACCAGTGCAACCTCTACTGTGACCACTGCTACCGGGATGCCGGTGCCAGGATAGAAGATGAATTGAATACGGCGGAAGCGAAAAAATTAATCAACGAGGTCGTTAAAGCCGGTTTCCGGATTATGATCTTCAGTGGTGGCGAACCCCTTTTAAGGCCCGACCTGCTAGAATTAGTAGCGTATGCTGCGGCACACGGCCTGAGACCAGTACTTGGGAGCAACGGTACCTTGATCACCACGGACCTGGCCAGGGACCTTAAAAGGGCCGGGGCACGGGCCATAGGCATCTCCCTCGACAGCTGCGATCCAGGACGCCATGACCGCCTGCGGCAGAAGGCCGGTGCCTGGAAAGAAGCTTTAGCCGGTATGGAGGCCTGTCGTGAGGCCGGCTTGCCTTTCCAGGTGCATACCACCGTCTTTGAGTGGAACCAGGATGAATTGGAAAGGATTACCGACCTGGCGGTAGAACTTGGCGCCGCGGCCCATCACTTCTTTTTCCTGGTGCCCACCGGCCGGGCGGCTAGCATTGAAATGGAATCCCTGCGGGCCGAAGCATATGAAACTACTCTAAAACGCATCTTGCAAAAACAGCAGCAGGTAAACATTGAGTTAAAACCCACCTGTGCTCCCCAGTTTATGCGTATTGCCAGGGAAATGGGGCTTCCCGTCCGCTATAGCCGCGGTTGCCTGGCCGGGATTGCCTATTGTATCATCAGTCCCCGGGGCGACGTCCAGCCCTGCGCTTACCTTAACCTGCCTGTGGGCAATGTCCGGGAAAAGCCCTTCAACCGTATCTGGGAAGAAAGTGAGATTTTCCTTGCTTTACGGTCTGAGAATTATAGTGGTGGTTGCGGCCGCTGCGGTTACAAGAAGATCTGCGGGGGCTGCCGCGCCCGGGCCTGGTATTACCACGGCGACTATCTCGCCGAAGAGCCCTGGTGCCTCTTCCAGGGCCGGAAGGGGATGCAAGTTGGATAGCCTTGACCGCCGTTTATTAAACATGATCCAGGAAGATTTCCCCCTGACGGAAGAACCCTACGCTGAACTTGGCCGGCGTCTTGGCCTGAAGGAAGCTGAAATCCTGGAACGCCTGGCAAAATTGAAAGAAAAGGGGATCATTCGCCGTATCGGCGCCGTATTTGACCTGCGGCGGTTGGGATATACCGGCACCCTCTGTGCCATGAAGGTCCCCGAGGGGCGCCTTTCCGAAGTGGCGGCAGTAGTTAATAGCTTTCCAGGGGTTACCCATAATTACCTGCGAGAAGATGCTTATAATATGTGGTTTACCCTGATTGGCCCCTGCCGTCGCCACCTGGAAAAGGTCATAGCCAACATCGAAACCATGACCGGCCTGCCGGTATTGGAACTCCCGGCGGAAAAATCTTATAAAATCCGGGTAAACTTTAACCTGGAAGAAGGGAGCCCGTAAAATTGCCACGCCCTTTAACCGACCTGGAAAAGGAATTGGTACGCCAGCTCCAGGGCGATATTCCCCTGGTTTCCCGTCCTTTTTTACCGGTGGCCGAAAAGCTGGGGATCAGCGAAGCTGAAGTCCTGGAGCACATCCGCCACCTCCGGGCCGAGGGTATAATACGCCGCTTTGGTGCCGCCCTGCGCCACCGGGAAGCCGGTATAACTGCCAACGCTATGGTCGTCTGGCAGCTGCCGCCGGAAGAACTAAAAAGGGCCGGAGAAAAACTGGCAACTTTTCCGGAAGTAACCCATTGTTACCAGCGCCGTCAACATCCCGATTGGCCCTATAACCTGTATGCAGTCATTCACTGCCGTACCAGGGAGGCCTGCGAAAAACTGGCGGCTCGCCTGGCGGCGGCCATTGGCCATAATAATTACCATCTCGTATTCAGCACGGAAGAGCTGAAAAAAGAGAGTATGCAGTATTTTATCTACGCGAGTCCTGAGTGCCAGGAAAAAACCTAAAAAATTTAAGGGGGAAGTATCGTTGATCGAAGCGTGGCCCAAATCGGCAGCCGCCTACGCCGAGGCTGTCAAGCTTATGCCCGGGGGGGTGAACAGCCCTGTCCGGGCTTTTAAAGCCGTCGGCCTGACGCCGCCCTTTATACAGCGGGGTGAAGGGGCTTATCTTTATGATATTGACGGCAATCGCTATATCGACTATGTGGCCTCCTGGGGCCCCCTGATCCTGGGACACCGCCACCCGGAGGTTGTGGCCGCCCTGGAAAATACCTTACATAATATGGGAACCAGCTTTGGTGCGCCTACCGAACTAGAAAATGAACTGGCAAGGGAAATCATCGCCGCCGTCCCTTCTATCGAGATGGTGCGTTTGGTTAATTCGGGCACGGAGGCGACCATGAGTGCCGTCCGCCTGGCCCGCGGCTATACCGGACGAGAGAAAGTAGTTAAATTTGCCGGTTGTTACCATGGCCATGCCGATTACTTTTTGATCCAGGCCGGCTCCGGAGCCCTGACCTTTGGCGTCCCCGACAGCCCCGGCGTCCCAGCCGCCACGGCCGCCAATACCATCGTTGCCCCGTATAACAACCTGGATGCCGTAGAGGCTGTTTTTAAACAGGCTGGTGAAGAGATTGCCGCCGTCATTGTTGAACCTGTGGCCGGCAATATGGGGTGCATACCGCCACAGCCCGGGTTCCTGGAGGGCCTGCGGGCCATAACAAAACATTATGGCAGCCTTTTAATTTTTGATGAAGTTATGACCGGTTTCCGGGTAGCCTATGGCGGTGCCCAGGACCTCTTTGGCGTAAAGCCGGATCTTACCTGCCTGGGTAAAATCATCGGTGGTGGCCTGCCGGTAGGAGCCTACGGTGGCCGGTGGGAGATTATGGCCAGGGTGGCCCCAGTGGGGCCGGTATACCAGGCGGGAACACTTTCCGGCAACCCCCTGGCAGTCAGCGCCGGCCTGGCAACTTTAAAGGGCTTAAAGGAGCCCGGTGTTTATGAGCGCCTGGAAAGCCTCTCTTCCCGCCTGGAAAAGGGCCTCAAAGAAGCTGCTAGCGAGGCCGGTTTACCCGTAACCTTTAACCGGGTGGGAGCCATGTTCACAGCCTTTTTTACCCCGGGCCCGGTAACCGATTATACTACGGCCACGGCCAGCGACACAAAACTCTTTGCTGCTTACTTCCAGGCCATGTTGCGCCGGGGCATATACCTGGCACCTTCCCAGTTTGAAGCTGCCTTCATGTCCCTGGCCCACACGGAAGCCGATATTGACCGGACTGTCGAAGCCGCGCGGGAGGCCTTTAGTGAGATCGCGGCCGAAAATAATGTAACCAGAGCCACCAATTACTCATGGTAGTGACGTGATTACCATTAATTTTTGGATAACATGTATAATATTAGCCTGGAAGGTTATAATAGGAATACACACTCACTTCTTCAAAGACCTCCTTGAGCCGGCAGGGCCTTGAGCAACGACGTTCAAGGCCCTGCCGGTTTTTTAAGGTTCTCCGGAAGACAGTAATAAAGCCAGCCAGGGTTTAAGTACTAAGGAAACCATCTCCCAGGCCAGTAAAAAACCGCCAGCAGCAAAGATGGCACCTCCAACGGTCCGGAGTAAAAGGTAGGGCGTTAGCAGGAGATGAACCTGGGTGAAATCCATACCCAGTCCCCGCCAGAGATAGCTTTGGAGAAAGCCGGCGATTATCAGACAGGCAACCATCAGGGCCAGACCTGAATTGAGCATGACAAGGCTTAACTTGATACGCCTGACATGGGTGGGGCTTAGCCTACGCCGGCGGGTCAAGATAAAATAGCTACTGGCCAGTACCAGGAAGCCAAAAAAGCCAAATAGGGCCATGTGGGCATGGGCTGAGGTGAAGTAAGTACCATGGGCATAGCGATTAAAGGTCGGGATGGCCAGAAGGAAACCCAAAAGTCCGGCTCCAACGACATTCCAGAATACGCTGGCATAAAAGAAATAAAGGGCCAGGTTGGGGGTGAAGTTACGGGGACGGTTAGCCGTAGTCTGCCAGGCTGTCAGGGCCAGGAGCACTACGGGCACTACCTGCAGGCCGCTAGCAACACTGCCAATTACTTTCCAGAAATCCGGAGTGCCGATCCAGTAGTAATGATGCCCGGTGGCTATAAAACCGGAAGTAAGGACCAGTCCTGCTTCCCAGAGGAGCAGGCGCTTTACTTTTTGCCTGCCGGCAACTTTGAGGGAAGCCAGGAGGGCGGCACCTATGGTCGTGGCTAGCAACTCCAGGCTCCCTTCTTCCCACAGGTGTACGACCAGGAAACGCAAAACGTCATCAACGGTAGGGTGGCTGACAAAGAATATTGTGGGCAGGTAGAGCAAAGGAGAAAGGAGGGCAGCACTTAAAATAACTACAACTTCCGGCTGTACAACGACGCGGTTCTGGATGGCCGTAGCCAGTAGGTTAAAGGCAAAAACCAGCAAGCCGATTAAAACAGCAATTTTTAGAAAAAAAGGTGCCTCAAGATATTCCCGGCCATCGGTTTTACCAAGGGCCAGGAACCCCAGGATGGCCAGGCCGGTGCCTAGGAGATACCAGAAGCCCCAGCCGGCCAGCCTGATACTGTAAAGCTCCCGGTCAGTTGCCTCAACCAGGAAGTAATAAGCTCCGCCTATGACACCCAGCAGGGGCCAGAAAATGCTTAAGTTGAGGTGCATGGCCCGCCCGCTGGCAAAGGTAAGGGGGGCCGGTAAATCAGGAAAGATGAGGTGCAGGGACCCGGCGGTAGCCAGGATACCCTGCAAGCCCAAAAAAAGAAAGGTGGCCAGGGCATAGGGATAAGCGGCTTTTTGGGAGGGTGTGTCCTGCCCGGTTGTTTTTTCCTGGTACCGGCGAGGAAAAAATAATTTTTTTATCATTTTAAGGAGTACCAGCAAAGTCTACTCCCCTTGGGCAGGATTAGTGCGGGTAAAGGGAGGGGGCGGCCAGCCACGGGTGTCAATTTTACTAACCTGCTCCAGGTAGTCAAGTAACCTTTCTGCTTCCTCCCGGTCCAGGGCTGGATGACGCTGCCGCCTGGCCGGGCGCATTACCGGGGGCTGGGTCAGAAAAGTCACCAATTCTTCGCGACCGGTAGTAGCGGTAATCCTGGTAAGGTCAACAGCGGCATAACCCCCGTTACCGAGAAGGGTATGACATTCGACGCAACCATTTTCCTGCCAGATTTTCTTCCCGGCAACGGCTTCCCGGGGCCAGGTTTCTTCCAGGACCGAGCGGATGGAAAAATAGATAGCGCCAGTAAAAATCGCCAGGAAGATCACTATGGCTGCAAGGTAAAGCCATGCTGCCCGCATAAAGGTTAAATACCTCCCCGGGCATATTATTCCCAGCGGGTAATTAAAATTGACGGGAAGGGTAAATATAAAAAAGCCCGGCTTAAAATAAACCGGGTTTTGTTTATGGCAGCTGTCCTTAAAACTTCCCTTCAGTGTTGGCAAAGGATCATAGCTACCATGCCGGTTAAAATGGTCAGGGCCATGCTGCGGGTCTTCAGGGCTACTATCCAGGTGGGAACGGCTGCCAGCAAATAGGGGTTACCAGTTAGAGATATTTTACCCTCAGGTAAAAGAAGTCCCGGGGCCAGCAATGCAGCCAGGACCGCCGCCGGAACATAACCAAGCCAGCGTAGAAAAACTTCCGGCAACCGCATCCGGCTTAAAATTACCAGCGGCAGCATCCTTGGCAAGTAGGTTACCACGGCGGTGCTGAGGATAATAATTAAAATTTGCCTGTCCATGGCTCTAAAATCACTCCCAGGGTGGCGGCGATAATCGTTGCCAGGATGATGTTCCAGCTACCGGGCCAGAGAAGGGCAATAACCACCGAAAAAAGGGCTGCAAAGGTAGCGACAATGAGGGTCTTCTTGTCCTTTAACTGCATGACGAGCAGGATAATAAACATCGCCGGTAGAGCAAAGTTAAAGCCGAACCGGGCTGGATCGCCCATGAAGTTGCCTGCCAGGGCGCCCAGCAGTGAGGCCAAAACCCAGGACGAATGGGCCGCCAGGTTAAGGGCGAAATGGTAGGGCAGTTGGGCCTCATGGTCACGGTAATGATTTATGGCCACGGCAAAGGTTTCGTCGGTAATTTCCGCCGCCAGGAGGGCAAGGGCTCCAGGCCGGGAACGCCGTAAATAGGGTACCAGGGAGGCGCTGAAAAGCAGGTGGCGTAAGTTTACCAGGAAGACAGTGAAAATAATGGCGGCCGCTGCCACGCCGCTACTAAACATGCTCACGGCAATAAACTGGCCGGAGCCGGCATAGAGCAGCACCGACATGAGTACCGTTTCCACCAGGTTAAAGCCTGCTTCCCTGGCCAGGACACCGTAGGCAAAGCCCAGGGGTAAATAGCCGAGGACGATGGGCAGGGCCGCCCGGACACCCTGCCACATAAGGGGGGCAACCGTCACATTGCGGGGCACAATTTCATCCTGAGGTTGCATCGACAAATCTCCTCTCGGCAATGATTTTATAACACTTCTCCCGCTAGCGCAATGAGAAAAAACCTGCTGTTACCAATAACATCCCGGTAATAGCCGTCATAGTCTATTACAGGAAAATCCCTTTTATGGAAGGAGTAATATCATGAACGGTTCTCATCATAAAACCAGGAGAGCCCTGGAAATCGACCTGGAAGAAATCAGGCTCATGGCTGAAGCAGCAGCGGCGGCGCCTTCCTTTGGTATCCGGCATACCCTGTTAAATCACATCCTTGGTGAAGTAGAGGAAGCCATGTTCTGGAACCATCACCTGGCCCATGTCATGGCCTACGAACCGCCCTATCAACCACCTTACCCGCCACCCTATAAACCGCCCCGGCCGCCTTACTACGATGACCCTGTCCCTTACAATGAAAAACCTGAGGAAAAAAAGTAATCGGAAAGGAGAAGGAACTATGCACTGGCTGGATAAACTGCGCCAGGTCCTGCGCCTTGATGAGGAAGAGTTTAGCCTCTGGCCGGAAATAGCCGCCACAGCTCCGGACGGAGTCAAGCAAATAATTAACAGTATGCTGGAGCGAGAAAAGAAAGAAATGGATGATATCAGAAAGATACTACAGATGTACTGCGGTACGCCAGGTTATCCTGACCCTTATAGCAGCTTTGCCGAAAAAGAAAATAAATAGAGAGTGACAGTGACCCGGGTTAAACATCCGGGTAAATTTTTGCTGTTTCCCGGCATGGCTGATTGCGACAGGAAAAGGCGACTTTTGCCGGTGAAAAGGAGGATTTTATCCGGACAGGGCGAATTTTTGGGGAGGAGGTGCTGCCATGGCTGAAAGTCCGGTTTTTGCCCTGGACGTGGGGACTCGTAAAGTCGCGGGCCTGGTGCTGGTTCCCGGGAAAAAGGGTTACCACATCCGGGCGGCAGCAATAGTTGAACACCAGCAGCGCGCCATGCTGGACGGCCAGATCCATGATATTCCCCAGGTAGCCCTGGCCATCCAGGCGGTGAAAGAGCAACTGGAAAAAAAGTTACATATGCCTTTAAAAGAAGCAGCGGTAGCCGCTGCCGGCCGGGCGTTAAAAACCGAGCGGGCCACCGCCGGGGAAGAAATATCGCCGGCTACGGAAATCAGCAGCCAGGATGTGCTGGCCCTGGAGGCCGCAGCCGTCCAGGAAGCCGAAAAACGTCTCCTGACGGCGGGCGAAAACCAGGCGGCTTACCATTGTGTCGGTTACAGTGTGGTGGGTTACAGTCTCGACGGCCATCCCATCGGCAACCTGGTTGGCCAGCGAGGCCGGCGCATAGCCACGGAAGTTATAGCTACTTTTTTGCCCAGGGTAGTGGTGGATTCCCTGGTAGCCTCCCTGCAAAGGGCTGGCCTCTCCATGGCTTCCCTTACCCTGGAACCCATTGCCGCCAGCGCCGTGGCCGTGCCGGCGGCCATGCGGGGATTAAACCTGGTCCTGGTAGATATCGGTGCCGGCACTTCCGATATAGCCATCACCGGCCAGGGGACCATTACAGGCTATGCTATGGTGCCCTCGGCCGGCGATGAAATTACCGAAGCCCTGGCAGAGGCCCTCCTTTTGGATTTTCATACCGCCGAAACAGTCAAACGCCAGTTGTTAAAAAATGCCAGTATAACCTTTACCGACATTGTCGGGCAAAACCGCACCATGGCCGCAACTGCCATTATAGATATAATTAAACCGGCGGTAAACGAACTGGCCCGGCAAATTGCCAGCCAGATTATTCTCCTGAACGGGCGCGCTCCCCAGGCAGTCCTCCTTGTAGGAGGAGGCAGCCTCACCCCGGGACTCCCTGAGGCCCTGGCCGGACAGCTGGAAATTCCGCCGGACAGGGTGGCCGTACGGGGGCGGGAAGTTTTAAACGACATCAGCGGGGCCAAAAATTTACAGGGTCCCCAGGCCATTACCCCCATAGGGATTGCCGTTACGGCATTAAAGCAACAAGGACTGGGACTGGCCCGGGTGATTGTTAATGGCCGTCCGGTACATATCCTTGCCGGTCAGCAGTTAACCGTTACCCAGGTGCTCCTGGCGGCCGGCATCCCGGCCCGTACCCTTTATGGACGCCCGGGTAAGGGCCTTGGAGTCGAGGTCAACGGGCGGCTGACCTTTCTCCGCGGTCAACCCGGCCAGCCGGGAACCGTCCTCGTAAATAATACTCCTGCGACCCTGGATATTACCGTAAAGGCGGGGGATGAAATCCAGGTGCTCCCAGGCCGGGACGGCGCCGACGCCCGCGGGACTGTAGGCGACGTAGTACCGGAAATCACTCCATTAACTATTAACTTCAACGGGCAGCAGGTCACCCTTGAACCCATGATAACAATGAACGGCAACCAGGTGGATTTTAACACCCCGCTGGAAGATCAAGCCCGTATAAACTACGAACCCCTTTCTACGGTAGCCCAGATACTTGCCAGGTTGGGTGAGCCCCTGGAAGGCCCCATCCTTTTAAACGGGCAGCCGGTCCGGCCCGAAGCCCCCATCAAAGATGGTGACGACTTGATAACGGGTGAAAAAGCCGGCGACCGGTTTGTAACTATTATTTTGAACGGCCAACCGGTCACCCTTAAAGTCCAGGCAGCCGAAGTGTTATTTACAGATGTTTTTAACTACCTGGATTTCCCTTCAACACCGCCACCGGGTCGAAAAAGGCTAGTTATGGAAGTTAACGGTCAACCGGCCGAATTTACTACCCCCCTGGCTGCAGGAAACCATGTAACATTACGTTGGGACCCTTGACAGGTAGGCGGCAAGTTGCTATAATTAATCTTGCTCCGTAAGGGAGCGATTACGAGCGGCAGTGGCGGAATTGGCAGACGCGCTAGATTCAGGTTCTAGTCCTGATCTACAGGGTGGGGGTTCAAATCCCTTCTGCCGCACCAGTAACAATCAAAATTCAGCGGGCTGGTAATAAACATCAGCCCGCTGTTTTTTTAACCCACAATGTTTTCTAGTCAGCACCATAAACCAGATCACCTCCCAGGAAAGTCCGTCCCGTCATTTGGCAAGCTGCCAAAACAGAATAACTGCCTGCCGCTGGATCTACTACCACATCGTCCCGGTTTGTTACGGCTTCGATGAGACGTGCCTGCAGGAGGACCGGTTTGGCATGGGGATGATCGCCGCTTATTTGTTCTTCCCAGATATCCGGGATATCATGCACAGCCCATACGCCCTTGGCACGAATAGGTTTTTTCTGCACGACAAGCAGGTACTCGCACTGCCTGCGCGTACGGTACCCCATACCCATTCTCTGTTTGTTCCAGACTACCATATCAACGATTTGCATGTTTTCGGGCAGCCAGTTTGATACCCCTTCGCAGAGGTGAAATTTATCCACCCACAGGAATAAATGCCCGCTTGGAATGAGGATGCGACTTATTCCGGAAATGAACTCTCTTATAATATTCTCAGTCATCTGGGGAAGCATTGATCTTTGCATCCCCCTGCTTACACCTTCGTTACCGTATGAAAGCTTATCCAGAACACCTCTATACTGGGGGTCAAAAAAAACGCAAGGAACGCAATTATCGAAGATAGCTACCAGGAGGTCCCGGCCGTCGCACTTATTGCGGTAGTTATATTTAAACCTGCTATCTGCTAGGCAATTGCAGGCACCTTCAACAAGCCTTACTTTTGAGAATACTTCCATCCGTTATTATTTCCTCCTACTTCGGGTATAGCCGGCGGGGTAGTATGCCTTTAGCAAATCCACCGGCTGCCACAAAGTTCCTTGCCAAACTTATTCCCGGCAAAAGCCGGCCCGGTACGGTATCCCTGTCCCGCCATCTACCATTTATGGTAGCACATTTTTCGTGAACTGCTAATAGCCAGGCAGGCAATCAAAGTAAAATCACCCGCGGCGTAGACCACGGAACTTTAACAAAATAAAGGGATCCCCCTTTAAAGGAGTTTTTTATTAAAAGGAGAATATAGATTGACATTGTAATGGACATTAAAATTACAGGCGAAAGGATGATAGAAGACCCAAATGTTAAAAACATTACTGGACCTTTTTATAGGTTTTGGCCGGGCGACCCTGCTGGGTTACGGGGGCGGGCCGGCGATTGTTCCCTTATATGAACATGAGGCAGTTGAAGTCTACCGCTGGGTTACCCAGGAAGAGTTCGGGCAGGCCCTGGCTTTTGGCAACGCCCTGCCTGGTCCTATTGCCACAAAGCTTACTATGTACATAGGTTACAAAGTGGCCGGCTGGTTGGGTGCTGCCGTTGCTTTAATAGCCGTAACCATTCCCGTATTTATCATCTTAATCGGCTTCTTTGCCTTTCTGGAGAAATTTAAGGATAGCCCCTTCTTAAAAGGTATGGTTAGCGGTATCCGGCCGGTAGTTTTCGTCATGCTGGCCATGCTGGCTTTCGACTTTGCCAAATATGCCTTTGCACCGAAGAACACAGGCCCCCTTAGCTGGCTACCCTTTGGCATCGCGGCCGCTTATTTTATCCTGGTCCACTATCTTAATGTGAACCCCCTCCTCGGTGTACTTGCTTCTTTAATCCTCGGAGGGATTTTCCTGAGATGAGGAGAGATTATAACTGCACCGCCCATCTATGGATAGTTTTCAGCTGGCCTTACTGACGGCGGCCCGGTATAATATTTTACCTTTGACTTCGAGATGCAATCTACACTGTCTCTTTTGCAGTCACCGCCAGAATCCTCCGGGAGTAGAAGCCAGGTACCTGCCTCCTTTAGATCCGGAGCAGGTTGACATTATCCTGGACTATCTGGACGGCAGCAATAAAATTGTCATTGGTGAATCGGCAACCCGGCTTATTGAGGGGGAACCAATGACCCATCCTGCCTTCCTGGCCATCCTGGCCCGGGTACGGAAACGTTTTCCCGCGGCCGTCCTACAAATTACTACCAATGGAACCTATTTAAGCAGGGAAATGGCCGCGGCCCTCACCAGCCTGAAGCCCCTGGAAATTAATCTTTCCCTCAATAGCGCCAGCCCGGCAGGGCGGTTCAAGCTCATGGGTGACGAACAACCAGACACGGCTATAAAAGCTCCTCTAACTTTAAAGCAGGCCGGCATTACCTATCACGGCAGCCTAGTTGTCCTCCCGTGGATTACCGGCTGGCCGGACGTACGGGATACTATCCTTTACCTGGCCAGTTCCGGGGCCAGGACCATTCGTATCCTTTTACCCGGTTACACGCGGCTGGCACCACCGGAGTTACGTTACCCGGAAGATTTACGGCAGCAGGTAGAAGTAGAACTAGCTTCTCTCCGCCGGCAAACGGAAATCCCATTGCTCCTGGAACCACCCTGCCTGGATGATTTGACACCGGTTGTAGAGGGGGTTATTCCCGGTACGCCGGCTTACCGGGCAGGTATAAAAAGGGGCGATATTATCCTGGCAGTAGATGGACGAAAACCGCGGACACGGGTTGAAGCTTTTCGTTTGATTTCTCAACGCGGGAAACGGTATTTAGAGGTCCGGAGGCAGGAAAAACACGAACCGGGTCCCGTTACCTGCCAGAATTTAACTTTGGAATTGTTAGTGGAAAGAAATGGCAGCGGGCTTGTTTTTAGCTGTGATTTTGACCCTGACCTTCTCCAGGAAGTTGATCTGGCCTGTCGCCGCCACCGAGCCCGGCGGGTGCTCGTGATGACTTCCGAACTGGCCGGTAATGTGATAAAGAAAGCAATGGAGTGGCTTCCATGGGATATAGAGGTAGTTACTGTAGCCAGTAACTTTTTTGGTGGCACGATCGCCTGCGCCGGTTTATTAACCTTTGATGATTTTAAGATAGCATGGCAGGAGTGGTCCCGGAAAAATTACAAGCCGGTTGATCTTATTGTTTTGCCTTCCCTTCCTTTTGACTACCGGGGTTTCGACCTGAGGGGGCAACATTATTTTGACCTGGCTGTAACTGCCGGTGTGCCAGTAGAAGTGGCCGGAAATTAACTGCTCGCTATTTATAAATACTAGTTGCTCTATATAAAAACTCCCCGCAGGCAGCGGGGTTTCCCTTGAAACCTATTTATCTCCAAAAAAGAGAAGAATCAAAATCAAGAACAGGAAAAAGGCAAAGTTTCCACCGGGAAAATTTAATCCCTGGCTTCCATCCTGTACACCTTTTTTTGGACCAAACATGCTGCCGCCTTCTTCAGCCATTGATTACACCTCCAAATGTCCGTAGTCTAATTTAGCTTATTCCTCAAAACTTAAAGATGTCACTCCATATGGCCAGAACAGCAGTCAGGGATTATAATATAAAAAGTAACCCTATATCCGGGAGAGGAGGAAAGCCCTTTTGCTCAAAGGGAATTGTGTTATAGCTCAATCAGGTGGCCCTACCGCTGTGATCAATAACAGCCTGGCCGGAGCTATCGAAGCAGCTTTTCACAGTGAAGCTATTGGCGAAATTTATGGCGCCCGCAATGGTATTATGGGTATTCTGGCCGAGAATTTTATTGACCTGCGCCGGGAAGACAAGTCTATCATCCAGGCCCTGCGTTTCACGCCGGGTGCAGCCCTTGGGTCCTGCCGGTACCAGTTAAAGAAAAAGGAAGACTATAAACAGCTCCTGGCTGTCTTTCACAAATTTAATATCCGTTATTTTTTCTACATTGGCGGCAATGACTCTATGGATACGGCCCATAAAGTTAACCTGCTGGCACAGCAAGAAGGGTATGAGCTCCGGGTTATCGGCATTCCTAAAACCATTGACAATGACTTGCCCCTGACGGATCACTGCCCGGGTTACGGTAGCGCTGCTAAATACCTGGCCACTGCTGTCCTGGAGATGGGAATTGATATTAAAAGTATTGTCACATCTACTAAAGTAGCCATTGTAGAGACAATGGGACGCAATACGGGCTGGCTGGCGGCAGCTGCGTCCCTGGCCCGGCGCCGTCCAGGGGATGCACCCCATTTAATCTACTTGCCGGAGGCAGCCTTTAATCTTGAGGCTTTTCTGGCTGATGTAGAAAAAGCCTACCGCCAGTATGGTACAGTCGTGGTAGTTGTTTCTGAAGGACTGGTTGATAAAAATGGGAATTATATATTTAATGATGCCGCTACAGTAGACGTTTTTGGCCACCAGCGCCTGGGGGGAGTAGGCCAGTTCCTGCTTAATAAAATTGAAACTGAATTAAAGATCAAGGGACGTATTTTCCTTCCGGCCGCCAGCCAGCGCAGTGCCATGCATTTGGCCTCGCGGACCGATGCTGAAGAAGCCTATAACGTAGGAAAAGTGGCGGTTGAGGAGGCATTAAAGGGGACGAGCGGGCGCATGGTGGCTATCAAGCGCCTGGATGGGGAAGAATATCGTTGTACGTATGAAATGGTCAAACTTGAAGAAGTAGCCAATCGCGAGAAAAAGGTACCGAGGAACTGGATAAATGAGGCAGGAAACGACGTTACTTTGGATTTTATTAAGTACGCCCGTCCCTTGATCCATGGTGAAGTTGCAATACCTTATCATAACGGGATTCCTGATTATCTAGATCTAATCCCTGCATGATATCCAGGTCACCAGCGTATAAATGGATAGTGAAGTGGAGTGATACCAATGCCTGCTAGGAGAATTGCCCGCGGGGCCATAATTGCCGCTCTGTACGCAGTAGTAACGATTATTTTGAAACCAATCAGTTTTGGTTATCTCCAGGTTCGTATCGCAGAAGCTTTAACCCTTTTACCTGTTCTTTTCCCGGAAGCGATACCGGGGCTTTTTATCGGCTGCCTGATAAGCAATATTTACGGCGGCCTTGGCCCCATAGACATTTTCCTGGGCAGCCTGACCACCCTGGCAGCCGCCTGGTTGACCTATACCTGGCGACAAAGCCGCCTCGCTTATTTGCCGCCTATTTTATTGAATGGCCTTGTAGTCGGGGCTTACCTGTCATATTTGTTGCATGTTAATATTCTTCTTGCCATAAGTACCGTTGCCCTTGGGGAAGCTATTGCCGTCCTGGTCCTTGGAGTACCCCTGTTAAAACAACTGCGGAAATTAAATCTACACTAACTTTAACTCCCGCGAGAAATCATACTATAACTCCGGTTTCGATGGAGAACCAGAAGCAATTTGAACTATATAAGGCCGGAACATCATAATACCCCGCGGGAATAGAGCCACCCGTATATATATATATAATATAATCGCATCGGGCTCCGTGGTAAAAAGGGGGAATATTTATGACGGCAAAAGCCGGCATAGTTTGGACTTTACTAATAATAACGGCGGGCCTTATGAGCCTTGCCTTTATTTTTTTCAGCCTCTTTCCGGGTAAGGTTCCAGACGTAGCCTGGCAGTATTTCAGCCCGGACAATGCGGAAAGGGCACGGCAATACCAGCAGGCAATGCGCCTGGCAGGTATCCTGGCCTTTCTGGCCCAGGTGGCTGTTCTGGTCGGGTTGGTCACCAGTACCCGGGCAACCGCCTGGTCGGATGCGGCTTTACACATCACCGGCGTTCGCTATTATATGGCCCTGGTAATCTATTTCGTTCTTATCTGGCTGCTGTTAAAGGTTGTAGCTTTACCCTTTAATTTTTACAGTAGCTTTATCGTCCAGCACCAGTGGGGTTTCTCCACCCAGAACCTTGCTTCCTGGTGGCTGGATTACTTAAAGGGCGGCATCCTGGAGCTGGTCCTTTCAGGAACCGGGGTGCTCCTCCTTTTCTGGGCTACCGGGCGCTGGCCCCATACCTGGTGGGCCGTCGCCGCCCTTTTCCTGTCCGGCTGGCTCTTTATATCAACCTTTCTATGGCCTCTCCTTGTCGCTCCCCTTTTTAACCGTTTCCAGCCAATCACGGAAGGCCCGGTTAAAACTATGGTTGCGCAACTAGCCGGACGCGCCGGGCTAAGGATTGAGGAAGTACTGGTAATGGATGCCAGCAGGCGCACCACCAAAGCCAATGCCTATTTTACCGGCCTGGGGACCAGCAAGCGGATTGTCCTTTATGACAACCTGCTGGAGGATTACCCCCTTGACGAAGTAGAAGCCGTAATCGCCCACGAAATGGCCCACTGGCAGCGCGGCCATATCTTCCGGGGATTGCTGTGGGGCGTTCTGGCTAATTTCCTGCTACTGGGATTGTTATATGCTGTCCTGAGAATAACCTTTACCTACGATATAGCCCGGCCGGGTCCGTACCCGCCCCACCTCCTGGTTGCCATGCTCCTTTTCCTCCAGCTGGTGTCTTTCCTGGGCCAGCCGGCACAAAACGCAATCTCCCGCCGCTATGAAACGGAAGCCGACTGGGTGGCCCTGGAGCTTACTGCTAACCCCGGGGCCATGATCAGGCTCCATGTGGATCTGGCCCAAAAGAACCTGGGCGATATAGCCCCGCCGGCTTTTATAACGTGGCTTGCAGCATCCCATCCCTCACCCCTGGAGAGAATCATCAATGTGGAGAGTTGGCGAAAATACAATACTAAGAACATGGATTAGTTTGCCTTAAAATCGTGTTCCGCTTAACAGGGCTGGGGAATGGAAACGGTAAACCTTTAGCTGCAATGATTGAAGACATGGGCCCACGTTTTTCTAGATAAAAGCGTTAAATATTAGGACAGAATAAGCCGCACGCCTGTCTTCCGGCATGTATTTTATTTACCGCCTCAACCAGCTTTTCCCTGCCGGCCAGCCAGATGAAGTCTACGGCCTTCAGTTCTCCCGGTACTCGCTTTACCCCTGTTAAATATATATCCAGGGTGGCCAGACAGGCCAGGCGCGTCTCTTCCCGCCCCACGATTGGTACACAGTAGCGACACTCCTGGCAGGTGGCTCGCGCCCGGTCTCTAATGCCGGGCAATATTAAACGATGGCCCTCGTATAAAGCGTTAGCCCCGCCCATAGAGGACACCTGCCCGGGTTAGGGATACGGCCCGGTAGACGGCCCTTTCCCCGTAGCGGTTCTTCAAGCGGTCGCAGGCCCGGTCCAGGCGGGCCTGTCTTTCCACCCGGCCGAAGAGGTCTTCCTGGCGCGTTGTCGCCGGTACCAGGCTGGCCAGGCTGACCCCCACCAGCCGCACCGGGCGGCCGGGCGGCCAGTGGCGGCGCAGGAGCTGCCGGGCCGCCGCATAAATATCGGCGGCCGTATCGGTGTAATAGGGCAGGGTGTAAGAACGTCCCAACCAGTTAAAATCGGCGTCTTTCAGGCTTATACTCACCGTGCGGCCCAGGTAATTTCCCAGGCGCACCCTCCGGGCCACCAGCTCGGAAAGCTCCAGTAAAACTACTTCCATATCTTCATACCTGTAGTAGTCCCGTGGAAGGGTGATCTGGTGGCCGACGGATTTAACTCTATCCAGGGAGTGGGGGTCCACCGGGCTGTAGTCGAGGCCATGGGCGCACTGGTGCAAGATCCGGCCGACGACACCGAAGCGCCGGACCAGCACCTCGACGGGAAAACGGGCCAGGTCGCCGATGGTGTGGATGCCGAACTTAGCCAGGTGCGCCTCCATGCGGGGACCGACGCCGAAAAGCTCCTTCACCGGCAGGGGCCACATCTTTTTAGGGACGTCCGGGAAATCGAGGACAGTCAGGCCGTCGGGCTTCTCCATTTCGGCCGCCATCTTGGCCAGCAGCTTGGTCGGCCCCAGGCCGACGCTGGTGGTAATGCCCACCTCGGTTTTAATCCTTTCCTTCAGCCGCCGGGCGATGGTTAATGGCGAGCCGTAAATTCCCTGGCAACCCCGCACATCCAGCCAGGCTTCATCGATGGAGAAGGGCTCCACCAGGGGAGTAAAATCCCGCATGATACGTAAAATGCGGGTGGAAAACTCGATGTACAGGTCGTGGTGGGGAGGGATGAAGACGCCGTCCGGGCAGAGGCTTTTCGCTTCCCGGACGGTCATCCCGGTTTTGATGCCGTAACCCCTTTTGGCTTCGTAGCTCGCCGCCAGGACGATGCCGTGGCGGGTGCTTTCCCGGCCGGCGACGATGACCGGGCGGCCGCGCAAACCCGGGTCCAGGGCCTGGTGGACGGAAGCAAAGAAGCTGTTGGCGTCGCACAGAAGAATGGAGCAGGTGAGGGACAACGAGCTTCACCTCTACGAACATTTGTTTTCATTTATATTATAACCCGCTTTGACAAAATAACAAGTGGGAGCTACGAACAAATGTTGGCAAGTCCCGGCTGGTCCCTGGCATAATTTACATAAAGGGAAAAGCCTTGCCTGTGTAGAATAATTTGTCAAAACATGTCGTCAGGACCAATAAAGTTCTTTCCTGACAAATAACAGGGGGTATATTATGCGGGCAGGGCGTTTCCTGGGAGCAGTTTTTTTCCTTGCAGTGGTACTGTTATCTGGAACCCTGCGGACTGCTCAGGCCGGGACTAATACGGGAATCATTCTCTACAAGGTCCAGCAGGGTGACACCCTCTGGCTTCTTTCGCAGCGTTACTCTACTTCAGTTTCTGCCATCCAACAACTGAATAATTTATCCGGCGTTGCTTTGATGTCAGACCAGGCCCTCTATCTGCCGGTAAACCTGCAGGAAAGCAACTACAAGTACACCGTCCAAAAGGGTGACACCCTTTACCTGATTGCCCTGCGCACCGGTCGCTCTGTAGAAGCCATCAAAATAGCCAGTAACCTTAAAGGGGACAACCTTTACCCCGGCCAGGTGCTGTTTATACCCCTGGCCCGCAGTGGAACCGGCATCTACCAGGTACAGCCAGGAGATAGCCTCTACCTCATTGCCAAACGCTTTAACATTACTGTAAGCGAGCTCCAGCGATACAACAACCTGCCGGCGGATATAATCCTGGCAGGCCAGGTACTGGAAATACCACCCGTACCCAAACCTCAACCAGAACCTGAACCGCCCTCTCCCGCGGTGGAACCAGAACTTCCAGTTTACCGGGTGCAGCCCGGGGATACCCTTTCCACCATTGCCCGGAGGTTTAATACTACCGTGAGGGCCATCTACGAAACTAACAGGCTTAACTCGGACGTCCTCATGCCCGGCCAGCCCCTGTACATACCGGCTGGAAGGACGGAACCGGTGCCGGTAGCTGGTCCCCGGGGCGAGCAAAAACCGGGCTACGGTGAATTTTTGGCCTGGGACTGGTCGCGCTGGATATATAACGTCGGTACGGTGGCTACTATTACCGACCTGGAAAGCGGCCTGTCTTTCCGTGTACGCCACCTGGGCGGCTCCAATCATGCTGATTCAGAACCCCTGACAGCTGCCGACACAACCACTATGAAGCAAATTTTTAACGGTCGCTGGTCGTGGGACGCCCGGGCCATTTTACTTAAAGTGGGAGGTCGCATCCTGGCAGCCTCCATGGCAGGCCAGCCCCACGGTGTGGAAACGATCCCGGACAATGATTTCCCCGGCCATTTTGACGTCTATTTCTGGAATAGCCGCAGTCACAATACCAATGAGATCCAGCCCCGGCACCAGGCCAATGTCCTGCGTGCCGCCGGACTGGAGCAGGCTCCTTGAGAATATGAGCGAGCAAGCTGGCTGAGTATCGGCGCAACCGGCTTTTTTACGCCAGCTCAGCCCTACGGTTTTTCCAGGTACTTTTAAACATCGGCAGGAATTAACCTAAAGAGGGCGAATTATAAATATTAGACCATTATAGTTATGAACCTTACTTCGTATATCCTCAGCAATACGGACTGAGGGTTTCTACCAGGCAACCGCAAATTGCCCGGCTACGAAGTTAATCCTTCGTTGCCGGGCAACGGTTGCCTTAACTTTTATAACCGGCGCGAGGAGTGATTTCCTATGGCAGTTATCGGTACATCCCCGCCCAGGGTAGATGCCCGGTCCAAAGTCACCGGCCAGGCCATTTACCCTGCCGACCTTAATTTCCCGGGGATGATTTACGGCCGGGCCGTCCGCAGCCCCTACGCCCATGCCCGGATCGTCAGTATTGACACCTCAGCCGCCCTGGAGGTGCCGGGGGTCCTCTGCGTCCTGACTGCCCGGGACATTCCCGGCCATAACGGCCAGGGCGTAATCTACCAGGACATGCCAGTCCTGGCCGGTGAAGAGGTGCGCTCGGTGAATGACGTCGTAGCCCTGGTGGGCGCCACCACCCCGGCCGCCGCCCGGGCCGGAGCGGCAAAAGTAAAGATAACCTACGAAGAACTGCCGGCCCTTCTGGACCCCCTGGAAGCTATTAAGCCGGGAGCGCCCCGGGTTCATCCCGACCGGGACAATATTATTTACCACCTGCCCATCCGTAAAGGAAACGTGGAAGCCGGCTTTGCCGCTGCCGACGTTGTAGTGGAAAATACCTATCGCACCCAGCTCCTGGACCACGCCTTCCTCCAGCCGGAGGCCGCCGTGGCCCGGCTGGACGAGCGCGGTCACCTGGTAATTTATGTGGCCACCCAGTACGTCCACTGGGACCGGACGGAAGTAGCCCGGGTGCTGGGCTGGAACCAGGACCGCATCCGCATTGTGGCCCCGGCGGTAGGCGGTGCCTTCGGCGGCCGGGAAGACATGACCCTGCAGACCCTGGTGGCCCTGCTGGCCGTGCATACTCGGCGGCCGGCAAAGATGGTCCTTACCAGGGAAGAATCTTTCCTGGCCCACAGCAAGCGCCACCCCATGATCATGCGCTATAAGACTGGTGCCACCAGGGAGGGAAAGCTGACGGCCCTGGAAGTGGCAATAATCGGCGACAGCGGCGCCTACGCCTCCTGGGCCCCTAACATCCTGCGCAAGGCCGCCATCCATGCCACCGGCCCTTACGTTATACCCAATGTCAAAATTGATGCCTACGCCGTCTACACCAACAATCCCTTTACCGGCGCCATGCGCGGCTTCGGCGCCACCCAGCCGCCCCTGGCTTATGAGAGCCAGATGGACGAACTGGCCGGCCGCCTGGGCATCCATCCTTTTACCATCCGCTGGCTCAATGCCTTCCGCCAGGGGGATGTAACCGCCACGGGCCAGGTCCTGGAAAGCAGCGTCGGTTTGACCGCAACCATGCTCCAGGCAGCCCGGGCCGCCGGCTGGTCCCTGGCAGAATTAATACCGGGAGGGATGGAGGATGAGTAAAAAACGCGGTACCGGCATGGCCTGTATTTTCTATGGAACGGGCTATGGCAACGGTTTTCCCGATGTTTCTACGGCCACTGTTGAGATTCACGATGACGGCACGGCCACGGTGCACAGCGGTGCTGTGGACTGCGGCCAGGGTTCCAGTACCATCCTGGCCCAGATTGCCGCCGAGGAGCTGGGGATACCCTATGAATGGGTAACGGTGATCACCGCCGATACCGATACCACTCCCGATGCCGGTACGACGGCGGCCACGCGCCAGACCTATGCCTCGGGTAACGCCGTTAAAATAGCCTGCCGCCAGGCCAGGGACGTCCTGTTTGAACATACCCGCACCCTCTTAGGTGTCAATACCATTGCCGGCCTGGCGGCCCGGGAAGGGATAATTTACGTCAGGGGTTATCCCCGGAAGCAGATATCCTATTCGGAAGCAGCCGCCCGGGCGCGCCTGGCCGGTTGCCGCCTGGTAGGTCAGGGAACCTTCGTCACCCATACCACGGCCGTCGATCCGGAAACCGGCCAGGGGGCACCCTACTGGCCCTACGCCTTCGCCACCCAGATTGCGGAGGTAGAAGTGGATACGGAAACAGGGGAAGTACGGGTTTTAAAGCTGATAGCCGCCCATGACGTCGGCCGGGCCGTGAATCGCCTCGGGGTAGAAGGCCAGATTGAAGGCGGCATCGCCCAGGGACTGGGCATGGCCCTCCTGGAAAAGGTTCACCTGCAGCAGGGCCGCATCGTCAATAACTCTTTTTCCACGTATCTCATTCCCACCGTCCTGGATATGCCCGAGATCCAGCCCCTGATTATAGAAAGCAATGAACCCACCGGTCCCTACGGCGCCAAAGGGGTGGGTGAGCCCGCCACCATCCCCACCGTGCCCGCCATCATCAATGCCATATACAATGCCGTAGGAGTTCGCATCAGGGAGTTGCCGGTTACCCCGGAAAAAATCCTGGCCGCCCTGCGGGAAAAAGAAGGAGGAAAGAAATGAGTATTTTAATCAAGAACGGCACCCTGGTTACTATGAATCCCCGGAGGGAAGTTTTCCAGGGAGATATCTATATTGAAGGCGACCGCATCGCCGCCATCGGCAATACTCCGGCCACCGCCTGCCGGGTTATCGACGCCGCGGGCCAGCTGGTCATCCCCGGTCTAATCCAGCCCCATATCCACCTCTGCCAGTCCCTTTTTCGCGGTCGCGCCGACGATATGGAACTCCTGGACTGGCTGCGCCTGCGCATCTGGCCCCTAGAGGGCGCCCACGATGCCGATTCCCTTTATTATTCTGCCCTTCTGGGTATCGGCGAACTTTTTTTAAGCGGCACCACGACAATCGTTGACATGGAGACCGTCCATCATACCGGGGCGGCCATTGAAGCTATTGCCGCAAGCGGCATCCGGGCCCTTACCGGCAAGGTAATGATGGACTTTGGCGAGGACGTCCCGGACAGCCTTAAAGAAACAACGGCGGCTTCCCTTAAAGAAAGCGTCGAACTGCTGGAGAAATGGCACGGCTACGATAACGGCCGCATCCAGTACTCCTTTGCGCCCCGCTTTGTAGTCTCCTGCACCGAAGACTTATTATTAGAAGTCCGGGATCTCGCCCGCCATTACGGCGTTAAAATCCACACCCACGCTTCCGAAAACCGGGGGGAATGCGCCCTGGTGGAAAAACTCCACAAGCGGCGCAACGTCCTTTACCTGGATGATATCGGCCTCACCGGCCCCGGCCTCATCCTGGTCCACTGTATCTGGCTAAGTGAAGAGGAGAAGGATATCCTGGCGCGCACCGGGACGAAAGTGGTTCACTGCCCTTCGTCCAATTTAAAAATGGCTTCCGGTATCTGCCCGGTGCCGGATCTTTTGAGGCGGGGGACGGTAGTGTCCTTGGCCGCCGACGGCGCCCCCTGCAATAACAACCTGGACGCCTTTATGGAAATGCGACTGGCGGCCTTAATCCAGAAACCCCTCCACGGACCTACCGCCATGCCGGCACCTCTGGTCTTTGAAATGGCCACCCTAGGCGGGGCCCGGGCCGTAGGCATGGAAAAGGAAATTGGTAGCCTGGAGGTGGGGAAGAAGGCCGACCTGGCCCTGGTTTCCCTGGAGGGCCTCCATACCCAGCCGGCGGACGGCATCGACATCTACACCCAGCTGGTCTACCAGGCCAGGGGTACGGATGTTACTTTGACCATGGTCGACGGTAGAATTGTCATGGAGAATAGGCAATTGCAAACCATTGATGCCAACGAAGTCCGGAAAAAGGCCAGTGAAGCCGTCCGGCGCGTCGCCCGCAGGGCCGGGCTGGCATAGCATGCCGTAAAGAGCATCAAAAACCCATGGACATAACCTGCGGGTTATGCTAAAATAATCCTAAAATGAATATGTTCCAGGCAAATCCGGGAAGTCAGTGCAAAGCTGACACGGTCCCGCCACTGTAAGGAGGAGCGAGGCACCATCATGCCACTGGGTAACACCTGGGAAGGCGGTGCGATAGCTATGATCCCGAGTCAGGATACCGGTTGCCGGGGAAACCTTTACCCCTACGATGGATAGGGGGTGGTTGGCCAGAATTATGGCAAGCATACCCTCTGCTGATGTAGGAGCAGGGGGTTTTAAATTGCATAGCGATGGGTGCGCGGTCTCGAGAAGACCGGGCTTAAATTTCGCCGCCGGCAGGGGAGAGGTTGGGCAAAACGCCGCCTGGAAACGGTAACTTGCCGCAACCGATGATGCCCGGCCAACAGGCCAGCCTGTCTTGAGCCCACCAGGGTCAAAACCCCGGGGAGGTGGTTTACTTAGGCATGCCTGTTTTAGCGGCACCACCGGCGTCCCCGGCAAAACAGCCGGGGATTTAAATTTCTATGGGGAGGATACTGCCTTTTGATTTTAGTAGTGGGGAGTACCGGCGAGGGAAGGCAGTTAATACGTAACCTGCGGCAGGAAGGCTACGAGGTTGCCACCTGGACCGACAGCGCCTACGGCAAACAGCTGGCCCGGCAGGATGGGGCGACGTTAATTTTAACAGCTCCTTTAACGGAAGGTAATTTAGCCTCCCTGGAAGGTGGCCGGCAGCTGGAAGCAGTGATAGACGCTACCCTTCCCTATCCCAGCCAGCTTTCCCGGATCCTGGAGGCCTGGTGCCGGCAAAAATCTTTACTTTACCTGCGTTTTTTACGGCCAGAAACAAAATTGCCCCACGACCGCCTTATTTCCCAGGTGGCAACCTGGGAAGAAGCCGCCCGGGCTGCCGCCAGGCTTGGAGAGACAATCTTTTTAACTACAGGTACTAACAACCTGGAAGTATTTATTAACAACCCCCTGCTTAAAGGTAAACGTATCGTGGTAAGGGTGTTGCCTGAACACCGGGTAATTAAAAAGTGCCAGGATCTGGGCTTGACGCCCCGCGACATCATCGCCATGCAGGGGCCTTTTTCCAAAGAAATGAACAAGATCATGTTTAAGACCTATAAGGCCGGTGTTATCGTCACCCGGGATGCCGGCCCGGCCGGCGGTACTGAAGCCAAAATTGCCGCCGCCCTGGCCCTGAGGATTCCGGTAGTGTTAATTAAGCGGCCTTCTATCCAGTACCTTCATCCTGTTGACACAGTTGAGGAAGCTATTGCCCTGCTAAAAAAGATGTTACCCAAAAAATAGCATCCTGAGGGGGTACATAGAGTGTTTCGTCGTACATCCATAATATTTATATTTTTCCTGCTGGCCATGGTCATGCTGAACCGGCCGGCATATGCCATGCACATCGCCGAAGGATTCCTTCCTTTTAACTGGGCCGCCGCCTGGTTTATCGTCGTGTTGCCCTTCTGGTTCTGGGGCCTGCGGTCCATCCGGCAGACTGTTAAAAGCAATCCCGGCCTGAAAATGCTTCTAGGCCTGGCCGGTGCCTATGCCTTTGTCCTTTCGGCCCTGAAGATTCCTTCAGTAACCGGCAGCTGTTCCCATCCCACTGGGGTGGGCCTGGGGGCCATCCTCTTTGGCCCGGCAGCCATGAGTATCCTGGGTGGTATCGTCCTCCTTTTCCAGGCCCTCCTGCTGGCCCATGGGGGCTTGAGCACCCTGGGAGCCAATACCTTTTCCATGGCCGTGGTGGGTCCTTTTGTGGCCTACAGCCTTTACCGCCTGGTACGGAGGCTCAATGGCTCAATGCCCGTAGCCGTTTTCCTGGCCGCCACCCTGGGTGACCTGATGACCTATGTCACCACTTCCCTGCAGTTGGCCCTGGCCTTTCCGGCCCAACCCGGAGGGGTACTGGCTTCCATGCTAAAATTTATAGGCATTTTTGCCGTTACCCAGCTACCCCTGGCCGTCAGCGAAGGTATCTTAACGGTCATCGTTTTTAACTTGCTGGCCGCTTACAATAAAAACGAACTGCAGGAACTGTCGATTTTAGACAACAAATCCCTGGCGATGGGCGACCGTAAACTGGAGGTGTGCAAATAGTGAGCAACGCCCAGAAAAATCTTTTCTTGCTCCTTATCGTTATGCTCCTGGCAGCAGCACCCCTTTTCATGCACCGCAGCGGGGAGTTTGCCGGTGCTGACGATCAAGCGGAAGAGGCCATTAGCCAGATCCGGCCCGATTATGAACCCTGGTTTAAACCTGTCTGGGAACCCCCTAGCGGGGAAGTAGAATCCTTTCTTTTTGCCGCCCAGGCCGCCATTGGCAGCGGTATTGTCTGCTATTACCTGGGTTACAGCAAAGGTAAGAAACAGCAGGAGCAAAAGTAAATGTTCAGGCTTGACCAGTATGCCTACAACAACCGGCTGCAAAAGGTCCACCCGGGCGAAAAAGTAGCCTTCGCCCTGGTAACCCTGCTGATCGTCCTGGCGGCACCACGGCCGTTAATTGCGGCCCTTGTCATTGTCATGATGGCCGGGGCCGCCACAGTAATCGCCGGTATCCCGTTCAGGTTCTACCTGAAGCTAATGCTGGTGCCCTTTTCCTTTTTGGCGGCCAGCGCAACCATGATCGCCCTCACCATTTCCCACCAGCCCCAGGCCGGCCTCAGGGGCGTTACCATCTGGGGCTGGACACTGGGGGTTACCCCCGAAGGTCTGTATCTCGCCGCCAGGGTTTTGCTTAAATCCCTGGGGGCCACCGCCTGTCTTTATTTTCTGTCCCTAACGACCCCTGTGGTGGATATCCTGGCCGTCCTCAGGCGAGCCCGTGTCCCGGCCTTGCTGCTGGATTTAATTACCCTGACCTACCGCTTTATTTTTGTGTTGCTGGCGACCGTCAACGACACTTATACCGCCCAGGTTTCCCGCCTGGGCTATGCTTCCCTGTGCAGTTCCTACCGTTCCCTGGGACAGCTTGCAGCCAGCCTTTTTATCAAGACCTACCGCCGTTCCCAGGAATTATTTACTGCCCTGACGGCCCGGGGCTACCAGGAAGAGCTAGTTGTCCTGGAAACTGTTTATCCTTTCTCGTGGACCTTTTTGTGTCTGGGCGCTCTTTTTGACCTATTCCTCTTTTTTTTAATGCTGCTAACATGAAAACGGTCAGTCCTTTTATCAATTCCGGCTAGCGGAGGTGGACCCCATGGCCCCCCTTTTAGAAGCAGTGAAGCTTAGTTTTACTTATCCTGACGGCACCCGGGCCCTGCAAAATGTCACCTTGAGCATTCCCCCTGGGAAGAAAATAGCCGTCCTGGGTCCCAATGGCGCCGGCAAATCCACCCTTTTCCTTCACTTTAACGGTATCTTGAGGCCCCAGGAGGGATGTATCTACTTTGCCGGAAACCGGATCGATTACAGTCATAAGGCGCTGATAAATTTACGCCGGCAGGTTGGTATCGTCTTCCAGGACCCGGACAGCATGCTTTTTTCGGCCAGCGTGCGCCAGGAAATCTCCTTCGGGCCATTAAACCTGGGCCTGGCCAGGGACGAGGTGGCGCAGAGGGTTGAAGCCGCCCTGGTGGCAACGGGCATCGCCGACCTCCGGGACAAGCCGACCCATTTCCTCAGTTATGGCCAGAAAAAGCGAGTGGCCATTGCCAGCGTCCTGGCCATGGAGCCCAGGGTTATCATCTTTGATGAACCGACGGCATACCTTGATCCCCGCTCAACCCGGGAGGTTATGGCCTTGCTGGCAGATATCAGTCGCCAGGGAAAGACGATTATTTTATCTACCCATGATGTAGATATAGCCTATACGTGGGCGGACTATATTTACATAATGGCCCGCGGCCGGGTGATCGGCGCCGGGACGCCGGCGGAGATCTTTTGTGATGCCGCCCTCCTGGAAACTGCCGATCTGGCCCGGCCGTGGTTGCTGGAAGTTTATGAGGATCTAAAAAATAAAGGCTGGCTGCCGGCAACGGCGCCAGTGCCCCAAAAAAAAGAAGAGCTGTTGGGCTTAATTCCTTATCGTTCCAGATCCATTCTGGCCATTTGAGCCGGTTCCCGGCCTTCTTTTTCACCCGGTGACATTTCAACTTTTTTCGCCAGCAGGAACTGTAAGGTTCCCATCCGATTGCGCAGGCGAATATTTTTCTTGAATTCAAGAAGGATTTCCAAAATCTCATGGAGGAAAGGCCCGCCAAAGGTAGACATAAGGCCTACGGCTACCATATTAATGAATAAATAAAGTCCGGGATAAGCAGCCTTCAGGCCGTTAAAAGCATTCAGCCCCAAAAGGGCAAAAACATCAATCGAGGCCATGCCGGCCAGGAGGGCGGCGATAACGGCGTTAATAATAATTACCCATAGCTCCCGTCTTTTTTCTTCCCGAGGATCTTCCCGCGGTTCCCCCAGCCAGGGCCAGCGGGCCTTAATCTGATCGGCAATTCCTGTAGCTGCGGCAAAGACCGCCCCCATAATGGTGAGAAAACGGCTGAGATCTTCCAATTATTTCACCTCCTTCAGCCCGGCCGTTTATCATATCCTATGCATGATGCCTGCCGGATGCTAAAGGAGGAGAGAGGGGATAAGATTTGTTATCCTTGTTGAAAGCTTTGGCAGGTATTATCCTATCCTACCTGGCCGGCTCCCTGACCGGCGGGCATATAGCCGGCCGTCTCTGGCACCGGGTGGACGTAAGACAGGTAGGAAGCGGTAACGCCGGTACCATGAACGTCCTCCGCAACTTAAGCGTGAGGGCCGGTATAATGACCTTCCTCTGGGATGCGGCTAAAGGTTACCTACTGGCGGTCCTGGGGTGGAAGTTGGGCGGGATAGAACTTGCCGTCCTGATGTCCCTGGCTGCAGTGGCCGGGCACAACTGGCCCCTTTACTGGCATTTTCAAGGTGGGAAAGGCCTGGCCACCAGCCTGGGTGCAGCCATGGCCATTTATCCTCCTGTAGTCCCTCCGGCGGCGATTACCCTTGGCCTGCTTTTTTTCCTAACCCGCAACAGCGACCTAGCAACCGTCCTGGTCTTCAGCGGCCTGCCTTTTTATTTCTGGCTGCGTGAAGGAGTGGGCTGGTATTTAGTCCTGGGCCTGGGCCTGGCGGTGATCGCCTGGCTGCGCCACCTGCCTTTATTAGCAAGATCTACATGAAATCCTGTTTATATTGTCTCCCGGATCCGGAAGGAGGTCTCACCTTGAGGTTTTTCATACTGGACCTCAAGTTCCTGAACATCGGCCATGGCCGGTCCCCGGCGGCAAAAGTCCAGGAACTCTTTAACCTTTTCGGGCGGACCTTCAACTACCCCTTCAACGCTGCCGTTATAGCGATTGCGCACCCACCCGTTAAGCTGCAAATCAAACGCCTGCCGCAGGATAAAATAGCGAAAACCCACTCCCTGGACAAAACCCGTCACCCGGAAATGTGCACGGACAAGGGACAAAGTAATCCCCCCTTGTAAAATCTTAGGAAAAAGATAGCATAAGACCTGGAAAAGGACAAGCGATTCTCAGGGAAGAAGAGTATCGATAAAAACTATTTCCGGCCTGGCCAGTACCTTTAAATCCTCCAGGGGGTTACCCCGGACGGCAATCAGGCAGGGCCGGTAGCCGGGTTTTACCATACCCAGTTCTCCATCCAGTCCCAGGGCAGCTGCCGCGATAACCGTAGCCGCTCGTAAGATAGCAGCCGCCGGGACGCCGGCCTGGTGCCAGTACAATAGTTCGTCGAGATAAGATGCGCCGTGATAGACCCCGGGAGCGCCGGCATCGGTACCTACGACCAGCTTCACCCCGAGCCGGTAAGCCCGGGCAATCATTTCCTGCTGGGCTTCCCGGGTCCGCTCAATGATTTCCTTTTCCCTCTCCAGGTAGAACCTTTTCACGGTGTCAGAAAGACGGTTTGCTATTGCGGCGACAGTCGGTACCCAGTATGTCCCCCTGGCCGCCATGGTTTCCAGCTGGGCCGTTGTAAGAAAATAGCCGTGTTCAATACTGTCCACCCCGGCGGCCAGGGCCAGGTCCACACCGGGGGCCGAGTTGACATGGGCCATTACCGGCCTCCCGGAAGTATGGGCCGCCTCTACGGCGGTAGCCAGTTCGGCAGCGTCGAATTCCAGGCTGCCTACCTCACCGTAACGTTGGAAGGTAACTAACCCGGACAATACAATTTTCACCTGGTCGACATTAAGGTTTACAAGGCCGGCAATCAACTCCCTGATGGAGGCAGGGCCGGTGGTGCCGGGACCAAGGAAAGAGCCGTATTTCCCTTTTTTCGTAACGGCCATCCCGGTGGCTACTACCCGTGGACCGGGATATTGACCTGCCCGCACCCATTCCCGCGCCTGGAGGTTGAGCCCCTCCCGGTCACCACCGTCCCTGATTGCTACCAGGCCACTCTCTAAGGAGGCCCGCAGGGCCCGGGCCATGGCCGCTTCCCGGGCCGGGGGGTCCTGCCAACGGGCCAGGGAGGCCTGAAAATCGATGCCGTCCAGGGCCAGGTGGACGTGGGCATCGATTAATCCGGGTAAAACCGTCAGTCCGGAAAGGTTGAACTGCCGGACATTTTTTTCTGTAAAGGCCATTTCCTGGAACCGTACGGCGGCGATGCGTCCCCGGCGAATGCTAATGATTACCTGATGGCGGCATTCCTCATCCTGGCCGTCCCACAGGCTGTCTGCCAGGAGATCAAGGCCTGTTTCCGGGGTAATGTAGACAAGCTTCATAGCCTTCCCCCTAAACATAAATATCCTACACCCATAAAAGGGTAGGAGGCAAGGCCGTATTGAAAAACATGTGCCGGATGGATAAATTACCTCTCAAATATTTCGACATAAAGTGCCGGCAGGAATCTTGTCTTTAGCGACGAATATAACTTTGTTATGGTAAAGTGATAGAGTGTTAGAGAAAAACATTAACCTGAGAAAAAGAACATCTGCAGGAGGAACAGGATGCTCGAAAGGATTATTGCCCCCGGTTGCTATCGCCGGGGTGCCGGCGTGATCAGGCCTGCCGGACAGGACCTGAAGAGCCTGGGCAAAAGGGCCTGCCTGGTAGGAGGCCACCGGGCCCTGGCAGCGGCAACACCGGCACTGCGGGATGCCATGGCTTCAGCCCGGGTAGATCTCGCGGGTCAGGTCTGGTACGGGGGAGAATGCTGCCCGGAGAATATCGCCATGGTAGCGGCAGCAATTAAAGAAAAGGGTGCCGATTTCGTGGTTGGTGTTGGTGGTGGCAAAGCCCTGGATACCGCCAAGGGGGCTGCCTGGCAGGTAGGGGTGCCCCTGGTAACGGTACCAACGATTGCAGCTACCTGTGCCGCCTTTACATCTATCGCCATTATTTATAACAGGGAAGGACAATTCCTGGCCATATCCCACGAAGCTGCGAACCCTGCCCTGGTCCTGGTAGACAGCGAGATAATTACCGCCGCCCCCTGGCGCTACCTGGCCGCCGGTATGGGGGACACCCTGGCCAAGTATATAGAGCTCAGGGCCACTGCAGTAGCGTCACCTCACCTGGCCTTAGAAGGAGCTCTGGCTTTAGCCCGCCTCTGCTATGACAGTATCCTATCTGCCGGCCCTGGTGCCAGGACGGCGGTAGAAAACCAGGTGGTCACTCCAGACTTAGAAAGGGTAATTGACGCTATAATCCTCATCAGTGGTTTGGTCAGCGGCCTGGGCGGCGACGACGGGCGTACGGCCGGTGCCCATGGAGTTTATGAGGGATTAACTGCCTCACCCTCGACGCGGGACTGCTGTCACGGGGAGCTGGTAGCCTTCGGCAACCTGGTCCAGCTATTCCTTGAAGGGAGGGAAATGGAAGCCATCAAACAATTGGCTGGCTTTAATCGCCAGGTCGGGTTGCCGGTATCCCTGGAAGAAGTGGGATTATTGCCGGAGGATGGCCCTTCCCTGGAACTGGTAAGTCGCGCGGCGGCGGAAAGCCCGGATATGGCCAACATGCCTTTCCGGGTAACGGCAGCTATGATCAGGGAAGCCCTCCTGGCGACCGACCGCCTGGGCAGAAATGAGGCTTGAAGTTTTAAAGCACAGGCACTAAACAGCCCAACTGACAACAAGGAACTTGAAAAGATAAACCCCATAAGGGAGTAAGCAAAAAGGAGAGGATTTTATCATGATTAAAAGATTGAGTAGAAGCATTATTATTTTTCTGGTGCTGGCCCTGTTCACCTTAACCCTGGGCGGTTGCGGCGGCAGTGACAGCAAGCAACAGGATGCCGGCAAACAGGATGCAGGCGGCGCGCAGGAACAACAGCTTACACCCGTCAAGCTAACCATGACCACCTGGTCAGGATATGGCCCCCTTTTCCTGGCCCGGGATAAAGGTTTCTTTAAAAAATATGGCCTGGACGTGCAGCTTATCGTCATCCAGGGCCTGGGTGAACGCAAGCAGGCCCTGGCCGGCAACCAGGTTGACGGCATTGCTACCACCCTTGATATCGTTACCCAGATTGTAGACGCCGGCATTCCCCTGAAACAGATCTGGGCCCTTGATGATTCTTATGGCGGCGACGGCATCCTGGCCAAACCAGAGATCAAGACTATTAAAGATCTTAAAGGTAAAAACGTAGCCTATGACTTTGGTACTGCCAGCCATATCCTGCTCCTGGCCATCCTGGCTAAAAACGATATGACGGAAAAAGACATCAACCATATCCAGATGTCTGCCAGCGATGCCGGGTCCACTTTTGTAGCCGGCAAAGTTGATGCTGCCGTCACCTGGGAACCCTGGCTGAGCAAGGCCGTTAAGGAAAACAAAGGCCACCTTCTGGCAACTTCTAAGGAGACACCTGGGCTAATTATGGATACAGTGGCCCTGCGAACCGATTGGGCCGAGAAACACCCCGAAGCTCTACAGGGTATGGTCAATGCCCTGGCTGAAGCTATGCAGTACTGGGAAAATAATAAAGCCGAAGCTAACGCTATTATGGCCAAGGGGTTAGGAATTAAAGAAGAAGAGTTTGAAAGCAATCTGGAAACCCTGCGCCTCTTTAACCTGGACCAGAATAAAGAAATGTTCGGCACGCCCGAAAATCCGGGAACCCTCTATACCACACTGCAACAGGCCGTTGATTTCGGGTTTAACAACAAGGTAATTAAGTCTAAACCTGATGCTAAAGCCATGCTGGATCCAACCTTCGTTAACAAAGCCAAAATTTAAACCGGGAATATGGTGTGCTTAAATGCGTAAGTATCTTAAACTTAATGCTCCCATTCCGGGAAAACTTTATTTCATCCTGAGCGTATCTGCCTTTGCCCTCCTGTTATTATTGTGGCAACTTGGTGTAACTGTTGGTCACTTACCGCCTTCCCACCTGCCGCCGCCCGGTGCTGTCGCCCGGGCGGCCGTCGCCCTGGCGACCGACGGTTTAATAGGGGATATCGGTATCAGCTTTTTCCGGGTTACCACGGGCTTTCTCCTGGCAGCGGCTATCGGTGTGCCCCTGGGGATACTTATGGGTAGCCTGAAGGTAGCCGAAGCATTTTTTGAACCCTTGCTGGCCTTTTTTCGTTATATGCCGGCCTCGGCTTTTATTCCCCTAACCATAATCTGGTTGAGCATTTTTGAAGCCCAGAAGATAGGGGTTGTCTTTATAGGTATATTTTTCCAACTTGTACTGATGATTATGGACGTCACCCAGAACGTCCCCCAGGATCTTATTGATACCGCTTATACCCTGGGGGCGCGCCCCCTGGAAGTCTTCCGGAGGGTCTTATTGCCGGCAGCTTTGCCCGGGATAATGGATACCCTGCGGGTTACCCTGGGTTGGGCCTGGACTTACGTCATCGTTGCTGAACTGGTGGCCGCCAATTCCGGCCTGGGTTTCCTCATTATGAACGCCGGCCGGCAGCTCAGCACACCGGATATGTTCGTAGGCATTCTAACCATTGGTGTTCTGGGGATAATCTGCGATATGGCATTTAAAGCACTCAATCGCCTGTTGTTCCCGTGGTTGGAGAGGGAGGTATAGCCATGGCCCTGGCAGCAGAACCGGGGATATCAGGAAACAAGCTGGCTGTTGTCAACCTGACCAGGGAATTCAACTTTAAGCACCGGAAAATTACTGCCATCCAGGGCATTTCCCTGGAAGTAAAGGAAGGAGAGTTCGTAACCATCCTGGGGCCTTCGGGATGCGGTAAATCCACCTTGCTCCGCATCATAGCCGGCCTTACGGAAGCCAGCAGCGGTCAGGTATATAAGGACGGCCGCCTGATCCAGGGGCCGGGAAGGGACCGGGGTATGGTTTTCCAGAGCTATACCCTCTTCCCCTGGCTTACGGTACGACAGAATATCGAGTTTGGCCTCAATTTGAAACGAGTAGAAGCCGACCGGCGCCATGAAATTGTTAACCACTACCTGGATATAATAGGCTTAACAGCCTTTGCCGATGCTTTCCCTAAAAGCCTTTCCGGAGGTATGAAGCAGCGGGTTGCCATTGCCCGGGCCCTGGCCAACGATCCCGATATCCTCCTGATGGACGAACCCTTCGGTGCCCTGGATGCCCAGACCCGACTGGTCATGCAGGAACTCCTCCTCAAGATCTGGGAAGAAACCCGTAAAACAATCCTTTTTGTCACCCATGACGTGGAAGAAGCCATCTTTTTAGGGGATACCGTTTACATCATGACAGCCCGGCCCGGGCGTCTCAAGGCACGCATCCCCGTACCCCTTTCCAGACCAAGGAGCTTTGAAATCAAAAACTCCCGGGTTTTCCTGGAACTAAAGACCAGCATCCTGGAACAGATCCGGGAAGAGAGCCTGAAGGCCGCCACCATGATGCCGGCGGGATGTGATTAAATTTTTGAGGGCTACCCGGTGAAAGGACAAAATATATAACTGGAGGTTGCTATGGCTAGCAGGAGCCTGTCCCGGCAAAATCCCGTCCGGCTGGTGTGGAAAACAAAACCGGCAGGAGAACCGCGGGCGGGTGAATTTAAGATCGACACAGAGGAAATAGTTATCCCGCAATCAGACGGGGAAAGAATACCTCAACAGGAAATTACGGCAGGATATCCAGTTTCTAACCGCCTTCTTTACGGTGACAACCTCCAGGCCATGCTCGCCCTCCTGGCTGCAGGTTATGAAGGTAAAATCAACTTAATCTATATTGACCCACCTTTTTTCAGCCAGGCCAATTACAATTACAGGGTCTCTCTAAACAACGTGGCGGATGGCCAAAAAACACCGGTAATCGAACGTCCGGCATACCAGGATACCTGGGACGGGGGTATAGAGGCTTATCTAAACATGCTCTATCCCCGCCTCCAGCTCATGAAAAAACTACTAGCCCCGGACGGCAGTATCTATGTGCACCTGGATGCCAGCATCAGTCATTATATTAAGGTAATAATGGACGAGATTTTTGGACCGGAATCCTTCCAGAGGGAGATTATCTGGCGGATTGGCTGGATATCTGGTTATAAGAGCGCTGTGCGCAACTGGGTCCGCAATCATGAAACCCTGCTTTTCTATGTCAAAAATCCCGGAAAGTTTACCTTTAACAAAGAATACCTGCCCTACCCCCCGGGTTACCGGCGCCGTGGCGGCCAGGAAGTTACGGGAAAAGGGTATCCCTTAGAAGATGTATGGAACGCCAACCCAATGGAATTCGATCTAAAAGGAGAAGAGAGCCTGGATTCCATCCAGATTAAAAGTTTCTCCAGGGAAAAGACCGGCTTTGCGACCCAAAAAAATAAAAGCCTCCTGCGGCGCATTATTAAAGCATCATCGAACCCAGGGGATTTGGTAGCAGATTTTTTTTGTGGGTCCGGTACTACACTGGTAGTAGCTGCAGAAATGCACAGGCGCTGGTTGGGGTGTGAGGCAGGCAGGACAGGTGTGCAGGTATCCCGCAAGCGGCTGGTTGCGGCAGGTAGCAATCCCTTTACAATTGATTATGTATATCCTGCGGACCTCCAAGCCGGCCCCAACTTGTCTTATCAGGATATAAAGAAAGAAACACCTTTAATCACCCGAACAATAATAACCCCACTGGCCGGCGGTTACGAAGAGATAAATATCGTTTTAGAAAGATATTCCCTTCCGGCTTTATTACCAGAGGATTTCCATGATAGAGACAAAATATGGCAGGAGGCAATAAATAATGCTTCCGGGGAGAACTTTGCCCATCTTATTGATTACTGGGCCGTTGACTGGGATTACGACTACCGGGTTTTTAAGAGTCGCTGGCAGGCTTGGCGGAATTACGGTGAAAATGAGCCACCTGTACCTCTCATGTTCCGTGCTACCCTAAAAGCGAAAAACAAAAGAGCTATAGCAGTCCAGGTAGTAGATATTATGGGAAATGAAATTTTTACCATTAGCGAAAAGGGAAATCCCGTTGCTACGAGGGTTTATTTATCCAAATTGTAGTAGACTATCTTGCAAACTAAAAACGCCGGCTTATCCTGAGTAGAAAGCCGGCGTTTATAACCTTTCTGGAGCCAACGAGGGGACTCGAACCCCTGACCTACTGATTACAAGTCAGTTGCTCTACCGGCTGAGCTACGTTGGCATTAAAGTGGTCGGGATGACAGGATTTGAACCTGCGACCCCCTGCTCCCAAAGCAGGTGCTCTAGCCAAACTGAGCTACATCCCGCCAGCACTCATATTTTAGCATGCTTGCGACCGCCAGGCAATACCCCGGCCTTTCTTTGAAGTTAAATTATAGCGTTCCCTGGCCAGGGAACCGGGGCGCCGGCGGCAGCCTGGAAACATACAAACGCGTTTGCACGTAGCCAGGACGCCAGAACCGATGCCTCTTGACAAATAAAGAAAGCATGACTTATACTAATATCAATAATTATTATTAGAAAGGCAGATGGAAAGCATGGCAATTTGGCAATGCACCCAGTGCGGCTATGAAAAGGACGCCCGTTGCAAACCTCGCAAATGCCCCGAATGTGGTGCCAAGGATTCCTTTATTAAAAAAGATACCGCTACTTCTTAAGAACCTTACAGGAGCTTTATACTGAGTTCTTAAAGATTGACCGGCCAAATGGACCGGTACATTTAGCATTGCATAATAAATAATCGCGCGTGTAAACAATTATTATTGCCTTTAATAAGCTTATAAAGAATCCCGCTATTATTCATTAAAGGGTAATAGCGGGATTATTATTGTGAGCACATTCTTAATTAACAAAAATTATTCCATTTTTAAGCCAAATGGTTTATAATATTGGCCAAACGGAAAAAACAAAAGGTTGAAAGGTAAAAAGGGTTGAATAATTTGTTGTCCGGAGGGGGAAATAAAAGCAAAATTTAACGATTGGCCTGAGAAAAAAATAGCAGGAAAAACGGACTTTGTGTAGAAGTTCACTAATATAACCGGAAAAATGAATATCCATTTTTTTGAATAATAAAGGGGGGCTTCAATTGAAGCTGGCTATTTCCGGTAAAGGTGGTGTCGGCAAAACTACTATAGCTGCCGGGTTAATTAATTATTTTGCCCGTCATGATTACCAGGTCTATGCCGTTGATGCCGATCCCGACACCAGCCTGGGCATGGTCCTGGGGCTCCCCGAGGAAAGGCTTGGAACTATTAAACCTATAGTAGAGATGCGGGAATTGATTGCCGAGCGCACCGGTGGCAGCGGCGCCTTCTTTTCAATAAACCCGGAAGTTGACAGCCTGCTCAAAGATTACACCATAAAGAGGGGTAATATCCTTTTTTTAAAAATGGGGGCCATCAAGCCAGGAGGTTCAACCTGTTACTGCCGGGAAAACACTATTTTAAATGCCATGGTTAATTCTCTTCTCCTTAAAAAAAAGGAAATGGTCATCCTGGATATGGGGGCCGGCATTGAGCATTTGACCCGGGGCACGGCCCGCGGGGTAGATATAATGTTGATTGTTACCGAGCCAACCCTGGTCAGTATCCGTACCGCCCAGGTTGTACAAAAACTGGCCGCCGAACTCGGTATTGAGCAAATAAAGTTTGTGGGCAACAAGCTGCGTCAACCCAGGGATAAAGATTTTATCCTCAGCCACCTGCCCCCTGAGGATGTTATTGCCCTGATACCCTTCCAGGTGGAAATCTTAGATCAAGCTGCCGGTTTTACCGGTGATGAATCTCCGGCCACTACAGGAATAGTTGAACTTGCAGCTAAATTGCATGGCCAGCCGAGCTAACCAGAGGGCATATACAGGAGAACCGGAGTTCTCCGTTATGTAAAAGAATAAAGCCAAGGAGGTAAAGAATATGCCCAGGTTCCGCGATCTCACTCACACTTCCAGGCCCTCAGGGGCCCCGCGGGTCATGGAACCCAAAAGCAGGGACCGTACGGTCGACCCGGCAGTCCTGGAAATGCTCGCCAAGAGCAGGGACGACAGGGTTATAACTGCCTTTGATCGCTTTGTCGCCCAGCAACCCCAGTGTAAAATCGGTTATGAAGGTATTTGCTGCCGTTTTTGCCTGGCCGGTCCCTGTCGCATCAAGGCCGCCGATGGACCCGGCAGCCGCGGTATTTGCGGCGCCTCTGCCTGGACTATCGTTGCCCGTAACGTTGGTCTAATGCTCCTTACAGGGACTGCGGCCCACAGCGAGCACGGCAATCATATAGCCCATGCTTTGGTGGAAATGGCACAAGGGAAGGCGCCGGATTATGGTGTTAAAGATGAAGCTAAACTAAAGGAAGTCTGTCGGCGCGTAGGCATCGAAGTAGAAGGCAAAAGCGTTTTGGAACTGGCCCAGGAAGTAGGGGAAAAAGCTCTGGAAGACTTCCGCCGCCTGAAGGGTGAGGGCGAGGCGGCGTGGTTGATGACCACTATTACCGAAGGCCGGCGGGAAAAATTCCGCACCCACAATGTTGTGCCCTATGGTATCCATGCCACCATTTCCGAACTGGTCAACCAGGCTCACATGGGTATGGATAATGATCCCGTTAACCTTATTTTCAGCGCCGTCCGCGTAGCCCTGGCCGATTACACCGGTGAACATATTGCCACAGATTTTTCCGACATCCTTTTCGGTACCCCCCAGCCGGTGGTCAGTGAAGCCAACATGGGCGTCCTGGACCCGGACCAGGTTAACTTTGTCCTCCACGGTCATAACCCCTTGCTCAGCGAAATCATCGTCCAGGCGGCCGGGGAGATGGAAGGAGAAGCCAGGGCCGCCGGGGCCAAAGGAATCAACCTGCTGGGCATCTGCTGTACCGGCAATGAAGTTTTGATGCGCCAGGGTATACCTCTGGTAACCTCCTTTGCATCCCAGGAACTGGCCATATGCACCGGAGCCATTGACGCCATGTGCGTCGACGTCCAGTGCATTATGCCGTCCATCAGCGCTGTCGCCGAATGTTACCATACTCGGATCATTACTACTGCCGATAACGCCAAGATTCCGGGCGCCTATCACCTCGATTACCAGACGGCTACGGCAATGGATAATGCCAGGACAGCCATCCGCATGGCTATTGAAGCCTTCAAAGAGCGTAAAGAAAGTAATCGCCCGGTCTTTATCCCGCAGGTTAAAAACAGGGTGGTTGCAGGCTGGAGCCTGGAGGCCCTGCAACAGCTTTTGGCTACCCAGGATTCTGAAAATCCTATCGGGGTGCTCAATAAAGCCATCCTTAACGGAGAGCTTGCCGGTGTGGCGTTGATCTGCGGTTGTAATAACCTGAAAGGGTTCCAGGATAATTCGCACCTGGTTGTTATGAAAGAGTTGCTGAAAAATAACGTCTTTGTCATCGCTACCGGCTGTTCTGCCCAAGGAGCCGCCAAAGCCGGTTTCATGGACCCGGCCAATGTAGCAACCTACTGTGGCGATGGCCTTAAAGCTTTCCTTAACCGCCTCAGCCAGGGGGCCAATATTGATATCGGCCTGCCGCCAGTTTTCCACATGGGCTCCTGTGTGGACAACACCCGTGCTGCCGATCTCTTAATGGCCATGGCCGATGACTTGGGTGTTGATACCCCGAAAGTTCCCTTTGTTGCCTCGGCCCCGGAAGCCATGAGCGGTAAAGCGGTAGCCATCGGTACCTGGTGGGTATCCCTTGGCGTACCCACCCACGTCGGTACCATGCCGCCCGTGGAAGGCAGCGACCTGATTTATAGTATTCTCACCCAAATTGCTAGCGATGTCTACGGCGGTTACTTCATGTTCGAAATGGATCCCCTTGTGGCTGCCCGCAAGATCCTCGACGCCCTGGAGTATCGCACCTGGAAGCTGGGCGTGCACAAAAATGTTGCCGAACGTTACGAAACCAAACTCTGCCAGGGTTATTAAAGGAGGGCCAGGCCATGACTGATTTTGATAAAATCTTTGAAGGAGCCATTTCAGAAGGCAAAGAACCTGTAGCCTTGTTCCGCGAAGTTTATCACGGAGCCATCACGGCCACCAGTTATGCGGAGATCCTATTAAATCGCGCCATCCGTACCTATGGCCCCGACCATCCCGTCGGTTACCCTGACACTGCCTATTTTTTGCCTGTTATTCGTTGTTATAGCGGGGAAGAGGTAAAGAAACTCGGCGACCTACCGCCCATCCTCAACCGCAAGCGGGCCCAGATAAGCCCGGTGCTTAATTTTGAAAACGCCCGCCTGGCAGGAGAAGCCACCTGGTATGCGGCCGAAATTATCGAGGCCCTCCGTTACCTGAAATATAAGCCAGAAGAACCCCTCTTACCGGAGCCCTGGACGGGCTTTATCGGCGACCCGGTCGTCCGCCGTTTTGGTATCAAAATGGTAGACTGGACCATCCCCGGGGAAGCCGTTATCATGGGCCGGGCCAGGGACTCCAAGGCCCTGGCGAAGATAGTCAAGGACCTCATGGGTATGGGCTTTATGCTCTTCATCTGCGATGAGGCGGTAGAACAACTACTGGAGGAAAACGTCAAACTGGGCATTGACTACATCGCCTACCCCCTGGGTAATTTCACCCAGGTCGTCCATGCCGCCAACTACGCCCTCCGGGCCGGGATGATGTTCGGAGGCGTAACACCGGGCTTGCGCGAGGAGCAGCGCGACTACCAGCGGCGCCGCATCCGTGCCTTTGTCCTTTACCTGGGCGAGCATGATATGGTCAAGACAGCCGCAGCCTTCGGTGCCATCTTTACCGGTTTCCCGGTAATTACCGACCAACCTTTGCCGGAAGACAAGCAAATCCCCGACTGGTTCTTCAGCGTCGAAGACTATGATAAAATAGTCCAGATCGCCATGGAGACGAGGGGTATCAAGCTGACCAAGATCAAGCTCGACCTGCCCATCAACTTCGGCCCGGCATTTGAAGGGGAGAGTATCCGTAAAAACGATATGTATGTCGAAATGGGCGGCAACCGTAGTCCGGCCTTTGAACTGGTCCGTACCGTTTCTGAGGCGGAAATTACCGACGGGAAGATCGAGGTTATTGGACCGGACATTGACCAGGTACCGGAGGGTAGCGTTTTACCCCTGGGCATCCTGGTGGATATTTACGGCCGCAAAATGCAATCCGATTTTGAAGGGGTCCTGGAACGGCGCATTCATGATTTCCTCAACTACGGTGAAGGCCTGTGGCACACCGGCCAGCGGAATATCAACTGGCTGCGTGTAAGTAAGGATGCCGTGGCCAAAGGGTTCCGTTTCAAACACTATGGGGAAATACTAGTAGCTAAGATGAAAGAAGAATTCCCGGCCATCGTCGACCGGGTCCAGGTAACCATTTTTACCGAAGAAGCAAAAGTAAAAGAGTACCTGTCCCTTGCCCTGGAGAAATACAAAGAGCGTGACGACCGCATGCGCGGCCTGACCGACGAGTCGGTGGATACTTTCTATTCCTGCGTCCTGTGCCAGTCCTTTGCTCCTAACCATGTATGTATTGTCACCCCCGAGCGGGTAGGCCTGTGCGGTGCCGTCAGCTGGCTGGACGCCAAGGCATCTTATGAAATTAACCACGCCGGCCCTAACCAGCCGATACCAAAACAGGGAGAGATCGATCCCATTAAGGGTATCTGGAAGAACGTCAACGACTACCTCTATACTGCCTCCAATCGTAACCTGGAGCAGGTATGCCTGTATACCCTCATGGAGAACCCCATGACCTCCTGCGGTTGCTTTGAAGCCATTATGGCTATTGTCCCGGAATGTAACGGTATTATGATCACTACGCGTGACCACCCCGGTATGACACCTTCCGGGATGACCTTCTCCACCCTGGCCGGTATGATCGGCGGCGGCGTCCAGACTCCTGGCTTCATGGGCATCGGCCGCACCTATATTGTCAGTAAAAAATTCATTAAAGCCGACGGCGGCATCGCCCGCATTGTCTGGATGCCGAAGGCTTTAAAAGACTTCCTCCGGGAGGACCTGATCCAGCGCAGTATCGAAGAAGGCCTTGGCGAGGACTTTATCGATAAAATTGCCGATGAAACCATAGGCACCACCGTTGATGAAATCTTGCCCTACCTGGAAGAAGTGGGCCACCCGGCCCTAACCATGGATCCCATTATGTAAGCTCTACTCCTGCAGCTAGCAAGGCCGGGTATATGCCTCTCCCGCATACACCCGGCCCGGTATATTTGACCTTAAAGGAAAGGAGTTAAAAGTTATGGCTTTAACGGGACTGGAAATTTATAAACAGCTGCCCAAAAAGAATTGTGGCGAATGTGGTACGCCCACCTGCCTGGCTTTTGCCATGAACCTGGCGGCCGGTAAAGCCAGCCTGGACTCTTGCCCCTACGTTTCCGATGCCGCCCGGGAGGCCCTTAATGCTGCCGCGGCCCCGCCCATTGCCAAGGTGGTCCTGGGTACAGGTACGGCAGCAGTGGAGATGGGGGATGAGACCGAACTCTTCCGCCACGACAAGCGCTTCTACCACGAAACAGCCATTGCCATCCAGGTAAGCGATAACCTCAGTAACGAAGAGTTAATGGCTAAAGTTGCTGCCATCAACGAACTGCAATTTGACCGGGTGGGACAGCATTATACCATCCAGGCCATTGCCATCCGCCACGACGCCGATGACCCCAATGCCTTCCAGGCAGCTGTAGCTGCGGTTGCTGCCGCTACCCGGCTAAACCTTATCCTCATGGCTGACGATGCCGCCGTGTTAAAAACTGCCGTGGCGGGAGTAGCCGACCGCAAGCCCCTGTTATATGCGGCCACTGCTGCCAATTACGAGGCCATGACTGCCCTGGCTAAAGAGTTTAATTGTCCCCTGGCGGTATATGGTAACGGCCTGGAAGAACTGGCCGGCCTGGTGGACAAAATTGTCGCCCTGGGCTGCAAGCAGCTGGTCCTTGACCCCGGGGCCCGGGAAACTTCCCGTGCCGTTGCCGACTTTACCCAGATCCGCCGCCTGGCCATTAAAAAACGCTTCCGTTCCTTCGGCTATCCCATTATTGCCCTGACGACGGCCGGCGATCCCCTGGCGGAAATTCTCCAGGCAACGAACTATATCAGCAAGTACGCCAGCCTGGTAGTTTTGCGTACCGCCGCCAAAGAACACCTGTTACCCCTGCTGTCCTGGCGCCAGAATCTCTATACCGACCCGCAGGTACCCATCCGGGTAGAAGAGAAACTCAATGAAATAGGAGCCGTTAATGAGAATTCACCGGTTTATGTGACCACCAACTTCTCCCTGACCTATTACTCGGTAGAAGGAGAAATTGAAAGCACCAAGATCCCCAGCTACCTGCTTTCCGTCGATACCGATGGCCTGTCCGTGCTAACGGCCTATGCCGATGGCAAGTTTGAGGCTGAAAAGATTGCCGGCGTCATGAAAAAAGTGGGTCTCGAAAATAAGGTCAAGCACCGCCGGATTATTATCCCCGGAGCAGTGGCCGTCCTGAAGGGCAAGCTGGAAGACCTGACAGGCTGGGAGGTACTGGTAGGACCCCGGGAAGCCAGCGGTATCGTGGCCTTTGCCCGGGCCAACCTGGCGTCATGAAGCACTTTACTGTCACCTTCATGCCTGATAATATCCAGGTCCAGGTAACGGCAGGTACCACCGTCCTGGAGGCGGCCCAAAAGGCCGGCCTGCCCCTGAAAAGTACCTGCGGTGGTGCCGGTACCTGCGGCCGCTGTATCATTAAAGTTCGCCGGGGAGAGGTTCAGGTTAAAGGAGGACACCTGCCGGCCAAATTGAAGGAAGAGGGTTATACCCTGGCCTGCCAGACCATCATCCAGGGCGATGTGGCCATCGAGATCCCGGCAGAATCCCTCCTCAGCAAACACCAGGTGCTCCTCCAGGACAAGGGGCGCCTGCAGGACGGCCTGACTGATTTACTGGGTTCCTATCCCCTGGAAGCTGCCTGTGAAGTAGTAACCTTGCATCTCGCCGAGCCTACCCTGACGGAAAACACCAGTGATACCAGCCGCCTGCTGACGGCCCTGCGCAAGGAAAAAGGGGTGGAGGGGCAGGTGAGCTTAGCCCTTCTCCAGGATTTGCCGGAGAGCTTGCGCCAGGCCGGCTGGCAGGTTGATGTCACCCTTGCCAGGGCTGATAACCGCCTCTTACGGGTTACCCCTGCCGGGTCAGGCAGGAACTTTGGCCTGGCCATCGACCTGGGTACCACGACGGTAGTAGTCTCCCTCTTGGACCTGCGTAACGGCCGGAGGATTGGCCAGGGCGGTAGTTATAACCGCCAGGCGGCATATGGAGATGATGTCATTTCCCGCATCATCCATGCCACCAGTAACCATGGTGGCCTGGAGGAGCTGCGCCAGGCGGCCCTGGCCACCATTAATGAGATAAGTAATTCTTTACTGGCCAACCACGGGATTGACCCGGCGGAGGTGACGGCAGCAGTCATTGCCGGCAACACTACCATGAGCCACCTGCTGCTGGGCGTAAATCCCAAGTATATCCGCCTGCAACCCTATATCCCTGCTGCTACCGAGTGGCCGGCCCTCACTGCCGGGGAAATCGGGCTGGCCATTAATCCCCTGGCTACCGTCCAGGTCTTCCCCAGCGTAGCCAGCTATGTGGGCGGCGATATTGTCTCGGGTGCCCTCTTTACCCGCATTGCCAGTGGAGAAGAACTAACCCTCTTCATTGACATTGGCACCAACGGGGAAATGGTCCTGGGGAATAAGGACTGGCTCATATCCTGTGCCTGTTCGGCGGGGCCGGCCTTTGAAGGCAGCGGCATCACTTGCGGTATGCGGGCCATGGAGGGAGCAGTTGAAGGAGTAACCATCGACCCGGAAACCTGTGAAGTCGAGCTGGAAGTAATAGGCGGCGGCCGCCCGGCCGGTCTATGTGGCAGCGGTTTAATTGACTGCCTGGCGAAGCTCAGGCGGGCCGGCATCATCGACCGGACCGGTAACTTCCAGGAAGTAGCCACACCCCGGCTAAGGCTTACTGATGAAGGATACGAGTTTGTCCTGGCCTGGGCGGCAGAAAGCAGCCACGGCAAGGATATCGTCATTACCGCCGCCGACATCAAAAATCTCATCCGCTCCAAGGGAGCCGTCTTTGCCGGCATCCAGAGCCTGTTAAAGACCGTCTCCCTGGAACTGGAAGCAGTCGACAGGATTATCATTGCCGGCGGTTTCGGCAATTACCTGCACGTTCCCAATGCCGTTGAAATCGGCCTCTTACCCGATTTACCGGCGGAAAAATACGTCTTTGCCGGCAATACTTCCCTCAAAGGTGCCGAACTGGCCCTCCTTTCCCGGCCGGCCTGGCAGGAAGCCCTGGAACTGGGCCACAAGATGACCTACCTGGAGCTTTCCGCCGGCAACCTCTTTATGGAGGAATTTGTCTCGGCCCTGTTCCTGCCCCACACCCAGCTGGAACTCTTCCCCTCCGTAACCGGTGGGACCAGCCCGCAAAGGAGGGAAGGCTAGTGGCCCGCCATATTGCCGTTGCCGGTAAAGGGGGTACAGGAAAGACCACCTTTGCCGCCCTGTTGATACGCTATCTAGTTGAGAAGAAAAAGGGGAGCATCCTGGCCGTGGATGCCGACCCCAACGCCAATTTAAACGAAGCCCTGGGCGTTAAAGTCGATACCGTTATTGCTGATATCCTTGATGCCACCAAAAACCCGCGGGCCATCCCCGCGGGCATGAGCAAGGATATGTTCATCGAGTACCAGCTGGCCCAGGCCCTGGTGGAAACGAGGGACTTTGATCTATTAACCATGGGCCGGCCCCAGGGTCCGGGCTGTTACTGTTATCCCAATGACCTCTTGCGCAAGCACCTGGAAACCTTAAGCGCCAGCTACGACTATATGGTCATTGACAGTGAAGCCGGCCTGGAGCATATCAGCCGGCGGGTTATCCAGAATGTGAAGGACCTCTTCGTCATCAGCGACGCCTCCGTCCGGGGAATTCGTTCCGCCGGTAGGGTACGGGAACTGGTCCAGGAACTGCAGCTTGCTATTCCCAATATGTACCTGATAGTAACCAAAACTACCGGTGACCAGGGTCCCCTCCAGGAAGAGATCGAGCGGACGGGATTGCCCCTGGGCGGGACTATTCCCTATGATGAACAGGTCGTCGCTTTTGACACTTACGGCAAACCCCTTTTTGAGCTACCGGCAGAAGCCCCGGCCGTCCAGGCAGTCAGTGACATCCTGAACAGGTGCAGTATTTAACATTTTATGGAAGGAGTGTTATTCATGGCCGTCCAGATTTTACGTGATCGGAGCCGCGCAACGGTACAAAAAGTTGTCCTGGGTGCCACCAAAGAGCAGGGCGGTACCCGCAGCCACACCATTGTTGTCGGCGGCGATGCTGCCCTTCCCTTCCACCATTTTGAAGGAGAGATTAGCCGTCCCGTTATTGCCATGGAAGTCCAGGATATCGTTCCCGACTGGCCGGAAGTGTTGAAGGATCCCTTTAATGATGTAATTAATGAGCCCGGCCGCTGGGCGCAAAAATGCGTGGCCGCATACGGTGCCGACCTTATTTACCTGAAACTAGCCGGCGCCGATCCCGAAGGGGCCAACCGCTCGGTAGACCAGTGTGTGGCTACCGTCAAGGAAGTCCTGCAGGCTGTTGGTGTTCCCCTGATTGTCGTCGGCTGCGACGACGTGGAGAAGGATCACGACGTCCTGGAGGCAGTAGCCGAAACGGCTGCAGGGGAAAACCTGCTCCTGGGTAACGCCGAGCAGGATAACTACAAATCCCTGACGGCAGCCTGCATGGTGCACAAGCACAACATTATTGCCCGCTCCCCCCTGGATATCAATATCTGCAAGCAGCTCAACATCCTCATCAACGAAATGAACCTGGGCCTGGACCACATTGTTATTGACCCTTCCATTGGCGGCCTGGGCTACGGGATAGAATACGCCTACTCGATTATGGAGCGCATCCGCCTGGGGGCCCTCCAGGGCGATAAAATGCTCTCCATGCCGGTGATCTGTACGGTAGGTTATGAGGCCTGGCGGGCCAAGGAAGCTGTGGCTCCGGTTAGCGAATACCCCGGCTGGGGTAAAGAGGTTGAGCGGGGCATCCTCTGGGAAGCAGTTACGGCCACCGCCCTCCTCCAGGCCGGCGCCCACATTCTCCTCATGCGCCACCCGGAAGCTGTGGCCAAAGTCAAGGAAAATATCGACCAGCTTATGGCCAGCAACGCTTATTAAGAAGGAGGTCTGAAGCATGCTTATCATTGGTGAACGAATTAACGGCATGTTCAATGACATTAAACGGGCCATCCAGGAACGGGACCCGGCCCCCGTACAGGAATGGGCCCGCCGCCAGGAAGAAGGCGGCGCCCGCGCCCTGGATCTGAATGTCGGGCCGGCCGTCCAGGATAAGGTCAGTGCCATGGAATGGCTGGTAGAGGTCACCCAGGAAGCCAGCAGTCTAACCCTGTGCCTGGATTCTACCAATATCGCGGCCATTGAAGCGGGACTGAAAAAAGCCAAAAACAGGGTTATTATCAACTCCACCAATGCCGAACGGGAAAAAATAGAAAAATTGTTCCCCCTGGCCGTGGAGCACGGCGCAGCCCTCATTGGCCTCACCATGAATAAAACCGGCATCCCTAAGGATAGCGACACCCGCCTGGCCTTTGCCATGGAACTGGTAGCTGCGGCTGATGAATTCGGCCTGCCCATGGATGACCTGTATATTGACCCCTTAATTCTCCCGGCCAATGTCGCCCAGGATCACGCCCCGGAGGTTTTAAAAACCCTGCAACAGATTAAAATGCTGGCCGACCCGGCTCCCCGGACCGTACTGGGCTTGAGCAACGTCTCCCAGAACTGCCAGAACCGGCCCCTCATCAACCGGACTTTCCTGGCCATGGCCATGGCCTGCGGCCTGGATGCCGCCATTGCCGATGCCTGCGACGAAGCCCTCATGGAAACGGCGGCAGCAGCAGAAATTTTGCTCAACCAGACGGTTTACTGTGATTCTTTTGTCAAGATGTTTAAAACCAGGTAGGATTTTTATCAACAACGTCGAAGCTTATTGCGGAGTAGCTAAAATAATGAAATTGTTACAATAGCAACAGCGTTACAGGAATACGTTGATACCTGGGGGAAAATTACCGCAGTAAAGTGGAGAGAGGTGCCGGCGTATGGTTTAACGCTGGTCCTCTCTTTTTCAGGGCAGGAAGGAGGAAGGGGATTGGCTGAGCAACAAATTGTACCTTCCCATCAGCTTGTTGCTCCGGTGGGCAGGCAATCGGGTCAACCTGTCAGCCGTTGTTACCAGTGCCATAAATGTACTGCCGGCTGTCCGGTCACGATGGCCATGGACCTGATGCCCCACCAGGTAGTACGCTTTGTGCAGCTCGGTCTGGAAGAAGAACTCTTAAAAAGCAAAACCATCTGGCAATGTGCTGCCTGCCGGACCTGTGTTTCCCGTTGTCCCAATGGCATCGACATTGCCGCCATTAACGACGCTTTGAAGCAGCGGGCCCTGGCTAAAGGAGTCCAGCCGGCCCTGCCGGAAGTGGCTGCCTTTCACCAGGCCTTCCTGGCTTCGGTTAAAAGCAAAGGCCGGGTCCATGAACTGGGGATGATGTTCGCCTTTAAGATGAAAACTGGTACCTATTTCCAGGATGTCCCCCTGGGGCTGAAAATGTTCCGCCGCGGTAAACTACGGCTTTTACCCGAAGGGCTTAAAAATAAAGCTCGCTTCCGGGCCTTGTGGCAAGGAGAAAAGGGGGGGCAGGCATGAAATTAAGTTATTACCCGGGCTGTTCCCTGCACTCGACGGCGGCTGAATTTTCCGCCTCCACCGAAGCCGTGTTTAAAGCCCTGGGGGTAGAGTTGCAGGAACTGGGCGACTGGTGCTGTTGCGGCGCCACCTCCGGCCATTCCCTTAACAGTTACCTGAGCCATGCCTTGCCCCTGCATAACCTAATCCTGGCTGAGGCTGCCGGTAACGATTTGCTGGTACCCTGTGCCGCCTGTTATAACTCCTTAAAAGCGGCCCAAACCTTTATGGCCGGCGGCAGCCAGGAAGCCCGGGAACTCAACCGGCAGGCAGGTCAAATCCTGGGACGGGAATACCGGGGAGAGGTGCGGGTGCGTCATGTCGTAGACATGCTGGCCGATCCCCGCATCCAGACTCTACTGGATGGGAAGGCAAAAAAAAGCCTGGCTGGCCTCCCCCTGGTTGCCTACTACGGTTGCCTGCTGACCCGGCCACCCAAAGTAGCCAGTTTTGAAGCTAATCCTGAACAGCCCCGGCTGATGGACCGGCTCCTGGCCCTGTGCGGTGCCACTCCGGTAGGCTGGACCCATAAAAACGAGTGTTGTGGGGCCAGTCTCGCCATTCCCCAGCCGCAACTTGTGGAGCAACTGGTGGGCAAAATAACGGCTGCCGCTCGCTATGCCGGAGCTGCAGCCATAGTGACGGCCTGTCCCCTGTGCCAGACTAACCTGGACAGCCGCCAGCCGGCCGGAGCAGAACCTCTACCCGTCTTTTTCATTACCGAAATCATCGGCCTGGCCCTGGGGCTGGATGCCGCTCCCTGGTTAAAGAAACATTTAGTAGATCCCCTGCCCCTTTTACGGCAGCAGGGGTTGCTGGTAGCCTCCTAGCAGAAAGGTTGTGAGACGCCATGAATGAAAAGCAGGAAAATGTCCCGGCCGTAGGTTCGGTCCTGGTCCTCGGCGGCGGTATTGCCGGTATGCAGTCGGCCCTTGACCTGGCTAATGCAGGCTACCTGGTTCACCTGGTGACAGAAAGTTCTTCCATAGGCGGTCGTATGGCCCAGCTGGACAAAACCTTCCCCACCAATGAATGTGCCATGTGCCTGCTGGGGCCCCGGATGACGGATACCTTAAACCATCCCAATATCCGCCTGCATACATGCGCCTCCCTGGAGAAAGTAGAAGGGGAAAAGGGTAATTTTACCGTCCAGATCCGGGAAAAACCCCGCTACGTTAATATTGAGGAATGTACCGCCTGCGGCGACTGCGAGCAGGTCTGCCCTGTGTCTGTTCCCAACGAGTATAACCAGAATATGGGCAGCAGGAAGGCCATTCACAAGATGTTTCCCCAGGCGGTACCCAATAAATACCTGATTACCAAAAGGGGCACGCCTCCCTGCCGCAGCGCCTGCCCGGCCGGTACCAATGCCCAGGGTTATGTGGCCCTGATCTCCCAGGGTAAATTTGCCGAGGCCCTGGAAGTTGTCCGCCGCCGGATGCCCTTTGCCGGCATATGCGGCCGCATCTGCCACCACCCCTGCGAAACCGAATGCAACCGGGGACAGTTTGACGACCCCATTGCCATTGCCACTTTGAAAAGGGCGGCCTATGACTATGGCTGGGAAGCTGAAGCAGCCCGGGAAAAGGAACAGAGGCCGGAGCTTCCCTCCAGGCAAGAAAAAGTCGCCATTATCGGCGCGGGCCCGGCTGGCCTGACAGCCGCCCAGGACCTGTCCCTGGCAGGCTTCCAGGTTACCGTTTACGACGCCTTGAGCCAGCCCGGCGGCATGCTGCGAGGCGGCATTCCCCGCTATCGCCTTCCCCTGAAGGTAGTCGACCGGGAAACCGGGCGCATTCTCGCTTTAGGCATTAAGTTTGTGCCCAATACCGTTGTCGGCAAAGATATTACCCTGGCGGAACTGCAAAAGCAGTACAACGCCGTTATCATCGCCACCGGCCTGCAACAGAGCCGGATGTTAAAGCTGGAAGGTGCCGATTTAAAGGGTATTCTACCTGGAGTAGCTTTCTTGCGGGAAACCGCCCTGGGCGGCCGGCCCGACGTAGGAGAAAGGGTTGTCGTCATTGGCGGTGGTAACGTGGCCATTGATGTGGCCCGGACGGCCCGGCGCCTGGGGGCCAGGGAAGTCCACCTGGCCTGCCTGGAATCCCGGCAGGAAATGCCGGCCCATCCCTGGGAGATTGAAGAAGCCCTGGAAGAAGGCATCGTCATTCATCCTTCCTGGGGTCCCAGGCGTTTCCTTGGTGAAGGGGGCCGGGTCACCGGTATTGAACTAATGCAGTGTACCCGGGTTTTCGATGAAGAACGCCGTTTTAATCCCCAGTATAACCCGGAAGTTACCCAAACCCTGGCTGCCGACACCATTATCCTGGCCATCGGCCAGGCTGCCGATCTTTCTTTCTTAAGCGAAGACGGTAACATAGCCACCAGTCGCGGCCTGATTGCTGCCGATCCCCTGACCCTGGCTACCAGCGTGCCCGGCATCTTTGCCTGCGGCGATATCGTCCGCGGGCCCGCCTCGGTAGTGGAAGCCGTAGCCAGCGGCCACGAAGCAGCGGAATCCGTTAAGCGCTACCTGCAGGGCGAAGACCTGGCTGCCGGCCGTTCCCTGGAAAAAGAACCCAAGCTGGACCCGCCGCCCAATGCTATACCCTTCCCCGGCCGGCGCAGAATCCAGGCCTTGGCCCCGGCAGCAGAGCGCATCCAGGATTTCCGGGAAGTCTACCAGGGCTTTACCCCGGAAGAAGCCATAGAAGAGGCCAAACGCTGCCTGAACTGCGGCATCTGCTCGGAATGTCACCAGTGTGAAGCTGTTTGTAAAAAGAAGGCTGTGGAGCACTGGCAGCAGGAAAAGGTAGTGGAACTCAAGGTTGGCTCCCTGGTCCTGGCCCCCGGCTATGAACTCTTTGATGCCACCCTGGCCGGCGAATACGGTTACGGTTATTATGCCAATGTCGTGACCAGCCTGGAGTTTGAGCGGCTGCTCAGCGCCACCGGCCCCACGGAAAGCCACGTGGTACGGCCTTCCGATCACCGGCCGCCCAAAAAGGTGGCCTTCATCCAGTGCGTCGGTTCCCGGGATTGCGAGAGGGAAGGCAGCCCTTACTGCTCAGCTATATGCTGCATGTATTCCACCAAAGAAGCCATTATTGCCCGGGAACATGACGCCAATATTGAGCCGACCATTTTTTACCTGGATATCCGCGCCTACGGTAAAAACTTTGACCGCTACGTCGAAGCGGCTAAAGCTGCCGGGGTACGTTATGTACGGGCTATGATTTCCCGGGTGGAAGAAGACCCGCAGACCAAAAACCTTACCATCCAGTACTATGCCGACGGCAGGATAATCCGGGAAGAGTTTGACATGGTTATTTTAGCGGTAGGCGTCAGGCCACCGGCCGGAGCGGAAAAACTGGCGGCCGTTGCCGGTATTAAGCTTAATCCTTATGGCTTTGCCAAAACCTTACCCCTGCAACCGGTGGCCACTACCCGGCCGGGCGTTTATGTAGCCGGCGTCTTCCAGGGTCCCCGGGACATCCCGGAAACGGTAGTCAATGCCAGCGCTGCCGCATCTTTAGCCGGTGCCGCCATAGCCTCGGGCCGCAATACCCTGGTCACGCCCAAGGAATACCCGCCGGAGAGGGACGTGAGCCAGGAAGAACCACGGGTGGGTGTCTTTATCTGCCACTGCGGCATTAATATCGCCGGTGTAGTTGATGTCAAGGCGGTAGTAGAGGCTGCCGCCAAACTTCCGGGAGTGGTCCATGCCGAGGATAACCTCTACACCTGTTCCCAGGACACCCTGAAGAAGATTAAAGACGCCATCCAGGAATACAACCTGAACCGGGTGGTAGTGGCCTCCTGTACCATTCGCACTCACCAGCCCCTTTTCCGGGAAGCCTTAAGGGAGGCCGGCTTAAACCAGTTCTACTTTGAAATGGCCAATATCCGCGACCAGTGTTCCTGGGTACACCGCAACGAACCGGCCAGCGCCACTTTAAAGGCCATTGACCTGGTACGGATGGCAGTAGCCAAGGTTAAACGCCATGAAGCCTTACACCTGCAGCCGGTGCCGGTAATCCAGAAAGCCCTGATCATCGGCGGCGGCATAGCCGGCTTAACGGCGGCGTTAAATATCGCCGAGCAGGGCTATGAAGCCATTATCGTCGAACGGGAAGCCGAGCTGGGTGGACAGGTCCGGCATTTACGGGCCACCCTGGAAGGGGAAGACCTTAAGAATCTGCTCAAAGACCTGATCGCCAGGGTCCAGGCCAATCCCCGCATCCAGGTGTTCACCAGTGCCCGCCTTGAAGACTTTGGCGGCCACCAGGGACACTTTACCACCACCATTTCCCTTGGTGAACCTGGTAAAGAACACGTACGCCGGACCCTGAAACTGGAACACGGCGTGGTGATCGTCGCTACCGGCAGCCAGGAGTTAAAAACCGACGCCTATCTCTATGGCCAGGACGAGCGGGTAGTAACCAATACCCAGCTGGAGCAGGCCCTGGCCGACGGCCACTGGGATGCCGGCAAGAACAAACAGGTGGTCTTTATCCAGTGCGTTAGTTCCCGGGATGGCGAGCACCCCTACTGCAGCCGCACCTGCTGCGCCCAGACCATTAAAAACGCCCTGGCCATAAAAACCCGCAATCCTGAAGCTTTAGTTTACGTCCTTTACCGGGACATCCGCACCTATGCTTTCATGGAGGATTATTACCGCCAGGCCCGGGAGCAGGGCATCCTCTTTATTCCTTATGACCCGGAAGCGCCGCCCCAGGTACGCCGCCGGGAGATCGGCCTCCTGGAGGTTTTAGTTAAGGATCCCGATTCCGGCAAAGACCTGGTACTCTGGCCCGACCAGCTGGTGCTGGCCACGGGTGCCGTGGCCCCGGATGGGGTAGAAAAACTGGCTACCATGCTGAAACTGCCTTTAAATGAAGATAAATTCTATGTCGAGACCCATGCCAAGCTGGCGCCCATTGACTTCCCCTCGGCCGGGATTTTCCTCTGCGGTGCCGGTCATGCGCCTAAATTCGCCAGTGAAGCCATTGCCCAGGCCGAAGGTGCCGTGGCCCGGGCCTGTACCATTTTGAGCCGGGAAAACCTGATGGTAGGCGGCGTGGTAGCCGTGGTCGATGAAAACAAGTGCGCTGCCTGCCTGACCTGCGTCCGGGTCTGCCCCTACAGCGTCCCGCGCATTAATGAGCGTAACGTGGCCGAAATCAATGCCGTCCAGTGTATGGGTTGCGGTACCTGTGCCGGTGAATGCCCGGCCAAGGCCATCCAGCTCCAGTTCTATAAAGATGACCAGCTACTGGCCAAGGTAGCCGGCCTCTTCGGGGAGGTGTAGTCAATTGCAGGACTTTGAACCGAAAATTATAGCCTTCTGTTGCTTTTACTGTGCCTATTCAGCCGCCGACCTGGCCGGATCCTTGCGCCTGCAGTACCCGGCCAACATCCGGGTAATTGAGATGCCCTGTTCCGGGAAGACCGACGTCCGGGTCCTGCTGGAAGCCTTCGAAGACGGTGCCGACGGTGTCTATGTCCTGGGTTGCATGGAAGGTGACTGCCACTTCCTGAAGGGGAATTTCCGGGCCAAACGCCGGGTCCACCAGGCGAAAAAAATCCTGGACGAGATCGGCATCGGTGGTGAGCGCCTGGAGATGTACAACCTCTCGGCGGCCATGGGACCGCGTTTTGCGGAAATTGCCCGGGAGTTTACCGAGCGTATCCGTAAATTAGGTCCCAGCCCGTTAAATAAAAAATATGCATCTGCAAATTCGACGAAAGCAGGTGAGCAGGAATGATTATCGCTGAGGGTAAACCCCTGGTCGAGGTTGCCGGGTTGATTCAAGAGGCCAGAAAGGTGCTGGTAGTCGGTTGCGGCGGCTGCGTGACCGTTTGCCTGGCCGGCGGGGAAAAGGAAACCGGGATCCTGGCCGCCGCTTTGCGGCTGCTGAGGCAAAAGGAAGGCAACCCCCTGGAAACAGTGGAGGTTACCCTGACCCGCCAGTGTGACCCTGAATACGTGGATATGCTGGAAAAATACGTTACCGACGATGTCGATGCCATCGTTTCCCTGGCCTGCGGTGTCGGCGTCCAGTTCCTGGCCGAACGCTATAATAAATGGGTGGTACCGGCCTTAAACACCAAGTTCGCCGGCGGCACCGTTGAGCACGGCGTCTGGGAAGAGCGCTGCGGCCTCTGCGGTGAATGTATCCTCTATAAAACCGGGGGTATTTGCCCCATTATCCGTTGCTCCAAGAGCATTTTAAACGGGCCCTGCGGCGGTTCCCAGAATGGAAAGTGTGAGGTTAACCCGGAAACCCCCTGTGCCTGGCAGCTCATCTACGACCGGATGCAGGCCCTGGGTAAACTGGATCTCCTCATGGAAATCCAGCCACCCAAGGACTGGTCCAAGTCCCGGGACGGCGGTCCCCGGAAAGTGGTACGAGAGGATGTGAGGCTGGCATGAAAACAGAAAGCAAACTGGAAAAACTCCTTTCCCAGGGTCATTTTGTGGTCAGCGGTGAGATCGGCCCGCCCAAACACGCCAACCCCGAGGGCATCAAAAAACATACCGCCCTGTTAAAAGACTATGTGGATGCCATGAACCTGACGGACAACCAGACGGCCATTGTCCGCCTCTCGAGTATTGCTGCCGGTGTCCACGTCCTCCAGGCAGGGGGCGAGCCTATTATCCAGATGACGGTCCGGGACCGCAACCGCATCGCCCTGCAGAGCGACCTCCTGGGGGCCTATAGCCTGGGAATGCGCAACGTCCTCTGCCTGTCGGGGGATCACCAGTCCTTTGGCAACCACCCCACGGCCAAAAACGTCCATGATGTGGACTCCCTGCAGCTCATTAAAATCGTCAAGGACCTCCGGGACCAGAAAAAATTTGCCTGCGGGGAAGAACTGAAGGGCAATGAACCACGGTTCTTCATCGGCGCCGCTGCCAATCCTTTCGCTGATCCCTTTGAGTTCCGGGTCTTACGCCTGGAAAAGAAAATCAACGCCGGCGCCGACTTCATCCAGACCCAGTGCATCTTTGATATGGAGCGTTTCGAGCGTTTCATGGCCATGGTCAGGGAAAGGGGCCTGCATAAAAAAGCCCATATCATTGCCGGCGTCATGCCCCTGAAGTCTGCTAAGGCCGCCCGGTATATGCAGCAGTCGGTAGCCGGGATGATCGTTCCCGATGAAATTGTTAACCGGATGGAAAAAGCTGCCGACCCCAAGGCCGAAGGGGTGGCCATATGTGTCGAGCAGATTAAACACCTCAAGACCATTGAAGGGGTAGCTGGTGTGCACATCATGGCCGTGATGTGGGAAGAAATTATCCCTACTATCGTTCAGGAGGCCGGCCTATACCCACGACCCGATGCCGGTTAGCGGTAAACCCCGGGAGCAACCCCGGGGCTTTTTATACCAGGATCTTTTACACATATTTATATAACAGTTTCCATTAACTAATTACTTTCAAACTTTTATGTTACAAACAGTTCTTACCACCTCCCCGGCCGCATATACTTATGGGAGAACATCTGCCAGGAGGTGGGAAATTTGCGCAACAGCCGGTTGGAAAATGAAATCCTGCAGCGCGTAGACGAATTAGTCCAATGCGCTATTTCCGTTAGCCTTAAAGATGAAACCTCCCGTGCCGAACAGCTAGCTCGCGGTATAACTATGGTAAAGGAAATGGGAGATCTGCTCCTGGAGGTGCTGGAAGGGCGCGAGCAGCATCTCCAGGCTTTACTGGAACAACTGGTAGCCCAGCGTTTGCCCGATCGACGCATCCTGCAGAGCTTCGGCAGTTTCCCCCGCGATATCCAGCACATTATCAGCGAAGGTATAAACAGCTACCTTCAAGCCCGGCGCGAGGGGAGCCAGGCCCCTGAAAGTGCCGGAATTATATCCCCAACCCCCCCGGAATCTGCCGAGATGACCGGTAACAAGTCCGTCCCGGAAGAGTCTCCGGCTTCCGGCAAGGAAACCGGCATGCTGACTGCTTCCGGGGAACCGCTACCATTCCTTGAACCACAGGAAAACCCTGAAGCTTCCCCCCCTGAGGCGGAAGACCTTCAAGGGCAAGAACAAAAAGAAAACCCGCCGGTAGAAGCCGGTAAACCTCCCGGGTTGACGACCGGCGATCCCCTCGATAATGCCCTGGCAGCCCTGCACCTGGCACTGCTGCAGGTATATCCGGAGGAAGAAATAGTTATCAATTACGAAACACGGGGTGGCAAAATACCCTTTTTCCTGCCACGCCTGCAAATCGGTTTTGAACCGGCCAGCCATCATTACGACTGGCGCCGCGATTTTTATTGCCGGCGGCAGGGTATCAGCATCCGGAGAGTAGCCGACGACGAGCTTGCCAACCCCCTGTATCTCGCCCGCCGCCTGCGCCGGGAAGCTGGCTGGCGGCAAACTAATTAATTTTTAATTGAGCTGGAATATCGTTTTTATTGTCTGCCTGCCCTATGCTAAACGGCTATTGACACAAGAACCGGTCCGGTGCTAAAATTACTGTAAAATAATATGATATCAAAAAGCTGTGAAGGGAAAAGTAGACAGCAACCTGACTTTATAGCGACCCGGGGAGGGTGCGAGCCCGGCAAGCAGGCCTGTTGAAAGCCATCCCGGAGCTGCCGCCGTAAGGGATAAAACCTAAAAGTTTCCCGTAAGGCAGGACGCCGGCCCCGTTAAAGGCCAGGGCGCTTGAAAGCAAGCGCTACTAAGCAGGGTCGTACGACCAATTAGGGTGGTACCGCGGGAAATAACCTCCCGTCCCTTTATGGGCGGGAGGTTTTCATATATCGTACGGGGGTATAGCCATGCGTAAAAAAATACTGGAGCTTTTGGAAAATAACGGTAAGTTGAATGCCAAAGAAATAGCTATAATGCTGGCCTTGCCCGTAGACCAGGTAGCTAGAGAAATAGCTGCCATGGAACAGGAAAAAATTATTTTACGCTACCATACCCTGATTAATTGGGAAAAAGCCGGTGCGGAAGAAGTGGCAGCCTTGATTGACGTTAAAGTAACCCCCCAGCGGGATGTAGGTTTCGACGAGATTGCCGGCCGTATCTACCGTTACCCGGAAGTAAAATCCGTATTCCTTATGTCCGGTAGTTATGACCTTTCCGTCCTGGTTCAGGGCAAGAGTCTCAAGGAGGTAGCTACGTTTGTTTCCCAAAAGCTTGCTACCCTTGAACACGTCCAGAGTACGGTAACCCATTTCATCCTTAAAAGGTATAAACAGGACGGGGTAATTTTTGAGGATCAAGAAGCAGATCGGAGGCAGGTGTTACAATTATGACCATTACTTGTGGTTTCGAGGCCCAGCGCTTTATTAATCCCGTAGTTAAAAGCTTACCACCATCTGGTATTCGCCGCTTCTTTGATCTGGTGGCAAGTACCCGGGGGGTTATTTCCCTGGGAGTGGGGGAACCGGATTTTGTTACTCCCTGGCATATCCGTGAAGCCTGCGTCCAGTCCCTTGAGCGCGGTTACACCATGTATACTTCCAACTATGGTATACCTGAATTGCGCCAGGCCATTGCCTGCTATCTGGAGGATCGTTTCGGCTTGAGTTATGACCCCCAGAGGCAAATAATGGTCACCATCGGCGCCAGCGAAGCCGTTGACCTGGCATTAAGGACGGTAATTAATCCCGGAGACGAAGTCCTGATTCCCGAGCCCTGTTATGTTTCCTATAAGCCCATAACCCTGATTGCCGGCGGTGTTCCCGTTACGGTACCAACCACAATGGAGGATGAATTTGCTTTAACGGCGGCGCGATTGGAAAAATACATCACACCCCGTTCCAAAATCCTGATTTTGTGTTTTCCCAACAATCCCACCGGTGCTGTCCTTACGGATAGTGAAATGGAGGCTATTGCCGCCCTCGTGAAGAAGTATAACCTGCTGGTCATTAGCGATGAGATCTATGCCGAGCTGCGCTATGACGGCCCGCCCCGTTCCTTTGCCGCCCTACCCGGGATGCAGGAACGGACGATCCTCGTCAGCGGTTTTTCCAAGGCCTTTGCCATGACCGGCTGGCGGGTGGGATATGTTGCCGCCCATCCCGACTTCCTGGCTGCCATGGTCAAGATCCACCAGTATACCATTCTTTGTGCGCCGGTAATGGGGCAGGTGGCTGCCCTGGAAGCCCTGCGCCACGGGCGCCCGGATGTAGACCGGATGGTGGCCGAGTATGATCAACGCCGGCGTTTAGTTGTCAGCCGCCTGCGGGAAATGGGCCTGGAGTGTTTTGAACCCCGGGGGGCATTTTATGTTTTCCCCTCCATTAAAGCTACAGGCCTGACCTCAAACGAATTCGCCGAAGCCCTCCTGAAAGAAGAAAAGGTGGCCGTCGTACCCGGCCCGGCCTTCGGCAGCAGCGGGGAAGGTTATATCCGCTGTTCTTATGCCACTTCCCTGGCCGAACTAACTGAAGCAATGAAACGGATGGAACGCTTTGTCGCCAGGCACCTGGCCTTCAAGGGCCGTGCTGTTGCCCATGCCTATTAAGTCCATGAACCGGTAAAAACAAAACAGGGAGAGGAAAAATGATTAACTTACATTTTTACGGGGCTGCCGGGACGGTAACAGGCTCTTGTTATCTTCTTGAGAACGGGCAGCACCGCCTCCTTATTGACTGCGGGCTCTTCCAGGGTTCCAAAGCAATCAAAGAACGCAATTACGGCCCTTTTCCTTTTAATCCAGCCAGTATTGACGCCTTAGTACTTACCCATGCTCATATCGACCATTGCGGCTTGATCCCCAAACTCTACCTGCATGGCTTCAAAGGACCGGTATTTGCCACCCCGGCCACTGTCGAACTAGCAGGCGCCCTGTTGCCAGACAGTGGCCATATACAAGAAATGGAAGTCGAGCGTAAAAACCGGAAAAATAGCCGCGCCGGCCTGCCCCTTTTAACCCCTATCTATACCGCCACCCAGGCTTCTGAATGCCTGCAGTATTTCCGTGCCCTGGATTACCGAATAGAAAAGGAGATTCTACCGGGATTTCGCCTGCGTTTCCAGGACGCCGGCCACATCCTGGGTTCTGCTATAGCAGAAATTTGGGTTAAGGACGGGAAAGAGGAGATCAAGGTTACTTTTTCAGGTGATCTTGGTAACCCCGGTCAACCCATCGTCAACGACCCGACACCCATTCAGGCTACAGATTACCTGGTCATGGAGTCTACTTACGGCAATCGCTGTCATATCAACCAGGGTGATAAAATTGAGCTTCTCAAAGAAGTAATTAACAAAACCATGAAAAAAGGAGGTAACCTGGTTATCCCTGCCTTTGCCGTTGAGCGAACCCAGGACCTCCTTTATACCCTGAATATCCTCATAAAGCGTGGAGCTATCAATGCAGACAAGATTTACCTCGATAGCCCCCTGGCAGTTACGGCGACTGAAATCTTCTGCCGCCACCAGGAATATTTTGATGCCGAAACTAAAGAGCTGGGCAATGACGGCACCTGCCCATTCTACCTGCCGGGACTGCATTTAAGCCGTACGACCGAGGAATCTATGGCCATCAATAAAATACAGGGAGGAGCCATTATTATCGCCGCCAGCGGCATGTGCGACGCCGGACGCATTAAGCACCACCTGAAACACAACCTCTGGCGGCATGAAAGCACGGTCCTGCTGGTTGGATACCAGGCAGCCGGTACCCTCGGCCGCCGCCTTCTTGAAGGGGAGAAAAAGGTGCGAATTCATGGAGAAGAAATAGCCGTCCGGGCCGATATTGTCAGCCTTGACGGTTTTTCCGCCCATGCTGACCGGGATGGCTTATTAAAATGGCTGAAAGCTTTCGAACGTCCACCGCGCAAAGTCTTCATAACCCACGGCGAAGAAGAGGCAGCCAGGGATTTCGCCACCAAGGTAACCTCCGAACTGGGCCTGGCTACGGAAGTCCCCCAGTGGCTGGCTGATGCAAGGCTGCTTCCGGTAGCGGAAACCCTGCCTCCCATCTCGGTAGATAGCTTAAAATTACAGGCTACAGCCGCCGAAGCCGAAGCCAACTACCAGCGCATCCTGGTGCAGCTCAAGGCAATGGTAGAAGCAGGTTTTGCCCGGCAAGACTACGCTGCCGTCAATCAAAAACTGCTGCAAATCGAGGCCCTTTTAAATAAGAGCCTGGAGGAAAAAGCGAGTTAGTGACCGTTATCAGAAAATATAATGCCGCGGACTGTAATATTAACAGCCTCAACTTCCAGAGCAGTCATACTGGTGATTGTTGATTTAACTCGCTTTTGTGCCTTCTTTAAAAGGGGTGGCCAGGAAACGCCGTAAGGAGCGGCAACTTCAAGGTTTAAGACCAGATTACCGTTATTGTTTTCCACCTGGACCCGCGGGTTGGCCAGGCCGGCAGAGGTAACCATATAGGACGCCAGCTGCGCCACAGCGCTGTGGGCGATATAGAAATGACCTAGGGAATTAAAAGTCGGCCGGACTGTGGTCTGTTCCACCCAGAGATTCTTCTTTTTACCCGGCGGTGCCTGGCGCCGGCGTAAAAAAGTTTTTAACGGTTCAATAAACGTCCCGTTGAAACGAGGCTTGACTTCTACCGTAGGCGCCGGGATAACGTGTTTTCCTAGCTGGTCACGTATCTGCCGGGCGCGGGCAATCTCCTTTGGAGTTGCCACTTCACTAATATCCACCCAGATTGACGGCATTGGCAGCTGCAGGCGGCTGGTAATGCGTGCGGCCATTTCCCTGGAGGTACTGATTACCAGGAGACGTCGTGGTGCAATAGCCGCTAGCCTCTCCCTGACTTCCCGGGCATGGTCGGGATCACTAAAGAGGGCCGTTCTTATAGCCCCAACCCGCGTGGGTTGTTCTTTAGCTGAAATTCCGGCAAGGATCCGGCTTCCCTGGATAAGCAGGCCGTCGTCAATTATGGCTTCGGCGGCGTAGTCCCGGGCAACTGCCAGGGCGCGGTGGCTTTTACCGCTACCGCTGGGACCAATAAGGGCAACTATTTCCATACGATTTTTACCTCCACTGACCTAAGATAATTATAAACCATAATTAATCCTGGGCAATGCCCCTAATAATTCCTGATTCAATTTGGTATAAGACAAGGTAAATGGTATAATAGATATACTACCAGGAGTTACCGGGGGGAAAGAAAAGAAATGGCCAATAACGATACGTACCATATACTGGCAACCTCCTTGCTGGAAGCAAGGGGTATTTTTATCCCTGCCTTGCTTTTGCAATTATACGGCCGCCTGGGATTGTCAGAAGCCGAGTTGATGGTTTTAGTCCATCTCCTATACTGGCGCCAGGTTGAAGATGAACGTTTTCCCACCCCGGAAAAAATCAGCCAGTTTATGCACATGGACAGGGAAGAAATAAAAAATCTAATCGCTTCTATTATCGAAAAAAAACTCCTGGCTGTTGAACCCTATTATCATCCGTCCCTGGGCCGCTGGCAAAACGTCTTCTCCTTTAAACCCCTGTGGACAAAATTAATTCAAACAGCCCTTGAGGATTATCATACAGAAATAGAAGCCCAACAAAGCACAACTATTGCCCGCCAGGGAGAATTATACCAGGCCTTTGAAAAAGAGTTTGGTCGTCCCCTGTCTCCCCTGGAAAGCGAACAATTGAAAGCCTGGTGCCAGGAGGACAAGATACCTATCGAATTATTACAGGAAGCCCTGCGCCGGGCCGTCCTGCGGGGCATCCTCAACTTTCGTTATATAGACTCAATCTTAAAAGACTGGCAACGCCACAACGTCCGTACCGTAGCCGAAGCGATGGCTTATGATGAAAAACTAAAGACAAAGAAAACCCGCTCAACGCGCTCCCCGGCTTCATCAACGCGGAAAGATAAATATCGCGATCTCTACCGGCTTAATCCTTAAATATAAAGAAGGGATCACTCCGGCCCATGGAAAGGATACATATCGCCCCTCAATTAATCGCAAAAAATAAAAGTCAAGAAGGGTTATTAGAGTTACCGTCTTACCAGTGCCCCCTCTGCCGGGACAGGGGCCTCGTTATACGCGAAGGACGTGCTTATCGCTGCCGCTGCATGCAGCAAAAGGCCTGGCAAAACCGCTTGCGAGCGGCTAACCTGGCACCACAATTAAGTAAGTATACCTTTCAAAATTTTGACCTTAAATATTACTCCCGGACCCTGAATGACGAACTTACAGGCACTACTTATTATGAAAGCGCCCGCCGTTGCCTGGAAGCAGCCCGGCGTTTTGTCACCACCTATCGTAACGAAACCCGGGGCCGCGGTCTTTTCATTTTCGGGCCGGTGGGCAGCGGCAAAACTTTCCTGGCGGCGGCCATTGCCAATGCGTTAACAGAGGCCGGCCGGGAAGTCCTTTTTGCCGTTGTTCCCGATTTGCTTGATGCTTTACGGGCTACCTACGACCGTCGCCCCCAGGAGGGTAGCCAGACGGAACTGGAGCTCATCGATACGGCAAGAAAAGTAGCCGTCCTGATCCTGGATGACCTTGGTGCCCATAACTATACCGAATGGACATGCAATAAAATTTATTCCTTGATAAACTACCGTTTGATTAACGAATTGCCGACAGTAATAACCAGCAATCTGGACTTAAAGTCCCTGGAAGATTACCTGGGGGAACGGACAACTTCCCGCCTTGTCCAGCTTTGCCAATCTTATCATTTACCTGTAGCCGAAGACATCCGCTGTGTTATCAGCCGCGAAGGCCTCACCAAAAAGTGAGCCTTTTTCTTTACCAACCCATTGACATTGATTATCATTTGCTTTATGATTATTTTAGAAGCTCGATGATAATGTTTATCAATTGCTAAAGAAGCATCATATGCCCTTTAATGCATAAAAATTGGTAGCAGGGGGGGAAAGGCATGACTCTTGATGAAGCACGGGAAGGACAGCACTGTCGCATTCTATCTTTGCCGGGAAAGGATATTCGCGCCCAGGCAATACGTTTCGGCATCAATGAAGGAGAATTCATAACCTGCACCGCTGTTATTCCCGGCGGTCCCATTATTGTGGCCAAAAACCGCCAGGAAATAGCAATCGGTAGGGGCCTGGCAAAGAAAATTACCGTTGAACCTATTACAAACCCGCACCCGGTAAAATTCCCGGCTAGGAGGCGTGCCTATGGCCTGCCACGACCTTAACTACGAGCTAAAAATACCCCCTGGGGCGCGCAAGATTGTTCTTGCCGGCAATCCCAACGTCGGTAAATCGGTCTTTTTCAACGCCTTCACCGGCCTTTACGTGGATGTTTCTAATTTTCCCGGCACCACCCTGGAAATCAGTTATGCCCAGGTAGGGAATGACTATGTTTTGGACACGCCCGGCGTCTATGGCGTATCTTCTTTTAATGAAGAAGAAAAAGTGGCCCGGGACGTCATCCTGGCGGCCGACGTCATTATTAACGTCGTTGATGCCGTTCACCTGGACCGGGATCTTTTCCTCACCCAGCAGATTATTGATATGGGTATCCCCATGATAGTAGCCCTGAACATGATTGATGAAGCCGCCCGCAAGGGTATTAAAATTGACGTTCAAAAACTGGAAGAACTTCTAGGCGTTCCTGTTATTCCCACAGTAGCGATAAAAAAACAGGGCTTTGAGGAAGTCAGGAAGGCTGTTGCCTACGCCCGTAAGGGCAACAGTCTATCCGAGCTGGAAGAAATGTTACCTCTCCTGGAAAAAAAGACCCACAGCCGGGCAGAAGCTTTACTTATTCTTGAAGGGGACCCCTTTGTCGCCGCCCGCCACCGCGTAAAACCCATGGACAGGCAGGAAGAGATTTACCTGGCGCGACGGCGCAGGGTTGATACCATAGTAGCGGCAGTAGTCCGGGAAACTAACACCGGAGCATCTATTGGCACCCGCCTCAGCCGCTGGATGATGCTGCCCCTTACAGGTATTCCACTGTTAGTTTTAACCTTATTGATACTGTATGAATTTATTGGTGTTTTTGTGGCCCAGACAGTAGTGAGCATTACTGAAGAAGGCATCATGCAGGGGTATTATGAACCATTTATTCGTAATTTGATTGGTGCTATTATACCCCCCTCTTCCATAATCGGAACCCTTTTAATAGGCGAATTCGGCATCCTTACCATGACGGTAACTTATATCCTCGGCCTGCTGTTGCCCCTGGTCCTTGGATTTTATCTTAGCCTGTCGGCCCTGGAGGATTCCGGCTACCTGCCCCGGATAGCTGTCCTTGTTGACCGGGTCCTCATGCGCCTGGGTCTAAACGGGCGCGGTATTATTCCCATAATCCTTGGCTTTGGCTGTGTTACCGCGGCTACCATCACCACCCGGCTGCTATCAACCCCCAGGGAACGCCGCATTGCCACTTTTTTGCTGGCCATGGCCATACCCTGTTCCGCCCAGCTGGCGGTAATCACCAGCATGCTCAGCCGCCTGGGACCGGCATACATTTTCCTGTATGTTTTTCTAGTGACCAGTATCCTGGTACTCGCGGGTACGGCTTTAAACCTTATTTTACCCGGCAAACCGAGCGACCTTTTAATCGACGTTCCCCCATTAAGGTTGCCCCAGCCGGTTAACGTCCTGAAGAAAACGGCTACCCGTACCAGGAACTTTATCCAGGAAGCGACTCCTCTATTTGCCGGGGGTGCTTTATTTATCGGTATTTTACAGGTTACCGGGCTTTTAAACACCTTGCAAAACTGGTTATCACCCATTACGGTAAGCTGGCTGCAGCTGCCAAAAGAAACAGCCACTGCTTTTATCATGGGTTTTGTCCGCAGGGATTTTGGGGCAGCCGGCCTGTATAACTTATCCCTTACACCTGCCCAGGCCCTGGTGTCCCTGGTGACCATCACCATCTTTGTCCCCTGCATTGCCTCGGCCCTGGTAATTTTTAAAGAGCGCGGCTGGCGCGAGGGAATTATTGTATGGCCGGCAATCCTCTTCCTGGCTTTTCTTATTGGCGGTCTATTATCCCAGATTTTAATTTAAACATAACGCGGCACCATCAGAAGGATGAAAATAACGGGCTGGCATTTGTTTGGAGCGAGCGACTTGGTCCGAGCGGTTGAGCAGCCTTGGCGAAGCCGAGGAGCGAGGGCGGGGCCGAGGACAGGATGTCCGAGGCCGGCCTCTGAGACAAGGATGCCGAATAGGCCGGGAACCCCGCCCGAGCCCGAGGCTGAACCGTAGGCTGCTCCGCGAGGACCAGGGAGCGAGCAAAAACGATGCCAGCCTGGAGAGAAGTTATTTTCAGGGTAGAAAACAACCCGCAAAAAGGGGGATAAATATGGAAAACAACTGCTTCTTGAAATGCCCACGCTGCGGGTATCCGGCACATGATCAGCATCTAGCGAGGTGTCCTCGGTGCCATACCCTCCTGAACGTTTGTTGCCAGGGACACTGCAGGGGGTGTTTATTAAAGAGTAAGCCGGCCAAAAAGCAAGCCGGGAAAATTTAAAATTGTGAATATATGCCAACCCCCTTGCTTTTCCCGCCGAACGGTTCTATAATAGGGTTGAACGGTAGAAATTAAGTCCCGAATGGTTTTTTAAGGCGTCCGGGAAGAGCAGGGGAGAGGATTTAAAATGTCAAAATTTCTTCTCGAAGTGCCGGTAGGCGTATCCGGGCGGCATGTACATCTTACACGAGAACATCTCCAAACACTTTTTGGACCGGGGTACGAATTAACAAAAGTAAAAGACCTGGTACAACCGGGTGAGTTTGCTTGCAAAGAAACAGTTACAGTAGTGGGACCAAAAGGTGTCCTGGAAAAGGTCAGGATTATCGGGCCTCTCCGTTCATACACACAGGTGGAATTATCCCGGACCGATTGTTTTAAACTAGGTGTTACTCCTCCCGTTCGTGACTCAGGAGAACTCGAAGGTTCTCCGGGATGCATCCTTGTAGGGCCGGCAGGGGTGGTAACCCTTAACCAGGGTGTTATAATAGCCCTGCGCCATATTCATCTACCCCCTAATGAAGCAAGGCGTTACGGTCTCAAGGATAAAGATACGGTAAACGTACAGGTGGGAGGCGAACGTGCCCTGGTTTTCCAGAACGTATTGGTACGCGTCCACGCCAATTATCGTCCCGAGTTTCATATCGATACCGATGAAGCCAACGCCTGCCTGTTAAGTAGCGATGATATAGTTCAGGTACTGGACCCGGCAGGAGAAAAACTCCTGAGTATGGTCGGTTAATAATTTTTAAACTTTAAATTGAGTGCATAAAGCTCCTCAGTAGGAGCTTTTTATTTTTACCGGTCTTATTTCTAACGGCAGGAACTTGACAGGAGTACAGCGTAATATTAATGATGTAAAAGGAGGTGCGGTCGATAATGAAAATACCAGTTTGTGGCCGCTGTAAAGCCAGGAACGTCGAGGGCATTATCTGTCACCATTGTGATACAGCCTATTGTTACGATTGCCTGGAAATAAATCCCCCGGACATGCGTATCTGCCCTACATGCGGGCAGTTCCTCTGTAACGAGTGTTATGAGGGCATGGTTCAATGCGATTTACCCGCCCGTAAATAACTAAGGGCGGCTTATTTTTTATCTTCCCATTTTTACCCATAATAAATAACATTTAATTTAAAATCTAATTTTATTTTTTATGCCCTTTTTGTGGTTGCTTAGACAAAAAAATAATAAAAAATTAGCAAAAACAAGGCTTCCACCAGAATTGTATACAGGATACTATTTCCTTTTATATTTTTGTATAGTGAAATATAATTTCATTGACAAGCAAAGCCCCGGCTAATAAAATTAAAATCAAGACTTGTGAAATATGCTTTCACTTTTATTATTAACCTGTAACTGTGAAAGCAAAATTTATTAGTGGGGGGAAAAAAATGATTCAATGGCCGAAACAAAATGACGTCCTGGGTACCGTTAATCGCGGTAATCCGGCAGAATCCGGTTTGTGTACTTTATGCCGGGCCGACTGCCAGGGAAAATGTGAAACCTGGATGTCAAGTATTCTCGGACGCAAAGTCCTGTATCCGCGAGACTTTGGTACTGTCACTGCCGGCAGCTCAAATACAACTCATGTTGGGATTTCTTATAACTCCTTGAGAATCCTTGGATATAACTACGGTGCTTATGGTCTGGTAAATGGACTTTCCAATAGTGCTGATGACTGTATTTTCCCCAATGTAAACATAGAGACGGAGTTTGGTGGCAAGGTAAAAACAAAGGTCAAAGCCCCAATTATGACGGGAGCGTTAGGTTCGACCTTCATTGCCGCCAAATACTGGGATTCTTTTTCCATAGGTGCGGCCCTGGTGGGAATCCCAATTGTAATCGGTGAAAATGTTGTTGGTATTGACAGGGATGCGATCATTGAACACGGTAAGATTATTAAAGCACCTGAATTGGACCGTCGTATTCAAACCTATTTGAAGTATTATGACGGCTATGGCGCCATTATTGTCCAGATGAATGTGGAAGATACCCGTAACGGTGTTGCCGAATATGTTATTGAAAAATACGGCGATAAGGTCATTCTAGAGTTAAAATGGGGACAGGGCGCCAAGGATATTGGCGGAGAAATCCAGGTTACCGATCTCGATTACGCCATCTTCTTAAAAAACAGGGGTTATGTAGTCGACCCCGATCCAACCATTCCTGAAGTGCAAGAGGCCTTTAAGAGCGGGGCCCTCAAATCTTTTGCCCGCCACAGTCGTCTGGGTTATACAGATCTCACTAGTTTTGAACAGGTAAAAGAAAACTTTATGAAAGCCATTGAGTACCTCCGCGGGCTGGGCTACAAGCGGATTACCCTGAAGACCGGTTCCTATGGTATGGAAGCCCTGGCTATGGCCATCAAGCTGGCCACCGATGCGCAGCTTGATTTGCTTACTGTAGACGGCTCCGGTGGGGGTACCGGGATGAGCCCTTGGAATATGATGGAGACCTGGGGTGTACCCTCCATCCTGCTTCATTCTAAAGCCTATGAATATGCCAGCCTGTTAGCTGCCCGGGGTAAAAAAGTTGTGGATATGGCCTTTGCCGGCGGCCTGGCCAGGGAAGACCATATCTTCAAAGCTTTAGCCTTGGGAGCTCCCTATGCTAAGCTGGTGTGTATGGGTCGAGCCTTGATGATTCCCGGTTTTGTCGGGTCCAATATTGAAGGCGTACTCCATCCTGAAAGACGCGCTAAAGTCAATGGTAATTGGGATACTCTACCCAAAACTGTGGCCGAAATGGGCACCCGAGCCGAGGAGATTTTCGCCGGCTACTATGACGTTCAGAAAAAAGTCGGCCCTGAAGAAATGAAAAATATACCATACGGAGCCATTGCCTTCTGGACCCTGGCCGATAAGCTGACGGCAGGATTGCAGCAATTAATGGCAGGAGCCCGTAAATTCTCCCTGGATCAGATTAGCAGGAATGATATCGCATCTGCTAACAGGGAAACCGAGGCCGAAACCGGTATTCCTTTTATCACCGACGTCCAGGACGAGTTTGCCCGGAAGATCCTGCTTGATTAAACCCGGGGAGGTGCGGTTAATCCTGTGACCAGGGTAAATAAAATCAAGGGGGTCCAGGCCGTTGACCGGGCCCTGGCTATCCTGGAAACCCTGGCTCGGGAAGGATCTCCTATGATGCTTTCCGCCATCAGTTCAGAACTGGGGCTAAATATAAGCACTGTCCACAGGCTATTAAATGCCCTCGCAGCCCACGGTCTGGTTGAGCAGGAGCTTTACCAGGGCCGCTACCGTTTGGGGATAAAGGCCTTTGAGATCGGCAACCGTGCCCTCTATAGCCTGGATATCAGGGCCATAGCCAGGCCGGCATTGCAACAACTTGTTGCGGATTTTAATGAAACAGCCAACCTGGCTATACTTGATAAATATGAAGTTGTCTATATTGATCAGGTCGAGTCGGGGAATATTATAAAGATGCTGGTGCAACCTGGAACCCGAGCCCCCGCCTACTGTACCGGTACAGGTAAAGTCCTTCTAGCTTATTTGAGTGAAGACCAGTTATACAAATTTTTTCAGGAAGTAGCCCTATTACCCTATACGCCCATAACTATCACCGACCCCCTCCGTCTAAGGGAAGAGCTACAAAAAATCCGCAGTCAGGGCTTCGCCCTTGATAACGGGGAGAGGGAAGAAGGGGTTCGCTGCGTTGCCGCCCCGGTATTTAATCATGATAACAAAGTTACAGCCGCCGTTAGCGTAGCAGGTCCAGCTCAACGGATGCCGCCAAAGCTAATGTCTGGTAAACTTGCTACCGCCGTTATCCAGGTTGCCCTGCAAATTAGCCGCTCTCTGGGATATAAATTATATCAGTCTTAATCATGGGAATGCCTGAAACTGCGGTTTGTTTGAGTATGAAAAGAGGACCCGCGAGGGTTCTTTTTTCTTTTTTCTTGACATAGCACCTTGAAGCAAATTAAAATTAATACACAGTGAAAATTATTTTCATGATTTAAAGCTTATTCAGCGTCATAGCTTTTAATTTTATTTAATTGTGAAGGAGAAGATTTACTAAATGTCCAGAGAAAAGAATAATGGTGAAGAGAACAAGACCGTGCAGGCAGTAGAAAGGGCTTTAGCTATAATGGATGCCCTGGCCGAAACCGGCGTACCCATGGCTATAAGCGATCTGGCCGAAAAAGTCCAGTTAAATATAAGTACCGTCCACCGCCTCCTCAGTACCCTCATCGTTAAGGGGTATATTGAGCAAGAACCGGATACTAGTCGCTACAAGCTGGGCTTAAAACTCTTTACCATGGGGAAAACGGCCCTCTATGCCCAGGACCTGCAAACTATCGGCCGGCCTTTCCTGGAAGAACTGGTACGGCGTTGCAATGAAACGGCCAACCTGGCCATTCTCGACGGCCGGGATGTGGTTTACATCGACCAGGTCGAATCTAATAATATTGTTATTGTACGCATGTTTGCCAGGGTAGGTAGCCGTGGACCGGCCCATGCCACGGGTTCCGGAAAAATGCTCCTTAGCTCCTTGAGCGACGAAGAGTTAGACCGACTTTTTGCCGGTGTCCAGCTGGAGCAGTATACGAGCGAAACTATTACCGATGTGACTATCCTGAAAAAAGAACTCCAGCGCATCCGGCGCCAGGGTTATGCCATTGACATGGGGGAAAGGGATGAAAACGTCAGATGTGTGGCTGCCCCAATTCGCAACCATGAAGGTAAAGTAGTAGCAGCCATCAGTATTTCCGGACCTGATACCAGGATTACCAATTATTATTTAAATAATGAACTGGTAGATATCATTTTGAGCGTCGCGAAGGAGATGTCTAAACGCCTGGGGTACATGGGATACAGTTAGCGAAAAATTATTTAGCTTTATGTATACAGGATACTTTTTTGCGTTGGCATAGAGAAATTACTCCATCAAATGGGTGCCAAAATTATTGCCGTGATCGATTCTTCCGGCGGCGCTTATAACTCCGATGGGATGGATCCTGTTGCTCTGATTGAGTTCAAAGAAGATATGATGGGCCAAGCCTTTAATAACGTCTACCAGATGCATGTAGATAAAAAAGTATCAATGCGCGAAGCCGCTTATATGGTCGCTGTGAGCAGGCTTTACAAGGCAATGGGTCTGCGTGGGTGGTTGTAATTAGGAAGGTATTTTACAGATTTAATTGGGTAATACTAACATCAAATCCTTAATTTATCTTAAGGGGGGTTTGATGTTAATGGAAATTTATCGTGCCCGCCGGTTTAACCGTAACGCCAGGGGTGATTTAAGCGTATCAAGTAATGGTATCCGGCTCCGCGGTGCTGCCTTCCAGCATTTACGAGGCAGTCAGTACATTATGATTGGCGTAGATGGTGAGAAGTTAATTTTAAAGAAGAGTGAAGACCCGTCCAATTTAAAACTGAGGCTCTCAGCCCAGGGTAAAATCGGGGAAATAGGAGGTAAACACCTGACCCAGTGGCTGCTAGAACGAGGTTTTCACAAAGGCCAGTATCAGGTCCAGCTCGATGCAGACCAGATTATCGTCAATCAAGAACCGGCTTGAAATTTATTGACAAAATACAGGACCCGCGCGAGGGTCCTTTTTTTCGGCTTTTTATAGGCCGAAAAAGGATATGTCCAAAAAGGGAAATAGATTTTCATGACGAATACGGTATAACAATGATAAAGAAAGGAGAAACGTGCATGGCTGAAATTTTTGATCATAAAGCCGGCGATTATGACGATTGGTACAGGCGTCCCCTGGGAGCCCTGGTTGACCGTGTTGAGAAAGAGCCTGTATATGCTTATTTAGAACCCAGGGCCGGTGAACATATTCTCGATGTCGGTTGTGGTACCGGTAATTTTTCCCTAGAACTAGCCCGGCTGGGGGTAAAGGTAACAGGTATTGACATTTCCGAACCTATGCTGGACAAGGCACGGCGCAAGGCTGCCGCTGCCGGGCTGGCAATTGAATTTCTCCACGCCGACGCCATGAATTTACCCTTTGCTGATAACACCTTTGATAAGATAGTTTCAGTTACGGCCCTTGAATTTGCTCCCGATCTAAAGGGAGCTCTAATGGAAAGCTACCGCGTACTAAAACCCGGGGGAAGGATGGTCATCGGCCTTATAGGCGGTAACAGCCTCTGGAGCCGTCATTATGAAGCCAGGGCCGCCCGGGAGGTAAATTCTCTTTTTAAACATGCCAAATTTTATACCCTGCCGGAACTCCTGGCGGCGATGCCGGGAAAAGACGTTAAAGGTAAGGCCGTACTTTTCTTCGGTCCCGACTTTGACGGCACAAAAGTAGAAGAGGCTATGGCCATTGAAGCTGCCGCCGCCAAGGAAGGCCGCACCGACGGGGGATTTATTGTTGCGGTAAGTTACAAATAATAGCTGCTGCGCAATAGACATCCATGATATCGTCCCTTCCGGAGTTAAGCCGCCGGGGCCGCTCTTACTTAAACGGACCGGGGGGGGTAAGACTGATAAACCGGCGCCAGTCCAGTACCCCACGGCGGCTGTCCAAATTCCCCGCATTCAACACCGGGAGCGGGCTGTTACTGGTCATTTGTAAATATAACTAATCATCGGTTGTAATGTTTGCTATAAGTCTGGTATTATGTTACCATCAGCTATAAGGTAAACATTATTTATAAGCAAATTATTGAGATAGGTTGTAGAAAAAATATGATGAACCCTGTAGAACGGGTGCGCCGATACCTGGCGCAATTTCCTTACGACATTGAAATCTTCGAGTTTGATGAAAGTACCAGTACGGCCGAACTGGCCGCACGGGCTGTTGGTGTGGAAGTAGGCCAAATTGCCAAGTCTATTCTTTTTCTCGTCGGGGATGAACCGGTGATCGTAGTAACTTGCGGTGACAGGAAGGTGAGCCAGAGCAGGCTCAAACATCACCTGGGCCTAAAAGGTAAGGTGAAAATGGCCGATGCATATACCACCGAGCGCATCACCGGCTACCCGCCGGGCGGGGTCTGCCCCTTTGCTCTCGAACAGCCAGTACGGGTACTTATCGACACCAGCCTCCGGCGTTTCCCGGTGGTTTATATAGCCGCCGGCAGCCCCTCATCAGCAGCGCCGGTAACCGTAGAACAACTCCTGGCCATAACCCGGGGCGAACCCTGCGATTTATGTAAAAGCACGGGTGATTAATTTAAAATAGCCATGCTAGAAGCCCTGGAAAAAACAAAATACTGGACGGCAATGCAAAATTGGCATTTACCAATTCACCTGGTGCACCTTTAACATATCTTGACCTTACATATTGTACCCGGCGTACCAGGTTACAGCCGGCCCTTTAATACTTATGCCAGCCAATACTCTTCTTTCAAGTCTCTCGGAAAAGTTGGCTTGCGTTGAGGTGCCCTTTTTGCCTCCTCATCTTTCCCCGCGCCACTTTATCATGCTTTAGAGATGATTTTTTCCTCCTGAATTTCACTTTTTTGCTCCTGCACCTGTTTTGGACACTTGAATCCTGCTTTGAAATTTATTTCGTGCGTCAGCTCTGTTCGTTGACCTTTCTCCCTCAATTGTGCTATTATATGTCCGCTTTCCTAGTTCCTGCTTTCAGCGAAGGGTGGTGATACGGTGGACCCGCTCCCACGATCGTTTAGTGGACGATATTCTGCAACATTATGCAACAAACTAAGGAGTGGGGGATTCCCGTCGTTTGTCCTTTGTTTTTCGTTGGATTCCCCCACCTAAAAAAGGGGGAAGCAGCATGCAGGATCTGGATCGCACCACCGAACTCTTTCGGCATTGGATCGAGGAAAAAAATTATCGCCATTTGAAATACCACCTTGCCCAGACCCCCGTTCAGGACATCGCGGAAGTTCTTAACAAGCTGGACGCGAGGTCCAGCCTGCTGGTTTTCAGACTCCTGCCCAAGGAAAAGGCGGTAGAAGTGTTTGCATACCTTTCGGAAAAAATCCGCACTGCCTTTTCACAAATGATCGAGGAAGATGAATTGAAAAGCCTGGTTGAAGCCCTGTCCTTTGACGACAAGATTGATTTCCTCGAGGAAATGCCGGCCAATGTGGTAAAGAAAATACTGCAGCGTACGCCCGAGAGCGAACGCAAACTGATCAACCAGTTTTTGAACTACCCGGATGATTCGGCCGGCAGCATAATGACCATCGAGTTCGTAGATCTCCGCGCGGAGATGACGGTGGCTGAGGCCCTGGAGCATGTGCGCTATACCGGCCCGGATAAGGAGACCATTTATACTTGCTACGTCATCGATAATGAACGCCGCCTGCAGGGGGCTATCACTCTTAAAGAACTGGTACTGGCCACGCCGGAAGCTGTAATTAGAGAGATGATGAGCGGGGATGTAGTTGCCGTCAAAACCCATGAAGACCGGGAAGTGGTTGCCGCCCTGTTCAAAAAATACGATCTTCTGGCCATGCCGGTGGTAGACCAGGAAAACCGCCTGGTAGGTATTATTACCATCGACGATGTGATGGATGTATTGGAAGCAGAAGCTACTGAGGACTTCCAAAGAATAGGGGGTATCAGCCCTACGGAAGAGTCCTACCTGGCCCAAAACGTTTTTCGCCTGGCCAGGAACCGTCTCTTCTGGCTCCTCGCCCTTATGGTGTCAGCCACCTTTACCGGCCGCATTATACAGCACTTTGAGACGGTATTGCAGGGGATGGTCATCCTGGCAGCTTTTATTCCCATGCTTATGGACACCGGCGGCAACGCCGGAGCCCAGTCTTCAACTCTCGTGATACGCAGTTTGGCCCTGGGCGAAATCAGGCCCCGGGATGCGTGGAGGGTTCTGGTGCGGGAAATGGGAGTAAGTTTGATTGTGGGCCTGGTTTTGGGGATTATCAATTTCCTAAGGCTTGTCTTTCTGGAGAAAACCGGTATGGATATTGCCATGGTTGTAACCGCGACTCTGATAGTTACGGTCTTTTTGGCCAAGGTTGTTGGCGGGCTCTTACCCCTTGGGGCCAAGACAGCCAGAATCGACCCGGCGATCATGGCCAGCCCCCTTATTACGACTATTGTCGACGCCTTGGCCTTGATAGTCTACTTTAGTATGGCGTCTTTTCTTCTAGGCCTGTAAAAGGGAAGTTATTAAACATAAACGAGGGTACAAAGGAGAGATATCCTTTGCGGCCCATCAGCTTGTTGACTTAGGCTGCATTCTGTACTATAATAACACTTGTAGCCGATAAGCGCCCGTAGCTCAGGTGGATAGAGTAACGGAATCCGAGTCCGGAGGCCGCAGGTTCGAATCCTGCCGGGCGCGCCATATTCGCGCCAGTAGCTCAGTTGGTAGAGCAGCTGACTCTTAATCAGCGGGTCGTGGGTTCGAAGCCTACCTGGCGCACCAGAGTTTTCAAAGGTTTCGGGGTTTCGGTCAAGTGCCGGAACCCCTTTTTGGTGCCATTTTGAGGCCCGTTTGAAGAATGGTGTCCATCTTGTCGGTAGCGCGACGTTTAAGTCTCTGGGAAACGTGGGAATAGATGTCAGCAGTAGAAGTTATCTGTGTATGCCATACCGGCTGCGAGGTTCCCTCTCTAGATCTCAGAAGCCAATATTGCCACCCCGGTGCGCGCCAGGGAAGGGTGGAAGTCGTGATGGCTCCGATAAACAGGATTATCAAGACGCCTTAGTGGTTGCTATAACCTTTAAACGCAAGTCCAATTTAATGCTATGCTTGGCAAAGGAACACACCTTAAAATATTTTTAACTCAAGGCAGGAATTTTATATTTAAAAGAGAATATAATCATCAACTCCTCAGATGAGTTGACGAGGGGAGGAAGCCTATTGTCCCTCCGTAAGGTGCAGCGCTTATCCCTGGTGCAGCAAACTGTAGAGACCCTCAGGGAAATGATTAATTCCGGGGCTTATGATAACGTTGACCGCCTGCCCTCTGAAGAACAACTGGCCGCTGAAATCGGTGCCAGCCGTTTGACCGTCCGGGAAGCCCTGGCCGTCCTGGAAGGGGAAGGGGTTATCATGCGCAGGCACGGGAAAGGAACGATGATCAATTACCGCACCAGGCAGCTGAAGGCAAGGATTGACCCCGCCCGGGAAATTGGCCGCTTTATCGCCGAAAGCGGTTTCCAGCCCGGCGTAGCCCGGGTTAAAGGGTGGTGGGAACCGGCAGGGGTAATTTTGGCCAAGAAGCTGGGATTAAAACCGGAAGATAAGGTACTGGTCATTGAAAAATTGTTCCTGGCAGACGGCAACCCGGCAGTCTTTTGTATCGACCGGATACCAGAAAAATTAATAAAGACGCCGATACCTGAGGCCCGTTACTGGGAAACCATCTTTACTGTTCTGGAAGAACACAGCGGCATCCATGTTGTCAGCGATATTGTCGAGCTTATTCCAACGACAGCCGACCACCGTCTGGCTGCTATCATGAAGGTTAACCCGGGGACGCCGCTGTTACAGCTGGATACTGTGGCCTTTGACGAACAAAACGAGCCGGTGATGGCCACACAGGAATACTATTTAGATACCTTTGTCCGCTTTACCCTTTATCGGAAAGCCAATTATTGAGGCTACCCTGGGGTTATGGACCCACGGGAAGCTTCTTCCGGAAATAACCAACCAAAACAATATGTTCCTACGGTTTTAAATATACCTTAAAATATTTAATTTAATTTTTATGCATATATAGTAGGATCGCTGGACCCTATGGCGCCGGGGCTCCGGTGAAGATCCTGCTTCCCGGTAATGGCAGTGACTGCGGCCATTAACGACGTTGCCGGGATGGTGTTTATTCTGCTGCTGTGGGTTCCGGTAGGAATCCCTGCAGCCCTAAAAAAGGAGGTTTTATAGATGAATCGTGAATTGTTGGACAAGCTACAGGACGCAGCAGCCAATGGGGAGGTGGAAAAAGCTGCCGCCGCTACAAAAGAGGCCCTGGCTGCCGGCATGGACCCCATAGACATTTTTGAAAATTATCTGGTACCGGTAATGGATCAAGTCGGGGAGAAGTTTGGCCGTCTGGAAATTTTCCTGCCCGATCTAATGATGGCTGCGGACGTGGCCAAAGCCGTAAAAGAGGTAATCGAGCCGTCCATAAAAGATAGGGCAACGATAGGGGAAGGCCGCTCCTGTGTTGTCCTTGGCACAGTTATGGGAGATGTACATGATATCGGTAAAAACATGGTATCCCTCCTTCTGGAAGTCAATGGCTTCAAGGTTATAGACCTGGGGACCAACGTCCCGGTTTTTGATTTTATCAAAGCCGCCGAAAAAGAACAGGCGCAGATAATCGCCATGTCATCCCTGTTAACCACTTCCATGCCCTATATGGCCGAGTTAATCAAAGCCCTTGAAGAAACCGGTAAGCGTAAGAACTGGAAAGTAGTCGTCGGCGGTGGACCTGTATCTCCGGAATGGGCAAAGAGTATCGGGGCCGACGGATATGGTAAGGACGCGCGGGAAGCAGTTGAAGTCTGCCGCCGCTTAAGTGTTGAGTAATCAGGGAGGGTTAAAAGATGCGCAGCCATACCCGCTTGCTAACCGTCCTGGACCGAGCGGAAAACGGCCCCATGCTGGAAGAAAGGGAATTCGACCAGCTGGTAGCCAACACCGTAAGGGAGCTAACCCTTAAATATGGTATCAAGTACAACCGCCAGGAGGCAATCAATCTCAGCGATGATCTGGCCGACCGCCTTTTTGAAGCCGGAATGGAATTGGCCACCAGGGTGGGGGTTTACTGTACATCCACCCACCGCCGCCTTATATTTAGCGAGGCCGAAATCAGGGAAGCCCTGCGCTTCGCGCCCGGCGAACTGGAAATCGGCAGCGGCCTCGACAGGGTAATCATAAAAAACCGCGTGCCGGAAGATCCCCGTATTCCTGCCAATACCGGAGGCCCCTACGGCACCCCCTTGACCGAAGATCTTTATACTTATATCATGCAGAGCTATGTCCAGGAACCAATCATCGATGCCGTTGTCAACGGTACCTTTGCTACCATTTACGGCCGGCCACCCAAAACCCATACTCCCTGGGAAGTGCTCCTGGCATGGCGGGAAGTAGAACTTTCCAAGGCGGCAGCCCAGAGGGCCGGGCGGCCCGGCATCAGTTTGGGATGTGTTGAAAACGCAGTTACGGAAATCGGCGAGCTTTCGGGCACTTCTTATGGCGGCTTTACGCCTGTCGACTGGCACCATGTCTGTTTTACCAGCGAACTGAAGACAAGCTACGCCCTGCTTATTAAAGTAGCCCACCTGATCCAGACGGGTTGTATTATCCACGACTTTTGTAATCCCATTTACGGCGGCTATGCCGGCGGCGCCGAAGGGGTGGCCATGGTAGCCGTAGCCGGGGTTATCCTTATGGCTGTAGTGAATATGTCGACGACCCATTCCATTTGTCCCACCCATCCCTTCTTTGAATCCGATACAGCACCGGAAATAGTCTGGGCCATCAGTGCTTCCCAGCAGGCCCTGAACCGCAACACCCACCTGTTGACAACGGTGATGACTTCACCGGTTTCCGGTCCGGGAACAGAATCCCTCCTCTACGAAGCTGCCACCATCGCAACGGCGGCTACTGTATCCGGTACGGCTCGTATTGACGGCGTCCGCTCCGGTGCCGGGGTCTGCCAGGACCACGTCAGCGGCCTGGAGGCCCGCTTCAACGCCGAAATAAGTCATGCCGTAGCAGGGATGCCCCGGGAACAGGCCAACGAGCTCATTAAAGAATGGCAACAACACTACGTCCCCTTGTTGGATAAAAAGCCGGTGGGGCAATCCTTCACCGAGGTATATGATCTTAAAACCTTACGCCCTAAAGATCACTGGCAGAAAATCTACGACGAAGTAAAGGAAAGGCTTTTCAAGCAGGGGGTACAATTTAAATAACGCGGCAAATTGCCGGCGGGAGGGAGACCCTCGCAGTGTCTCTTTTGATTAAAAACGCCGAGTGGATAATCACCCTGGACGATGAAGGTCACCGCTACCGGCAGGCCGATCTCCTGATTGAGGGGCCGGCCATTAAGGCCATCGGCCATAACCTTCCTGCAGGAGACGGTGACGAGGTTATTAACGCCGGGGGTAAGGTAGTTATCCCGGGCCTGATCAATACCCATCACCACCTCTACCAGACCCTGACGCGCAACATCCCGGCCACCCAGGATATACCCCTTTTCCCCTGGCTGGTGGCCCTCTACGAGATCTGGCGCGAACTGACACCGGAAGCAGTACGCCTGGGAGCCCTTGTGGGGCTAGGAGAATTGCTGAAGACAGGTTGTACCTGCTCTACCGACCACCATTATGTTTTTCCCCGGGGCCAGGGAAAGGAAATAATCGACTTGGAGATCCAGGCAGCCCGGGAGCTGGGCATCCGCTTTCATGCCAACCGCGGCAGCATGTCCCTGGGTAGGAGCCGGGGAGGTCTGCCCCCGGATGAGGTCGTCCAGGATGAAGACGAAATTTTAGCCGATAGTGAGCGTTTGATCCAGCAGTACCATGAAACCGGGCCTTACGCCATGTGCCAGGTCGCCCTGGCTCCCTGTTCGCCCTTTTCCGTAACCCCGGAGTTGATGCAGGCAAGCGCCGCCCTGGCCCGCCGGTATGGTGTCATGCTCCACACCCACCTGGCCGAAACCAAGGACGAAGAGAAATTCTGCCTCGAGAAATTCGGCCGGCGGCCGGTGGATTATATGGCCGACCTGGGCTGGCTGGGCCCTGACGTCTGGTTTGCCCACGCCATCCATCTCAACGATGCCGAAGTTGCCCTCCTGGGGGAGACGGGATGCGGCGTTGCCCACTGCCCGGTTTCCAATATGAAGCTCTCCTCCGGAGTCTGCCGGGTCAGGGACCTGCTAGCTGCCGGCGCACGGGTGGGCCTGGCCGTCGACGGCAGCGCCAGCAACGATTCCTCCAATATGTGGAACGAAATGCGGGTGGCCTACCTGCTGCAGAAGCTGGTTTACGGCAACGATGGCCTTACAGCGGAAGAAGTCCTGCGCCTGGCCACCCACGGCGGCGCCAGAGCCCTGGGCCGGGAGGACCTGGGCTACCTGGCGCCCGGGATGGCGGCGGACATGATATTAATAAACTTCGACGAACTGGGCTTTGCCGGCGGGCAGCATGACCCGGTCGCAGCCATCATCACCTGCGGCGGCAGCCAACTAGTAGATACTACCATTGTCAACGGCCAGGTAGTTGTCCGGGAAGGCCGGCTGGTGAGGGTCGATGAAGAGGATATTATCCGCCAGGCCAACCGGGTATCCGGGGAGATGCTGGACCGGGCCGGCCGGCGTACCGGCAGGGACTACTTTGCTTACCCAACCAAACAGAGGTTATTATAGGTAGCCGGACAAGGGGGCGAGATTGTGCTTATCGTCGGCGAAAAAATTAACAGTAGCCGGCTCCAGGCGCGGCAAATACTGGCGGGACGTGATAAAGAAGGCCTCCTCCACCTCGCCCGGGAACAGGTGGCGGCGGGAGCCGCAAAACTTGATGTCAATGCCGGCGCCCTGATGGACGCCGAGCCGGAAGCATTAAAATGGGCAGTGGAAACTATCCAGGGCGTTATGGACATATCCCTGGTCCTGGATTCACCCAACCCGGCGGCCCTGGCCGCCGCCTTGCCTGCCCACCGGGGCCAGGCCATGATCAATTCCATCACCCTGGAGCCCGGGCGTTTTAAGGGCATAGTTCCCCTTGTAAAGGAATACGGCTGCCAGATTGTCGCCCTCTGCCTCGACGGGCGGCAGATACCTGCTACTGCCGCCGAGCGTATGGAAATAGCTGAAGAGCTGGTAGCGAAGCTCCAGGAAGAGGGCATCGATAAAGATAACATTTACCTGGATCCCCTGGTTCATACCGTTGGCACCAGCGAGAAGGCAGGGGTAGAATTCCTCGCGACCCTTAGACTTATAAAAGAAAGATTACCCGGCATTAAAACCATCTGCGGTTTGAGTAATATTTCCTTCGGCCTGCCGGCCCGGCGCCTGGTCAACCGCACCTTTTTGGTCCTGGCCGTCGCCGGAGGGCTAGATGCCGCCGTACTGGACCCTTTAGACCGGGAGTTGATGGCGGCCCTGACAGCTACCGAACTCTTGCTGGGCAGGGACCGTTACTGCCAGCGTTTTTTACGGCAGTATAAAGAAGGAAAACTGGCTAATTAGATCGTCCTACCTTTATTTTGCTGCAAGTACTTTCGGGCCTGTAACGGGGCAGGCGCCTTTTGCTGAGCAATAACCTTAACATAAGCAAAAGGCGCTTTTCCTATATAGACGCCAACTTAAATTATACTGTAAGAATGGCCAGAAAGGTAACATTAATCTAACAAGGGGTGGTGTAATTTGCTTGGCATTAGGATGTAAATACACAATCAAAAATATAGTTAAGGGGGTAGAAAGCTTTTCTTGTTTTTTTATCTATAACCGGGCAAGCCACTAAAATAATAAAAGGAGGTTAAAGTTATGTTAATAAATAGAAAGTGGCTGACATTGATGTCTGTTGTCGCTATTCTGGCTATTGGTTTAGTAAGTGGCTGTGGTGGGGGTAAAGTCGAGAATACCTCCGGAGATAAAGGCCAGTCTTCAGTTGCGACGGAAAATAAGGAAGAACCTTTTAAAGTAGCCTTTATGTACGTTGGACCGATAGGTGATGCCGGATGGACATATGCCCATGATCAGGGTAGAAAAGAAATGGAAAGAGAACTCTCGTGGGTGAAGACTTCTTTTATTGAGAACGTACCTGAAGGAGCCGATGCTGAAAGGACGCTTACAGAGCTTGCCGAAAAAGGGAATAAAGTTATTTTTGCCACCAGTTTTGGGTATATGGATTATGTACTTAAGGTCGCCGAGAAATACCCCCAGGTAGTCTTCCTTAATTGCGCTCATTTCAAGTCGGCAGATAATGTAGGTAATTATTACGGCCGTATGTACCAACCGCGTTATCTTTCAGGGATCATTGCCGGTAAGATGACCAAGACTAATATTATCGGTTATGTTGCCTCTCATCCCATTCCTGAAGTTATCCGGGGAATCAATGCTCTGGCCTTAGGCGTGCGATCAGTAAATCCCCAAGCCGTAGTCAAGGTAGTCTGGACGAATACCTGGTACGATCCAGCTGCTGAAAAGCAGGCTGCCTTGAGCCTTCTTGATGTCGGTGCTGACGTTATTGCCGAAAACCAAGACACCCCGGCCCCCATGATTGCTGCTCAAGAGCGTGGTGCTTACGGTATAGGTAACAACACTGATATGAGTTCCTTTGCTCCCAAAGCCGTCTTAACTACTCCTATCTTCCACTGGGGCAAGTACTATACCCAGGTGGTTAAGGAAATTAAAGAAGGGAAGCAGTGGGACCACAACTATTGGGGGTCAATGAAAGATGGTGTCGTCGACCTGGCCCCCTATGGTCCCATGGTACCAGATGACGTCAAACAACTAGTCGAGGCCAAAAAGAAAGAGATAATGGATGGCACCTGGGACGTCTTTACCGGTCCAATAAAGGATCAAAGTGGTAAAATCCGGGTTCCCGAAGGCCAAAGAATGAGTGATGCCGATATGCTACAATTCGATTGGTTCGTTGAAGGTGTCGAGGGAGAGATACCGAAATAGTTTTTATAAATATTGTGACACCTGACAGTGGGGGAAGATGAGGCGCAGGTTGGCAAGTCACACCTTCCCCCATCAAAATCCTTAACGTCCCTACTCAACTATAATAATAGAAATTACCAACCTCAAGTTTGGAGGGGCTAAAATGGCTTCTTCAGTAGTAGGAAAAAGCATAAACAGGGTAGATGCCGTGGCCAAAGTTACCGGAAAAGCGAAGTATACCGCTGACTTTTTTACCAGGGACATGCTGGTGGGAAAAATACTGCGTAGCCCTTACGCCCAC
>NZ_JANRHG010000012.1 GCF_024733845.1 Neomoorella sulfitireducens
ATCGCCCTCGCTGTCAAGGGCTTTTTGCTACTCTCACCGGCATTTCCTGCCGGCAAGTCTGTATTTTACTACGGCCCCCGATACTTTGTCAAGGGGCCTTTTCTCCTTTTCTTTCTTGTCGTTGCGCCCCTGCCGGGACGCAGGAGATAATATAACACTGAAAACGGGCAGCGCGCAATGCCCAATAGGGCCTGCTAACGGTTGCCCGTTGCTATTATACCGGATAAGCTCCAGGTTTTATTTGTTTTTAAGTCGATACTCCATTTTGCTATTCTTCTCTTGGACGCATGGTGGGAAACAGGATAACATCCCTGATAGATGTCGCATCCGTCAGGATCATTACCAGGCGATCGATACCTATACCCATACCGCCGGCCGGGGGCATACCGTATTCCAGGGCGCGTAAGAAATCTTCATCGAGCATGTGGGCTTCTTCATCGCCGGCGGCCCGCGCAGCCATCTGGAGTTCAAAACGCCGTCGCTGGTCGAGGGGATCGTTCAATTCGGAAAAGGCATTGGCAAGTTCCCTCCCGGCAATAAAGGCTTCAAAGCGGTAAGTAAGTTCCGGGTTTTCTTTTTTTCTTTTGGCCAGGGGTGATATGGCCACCGGGTAATCGAGGATAAAAGTGGGTTGCTTTAAATGGGGTTCAACCTTCGTCTCAAAAACTTCGTTTACAATTTTACCCCAATCCATGCCGGGTTCGATTTCCACGCCCAGCTCTGCCGCAGCCCGCCCTGCCTCTTCCCTTGTTGTTATGAGGGAAAAATCTATGCCGGTGTATTTTTCAATGGCTGCAAACATGGTTAAACGCGGCCAGGGCGGGGTCAAATCCAATTCCTCGCCCTGGTACGTAACGGTAGTAGACCCTACCGCCTCCCTGGCGACGTAGGCTACCATCTCCTCCAGGAGGTTCATCATGTCTTCATAGTCGGCATAAGCCTGGTACAATTCAATCATGGTGAATTCCGGGTTGTGTTTGGTCGATATGCCTTCGTTGCGGAAAATGCGGCCCATTTCGTAAACCTTTTCCAGGCCGCCCACCAGTAGCCGCTTTAAATGCAACTCTAAAGCAATACGTAAATAGAGATCGATATCGAGGGCATTATGGTGGGTAATGAAAGGCCGGGCAGCCGCGCCGCCGGGGATGGTATGCATGCTCGGGGTTTCCACTTCTAAAAACCCGCGGCCGTCCAGAAAGGAACGTACGGCCCGTAACACTTTAGCCCTGATGATAAACACTTGCTTTACTTCCGGGTTAACAATGAGATCGAGATAACGCTGCCGGTAGCGTAAGTCTACGTCCTTTAACCCGTGCCATTTCTCCGGTAAAGGGCGTAAACTTTTACACAGGAGAGTTAGTTGATAGACTTCCAGGGAAATTTCCCCGCGGTGGGTGCGAAAGACCCTACCCTTAACGCCAATAATATCGCCGATGTCCAACCTGCGGAATAACCCGTAGGTTTCCGCTCCTACGTTGTCAATACGGACATAAAGCTGGAGGCGCCCGTCCCGGTCCTGTAAATCAGCAAAGGAGGCTTTGCCGTGGCCCCTGATGGCCATAATACGGCCTGCCAGGGCTATCTCCTGTCCCTCTAGTTCTTCAAAATGCCGGTGGACGGCCGTCGTGGTGTGGGTGCGTTCAAAGCGTCCCCCGTACGGGTCGACGCCCTCTCCCTGGAGCTCCTTTAACTTTTCCAGGCGCACCGCCATTAAATCATTCTCTACTTCCAAAACGTCGTTCCTCCTATAGACCTCTGGTTATATTTACTATCTGGTAATGCAAGGTACCAGCCGGCACCTGAATATTTATTATTTCTCCAATACGGTGGCCCAGGATGGCCTTGCCTACCGGCGACTCGTTAGAAATCTTGTTTTCCGCCGGATCGGCCTCCATAGAGCCGACGATTTCGTATTCTAGTTCCTCCCCCCCATCCAGGTCCTTCAAGGTGACCCGGGAGCCAAGGGAGACAATGTCTTCAGGCACCTCGCTGGCATCGATAATCCTGGCATTGCGCAGCTTTTTTTCCAGGGTAAGAATACGGCCTTCAATAAAGGCTTGCTCGTTTTTAGCGTCCTCGTATTCGGAGTTCTCACTGATGTCGCCGAACTCAATGGCCTGTTTCAAACGCTCGGCGACTTCACGCCTCCTTACAGACTTGAGGTACTCCAGCTCTTCCTCGAGTTTCTTTAACCCGCTCAGGGTTAATAAGGTTTCTTTTTCTGCCATCCTCTGCTCGCTCCCCTTCAGTTACCGCATAAATTATGAACATCAGTGCTATCTCAATATATGTCCTTTTTCCTTCCTTTATGCGACCGCCCCACAGGCCCAAGTACTATAACAAGCACCGGAAGTTTCCCAGTGCTTGTTGTAATATAGTCCGTTTATTTACTGGTATTATAGGTCTGACTGGTTACCATGTCAATACCCTTCCAAAAGTTAACGGGCCAGGGCCAGTTTACGCCTGGCCTGCTCGCGGATGGCCGCCACCCTAGCTTCGGAAACCGGCAACTCGAAACTGCGGAAACCGGCCACCCGGAAGCCGTGTTTGGCTGCCAGGCGGTTAATGGTATCAATCTGTTCTACCGTTAACTCCCGGCCCATAGTAAAGTTTTCCATGCGCCCCTCCAGGGCCAGGATCATGGTTTCGGCCATACAGGCATAGGCCAGTCCCGGAGGGTAACCGAAATTAAAGTTAAAGTTGACATTGCCCGGAACTTCTACTACCCCGCCGTCGATCACCAGCACGTCATCGCGTATCTCGGCCACCCTCCGGGAAACATCCCGCGGCCGGGCTACGTCGCAGACCACCGCCCCCGGTTTCAGGTCCTCCGCCTCGATAACCGTATCTACCGCTGAGGTAACGGTAATAATAACATCGGCGCGACGGAGGGCTTCCCGGGAATAAGCTGTTGTCCTGGCCTTTACACCGGTCATATCTTTTATTTCACCGGCCAGATGGGACAACCTGGCTTCATTGCGGGCAACCAGGGTTAGATTCCGGCAGCGGCGGGCCAGGATTTTAGCGCATACGGCGCCAATTGAGCCTGTGGCCCCAACAATGGCCACCTCGGCTCCGGGCAGTTCGATACCCATCATGGCCGCCGCCTTTTCCGTTGCTTCGAGGGCTGTAGCAACGGTATAACTGTTACCGGTAGTCACTGCTATATCTAAATTCCGGGCCACGGTAACCCCGGCATCGCCGACTACAGAAGTCATTGCTCCCAGTCCCAGGATCTCTGCTCCCAGTTTTTCTGCCAGGCGACCGGTGCTAATAATCTTTTGGATTACAAATTCTTCCGGCAGGGTCACCATCTGGCGTGAGGTGAGGGGGCAGGCAACGAACCATCCTTCGGTTTCAGCATATGGGGAACGAACACCGGTAATGTGAGAAGTTTTCAGAGGAGGGATATGAAGTGCCAATTTTTCCAGGAACTTTGCGGGCAAGTAACGTGTGAAGGGAAACTTCCTGGCAAAATAGCTGATATCCAGCGGATGGATCATAAAGGCGAACCGATGCAAGGAATAGCCCTCCTTTAATATAGATATGGGAAGTGTGAGGTAGGAAGTGGGGTTACCCTGTAAGCAAACATTATGTTAAGTCAGGTTGACTATCCGGGGTTTAAAGTCGAGCCGGTCTAACAACCGGTTATAATCTTCCGGCGTGACGGTATCCGCCTTTTTGCCGCTGAGTGTCAGCAGGACACCTTCCATGACATTGGTACCAAAGGAGCGACCGTTAAATTCCGGGGTAGTGGTAATAAGGGTTTTAATCCCCCGGCGACGCAGTTCTTCGATGTCGGTGCTGGTAACGGTATTGGTGATTATCACCCGCCCCGGCAATTCCGGGGGTAGGTAACGGCGGATAAAGAGAAAATCCCCGGCAATAATCTCCGCAGCTTCGTAATAACGCTGGTAGCGGTTATCAATTTTCTCCTGTTCTTTGCCTGTGGGGTAGAGGAGTTTAAAAGGCAACAGGCGAACGAAGGGTGCCGCAACATAAGCAACCCGCTGGAACCTGGACAGGGACCGAATGGGCACAGGTATACCCAGGCCAAAAATTAAATCGCCACAAATAAGCTCGGCCCCGGCGGCATCCAGGGCTTCAGCCATACCAAAGCGGTCGACGGCGCTGACCATGAGTACCTTCTTGCCCCGGAAATCCAGGACACCTTCACGGGCCAGGTAGGTTATCACCCGGCGCTCCAGGGTATCCTTCAGGCCGCCGCCGTCCACCATGGGCGTCAGCCGGGCCGCCCGGACTATTTTAGCTGCATCCCGCAGGAGGTAACGCCTGGTTCCTACCCGGATGTACAGGTCCATCCCCCCCAGGCCGAAGGCGTCTACCTGCCCGTCCAGTTCCCGGATAAGATTGACCATCCGCTCCATATCGCCGTCGGTACCGATGCGTTCAATGCGAAACCTTTCTCCCAGGAATTCCGCTTCTACCTGGTGATCCCGTTTTGATGAACCCAGGCTGATGCTTACTACTCGTTTCATTTATCGTTCAGCCCCTTATTTTTCAGCTTCAACCAAATCCCGGACCAGTGACCGGAGTTCTTCGGCGTTGACTTCCCTGTCACCCCTAATAGGGGAAGGACCCATCTCTACGCCCACCACTTCCCGTCCCAGCAAGGCCTCACCGACCTTAATGCGGTAGTCGGAGCCAATAATAATGACTACATCATAATTCCGCAACTGAGCCACAATCTCCATTATCTGGTTCAGTAATTCCAGGCCATTCTTCTGGCGAACAAAATCCCATCGTTCGCTATCGGTTAAGAGCAGTATGTATTCAACGCCCTCCTGTCGCAGCATATTTTCCAGTTCGGCCTTATTGGCGACGGGAAAGCCCACCACAGCCACACGCCGGCCGCGCCGTATCTCGCCCAGGGTTTCTAAACGGGAGACAAAGGAGCGGTCCACGCCTACCTGCCGGGCCACCTCCTGCTGGGAAAATCCCTGGCAGCGCAACGTAAAAATGCGCTCCAGGATGGAATTAATCTTGCGCCGGCTGATAAGCTTGTCGCCAATCCGTATCAGTTCCACCAGTCAACTGCCCCTTTGTGCACAAAAATGTGCAAGGTAGATTATAACAAAAAAATATGGTCCTGGCAAGGTAATTCATCCGGCCTTTAAATAAAACCGGCCTGCCAGGACCATGAAAATTATACCCGTTATGGAGATTTATTTTACGTCAATCCGGTCGGGAACGACACTGCTGTAGGCGACCAGGGCAGCCATGACTGCCGCCGCGGTGTCGAGGGTATAAAGGTGTTGCCGCAGGCGGGCTGCACCGGGCAAGCCCCTGAGGTAACAAGCAAGCACTTTCCGCATTTCTTTCACCGCCACCTTTTCCCCTTTTAAATCTACCATCATTTTAAAATGACGCATGGCTATAGCCATCCTGGTGGCTACATCCGGAGGGGGAGGTTCCGGGCGGCCTTCCAGGCGAGCGCGGATGGCCATTAAAAGCCAGGGATTGCCTACGGCGGCCCGGCCTACCATAACGGCGTCACAGCCCGTCTGTTCCAGCATGGCTATGGCGTCCGCCGGTGTCCTGATATCGCCGTTGCCAATGACCGGTACCGGTACGGCTTCCTTAACCCTCCGGATGCAGGTCCAGTCGGCCTGCCCGCTGTAAAACTGGCTGCGGGTACGGCCGTGAACGGCCACCGCCTTGGCACCGGCCGCCACCACCGCCAGGGCTGCCTCGAGAACGTTTACGCTATCTTCATCCCATCCTTTACGCATCTTGACCGTAACCGGTATCGGACCGGCCGCCTCTACCATGGCGGCAACAATTTCCGCAGCCAGGGAAAGATCGCGCATCAGGGCCGCCCCTTCCCCGTTTTTGACTATCTTGGGTGTCGGGCAGCCCATATTTAAATCGACAATGGCCGCTCCGGCGGTCACGGCCAGCCTGGTAGCCGCGGCCATAATTCCCGGTTCACGGCCGAATAGCTGGACGGCCACCGGCCCGGACTCACCTTTTAAATCAAGGAGCGCCCAGGTAGCCTTACTGCGGTAAATAAGACCCTGGGCGCTGATCATTTCGGTATAGGTCAAGGCAGCTCCCGCTTCCCTGGCAAGCAGGCGAAAAATGGGGTCGGTAAAGCCCGCCATGGGCGCCGTTACCAGCGGCGCTTCCAGGGTTACCGGGCCAATCTTAACTGTTGCGCTCATAGACGATCCGCAAACCCTCCAGGGTTAACAGGGGGTCAACTTTATCGACACAACCTACTTCAGGCGCTATCAAGCCGGCAAGGCCGCCGGTAGCCACCACCAAGGCCTGCCCACCCATCTCTTCCTTCATGCGGGTGACGATCCCCTCTACCTGGCCGATAAAGCCATACATTATTCCCGCCTGCATGCCGGCCACGGTGTTTTTACCGATTACCCGGGGCGGTTTGATAAGTTCAACCCGGGGTAGTTTGGCTGCCCGGGCAAACAGCGCTTCGGTGGCGATGCCAATCCCGGGTGCGATGGCTCCCCCCAGATATTCACCGTTTCCAGAAATGGCGTCAAAGGTTGTGGCGGTCCCAAAGTCCACGACAATGGCCGGGCCGCCGTAAAGTTCATAGACGGCTACACCGTTAACAATGCGGTCGGCGCCCACCTCCCTGGGATTGTCAAAACGAATAGGCATGCCCGTTTTTACCCCGGGGCCGATTACCAGCAACCTGCATTCTAACTGTTCTTTTATCATCATGGTGAAAGTCTGGGTTAAAGTCGGCACCACGGAAGCCATGACTACGGCTTGAACGGCATCTATCTCCATTCCCTGGTAACCGGCCAGCTGGCGTAAGACCAGGCCGTATTCGTCGGCCGTCTTCTGCCGGTCGCTGGCCAGGCGCCAGCAGCATTGTAACTCCTTCCCTTTATAAAGGCCAATGGCAATATTAGTATTGCCGACATCTATGGCCATTAACATGCCGCCGTTCCCTCCATCTTCTTCGACTTATAAAATTATTCCACAGCCCCGGGCTTTATCCTTTTTCTTACTAAAAAAATACCCCACATAAAAGGTTAGTAACCGCCTGTAAAAGAAGCAACGAGAGCTGCCGGTACAAGCTAACCGGACGGCTAGAGCTATAACCTGAAGGGGCAGCCGCCTAACAATCAGAAGTACTCCCGGGGGCCAGGTACCCCGCCTGCTGCAGGGCCCTCCGGACCTTCAGGCCAACGGCCGCCGCCAGGAATATCTTGGCCATATCCAGGGGAATGTAAGGCAGGACCCCCAGGAGCAACCCTTTAACCAGGTTAAGATGCAGGATGTAAGCCAGCTGGAAAGTACCCAGGCAATAGACTACCCCCAGACAGGCAAGCATGCCGGCAACCAGGCGGCCGTAACCCGGTTCCCCTTGGCCCCTTTCCAGGATCAGGCCCATGAAGTAGACGCCCAAGATAAACCCCCAGAGATATCCCCCTGACGGCCCGGCCAGGACCGCCGGGCCCGACCCACCACGGGCAAAAACGGGCAGGCCAATCACCCCAAGGAGTAAGTACACGATTATAGCCAGGGTGCCTTTCTTTTTGCCGAGTACGGCCCCGGCCAGGAAAACTCCCAGGACCTGGCCGGTAATGGGTACCGGTGAAAAGGGCAGGGGAATAGCCACCTGGGCCAGGATGGCTACCTGGGCGGCAAAAAGGGCTATCAGGGCTATGTCTTTAGTACGCAAGAAAAAAACCTCCTCGAAGGCCGGCCGGTTGCCGGCTTTTTTCAAGCTACTGCCTCCATGGCTCGCTAATATAAATGGCACATGGTTTATTGTTAACTTTTTGTTTTATATATGGTTAACATATATGAGAAAAATTTTAGCCTGCCGCTCGCAGGCTCACTTCCCCGGAATTATACCGGCGAACCTCACCTCCCGCCCCCCGCACCAGCAGCGCGCCCTCGGCGTCAATATCAACGGCCACGCCCCGGAAGACATCCCGCCAGGTGTTTACTTCCACCTCCCGGCCCAGGGTCACGCTCGCCTCTTTCCAGGCCCGCCGGATGGGCTCAAAACCCTTTTCCTGCCAGCGCTCATACCATTTTTCCAGCTGGTAGAGCATCTCCTGGAATAGGGGCAATCGCTCCACCGGACGCCCCAACTCTAAATATAAAGAGGTAGCGTGCGGTCTTACTTCAGGGCTAAAATCCCCTACCTCAAGATTGGCATTTAAGCCTATGCCCAGAACGACATACTCCAGGACATCAATCTCGGCTTTAATTTCTGCCAGGATACCGCACATTTTCCTCCCCCCGGCCAGGAGATCATTGGGCCACTTGATACCAGGGGGGAGGCCGGTCTGGCGGCGTACTGCTGCCGCAACGGCTACCGCCGCCAGCAGGGTAAGCTGGGAGGCCATGGCCGTTGCCACCCGCGGGCGCAGGATGACAGAAAACCAGATGCCTTTTCGCGGCGGCGAAACCCAGGAACGCCCGCGCCGGCCGCGGCCTCCGGTCTGGCCTTCGGCGATGACCACCGTCCCTTCCGGTGCCCCGCCGTCGGCAAGTTCTTTGGCCACCTGGTTGGTAGAGCCCACTTCATCATAATAGTAAAGGTTCCGGCCCAGCCAGGTGGCCTTCAGGCCTGCGGTCACTTCCTCGGGGTAAAAGCAGTCCGGCGCAGACAGCAGGCAGTAGCCGCGACGTGTCTGGGCATCAATTTGATAACCTTCCCGGCGCAGGGCCTGGACATGCTTCCACACCGCCGTCCTGGTGATGGCAAGTCTTTTACTAAGCTCTTCCCCGGAAATATACTCACCCGGGCGGCGGCGCAGGTACTCTAATACTTGCTGCTTGCTGCCTTCTTTAGCCATAGTTTTATTTTAAACTTCCTTTTTATGGTTGTCAACTCCCTGCGGCAATTATGGTTAACATTTTTTCGCCGGGCTTCATACCCAGGTCTCTCCCGGCCGTTCCCTACCCCGGATCTCACTTATTTTATTCTGCCCGTCCAGGAAAATGACGCGCGGTTTATAGGACGTGGCCTCGGCGTCGGTAAAAATGCCGTAGGAGATAATGATGACCACATCACCGGGCTGGACCAACCGGGCCGCGGCGCCGTTGGCACAGATGATACCGCTGCCGGGGGGCCCGGGGATGGCATAGGTCTCCAGGCGGGCGCCGTTATTATTATTGACTACCTGGACTCTTTCGTTGGGTAAAATATCGGCTGCGGCCATCAAATCGCTGTCGATGGTAATACTACCTATATAATTGAGGTCAGCGCCGGTAACGGTCGCCCGGTGCAGTTTGCTTTTCATCATGGTGCGCCACATCAGTCTTTCACCTCCACGATCATGTTATCTATTAAACGGGTCTCCCCCACCCAGGCGGCCAGGGCCAGCAGCACCCGGCCCCTGATTTCGTCTAAAGGTTCGAGGGTTTCGGCGTCGTTGACCGCCACATAATCGATGCGCGTACGGGGCCGGGATAAAATTTCCTGCGCCATGGCGTCCCGGACCACGGCGGCGCGCCGTTCACCGGAACGGATAAGGGCAGCCCCTGTATTCAAGGCCCGGTAGAGGGCCAGGGCCCACCGGCGCTCGTCCGGGCTTAAATACTTGTTCCGTGAACTTAAAGCCAAGCCGTCCGCCTCCCGCACGGTAGGGATGGTGATTATGTCAACCGGAAAATTTAAATCCCTGGCCAGGCGTTTAATCACTACCGCCTGCTGGTAATCCTTGAGGCCGAAATAGGCCCGGTCGGGCTGGACAATATTAAAAAGCTTGCTCACTACCGTAGCTACACCCCGGAAATGGCCCGGCCGGGAGGCGCCACACAGGACTTCCGTAAGGCCCTCAACCTGGACATAGGTGGCATAGCCGGGCGGGTACATTTCTTCTGCGCCAGGGGCAAAAATAGCATCAACACCCGCGCCAGCCGCCAACTTTTGATCCCTTTCCAGGTCCCGGGGATAACACTCCAGGTCTTCCCCGGGGCCAAACTGGGTCGGGTTAACAAAAATGCTCATGATAACGACGTCATTTTGCTCCCTGGCCTTCCTGGCCAGGGCCAAATGGCCCTCATGCAGGTAGCCCATGGTAGGAACCAGGCCTATGCTTTTCCCTTGCCGCCTGGCAGCCATAACAAAATTGCGGATCGCAGCAATTGTTGTCAATACCTCCATTATCATCGACTCCTTCAGAAAAGGGTCCACCAATATCATATCAGCCGATTATTGACCGGCTTCTTACCACCAGGGGTACAGGTTCCGGCCTCAGTTGGTTTTTTATGAGCATATCCGGCGCCCGGCCTGCCATCTCATTAAACATAGAGCGGGCACCAGTTAAAGCCACCGGCACCTGTTAGCCCTCCCCGGTGACCCCTCCGGTTGCCGCCCGCCTGCTTATTGCATCAAATCTGATATCCAGGATTTGCCTGAACAGTTCTACCTCACGGGGGTCAATACTGCCTTTACGGCCGGCCAGGCCAGCCGTGTAGCGTCCCAGGGCGCGGTAAATCTCGCCCAGTTCGGGGACGGCGGTATCAATGGCTACCAAGTGATCCCTGACTGTATCGATATCGCCCCTGGCAATGGGGCCGGTCAGTGCCCGGGGAATGCCTTTTTCATTAATATTATCCAGTGTTCCTTTAATTAAAGGCGCCAGGGCGCGGGCCGCCATTTCCGGTTCCATGCCCGCTGCCTGCATAAGCCGGTAGCTTAAATCAATGAGGCTCACCAGGTAGTTGGAAGCTACACAGGCGGCGGCATGGTAGAGGGGCTTGGCGCCGGGGCTGATGATAAAATACTCCCCCCCCAGTTCTTTTACCAGGCGTTTTCCCAGGGAAAGGGCTTCCTCATCCCCTTCCAGGCTGAAAACTGACCCCGGGAGGTTAGTCACCGCCCGGTCGGCGTCGGCACATGACTGGAGGGGATGGAGGCTCAGGGCCAGGGCACCGGCCTGCCGGGCCGGCTCCAGGACGTCCGAGGTTAAAGAGCCGCTCATATGAATTACCACTTGCCCGGGACGAAAACCGTTTACCGCGGCAACAGCCGCTGCTACCGGGCCGATAGCCTGGTCGCTGGTGGTGATAAAGACCACGTCGGCCCGCCGGGCTACTTCTTCCGGCCGCTCGAAGACCGGGCAATCCAGTCTTGCCGCCGCCCTTCGCGCTGAGGCGAAGGTACGGCTGGCTATCCCTGCAATGGTATACCCACGCCGGCGTAACAGTATACCCATGCCGGTACCGACAGCCCCGGCTCCAATTATACCAACTTGCATATATGGACACGCCCCCAAATAAAAAGCTCCCGACAGGTTGCCGGAAGCTCATCCCCTACTCACCCGTCTCGGTCTTAAGTAATAGATCCAAGCGGCCAATCTTTTAAACCTATATTTGATTATTTTAACGGTAAATATGTGCGCTCCTTACTGGTAGCGCCTATTATATTTTAACACCGCAGGCTGCTGTATGGCAATACTTCCTGCCCGGGAAAATGATCCCTGGCAGCCTCATCTGCCCGCCGGCCATCAGGTAAAATAAGGTCCGGGGCTATTTCTGCCAGGGGCACGAGAACAAAGGCCCGTTCTTGCATCCTGGGGTGGGGGATTTGCAGGTCGGGTTCATTGATTGTCAGGTTGTCATAAAGCAGGATATCAATGTCTATGTTCCGTGGGCCCCAGCGTTCCCGCCGCACCCGTCCCAGGCGCTGCTCTACCGCCAGGACTGTCAGCAACAGCTCGCGGGGAGACATAGAAGTTTTGATCCTGGCTACGCCGTTTAAAAACCATCCCTGGGAGGTTTTACCCACCGGAGCCGTCTCATACCAGGAAGAAATCCGTTCTACCTCGATCCCTTCAATGGTGTCCAGGATGGCTACGGCCCGCTGCAAATGACCTTCCCGGTCGCCCAGGTTGGAACCCAGGCCCAGATAAGCAGTTGTTAAATTTCCGCTGTTTACCGGCATGCAACCATCCCCACCATAAAATTCGGCCAGTAATAGCATGCCCCCGGCATCCCGCCCGTACGCGCTATGGAGATAAAATCAAGGTTCGGCCTCAGCGATTAAAACGGTAGGATTGGTCAGGAGGCGAATAACCTCGCCGGCGCGGTGCCGGGGCTGCAGCACTTTTACCACCGAGCGCATTGGTACTTCAGGCTCCTGGGCTATTACCCTGGCTATTTCCCCGGTCGTTAACCGCACCTTGGTCCCCACCGGGTAACTGGCAATGGCCTGCAAGAATACCCGGACCAGTTCCATATCCAGCTTACCCATAGTGCTTTCCACCATTAACAATTCCATGCCCTCGTGGGGTAAATACCTGGGCCGGTAACAGCGGTCGGTAGTTACAGCATCATAAACGTCGGCAATGGCCACACACCGTGCCGCCAGGCTTAATTCTTCCTGCCTTAATCCTTGAGGATAACCGCTGCCGTTGCAACGTTCATGATGATCACGGGCCACCCGGCGAACCGCCTCGCTTACCACGCCATCCAGGCGTTCATAACCGGCCTGGGGATGGCGCTTGATAAGGGCAAACTCCTCGGCATTTAATTTGCCGGGTTTTAATAAAATTTCCGGCGGTACTTCCAGTTTACCCACGTCGTGGAGCATCGCGCCAACGCCAATGATGAGGAGTTCTTCGCGGGAGAGCCCTAGTTTTGAACCCAGGAGGGTAGCCAGGACGGTCACATTCAGGGAGTGCCGGACAGAGTAGGGGTCCAGGTCCTTGAGCATTGCCACCTGCAGGAACATGTTCTGGTTATCCTGCATCCGGTTAAGAAAATCGCCTACTATCTCCTGGATATTTTTGACCTCCAGATGGCTCCCCAGGCGGCAACGATTATAAACATCGCCCAAGGCTTCCTGGGCTTCCTGATATATCTCACCTACCGTACCATTAGGTATCCAGGGCGTGCCTGCAGGATTTCCCCCGGATAAAGGATGGCCATAATCCCCGCTATGCCGGGCGGTTGCAGAATGAAAATCATAAATTGGCGTAGTAGCTTCCGCCACCTTGTCCAATCCAGCCCCGTCTCGCCGGGGAGAATTGCCATCCATTAAAGACCTCCGCCTTTTTTCCAAAAATTACTGGCTGTAATAGTTTTTTTCGACGCCAAATACGAATTTCCTGCTGGTACCAGTTCAGATTTATAGCAGGAGGCACACGGTTGTTTAATAAAAATAGTTTATTGTTTGTGACCCAGGTCACAGTTTGTCTCCAGCTCCTCGTTTATGATAAGGATGTCTTTAAAATTCAACCGGAGGAGGAAAAAGCATGTTTTGTTACCAGTGCGAGCAGACGGCAGGCGGTACCGGGTGCACCAGGGCAGGTGTATGCGGTAAGAACGAAGATATCGCCAGCCTGCAGGATACCATTATTATCGGCCTCAAAGGTATTGCCGCCTATGCTTACCATGCCCGGGAACTGGGCGCCAGGGATGAAGAAGTAGACGCATTTATGCACGAGGCCCTCTTTACTACCCTGACAAACGTTGACTTTGATCTTAACCGTCATATAGAAACGGCTTTAAAAGTAGGGGCCATGAACCTCAAAGTGATGGAACTTCTGGATAAAGCCCATGTAGAGCGCTTTGGTGCCCCGGTCCCGACAAAGGTTGCTACCGGTACCAGGAAAGGGCCGGGTATACTAGTTACCGGCCACGACCTGCTGGATCTGTATGAACTCCTGCGGCAGACGGAGGGTACGGGAATTAACGTCTATACCCACGGGGAAATGTTACCGGCCCACGCTTATCCGGAACTGAAAAAGTTCTCCCACCTGGCGGGCAATTATGGTTCGGCCTGGCAGAACCAGAAAAAAGAATTTGAAGAGTTCCCCGGCGCCATCCTGGGAACTACCAATTGCGTATTGATCCCCAGGGAATCCTACCGGGAGCGCATGTTTACCTGCGGCATTGCCGGCCTCCCGGGGGTAACCCATATCAAAAATCGCGACTTCACCCCGGTAATAGAAAAGGCAAAGGCCCTGCCGCCCCTGGAGGAAAAGGCCGGCGGCGAGTTGACCACCGGTTTCCACCATACGGCCGTCTTAAGCATAGCCGGCCAGGTCATCGATGCCGTCAAGGCCGGCAAGATCCGCCACTTCTTCCTGGTAGGTGGCTGCGACGGGGCCAGACCGGGCCGCAACTACTACACCGAATTTGTGGAGAAGGTACCGGAGGACTGTGTCGTCCTGACCCTGGGCTGCGGCAAGTACCGCTTCAACCACCTCGACCTGGGCGACATTGACGGCATCCCGCGCCTTATCGACATGGGCCAGTGCAATAACGCCCATTCAGCCCTCCAGGTGGCCCTGGCCCTGGCCGGAGCTTTCAACTGCAGCGTCAACGAGCTGCCCCTGAGCCTGGTCCTGTCATGGTTCGAGCAGAAAGCAGTAGCCATCCTGCTGTCCCTGCTCCACCTGGGCGTAAAGAACATCCGCATCGGCCCGACCCTACCAGCCTTCCTGACGCCCAATGTGCTGAAGGTCCTGCAGGAAAACTACGACCTGAAGCCCATCACCACGCCGGAACAGGACCTGAAAGATATCCTGGGTTAATAATAAAACGCCACGTAGTTAAAGACGCTACGTGGCGTTTTTATTAGGAAAAAGTCTTTACGGGGAAATCCCGGCCAGCCGTTTTAAAGCCTGGAGCTTATCGGTACGGCCGATCTTCGCTGCAGCCAGGGCCTGTTCCAGGACCGCAATGGAGCGATCATATTCCCGGCGGTCCACCGGGTAGGGATGGCCGTCCTTACCGCCATGGCTGAAGCTGTAGCGAACCGGGTCCCGGAAACTGGCCGGTGCGCCGTAGGCAACCTCGGCCACCATGGCCAGGGCACGGACGGTTTTAGGACCCACGCCTTCCACCCCCAGGACGGCGGCAAAATCCCGCGGCTGGGCGGCATAAACCTTGAGGAGGGCTTTATTAAGGTAGCTCGCCCGGGGGACATCATGGCGCCAGGGGAGAGGGAGGTCAGGCATTCCCCTGTCCAGAATACGCTTAAACTCGTTTACTACCTTGTTGGGTTCTTCCCTGGCCAGTTCCGTTACCATCCGGCGGGAAACCTGCCCCTCGCCGGCCACCATATTCAACGTCTCTCCCTTCGCGTCGCAGCAAACGGCGGCGTGGGGTTCGCAGACAAAGTCCTTTACCCCTTCACCCAGCCAGTGATAGCGGCGGGCCAGGCGCGTTCCCTCGTTCATCCCCTGCTGGACCACTGCCCACCGGCCATCAAAGGTAAAGATAAAGACGTGGTGGTAGAGCTGGTAGCCGTCCTGGACGGCGGTATTATCTACCTTGGCGGCCATCCTGCTGGCATAAACCAGATCCCCCGGCTTTAATGATGTCAGGGCCAGCCTGTCGGCCGCCGCCACAATTTCCTCCGGTGTCCGGCGGGAAGTACGGCCCTTGCCCCCGGCGATGACAAAGCCCAGGTCCTTTTCCCGGCCGCGCAAGCCCTCCTTAAGGGCGCCGCAGAGGGTGGTGGTTAAACCGGAAGAATGCCAGTCAAAACCAAGAACGCAGCCAAAGGCCTGAAACCAGAAAGGATCGCTCAAGCGCCGTAAGACTTCCCCGGGCCCGTATTCCCGGACAATAATCTCCAGGATGGCCGGCCCCAGGCGCTGCATGCGTTCAAAAAGCCACGGCGGGCAATGGCCACCGTGAAGGGGCAGGCTGGCCGTTCCAGTACGCATATAACTCCATCCTCCAACCAAAATTACATTCGTTAAGCCCTGCGCCAAATTTACTGTTATGACGCAGGCGCAGATTCCAGTACTTTTCCCAGGGCCTGTTCGAAGGCAGCCAGGACGGCAGGAGTAAAGAGGACAAAACGCACTTCTTTAAAGGCGGCGGGATGGGCCGCCAAAAAATCTTTAGTCGTTGCCATGGCTATCCCCGCCGCCCGTTCCACGGGAAAGCGGTAGGCCCCGGTGCTGATGGAGGGAAAGGCCAGGGATTTTATACCCCTATCCTTCGCCAGCTGCAGGCTGCTGCGGTAGGCGCTGGCCAGCAGTTCGTCTTCTCCTTGCCGGCCGCCGTGCCAGATGGGGCCGACGGTATGGATAACATAACGCGCCTTGAGAAAGCCCCCGGAGGTGATGACCGCCCGGCCAACGGGACAACCTCCCTGCTCCTCCCGGATGCGGCGGCATTCTGCCGCTATGGCCGGTCCACCGGCGCTGTGAATGGCGCCGTCGACGCCGCTGCCACCCCACAGGCCGGTATTGGCGGCGTTGACAATGGCCTCTACATCCTGCTCGACGATATTCCCCTGGAGGAGTTTCAGCAGGGTACCGGCTATGTTGACTTCCATGAAAACGCCACCCCCAAAACTATGTATTTCCTTCCTGGCTACTATTTCGTTCTTCAGGCGGCTATTCCTGCCAGGAGACAAAAATGAACCGCGGCGACTAACCCGCGGTTTCAGGTTTCATTCCTGGAGGATTTTTGCAGCCCCGTTTTGTTCCATGATCTCGCGGATGCGGGCCAGTTCATGGCGTGGCGCCTCCACGGCTACCGCCACACCCTGCCCGGCATACCCGGCCAGGAAATCGGTATAGGCACCGGTCCCTTCCTGCCAGAGCTCATCTCGTTCGGTTTTTAAGTAGGCAATTTCATCAGGTTTTTCCCAATCCGTAAAAGACTTTGACAGGCTGGCAACAATCATATCCTTGCGGTCAAAGCCGGCGTTTTTGAGGCTGTCAATAAGGCCGCCTACCTGTTCCTGGTTGGGAATGATGCCAATAACCCTGGCCATGACACTACCCCTTTCATTTTACTTTTAACAAAAGGTAGTGTACGCCGAGGATAAGAAAAAGATACCGGACCGGCCGCAAAGACCCGACATTAACTTGCCCCGGACGGCACTTTTCCAAGGCGAAAAACCGGCAGCCCGGCCGGGCCAAAAAAGCGTTAAATAATGTTTTAGGTGGCCGGTTCTGGAGCCAGGTCGACGAATTTAGTGTATTCTGGTAAAAATGCCATTTCTACCGTTCCTACCGGTCCGTTGCGGTGCTTGGCCACGATGACTTCGGCAATCCCCTTTTTATCGGTATCGGGATCGTAGTACTGGGGCCGGTAAAGGAAGATAATCACGTCGGCATCGGCTTCAATGGCCCCGCTCTCCAGGAGGTCGGCCATAACCGGCCGCTTGTCCTGGCGCTGCTCAACGCCGCGGTTCAACTGGGATAGTACCAGTACGGGTACGTTCAACTCCCGGGCTAAAGCTTTCATGGCCCGGGAGATAAGGGCAATTTCTTGCTGGCGGCTGTCGACGCGGCGGTGGGCCTGCATCAGCTGCAGGTAGTCAACTACAACCAGGCCTAGGCCGCTTTCCGCCTGTAGCCGCCGCGCCTTGGCCCGGACCTCCAGGGCTGATATGGCGGGGGTATCGTCAATATAGATAGGGGCATCCCCCAGGATACCGGCGGCGTTTACCAGGCGCGCCCAGTCATCTTCGGACAGGTAACCGGTCCGCAGGCGGTGCTGTTCCACCATGGCTTCGGCTGCCAGCATGCGCTGCACCACCTGCTCCTTTGACATCTCCAGGCTGAAAATAGCCACCGGCAGCTTTTGTTTGACGGCCACCTGCTGGGCAATATTGAGGCAAAAGGATGTTTTTCCCATCCCCGGCCGGGCGGCACAGATAATGAGGTCGGAAGGCTGCAGGCCGGAAAGGAGCTTGTCCAGGTCATGGAAGGTAGGTATACCGGTTACTTCTCCCTTGTGGGCGCTCAATCGCTCCAGGTGGGCAAAGGTATCTATCAGGACATCTTTAACAGTTACAAAACCGCTACGGCGCCGGCCCCCGGCCACCTCAAAAACCAGGCGCTCTGCCTCATCTAAAATCTGCTCTAAATCGCCGGCCTGGGTTAAAGCCAGTTCGGTAATACGACCGGCTGCCTGCACCAGGGCCCTTAATGTTGCCTTTTCCGCTACCAGGCGGGCATAATAGCCGGCATTGGCTACACTGGGCACATCCCCCGTCAGGGAGCTCAGGTAGGCAGCCCCACCGGCCACCTCCAGCTGTCCCTGGCGGCGGAGTTCTTCCGTCACCGTCAGGAGGTCGACCGCCTCGCCGCGCTCATTGAGGTCCAGGATGGCGCGGTAAATCAAACGGTGGGCTTCCCGGTAAAAGTCTTCAACTTTAAGGATTTCCAGGACGGTCAGCAGGGCCTCCCGGTCGAGCATGATGGCTCCCAGGACGGACTGCTCGGCCTCCAGGCTCTGGGGAGGCGACTTTTCCAATTCGTCGGTCATAGTTCTCAGGCTCCTGCCCCGGACCGCCGCCGGCCCCTGGCCCTGGCCGCAGGCATCAGGTAATCCAGGGCCGCGGCTACAGTTTCTACGGGTTGTACGGCAATACCTTTGAGCCCTGCCGGTACCTCGGCTGCATTTTCTGCCGGAATTAAAACCATCTTCATACCTGCCTGCTTGGCGCCGTAGATTTTTTCCAGCACGCCTCCGACCGGCTTGACTTTACCCTGGATGGAGATCTCGCCGGTTACGGCTATGTCCTGGCGCACCGGCCGCTTCTGGACGGCACTGATGATGGCCGCGGTAATGGCCAGGCCGGCCGAAGGACCATCAATGTTGGCCCCGCCGATAATATTGACGTGGACGTCATAGTTATATAAATCCTCACCCGTCAGCAGGCGGAAAACCACTGCGGAATTAAAAACAGAATCCCGGGCCATGCTGCCGGCCGTTTCATTAAAACGGATACTCCCCTTCCCCGGTTCCCGTGCCGGGAAGGCCATCGCTTCAATCTCCAGGACCGAACCTACAAAACCGGCTACAGCCAGGCCTGTAACGCGGCCCACTTCCATGGTATCCCTGGCCTTGACAGTAACATAAGGCGTCAGGCGAGCGCTTCTTAAGACCTGCCGGACATGGTCTACCGTAATCAACCGGCGCCGGCGGCCCTTTTTCCGCTGCTGCTGGTAGAGACTGAGGCCGTAAGCTTCAGCCAGGATGTTGATGGCCTTGCGGCCTTCGATGGTATATTCGGATATTAGTTCCGGGACCGCCGGCTCCAATTTAACCCCCAGCCGCCCGGCGGCCTCTCTAATTATAGTCTGGACATGGGCCGGTGTAAGGGGAGCAAAAAATACCTCCGCACAACGGGAACGCAGGGCCGGGTTTAACTCTTCCGGCTCGCGGGTCGTAGCACCGATAAGGATAAAATCAGCCGGGGCCCCTTCCTCAAAAAGTTTTTTAATATAGCGGGGAACACTCTCATCACCAGGGTCGTAGTAGGAAGAATCAAATTCTACCCGCTTGTCTTCCAGGACCTTGAGGAGCTTGTTAAGGAGCAGGGGGTCCATTTCCCCGATTTCATCAATAAAAAGTATACCCCCGTGGGCCTCAGTCACCAGTCCCAGCTTGGGTTCCGGCACGCCGCTCTCGGCCAGATCCCGCCGCGCTCCCTGGTAAATGGGATCGTGGACCGAACCCAGGAGGGGATTGGTGACTTCCCGGGGATCCCAGCGCAGGGTGGTACCGTCTACCTCAACAAAGGGTGCCCCGGGCTTAAAGGGGGAACTGGTTATTTTTTTGGCTTCCTCCAGGGCCAGTCTTGCCGCCGTGGTCTTCCCTACTCCCGGCGGTCCGTAAATGATCATGTGCTGGGGAAAGGGGGAGGCGAGTTTGGCAAGAATGGACTGCACGGCATCGTCCTGGCCAACAATCTCTTCCAGGCTCCGGGGCCGCAGGGCTTCCAGGGCCGTCCGGGAAAGGGTTACCCGGGACATCTTTTCCAGAATAGCCAGTTTTTTGAGGGTCTGGGCGTTTTCCGGCCCGTTATTTTCCTTCAGGACCTGACGGCGAACCTCCTGGATATATTCTTCATGGCGCTCCTGCAGCCTTTCGGCAATGCGCTGTTCCAGCTTTTCTTCCACCGTCCGCCGGGCAATAAAGTCGGCTATTTCTTCCTGCAGGGCCGCCAGGATACGGGGTATATCTTCTTCCGCCGGCATATCATTAATGGTTGGGTCCTCATAGATCAATTTTTCCAGGGCCAGGACCCTGGCCGCCAGATTATCGGAGCGTATTAAATCAAGGGCTTCGAGCTTGCTGGCCCTTAGAACAACTTTCTCCGTACCATAAATATCACATAAAACACCATATAAAGCATCCACCTGGCGGTCCATCATATGGCGATCGCTGGCCAGGATGGGCAAATTCTCTTTGGACATTTTTTAACTCCCCTCTGCCACCACCTGTACCTGCAGGCGGGCCTGGATTTCAGGATGTAGTTTCAGGGTAACTTCATAGCTGCCCAGGGCCCTGATAGGCTCTTTGAGATCTATTTTACGCCTGTCGATATCCACATGAAAAGTGTTTTTAATTGCCTGGGCTATCTCCTTGTTGGTAATTGAACCAAAGAGCTTGCCCTTATCACCGGCACGGGTACTTACCTTTACCACAGCGCCATTGAGCAAACCGGCCTGCCGCCGAGCCTGTTGCAATTCCTGGCTTTTTTTCTCCTCCTGGCGTTTCTTTTCCAGGTTTAATTCCTTAATACGCCCGGCAGTAGCTTCCACTGCCAGGCCACGGGGCAACAGGTAATTACGGGCGTAGCCTTCGGCCACTTCCACCACTGCACCCCGGTTGCCGAGTTTGGGAACATCAGTAACTAAAATAACCTTCATAATGCCTCACTCTCCTTCACCAGGCGAGCCGGTACGCCGCCGGTAGCTGAAAAAAGGGTCAAATAAACCCAGGGTTGCCAGGGAAACCAGGACTACAGGCAGGTTTATAAGGGCTACAATCACCAGTAACACCTTGAAAAAGGAAGCCAGTTTCAGCCGGTAAAAAATAAAACTTACCGCTGCCAGGCCGTTACCTGCCAGCAGGGGCAAATATACATAAAGGATATTTACCCCAAACCTGTAGGCTAAGTCCAGGCTATAATAATCCCCCAGCTGCCACAGGGCCAGGCCGGCAATTACCCCCCAGGCGGCATACCATGGTAACTGCCAGTTACGAAAGGGGGGCAGCCCCTTTTCAACAAGGCCCAGGCGTAGCAGCACCTTTTCGGCTACCAGGTAATTAATAAAGGCAGCCAGGAGAGAGGCCGAGATTAAAATTCCCGGTAACAGGAGTTTTAAAAAATTAATCATACCGGTCAGGGCAGCCTGCAACTCCTCCGGGGTTACTCCCGTTGCCCCCATGCGCTCCAGAATTCCCGTCCGGCGGTAAAATTCAAGGGTATAATTAGCCGTCATTTCCATTTCATGGAGCAACCCCCCCAGGGGCAACCCCGTAAGTTTGGATGTAAGGAACAGGCTTAAAAGCAAGGAAAAAAGGGAAACAGTTCCCCCGGCAACTATAATCCGGGCCGGGCGGGCCTTAGCCTTGAAAAGATAGCCGTAAATTAATCCCAGCCCGGCAAACTGGACAAACAGCAGCACCGCATTCAACGGCCCGGTAAAAAAAGCTATCGCCAGGGACGCTACAAAGGTTGCCATTACTCCCAGGCGCAGGCTGCGGCGTACCGTAAGGACGACTATGGGAACAGTCCAGATAATATTGGTAAGTACCTGAAGGGGAGGGATAAAATAGCCTGTGAGCACAAGGACCACCGTAAGGGCTGCCATGAGGGCCCCTTCGGCCAGGGCAGCCACCCTGCCTTCATCCATAAAGTTACCACCCATTAGTCATCAGTTAAGGGGATATAGAAAAGAGGGAGTTGCTCTCCTCCCTCCTGGAACTCCACCCTGATTATTCGACCGTATAAGGCAACAGGGCCAGGATCCGCGCCCTTTTAATAGCTTGAGTTAGCTGGCGCTGGTGACGGGCACAATTGCCGGAAATACGGCGGGGCAAAATTTTGCCCCGTTCACTGATATAGCGGCGGAGGCGGTTTACATCTTTATAGTCCACCTGCGCGATTTTATCGACGCAGAAGCTGCAAACCCGCTTCCGGGAACGTTTCTTGTCACGCGGCAAATTAGGTTTCACTCCTTTAATTTTACTTACCGGAACCTGGACATTCTAACCGGTCAACGGAGTACCGGGAGACAATTTAACCCAAAGACTAAAAGGGCAAATCGTCTTCGCCTATATCTACTTCAGTACCTATATCGTTAAAATCTGCGTTGAAACCCTCAGCGCCCATACCTGCAGCGGGGCTAGCCCCGCCTTTTCCATCCCGGGGCCAGTCCAGGAAGCGGACGTCATCGGCCACCACATCGGTAACCTGGCGTTTCTGTCCCTCGGGTGTTTCATAGGTGCGGGTCTGGAGACGGCCTTCAACCGCAACGAGGCGGCCTTTATTCAAATGGTTGGCGCAGGTTTCGGCGAGCTTGCGCCATACGGTAATGCGGATAAAATCTGTTCCCCGCTCACCCTGCTGGTTTACATAATTTCTGTCCACCGCCAGGGTAAAGGTAGTTACGGCCACCCCGCTGGCCGTATATCGCAGTTCGGGATCCCGCGTCAGCCGCCCAATCAAAATGACCCGGTTTAACATACCTCTCCCACCGCCCTATCTTTTAGCTGGCTTCTTCCAGGCGCGTGATCAGGTAACGAATTACCTCATCGGTAATCTTTAGTACCCGCTCCAGTTCCTGGGCAACGGCCGGCGTACCTTTAAACTTCATGAGGACATAATAGCCCTCCCGGTACTTGCGTACCTCATAGGCCATCCGCTTTTTGCCCCACTGGTCTACCTCTATGACCTGGCCGCCCTGATCGGCTATCAACCGGGTAAATTTTTCTACCGTAGCGGCAGTAGTTTCGGCTTCCAGGTCGGGCTTAATTACGAATACGACTTCGTAATCGCGCAAATGACAGCACCTCCTCCCTGTGGACTTATGGCCCCACCCGCCGGTGGAGCAGGGAAGCTTTTCTGGTAGATTATATCATAAATCATTTCCAGAAGACAAGGTTTAAGCAAACTTCTCTCAACTTACATCTTCACAATAGGCCGGCGGTTAATAAGCAGGTATAGTTGAAATTTACCGCTTAATTGTAGCACTTTTTTAATGTTCTGGTCCAGTTCCACCAGGGTATGACCCCTGGCCTCAAAATTAGCATCGCCGGCTATCCATTCCCGGCCATCGTGGCTGAGCTTTACTTCTAAATCGGCCCGCATTGGCACCCTCCTTTACACGCCCATATAAAAACCTAGCGGTCCTGCCAGATTGTCCGGGCCAGGGTAAGTTCCAGTTCCTTTTCCGGGCAGGTAAGGCGATGGAGATATTGCCTGATGCCATCCCCGGCCTCTATTTCCTGGCACTGGCTGAGGATATAATCACCGTAATAAGCGTCTTTTTTATAGACAACCTCAATTGTGGCCGGAAAAGCCCGGCGGTGGACCTCCAGGGGCACACCCTCCAGCAGCCAGTGGATATACCTTTTGTTATTGGCATGGCAATTGATGTCTATGTCTGCTGCGCCTACATTAAACGCTACCATATTAGCCGGTCTTTCCGGCCCGGCCAGCTCGCTAAAACCTTCCGGAATGGCTATCTCGGGGTTAAGTCCATAACGTTCTACTATCTCAGGCGGTATGCGCAGGGGCTTTTTGCCGGCAGCATCCAGGAAAATCCACATAGAAGCGGCCCGGCCCAGGAGATTACCGGCCGCATCATAAATATAAAAATTGCGATAGGCAAAACAACGCCGGAAACTTTGCACCCACGTGACGACGGTTATCTTTTCCCGCCAGCGGGGATAGCGGCTTATCTGCAGGTGGTAGCGGTAGACGACCCAGCACCACCCGGCGGCGTTTAGCCTAGCAATGGTGTTACCCACCGTTTCTGAATGCCAGGTGGCCGTTTCTTCCAGGTAACCCATGACGGTGACCGGCGAGGCTTCAAGCATAAAATTTGTTTCATAATAGTGGACTTTATAGGACCTCTGGTATGTACTGGCAGGCAAATTCATCACCGGCATTTAATCGAGCTTACCAGTTTATTCTATCATACTAGGGACCTGTAGGCCAACAAGCGAAGCTTAAGTTTTTGTACAGATACCCTTCAATCAGGAGGTAATATAGCGACCCGGGACATTTTTAATTGTAATTTATTTTTTAAAAATTATTAAGTTGGACTACCGCCACCTTCCGACATTTTTTTGAAGAAAAATATGTTAAACTGCTATCGTTGTGATGAAATTCAAATCAAAATGGATAAAATGTTATTTTATGTAAAAAGGGGTTTATTAAGTTGTTTCGTGTCGGTATTATTCCCTGCAGCAATTACTGGAAAGGGGGCTGCCCCGGCTACCAGTCCCATGTCCTCTGCTTCCTGGCCCTGGAGTTAAAAAAAGGACCTCTCGGCGAACTGCCCGGAGCGAAAATCGTCGCCATGCAGCCCTGTCCGGGCTGTCCGGGTACCGGCCGCCTGGAAATAGCCCGTCGCATGGTTTATCGCGACAAAGTGGAATATATCGTATTTCCTTCCTGCATATTTTTTAACAATTACTGTCCCACCGCCCTGGCCGGGGCAACTGCCATCGAAAAGGAACTGGGATGCCCGGTGCTGTTGGGAAGCTACCTGGAGGCTGAAACAGCCTGCCGCTGCTCTACTGTAATTTTAAAGCCCGATAACATCCCAAGTCTCCCGGAATGCCAGCAGCGCCTCCTCAACCTCAACTATCTGCATTATTTATACAACACACAGCCTGCCTTTACCAGGAAACGCCTGTCCCTTATGACTATGCTCAAGGCATTTTAGCTATTACTTTTTTTATGCTCTTTTCCGCTTTCGGGCGGGGGATGAGGATTAAACGACCGCATCCCAGGCAGCGCAGGCGAAAGTCCATCCCTACCCGCAGGATCTCCCACCGGTCGCTACCGCAGGGGTGTTTTTTTCTGGTCTGGACAATATCGCCAACCCGCACTTCCATCCCCAGGTTCTCCTCCCATTTCGCCTTCATCCCCGGCTGCCGCCAGCTCAGTAATGGCCGCACCGGCAGCGGCCCGGACTTCCCAGATATCATCCTTAAGGCAATCCTCAAGCAAATCCCTTGCTTCCGGGCACTTTAATTTTCCCAGGGCACGGGCAGCGGCGGCCCGTACTTCACCCGCCGCATCGGCCAGGGCCCTTTTTAAACTCTCCACACCCTGGTGGCTTCCTGTTTCCCCCAGGGCGACGGCCGCCTCCCTGCGCACGGCAGCGCTCTCATCCTCAAGGCAACGTTCCAGGGCCGCGACGACCTGTTCATCTTTAAAGGAGCCCAGGATGTTAATTACCCGGATGGTAACTTCTTCAGGTCCCCGCTCCAGGAGATCCAATAATGGCGGGATGCTGTCTTTGCCTAAAGCCACCAGTACCTCTGCCACCCGTGCCGGGGGCCAGCGGCGGGGTTCCGTCAGGGCCGTCAGCAAGGGTTCCAGGCAACGCCGGTCGCGCAAGCGGATGAGGCCTGCCGTTGCCGCCATTTGGACACCTTCGTCCCGGTCGCCCATGGCCGCCAGGAGGGGGGCCAGGGCACGTTTAACCTCCATCTCGCCCAGGACAGTAGCCGCTGTAACTTTCTCGCCGGTTTTTCCCTGCTTCAGGGTACGCAGCCAGGCCTCGATAAAGCCCTCTTGTTCACATATGGCTACCAGCTCCGCGCGGGTAGTTTTCTCCATATGCGACCAGAGGCGGTTAAGAAGCACCGCCAGGTCCTGGGCATCCCGGAGGCATAACTCCCGCCGCAGTTCTTTATTTATTTTACCCCGGCAGTTGGCCAGGGCTGCTGCCAGGTGTTTCTCGTCCCGGTATCGCCGGCGCTGCCAGAACAAGGGTTCACCACCCCTTAAAGGGTAATTACCTTTTCCGCGGCCGCGAGGTATTCAATGATGGTGTACATATTGGTAACGCTGCCAACACATAATTTTTCCTTAAGATGATAGTAATCCAGGCAGGTACCGCAGGCCAGGATTTCCAACCCTTTCTGTTCCAGGGCTAACAGGCTGTCTAGCACCGGGGAGCCCTGGCAGCAGAGCTGGACGCCGCTATTGATGAAGATTACCCGCCGGGGTAGTACTTCCGTTTCACTCAAGCTGTAAAAAAAGCTGCGCATGAGGATGCTGCCCAGTTCCTCAGAGCCTCTACCCAGGCAGGCCGAAGTTACCAGCAAAACCTGGCCGGGGTTAACACTTAGTTGTGCATCTGGCATGCTTTCCTTGCGAATACGAATATAGTATTCATTTCCCTGCTCGCTGACACTGGTCGCGCATTCCAGGCTGCGGGCCAGTTTTAAAACATTGTCCCGGGCCACCTCATTGTCGACAATGGCGATCACTTCCCCGTACTCTCCCAAACTTTCCAGGGCTTTTTTAGTCTGGATTACCGGTTGCGGACAGGCCAGCCCGCGGGCATCTACTATTTTTTCCATTACCCATGCCTCCTTTTAAAAGAAAAGCACCTGGCGCCCATCCGCTCTCAAGGTACCAGGGCTTTATATATATCTTCTTCAACGGGTACTATTTTTCCTCCTTGAACATTCTTAACTTGCCAGAAAAGCCCTGTAGGCCCGGTAGGCCATATAAATATCTACTTTGCTGGCGATCTCAATAGGGGCATGCATGGAAAGAAGGGCCGGGCCACAGTCGGCTACATCCAGGCCAAAGTAGGCCAGGAATTTGGCTATGGTCCCGCCGCCGCCGGCGTCTACTTTGCCCAATTCACCGCTCTGCCAGATGATCTGGTTCTGGTTGAAAATATCCCGCAACCGGCCCATGAACTCGGCACTGGCGTCATTGGCGTCGTATTTGCCGCGGGAGCCGGAGTATTTATTTAAAACGACCCCGTATCCCAGGCGGGAAGCATTATACATATCAAAGACGCTTTCATAGGTGGGATCGACGCCAGCGGTCACGTCCGCGGAAAGGGCCTGGGAATTGGCCATAATCCGGCCCAGGTGGACAATACCGGTATCGCCCACCCGGGCAGCCAGTTCGCTCAATGCATATTCCAGAAAGCGGGAATGAGCGCCAGTATTGCCTGTACTGCCGATTTCTTCTTTATCTACCAGGAGTACCAGGGCTGTATGCCGGGGAAGCTCCAGGTCGAGGATGGCCTGCAGGGCTGCGTAGCCGCAGACCCGGTCGTCCTGACCATACCCTCCTACCAATGAACGGTCAAAACCCAGGTCCCGGGCCGGGCCGGCCGGTACCAGTTCCAGTTCTGCCGTAATCAGGTCTTCCTCAACAAGGCCGTATCTTTCGTTTAACATCTGAAGGACGGCCAGGCGTATTTTATCTTTAACGTCATCTTCACCGGGGTAGGGTATGCTGCCTACCACCAGGTTTAAATCATCACCGCTCAAAGCTTCTTCCATGTTCTTTTTCATCTGTTCTTTGGCCAGGTGGGGTAACAAGTCGCTAATGGTAAAAACGGGATCGTCGCTGTTCTCCCCGATTATCACTTCAACCCGGCGCCCGTCCCTTAACATAATCACCCCGTGCAGGGCCAGGGGCAGGGAGGTCCACTGGTATTTCTTGATGCCGCCGTAATAATGGGTTTTGAACATGGCCAGGCCGTCTTTTTCATAGAGAGGCATGGGTTTCAGGTCCAGGCGCGGCGCATCAACATGGGCGCCCACCAGCCTCACGCCTTCAACCAGCTCGGCCGTACCCATTATGCCCATGAGCAATACTTTACCCCGCCATTCCAGGTAAAAGCGGCTACCGGGATTTAATCCCCCGCCGGGCGGCAATTCGGCCAGGGAAACAAAACCCCGTCCCCGGGCAGCTTCCAGGCCAGCCCAGACTGCTTCCCGCTCGGTCTTCGCCCGGCTTAAAAAGGTTTTATATCCCTCGGCAAAGGCAAATACCTTTTCCCGCTCGCCCTCATCTAAACGCTCCCAGGCACTCTTCTGGGGTAAGGCCAGTTCCCTTTGCAGTTTTTTGCCCCTGCTTTCTTCTTTTTCTCCCATCAAGTATTTCCTCCTTTTTTATATCAACCTGAAAAAATCCCTGACCAGATCCCCTTTCCCCTGTCATACCCCTAGATTAGGATATGCAGCAATCCGGCCAGGCAATCAAAAGAATCACCCAGCCACCCGGCTACACCGGAGCTATAGAACTGCCGGGCCAGGGGGACAAAACCCGGGGCTGCCGTCATGGCCGGCATGGTCAAAAGGGAGCGCAATATTCCTACCAGCACGGACAGCCAGAAACCCTGCCCCAACAGGCCCAGGGCCAGGCCCAGAAACCGGTTAAGGGGCCCGGCAGGAGCTATGTTTATCCCCGCGGTACCCCAGCGAGCCAGGCGGCGTAAGAGAAATAAACTGCCGTAAAAAAGGACCACCAGGGTCAAAAATACCAGGATCAGGAATACCAGCTGCCCGGCCAGGGCCTGGCCTACCGTACCCCCGGAGGCCCTGTCCAGGCCTGCCAGAAAGCTGTTTTTAATCATCCCCGGCAAAGGCGTGGTGTTGAAAAATACTTCTACCTGTCCGGCGGCCACCTTATCCAGGGGCTGGTTAAGAAGGGCCCGGGGTAATGGTAAAACGGGTGCGAGCCAGTTTCCCCAGGTAGCGGTTATGTGCCAGGCCTGGTCGGCAGCTTCGGCCAAAGGCCGGGCATAAAGGGCCGCTACCAGCCCCGCCACCAGGTAGCTGAGCCAGCCGGCGATCAGGTTAACAAAACCCTGGCGGTAGCCGCGCCAGGCACCAACTGCCAGGAGCAGAAGTAAAAGCAGATCCAGGTAATTGAGCAACTGGCAGTATCCCTCCAAGCATTCTTCTAGCGGAAACTGTGTTCTTCATCCGGGAATTTTCCCTGGCGAACTTCCTCCCGGTAATCGGTAAGGGCTTTAATAATAGCCTCATTTAAGTTTACATAACGTTTAACAAATTTAGGCTTAAAGCGATCAAAGAGTCCCAGGAGATCATGGTAAACCAGTACCTGGCCATCGCAATGGGGCCCGGCTCCGATGCCAATGGTTGGTACCGGTAATTCCCCCGTTACCCGCCGGGCCAGCTCGGCCGGAACACATTCGAGGACGAGGGAAAAGGCGCCTGCCTCAACCAGGGCAGCAGCGTCGGCAGCAATTTTATCGGCCGCCTCTTGTTCCCGTCCCTGGACACGATAGCCACCAAGCTGGACTACCGACTGTGGCGTTATCCCCAGATGGCCCATAACCGGTATGCCGGCGTCAACTATAGCCCGGACAACAGGTGCCATGGCCCGGCCGCCTTCCAGCTTGACGGCATCGGCCCCTCCCTCTTTCACCAGGCGGCCGGCATTATAGACGGCGTCCCTTATCCCGGCCTGGTAAGAGAGGAAAGGCATGTCCGCTACCACAAGGGCCGCAGGGGTGGCCCGCATGACGGCACGGGTATGATGGACCATCTCATCCATGGTTACCGGAACCGTGCTCTGGTAGCCCAGGACGACCATTCCCAGGGAATCGCCTACCAGAAGCATGTCCATACCGGCCCGGTCGGCCAGCAAAGCTGAAGGGTAATCATAGGCGGTAACCATGGTAATCTTCTCGCCCCGCTCTTTCATGGCCTGGAGCTGGGGCAGGGTAACCTTGGAGCGTGAGGCCATTATGCTTCCTCCTTATCCCATACTTTGCCCCTTAAAGAAGCGACCGGAAATATTGACCAATTATATGTTTTATTATAACAGAAAATCCCCCTGAGGGGGATCAACTGCCGGTTTTATTTCCAGGGGAATTTCCGGCGGTGATGTCGCAGGATGGGGTACGCTGTTGGGCTGGGGTGCTTCCTGCGGGAAATCAGGTGTTTCGATACGATTGTGCAGTTTTAATCCACCTGCCTTTTTAATTTATTGTACCCTGGGAGCCAGGAACCAATACGCAACCATAAAAGCCGCCCGGAGAAACTCCGGGCGGCGTATCATCTTCCCCGGGGAGGGACTTAAAATTCCCGGCCCGGGGGCCTGAACTTTCGTTTCTGGTTATTACTTCGCCTGGCCGATCAATTCTTCCGTATGTTTCTTTATCCATTCGGGGTCCTTGGGCTCGCGGGCTACGCCGCTCTCGATAGCGGCCCTGGCAACAGCCGCTGCTACTGCCGGTGCTACCCTGAGATCGAAGGCCTGGGGCAGGACAAAATCGGCAGACAGGCGGTCGCCCACCAGTTCGGCTATCGCATTGGCGGCAGCTATCTTCATGGGTTCGTTAATATCGGAAGCTTTTACGTCAAGGGCGCCGCGGAAGATGCCCGGGAAACCTAAGACGTTATTGACCTGGTTGGGGAAGTCGCTCCGTCCTGTTCCGACCACCGCCGCACCGGCTTCCCGGGCTTTATCAGGCAGGATCTCCGGTACGGGGTTGGCCATGGCAAAGATAATGGCATCTTTACCCATGGAACGGACCATATCCTGGTTGACGGCGTCTTTGACCGATACACCGATGAAGCAGTTGGCGCCTACCATGGCATCGGCCAGGGTACCGCTGCGATCTTCTTTATTCGTAACCTTGAGCATTTCTTGTTTTTCTGCATTGAGGTCCTGGCGTTTTGAAGAGATAATACCCCTGGAATCACAGAGGATAACGTCTTTAACACCCACACTGAGAAGTAGCTTGGCAGAGGCAATGCCGGCCGCCCCGGCGCCATTAATCACTACCTTGAGATCGCCCAGCTCCCGGTTGGTGATCTTGCAGGCATTGATTATCCCCGCCAGCACGACTACAGCAGTACCATGCTGGTCATCGTGGAAAATGGGGATATCGGTAGTTTCCTTGAGGCGACGCTCGATTTCAAAACAGCGGGGTGCGGCGATATCTTCCAGGTTGACGCCGCCGAAGGTAGGAGTCAGTAGCTGGACCGTCCTGACAATTTCATCGACATCCTGGGAATCAATACAGATAGGAAAAGCGTCAACACCGGCAAAGGTTTTAAAAAGTAGGCTTTTTCCTTCCATGACGGGCATGGCCGCCCGGGCGCCGATGTTGCCGAGGCCAAGGACCGCCGACCCGTCGGATACCACGGCTACCAGGTTCCAGCGCCGGGTATATACGTCAACGAGTTTGGGGTCCTTGTGTATTTCTTTACAGGGCTCCGCGACACCGGGTGTATAGGCCAGGGAAAGATCCACCCCATCCCGGGCCGGAGCGCGCCCCCGTACTTCGATTTTCCCCTGCCATTCCTTATGTAGCTGCAAGGCCCTTTCCTGTGTATTCAACCCTTTCGTCCTCCTTTTTTCTGCTGATGTATTACTTTCGGATGACCGGGTTCCCCGGCAATTATACGGAGTTATAAAAGGGGCCGGCAGCTTTCCTGTCGACCGCCGGCCCCAGCCACCTCAAGCTTTAAGCTTCCTTTTTCCTGGCAGCATCTTTGGCCTGGATCTCTTCGTAGGCGCTCAGGATATCTTTGGCGTTAAGGTATACCGGCGTGTCAACCATCTTGCCCTGGTAGGATATAGCAGCTTTGCCCTGGGCAATGGCTTCTTCCTCAAAGGCTTTCACTACACCGCGGGCCCATTCAACGTCGGCAGGATCCGGGGAGTAGAGGCGGTTGGCAGGCTCAACCTGGCTGGGATGGATCAGCATCCGGCCTTCATAACCCATCTGGCGGCCCTGGAGCACGCTCTTCTCGAACGCTTCCATATCCTGGAATGCAACGAATGGGCAATCGATGGCTACCACGCCGGCTGCCCTGGCGGCAACTGCCATATGGGCGCGGGCATATTCCTGCTCTTTGCCTTCCGAGGTCAGTTTGACCCGCATATCCTTGCAGTAGTCCACGGCACCGAAGATGGCACTGACCACCCGCGGGCTGGCAATGCAGGATTGATAGGCGTTGATAATGCCCTTCGCGGTTTCCAGGAGCAGGGATACCTTGATACTCCCTACGGGCAGGCCGCGACGACGTTCAAGCTCTTCCAGTTTCCAGTCCAGGCGTTTAACGTGGTCCGGATGACCGCACTTGGCCAGGGTAACCCCGTGGAGCCCCTCATAAACAACGGCCTCTAAATCGTCGTTGGTCATCTCGGTTTCCCAGTTGTTAATGCGCACGTATACCTCCGAACCGTTGGCCCCGACAGCCTTCAGGTTCTCACGGATAATTTTCCTTGCATTTTCTTTCTCCGCCGGAGGAACAGAATCTTCCAAATCGAGGGTTATAATGTCGGCGGGAAAAGTAGGCGCCTTGGCAATCATCTTGGGGTTGTTGCCTGGAACGTAAAGGACAGAGCGCATTACAGGCATGGCTTTCAACCTCCCTAATGCTTGAGTACGTTTTTGAGAATACGCGGGATATCATTGGGGCTCATGGCCACGTAGCCGCCGGCTTTCTGGATGGCTTCCATCTTGCTCTTGGCCGAACCGCGACCCCTTTCCACAATGCTGGAAGCGTGGGAGAAGCGCTGGCCTTCCGGTGCCCAGGCCCCTGCTACGTAAATGACAAAGGGTTTGGTGAATTTCCCGGAGGCAATTACTTCCGCACATTCTTCTTCCTGGGAACCGCCGATTTCGGAGAATACCGCTACTGCTTCTGTCTGGGGGTCTTCTTCAAATAGCGGTAGCAGGTCGGCGAAGGAGGTCCCCAGGACGGGTTCTGTGCCGGTATGGACGACGGTGCTGACACCGTAACCGTTTTCCTTGAGAATCCAGGGAATAGTACCCGACTGGCCGCCGCTGCGGGAGAAAACACCTATGGGTCCCGGCCTGAAGAAGGAGTTAGCCCATTCGACATTGCCACCCAGCCAGCCGACAACTGCTTCGCCGGGTGTAATAATGCCGATGGATCCCGGGCCGATAAGCCTGGTCCCCTTCAGCTTGCAGTATTCTACCATTTCCATGATGTCGTGGATAGGAACCGACTCCACGCAGGGTACGATATTCTTCACCCCGGCGTCGGCAGCCTCTTTAACTGCCGCCTTTAAGGCCCGCCCAGGTACGAAGATAACGCTGAAGTCAATTTCCCCGTGTTCGGCTACGGCCTGCTTGACGGTATGGTAAACGGGGATGCCCGCTACCTCTTCGCCACCTTTACCGGGGCTCGTCCCGGCTACAACCTTGGTCCCGTAATCCTTCATATACTTGGCCCGCAGGGAACCTTCCCTGCCGGTAATACCCTGAATAATAACCTTGGTGTTTCTATTGATTAAAATCCCCATGCTAATCCCTCTTTATCCTTTTACTGGTTGGCATTATCTTCCAGTAGACCCCGCTTGCGCAGGTATTCGTCCAATCCTTCAATGGGGACATCAATTTTTATGGCGCTCTTGCCGCGGAACCAGCATTCATACTCACAGGCAAGGCATTCAGTCCCCCGGCGTATGACTTCATCTTCAGTCAAATGTTCTAACGAAGGTTTACCGTCCTTAAGCTGTAATATTCCCCGGGCAAACTTCTTGCACGCGTCGATACAGGCTTTCGTTTCACACTCACTGCATTTGCTGGTATCTATGGTAACTTTAATTGTTCTTTCCCGGAATTCAATCACTGGTCTCCACCCTGCTTTCGCTTCTCGGCTTGATATTCTTGCACAAGGGCCAGTAACCTTTGCCCGATAAAATCGGTATCGGTGACATGCTCCCGGCCGTAAATCTCCACCCTGGTAGCGCCCTCGACATTGCTTAATCCTTCGCGTAAAATGGCGAGGGATTCTTCTTCCTTGTTGCCGCAGAGCAGTAATACACAAGGCAGGCCGGGTTTCTTAGGCAGGATCTCCCGCAGGGCCTTCACGACGGCATGGGCATGATGCCACTGTTCCTGGTTAGCCATCATAAAACCGCCCAGCAGGTAGCCATCAATGTTGGGCTGGGAGAGCACTACTTTGGCCACCCGGTACACCTTGGAAGCAACCGGGTTGCCGCTGGTATCGGCGTAATTTGCCGGTTTCAGGTTGACCTTGTTCAGGGCATCCATACCCATCATGGCCGACCCGCCGCCGATGGGATGGTAGCCGATATAACCCGGGCTTTTCTCGTCAAAACCCATGCTCATGACGAAACCGGAACCGCGGGTGTCGGTCTTTTCAATGCCCCAGCCAATACGGTCAAGCTCCGTGGGCTCGTGGGGGAAATCCCTGGCAATTTCGATGCCCATTTCCGGGTGACGGTAAACGCTGCTATTGTCGATTTCCATCTTGCAGTCGGCCGCCACCAGATCTCCGCCGGCGGTTAGGACCAGGGGATTGATTTCCAGGGTAAAGCAGTCGTATTTTTTATAAGCGTTCCACAGCTTGACCAGGATATTGGCGAAGGTCATCAGCTGGTCGTTGGGGATACCTGCCTTCACCAGCATGTCAACGGCATCATAGACTTCGAGGCCGTTTAACGGGGAAATTAAGAGCCTGAAAATCTTCTCTTCCGGAACGCTTTCAATGTCCATGCCGCCCTCGGTGCTGAACATCATCATGGGGCAGCGGGCATTGCGGGCAGAATTAACGATAATGGTAACGTAATATTCACCGGCTATATTTAACTTTTCTTCTACCAGCACTTTCCGTACCGGATAACCTTTAATTATCGTACCAAGGATTGATGCTGCTGCCGCCCGGGCTTCTGCCGGGGTGTCCACTAGTTTTACCGCTCCTGACTTCCCCCTGCCGCCAGCCTGCACCTGGGCCTTTACTGCGACGGGCTTACCCAGCTCTGCCGCAATCTGTTCAGCTTCTTCAGGCGAGGAGGCAGCCCTGCCAACGGGTACCGGGATTCCCGCCTTGCGTAACCATTCTTTGCCTTGATACTCTAACAGCTTGGCCATACTTTCGTCCCTTCCACAAAATTTTATTTGGTTGGAAAGACGACATGTAAATTTCTCTTTGAGGCAATCCCCCCTGTCCATAATTGGCTGGCAAAAATGTCAAAAGACTACCCTCTAGGGGTATGCGCTGCATAGACTATATTTATTATATACTTGATGAAATTAAAAAATCCTGCTGGTTTAAAAAAAAATTAACGCAGCCAGGCCAGCAGGTTTACCAGCAAGGCGGCAATACCACCGGCCATCAGGGGACCGACCGGGATGCCGCCAAAAAAAGCTACACCTATAATAGAACCAATTACCATGCCAATCATCATCTGGGGGAAACGCTGCAACAATTCCAGGCCCTGGCAGTTCATATGAGTGGCAATAATGCCGCTGGCAATGGCTATTATACCTGGCAGGGAAATAAAGGAAGAGAGCATATCCCGCGCCGAAACCCTGCCGGAAGCAAAGGGTACCAGGACGGAAACCACTAGAAAAATTAGGCCGGCCTCCAAAGCACGGCGCTCTAGAAAAGGATAAACTTTCTGCAGGTTAGTAAACTGGAGGAGTAAAAGAATGGCGGCAGCAGCTGCGATGACGTTAGAGCGACCCAGGATGCCAAGTAACATAATGAGTAACAGGATCGCCGTTGTTGCGTTCATTGAATACGCCCCTTGCACTATCCTGTACCATATATATGCCCTGGCAGCCCGGACAAGAACGCCCGGCCAACGTCATGCAGCCTTTTTAATAATACCGCCCCCGTAAACCGGAACAACATCAATAGCGCCTACCCGGGAGCAGAATTCAACATCTGCTTCCAGACCCAGGTCCATCAGGAGCCGTCCGTGAAAGCTACCTTTCATAGCCGCCAATAGGTTGTCCCGGTGCAGGTAATAGTAATCCCTTGCCGCCAGGGCACCGTCGCGCAAGATAAATTGCCCCTGGCCGGCCAGCCGGTCAACCAGGAATCCGGCGGCCAAAAAATCTTCCAGGGAAAATCGATCCCTGGTGCCGGCGCAAATAATGGTTATATCCCCTTCTGCGGCAGCCGCCTGCCCGGCTACGGCCGGGGCGTTGACCAGGGCACCCAGGAACACCTGGCGGCCGCCTGCGGCCCGGCGGATGGCCCGGGTCCCGTTGGTAGTAGTCATAATCAGCCTTTTACCGCCGACAACTTCAGGCGTATATTCCATTGGTGAATTGCCAAGGTCAAAACCAGGTATCTTTAAAGCATTGCGCTCCCCGCCGAGAAGTACCCGCTCATCCCCAAGGCGCTCACGCATCTCTATAGCTTCCTCGGGGGTGAGGACCGGAATAACCTCCAGGCAACCGGAAGCCAGGGCTACGGCAATGGTAGTCGTTGCCCGCAGCACGTCGATAACAATAATTGTTTTGTTGTTGATAACCTCATCCGGTATACCGTTTAAACCTGTAAATACATCGATTTCCAAGCTCCTTTTGCACCTCCAACGTCTTTCCGGTTCAATTATTCGCTAAAGACGGGGTAAATTCCTGCCGGCCAGGAAGTTATAGGGAATTATAAAAGGAGGGAGAGCCAGTTCCCCGCCTCCCCCTCACCATAATTTCTTACCCAACCCCGGCCGCTTGCATGGCAGTCTTCAGGGTGTCGCCCCGCAGTCCCACCCGCAGGGCTTCCAGGGCCAGGACATCCCAGGGCTGGATATTACCAAGGTTAACATTGGGCCCCAGGCGCATTATTAAAGCCAGCTGTTGCTGCTTCTGGGGCGCTTCCCAGATAATCCGGGCCGGATTCTTAATGCCTGCCAGTAGCCTTTCCAGCAAATCTTCTTTAACAGAACCGTGGCTGTCATAAAGGACAACGCCATTGCCTGACTCGCGGCCTTCGACAATGACATAATCTGCCCCCGCCTCCTGGTCGCCGGCAATCTGGTTTAAGAGATGGGCTTCGCTCAAAGCCTCCCGTGGATCCTTCTTGCCCACTTCGGTGATAACGCCAAAGCCCGCCGATCTGGCCTGGCGCACGGCTACCATCCGCACGGACCGGCCCATATCTATAGTCCCATCGGAAATCTCAATAAAAGTATACCCCAGTTCCCTGGCAGTCTGCAGGTAAAGTCCCAGCCTGCCTTGGAGTACGGCAACTTCAAAGAAAGTACCGCCGGGGAAAATGTCAACGCTGTATGAGCGTGCCAGGCGAATTTTTTCCCGCAAAATATCTGCCGGGTAAAAGACTGAAGTGCCGAAACCGAGTTTAATAAAATCAATATAGGGTGCTGCCACCTCCAGCAAATCCTTAAACTCTGTCAATCCCAGGCCCTTGTCAATGACCATGGTCATCCCTGCTTGCCTGGGTTTTTGCTGGCGCCCGCCGATGGGAAATTCAATGACACCTTGCCAGGTAGTATTTCCTTTTGGCAGCATCGCTCTACCCCTCCCTGCATATTGTTTTGCTTGCTTGTTTATCTTTATGTTCCGGACAGAAAGGGGGTAACTCCTTTAACAGCGGTACTTTTTCACAGGTCAGATGACTGTCGCCCCACCTTTTTAACGCCTGACCCCGTAAAAAATAAGGCCTGCTCCAATAATTATAACCAGCATTTTGCCCGGGGAGATCTTACCCGCCAATCCCCAGAGGCCCAGGGCCATTACCGTCATCATAACCGACGGGCCGATTAAAGCCAGGACCGCATTTATTTTTAAAGCCGCTTCCACCCGGTTTAATTTTAACATCAGGATGGCTGCCGTTAACTCTATCATGCTGGAAAGGAGGCGCATAGCCGCCATTGCCAGCACATGTTTGTCCGGCATATAGAAAAACATGGCATCTCCTCCCATTATTTTTTATGCGCCGGCGTGACAAAATAGAAGCAGCGCCTTTTTCGGGAGGTTTTCAGGGTTGAAGCCATCTATGAAATTGCCCTTTGCTATTCTTTGTACCGTTCCCTTTATTATGGTTCTAGGTAACTCAATGCTGGTCCCCCTTTTACCGGTCATGCGCACCACTCTGAATGTCAGCCTGCTCCAGGTCAGCCTGTTTATTACCGCTTTTTCCTTGCCGGCCGGCCTGGTCATTCCCTTTGCCGGCTTCCTGTCCGATGCTTACGGCCGCAAACCCATCATGGCGCCCGCCCTGATAATATACGGCCTGGGAGGCCTTTTCGCCGGGCTTTCTGCATGGTTGGCAGCCTCCCCTTACTACCTGATCCTGGGCAGCCGTATTCTCCAGGGTATCGGGGCCGGAGGTACTTACCAGCTGGCCATGGCCCTTACCGGCGACATTTTTCAGAGTAAAGAGCGCACCAAGACCCTGGGATTGCTGGAGGCTTCCAACGGCCTGGGAAAAGTGGTCAGTCCTATTGCCGGCTCCCTTGCCGGCCTCATCGCCTGGTTTGCCCCCTTTTTTATTTATGGCTTTCTGGCAATTCCTGCCGGCCTGGCCGTCTGGTTCTTCATTAAAGAACCCCCGGAACAGGCTAATCATAAGCCGGCTTTCGGCAAATATTTCCATGACCTGTTTCAAGTTTTCCAAACTAAAGGTCTATCCCTCCTGGCCTGCATACTGGCCGGGATGGTTGTTCTATTCATCCTCTTCGGGGTTTTAAGTTACGTCTCCGACATACTGGAAGCAGGTTATGGCGTCCGTGGACTTGGTACCGGCCTGTTAATAGCCATTCCCGTGGCCGCCATGGCCATAACTTCTTATCTTTCCGGCAGTTACCTGCAGCAAAAGGCCGGTAACTACCTGAAGATGGCCGTCGTTGCCGGCCTGGTCCTGGAGAGCGCCTCCCTGGTAATAATGAGCTTCTTCGATAATATCTATATCTTTTTCCTAGCCATAGTAGTCATGGGCATCGGTACAGGTATTGTATTACCTTCGGTCAATACCCTGATAACCAGCGTGAGTAGTAAAGAAAGGGGTGGCATTACCTGCCTTTATGGTTCCATGCGCTTTTTTGGCGTAGCCCTTGGGCCCCCGGCCTTTGGCCTGGCCATGACCCTGGGCCGGCAGCCCCTTTTCCTGGGCGCCGCTGCCCTGGTAGGGCTGGTGACCTTTTTAACGGCGACTTTTATCCAGGCGGAAAAAATGTTGCCCCCGGAACTTTTACCAGGCCATTAAAAAGACCCGGGTTCAATTCCCCGGGTCTTAATCGTTTAACTCTTTACGTTCGCCGGTGGCCAGGTAAATGGCTTCCTCGGCAATATTGGTAGCATGGTCGGCTATCCGCTCCAGGTAACGGCTGACAAAAAGCAGGTAGGTGGCCTGGGTGATGGTTTTAGGATCTTCCATCATGAAGACCAGCAATTCCCGGAAAACCTGGTTGTGGAGCATATCGATCTGGTCGTCGGCCCTGGCTACCGTATAGGCCAATTCTATATCTTCCCTGACATAAGCATCCAGGGACTGCTTGACCATCACCTGGGCTAATTCCGCCATACGGGGAATATCAATTAAAGGCTTGATCAAAGGCTGGCCGGTTTCCAGGATACGCTGGGCTATACGGGCAATATCAACAGAATAATCGGCCATACGCTCTAAATCGGTAATAATTTTAAACCCGGCGGCAATTTTGCGCAAATCCTTGGCCATAGGCTGCTGGGTGGCAATAAGCTTTAAACACTGGTCTTCAATCTGTAATTCCATCTCATCGATAACGACATCGCCTTCAACTACTTCGGCGGCCATGCGGGCATCCTGCCTGACCAGGCACTCCACTGACTTGGCAATAACTTGCTCGACGATACTCCCCATACGCAGGATGTTCTGTTGCAAATCTTCCAGGGACTGTTGAAAACCCTGCCTGGTTGTGGAAGCCATTGCTTGCCCTCCTGTACTTCTATTACCATCCATTATATTCACTTCACCTCCCCCGTACGACTTTTATCAAGTTAAAAAGATATAGGTTGTAAGTTAAAGGGTATTCTAACCGAAACGACCGGTGATATAATCCTCCGTACGCTGGTCACGAGGCCTGGTAAAAATAATTTCCGTATTGTCGTATTCCACCATCTCTCCGTTGAGGAAGAAGACTGTATAGTCAGAGATACGTGCCGCCTGTTGCATATTATGGGTCACAATAATAATGGTATATTTTTCTTTAAGAACCCGGATAAGTTCTTCGATCTTTAGCGTGGAAACAGGATCCAGGGCCGAGGAAGGTTCATCCATGAGAACAACTTCCGGCTCAACGGCCAAAAGCCTGGCAATGCACAGGCGCTGCTGCTGTCCGCCTGATAATCCTAAAGCTGGCTGCCGCAGGCGGTCGGCCACTTCTTCCCAGAGGGCTGCTGCTTTGAGACTCCGCTCGACAATCTCATCGAGTTTCTCCCTGCTCTTAATGCCGTGAATACGGGGACCGTAGGCCACATTATCATAAATAGACATGGGAAAAGGATTGGGACGCTGGAAAACCATGCCTACCCGTTTGCGTAAATTGATAACATCAACGTCCGGAGCGTAAATATTCTCCCCATCCAGAAGGATTTCCCCGGAAAGCCGCGCTCCTTCAATGAGGTCGTTTAAACGGTTTAATGTGCGCAAAAAAGTAGACTTGCCGCAACCCGAAGGTCCAATGAGGGCTGTAACGGAATTGGATTTAATTTCCATGCTAATATCCTTTAGAGCCCATTTGGACCCATAGTAAAAATTCAAATTGGTAACCTTAATTTTTGTTTGTACCATATAAATGTTAACCCCCAGGTCCGGGTCCAGCTTTTTTCATTACCAGGGCCAGGTATGGACTGCATAGGCAAAAAAGGCCCCCACCGCCGCCCCGCCCAGGACGTCGGAGGGATAGTGCATTCCTACATACATACGGCTGATTCCCGTTAAACCGGCCGCCGCCATGAGCGGCCACGTGAGAAGTGGAAAATGCATAGCAAAAATTACGGCCAGGGAAAAGCTGGCAGCTGTATGCCCTGAAGGAAATGAAAAATCCTGCCAGGGACGGTCCAGGTAACGGGCCCCGGGGAGAACCTTGTAAGGACGGCACCGGCCCAGCAGGCTTTTAAATACTTTGACCACCAGATGACTGCCCGCCAGGGCCAGTAAGGCCTGCCAGCCGGCCAGCCGGGCCTGCTCCCGGCCCAGCAGGGCAACAGCCAGGGAAAGGGCCAGCCCGAAAGTGGCGCTTCCCAGCAAGGTAATCCTGGGCATGGTCCGGTCCAGGAAAGGGCACTGCAAGCGCCGGTTAATGTAATAAAAAAGGTAATAATCACCCGCTTTTAACCATCTTCTTAAAGCCAAAACCCCTCTCCCTTTCGCCTGCTCTTGCCCCTCCATTTTACCTTAAGGATTTTTAAAGGGCAATAGGAACGGCTTTAACTTTCAGTTAACACCGCGCACAATGGCATCGGCCATCCTGGCCACCCGTACCATGGCCTTGACGTCATGAACCCGAATTATATCGATGCCCTGGGTTATGCCAAGGGCTACCGTAGCTGCCGTTCCTTCCAGGCGCTGGTCAGCCGGTAAATCCAGGGTCTTACCGATCAGTGACTTCCGGGAAGTGCCGAGGAGGATGGGTTTACCCAGCACCTTTAGTTCCCCAAGGCGACCCATTATTTGTAGATTCTGGTAATAATCCTTCCCAAAACCGATGCCGGGATCGATGATAATCTGTGTGGGAGGTACTCCATTTTCTTCTGCCAGGCGTATGCTTTCTTGCAAGAAAGCAAGGATTTCAAACATTAAATCCCGGTAAGCAGTGCCCTGCTGGTTATGCATGATAATAACGGGGACCCCGTAACGGCCGCAAACTGCTGCCATATCTGCATCACCCCGGCAGCCCCAGATATCATTAATAATGTCAACGCCCAGGTCCAGGGCCCGCCGGGCTGTAATAGACTTATACGTATCTACTGAAATAGGGACTTTGATTTCGGCCACCAGGCGCTTTAAAACCGGTTCCAGGCGGTGCCATTCTTCTTCGGCCGGCACCGGCTCGTGACCGGGACGGGTTGACTCCCCTCCAATATCAATAATATCGGCTCCTTCTTCTACCAGCCGGTGGGCATGCTCCACTGCTGCGCCGGGGTCAAAAAAGCGGCCCCCGTCGGAAAAAGAGTCCGGTGTTACATTAATAATCCCCATGACCAGGGTCCGGCGGCCCAGGATAAGGGGCCCCCGCGGGCATTTGATCTCCTTAATGCCGGTCTTTTCCCATTTATCCAGGGCATCCTGAATCGTGTTGGCCAGCTTACCTAAACCAAAGTATTGCTGGGGTAGTTTTTCTACCAGGAGCTCCAGCTGGCGCCTGGTGGCAAAGATGAGAACATCGGTACTATCAACGGCCCAGCCTGCTACACCTGCCGCCATGGCCGCCTCACCGCCCCGGGCCAGGATTTCTTGCTTTAAGATGTTGGCCGCCCTGGCCGGCACATCTTTTAGCTTGAGGCAGTAGTGCAGGGCCTTGGGCACCATCAATTCAATACCCCGGCCCTCGACGCCAATCTCCTTCATCAATTTTTGCGCCGTCGCCGCATCAAGGACGCTGATTATTTCTATAGTTTCCTGCCAGGACACATGCATCATCTCCCCCGCTCTATTATACCACCCGCTATACCTGCACGCAAAAGCCCCACCGCAAGGGGTGGGGCCAGGCCTAAAGTTTACTGCAGCGCTGTATTTTTAGAACAGCCCGGTAATAACGCCGTCGGCGTCAATATCAATATTGCAGGCAGCCGGACGCTTGGGCAGGCCGGGCATGGTCATAATCGCACCCGTAATGGGAACGATAAAGCCGGCCCCGGCCGAGAGCCTTACCTCACGGACGGTAATGGTAAAGTTCCGTGGCCGCCCCAGTTTGGTCATATCGTCAGAGAAGGAGTACTGGGTCTTGGCCATGACTACCGGCAACCTGCCGTAACCCATGGCTTCAAAGCGCTCGATGGCCTTATCGGCATCTGCTGTGTAATTTACCCCGTCGGCGCCGTAAATCTCCGTGGCGATTTTATTAATCTTTTCCTTTATGCTGAGTTCGAGCTCATAAAGGGGATGGAAGTTAGAAGGTTTTGTTTCAATGGTTTTGAGAACTTTTTGCGCCAGTTCAACGCCGCCGGCACCGCCCTTTGCCCAAACCTCGGACAGGGCCACTTCGGCACCGGCTTTGTTGCACAGTTCGTAGAGGAGATTTAGTTCCGCTTCCGTGTCGGTGGGGAAGGCGTTAATGGCCACAACGGCCGGTACCCCGAATTTGCCAACGTTTTCGATATGCTTCTCCAGATTCTCAAAGCCCAGGCGCAGGGCTTCCAGGTTTTCGTTGGCCAGTTCCCCCTTCGGTACACCGCCGTGCATTTTGAGGGCGCGGACGGTGGCGACAATGACGGTAACGTCGGGTTTGAGACCGGCATAGCGGCACTTGACGTCATAAAACTTCTCCGCCCCCAGGTCGGCGCCGAAACCGGCCTCGGTTACTACGTAGTCGGCGAGCTTAAGGGCAGTCCTGGTCGCGACTATACTGTTGCAGCCATGGGCAATATTGGCAAAAGGACCACCGTGGATGAAGGCCGGGGTATTCTCCAGGGTCTGGACCAGGTTGGGCTTGATGGCATCCTTCATGAGCAGGGCCATTGAACCGTGGGCTTCCAGGTCACCGGCAGTTACCGGCTTGCCGTCATAGGTATACCCAACGACTATGCGGCGGAAGCGCTCCTTTAAATCCATGAGGTCGCCGGCCAGGCACAGGCAGGCCATGACTTCCGAGGCTACCGAGATGTCAAAGCCGCTCTCCCGGGGTACACCATTGGCTTTTCCACCTAGCCCGATGACAATATTGCGCAGGGCACGGTCGTTCAGGTCAATAACCCGCCGCCAGGTAACCGTCCGGGGGTCAATGTTTAAAGCGTTGCCCTGCTGCAGGTGATTATCTACCATGGCCGCCAGCAGGTTGTGGGCATAGGTAACAGCATGAATGTCGCCGGTAAAGTGTAAATTAATATCTTCCATAGGTACAACCTGGGCGTAACCGCCACCGGCAGCGCCACCTTTAATGCCGAAGCTGGGCCCCAGGGAGGGTTCCCGCAGGCAAACCATGACTTTTTTGCCCAGGCGGGCCAGGGCGTCTGTAAGACCTACACTGGTGGTAGTTTTACCTTCACCGGCAGGCGTGGGGGTAATGGCCGTAACCAGAATAAGCTTGCCATCGGGTTTGTCCTTTAACCGGCGGTAAACATCAAGGGAAATTTTAGCCTTATACTTGCCGTATAGTTCCACTTCATCTTCCTCGATGTTCAGGCCCCGGGCCAGTTCCATAACAGGTTTCATCTTGGCCGCCTGGGCGATTTCAATATCGCTGGGTATACTGGCCAATTTGAACACTCCTCCCATTTCAAAAAAATGTACATCCAATAAAGTGGTTAATAGTGAAATTCTATACAAACTTTAATTCTCCTGCTACCCCCACTAACTAAATTATTTAGTTAACCAGAGCATGTCCCCGCCCGGCCTATCATTCATAATTATATACCTTTCTTTCTAAAAAACAAATAATTAAATTTTGTCTTTTAGATTCTATAAGAAAACAAAATATTAACCTGGCCTCTCGCCGGGGTCAGGTCCGGTTATAACCGGCGGCCGGTCAAGCAAGAGAACCTCCCTGGCCACTTCTAGAATGGCGTCCAGGGGCGCAGGTCCTAAATCACCCCGCCTTACCTGAACGTTAAAGGACCTGGCAGCCGCACGGATCGTCTCCAGGACCCGCAGCAGGGGAAACATCCGCCAGTCAAGGACGTTGACTGCCACGGCAGTATATGGGCCGGCCTCCTGTCCCCTGGCAACAATGAAGCCCTCTCCTTTCTGTTCCAGTATGTGTGCCAAGTGGTGGGCCACCCGGACGTCGTCGGTACTGAGATAAAGGGTATATTCCAGGCCCTTCACCCTTCTTCACCATCCTTTGCGCCCAACCCTTGATGCTTATTCGAGTAGAATACCTTCCCTGGCGAGGTTGCCGGCAATCCTATCTAGAATATCTTCTCCGGCTGCTTCCACGGTATGCAGGTGTGCGCCGCCGCCCACAAGGGTATAGAGGGGCCGCGCCCCGCTGGCTTTTAAATCGCTCACAAATTTTTGGACATCATAACGGGAGGCGATCATCAGGTAACCGCGGATTTCCCCGTACAGGGGGTGTTCAACCACGACATCGATTATTTTCCCGCCGCAATCAACTATTATCTGTAACTCACGTTCCAATCCGGCCAGGTCGTGCTGGCAGGCAAAAATACGCCGCAAGCGGGTATCCGTACCCGGAAGGAGATAGCCCTGGGGAGTGGCGAGGATATTGCATCCCGCCGCCCTTAATACGGCCACATCCTGGACAATCACCTGGCGACTGACGCCAAGGAGGGTAGCCAGCTCGGTACCTTTACGGGGCAGGTTATTACCCAAAAGTTCCAAAATCCTCTGCCGTCGTTCACTGGCCTTCATAAAACTTTTTCCCTCCACTAAAGAAAAAAGCCGGTTACCCGGCCTGTTCTACCCCCAACTCGCCGGGGGTGAAAAAAAGGGCTATTTCCCTGGCCGCACTGGCCGGGGAATCCGAACCATGAATGACATTTTTGCCTACCTCAAGGGCATAATCCCCGCGGATAGTGCCGGGAGGAGCGTCCTTAGGATTAGTGGGGCCCATCATCTGTCGTAAACCGGCTATAACACCGGGGCCTTCCAAAACCATGGCTACCACCGGACCCGACGTAATATGGTCGATAAGTTCCTGGTAAAAGGGTTTACCCTGGTGCTCGGCATAATGCCTGGCTGCCAGTTCCGGCGTCAGGCGCAGCATTTTCACGGCCACGATCCGGTAGCCTTTATACTCGAACCTGCTGATAATAGACCCGATAAGGCCCCGCTCCACCCCTTCGGGTTTAATCATGGCAAAGGTGCGTTCCACTACCATACTCCTTTCAAACAATGAAAGTAAGTTAATTTAATAAGCGATTCCTTATGAGGACCATCGCCTGCCGTGTTTTCAATTCCGGCCTGGCCGGTGGCTTCCGGGTGCAGGTCTTCTTTTTGTCGTTTTTCCTGCATATTTCCTTCCGGGTTGTTCTCCCGGTTATAGGCTTCAATAATGCCCGTAAATTCTTCGGCTTCCAGGGTTTCTTTTTCCATCAAAGCCTTGGCTACCAGGTGCAGCTCGGCCATATGCTTTTGGAGAAATTCTCTGGCCCGGTTGTAGCATTCATCGATAATGCGGCGGGCTTCCTTGTCAATGGAAAAGGCCACAGCTTCGCTATAATTACGATCCCGGGCAATATCCCGGCCGAGGAAGACCGTTTCCTGCCTGCGGCCAAAGGTCAGGGGCCCCAGTTCATCAGACATGCCGAATTCGGTAATCATTTTACGCACCAGTTCTGTAGCCCGTTCCAGATCATTCTGGGCACCGGTACTAACTTCCTTCAGCACCAGGGCTTCGGCAACCCGCCCCCCCAGGAGCATGGTCACTTGATCCAGGATCTGGGACTTGGTCATGTAGCGGCGGTCCTCCTTGGGCAGGAGCAGGGTGTAACCCCCGGCCCGCCCGCGGGGGATAATAGAAACTTTATGCAGGGGGTCGGTATGGGGTAGGTAATGGCCCAGAAGGGCGTGGCCGGATTCGTGATAGGCCACCAGCCTTTTTTCATAGTCGCTGATAACCCGCGATTTTTTCTCCGGGCCGGCTATAACCCTCTCAATGGAATCTTCCATCTCTTCCATACCAATCTTGCGCTTACCGCGCCGGGCGGCCAGCAAGGCTGCTTCGTTTACCAGATTGGCCAGGTCGGCGCCGGTGAAACCCGGGGTACGCCGTGCCAGGACATCAAGATCTACACCCTCATCAATGGGTTTACCCCGGACATGGACCTTTAAAATCTCCTTCCTGCCAACAACGTCGGGCAAATCTACTACTATCTGGCGGTCAAACCGCCCCGGTCGCAGGAGGGCCGGGTCCAGGATATCGGGCCGGTTGGTTGCCGCGATAATAATAATCCCTTCATTGGCATTAAAGCCGTCCATTTCTACCAGTAGCTGGTTTAAGGTTTGTTCTCGCTCATCGTGACCGCCACCCAGGCCGGCGCCCCGCTGGCGGCCCACGGCATCAATCTCATCAATAAAGACTATACATGGTGAATTCTTTTTAGCCTGTTCAAAGAGATCCCGTACCCGGGAGGCTCCCACGCCGACAAACATTTCAACGAAATCGGAGCCGCTGATGCTGAAAAAGGGTACCCCTGCTTCCCCGGCAACAGCCCGGGCCAGCAAAGTCTTACCCGTCCCGGGGGGGCCAAAAAGAAGGACACCCTTGGGGATCCTTGCCCCCAGTTCGTTAAACTTGCGGGGATTTTTCAGAAACTCTACAACTTCTTCCAGTTCCTCTTTGGCCTCATCGGCGCCGGCAACGTCGCTGAAGGTGACCTTGCGTTTTTCATCGGTAAGCAGGCGCGCCCGGCTCTTGCCGAACTGCATCACCCGCGAGCCGCCCCCCTGGGTCTGCTGCATCATAAAGACTACCAGGCCTACCAGGAGGAGAATCGGCAGCAGGCTTCCCAGCAAATTCGTCCACCATGGCGGTTGCGGCGGCAGCTGGGCTTTAACGGCAACATTTTTTTCGGTAAGCCTGTCGATCAGGTTGACCGACGCAGGCGCATTTACTGTAAACCTGGTGTTATTTTTCAACATCCCATCAATTTTAATAATACCGTCATGGGGTGTTAAAGTAACTTCCTGAACCTGGCCCTGATCTACCGCCTGGAAAAAGCGAGTTAAATCCCATTCTTCCACGGCTCGCTCTGCGGGCGTCGATAATCTGATAATGGAAATAGCCATTAATACAATGAGTAGATATACGGCCAGGTTCTTAAAAATTCGATTCAACGGGTCATCCTCCTCTTACCCCGCCCTGCATCCTATAGGTATATATTGTAACATACGGTAAATATGATTGCAATTTAAGTTTTCCCTTAAAATTTTTACGGCCAGGGTTCCAATTTTAAATGCAGGGCCAGGCGGGTTGCCGGCGTGATTTTAAAATCTTCGGCCAGGCGTAATCCGGCCACCCATGCAATACGCCGGCCGCTTACAAGTAATGGTACCAGGCTGCGCCTGGCTGCCGGTAAATGAATATCGCTGAAAAAATCCTGGAGTTTTTTCTTGCCGTTAAGCCCCAGGGGACGAAAATAATCCCCCGGTTGCCAGTTGCGGACGAGTAAGGGTTTATCTATTTTCTCCCAGTCCAGCCAGGCTTCATCTTCTCCACCTTTAAATGTGGAAGGCGGCTCGGCCAACTCGGCCGTAATAGCCCGGCCTAATTCGGGCAAGGGCGTGACCCCCGGCACCTGCAGCAGGTAAGAAAAAGTTATGTCACGGGGTTTCTTTACCGGGAACACTAGGGTTAACTCCTTCCCCCAGGCCTCTACCCGTAAATGCCCCGGCCAGGTAATGGTACCGCCCCGGATAGCTACTTCCCTGGCCCCTTCCACCTGATCGAAGGTCACCTTTTTCTCCATAGATGTAGCCGCCAGGCGCAGGACGCGGCGCTGGATACCCCGGGGCAGGGTTAACCATTTTTCCCGGTCCAGGACCAGACGGCCTTTTTCCTGGCATATTTTTATCCCGGCAAAGGCTTCTTCTGCCAGGCCGGCCAGGATCTCCTCTTCCTCCTGGAGGATGACGGCAGTCCGGCCGAGGGTTTTAATTATGGCAGGATTAAATTCCTTGACCAGGAAAGGCAATAACAGGTGCCGGATTTTATTACGCCGCAAGGAGGTGTCCCGGTTGGTGAAATCATAACGTGGTTCCAATCCCTGCCGGCGGCAGTATTCCTCTATTTCCTGCCGGGAAACAAAAAGCAACGGCCTTATTATCTGGCCGCGCCGGGGCAGCATGGCTTTCAGCCCCGTAAGGCCGCTCCCCCGCAGGAGATTTAATAAAACCGTCTCGGCCTGGTCATCAGCCTGGTGGCCAACGGCAATTTTACCGCCACCGACTGCAGCGGCAACTTCCCGGAGAAAGCGGTAACGTACTTCCCGGGCTGCTTCTTCAAGGGACAGGCGGTGCTCCCGCCGGTAAGCTACCACATCCCTGCTCTCTATCGTAAACGGCAGGTCCCATTTCAGGGCCAGATTACGAACGTATTCGGCATCGGCAACCGCATCCGGCCGTAAGCCATGGTTTAAATGGGCGACATGCAGGGTATGGCCAAATTCCTCCTGTAACACCCGTAAACTGTGCAGCAGCGCCAGGGAATCAGGACCCCCGGAAACCCCCACCACTACTTTATCCCCGGGTTCCAGGAGGCCGTAGCGCCGTACCGTCTGCCGGACCCGGTCCAGCATAAAAGTCCACCTTTAAAAGGTCATATATAGCCATATTTCGGCATAACAGGGCTTTTTCCTTCTCCATCTGGTGAGTTTTTCCTTAAATTAAAGACATTATACACCGGCTTTTTCTACCCTGGCTACCATAACGGTCATATCATCCCTGGGTTTGCCATCCATAAGGGCCCGCGCCTGCTTTAAAAGACGGTCGGCTATTTCCTGGGGCCGGGCATCCCCTACCCGCTGTAAAGCCTTTGCCAGCCATTTCTCCCTTTCATTAATGTCCCGGTGGGCTTCCAGGGCACCATCGCTGACCATAACCAGTAAATCCCCTTCTTGCAGTTCTTCTTGCACCGGCTCAACCTGCAGGTCCTCCAGGATTCCTGCCGGCAAGGAGCGGCTGTTCAAGGTTTTGACCAGGCCGTCCCGCTGGATGAAGGTGGGGCAGGCTCCCAGTTTATAAAACTCAGCCATACCGGTATGGCAGTCAAGCAAGGTCATGTCACACGTAGTAAAACTCTCCCGGGATGTTCTTAACATGAGGAGCATATTAACGGTCTGCAGGGCCTTTTCAGGAGTAAAGCCAGCTACCAGCAGGTCGCGTACCAGTTCAATGGCGGTAGCGCTTATTTCGGCAGCCTCACGCCCGGCGCCCATCCCGTCTCCCAGGACCAGAAGTTGCTTCCCGGGTTCAAGGCTGGCCACCAAAAAAGTATCGCCGGAAACATCTGCCTGATAGCGGGGCGTAGCTGCCGTACCAATGGTAAATTGCCAGCGGGGTAATTCCTTCCCCGCGCTTTCTCCGGCCTCCGTTTTAACCTCCCCGTAATCCATTATCGTTGCCAGGGTTTCAAAGAGGGTGGTCAGCCAGTTATTCAGGCTGTTTTCCCCCGGATGGGCTTGCATTTTGCCGGCCTCGCTCGTTAAGGCCGCCAGGAGCTCGCGATAACGGCCGCAACGTGAAGCCAGCCATTCCGGTATATCCGCCTTTGCCAGGCTGCCACGGCTTCCCTTTTGTAATAATTCCTGCAACAGGGTTACCATTTGCACGCCTTCCAGTTCCCAGCATACCTTGCCGGCCGGGCAACCGCGGCAGGTAGCCCGGGCTACCTGCCGCACGGTATCTTCGGGACTTTCTTTAAAACCGGTAAATTTAAGACTCCGTGCCATGCTCTTTAAAGCCTGCCTGAGGGCTTCCTGTTGCTTATTATTCCCTTGCGTCGCCGGCAGGCTTACCGGTGCGGCAAAAAAACGTTGCAGGTTCTTAACCAGGAATGAAGGTGTAACCACCAGCCCCAGGGCAGCAAGACCTCCTTGCTGTAAAGCCTCCGTGACGCTTTCCTGCCCGAGAAAATAGTTGGCTAAAAGCAGGTGGGCTAACAAGAAACCGCCAATTACTCCTCCCTTGCCCAGGCTTTTCAGGGAGCCGGCAATTAAACCGGCAAAGGCGAGGAGACCCGCCAGGGCCGGGTTCACCAGCCTGGAGAGGCTGGGCAAAAAGCCGACCGCCGCCCCGGCCGCCGCCCCGGCTCCCGGCCCGCCTGCCAGGGACACCAGCAAAATAATATAACGACTAATGATGCCGTCCAGGGAAATATTAAAAAATCGCCATTCCTGCAGGCCAAGAATTATCCCTACAAGAAAGAAACCACCACCCAGGAGGCGTTCTTCCTGCCTTGTTGTAACCGTTGCCTGGAGAAAAGCCAGGCTTAAGCCCCAGGCCAGGAGGGCTTCAAAAATCACCTGGACCCAGCCATAAAAGGATGGCTGCCAGAGGGTGAGGCTCAAGCCCCTGACCAGGATAAGGGTCACCGGTGCCAGGGTGCCTTGGGTCAAAATACTGCCCCGGCGAAGGGAAGAATAGAGGCTAAAAATTAGCCCCAGCAATAAAAAAAGGACCAGGTAGTTGTAGGCCGGTGCAGGGCTGCCGTACCATATGCCGGCCATGCTGCTAAAGATCACCGGCCATAGGAGGCGCGGTCGCCGCACGCCCGCGGTAATGATTGCCGCCGGCCCAAAGGGATAGAGTTCTTCCAGCAATGCTCCCCGGGCCAGGAAAAATGCCGCCGCCAGGAAAAGAATGTCGAGGCCCAGGCGGGCTGCTGCTGTAAGTTCAACTTCCCGCCGGTAAGTATGTACGCCGGGTTGCCCGGACATAAAACCACCGCCTTTACCAGTACCTGGCAACTATTATACGCCCTTTTCCGCTAAAATCTTGTCATCTTCAGGCAGCACCGGCGAACAATTTTTCGACAAAAAACCAACAAAAAACCACCCCTTCTTGCGGGTGGTTTTACTGGTGGCCCGTAGGGGATTCGAACCCCTGTTACCGGCTTGAAAGACCGGTGTCTTAACCCCTTGACTAACGGGCCAAGACATAAAATGGTAGCGGTGGTAGGATTCGAACCTACGACACTGCGGGTATGAACCGCATGCTCTGACCAGCTGAGCTACACCGCCATGCAGGAGATATTATGCCTGAATCTTGCCCTTTTGTCAAGGGGTAGGTGGCTCAATTCAGCATCAACCTGGCGCCGGCAGCCAGCAGTACCAGGCCGGCAGCCTTCCACCAGGTAAAAGGGATTTTATCCAGGCCGAACATGCCGAAGTGATCGATTAACATGGCACACGTTACCTGGCCGGCAATAATAGCCGTAGTGGCCAGGGCTGCGCCTACTCTGGGAATACTGGCCACCACACCATAGGTTATAAGAACGCCGAGGAGCCCCCCCAGCCAAAGGTACCAGGGACAATGGAGCAGCTTGCTAAAATTACCATTATTTAAAGGTGTAAGAAGAAGGAGAATCACCGTCAGGGTTGCCGTCAGGTGGACGACCAGGGTAGCCTGCAGGAGGCCGATGATTTTCCCCAAGGCCGAATTTATGGAGCCCTGAAAGGCCATGGCTATACCGGAAACAAGGGCCAGGACAAGCGCCCACCACATTAAAATAACCTTCCCTGCTTTTATTCTTTTCCCTGATTAATGTTCCCCCAATCCCGGCCGCCTAAACCCGGTTACAGATACCAGCAGGGAGGCTGTAAAGATATACGGTTCCTGGAAATACTATATCCAGCAGTAAACCTTAAAAGAGCCAGCTGCATAGGGATTATTATCCTTGGATATTGTAAAAGGAATTTTAAGAATCTGTTCCTGCGGGGGAAATATATTGCATAGCAGGTTACCATGGTTTCCGGTCTTTAAGGTTATATTTATTTTCCTAATACTATCTCTAGTATCGCCGGCCGCAAGGGCCCACGCACCGTGTTCCTGTTGCGATGATGAACAGTTATTAACCCTGACCGATCCACCCATGCAAGGGCCGGACGTCAGCAATCTCCAGTTGCGCCTGGCCCAGCTCGGTTACTACATCGGCCCCCTGAGCGGTATTTATGATAGTTTCACCAACAGGGCCGTAGTTAATTTCCAGAAAGAACACGGGCTGTACCCCCTGGGACAGGTAGGCCCGGCAACCTGGCTGGCCCTAGCTCAAGGTATAACCATCGCAAGCAACTCTTCCGGTCCGGCACCGCCCCCGGGAAAAAATCTTAAAGTTGTCGTCGATACCGAACGCCTCGTACTTTCCGTTATGGTGGACGGCCGGGTCTACCGCCAGTACCCCGTGGCTATCGGCAAATATACCAGCCCTTCACCGGTCGGGGAATGGAAAATCATCGAAAAAGCCTATGAGGCCGGGGGGGCCTTTGGTACCCGCTGGATGGGCCTCAATGTCCCCTGGGGCAACTACGGCATCCACGGCACCAATCGCCCCTGGTCCATCGGCTGGGCGGCCTCCGCAGGATGCTTTCGTATGTACAACGAGGATGTTGAAGAAATCTACCCCTGGCTACCGGTAGGAACCCCGGTTATTGTCAAAGGACCATACACCAGGCCCAACGGTCCCCTGAGGCCGGGTTCAGGATCACCGGAAGTAGTAACCCTTCAGGCCAGGCTGCGGGAAAAAGGTTTCTACATTTTCGGTCCTACCGATGGCGACTACGGCCTGATGACGGAGCTGGCCGTCAGGGAATTCCAGCTCCACGAAGGGCTGAAGGCCACCGGCGTGGCTGATATAGCTACCTTAAAGGCCCTCGGCTTCGAGATTGACGCCCCAGCACCTTGATGATACCTTCTACCGCCCGGGTGACATTTGCTTCCAGGCGGACCAGCTCTTCAGGAGCGGCCCTGTCGATATGCACACCGGCGACTACCACTACCGGCGAGTTCAAAGCGGCCGCTAGCTTTGCTGCCGCCGGGCGGGCCAGTTCATCGTCCTTGTGGCCCAGGCAGGTTAACACCGAAGTAGTAGCACTTGTACCGGCGCCCTTTAAACTAGGGCGCGGTAAGGAAAGGGCTACAGCCCCCACATGAGGCCTTGTGCCGCCCATAAGCAGGGCTATAAGGCCCTCGGCAGTAACGAAAACCCGGCAATATATGCGATACCGGCCCCGGCCGGTGACATAAGTAAAGGACTGCAAATACCGTTACCTCCCTATTCGTTGGATTATCATGCCAGTTTCTCGCCTTTAGCCCTGGCCAGCAGGAGCCCCCAGAGAAGGTCCGCTTCACTAACTAACAAGCCCCCCGCAGCCAGCCCGGTGAGGATAATTACCAGGATGGTTACACCGGCGACAATAATGTCGGCCCGCTCCGGCTGCAGGCCGGGAAGTTCCCGCCTCTCAGCCAGGGACATTTCTTCCAGGCGCCGGCACCATTTTTTTACCTGTTCCAGGGTTAAAAACATGCCGTGAACCAGTTCCGGTCGATAATGCTCCAGCTCGAGTTCTAAGGCGGCCAGGGTGGTTATAGTGCCGCCGGTTCCAATAACCTGCCCCGGTCTTGCTTTTCGTACCCGGGCAACTACCGGGGCAAGCATATTTTCCATGGCCGCCCCTGACATGGCTGTTTCTGTAGCCCGCACGGCACCTGCCTTAACGCTTGCCAGCTGTAAACGGCCTTCATCCTGCCAGCTGAATTCCGTACTACCGCCGCCGATATCGATAACTAGCGGGTTACCGGCAGGCTCCTTAAGTCCTGCCAGGGCGCCCCGGTAAGCCAGGCGCGCTTCTGTTTGGCCATCGATAATGCAGAGGTCTAGCCCGGCACGCTCCCTCACCCCCGAGCGCAAAAGCCCCGGGTTACGGGCCTCCCGGGCGGCACTGGTAGCAATGCATACTACATCCCGGGGCCGGTATTCCCGGGCTATGGCGGCCAGCTCGGCGACAGCCTCTACCGTTCTCCGGACGGCTTCCTCCTGCAACCACCCGTTTCCCGCCCCGGCCAGCAGCCTGGTACTGCGGAGAGCACTTCGGAGGGGTTGGACAAAATTTCCCTGCACCCTGCCTACCAGCAGACGGACGGAGTTCGAACCAATATCCAGGGCTGCATAGCATGTCATAAAGTTTCACCTGCAAATCCCCGTGCAAAATAAAGGGCACCTCAAGGTGCCCATACGTTCTACACACATATGAAAATTTAAAATAAAATTCTAAAATCCCCGTCCACCGCGGCCGCCGCGTTTAGCTTCCGTATGCCGCTTTAAATCCTGTAAACGCTCGTCGCTTTCCTTTAAAAAACGGGCCAACTTGTCTTCAAAAGAAGTAGAGGTCGCGACCCGTCCCTGACGGCGCCCGCGCCGGTTTTCGTCATAATTGGGATCCGCACGCTTAATTGAAAGGCCTATCTTCCCGTTTTCGTCAATATTGATAACTTTAACCTTTACGCGGTCCTTCTCCTTTATAAAATCTTTTACATCTTTTACAAAGGTATCCGCTACTTCAGAAATATGGACCAGGCCTGTAAGGCCACCCGGTAATTCTACAAAGGCACCGAACTTGGTGATCCCGCTCACCACTCCTTCCACTACGGTGCCCACAGTTATGGACATACGGATGCTATTCCTCCTGTTCTCGTTAGAGCTAATCACATTATATGCAAGAGTTAAGAAATTTGTCAATAACCTGGAGGAATTTTAATCACGAAATTCATTTCCCGAAGCAGGAGGAATATAGGGGCGCACCTGACCCGGCACCGCCTGGATAATAACCGACTCCCCGGGTTTTATCAGGCCCAGTTCTTCCCTGGCTATTCTTTCAATGTAATTATCATTATTGAGCTCTTTAATCTGTTCCTGGAGGCGGTTGTTTTCGGCTATCAAACCCGCCTTTTGTTCCTGGTAGGCCCTGATCTGGAGATTGGTCTGGTACAGGGCCAGACCCGTGCGCATAAAACAGTAAAAAAAGTATATTGATGTGATGCCAGCTAATAAAATCGGCCAGTAAGAACGTTTATGGGGAAACCGTACTATTTTACCCATTTTCTTCTTCTCCTGCGAATATATTTAAAGAATCTCCGGGCAGGATAATCACCACCTGGTAACCTTTAGCCCGGGCCCGGTGGTAAAGGGTGGCTACGCTGCTGGCGCTCAAATTAAGCCGGCGCGCCACTTCCTCATTGGTGAAGCCCATTTCTTTTAAAGTCACTACCTGGCGTTCCCGGAAACTCAGTTTTTCCACCCCGCGGATTTCCACCTGCACGTTCTTTTCCCCACGCTTATCCACAAATTATACACAAGTTGTGGACAAATATTGGACATATTTATAATTCGCCCTTGTGGGAAAAAATCCTCCCGGTGGTAAAAATATTCAAAGTTGTGGCCCCCCGGGATAATGGCGGTGCAGGATCCGTTTTAAAGCTGCCAGGGGGCCCCCCAGCCATTGTAAAACCAGCCGGCCGGGAATAATAACGATAAAAATTGTTTGCTTTATCAAATTACGGCCGGAGGCCAAAAAACCGGCCAGGAGACGCCCACCCCTGTATAATAAACGACGTGTCCCCCGGCTTAAGAACCCGAAATAAAGGGCGGAACCTGTACCTAAGGCCAGAAAAACATAGGCCCTTATCTCCCCCCAGTTAACCAGCATCAGCAAATAAAAGGTCAGGACGGTAAAAATCAGCCAGAACAATAGATCGCCTATATAGGTACGCAAACGACCCGGCCGCCAGAAATAACGGCCGACGCGGTAGCAATCAAAGACGAATGCCAGCAGGAGACCTGCCCCGCACAGGGCGAAAAATATTTGCCACTGCTCAACTACAGGGATCATTTCAGGAGGCGCTGGAGTAAACCCTTCCCCCTGGCGCCTTTTCCCTCGCTGTAGCAAAGGTTATTTACAGTACCGCTGGCTTCGAGATTCCCTGTCTCCAAATTCAAATTACTTATATTAATATCTTTGCCCTTAATTGTAAGAAGCCCCATGGTTGTTTCCAGGGATATTTCTTCTTCATCATAATTAAGAACATGGAGAACGCCGCTGATAACAAGTTTTTGCCGGTTGATAACGGCGAGCTGGTGCTGGCCATCGGCCATAATGCCATCCCTCCTGGTGGAAATAAAGGTAAGGGGTGGAAGTGAATGTAACCGGAATGGGGTCTTGGTAGTATATTAATATGAATGAGGGGATTAAAAAAGAAATAAAAAAGGCCGGATATCCGGCCTTTACCCAGGTTTCCTATCGCCTGCCCCTACCAGGCCTTGACCAGCTCTACATCTTTAAAGAAGTACTTAATAATTTCCACTGGTGATTTTCCCTGTTCGGCCAGGGCTTTAGCGCCCCATTGACTCATGCCCACACCGTGGCCATAACCCTCCCCTTTGAAGGTTACCCGGCCATTACCCACACTTATATCCGTCAGCAAGGTTGAACGCAAGCGGTTGCTACCCAGGGCCAGACGCAGGGCCGGGGCATCGACGGTTAGTGCCCCGACCTTTAATTGGGTAGCACGTCCCGATGGCCCTTTGGCCGCGATACTTACCGATGTAATGGACCCGGGGTCCTGGCCGGTAACTTTCCTAACTGCCGCGGCGATTTCCGCAGTACTAAAGGTCGCCGTCCAGCTTTTATTCTCCTGGGTTGTAATGGCCATGCCCGGATCAGGAACACTCTGGATGTAAGGAGCCGGTTCTTGACGGAAGTTCAACCCTTCCACAGCCGAAGCAGCCGTACGGGAGCCACCAGAAGCGTGAAACCAGGCATTAATGTAATTGCCCTTATGTTTTATTACCTGGCCGCGAGTCATCTCTACCGCCCGGCGCACGTTTTCGTTGACCTTGGAGGGATCGTAAGCCTGAAACTCTTCCACACTGGTGGAGGCATCGGTACCGCGGGCCTTGACGCCGCCATCCTGTATCTTTTTCATGGTAAAGGTCCGGGCAATTATTGCCTGGGCCGCCAGGGCGTTAAGGGGCCAAGTGGGTTCCATTTCCGCCGCCACCACGCCGGGCAGGTATTCTTCTATCTTTAATCTCTTTACCTCGCCGGTCTGGTTAATATAAAGGGAGATAGTAGGTTCTTGAGCAGCCGGCCGCCTGGCCGGTGCCCGGCAGCCACCCGAAAAATGGCTTAAAAATAACAGCATGACTATGACTGCAACAACTTTACGTCTTGAAACCATCCTTGCTCCTGCCTTTCAGTTTTTCCTTAGTATAGGCAGGAAGCTTTAATGGCTATGCATCAAGTCAAATTCTTATTATCCCCCGCTTTTCCCTCAGCCAGGACCCGGTATATTTCTTTAGCCCGGTCGGCAGCTATACTTTCCGGTGTACCTAGAACCTCAACCGTCTGCCACCTGTTACCGAACCGCAAAGTTATAATATCTCCGGGCTTCACTTCTGTAGCGGCCTTGGCCGGCCGGCGATTCACCTCTACCCCGCCGCCATCACATACTTCTTTGGCCAGGGTTCTCCTCTTGATTAAACGAGAGACTTTCAGAAATTTATCCAGGCGCATAATGGACCTCCAAACAGAAAATCAGGCTTAAATGCCTGATTTTCTCTGTCATATTATTTAGCTACGGCTTCCCTCAATGCCTTACCGGGTTTAAAGACAGGTACCCGTGTGGCCGCAATTTCAATTTCTTCGCCCGTCCGGGGGTTGCGCCCAACCCGGGCAGCCCTTTCCTTAATTTCAAAGGTTCCAAAGCCAACAAGCTGAACCTTGTCGCCCTGGGCCAGGGCTTCTTCGATGCTGGCCAGCACAGCACTGACTACCTTTTCAGCTTCTTTTTTAGTCAGATCGGTTTTTTCTGCCACACTGGCAACCAAGTCCATCTTGTTCAATTGTAATCCCTCCTGCTTTTCGGTAATGCCCTGTTCAAACTTATTCGCTATAATCCAACAATCTCCTGCATTAACTATTGTTTTCCATAATTTTTTTTGCTTCTTCCCATAAGGCATCCATCTCTGCCAGGGAAAGCCCGTCCATTACCGCTCCTTTTTCGCGGGCCCGCCTCTCCATGTACTGAAAACGTTGCATAAATTTAGCAATCGCAGTCTGTAAAGCATCTTCCGGCTCAACCCCCAGCCAGCGGGCCAGGTTTACCAGGGCAAAAAGGACGTCTCCCATTTCAGCTGCTTGTTTCCGGCGTTCGTTGCCGGCCACTGCCTCTCTAAGTTCTTCCAGCTCTTCTTCTACTTTAGCCCAAACGCCGCTAACGTCATCCCAGTCAAACCCCACCCTGGCTGCCTGCTCCTGGATCTTCAGGGCCTTCATAAGGGCCGGCAGGCCGCGGGGTACACTTAATACAGAAGGCTCCTCTTCGCCGCTGCTTTTCTTTTCATCTGCTTTAATTTGGTCCCAGCGGGCCAGCACCTCCCCGGCCGTGTTGACAACAGCCGTGCCAAAGACATGGGGATGGCGGCGACGCATCTTGGTACAGATAGTTTCCAAGCAGTCGGCCATGGTAAAGTCACCGGTTTCTTCGGCCAGCCGGGCATGGAAGACTACCTGTAGCAGTAAGTCTCCCAACTCCTCGCAGAGTTTATACATATCGCCGTTATCAATGGCTTCCAGGACTTCATAGGTTTCTTCAACAAGGTAACGTTTTAGCGACCGGTGGTCCTGTTCCCGGTCCCAGGGGCAGCCTCCTTTACCGCGCAGCCGGGCCATAATTTCTTGCAGGCCTGCCAGGGTCCGGTCCCGTCCATCTGGATAAGGGGGAAGGTAAATGCTGGTAAGGTGATCAATCCAGGGCAGGCGATCAACAGTATAAAGGGGTACTGTTTCTACCCTTTCTTCCCCGGATAAGCCCGCACACCGGGCCACCGTCACCGGATACTCATCGGGATAAAGGTCCATCAGGGTCAATTTGATGTCCGAGGCTATCCGCCGGTTGTAAACCTGGGTAATTATAAGTCCCCGGCCGGGGTCCAGCCCTTTTACCGTCAGGGCCAGGGCATCGATAACAGTAAGACCCCGGGTGGGGTCCAGTTCCAGGGTGGCATACAGGGCATCCAGGCAACTCATAGCCGGTATTACCCGCGTATCTACGCCGGCTGCCCGGGCGGCTTCCAGGAGCAGGGTTACACTCCTTTCGGCCACCATCGGATGCCCCGGTACGACATAGGCCAGATTTTTTTCCCCGGACTCCTGCAGCAAGGTAGAAACTATCTGCCGGTAGAGTTCCTCAAAATCTCCCGCCCGCTCATAATAACTGTCAAAGGATTCCCACTTAAATCCCCGCTCTTTTAAGGTCTTTACGGCCGGGTGTCGCGCCGTCCGCAGGTATATCTTGTCCATCCCTTCAAGGGCTTTCAACACAGCCGGCGGTACCTGGGCCGGGTCTCCAGGCCCCATACCGGCAACAATGATTTTACCTGCCATTTATCTCCGCCTCACAGGAAAAGTATACCGTTTTATTGTACCACAATACCCGGCTAAAAAGAAAGCGGCGCCCGGGCGCCGCGCTACTGCTCCATTTGTTTGGCCAGGAAACCTGCTGCCGTCTCTGCAAGCTTTAGTTCCATATCCCCCATTTTCACGCCCGGCTCCCGGGAACAGATTATCACCGCCCCGATGGGATCGCCCTCGGCAATTATTGGGGCAATCACTTCCGCCGTAAATTTATAGGCCTCTCCTTCCCCGTCAACGGGGAACCATTCTTCTGTGGGGGAGTTAATCAAAACAGGTTTCCGGTCTTCCATGACCTTCTCTACGGCAGGGCCAATGGGTTTGTCCAGGAATTCCTTTTTGGGGGCACCGGCCACTGCAATAATGTTGTCCCGGTCAGCAATACAGGCTATGTGCCCGATGGCTTCATGGAGAGAATCGGCATATTCTTTGGCAAAGTCACCAAGCTCACCAATGGGCGAGTATTTTTTTAAAATTACCTCTCCTTCACGGTCAACGAAAATTTCCAGTGGATCACCTTCGCGAATCCGCAGGGTGCGCCTTATTTCCTTGGGTATTACCACGCGTCCTAGATCGTCAATGCGCCGTACAATGCCTGTCGCTTTCACTGCTGTCATCCCCCCTTACCCTTTTCCGGGTAACCCTTTCAAGGATTAGCTTTCACTGTTAGTATATAATCCACGCAGATGGTTTATTCATTTTTTCCCTGCCTTTTCTATAACTGGTACCATGAATAAAATCCGTTTCCCATACAAAAAATAATTTATCCTGCCGCATCTGCCACCAGGTGTTTAATCCTGGTTAAAACTTCTTCCAGCAAAGCCAGCAATCCCTGCTGGTCCACGCCTGCCGTTCGTACCTTGATGGTCAAGCCGCCGGCAGACGAAAAAGAGAGCTTGCGGGGAAAATACTTGGTCAGGTGCATCAGCTTTTCACCCCGTAATTCGTGATTCTGGCCAAAATGCACCTCCACTTCCTTGCCCTTTTGCTGGACGCTGTCTATGCCAACCTCCCGGGCCAGGAGACGTACCCGGGCGAGGCTTAAAAGATTTTCTGCCGCAACCGGCGGCCGGCCAAAACGGTCTTCCATTTCCCTGGCAATATCTTCAACATCGTTTACATCCTCCGCTGCCATTAAACGGTGGTAGATTTCCATCTTCAGGGCAGCATCGGGGATATACTCATCGCTCAAAAAAGTATCCACGCTTAATTCCAGGGCAGCCGCCGGCACTGCTGCCGCCCGTGGCACTTCCGGCACGGCTTCGCCACGCTGGCGTTTTAGTTTTTGCACCGCCTCTTCCAGGAGCTGGCAGTAGAGGTCAAAACCGACGGCCAGCATGTGGCCATGCTGTTCCGGCCCCAGGAGGTTCCCGGCGCCCCGGATCTGCAGGTCCCTGAGGGCGATTTTATAACCGGATCCAAGGGCGGTAAACTCCCGGATGGCAGCCAGGCGTTTTTCGGCCACTTCACCCAGGACCTTGTCCGGCCTATAGGTGAAATAAGCATAGGCCAGGCGGTTACTCCGGCCCACCCGGCCGCGAAGCTGGTAAAGCTGGGCCAGGCCGAAGCTGTCACTTTCATCAACAATAAGGGTATTGACGTTAGGGATATCGAGGCCATTTTCCACAATAGTAGTACAGACAAGGACATCATAATGGCCCTCGATAAAATCCATCATGATTTTTTCCAGTTCCCTCTCCTCCATCTGGCCATGACCCACTCCCACGTTGGCCTCCGGTACCAGCTGCCGGACGTGATAGGCAAAGCGGTCGATATCGGCTACCCGGTTGTGCACGAAGTAAACCTGGCCGCCGCGGTCAAGTTCCCGGCGGATGGCTTCCCGTACCAGCTCCGGGCTGTATTCCACCACATAAGTCTGGACGGGAAAACGGTCTTCCGGCGGCGTTTCAATCAGGCTCATGTTGCGGACGCCGGCCAGGGCCATGTGCAGGGTGCGGGGAATAGGAGTGGCCGTCATGGTCAGGACATCGACGCTGTAACGCAATTTTTTTAACTTTTCTTTATGGGCCACGCCAAAGCGCTGTTCTTCATCGATGATGACCAGCCCCAGGTCCTTAAAAGTTACATCGCCGGACAGGAGGCGGTGGGTACCAATGACAATGTCCACCTCGCCCCTCTTTAAAGCTTTAACGACCCGTTTTTGTTCCCCGGGAGAGCAAAAACGGCTTAAGACGGCTATTTTCACCGGGAAAGTCGCAAAGCGCTCCTTGAAAGTATTATAGTGCTGCTGGGCAAGGATGGTTGTCGGTACCAGGACGGCTACCTGTTTGCCGTCCATGACGGCTTTAAAGGCCGCCCGCATGGCCACTTCCGTCTTGCCATAACCCACATCGCCGCAAAGCAGCCGGTCCATAGGCCGTGGTCTTTCCATATCGGCCTTTACTTCAGCGATGGCTTTGAGCTGGTCCGGCGTCTCTATATAGGGAAAGGCCTCTTCAAATTCCCGCTGCCAGGGAGTATCGGGTGAAAAAGCGTAACCGGGGATGGCTTCCCTCCTGGCATAAAGTTCCAGCAATTCCTCGGCCATAGCCTGGACGGCTTCCTGGACCCGGCTCTTAACCTTGTGCCATTCATTACCTCCCAGGCGGTACAAACGCGGAACATGGCCTTCGGCCCCCACGTATTTCTGTACCAGGGAAACCTGGTCAATGGGAACATAAAGGCGATCCTGGCCGGCATACTGGATAAGAAGATAGTCTTTTTTTACGCCCCCTACTTCCAGCTGTTTCAATCCCAGATAACGGCCGATACCGTGGTGCACATGGACAACATAATCGCCTTCGCGGAGGTCGCTAAAAGAAGTGATTTTGCCGCCTTCTGTTGCCTTTTTGAGACGGCGGGACCTTTTAACGCCCCCGTAAACTTCCGTGTCTCCCAATACCACCAGTCGCATCTCCGGCCAGGAAAAGCCCTGGTGCAGGTGCCCGGGCACAAAAAGTACCTGCCCCTTACCGGGAACGTTGGCCACTTCATCCACAACCTGGCTGCCCATACCTGCTTCGGCCAGGGAACGACGCAGGCCCGCCATGCGCTCCGGATCGGCCACCATAAAAATGGTACGATAACCATCCCGCCGCCAGCGGTTGAGCTCGTCAACCAGCAGATTGACCCGCCCCTGAAAGGCCGGAATTGACTGGGCACCAACGCCGATGGCCTGCCGGGGTGATGTACCCGGCGCCCGCCTGGGCAGGAGGGAAAAATACAGGCGCTGCTTGCCACCGAGAAGGCGCTCCAGTTCATCGGTTTCCAGATAGGCGTCTCCCTGGGAGGGTAAAGCAAGGCCTCCGGCCAGCATCTCGGTAAAAACCCCCAGGCGGTGCTGTTCCCGCCGGCGCATTTCTTCCTGCAGTAGCACCGGGTCATCGAGGACCACCAGGGGTGGACGCGGGAAGTAGTCAAACAGGGTTACCAGGCGCGGGTAAAAAAGGGCCTGGAGCTGCTCCACTCCTTCCGGCCAGTCCCCCACCTCCAAACTGGCCATTACCTTGTGGACCCTTTCCTTTAATTCCCTTGCTGCCTGAGGCTGGCGATTGCGCAGGGCAGTATATGCCTGGTTAAATTCTGCCTGCAGGGCTTCAAGACCGGGCTTGATGTCCTGGGGTGGAAGAACTTCCCGGGCCGGCCCGATAATTACGGCCCGCGTTTCTGTCACCGAGAGCTGGGTATCCGGCTCAAAAAAACGGAGGGAATCAATTTCATTGTCAAATAATTCTAGACGAACCGGTTCCCCGGTGCCCGGGGGGTAGATGTCGATAACGCCGCCCCGGACGGCCAACTGGCCCGGGGCTTCGACTATTTCCTGCCGCCGGTAGCCTAGGTTAATTAACCTTTCCAGAAATGCCTCGCGATTAATGGTCTGGCCTACTTCTAACGGTAGAAGGGCATCTTTGAAAATGTCCGGTGGCGGCAGCTTTTGGAGTAAAGTTTCCACCGGAACCACCAGGAGGCGCATCCTCCCGCTGGCCATATCCATGAGGGCCTTGAGGCGCTGGCCCTCCAGTTCCGGGCTGTGGGTGTATATTTCAATGGGGAGGAGTTCACGGGGCGGTAAGTAGCCGGTGCCCGGGCCCGTGCAGAAGGAATCGATATCGGCTGCCAGGCGCCCGGCTTCATCTGCTCCCGCAGTAACAACCAGGATCGGATGGTAGTCAAGAAGCATGGCTGCCAGCCACAGCCCTTTAAGACCTGCAGGAAAACCGTAAAGCTGCTGCTCCGCCAGGCCCTGGTGCAAGCCTTTTATTATGTTGTGAAATTGGGAACTATCTCTGATAATTTGCAATATCCCATAATTATGCATTTATGTCGCACTCCAACCGGAAAACAAGCCTGTATTGATTAAGAAAAGGCCCTTTTCCAGGGCCTTATCTTGCAAACATACCTCATCAATAATTTATTATATTCTCCCCGGGGGAAAGAAGTCAAGTTTTACAGCTTAACCGGATAAATTAATGCAGGTATAAAACCAGCCGGTTCCATACCAGGTGGGCAAGGAAACCGATGACCAGGGCTAGATCAGCCCGGCCGGAACGAACCAAAGCCAGGGAAGCCAGGAGGCCAAAAAGAGTATGGCCTGCTACCGCCGCCAGGGCCGGTCTTAACCCGCCCCGTCCTCTGCCCCGGGAGGCGCCGGACAGCTCCCAGCCGGCTTCAACGATACCAAAAACGGCATGCACTCCGGCCAGGGGAACTCCCATCAAAAAACTCATGCCGGTCTTTAAAATCTCTTCCCCCAGGGTACCTATATAAATGAGGAGAGCTCTTTTTCTAAACCCCATCTCCAGGAGGGCGTAATTAATACCCCAGGCCGCTACGGCCGCCAGGATACCTGCCAGTACGGTTTGCAGGATATTCATAGTTTAATTTTATTATAAAGATTCATGGCTTCCTCCAATGTCCCTCCTTCCATGAGGAAACGGAGGGCCCGTGCCGCCTCCAGGAGGACCGGGCTTACCAGTTTCCAGTCTTCTTTGCTGAAGGGTTGTAAAACATATTCAACTACATTTTGCCCCTCCCGGGGGCGGCCAATACCTATTTTTAACCTTGGTACGGCCGTTGTCCCCAGGGCATTAATAACCGACTGCAACCCGCGGTGCCCCCCGGAACTGCCGGCAGGCCTGATACGCATCCGTCCCGGCGCCAAATCCAGATCATCATGAACAATTACCATTTCCGCCGGGAGTATCCCGTACCAGCGCGCCAGGGGACCTACGGACCGGCCGCTGTTATTCATATAGGTCCGGGGTTTGACCAGGAGAACCTGCCTTCCCCCTATCGTACCCCTGCCGATAAGGGCCTGGTACTGATTGATAGTAAAATTAATTCCCAGCTCGTCAGCCAGGAGATCAAGGACCATAAATCCCGCGTTATGCCTGGTAATTTCATAACTGGGCCCGGGATTACCCAGGCCCACCACCATCTGCACCGGCAAATTAGCGCCCCCAACTTTATTTGTCTATTCCGGCTTATTCCGCTGCCGGTGTTACTCCTTCCCCGGTAGCCTCTCCGGCGCTTTCTCCCGCTTCAACGGCCCGGTTACTTACCACCGTGGCAATTAAGGCTTCGGGTTCGGAAAGAATTTTTACACCCGGCGGTGTTTTAATGTCGCCAACGGTCAGATGTTCGCCGACGCCCAGGTTGCTGACATCTACGGTTATAGTCTCAGGCAAATCGGCAGGGAGCCCCTCGACCTCTATTTCCCGCAGTCCGTACTGGAGGATACCTCCCTGTTCAACACCCCTGGCTTCCCCTTCCAGGATAACCGGAATTTCAGCCCTAATTTTTTCATCCAGGGAAATCTGGTACAGGTCCACATGGTTAATTACACCTTTTACTGGATGGCGCTGGACCTCCCTGATTACCGCGGCGTATTCTTTCTCCTCTCCTTCCCCGGTAATAATTACCTTCAGAATAACATTTTCGCCTTCCCGGGTAAGGAGACGTTCCAGCTCTTTCAAGGGAATGGCCAGGGGGATATTACCGGCTTTTTTCCCGTAAATGACGCCGGGTAACTTACCCTGCCGGCGTAAACGCCTTGCCGTCTGTTTACCAGTGTCAGGCCGCACTTCTACCAACAGTGTCTGGGCTTGCATAATCCCAACTCCTTTCAGTATTTAAGTTTAGCCTACCTGGAAACAGCATAAACCCCCTGGTAGCTGAATAAGCATGTAAATAAGCCGGGAGGTGAAAAAGATGTTTTATACCAGCAAAAAGCTCATAGGCATGCCTGTTGTCAGCCTGGCCGACGGCCATCAGCTGGGGCGCGTCAAACGCCTCATCATTGACCAGCATAAAATGGTTATTGCCGCTTTCACCGTGGACCGTAAAGGATGGTTCAAGGAGCAGCCGGTAATCCCTTACAGCCATGTTAAAAGCGTCGGTAACCATGCCATCACCGTAGACCAGGCCGCTGCCGTGGTGAAATTAAGCTCCCAGCCGGAATTGGAAGCCCTGGCCAAGCATCCCCTACCCCTGCTGGGAGCCAGGGTTATAACCGAGGAAGGTACTGTCATTGGCACCGTAGATGATTTTCGTTTCGACCCCCAGGACGGCAAGATTTATTACCTGGATATTAAAAGCGGGCTCCTCCACGGCAGCAGGGGCCTTGAAACCGGCCAGATTATCACCTGTGGCCGTGACGCCCTGATAGCCCGGGCGGGAGCCGAAGAAACCCTCCAGAAGCCCGCCGGCCTGTTAAGCGTCAAATGGCAGGAAACTGCCGCCGGGGCCGGCAAGGCCCTTCAGGAAGCCCGGGGGATCCCCCGCCGGGCAGCAGAGGTTTTTAACCGTTACCGCCAGCGCTTCCCCCTGGGCTGTAAAAAGGACGGTGACCCCCCCTCCGGGGCCGGTAACTAGTCGAAAAGTTTACTGACGGACAGGTCTTTGTGGATGCGGATAATGGCTTCCCCCAGGAGGGGAGCTACTGAAAGGCGTCGCAATTTGGCAATAGCCTTGTTTTCAGGTACAGGTATGGTATTGCAAACGATTATTTCCTGCAGCGGTGATTCCTCCAGGCGTTCCAGGGCCGGCCCTGACAGCACAGGATGGGTACAGCAGGCGTATACGGCCCGGGCACCCTGATCAATTAAAGCTCCGGCCCCCTGGCAAATTGTCCCGGCTGTATCAATAAGGTCATCGATCATGATGACCGATTTATTTCTTACATCACCGATAAGATTCATAATCTCGGCCACATTTGGTGCGGGGCGTCGCTTGTCAATGATGGCTATTTCGGCCCCGATGCGTTCGGCAAAATTTCGCGCCCGGGTCACCCCGCCGAGATCCGGAGAGACCACTACAGCCCGTTCCAGGCCCTTACTGTTGAAATAATCGGCAAGTATTGGTACGGCTGTCAGGTGGTCAACCGGTATGTCAAAGAAGCCCTGGATAGCTGCTGCATGGAGATCCATAGTCAGGACCCGGTCGGCGCCGGCGGCGGTTATTAAGTTGGCCACCAGCTTGGCGGAGATAGGGTCCCGGGCCCTGGTCTTGCGCTCCTGGCGGGCATAGCCATAGTAGGGTACTACTGCGGTTATGCGCCAGGCCGAAGCACGGCGCAAAGCATCGATTAAAATTAAAAGTTCCATAAGATTGTCATTGACAGGCTCGCAGGTGGGCTGGATGACGAAAACATCCTCCCCCCGGACGCTCTCATCAATGGCAATGCTGATTTCGCCGTCGCTGAAACGGCTCACCTTGGCCGCGCCCAGGGGTACACCCAGATAGGCGCCAATCTCCCGGGCCAGCTCGGGATTAGCATTGCCGCTAAAGATTTTTAAACGGGCGTTTTCAGTTTCCATTTTCTTTTAATTAACCTCCAGGTCCCTGGGTCAAGGTTTAATGCTGTATTTACTTCGCCTTTTTTACCCTTTTTCCTGCCTTTTTTCGTCGCCTTTTTTACCCCTGGAGGGTAAATTAACCTGCCTTTCCCGGGCCAAAGCCAGTGCTCCGGCGGGCACATCTTCGGTAATGGTAGAACCGGCACCCACCAGGGCGCCCGCTCCTACCTTAACAGGGGCCACCAGGTTGGTATTACTGCCAATAAAGGCACCATCCTCAATAATCGTCGGCCACTTCTGCCGCCCGTCGTAATTGCAGGTAATAGTACCGGCACCTATATTTACCCCGGCACCCACCATAGCGTCACCAAGGTAAGTCAGGTGCGGCACCTTGGAACCCCGGCCAACCCGCGAAGCTTTAATTTCAACAAAATCTCCCACTTTAACTTCTCTTTCCAGGTTGGTTCCCGGCCGCAAATAAGCAAAGGGACCTACCTGGCAACCGGGGCCAATGGTGCTTTCCAGGACTACGGCGTAGGTTATGGTACTGCCATCACCCACCCGGCTGTCCCGGATGGTAGTCCCGGGACCCAGGCAGCACCCGGCACCAATAATAGTATTCCCCTCAAGAAAGGTGCCCGGATAAATAACCGTGTCCCGGCCCACGGTTACCGTAACATCTATATAAGTCGTTTCCGGATCGATGATGGTTACCCCGTCCCGCATGAGGGCGGTATTGATCCGGCGCCGCCATACGGCCCCGGCTGCCGCCAGCTGGACGCGGTCATTGACGCCCATAACCTCCTCGGCATCCCCGGCAACAAGAGCCTCAACCCGGAGCCCCTGGTCGACGGCCAGGGCCACAACATCGGTAAGGTAATATTCACCCTGGTCGTTATCGGGTTTTAACCGGGCCAGGGCCGGCCAGAGAAAGGCGGCAGCAAAACAGTAGATACCGGTATTAATTTCGTTAATTGCCTTCTCAAGCGGGGTAGCATCCCTCTCTTCCACTATACCTTTAACCTGCCCCTGCCCGTCGCGAATAATGCGCCCGTAACCGGTTGGATCGGCAACCCGGGCTGTTAAAACTGTCACAGCTGCTCCCGTATCCCGGTGTTGCTGTAAAAGCCCGGTCAATGTCGCCGGCCTGATCAGGGGGGTATCACCGCAAAGGACCAGAATGGTACCTGCTTCCCCGGCAGCTTCCCGGGCCCGGGCCAGGGCATGACCGGTGCCCAGTTGCTTTTCCTGGTAGGCGTATTTCTGCTTTTCCCCCAGGGCAGCCTTGACTTCCCCGGCCCCATGGCCTATGACGATAACATTATCCTCAATGCCGGCCTCCCGGGTTGCCGCCAGGACGTGCTGCAAGAGATTGCGCCCGGCTATCCGATGGAGTACCTTGGGCAGCCGGGAGTGCATGCGTTTCCCCTGGCCGGCAGCCAGGATAACGGCAACTGTTGCGGCCATTAGATCTCCTCCGCAAATAAGGTTCTACCAAATCAGGCGGTTATTGGCTGGCTTCTTGCGGGCGGGAGGGCTCAGGCTCCGGGCTCCGGTGGTTCTCGGCTAGCAAACTTGGCGCTCAGCCTTGCTCGGCGGCGGGGGTGGCTTGGCTTTATCTCTTTGAATAATCGTGGCGGGGAGAGGGACTCCTAGTTCCTAAAATTACTTCGCGAACCCCATCCCGTTCACCGCTGCCTCACTTCGGCTTCGCGTAAAGTATCTGGCGCCTCGAACCAAGTCGCCCTCCGCCTGCACCCTCCGCCCCTTGCTCAGCCCATATTTTCATTGTTCGTGGCGGTGACGCCAACCCCCATGGGGAGGCTCCTCCGGGGGCTCTTTGGGCCCATCGCCGAGAACCCGGCGGGCTAGTTCCAGGTCGCTTTCCTTATCAACGTCGATGCCAATTTCAGGAAAAGGGGAGATTATCCCTGCCCCCCGGGCTCCCAGCAGGCGGGAGAAATTCTTTTCGGCTTCGGCAATGGTCAAGCGATGGGTTAAAAACTTTACTATAAACTTGAAGCCTGCCAACCGGCTTAAAGCAAGGGGGCTCTTGCGCAATCTTACCAGTTCCTGGCCCCGGCGGGCACAGGCAAGTAAGGCCGCCGCCTTGATTAAAACCATATTGCCGCCGGTAAAAGTTCCCTCACGGAGGCGGACATAGGTACGCTTGACGCCGGGGTAGAAGGCTTCATTACATTCCCGGCTGACAATAGGATAATAAAAATCCGCCGGTCTTTCCCGGCAGCGATCCAGGAAATCCTTGACGGCTTCCGGTTTTAGCAGGGGAATATCGGCGGTAACAAGGAGCAACCATTCGGCCTCCGGGAAGGCTGCCGCCCCGTTCAAGGCGCTGTCTACAGCCGTTCGACCGGCCGGCACCAGGATGGCGTCAGGGGGAAGGACTGGGGCGAGTTCCTGCGGACCGGTCACTGCCAGTCTCCGGATACGGCCTGAAGCCAGGAGGGCCTCCACTACCCAGGCAATCATGGGACGGGAACCAACAGGTAACAGGGCCCGGCCTCCTCCATCCCCGGCAAGGACAACGGCATCTATCTCCAACCTTTAACCCCCTCTTTTATTTTTTAGGGCTTCTGCTGGCGCGCATTTCTTCCCGGATAGCCTCCATCATCCGGTTCTCAGCGTTTTCGATGTGTTCCTGGGCCAGGCGCCTGGCAAGTTCTACGTTGCGGGCGGTAATGGCTTCCACCAGCTGTTTGTGTTCTTCCAGGGCTTCCGGCATCCTGCCCGGCGTTCCCAGGGAAGTAGTACGAAAACGCTGTATTTGTTCCCGCAGGTTATTGATAATTTGCACCAGGCGGTCATTGCGGCTGGCCCGGTACAGGACTTCATGGAACTGGGTGTCAATCTCAACAAGGGTCTCCAGGTCTTTGGCCGCCACGCAGTCGGCCACCTTTATTAACAGGCGCTCCAGTTCGTCTAACTCTTCCTCCGTGATGCGTTCACAGGCCAGACCGGCAGCCAGGGACTCCAGGGCGGAGCGAATTTCAAAAACATCGGCAATATCCTTGGTCGAAAGGTCGGCTACATAAGCTCCCTTGCGGGGTACCATAACGATGAAACCTTCCAGCTCCAGCTTGCGAATGGCTTCCCTGACGGGGGTACGGCTGACACCCATTTCTTCTGCCAGCTGGACCTCCATGAGCCTTTCGCCTGCTTTAAGCTGGCCGTTGATAATGGCCTCCCGCAGGGCTTCAAAAACTATTTCACGTAATGGCTTATAGTTTTCCAGTTTGCCGTTAAGGAGGTTTTTCATTGGACTGCTTTTACCATTGCCGTTTAACAAGCACATACCCCCTCGCAAATTATCCATGAACTATAACAGGAAGGCCCAGCCCCCTGCCTGTTCATACGCACCTTTCTACAGGGTAGAAGTTACAATTGTCTCCGGGTAATCCTGCTGCAGCCGGGCGGCGATGGTAAATGCCTTTTCCCGGTCGGGAGCCACCCCGAAAACAGTTGGGCCGCTGCCACACAGGACAGCCCGTTTCGCCCCGGCAGATAAAAGCTTTATTTTAATATCCCTCACTTCCGGGTACAGGTGACAGGTCACTATCTCCAGGTCATTGCCCAGGGCCTCAATAAGCTGCTCCCGATCTCCGGCTTTTAAGGCTGCCACGGCCTTCCCTTCGTCAGGAGGTTCCGGATTCTGCCGGTATGGTGCCGTATCCCACCTCTGGTATACGGCCGCCGTGCTGACGCCAAAGGAAGGTTTCACCAGTACCAGCCACAGCCCTGGAGACGGCGGTAAAAGGCATAATTCCTCTCCCCGGCCCCGTCCCAGAGCTGTACCTCCAAGGACACAAAAAGGTACATCTGACCCCAGCTCGGCCCCTTCCCGGGCCAGTTGCAGCGGTGTCAGGCCAAGATCATACAGGTAATTAAGCCCCACTAACGTAGCCGCTGCATCACTGCTCCCCCCGCCCAGACCGGCCGCTACAGGAATTCTCTTGATAAGGCTGATGTGTACTCCCGGAAAGCCGTAACGCTGCTGGAGGAGGATAGCCGCCTGGTAGACCAGGTTACCGGGACCATCCGGTAGGGTGGCCCCTTTAACTTCAATTTTAATACCCCCGGAGCGCCTCCTCAAGATGAGGGTGTCCTGCAAGGCAATGCTCTGGAATATAGTGCTTATGTTATGAAAGCCATCCGCCCGGCGGCCTACGACATTCAGGGTCAGATTTATTTTACCATAAGCCCGCACTTTCAAGGCATCCAAAAAAGGCATCTCCTTAATTAAACTTTTAGCGAGAATTTATTTCAAGCCGTGATGGAGTTCCCTTTTTTTACTATAGCTATTCTCACCCCCGTGGTCAGGGGGTATACCGGCAATAGTCGCGTAATTTTAATTTTTAAATCCGGCGGAAATAGAAGGAAGGAACACGGGAAAAGGCGAATATTTAGGCTAAATCCCAAAATATAATTACCATATAATTACCGGTTCGAAGGTAGGAAGGAGAAGCCAATGGCTAAGGACCTCTTTTTAAAAAATTATATGGAAGATTGTGTATGGGAACTCCTGGACCAGGTCCTGGAACAGGATACAGAAGCCTGCCGCTGTGATACCTGTCGTCACGATATTGTAGCCCTGGCTTTAAACCAGTTGCCACCCCGGTATGCAGTCCGGGAAAAAGGTGCCGTTTACTCCAAACTGGCCCTGCTGGAAGCCCAGCACCGTGCCGATATTTACCGCGCCCTCACCCAGGCCCTGATGAAGGTCAAAGAAGCCCCCCGGCACAACTTCTAAATTAATCGCTAAATTTATACCCCACCCCCCGCACGGTAAGGATATACCGTGGATGGCTGGGGTTTTCTTCTATTTTTTCCCGTAAATGCCGGATATGAACATCGATAGTACGCGTATCGCCGTAATATTCACCTTCCCAGAGGCGTTCCAGCAGTGCTTCCCGGCTGAAAACCCTTCCCCGGTTTTCCGCCAGCAGGTGCAGGAGCTGGTATTCCTTCAAAGTCAAGTCGACGGGTTTCCCCTTTACCGTAACTACATGGCTGGCCGTGTTAATTACCACGTCGCCAACGGCGATGATTTCGTCCTCCTGGCGCTGGTTTTCTGCCGCCCGGCGTAAAATAGCGCGAACTCTGGCCACCAATTCCCTGGGGCTGAAAGGCTTGGTAAGGTAATCATCGGCCCCCAGTTCCAGCCCCAGAACCCGGTCAATCTCTTCCCGGCGAGCCGTAAGCATAAGAATAGGAGTATTGCCCCTGGTCCTCAGGCTGCGGCAGACTTCAAAACCGTCTACATTAGGTAGCATTACATCTAAAATAATAAGGTCGGGCTTCTCCGTAGCTGCCTTCTCCAGGGCCTCTGCACCATCCCCGGCCGTCACGGTAGTAAAACCCGCCTGCTGCAGGTTAAAGGATACCAGTTCCAGTATCGCCGGTTCATCATCAACAATCAGCACCTTGGGCATTGCCTTCACCACCATTCGCGCCTATTATAACATAATTTAAATTAAAAGCCCTTACTGAATTTATAACTCGTTTAAAGTTCCAAAGGTATAGCCCCTATTCTTTAATTCCCTTATTACATCGCCCAGGACCTCGGAATTACTGCGGCTAACACCATGAAGAAGAAGCACCGAACCGGGAAAGGCGCCTTTGAGAATTGTTGTCCTGGCAGTATCTAATCCCGGCTGTTCATCGGTCAACCAGTCACGGTAAGCAAAGCTCCACAACACGGCCCGGTAACCATTGTCCCCGGCAGTCTTTAAGACCATCTCATTGAAGACCCCTCGCGGGGGTCGAAAAAAGGTCGTAGCGGGTAACCCCAGGGCAGCCAACCGGCGGTCGACACCCTTCAGTTCCTTGGTAATTTCTTCAGGAGCAAGGCTGCTTAAATCCGGGTGCGTTTCGGTATGGTTACCAATAATATGTCCTTCCGCAGCCATCATCTTAACAAGCTGGGGTTGTTTTTTGACAAAATCGCCGGTAACAAAAAAGGCCGCTTTTACATCTTCCTCCTTTAAAATATCTAAAATCTTAGCCGTATAGCCGGCTTCGTAGCCAAGATCAAAGGTGAGGTAAAGAATATTCTGCAGCGGGCCGGCAAAGATACCATTATATTTAGCCAGTAATTTTTCTATTTCTTCTGCCGTTCGGGCCCTGCCGTCCTTTAATTGATACCAAAAACTGTAAGTTTCGGAAGATAAAGTTTCTTCCCTTTTCGTCTCTGTACCCGTCGCCGCCCAATCAGGCTCCTGTTCCACCCCCCCGATTTCCTGTACTTTATCCTCAGCCGTGCTATCCTTTTGTTGTTCCCCGGGTACAGCGTTTTGATTATCCGCTACTGCCCGGGGTATCTCTTTTACATGAGGGATACCGGATATGGTCGAAACACGGGAACAAGCGGTGATAATGTAAAGGAATAAGACAGTGAGGATTAAAAAGATGATTTTTCTAATCTTCATCGCCCCGCTGTAAAATAAATTAATCCAAACCTAAAAATCAACGTTTAGTAACGATTTTAGTATACCATACCTGCCTGGCCGGGCCAACAGGTACGCTATTTTTTGATTTGATAGGATATTAGGGTTTCTGGCCTCGGACCCTGCGATAAATCACGTTGAGACCGCGGGCTGCCCTAAAACTGTAAATTTGCGGAAATAACAGTCGGGGCTTTTTTGCAAAAACTATTTGCACTTCCCTCCTTTGGGTGTACAATAACTCCCATAAAGTATAATTCTTATTTCCAGATGGGGAACCTTATTTTGGGATAATACGTCTATAATTTTATGAGCGGTATTAAATTCTGAAGGGGAATATGTATGCGCAGGGGTTTATTTACCATCTTAATATTCGTGACCGCTTTTATCATTTTAAACATAACCGGCTGCCAGACCCGCAAGGAGACCGTTGCTTCCTTTAACGAATTTAAAGACGAGATTACCGGGCTGGAGTTCTATGTAACCCAACAGGCAGGAGTAGAACCCCGCCAGGTTATAAACCTGGTTGACAGGCAACTGACCCAGCGCTTTTTACAACTCCTCGGTCCTCTTCCCAAAACCGATCCGCCGCCAAAATCCTGGTATGGCAGCAAAGACTACCTTGCTTTTAAGTACGTAAAAAACAGTGAAACCATTGCCAGCAGGCAATATCCTTACTGGCATCAGGATAACGGTCCCGGTTACCTGGAACTGGAAGACGGCTGGCATCAAGTACCGGCAGAGTTTGCCACCAGGCTTGTGCCCCTGACCGAATACACCGAAGCCTCCAGCGACATCGACCCGGCCGATGCCGCCTTTCTAAAACAGTACGGCTGGACTATCTTCTATAAAATTAAAAGTTATAACGGCCGCCTCCCCGATAATTTTATCCACGAATCCGGGGAATATCCCGTTGCCCTTTACTATGCCTACAACAATGAACTGAGTAAGGATGTGGGCCTTGACCTTAGCCCGTACCTGGGTAAGAGTGTAACCGTCAACCTTTATAAAATCGAAGAACCTTTGCCGGCTTTTATGGCCCCGCGTCAGGAAGCCAACCGGGCTGTCGTTGTTAAAGACGGCCAAAAAATAGTCGGCGCCTGGCTCGATGCCGGCCGGCATGATGCCTTTGCCTGTTCCCTTAAAGGGCGCCACCTGGAAGAAATTACAGGTAAAACCTGGGGCGAGTGGGTAGATCAGTATATTAACCATGATCACCCCCAGGAAAAACTAATCAGCCAGATGACGCCGGAAAAGGTTATTGAGACCTATTACGAAGCCATTGACAACAAAGATCCCCGGACCGCCCATGCCACGGAAACCAGAAGGCGCCTGGTAAGTTACCTGTTTCGCAACATGGACAATAACCGCCTCTATAATTATTCATACGCTACCAATGATGACGACGAAATAAACAATATCATCAGGGCTAAAGTGATCCGAATCCAGCCCTACGACGATCCTTCTTTAGATCAGTCAGAGGTTAAGAAATACATGGTGGAAGTAGACATCAACGTCCGGCGGGTAATCAGCTATGACAGCGGTCGCCAGATTCGTTTTATTACCCTGCGAAGGGAAACCCCGACCACCGGATGGCGCATCGATGGTATTGGCACGGGACCCTAACGGGTTGAAGTTGGCCGATCGGTAAAAAACCCGGGGCATGGTTGCCCCGGGTTCCTCCTCCCCCCCTTTCTTCCGGGTTATACCCTTGCCTGGAAGCAATAATAACTATGCCCTCCCCTTTAATACCCTAACCCAACGCTTTCAATAGTAATATTTTTCACGTATTCAATTAAATTGTTTGGATTATTGTTCTATTATAACTTCTATTATAAATATGTATTATGGGTATTGCATACTTGGTATTGACCACTTAAGCCTCTAATGATAGATTAATAGAGGAATAAAATATAGGGACCAGGGGTATGGTTAAATCTTTGGTGAAGGAGAATGCCCAATATGCCCAAGCAACCATTTGATGGCAACACTGCAGCCGCCCATGTGGCTTATGCCATGTCCGAGGTGGCTACCATCTACCCCATCACGCCATCCTCGCCCATGGCCGAAATTGCCGATGAATGGGCCGCCCACGGCCGCAAGAACATTTTTGGCAAGCCCCTGAGGGTTATCGAGATGCAGTCAGAGGCTGGTGCCGCCGGGGCTGTCCACGGTTCCCTGGTCGGTGGTGCCCTGACCACCACCTTTACTGCTTCCCAGGGGTTATTGTTGATGATCCCCAATATGTACAAGATCGCCGGTGAGCTTTTGCCCTCTGTTTTCCACGTAGCTGCCCGGGCCCTCTCCACCCACGCCCTGTCCATTTTTGGCGATCACGCCGATGTCATGGCCGCCCGGCAGACAGGCTTTGCCATGCTGGCTTCCGCCTCGGTGCAGGAAGTCATGGATCTGGCCCTGGTTGCCCACCTGGCGACCCTGAAAGCCAGGGTACCCTTTGTCCATTTCTTTGATGGTTTCCGGACCTCCCACGAGATCCAGAAGATCGACGTCATCGAATACAAAGATATGGCCAGGCTGGTGGACTGGGAGGCTATCCGCGCTTTCCGCGCCCGCGCCTTAAATCCGGAACATCCCCACCAGCGGGGCACGGCCCAGAACCCGGATATCTACTTCCAACAAAGGGAAGCGGCCAACCCCTATTACCTTGCCACCCCGGGCATTGTCGCCCAGGTTATGGAGCAGGTGGGCGCCCTCACCGGTCGTTATTATCACCTCTTTGATTATGTAGGCGCGCCGGATGCGGAACGGGTTATTGTTTCCATGGGGTCATCCTGCGAGGTTATCGAAGAAACGGTCAATTACCTTGTGGACAAGGGCGAAAAGGTCGGCCTCATTAAGGTCCGCCTCTACCGGCCTTTCTCGGTCGAGCACTTCCTCAAGGTGCTACCGTCTACTGTACAACGGATAGCCGTACTGGATCGCACCAAGGAACCCGGCGCCGCCGGCGAACCCCTGTACGAAGATGTCCGTTCCGTCCTGGCCGAAAATGGGAAGAATCTCCTTGTCGTTGGCGGCCGCTACGGCCTCGGCTCCAAGGAATTTTCCCCGTCCATGGTTAAAGCCGTCTTTGACAACCTGGCGGCGGACACGCCCAGGAACCATTTCACCGTGGGCATTATCGATGATGTCACCAATACTTCCCTGGAAGTCAAAGAATATATCGATACGACACCCAAAGGGACTTTCCGCGGCAAGTTCTTTGGCCTGGGTTCCGACGGTACCGTAGGGGCCAACAAAAACTCCATTAAGATTATTAGCGATCATACCGAACTTTATGCCCAGGGATACTTTGAATATGACGCCAAAAAATCGGGTGGTGTCACCATCTCCCACCTGCGCTTCGGCACCCAGCCCATTAAATCGTGTTATTTAATCGATCAGGCGGATCTTATCGCCTGCCATAACCCTTCCTATGTCACCCGTTATGACCTGCTGGAAGGTATCAAGCCGGGCGGGATTTTCCTCCTGAATTCCCCCTGGAGCGCCGATGACATGGAAACCCGCCTGCCGGCTGCCATGAAGCGGGCCATTGCCAGTAAGAAATTGCGCTTCTTTAATATCGATGCGGTAAAAGTCGCCCAGGAAGTCGGCCTTGGCGGGCGCATCAACGTCATCATGCAGGTCGCCTTCTTTAAGATTGCCAATGTTATCCCAGTAGACGACGCTATCAAATATATTAAGGATTCCATCGTCAAGACCTACGGCAAGAAAGGCGATCAGATCGTCAACATGAACCTGGCCGCCGTAGACCGGGCCCTGGAAGGCCTGGAAGAGATTAAGTACCCGGCTACCTGGGCTGAAGCCCTGGACGAAGCAGCAGCCACTACGCCTGAGGATGAGCCTGAATTCATCAGCAAGGTCGTACGGCCCATTATGGCCCTGAAGGGCGATCAACTGCCGGTCAGCACCTTTACTCCCGACGGGGTCTTCCCCACCGGTACCACTAAATATGAAAAACGGGGGATTGCCGTTAATATTCCCCAGTGGCTGCCGGAAAACTGCATCCAGTGCAACCAGTGCTCCCTGGTTTGCCCCCATGCCGCCATCCGGCCTTACCTGGCCAAACCGGAAGACCTGGTCCAGGCCCCGGCTTCCTTCGTCACCAGGGATGCCATTGGTAAAGAGGCTGCCGGCCTTAAGTTCCGCATCCAGGTATCACCCCTGGACTGCACCGGTTGCGGCAACTGCGCCGACGTCTGCCCGGCCAAGGTCAAGGCCCTCACCATGGTACCCCTTGACGAAGTGGTGGCCGTAGAGAACGAAAACTATAAATTTGCCGAGCAACTGCCGGAAGTAAAGGTTAATTTCAACCCGGCCACCGTTAAGGGCAGCCAGTTCCGCCCGCCCCTGCTGGAGTTCTCCGGTGCCTGTGCCGGTTGTGGCGAGACACCTTATGTTAAACTCGTTACCCAGCTCTTTGGCGACCGGATGATTATTGCCAATGCTACCGGGTGTTCGTCCATCTGGGGAGGCAGTGCACCGACCTGTCCCTACACCTTCAACCGCCAGGGCCATGGTCCGGCCTGGGCCAGCTCCCTTTTTGAGGACAACGCCGAATTCGGTTACGGTATCAGCCTGGCCGTGGAAAAACGCCGGGAAGAGTTAACCGATGTTATTACCAGGGTCCTCGAAGCCCCGGTAAGCGCCGCCTTCAAGGCCGCCTGCGAGGCCTGGCTGGCCGGCAAGGAAGACGCCGACCGCTCCCGGGAGTTCGGCGATCAAATTAAAGCCCTCCTGCCGGAAGAGATCAAACAGGCCGACGGCGGGGTTAAGGACCTGTTGCTGGCCGTCGACGGGCTGAAGGATTACCTGACGAAAAAATCCATCTGGATCATCGGCGGCGACGGCTGGGCCTACGACATCGGCTACGGCGGCTTGGACCATGTCCTGGCCAGCGGCGCCAATGTCAACATCCTGGTCCTGGATACGGAGGTTTACTCCAACACCGGTGGCCAGTCCTCCAAGGCCACCCAGACCGGTGCCGTGGCCAGGTTCGCTGCCGGCGGTAAATACACCAAAAAGAAGGACCTGGGTCTCATGGCCATGTCCTACGGCTATGTCTATGTGGCTTCCGTAGCCATGGGAGCCAGCCATACCCAGCTGATCAAAGCCCTGGTAGAGGCGGAAAAATACGAAGGTACTTCCCTGATTATTGCCTATGCACCCTGCATCAATCACGGTATCGACATGAGCCACAGCCAGCTGGAAGCCAAAAAAGCCGTCGAATCCGGGTACTGGCCCCTGTATCGCTACAACCCGGACCTGATCAAAGAAGGTAAGAACCCCTTCATCCTTGATTACAAGGCTCCTAAAGCCAGCTTCCGGGACTTCCTGATGGGCGAAATTCGTTACACTTCGCTGCAAAATCTCTTCCCGGAAAAGGCCGAAGAACTCTTCGCCAAGGCTGAAGCCGACGCCAGAGCCCGTCTGGAATACTATAAGAAGCTGGCGGAAGGGTAGGCCCTATAGCCTGTAATCAAAGGCCAGGAGTTAAAACTCCTGGCCTTTTTAACTCTCAACTAAACATGAGCAACCGTCTTCTCAAAACTTATCTTCCTGCAGCCGCTTAATCAGGTCTTCTTCCCTGGCTTTTTTAATGGACAGGACATGTTCATTCAAGTACAAAACCCCCCTTCAGGGGGTTTTGTATCCGGCTCGCTTCTATCAGGCTGGAATAGTACGCCTGGCCAGGTTTCCTTCCCGGTCAAGCCATAGCCGCACTCCCCATTCTTCCTGAACAAAAGAATACTGGCGGGAACCTATACGGATGGAAGTATTCTCAAAAGCATGAGCTATGGTAACAGTAGCCCCCGCCTGGGTTTCGACCCTGGTACTCGTACCAGTACGGGAGCCCAGTTCCTTAATATAAACGTCACCCTGGGCCTGGATCTCACCACCGCGGAAAACACCATGCACAGCTACCGATTTCCCGGCCTGGAGCCTGGTATGATAACAGCCTTCACCTATTACTTTAATGTTACCGGTGGCTACAACGGTTGAGTTAAGGGCGTAGTGAATT
>NZ_JANRHG010000013.1 GCF_024733845.1 Neomoorella sulfitireducens
CGGGAATTGTCCGGGCATCTCTGTCGCTGCACGGGCTACCAAAACATCATCAAGGCCGTAGAAAAGGCCCTGGCAGATTAGACAAATGAGACCAAACTAAACCAGCCTGTAAAAAATTTGGAGGTATAGCTATGCTCCTCATTGGTAACGGCCGCCTGTTGTCCCTGGTGCCGGAAAATCCCTTGCTAGAAAATGGGGCAGTGGCCATCGACGGCGACCTGATAGTCGCCACAGGACCTACGGCTGAACTAAGGCAGCGCTATCCCTGGGCGGAATGGCTCGACGCCCGGGGCATGGTGATCATGCCGGGCTTGATTAACACCCACATGCACCTTTACAGCACCTTCGCCCGGGGCATGGCCTTGAAGGACGCGCCGCCTACCAATTTCCTGGAGATTTTACAACGCCTATGGTGGCGCCTGGACAAGGCCCTTACCCTGGAGGACGTCTATTACAGCGCCCTGATCCCCCTCATCGACTGCATTAAAAGCGGCACCACCACCATCCTTGACCACCACGCCAGCCCCCGCGCCGTCCGCGGCAGCCTGGAGATGATCGCCCGGGCGGCAGTTGCAACCGGGGTGCGCACCTGCCTGGCCTATGAGGTTTCCGACCGCGACGGCGAGGACGTTATGCTGCAGGGGATTGAAGAGAATATAGAGGCCATTAAAAAATACCGCGGCCGAGAAGGCCTGGTCAGCGCCACCTTCGGCCTTCACGCCTCCTTTACCCTTTCCGAAGCCACTTTGGCCGCCTGCCGGGAGGCCGCGGCGGAGGTGGGGAGCGGTTTCCACATCCACGTGGCGGAAGGCATCCAGGACGTAGAAGACGCCCTGGAACGCGAGGGCAAGCGGGTGGTGGAGCGCCTGGCGGATCACAGCATCCTGGGTCCCAATACCATCGCCGCCCACTGCGTCCATGTGACTGAAAGGGAAATAGCCATCCTCAAGGAAACCGGCACCCTGGTGGTCCATAACCCGGAATCCAACATGGGCAATGCCGTCGGCTGCGCCCCGGTGGGGGAGATGCTGGCGGCGGGGGTGGTCGTCGGCCTGGGGACGGACGGCTATACCAGCGATATGTTTGAATCCCTGAAGACGGCCAATGTTTTGCGCCGGCTTGTTTCCGGCGATCCCAACGCTGGCTGGGCGGAAGTCCCGGCCATGGTTTTCGCCAACAACTGCCGCATAGCGGAGCAGTTCTTCGCCCATCCCGTAGGACGTTTGCAGGCGGGCGCCTATGCTGACGTTATCCTGGTGAATTACCATGCGCCGACCCCCATCACGGCAGACAACTGGTTTGGCCACCTCCTTTTCGGCTTCAACGACGGTCTGGTAGACACAACCGTTATCGGCGGCAAAATCCTTATGCGGGAACGGCGGCTCCTGCACCTGGATGAGGCGGCCATTGCCGCCAGGGCCAGGGAACTGGCGGTCAAGGTTTGGGAGAGGCTTTAAAGCTAAGGAGAGATAGCATGCCCCGGGAGTACCTTATTGCCACCTCGGCAGCCGAGGCCCTGGCCATGCTGGCCGCCCGCCCGGGGGCGCGCCTCATCGCCGGGGGCACCGACCTGGTAATCGACCTTAAAGAAGGGAAACGACAGGTTAATACCCTGGTCGACATTTCCCGCATCCCGGAATTAAAGGTAATTAAAGAAGCAAACGGCGAGGTAATACTTGGCGGGGCGGCCACCCACGCTGAAGTTGCCGCGTCGCAGTTTATCCAGGATAAGCTGCCGGCCCTGGCGGCAGCCGCGGCAGCCGTCGGCTCGCCCCAGATCCGCAATGTCGGCACCCTGGGGGGCAATGTAGTAAACGCCCAGCCGGCGGCCGATACGGCGGTGGCCCTGGTGGCCCTGGGGGCCGTGGCCACCATTCTGGGACCGCAAGGTGCGCGCCGGGTGGCGGTAGAGGACCTCTACGAAGGCGTGGGCCGCTCCAGGGTAGATGCCGGCCGGGAAATATTAACCCACTTTACCGTCCCCCTGTGGGGGGAAGGGGAAGGCTCGGCCTTTGCCCGCCTGTCGCCCCGGCGGGCCCTTTCCCTGCCTATGCTTAATACCGCCGTCCGGGTCCAGGTGGCAGGGGGCAAGTGCACCCGGGCGCGCATCTGTATCGCCCCGGTGGCCCCCCGCCCGTTCCTGTGCGCGGAAGCGGCCGCAGTACTTATCGGCGCGGAGCCATGCCCAGAAGTGATCGCACGGGCCGCGGCGGCGGCCAGAGAAGCCGCCCGGCCCCGGGACAGCCTCCTCAGGGGTTCCGGCGCCTACCGCAAGGACATGACGTCCGTCCTGGTCAGGCAGACGCTGGCGGAAGCCTTTACCAGGGCGACGGGGCAGAAAATTGGAGGCCCCGGCCTGCAGGCCGGGGCTACTGGAAAGGTTTACTCATAGCTCCTTCACAACAGCGGCAATCTTTTCCAGGGCCTTTTCGATGTTCTCTACCGAGTTGGCATAGGAAAGGCGCAGGTAGCCTTCGCCGTATTTGCCGAAGGCCGTACCGCTTAAAACGGCCACACCAGCCTTTTCCATGAGGATGGTCTCCATTTCCTGGCTGGAACGTCCGAGGTTTTTTATGCTTGGAAAGACGTAGAAAGAGCCCAGGGGTCGCTTGCAGGTAATGCCGGGGATGCTGTTGAGACCTTCAACAATAATGTCGCGCCGCTTTTTAAATTCGGCTACCATGGCAACGGCGACATCCTGGGGTCCCGTCAGGGCTTCCTGGCCGGCTTTCTGGATGAAGGCTGCCGTGCAGGAGTTGGAGTTGACCATCAACTGGGCAACATATTCTGCCAGTTCCCGGTGCATGAGGCCAAAGCCCAGCCGCCAGCCGGTCATGGCATAGGTCTTCGAGAAACCGTCTAAAATAATAGTCCAGTCCTTCATGCCGGGTTGGGCGGCAATGGAAACGGGCCGGGCGCCTTCGTAGACGATGCGGTCGTAGATCTCGTCGGAGAGGACAAAGATGTTCCTGCCCCTTACCAGATCGGCAATACGGGCAACGTCTTCTGGAGTTAGGACGCCGCCGGTGGGGTTGGCCGGGGAATTGAGGATCAGAAGTTTTGTCCTGGGAGTAATTAAATGTGACAGCTCGTCGAGATCCAGGCGGAAATCTTTTTCTTCCCTCAAGGGGATGGGGACGGCTTTGCCCCCGGCAAAGTTAATCACCGATTCGTATATGGGAAACCCCGGGTTGGGATAGATGACTTCATCGCCGGGGTTAACAAGGGCCAGGATGGTAAAAAAGATTACAGGCTTCCCGCCCGGGGTGATGACAACTTCCCCGGCATTATAGGGAACGCCTTTTTGCTTGGTGGCGTAATCGGCGATGGCCTCCCGGACTTCCGGCAGGCCGGGAGCAGGTGTATAGTGGGTGTAACCGGCATTTAAAGCCCGGATAGCGGCTTCAATTATATGGCGCGGGGTATCGAAATCAGGCTCACCGATCTCCAGGTGAATGATCTCCTTCCCCTGGGTTTCCAGGGATCTGGCCTTTGCCAGAACGAGGAAGGCCGTTTCTGTACCCAGATTAGCCATTCTGGCTGCTAATAAGTCGGCAAACATGGACTTTCTCCCTAAAATTTTTAGGGATATAATATTCTACGCAGGAAGTTATTTTCCTTTAAATAATTTTCCTTGGTAAATTAACTTTAAAGAAGAGATTGTTGTCCGGCAGGATTTTTTGCCTGGACGGCGAATAATTCTTTATTGTATAAAGCGGAAGTCTTCAATTGAAGTCTTCGTATAATCCCGGAAATGGGTTCGGGAGTATCTACCAGGTGACCGGAATCACCTTGGCTACGAAGGGGGCTAACCTTTGGCAGCGCGGTAGGCACCTGGTTTTTCGTTGCCGTGTTTGATATTTATTAATGTTGCTGTGGGCCCCGGAAAATATTACCGGGAATGAATTGCCCTGAAAGACATTAAAACGGGGAGGGGTGTTGCCCGGGTTAAGGCATATCAGCTTTTGAGCAACAGCGAAGGAAAATTGAAGCGAGGAGGTGTAAATCCACAGCTTTAAGGTAAGCTGTGGAGCCATAATGCGCAAAGGATGGCGTTTAATATTAATTTTGCTCCTGGTCCTGGCGGTAACCTTGTTTGCTGCCGGCTGCGGCGGCAAGAAAGAGGCCGGGAACAACCAGAGCGGGCAAAACCAGCCTGCAGGAGGACAGGCTGCAGAAGAGAAAATGAAGGTCGCCTTTATTTATGTGGGACCGATTGGTGATGCCGGCTGGACCTGGGCCCATGAGCAGGGACGCCAGTACCTGGCAGAAAAATTGCCCTGGGTAGAAGCCTCTTATGTAGAAAACGTCCCCGAAGGGGCCGATGTGGAACGGGTATTAACGGAACTGGCAGAAAAGGGTAATAAGGTCATCTTTGCTACCAGCTTCGGTTATATGGATTACGTCATTAAAGTGGCCGAAAAATATCCTAACGTTGTCTTTATGCACTGCTCGGGCTATAAGACGGCCCAAAACGTCGGGACCTACTTTGCGGCCATGGAAGAACCCCGCTACCTCTCCGGTATGGTCGCCGGCAAAATGACCAAATCCAATGTCCTGGGTTATGTTGCCGCCCATCCCATCCCGGAAGTAATCCGCGGCATCAATGCCTTTACCCTGGGAGCACGCTCGGTTAACCCCGATGTCAAGGTAAAGGTAGTCTGGACCAATACCTGGTATGACCCGGCGGCCGAAAAGCAGGCGGCGTTAAGCCTCTTGGATGCCGGCGCCGATGTTATTGCCCAGCACCAGGATACGCCCGGTCCCCAGCAGGCAGCCCAGGAGCGGGGCAAATACGGTATCGGTTACAACAGCGATATGCGCCAGTTTGCTCCTGAAGCCAACCTGACCTCGCCTGTCTGGAATTGGGGTCCGTATTATGTTAAAGTAGTAGAAGCGGTGAAGAACGGCACGTGGAAATCGGAAGACTACTATGGGACTATGAAAGATGGTATTATCGACCTCGGGCCCTATAACGACAAAGTGCCCCAGGAAGTCCGCGACCTGGTAGATGCGAAAAAACAGGAAATTATTGACGGCAAGTTCTACGTCTTCCAGGGACCCATCAAGGACCAGAGCGGTAAAGTGCGGGTGCAGGAAGGCCAGAAGATGAGTCATGAAGAAGTTCTAGGTGTTAACTGGTTTGTCGAGGGTGTAGAAGGCGATATTCCCAAATAAGATTATAGAAAAAGTTGACAGGAGGCCGTGGGATTTATTTCCACGGCCTTAACTGTTAAATGGGTGTTAAATAGTATAGTATTTAGAAGGTCAAAATTTAATAAAAATTATATTTGGGGGAAGGAATTTTATCTCGATGCAGCGAATCTTTTTTCTATGGGAAATTTATATTTATAGCCGGATGAAGGGGGTCATTTTTTATGGCAGTACCCCTGGTAGAGATGCGGGGAATAACGAAGGTTTTTCCCGGTGTGGTGGCCAACGACGGGGTTAATTTATCAATCCAGGCAGGGGAGATACACGCCCTGCTCGGGGAAAACGGTGCCGGCAAGAGTACCCTCATGAGTGTTCTTACCGGGCTTTACCGCCCGGATGGCGGGGAAATCTACATTGATGGCCAGAAGGTGAATTTCCGTTCACCCCGGGACGCCATTGCAGCGGGAATAGGTATGGTCCACCAGCATTTTCGCCTGGTGGGCCCCTTTACGGTGACGGAAAATGTGGCCCTCGGTCTTAAGGGGGGCCTCAGGCTCAACCTGAACAAGCTGGCCGGGGAGATTGCTGCCCTTTCTAAAGAATACGGTCTCCAGGTAGAACCCCAGGCGCGTATCTGGCAGCTATCGGTTGGCGAGCAGCAGCGGGTGGAAATTATCAAGCTCTTGTACCGCCATGCCCGGGTGCTAATTCTTGATGAGCCGACGGCCGTCCTGACCCCCCAGGAAGCGCGGGATTTATACCGGACGTTAAAAAAGATGGCCGCCCGGGGATGCGCCGTAATCTTTATTACCCATAAACTCCAGGAGGTAATGGATGCCGCCGACACCATCACCATTTTACGGGGTGGGAAAACGGTAGCCACAGTCAAAAAGAACGAAACAAGCGAGAAGGATCTGGCCCGGATGATGGTTGGCCGCGAGATCCTGTGGCAGGTAAGCAAGCCTGCGGCCCGGAAAGGTGATAAAGTCCTGGAGATAAAGAATTTAAAGGCTCTGAACGACAGGGGGCTTCCAGCCTTAAAGGGCATAAACTTAACCGTTCACACCGGGGAAATCCTGGGTATAGCGGGTGTGGCCGGCAACGGCCAGCGGGAACTGGCCGAGGCCATCGCCGGTTTGAGACCCTGCCAGGACGGGATGATTACAGTTGCCGGGCAGGAGCTGGGCCAGTGCGACCCGTGCCGGGTAATTAACGCCGGGGTGGGTTATATACCCGAAGATCGCCTTGGTATGGGCCTGGTACCCAACCTGGGGGCCGTCGATAACCTGCTCCTGAAAGAATACCGTCATCCCCGCTGGGGACGGGTCTTTCTCAACAGGCTGGCGGCGCGCGACTGGGCAAAAGAGCTAATAGAACGTTTTCAGGTTAAGACGGCAGGTCTGAATGCCCCGGTGAAGCTGATGTCCGGCGGCAACCTGCAGCGACTGCTCCTGGCCCGGGAAATCTCCAACCGGCCGCGTCTCCTGGTGGCCGTTTACCCTGCCCGGGGCCTGGATGTCGGTGCAACAGAGACGGTACACCGGTTGCTCCTGGAACAGAGGGCGGCCGGGACGGCTATCCTTTTAATCTCCGAAGACCTGGAAGAGCTTTTCCGCCTGGCCGACCGGATTGCCGTCATGTATGAAGGAGAAATCACGGGCTTGATGGGTGTTGAAGAAGCCAGGATCGAGGACATAGGCCTGATGATGGCCGGGGCGAAAAGAATGGAGGTTAGTGCCTGATGGCAGGAACATCTTTGCCGGGCCGGGTACCCGTTATTACCTGGGAAAAACGGCTGGAACCTTCCCGGTTGACGGCCGTCATAATTCCCGTAGCTGCCGTCATCCTGGCCCTGGGCGTGGGTGCCATATTTTTAGCGGCAACCGGTTTTAATCCTTTAAAAGTCTATCAAAACATGCTGGAGGGCGTGATCGGGTCCAAATACGGTCTTTCGGAAACCGTCGTCAAGGCCATTCCCCTGATGCTGGCGGGCCTGGGTGTTTCCGTAGCTTTCCGGATGCTCCTCTGGAATATCGGGGCGGAGGGGCAATTCTACATGGGTGCCTTTGGGGCAAGCTGGGTAGCCCTGACCTTTCCCCACTTGCCGGCCTATATAATGTTGCCGGCCATGTTTCTGGCCGGAATAGCGATGGGAGGCGTATGGGCCGTTCTGCCGGCCCTGCCCAGAGCCAGGTGGGGGGTCAACGAAGTTATTACTACTTTAATGTTAAACTATGTGGCCATCTTATGGGTTGACTACCTGGTATACGGCCCGTGGAAGGACCCGAAGGGCTTTAATTTCCCCCTGACGGCTCCCTTCAGCAAGGCGGCCACCCTGCCTACCTTTGCCGGTACCCGTATCCACCTGGGCCTTGTTTTTGCCTTGCTGGCTGCAGTCCTACTGGCCATTATTCTCTGGCGTACCCGCTGGGGCTACGAAATCCGGGTAATCGGCGAGAGTCCCCGGGCTGCCCGGTACGCCGGGATTAAAATAGAAAGGAATATTATCCTGGTAATGCTGTTGAGCGGCGCCCTGGCCGGTTTGGCAGGCATGAGCGAGGTTGCAGGTATTACCCACCGCCTGCAACATGGTATTTCCCCCGGGTACGGCTATACGGCCATAATCATTGCCTGGCTGGCTAAACTACATCCTGCGACCATTATCCTGGTATCTTTTCTTTTTAGCGGCCTCATTGTTGGCGGTTACAGCGTCCAGACGTCCGGCGTGCCGGCGGCGACGGTTTCCATGCTCCAGGGCGCTATCCTTTTCTTTGTCCTCGGCGGCGAGATTTTAACCCGTTACCGCCTCCACTTTGGCCGCAAGGAGGGGAAATAAATATGGAAACTTCTGTTTGGATTGCTACCCTGGCAGCGGCCATAACTGCCGGTACACCCATTCTTTACGCCGCCCTGGGAGAAATCCTGGCCGAGCGGGCCGGGGTTTTAAACCTGGGAGTGGAAGGGATGATGCTGGTGGGAGCCGTTACCGGCTTCATGGTAGCGGTACGTACGGGTAATCCCTGGATGGGCTTCCTTGTGGCCATGCTGGCGGCAGGGTTGTTGGCGGCCGTCTTTGCTTTTTTAACTATTACTTTGCGCGCCAACCAGGTGGTAACCGGGCTGGCCCTGACTATTTTTGGCACCGGTTTGAGTGGTTTTCTGGGCAAACCCTATGTAGGTATTCCTTTACCTTTGAGCTTCAAACCGGTGGCGATCCCCATCCTGGCGGAAATCCCTATTATCGGCCCGGTTTTGTTCAACCATAATCCCTTGGTTTACCTGACCTATATCCTGGTGCCCTTGCTCTGGTACTATTTTTACCGCACCCGGCCGGGGCTGAACTTGCGGGCCATCGGGGAAAACCCGGCGGCTGCCGATGCCCTCGGGGTTAATGTCTTTGCCCTGCGGTATATTTATGTCATTATCGGCGGCATGCTGGCCGGTGCCGGCGGTGCCTTCCTTTCCCTGGCCTACGCCCCCAGCTGGCTGGAGAATATGACTGCCGGCCGGGGCTGGATCGCCGTCGCCCTGGTGATTTTTGCCGTTTGGGATCCCGTTAAAGCCCTCCTGGGTTCCTATCTCTTTGGCGGTGTAGATGCCCTTACCTATACCCTCCAGGCAGCTACTAAAATCGCCATTCCCTCCTTTTTCTTAAAAATGTTGCCTTACATCCTGACCCTGGTGGTCCTGATTATTGCCACCCGCCAGACCGTGGTCAAGCACATCGGAGCCCCCGGCGCCCTGGCCATTCCCTATGACCGGGAGGAAAGGTAAAGGATAAATACCCGCGTAATGAGGACCTGGATTGCATTTTTACGGGGAGGAAAGACCAATGGGTAGTGTGATGCGTCCGATATCATTCAGGGATCTTTTAACCTGGATAATTGAGGAGAGGTATAAACACAACAGCGTTTTTGGCATCCCGCAGGCAAAATTTTTTCAGAAGAAAACCAATACCTCCCTGCAGTTATTTGGTGAATACCTCGATACTCCAATCGGGCCGGCTGCCGGTCCCCATACCCAGCTAGCCCAGAATATAGTGGCTTCCTATTTGTGCGGGGGCAGGTTTTTCGAGCTCAAGACGGTGCAGGTCCTGGACCGGCTGGATATTCCCAAGCCCTGTATCGATGCCGGGGATGAATGCTATAATGTGGAGTGGTCTACGGAGCTAACCGTTGAAGAAGCATTTGCCGAATATGTTAAAGCATGGTTTTTATTACATGTTATACAAAAAGAACTGTGGGATGCAGAGCAGCGGGGCTTCATATTCAATATGAGCGTTGGCTATGACCTGCAAGGAATAAAGTCGCCTAAAGTTGATAAATTCATCGAGGGGCTTAAAGATGCCTCACGGACCTCTATATTCCAGGAATGCAAGGCGGTTCTAAAAGAAGAAATTAAAAAGTTTACCCGGGTGGATGAAGGTTTTATTGACAGTATTTCGCCAAATATATGCCAATCCGTCACCCTTTCCACAATGCACGGATGTCCTCCGGGGGAAATAGAAACGATTTGCCGCCATCTCCTGGCCCAGAAAAAACTGCACACCTTTGTCAAGCTGAATCCGACCCTTTTGGGCTATGAGTTTGTAAAGGAAGCCCTGGCCGGAATGGGGTATGGTTACATTCAACTGAAAGAAGAATCTTTCAGCCATGACCTCCAGTATGACGACGGCCTGGCCCTGTTAAAGAGGCTGCAGGGGTTTGCCAGGGAACATGGCAGGGGATTCGGCGTAAAGCTTTCCAATACCCTGGCGGTGAAAAACAATCGCGGCGCCTTACCCGGCGAGGAAATGTATCTTTCAGGCAGGGCCCTTTACCCCCTGACCATCAATCTTGCCGCCAGGCTGGCGGCGGAATTTGCCGGCCAGTTGAAAATATCCTATGCCGGCGGCGGCGATGTCTTTAACGTTCCCCAGATTTTTGCCACTGGGATCTGGCCCCTTACCGTGGCGACGACGTTATTAAAGCCGGGAGGGTACCTGCGGTTAAAGCAATTGGCCGGGACCCTGGAAACGCAGGTGCAGGACGGGGAAGCGAGTGCAGTGGATGTGGAAAAACTGGCCGGACTTGCGGCCGCATCCCTTAAACATCCTGATTATCTTAAGGAAAAGAGGGGTACCGGCAGCCGTAAGGTGGGCAAGAAGCTGCCCTTGACGAATTGTTTTATAGCACCCTGTACTGCGGGCTGCCCTGTAGGCCAGGACGTACCGGAGTACATCAGGCTGGTGGGCGAGAAGAGATACCTTGATGCGTACGAACTTATCATCACCAAAAACCCGCTGCCTTTTATCACCGGCTCCCTTTGTCCCCAGTTCTGCGCAGAAAAATGTACCCGCCTGGACTACGATGAGCCGGTCTGTATTCGCGAAGTAAAGAAGCTTGCGGCTGCCAGAGGTGGCGCCCATCGCCTGCAAAATAGGGGCGCAAGGGAAAGAAAGGATCTTGCCAGGGTTGCCGTTATCGGCGCCGGGCCGTCAGGCCTGGCTGCAGGCTATTTTCTTGCCCGGGCCGGCCTGGATGTTACCGTCTTTGACCGGAGGGAAAAACCGGGCGGTACTGTTCAATACATTATCCCCCCTTTCCGGATTTCCGGGGAGGCAATTAACGGGGACCTGGAGTTAATAAAAGGAGCGGGCGTGACCTTTAAGTTGGGCGCCGATCCGGGCTTTTCCGTGGCGGGGCTCCAACGGCAGGGCTATAAATATATTTACCTGGCCATAGGTGCCGGTAAAGCTAAAGCCCTGTCCTTAAAGGCCGGGGAGGAAAAAGTAGTTAACGCTGTCGATTTCCTGGAACAGTTTAAAGATGGCCGGGTAAGCGTACAGCTGGGCAAGAGGGTGGCCGTTATCGGCGGCGGGGACGTGGCTATGGACGCCGCCAGGGCGGCCCTCAGGGTGGCAGGAGTAGAAAAAGTTTATATTATTTACAGGAGAACCCGGGAGTATATGCCGGCGAGGAGGGAAGAACTAAAGGCCGCCCTGGCGGAAGGTATCACCTTAAAGGAGTTGCTGGCCCCGCATTCCTGGTCGGGGGGGGTACTGCAGTGCCAGAAGATGCGACCCGGAGAACCGGATGCCTCCGGGAGGCCCGGGGTGGTACCCCTGGCAGGGGAATTTGAAAATATCCCGGTTGATGCCGTTATCTCAGCCATCGGCCAGGAAGTGGACTATCATTTCCTCCAGAAGAACGGTATAGAGATTAACGCGCCGGGACAAATTGCCATTGATCCTGCGACCAATGAAACAAATATCAAAAATGTCTTCCTTGGCGGTGATGCCCTGCGCGGCCCGGCGACAATCGTGGAGGCCATTGCCGATGGCGGCAGGGTCGCCCGGGCCATCCTGGCGCGGGAAGGTATTGGGCTCCCTACCTGTAACCCTGGTAACTACTTCGAAGAACGAGAGAGGCTGCGGCAAATTAACCTCAAGAAAGGTATACTCCGGGCGCCCGGGTCTCATCCGGAAAAGGAAAATGAGCGATGCCTGGAGTGCGGCTTTGCCTGCAACATTTGCACGGAAGTGTGCCCCAACAGGGCCAATATCGCCGTTGAGGCAGCCGGGAGCTCTTTAAGGCAGGTAAACCAGGTTATCCATGTCGACGGCATGTGCAATGAATGCGGCAACTGCGCCACCTTCTGCCCCTACGACGGCGCTCCTTATAAAGATAAACTAACCCTCTTCTGGAGGGAAGACGACTTTGACAATAGCCGTAACGACGGCTTCCTCCTGTTAAGCGGCGGTGAAAAACCACTTTTTAAGCTCCGGATTGACGGCAGGATTTACCGGGTAGCCTTTGATGCCAGCGGTACGGCTGCTGATGTGGGTGTAGACAGAGGTATTTTAGACCTCGTTTGGGCAGTTTTCCGGGGGTACAGGCACCTGTTTTGCGGTGCTCATGCGGCCGGCCGGTTATAATAAATTAAGGGTGGCGTCCATGGATGCCTTTCAAATTATCGGCCCGGTGATGATCGGGCCATCCAGTTCCCATACGGCCGGGGCCGTGCGCATTGGGCGCCTGGCGCGGGCGATCCTGGGCGAAATACCCTGCCGGGCGGAAATATTGCTCCACGGCTCCTATGCTCGCGCGTATCGCGGTCACGGTACCGATCGCGCCCTGGTGGCCGGTCTCCTTGGTTTTAACGTCGACGATGAACGGGTGCGGGAAGCCCTGGAGCTGGCTTTGCGGCAAGGACTGGAAGTAACCTTTAGCGAAGCAAACCTGGGGGATGTCCATCCTAATTCCGTGCAGCTTAACTTAAAAGGGAGAGAACGTGACGTCCACGTGCTAGCCTCCTCCCCGGGTGGAGGCCAGGTCGTAATAAAAAAAATTGACGACTTTCCTGTAGAGATGAGCTGTGAGTTGCCGACCTTGATAGCAACATACCCGGACCGGCCGGGGGTGATAGCCGCCGTTACGGCCCTGCTGGCCGGGGCCGGCGTGAATATTGCCGGGATGCGGGTTTCCCGCCGGGCCGCCGGCCGGCAGGCGCTGATGGTCATGGAAACAGACCAGCCGGTTCCGGCGGGACTGGTAGCGGCCCTGCGTTCTTTACCGGCTATTGAGCGGGTGATAGCCATTGACCCGGTATAGTTTTCACAACATGGCCGGGCTCCTGGAACTGGCCGGGAAAGAAAATTTATCCCTGGCCGGGGTTGTTATCCGTTACCAGGAGGAGCTGGAAGGTAAACCCCGCGAGGAAGTCCGGGGAATAATGGCAGGTCGCCTCCGGGTTATGCGTGAGGCGGCGCAGGAGGGATTGACAGGGGATTTTCGCTCTCCCAGCGGCCTGGTAGGTGGAGGCGGCAAGTTCCTGGAGAAATGGCGCCGGGCCGGCAGGAGCCTTTCGGGTACCATTACTGCCCGGGCTATAGCCATTGCGATGGCCGTAGCTGAAGTTAATGCCGCCATGGGCCGGGTGGTGGCGGCCCCTACGGCCGGCTCCTGCGGGATACTGCCGGGGGTGCTTTTCGCCTTGGAAGCCGAGAAAGGCCTGGCAGAAGACCAATTGGTGGACGGCTTATTTGCGGCCGCCGGCATCGGTATAGTTGCGGCCCGCCAGGCCTCCCTTTCCGGCGCAGCCCTGGGCTGCCAGGCAGAATGCGGGGTGGCTACGGCCATGGCGGCGGCTGCAGCCGTAGAAATGGCCGGGGGAAAACCGGAACAGGCCGCCGCTGCCGCCGGGGTGGCCCTCCAGGGCCTGATGGGACTGGTCTGCGACCCGGTAGGCGGCCTGGTGGAGATCCCCTGTGTCATGCGCAACGCCACCGGCGCGGCCCATGCCCTGACGGCAGCCGACATCGCCTTGGCCGGGGTCCGGTGCTATATACCCTTTGATGAGGTAATAGCCGCCATGGTCGAGGTGGGCCGTGCCCTGCCGGCATCCTTACGGGAAACCGGTACCGGCGGGATAGCTGCCTGCCCCACAGCCCGGAGGCTGGTGGAGTAGGGCTTCTGCCGGGGAAACCCTGATGATTGCTAATTCCCACCTGGGATTAACTGTTCCTTGTAGGATTACATGTAACCTGGAGGTGCGACCCATTTAACCCCAAGTTTCTGAAAATCAACTTCGAATGAACAGATAGCTTCTTCCTGATTGCCAGCTAAGGCAGCAAGGTAAGCATCCACAAAATTGACATTCTTTTCAGCCATATCTTTCAGGGCTAGGATAAGCAAAGCCCGGCTTTCCGGGTAAATGCCGTCGGCACAGATAAAGGAGATCAAATTTTCAGCTATCACCTTTTTCGGGTACTTATAAAAAGAGGACAGCACCCAGACGGTTTCGGCTAATACCAGGGGGATACCCTTAGACCGATGTCCCCTTTTTCAGCCCGGGCCATTAGTTTCAGGGTTTTGACAGCCATTTCGGGTGGATCGCCAGTGATAAAACGGAGAATAACATTGGCATCAATCCACAAATAGGTCATAATAGCTATGTCTCCTTGTGCAGAACTTGCCGGGCCATTTCCCCAGCGACCTCTTCGCGAACCTTAGCCGTACCGGGATAGGGTCTTGACGCAGGTAAGGCCGCATAAAGCTCGGTTAAGGGTTTTCGCTTTAATGCCCGGAGTTTAACCTCACCATCTGTATTGATATCAAACAATAGATCGTCTCCAGGTTGAAGGCTTAACCTGCGGCGGACAGCTACAGGGATGGTGACCTGTCCCTTACTTGTTAATTTGGCCCTAAACATAAAGGCACATCCTTACATTAAATTTATGCCTTACATCAGCCGGTGTCAAGGAAAGATTACCTGAAATTTTTTTAGGCGGCAGGAATTTATCCCTGCAGGACGAATACATTAATGTAAAATAAAACTGCATACCGGGCGGATGAAGGGAGTGGAAGAGACCCTTTTTCGGGGCGCCGAAGGAGCAATTTCCCCCGGTTGGTGACAGGGGAAGGAACCTCTCAGGCAAAAGTACTACTCCCGGACCCAGCTCTGGAGAGTTCCCTTAAAACCGGTTTAAACGGCCGGGGCTGGTTGCGTACCTTGACAGCGCCAGGGAAGCACCGGTTTTAAGGGACACCAAAGGGGAAGGCAGGCAACTGCCTAATCTCTCAGGTATAAGGACAGAGGCCATCACCGCATAGTGCGGCGATGGCTTTTTTTGTGGACATACTAACTAAAGCGAGGTGGAATAAGTGGCGGAACTGAAAAAGACACCTTTGTATGAGGAACATATAGCCGCCGGGGCCAGGATGGTGGAATTCGGCGGCTGGCTGATGCCCCTCCAGTACACCGGCATCATCGAAGAACACCGGCAGGTGCGCAACTGTACCGGGCTCTTCGATGTATCCCACATGGGCGAGATTGTCATTAAAGGACCGGATGCTTTTAAGCTGGTGCAAAAACTAATTACCAACGATGCCGCCCGGGCCCGGGGCGACAGGGTGATTTACAGTCCCATGTGTTACCCGGACGGCGGCGTCGTCGACGACCTCCTGGTCTATCCCCAGGGTGAAGGAGAGTACCTGCTGGTAGTCAATGCCGGCAATATCGAGAAAGACGTGGCCTGGCTCCGGGATAACGCCGCCGGCCTGGCAGTAGAAGTAAGGGATATATCCCCGGCTACGGCGCAGCTGGCCCTCCAGGGTCCCCGGGCCCTGGAAATCCTTCAACCCCTGGCGGAGGCGGGACTTTCCTCCCTGGGATACTACCACTGGACCAGGGGCCGGGTCCTGGGGGTTGATTGCCTGATTTCCCGTACCGGTTATACCGGGGAAGACGGTTTTGAGATTTATTTTGCGTCGGCCGAAGCCCCCGCCCTGTGGCGCCACCTTTTGGCGGCCGGGAAAGAAATGGGCCTGGTAGCGGCCGGGCTGGGGGCCCGGGATACCCTGCGCCTCGAAGCAGCCCTGCCCCTTTACGGCCATGAGCTGGGACCGGACATCAGCCCCCTGGAAGCGGGCCTGGACCGCTTTGTTTGCTTGGACAAGGGTGAATTCAACGGCCGGGTGGCCCTGGCGGCGCAGAAAGAAGCCGGCGTCAAGCGCCGGCTGGTAGGCCTGGCCATGGTTGACCGGGGCATTCCCCGGCCGGGGTACCCCGTGCTGGCGGGCGGCCGGGAAATCGGTTATATTACTTCCGGTTCCTATGCCCCCACTTTAGGGAAAAATATTGCCCTGGCCCTGGTGGCAGCAGGAACTATCGGTGCCGGCGCCGAAGTAGAGGTGAGCATCCGCGAACGTTTACAGCGTGCCGTGGTGGTGAATCTCCCCTTTTACCGCCGGCCCAGAAAGTAAAAAAGGAGGAATGGGAACGTGGAATTCCCCGCCAACCTGTATTACAGCAAGGATCATGAATGGGTGGAGGTTGAAGGCAACCGCGCCCGCATCGGCATTACCGACTATGCCCAGGAATCCCTGGGGGACATCGTCTTTGTCGAGTTGCCCCAGGTAGGCGACGAGCTGGCTGCCGGTGACAGCTTTGGCGTCGTCGAGTCCGTAAAGTCGGCCTCCGATGTCTATGCCCCTATAGGCGGCAAAGTCATTGCCGTCAATGAAGCCCTCCTGGATTCACCCCAGGACATCAACGCCGACCCTTACGGCAAGGGCTGGATGATCGAACTGGAAATGAGTGACCCGGCCGAAGTAGAAGACCTGATGGATGCCGGCGCTTACCAGCAGCTGGTAAAGGAGGAGAAGGGGGAGTAAGGGGTGACGTACATTCCCACCACGGCAGCCGAACGGCAGCGGATGCTGGCGGCCTGCGGTGCCAGCCGGATGGAAGAGCTTTTTAACGACATACCAGCGTCTGTTCGCCTGGGCCGGGACTTTGTTCTGCCCCGGCCCATGGCGGAAGGCGAGGTCCTGCGCCACATGGAGGAACTGGCCGGGAAGAATAAAAGACTGGTTTCCTTCCTGGGCGCCGGCGCCTATGAGCATTACATTCCCAGTGTTGTTGGCCACCTCCTGGCCCGGCCGGAGTTTTATACCGCCTATACCCCCTACCAGCCGGAGATAAGCCAGGGGACTTTACAGGCCATTTTTGAATTTCAGTCATTAATGTGTTTACTTACGGGACTGGATGTTGCGACGGCCTCCCATTATGACGGGGCTACGGCCACGGCCGAGGCGGCCCTGGTGGCCTGCAACGCCACCCGCCGCCGGAAGGTTTTAGTTTCCCGGGCCGTCAATCCCCAGTACCGGGCCGTCCTGGCTACCTACGTTAAAGGCCAGGGCGTAGAACTGATGGAGATACCCCTGGTCGATGGCTGTACGGACCTGGCCGCCCTGGAAAGGATGGCCGGGAAGGACGTGGCCGGGGTCATCCTGCAGAATCCTAATTTCTTTGGTCAGATTGAGCCCATGGCCGCGGCGACGGAACTGGCCCATAAGGCCGGGGCTTTAAGCATAGCCGTCGTGGAGCCCATTTCCCTGGGATTACTGGCGGCACCGGGGGAATACGGGGCCGATTTGGCCGTGGGCGAGGGCCAGGGCCTGGGCAATCCCCTGAACTACGGCGGGCCTTACCTCGGTTTTATTGTCGCCCGGGAGAAACTGGTGCGGCGGTTGCCGGGCCGCATCGTCGGCCAGACCACTGATATCGAGGGCAAGCGGGCCTTTGTCCTGACCCTCCAGGCGCGGGAGCAGCATATCCGCCGGGAAAAGGCCACTTCCAATATCTGCTCCAACGAAGCCCTCTGCGCCCTGGCGGCCACCATATACCTCGCCGCCCTGGGCAAGGAGGGCCTGAAGGAAGTGGCGCGCCAGTGCCTGTTGAAGGCCCACTATGCTTTTGATAAACTGGCCGCCCTGCCCGGGGTGACGCCCCTCTTTAACGGGCCCTTCTTCTGCGAATTTGCCCTGAAGACGAAACTAAAGCCCGGGGAAGTGGCCCGGGGCCTGCTGGAGCAGGGTTTTGCCGCCGGTTACGACTTGAGCCCCTATTACCCGGAAATTGCCGGCGCCATGCTCTTTGCGGTCACGGAAGTGCGCACCAGGGAAGAAATTGACGCTTTGGTAGCGGCCATGGGAGGGATGCTGGCATGAGGACGGAACCGCTGCTTTTTGAACTGGGGGCGCCGGGACGGCGGGGTTATACCCTGCCGGAGTGCGACGTGCCGGGAAAGGTCGAGGACTACCTGCCGGCGGCGGTCCGTCGCCGGGAGGATGCCGCCCTGCCGGAGCTGGGGGAAGTGGAAGTCGTTCGCCATTTTACCCACCTGGCGAGTATGAATTACGGGGTGGATACCGGCTTTTACCCCCTGGGTTCCTGCACTATGAAATACAATCCCAAGGTAAATGAAGCGGTAGCCGCTTTGCCCGGCTTTACCAACCTGCACCCCCTGGTGCCGGCTGAGGCGGCCCAGGGCGCCCTGGAGCTCATGTACAACCTGCAGGAGTACCTGGCGGAAATCAGCGGTATGGACGCCTTTACCCTGCAGCCGGCCGCCGGGGCCCACGGCGAGTATACCGGCCTGGCCGTCATCGCCGCCTATCACCAGAGCCGCGGCGATTATGAGCGCCGCCAGGTGCTGGTGCCGGATTCTGCCCATGGCACCAATCCCGCCAGTGCCGCCATGGCCGGCCTGGAAGTAATCCAGATACCTTCCGACGAGCGGGGCCTGGTAGATCTGCAAGCCCTTAAAGCAGCCGTCGGTCCCCGGACGGCGGCCCTCATGCTGACCAATCCCAACACTTTGGGCCTTTTTGAAAGCGATATCGAAGCCATGGCCGACCTGGTCCATGGGTCCGGCGGCCTGCTCTATTACGACGGCGCCAACCTGAACGCCATTATGGGCATAACCCGGCCAGGGGATATGGGCTTTGATGTGGTGCACCTGAACCTCCACAAGACCTTCGCCACCCCCCACGGCGGCGGCGGGCCTGGCAGCGGGCCGGTGGGGGTAAAGAAGCACCTGGAACCCTTCCTGCCGGTACCGGTGGTGGCCCGGGACGATGCCGGCCGCTATTACCTGGATTACGACCGGCCCCGGACCATCGGCCGGGTCCGTTCCTTTTACGGCAATTTCGGCGTCATGGTTAAAGCCTATGCCTATATCCGTACCCTGGGCGCCTGCGGATTGAAGGAGGCCAGCGAACAGGCCGTTTTGAACGCCAACTACATGCTGGCGCGCCTCCGGCCCTACTTCAAGGTGCCCTTCGACCGGTTGTGCAAGCATGAGTTTGTCATCGCCCCGCCTAAGGCGGTAAACGAAGCCGGGGTGCATACCCTGGATATCGCCAAGCGCCTCCTGGACTACGGTTTCCATGCGCCGACCATCTATTTCCCCCTCATTGTCCAGGAGGCCATGATGATTGAACCGACGGAAACCGAGTCCATGGAAACCCTGGATGCCTTCTGCGACGCCCTGATCAATATCTGTAAAGAAGCCGTTGAGAATCCGGGTCTCCTCCACGGCGCGCCCCATAACACCCCGGTGCGGCGCCTGGACGAAGTCGCGGCGGCTAGAAATCCGGTTTTACGCTGGCAGGGAAAATAGCCGTTCCCGGCGAAAGAAGAGCAAAGCCGGCACGTCTAGAAGCGCCGGCTTTGCTAATGGGGGTGGATATAGATGCCAGTTGAAACCTGGCGGCTGTTAGATACCGGTGTGGCCGACCCTTACACCAACATGGCCGTGGACGAGGCCATTCTCCTGGAGCACCGGGAAGGTAAAACGCCGCCGACTTTACGTTTTTACGCCTGGTCGCCGCCAACCCTGTCCCTGGGGTATTTCCAGCAATTAGAAAAAGAGATCGATCTGGAGGCTGTGAAAGAACGGCGCCTGGGATTGGTGCGCCGCCTGACGGGCGGCCGGGCTGTCCTTCATGATAATGAGGTCACCTACAGCGTGGTAGCCCGGGAGGATCACCCTTTGATGACCGGTGGGATTCACCCTTCCTACCTGCGCCTGGCGGAGGCCCTGGCCCTGGGGTTAAGGGAGCTGGGAGCGCCGGTGGAGATTGCCACCGGCCGCAAAGGAGGCCAGGATGAGCATACTTCGGCTGCCTGTTTTGATGCCCCCTCCTGGTATGAGATAACCTGTGGCGGCCGCAAGCTGGTAGGCAGCGCCCAGACACGTAAGGGGGGCGTGGTTCTACAGCACGGGTCGATAGTTATCGCCTTAAATGTTGACGACCTCTTTGCCGTCCTAAAAATGCCTTCGGAAGCCGTACGCCAGCGCCTCAAGGATAAATTTTACCACCAGGCCTGCGGCCTGGAGGAAATTTTAGGCCGAAGGGTCGAAGGAGGGGAAATAAAGGCCGGTATAGCCCGGGCCTTTACCAGTCTCTACGGGCTAGAGTTTATCCCGGGAGAATTGACAGACGGTGAAAAGGGGCGCCTGGAGGAGTTAAGGGCGAAATATGCCAGTAAAGACTGGTTGGAAAGACGGTAAGTTCCTAAAGAACTGACCTGTATCTCTAAACTCATTTTTCGCGCCTGGTATCTGAGAGCAGCGTTATTACCGGACCAGCGACAAGGTAGCAGTTTTTGCATAGCCCGGCCCGTCTCCAGGGAAACTAGTTTTAACAACCTTTCCTGGGGAGGTAATAAAGTTGGGCGATAAAAACCGCAGCCGCTTTGTAAGTGATGAGCGGACGCGCCTGCAGCAGATGCGGGCGGCCGAATATCCCGGCGGGGTGGTGGTGGACCCGGTACCCATTACCGCTGGTGATGAAGTGACCATCCTTTACCACGGCCTCCTGGATGCCTGCGGCGCCGACCAGGTATGGATGCATACTGGTTACGGGGACGCCAATAACTGGCAGAATATCTATGATTACCGCATGGAGCGTACCGGCTACGGCTGGGTGAAAAACATCCGGGTGGAAGACGGCAGCCGCCTGAACATCTGCTTCAAGGACAGCGCCAACAACTGGGACAACAATAACGGCCTTAACTGGAGCTTTGAAATCCACAACGGCAACCTGCCGGGACGCAGGTAAAAGCGTATAATATAGCGGCCCCCTGGAGCTAGCGGGGGCCTTTTATTTTATAAAAGGGTTAGCTCAAGATAAGATGCTTTTAATACTTAACTTAATCTGGTAAAAGAATAAAACCCATTTGGCGAAAATGATGGTCAAAACCCAGTACTTCCCTCAAGTGTAATTCCTGCATAATTATTAAACTGGTGCAGTCAGTAAAAGAAAAATCCTTATCCCCAAACTTTATGAAAAGCTCCCATGCCTTTTTCCACCTGGATGCGGAAACTGGAATAATTTTTACCACTTTACTGGCGAGGATGAGGCGACCGAATTCTACTGCTGATGTATGGCCGATCCTAACTCGGAGTAAAGTAAGGGTTTCATCCATTACATAATCGCTGGTATATAGCGTGCCCGCAGTGGAAGCTATCTTTTGCCAGAAGGAGAAGGCTTTCCCGTGGTTATCATCCGAGCGGTCATATACAGCACACCAGCCGGAAGTATCAACAAAAAAGGGCTTCATGTTTACCAGCCTTTCCGGGGATAGAGATAAGCATCATGGCGGGTGGAAAGATCGTGATCCTGGCTCTGGATACGGCCGCCTAATTGCCAGATGGGATCTTCAAGTTTGGGGGTGTTGGCTTCTATTTCGGTAAAGTAGCGTTCCAGCGATTCTCTGATTTGTTCGGCCATGGACTTACCAGTAATGACCGCGCGTCTACGCAAGCGCTCGTAAAGTTCTTCTGGCAAGTAAATCTGGGTGCGTACAGCCATGGCATTAATACCTCCTTCTGTAATATACATATACATTATACAGCAACATATATAAAACACAAGAGAAAAAAACGTAGCAACAGCGAGTGCTCTGCTTGAGCTAAATTAATGCTGCTAATAGTTTGCCTTAAGCAGGAATTATCAAATAATAAGGAGAATAGTTGTATAAACGACAAAGCTTCCTTGGAACCCAGGGTTGTTAAGCTGGTTACTTCTACCTGAGTGAGGTGGTTAACATATGGCTATAGACAAAAGCTCTTTTGTACCTCCTTACTATCAGCTGGCACAGATCCTGGAACGCCAGATCAGGGCGGGTGACTACCGCCCGGGCGAGGCTTTACCCTCCGAAGCGGAACTGAGCGAAAAATACGGGTTAAGCCGCATGACCGTCCGCCGCAGCCTGAGCCAGCTGGCCAGGGCCGGTCTCATTCGCACTGAACGAGGGAAAGGAACTTTTGTCTCCCGGCCCGAGCTGGACCGCGCTGTTTTTATCATGGAAGAATTCCACAAGGAGGCGGCTGCGCGGGGCTTAACCTCCAGTGTCCGGCTGCTGGAAGCCAGGCTGGTTCCCGCGCCGGAAAAGGCAGCCGGTAAATTACAAGTTCCGGCAGGGACGAAGGTGCTCTATATCCGCCGCTCCCTTCTGGCTGGCGGGGAGCCCCTGGCATATGACCGTAAATACCTCTGCTACGACCGGGGACGGCCCATCCTTGAGAACGAGCTTCAGTACCAGGCACTCCCGGAGATGGTGGAGAAACATGCTGAAGCCCTCCCGATAAGCAGTAAAATGGTTTTGCAAGCGACGGTTCTTAATGACGAAGAGGCCCGGGCTTTACGGGTGGCGCCGGGTTCGCCGGCCTTCTTGCTGGAGCAGGTACTCCTGGCCGGGGATGGCCGGCCGGTAGGCTGGGGATGGTGTTTATACCGTGGGGATCGGTATCAATTGACTTCGGTTTCCACGGCAATTTAGACCCTGAGGTGCAGGCCCGCAAGCATCCCAAAATAAGGATGAGAAGAAGGTGCTTTATTATGGGACCTTTAACCCTGGCGATGGCAGAATTAGAAGAAAAGAAGGTTCTTGAATTAGTCAGGAAGGCTATCGGCGAGGATAAGTCACCCCTGGAAATTGTAGAAGAATGCCGGCAAGGACTAAAAATTGTCGGGGAGCGTTATGCTACCGGAGAATATTTCTTAAGTGACCTGGTGATGTCGGCAGAAATCTTTCAAGAGGCGCTGAAAGTTCTGGAACCTTTTTTATCTGTAGCAGCAGTTTTCCCGGAGAACCCGGGTGAAGCCGATATAGTTTTTGGTACGGTTGAGGGTGACATTCACGACATCGGCAAGAATATAACTATTTCCCTGCTGCGATGTGAAGGATTCCGTGTCTACGATGCAGGGGTTGATATCCCGCCGGATATTTTTTTAAATATCGTCCAGGAGACAGGCGCCCGGGTTTTAGGGTTGTCTGCATTACTGACTTCTTCTTTTGAATCCATGCGCCGGACCGTCCAACTGATCCGCATGCTGCCTCCCGTACATGGAGTCAAGGTCCTTATAGGCGGCCTGGTGAACGAGCGCGTCTGCCAGTATGTCGGTGCCGACGCCTGGGTACGGGAGGCTATGGAGGGTGTGGCCATTTGCCGGCGCTGGCTGGGGATGAAGGTTTTGGTATCGAAGAAATGACAAAGAGGAGAAGCAAATGAAGCCGGAAGAAAGGCAAGAGCAGATGTTTCTTTCCTGGCTTTCTGGTAAAGGTATTGAATTCGCAAACCCGCAAGCAGAAAAAGATTATAAAGAGCGGGTAATGCGCTTGAAAGAAGCCATCCAATTGAAAGGACCGCCGGACCGGGTCCCTGTTTGTCCCCTAACCGGGCTTTTTCCCGTCTATTACTCAGGCATCACCGTCGAAGAGGCTATGTACGACTATGATAAAGCTGCGGATGCGTGGAAGAAATATGTCCTGGATTTTAAACCGGATGCCTATGTAGGTACTGTTTTTGTTCCACCGGGAAGATTTTTTGAAGTTCTTGACTATAAAATATACAGGTGGCCGGGCCACGGCGTCCCGCCGGATATCTCATACCAGTTCCTTGAGGCCGAATATATGAAGGCTGATGAGTACGATACGTTGATCCAGGACCCTTCTGATTTCTGGTTAAGGTCCTATTTCCCCCGCATATTCGGTGTACTTAAACCCTTCGCCAAACTGGCTCCCTTTACTGAAGTCCTGGAAATGGTAATGACCTGCGGGAGTTTTATCCCTTTTGGCTTACCCGAAGTACAGGCCGCCTTTAAAGCCCTTTTTGCGGCTGGGGAAGAGGCCTGCCGCTGGGCTGCTACGGGTCGCGCCGTGGACCGGGCCCTTCAGGGGAGGGGCTTTCCCGCCCTTGTCGGCGGCATAAGCAAGGCCCCCTTTGATATCATCGGCGATACCTTGAGGGGCACCCGCGGGATTATTACTGATATGTACAGGCGGCCGGAAAAGCTGCTGCAAGCCCTGGAAGCCGTTGTTCCCCTGGCCATCAGGATGGGTGTATCCTCTGCCGGGGCCGCCGGCCACCCCCTGGTATTTATGCCCCTGCACAAGGGAGCCGACGGTTTCCTGTCGGGCAAGCAGTTTGCAACTTTCTACTGGCCTACACTAAGGAAGGTTATTATAGGTTTAATTGAAGAAGGTATGGTTCCTTTCTTATTTGCCGAGGGAAGCTATAACTCTCGCTTAGAAATTATTCGTAATTTACCCCGGGGTAGGACCGTATGGCTTTTCGATCAGACCGATATGGCTGAAGCCAAAGAGATCCTGGGGGATATAGCTTGCATAGCAGGCAACGTGCCCATTACCCTGTTGACCCTGGGAACTGCAGATGAAGTAAAGGAATACTGCAGGCGACTGTTAAAAACTGCCGGTAAAGATGGCGGGTTTATTTTGAGTTCCGGTGTCGCTATTGATAATATTAGACCGGAGAACATGCGTGCCCTGATAGAAACGGCAAAGGAATCTGGAAATTATTTTTAGCAATCGCAGCAGCCAGAAACCCCGGCGTCATCCCGGGGTTTCTGGCTTTTTTGCTGACGCTGTACCATAAGGATTTCCATGCCGGAAAAACCCGGCTGCCATTTTCTTACCCTGCTTTAACCTGTCCCGCCGCCCGTTTCTGGAGGGCTTCCCGGTACATATCTTCGTATTGACCGGCCGAGGCATGCCAGGAAAAGTCGGCGGCCATGCCCCGCCGGACAAGATTACGCCACTCCTCCGGCTCGTTCCGGTAAACATGGAGGGCGCGATTCAGCGTATCCAGGAGGGCCTGGGGCTGGTAATCGCGGAAGGAAAAGCCGTTGCCGCTCCCCGGGTACTGGTGGAAGTCCTTGATGGTATCCTCCAGGCCGCCCGTGGCCCGGACTACCGGTACGGTGCCGTAGCGCAGGCTGATCATCTGGCCCAGGCCGCAGGGTTCAAAGCGGGAGGGCATGAGGAAGATATCGCAGCCGGCATAAATCCGCTGGGCGAGGGCCGGGTCAAAACCGATTTTGATGGCCATTTTATCCCGGTATTTGACCTTGTAACGGGAGAAAAGCTGCTGGTAATAATCCTCGCCGCTGCCCAGGAGGACGAACTGCAGGTCCTGCTGTAGCAGGGGGTCAAGGATGGCGGCCAGCAGATCAAGCCCCTTCTGATTCACCAGGCGGGAGATAAGTCCCAGGAGGGGTACATCCTTGACCGGCAGTTCCATTTCCCTTTGCAGGGCTATCTTGTTTTCCTTTTTCTTATCCAGGTGGGCGGCGTCATAATGGACGGCGATATGTCGATCGGTTTCGGGATTAAACTCCTGGTAGTCGATGCCGTTTAGAATTCCCCGCAAATCCGCGGCACGCTTCCGCAGCAGGCCGTCCAGGCGCTCCCCGTATTCGGGGGTCTGGATTTCCAGGGCGTATTTCTTGCTGACGGTGTTGATCAAATCGGCGTACAGGATACCGGCTTTCATAAAACTGACCTGGCCGTAAAACTCCAGGCGCTCGGGGGTAAAAAATTCCTCGCCCAGGGCCATAATTTTCAAGATATTGCGGGGGAAGGTCCCCTGGTACTGGAGGTTATGGATGGTAAAGATGGTTGCCGTTTCGCGGTAAAAGGGGTTATCCTCGTGTTTGACCTTGAGGAAAAGGGGGATGGGCCCCGTTTGCCAGTCATTGCAATGGATAATATCTGGCTGGAACTCCAGCCAGGGCAGCATTGATAAAATGGCCTTGCAGAAAAAATTATAACGGGCAGCGTCGTCGGCATAGCAGTACATGCCGTCCCGCCAGAAAAACTTGTAATTATCGATGAGGTAGACCTGTACAGGAGGCTCTCCCGGCAGCCGGGCCTGGCGGATAATGGCCGTTTCCAGGCTGCCGTCCATTTCCACCGGCAGGTCGGTCAGGTAGTCAACATTTTTAACCTGGCGATAACGGGGCATAGCCACCCGCACTTCGTGCCCCCGGGCTGACAGGGCTTTAGGGAGGCTGCCGGCCACGTCGGCCAGGCCTCCGGTCTTGGCCAGGGGAGCTACTTCAGGGGAGACAAACAGGATTTTCAGGGGTGCAGGCATAAACCATCCTCCTTGGGGCTTATGTTTACTTCATTCAGTGATTGGGCCGCGATTTCCGGCGGCGTGGGATTGATGTACATATCCGTCCCCCACTCAAAGCCGGCGACAATTGTCAGCCTGGGTAGAAGTTCAAAGTGCCAGTGGTAGATACCGTCCTCCTGGCGCAGGGGCGCGGTATGCAGGACCAGGTTAAAGGGGGGGTCGTTAGCTGCTTTTTGCAACCGGCTCAGGGTTTCCTGCAGGATGGCGGCCAGTTGTTTTAACTGTCCTTCTTCGCAGTCACCGAAGTTTGCCTGGTGACGCCGGGGTATGATCCACATTTCCATGGGAAAACGTGAAGCAAAGGGGCAGAAGGCCAGGAATTCTTCATTAAAGGCCACAACCCGGGTGCCTGTTGCCAGTTCCGCTTCTATAAGGTCGCAGAAGAGGCAGCTTTTCTTTTCCTGCCGGTAAGCTTTGAGCCTGGCCAGCTCCGCGTTAACGGCCGCAGGCACCAGGGGGGTGGCAATAAGCTGGCTGTGGGGATGTTCCAGGGAAGCGCCGGCGGTAGGGCCATGGTTTTTAAAAAGCTGGATGTATTGCAGCCTTTTATCCTGCTCCAGCTGCAGGCAACGCTGCCGCCAGGCTTTAAGAACCTGGACGGCATGATCGGGAGCCAGGTCGGCAAAGACGGTATCATGATCGGGGCCTTCGATGATCACCTCATGCACGCCTGTACCGGTCATGGCCCGGTATATACCTTTGCTTTCCCTGGCTATTTCCCCGCCTGCCGTCAGGGCGGCAAATTTGTTGGGCACGACCCGTACCTGCCAGCCCGGGGTATCGGGTTCGGTGCCGGCATCGCGAAAGGCCATCACCTCCGGGGGTGTTTCCTTTTCATGGCCGGGACAGAATGGGCAGCCGGCATTGCCCTTTTTTTCATTATGAGGAGGCTTGAAATCCGAGGGTCTTTTAGCGCGTTCGGTAGCAATGATCACCCAGCGCTCGCTAACTGGATCCTGGCGTAATTCGGGCATGCTGGAACCTCCAACATAAGTAACTTGCTACTAGGTTTTATCTATCGGGGCCAAATTATGCGGTATAAGATTGGTCGCGGCTGCCAAAATAAAAAGGTAGAAATTAAACGAAGGTGATAGATAATGCGTATCCTGATGCTCTCCTGGGAATATCCTCCCCAGAGTGTCGGCGGCCTGGCCCGGCATGTGGAAGACCTGGCCATTTCCCTGGCCCGCCTGCGCCACGATGTCCATGTACTAACCATCGGCCGCCCGGGACAGGCTACTGAAAGCCGGGAGAACGGCTTAACCGTCCACCGGGTGGAAGCCTATCCCGTTCATGCCCCTGATTTTCTTACCTGGGTGTTACAACTTAATGCCCGGTTCCTGGAAGAAGCCATGATCATCATGCGTAAATACGGTCCCTGCCAAATTATCCACGCCCATGACTGGCTGGTGGCTTTTACCGGCCGGGCGTTGAAACATGCCCACCGCCTGCCCCTCATTGCCACCATTCATGCTACGGAGGCCGGCCGCAATCGCGGCTTATATAATGACATGCAGCGCTATATTAACAGCGTTGAATGGTGGCTAACCTATGAGGCCTGGCGGGTAATAGTATGCAGCCAGCATATGCGCCAGGAAGTCCAGGGGTTGTTCCAGCTGCCGGCCGATAAAATTGCCATAATACCCAACGGGGTTTACGGCCAGAAATTCCGTTTTGTGGCCGTTGACCCGGCTGTGCGGCAGCGTTACGCCGCCTCCCACGAAAAGATCATTTTCTTTGTCGGCCGTTTGGTAATTGAAAAGGGGGTCCAGGTCCTCCTGGAAGCCATGCCGCGGGTTTTATCATCCTGCCCGGAGGCCAAGCTGGTGGTGGCCGGCCAGGGGCCCATGGAAGGCCAGCTCCAGAACCGGGCCCGGGAACTCGGCATCAGCGACAGGGTCTATTTTGCCGGCTACATTGATGATCATACTCGCAACCAGCTCTACCGTGCCGCCAGGGTGGCGGTGTTCCCCAGCCTGTATGAGCCCTTCGGTATTGTGGCCTTGGAGGCCATGGCGGCCGGGACACCGGTGGTGGCCAGCGAAACGGGGGGGCTGGCGGAGATTATCACCCACGGTGTTGACGGTATGCGCGCATTTCCGGGTAATGCCGGTTCCCTGGCCGATAATATCCTGGCAGTATTAAAAGATGAAGCCCTGGCGGGAAGGTTACGGGCTAATGGCCTCCGCCTGGTAACGGAAGTTTACGACTGGGAAAATATTGCCCGGCGGACGGCCGGCGTCTACGAGGAGGTTTACAGCCAGTACCGGCGCACCTCCTGGCCGGAGCGGCCTTCCGTAGTCGCCCGCCTGTGGCGCTTTACGCCTGCTGCGGGGGAAGAAGCGCGGCAGGAGCAACCTTTGCCCCTGGCAGGTCGTTATGACCTGCCCCTGCGCCGGGCGGCCCTGGTAAACCGGCACCGCGGCAGGGGAGAAGAATAAAGTCCTGTAGATGGGAACTTTTTCCCGTGCCCGGCGTCTATATATATTAAATAAGGACGCAAGTCAGGGGGACCGGGAGAGGAGGATGCGCCCATGTTCTGGAGGGGTGGATAAGTTTAACATGGCAGCGCCTGGCTAAAGAATTATTCCGGAAAAGGGCTAAAGGAGGAAGGGCAAGATGAAAGGTAAATGGCGCCGCTGGTTGGCCTGGGGTCTGACGGCTTTATTACTGGTTTCCTTTTTTCCCGGCATAGCGGTAGCGGGGGATAAACCGGCCGTTTCCCTAGAGCAGGCTATCCGTACGGTTAAAGACAACTTTAATATTCCTAAAGAGTATAACATTTTTAACTCCAGTTACGACAGTTATGATAACCGCCAGACCTGGTCCCTGCGCTGGTATGCTCCCGGCGAGCCGGGCGGCAGTTTTAACGCCGTGGTAGATGCCAGGACAGGTGAAATATTAAATATGAATACCTGGAAGCCGGAAAAACAACCCGAACCGGGCCTGCGGCTGCCGGCTATTTCCGTTGCCGAGGCCCGCCAGGTGGCAGCTGAGCTGTTAAATCGCCTGGCTGCCGGGCATGTTCAGGAACTGCAACCGTTGCCCGATGATAACGGGCTCATTCCCTTAACCCCTTATGGACCGGTTACTTATACCTTCCGCTGGCAACGGGTTGTTAACGGCATTCCCTTCCCGGCCAATGGCGTGAACATAACCGTCCGCGGCGATGACGGCCAGGTGACAAATTATTACTTGGACTGGACGGAAACCGATTTTCCCGCGGCTACAGGAACTATCTCCACGGATCGGGCCCGGCAGGTATTTACCAGCGCCGGCATGCTGGAACTCCAGTATTATATCCAGCCTCCTGTCAGGCCCCTGGCCGCCGGGGAGAAACGCCCGGTGTTGCTTGTTTACCTGCTCAGCCATCCCTCCCAGGGGTTGATTGATGCCCTGAACGGGAAACCCCTGGATCTGGGAAACGGCAGGTGGTTTGATCGAGGCGGCGCCGGGGGTATGGGTGATATGGCTTTGGAGATGGCCCGTAAAGCTGCGGCTTCCCAGGGTAGTGCCCAGTCCAAACCCCTTAGCCCTGAGGAATTGAAGGAAATCGAAAAAACGGCCCAATTAATCAGCCAGGAGGAAGCAATTGCCGTCGTTAAGAAGTGGGTGGACATCCCGTCCGGCCTCACTTTACGCAGCGCCAACCTTTATGCCGACTGGCAGGACCCGGAAATCCGCACCTGGAATTTAACCTGGAGCAGCGATAATCCCGAAACGGGTAAGCCCGGTTACATGAGCGCCAGGGTTAATGCCAGCAATGGCGAACTGCTCGGATTCGACCTGCCCTTTACCTCCCCCGAGAAGGACGGCAAAATAGACCGTAAAGCAGCGCAGCGCCTGGCAGAGAATTTCCTGCAAAAGATACAACCACAACGCTTCCGGGAAGTAGAGCTTGATGAAAACAACCGGCAAAGTTGGGAGCCGGTAGTCGTGGCGGAGGGCAAGAACCCGGCCGTCCAGTACTTTTATTACCGCCGTTTGGTCAACAATATCCCCTTCCCCGGTAACGGCATTTACGTCACGGTTGATGCGGTGGCCGGGCGCATCACCGGCTACAACCTTAACTGGGGCAATTTTGATTTCCCGGCGGCCACACAAATCCTTGATTATCAGCAGGCCGTAGAAACCTTCCTGAAAAATCGCCCCCTCACTTTGAGCTATACGCGCATTTACAGCCCGGATAGCCCGGGGCAGGGTCAGGTGCGTCTGGTCTACCAGCCCATGGGTAACCCCGGCATTGCCACTTCGGACATGATAGATGCCAGGAACGGCCAGTTTCTTGATTGGGAAGGGAAACCCCTCGCCGCGCAGCCCCGGCCCTACCATTTTAACGATATTGCCGGCAATTTTGCCGAAAAGGAAATTAACCTCCTGGGCCAGGCCGGGATTTTCGGCGAGTACGGCGATGCCTTTCACCCCGGGGAAGATATTACCGTTGTGTCCTTGATGCGAGCCATGCTTATGGCCAGGTATGGTGTCTGGGGTTATAAAGACCTGAAGGATGAGGAAATCTTAAAGCGATGCCATGATGAGAAGTGGCTCCAGGAAGACGTGCAGCCCGGAGCTACCGTCAGCCGCGAACTCCTGGCCAGGTTCCTGATCCGCTACTTAAACCTGGAGCGAGCCGCCCGGGTGGAGGGAATCTATAAAGTTCCATATAGCGATGCCGCTTCTTTAAGCCCGGGCTCCCTGGGTTATGTGGCCCTGGTCTGGGGTCTGGGGATTATTAAAGGTAGCGGCTCCAGTTTTGAACCCGGTCATACCATCACCCGCGCCGAAGCTGCCGCCGCCCTGGTCCGAGCCCTGCAGGTAGACCGGTAGAGTTATGATGATACGGGCAGGACGGCTATTACGAAGGGCGCCGGTCCTTTCCAGATTATCCTGTCCTGCCCTCTTTCATAACCTGGTATTATAAAAAAGCACTGGCAGGCTACCAGGAGGGGAGGAAATTGCATGGAAATGTCGAAATATACCAAAGCAGAATTTACCAGGGAGAGGGGCCTGCTACTATGCAAAAACGTCACGAAGCCAGGCGTTTTTTAGTTGCTTTTAGTTTATTCCTGATAATTATTTTCTTCAATAATCAGGCCCTGGCTGCAAGTAGTTTTCTTGACGTTACCAATAACCACTGGGCGGTAAGGTATATAAGTAAGATAAGTGCCATGGGTATAGCCGGGGGTTATACGGACGGCACTTTTCGTCCTGATCAATCTGTGACCGAGGTTGAGGCGGTACTAATGGCCCTCCGGTGTATGGGAGATAGTGCCACTTCTACCACGACGGTTCCCTTCAATGTTCCGGAATGGGCCAGGCAGGACGTCGCCCGGGCCCTTGACCTGGGCCTGGTAAAAAGCTACGAAGACTTTTATCCCGAGGCCGCCGCCACCAGGGCATGGGTGACCAGGTTGCTGGTGCGTATGATCGGTAAGGAAGAAGAAGCTTTAAATAATAATGCAACTACAGCTTTTAAAGATAGCTACTCGATTCCATCATGGGCCAGCGGTTATGTGCAGGTGGCACAAGCCAATAAACTGGTAAGTGGTTATCCAGATAACACTTTCCGGCCTGATGCGGCCGTCACCAGGGCGGAAATGGCTGCATTGCTGGGACGGGCGCTGGATATGTTACCGGATTCCGGGCGGCTTACCCAGGGCAGAGTACTGGAAGTAACTTTGGACCGGTTGACCGTTAGTACTGCCGCCGGAGGGACGCGCACCTTCAGGGTTAGCTATGATTTACCGGCTTATGATGAAAACGGGCCCATATCCCTCCTGGCTCTGGAGCGCCTGGACAAGGTATCCCTGGTAATTGACGGTGACAGGATAAAATACCTGGAAAAACTTGCGGCGGAACCGGCCACCGCTGTAGTGAAAGGAAGCATTCGAAAAATTTACCAGGAAATGGGAGTCCTGGTGTTAGAAGTGACCGGGGGTGAATACCGTACTTTTTATCTACCTGCCGACGGTGATATTCCGGTTAGTGGGGCCGGTGGCGGGGGATTGGCAGCTCTCCAGCCCGGGGATGAGGTGGAAATTATTCTGGATGCGGCCAATTATGTTACGAGCATATCCGTAATTAGCCGCCAGCAACGCAATATTAACGAAGGCATCGTTTACGACCTGGATGTGGATAACTACTTGATTACCCTGCAGGGTGATAGCGGTAGCCTGGTTTCCTACCGCCTGGCGGATGAAGTAAATGTGATTATAGAAGGCCAGCGCTTCTCGACGATAAAGGACATCAAGAGGGGTGACCGGGTGCGGCTGGCGGTAGAAAATTTCGTCGTTACTGCCATCGAAGTCCTGGAGGCATACTCGCTTCTGGATATTACCGGGACGGTAATCACCGTAGCCCCGGCTAACGGTGTCCTGACCCTGGAGGTAGACGGCCAGCCAAGGGCCTTTTGGGTCGCCGATGACGTCAGAGGCATCCTGGAGAACGTAGCCGACGGTGACCAGGTCCAGGCCCGGGTGGAAAAGGGAATTATTACCCTGCTGGAGATTAAAGGTTACCTTGTCCAGGATAGGCTTACCGGTACAGTAGTGGGCATTGACACCGGCAACAGGGTATTGACCCTGCTGGATGCCAAGAAAAACCTCCGGGCTTATAAAGTAAAAGACAATGCCCGTATAGTAATCGACGGCGAAGGCGGGACTTTAAGCGCTGTCAAAAAGGATATGCAGGTCACCGTCCAGCTAATCGATCAGGAAATAATTTATATAGAAGTAGATAATTCTGTATCCGGTACGGTTGTTTTCCTGGATGATACGGGTTTGTATCTCATACTCCAGGATGAGGCCGGCCAGCGGAAAACTTACGTTCTTGCTAAAAACGTCGATATAGAGAGCAGGGATGGACGTGACGAGGTGGATGAAATCAAGCGCGGTGATTTTGTCAAGCTTACCCTGGATGGCGCCACCGTTACCGGCATAAAGCTGCAGGCAGCATTTATCTTGCGCGTAGAAGACATCAGGGAATCCTGGGATCGTATTGATGCTGAAGATGAAGACGGAATCACTTACAGGCTCTATATCCGTGATGGAGCGGAACTGGTTGTGCCGGGTGTTGATTACCCGGAGGTAGAAGACGTTCGCGAGGGCGATATGGTAAGGGCGACCTACATGGGCGAGGACCTGGTAAAAGTGGAGGTCCTGCAACCACGGCAAGGGGAGGTTACGGCACTTAATGCTAATACCCGTACTGTTAGCCTGAAATATTTCAGCGGCACTGCTGCTACTATAGATTTCCGCCCGGGAAGCGAGGTTATTGCCGGCAGCAAAAAGTATGACACCCCGGCTGTTCTTACCGCGGGGGATCGAGTGCAAGTGGTGGAAAACCTTAATGGTGGCTATACTTTCAAAGTAATGCAGCAGGCGACCGGCACCCTGGCCGCCGACGCCGACGTCTATCTTTTATACGAAGACGGCCTCACCCTGCAGCCGACCGGCACTCCCTGGCTGCAGAAAACCTATGATGTTGCTGGGGATGTATATATACATAAAGCAGGGAGCCCTGTGACCACAAGCAATCTGAAAAAAGGCCAGCAGGTTCGTATATACCTGCTGGATGATATGGTGTATGAGATAGAAATGCTGTAAAAACTTCAAATAACGGTAGTAAACCTGGGCGCCTGAAAGGGCGGCCTTTTTTATTACCATGGATTACAGTTATATTGGATAAAATCTTCTCCAAAAGCGTCAATGGTTCCCTTTCCTGCCAGCGGTGGCAAATAGTAAGGAGCTCTTATCTAAATCCACAAACAGGGAAATATAATCGTGTCCTTTCCCGACGGGGGTTTCATCGGAAACAATACAGAAAGGGATATACCTAGAGCATGGGTAAATAAGGCTTTTTTAGTCGGGCAATGCTGGTTACTTCTTTTACCAACAGTATTGACCAGCATTTCTAGCCTATATTTAATATGAATGGTAATTACTTTGTCTTAAGGAAACAAAGGAGTGATTGGAGAAACAAAAATTAATTCAATATTAACTAAGTGGCTTGTTCTTTCTCGTTAAATGTGAAGTTTTTTAGGGTAATCTGCAGTAAATTTCAGTTGATAAATAAAGAAATTAGCAAAACTCATGAAGCCTATCAAAAGCAGAGTTGATTTAAACGCCTTTTTTAGCCTCATAACTAATTTGGACAAATAGTCTTAAGTTTGCTAGATTAAAAGAAGGAGGCACCATAATGGAACGTAAGATATCAGAAGAACAAAAATAAAGATTGTCTAAAAATATCTCAACACCAATTGTACAGTATAAGCTAAAAGATACAATCTCACTTCTCTCGTTTGAGCCGAGGGGTGAAATTTTTCAAGACCCGGTGATGACGTCCACTATAATTGACCCTTGTCGCATAAATCTATATCGGCAATTTCTATAGATTAAAAGAGACAAAAGAGAAAAAGGAGTGATTGGAGAAACAAAATTACTTAAGCCCCACTCTAGTATCTAAACGAACTAAAACGTTCTAATAAGTAGGTGGTAGAATTGCAAAACATACATAACTGGCCTCCGTGGTCACCAAATTTGGTTAATGAAGATGTAATAGAAGATTATATAAGCAAAAGTAGCGTATTAAAAGATTTTGAAAAAGGAACGACTCTTTATTGTCAAGGAGAAGAAGGTACGTATGTCTATCTGCTATTACATGGTCGCATAGAAATAAGTCTAACAAGTGAAGAGGGTCGCAAAAGAATAGTATCCGTACACGAACCAAAATGTTTTATTGGAGAAACAGTTTTAGATGGATCGCCTTATACAACAACAGCAACTTGTCTTACACCAGTTAAAGTAAGAATTTTTAGGGTTTCTGATCTTTTATTACTTATTAATGAGCAACCAGCAATAATGAAAGCTATAATTAATAATATGTGTTTTAAAATGCGGTCAGCAATATGGCAATTAGGAGAACAGAGTTTTGGTGAAGTAAAAGATCGGGTGAATGATTTATTGTTTGCTTTAAGTAATAAATTTGGAGAAAGCCATCCCGAAGGCATTTATCTTAAACTTCCTCTTTCTCATCAAGTTATAGCTGATATTGTTGGCTCTACAAGAGTAAGAGTATCCCAAACATTTGCTCATCTTATTAAACAAGGAAAGGTTATAAAGTATAAAAATGGCTTTCTTATAAAACTGCCAATAAATACAGATAGAACACATACAACCAATTATTAAGTTTTACACGAAATATTCTCACTAAGAATGTAAAATATTTTACAGACAAAAGTGCTGAAACTAGTTTAATATAAAAATTAAGATACTAACAATCTCTTAAGAGGAGGGAAATGAAATTGAATGTAAATCAATTTAATGAAACTAAGAGAATTAGATTTCCTATTCCAACTCGTGAATTAGAAAGGCGCTGGAAAGCAATACGATCAATTATGTTAGATAAAGGGATAAATTCATTAGTTATACAAAATGATAATCAATGGTTAGGGGGTTATGTACGTTACTTTACAGACATTCCAGCAGAAAATGCATATCCTTGTACGGTTATTTTCCCTGTAGATGATGAAATGATTATTATTACAAGTGGAGGACCTCCATTACCTCCTTCTCCACCATCATGGGCTGTAAGGGGAGTTAAAGAACGTATATCTAAACCATATTTTCGTTCTTTACATTATACTAACACATTAGATGCTGAAGTGACGGTAGAAATTTTAAAGAAGAGAAATGATAAAGTTGTTGGATTTGTTAATTTAGGCCATATAAATGCAGCATATTATGTATATTTAAAAGAAAATTTGCCAGGAACAGAGTTTGTCGATGCAACTGATTTTGTAGATGAAATTAAAGCTATTAAAAGTGAAGATGAGATTAACTTTATAAGAAAAGCTATTGCTGTACAAGATGCAGTATGTGCTGCTGTTCCAAGTTTAGTACGACCGGGTAGTGCTGCCGTTGATCCCCAGGTCCCGGGCAATCTGGCTGGCAGTTTTGCCGCTGATGCGGCATAGCTCGACGGCATTACGATTGAACTCTTCGTCATATTTTCGTCTGGTCTCCCCCATGGACACAACGCCTCCTTGTTTTGTTTATACACTCTTAACTCTGTGTCCTACAAATCGGGGGAGGGTCACTGTACTACTACTAAAATTTAAATTACCCTATTGACATAGAAGATCTTTTACATTAAGCCCAGCAAGGAAGGTAAAAAGGTTATTAGCTGGGGGATATAAGCGATCATAAATAAGCCTATGATTGTGGCAATGACAAAGGGTAAGACTTTTAAAGCTATCTGTTCTATCGTTATCCTACCTATACCGCAGGCTACAAAAAGATTTACACCAAAGGGCGGGGTCATCATGCCGAGCTCTAAGTTAATAACCATCATCACGCCAAAATGGATAAGATTTATATCCAATGTTTGAAGGATAGGTAGGAAAAGAGGGGTAACTATAATAAGGGCGGCCAAACTTGACATAAAACAGCCGATAAGTAAGAAAATAAGGTTTACGGTTAATAGAAAAATATATTTACTAGTAAAGGTAGAGAAGAAGTCTGCTATTTTTACGGCAACTTGTTCGGAGGTAATTACCCAAGCGAAGGGAGCAGCCATTGCCATAATAATCATACATACAGAGGTCATAATAGCTGAATCAATCAACATCTTTTTGATGCCCCGCAAATCGAGTTCTTTATAGATAAAAGCCCCGACAATAAAGCCGTAGATAACCGCAACTCCGGCCGCCTCTGTAGGAGTAAAGACGCCGGAGTAAATCCCGCCGAGGATGATAACTGGCATGAGGAGGGCCCAAAAGGCCTCTTTAAAAGAATTCCAGATAATCTTCGGGCTTCTTTCAATGACCTCGCCGCCGTAACCCCTTTTTTTCGAAAGGTAATAATTCACAGTCATCAATAAAATGCCGATAATAATACCCGGAATGATGCCGCCGGCGAACATCGCAGCCACTGAAGTAGAAGCCAGGGCGGCGTATACTACCATGGGAATGCTCGGGGGAATAATGACGCCGATACCGCCGGCCGCGGCCTGGAGGGCGCAAGCATAACTCTTATCATAACCGGCTTGCGCCATGTTGGGTATGGTAATAAGGCCCAAAGCGGCGACGGTAGCCGGCCCCGAACCGGAAATGGCGGCGAAGATCATGCTGGCCAAAATGGCCACATGACCGAGGCCGCCGGGAAAGCCCCCGACGATTATTTTACAAAAATTGATCAATCTTTTCGATACGCCACCATTTTGCATTAAATTACCAGCTAAAATGAAAAAGGGCACGGCCATTAATGTAAAGTTATTGGTATTGCCGAACATAGACTGCATGATGACCATATGGGGGATATCGCTGGTAAGCAAAAGGGCAACTACGCTGGATAGTCCCAAGCATATGGCAATGGGTACATTTAAAAACAGCGTAGAAAAAAATACGGTTAATAAGATTATAGCTCCTGTAGTCATGCTACCACCCCCTGCTCCTGCTGCGAATGCCGGAATTCCTTATAAAAGATCTGGACAGCATTATATAAAAAGCGAAAGGCCATAAGGGAAAAGCCTACAGGCATACAGGATGTCGTCCAGGCAACGGGGATTTTTGTAACCGGCAGAATTTGCCCGGTGGTTATTTGATGGCGGACCATTCCCAAACCACTGTATACCAAAAAGATGCAAAAAAGACAGCATAATAAATTAATTACGATCATGAAAGAGGAGCGGAATTTGGGCGGAAATAAACCCACGATGGCCGTTACTCCCAGATGAGAGCCGTATTTTACTCCCACACTAGCCCCTATAAACGTCGACCAGACAAAAAGGGCCCGCATGCTTTCCTCTGTCCACGGAGCAGGAAAATGGATTACAAAGCGACAGAGGACCTGGAAGAAGCACAGGAGGGGCATGAGACTAAAGCAAATTACTAAAATTATCTCTTCGAGGTACTGGGCAATCTTATCAACTAGCTTTAACAAAGAAAGGATACCTCCTCCAAATTTAATTCTTCCTTCTTTCCCAATGCAAATTTCAAGCCAGTCAATTACAACTTCAAGGGCAGGGAGTATAAATGGGTGAAAGGCTTGGAAAGCTTCAAAAACGGGGGAAGGAGAATGTGAGAAGGTAGATGTTATAAGCTAATTATTTATAACATTTACAAATCATTTCTAAAAAATAAAAATCCATCACAAAAAGCTAGATACCGTATTTCCGAATTTTATTATATAATGTGGCCAAGGAAATACCCAGCTCGCTGGCGATCTTCCTTTTGGCGGTTACGCTTTTCCCGTATAAGCGCAACTTTTCCCGAATAATATTGATTTCAATTTGATGCAAATTATAGACGCTGCTATCGTTAACGGTATTTAAAGAGACTGCTCTTTCTTTTACGAGCTTCGGCGGGAGATGCTCGGGAAGCAGGACGCTGCTCTCTGTAAAGTTCACCATAGCCAGGATGGTGTTGCGGAGTTCGCGCACGTTTCCTGGCCAAGAATAATTCTGGAAGAATTTTATAGTTTTCGGGTCAAAGGTTATCTTCTTATTGCTTATTTTCTCTAGAAAGTAATTGGCCAGCAAAGGTATATCTTCCAGCCTTTCCCTTAAGGGAGGTATCTCCATGGGAATTACACACAAGCGATAATATAAGTCTTCCCTAAACTTTCCTTCGGCAATTAGCCTTTCCAGATTCCTGTTGGTGGCCGCGATGATTCGCACGTCAACCGTTATCGGCTGGGTACCACCTACCCTTAAGAATTGGCCTGTTTCCAAAACCCGAAGGAGTTTGGCTTGTAGATTTAAATCCAGATCGCCAATTTCGTCTAAAAAAAGAGTGCCGCCGTCGGCTATTTCGTATAAACCGAGCTTGCCGTTTTTTAAGGCTCCTGAAAATGAGCCGCTTTCATAACCAAAGAGCTCCGATTCCACGAGATGGGGCGGAAGGCAGGCGCAATTCAGGCTTACAAAGGCATTTTGGTTCCTCAAGCTAGCGTTATGGATGGCTTGGGCAAATATCTCTTTCCCCGTACCGCTTTCCCCTAATAGGAGGATGCTTATATCCTTTAAGGCAGCATTCTTGGCCATTTGTATCACTTTTGTTATTTTTGGACTTTGTCCGATAATATCTCTAAACGTGAAAGTAGCCTTAAAATCAGTATGCACTATCCTGTTGCGCATCTGTTTGATCTTGCGGGAATATTCGGCTAAGGTCTGGTTGACATCCTCTAGAGTTTTAAAGACGGAGATGCCGCCAATAACCTCGCCGTTGATAATTAAAGGGGACATGGAAACATAGGCATTGGTATTACCTATAACCTTTTTGCGGATGCTATTGATAGGCGTTCCTGTTTTCATTACCTTTGGGAGCAAAGGATTCTCGACAAAGGTGGTTAGCTTTTGTCCGATCACCTCCTTGAGGGTAAGGTTGGATATCCTGGCGTAGGACGCATTGGCATAAATGATATCTAAGTCTCTATTGACAACCAATACGCCGTCGCTCATAGAATCGAGTACTTTTTTAAAAAAGTTGTTATCTAGATTCATTGCTTCAAAAACCCTCCAATATAGTCCCCATTACATGAGGAAGGGGTGCTTAAAACATTTCTTCCTAAGAAACCATAATTTTTAAATAATACTGTCGAGATCATTATAGCAAGGTCAAAAATAATTTACAAGTATTTATTCTAATTTTTAAAATCAATCCCCTGTCCCTTACCTTATACCTCCCCTGATGATATACATTGAAATTTGCCGCTTTGTACAATTATTAACAAAATCTCTTCTAATTTCTATAATATACAAGCAATTTGCCAATAGTTTTTAAAAGCCCAGCTGCTTAATGGGGCATTTTATTCCCCTCGCCCTTTCTTTTATTGGCTTTGGCATAAATTATGCAAAAGAGATAAACTGTAATATGCTTTAATAGGAGGTTAATTTCCATGGGCGAGGTAAAACACGAAAGGATAAGGTTCCGGGTTTCCACCAAAGAGATGGAACGTCGCTGGAAATTGATCAGGGAGGCCATGAAGGCGAACAATATCGATTCCTTCTTTGCCCAAAACAATAATAAATGGCTCGGCGGCTATATAAGGTATCTCATTGATATTCCAGGGGAAAACGCTTATCCCAAAACAGTTTTTTTCCCTGCCGATGAGGAAATGGTCTTAATTGTCAGCGGTGGGGAACCCCTCCCCCCTTCGCCGCCCGATTGGGCCATCCGGGGTATCAAACAAAGATTTGCCCGCCCCTATTTTCGAACCCTGAACTACACCAATCCCTATGATGCTCAGGTCGCCGTCGATCTGGTGAAAAAGCGGAACGATAAAAGGGTCGGCCTCGTCGGATTAGGGCTGATGGACGCCTTCTTCATCGAGTATCTTAAAGGCAATTTGCCCGACGTGGAATTTATAGATTTCACCGACAGCATCGACGAGATCAAAGCGGTAAAAAGCGAAGAGGAAATCTCCTATATCCGTAAGGCAGTAGCCTTACAGGATGCCATCTTTGCCGCTGCGCCGACCTTTATTCGCCCAGGCAGATACGAATGGCAGATCCGGGCTGATCTTATTAAAATGTGTTTTGACCTGGGGAGTGAAGAGCAATTAATCATGATCGGCTCGGCCCCCCCCGGTTCCTCCACCGGGCAATTCCACCAGTTCTATCAGAACAGGCAAATAAAAGAGGGCGATCAGGTCTTAATCATGTTAGAAGTCAACGGGCCCGCCGGTTTCTATGCGGAAATCGCCCGGACCTGGTCTTTGGGCGAGCCGCCGAAAGAGCTAGTCGACGCCTTTGAATTCGCCAAGGAAGCGCAGAAGCTCGCCGCCAGCATGATCAAGCCGGGCGTCCTCCCCAAGACGGTGCTGGACGCCATTAACGACTTCGCCGTCAGTAAAGGTTATCTTCCCGATAAACGCTTAGTGGCCCACGGCCAAGGCTATGACCTGGTAGAACGGCCGGGCTTTAATCCCGAGGAAAAAATGACTTTTAAGCCCAATATGAATCTTGCCATCCATCCCATAGCTTTAACCCCTGATCGGAAGACTTATGCCTTCTGTTGCGATAATTACCTTTTAACCGCAGACGGGATAGAACGCCTCCATAAGACACCCCAAGAAATCATCGTAATCGACATTTAATTTAAGGGGGGGGGGTATCACCTAAAGAGAGCAAGGAGCAATGGTGCGCCTGGTTAAAGCCGATACTTAAAAATTAAAGGGGGAAGAGATGATGAGGAAGCTGGGTGTAATATTGCTGAGCATAATGCTGGTGTTTACAGTTTTAGGCTGCGGGAAGTCCGGCACATCTACGGAAACTAAAGGTGCGGAGACCCAAAGCACCCCGGCCCAGCCGATAAAAATCAAGGTAGGTTGCGACAATACTTCCGGCGGGCCCTGGGACCAGGGTTTCAAGGAATTCATGCGGCTGGTAGAACAAAAGGCGCCTGGTAGGATCCAGTTTCAATATTACCCCGATGGTCAATTATCCAACAACGACCAGCGGGTAACGATGGAAATGCTCCAAACCGGCTCGATACACATTGCTGCCCTGTTGCCTTCCATCTACGAACAGTTCGACCGGCGCTGGCAGATATACGGTATGCCTTACTTGTTTAAAACTACAGAAGAAGCCCGCGCCTCCTGTGACGGCGAAGCCGGCAAGTATATGCTGAGCTTGCTGGAAGAAAAAGGCATCCACGGCCTGGCCCTTTGGGAACAGGGATGGCGGCACCTTACTACATCTAAAAAGCCGGTGAGGTTGCCCCCGGATATTAAAGGTATGAAAATCCGCGTTATGGACAGCCCCAGCTTTATCGAAATGATGAAGGAGTTAGGGGCGCTGCCGCTCGTTACCTCCATGGGCGAACTCTATACCGCCCTGCAGCAAGGAGCGGCCGACGGCCAGGAAAACCCCTTGACCACCATTTACCGCCGCAAACTCTACGAGGCCCAGGATTATTTGACCCTAACCCGGCACGTCTATAACCCGCTGATAATAGGGGCCAATAAGAAATTCTACGATTCCTTGCCGGCTGACATCCAAAAGGTACTCACCGAAGCAGCCCTGGAAACCGTAGCCTTCGAGCGGAAGGCTAACGATAACGAGGATACTAAATTCCTGGCAGAGTTAAAGAAAGAGCTGGAAGTTATCGAGTTGACCGATGCCGACATCAACCAGTGGAAAGAGGCGACCAAAAATATTTTGCCCAAGTTTAAAGATACCATCGGGCAAGATGTCCTGGGCAAATTCGGAATAAAATAAGCGAGTTTTCGGCAGCAACCGGAATATTAATTTTATATACGGTTGCTGCCATTTTCCCCTTTAGGTTAAGTAGTCTTAAGGAGGGCTTCCCATGAATAACGGGATAAAACACGAGCGCGTGAGGTTTTCCCTCCCGACGCGCGAGCTGGAAAGGCGCTGGCAGGCCGTTAGGACCGCCATGAAGGATAAGGATATCGATATAATCGTCGTCCAAAACAACAACAAATGGCTGGGAGGGTATGTGCGCTGGTTTACCGACGTTTCAGCCCAGCACGGCTACCCCATGACCATACTCTTCCCTGCCAACGACGAGATGACAATCATTAGCCATGGTAGCCCGCCCCTACCCCCTGCCCCTCCCGCCTATGCCTTGCGGGGGGTTAGGGAAAGGATCCCTGTGCCCTATATGCGGACGCTGAACTATACCGATTCTATGGAGCCGGAAACGATAGCCGCGATAATTAAGGCAAGAAATGATAAAAGGATAGGTATCGTCAGCCCCGGTAACATGCCCTATCCCTTTTTGGCGGGCTTAAAAGAGAGGCTGCCCCACGTGGAGTTCGTTGATTTTACCGACGAAATCGACGGCATCAAAGCCGTTAAAAGCGAAGACGAATGGTATTTTATTCGCAAGGCCGTCGAACTCCAAGACCGCCTCTGTGCCGCCATGCCTGTCCTTATGCGTCCCGGTATGTATGAATACGAAGTAAGGCAGAGGATGGTTTACTTTTTAGAAGAGCAGGGTAGCGAGGAACAATTATTCTCTTTGTCATCGGCGCCCATCGGTTCCTTTGCTGGCCATACCTGGGTGCAGTTCCAAAACAGAAGAATTGAAAGAGGCGATAACATCTTTATCATGATCGAAGTCAACGGTCCTGGCGGAATGTACGGGGAAATCGCCAGGATCTGGTGCTTGGGGGAACCCACCCGCCAGCTCCTCGATTTTTGGCAGTTAGCTTTAGAAGGCCAGAAACTGATCGCCAGTTTAAGTAAGCCTGGAGCCCGTCCGGCAGATATTTTAGCTACCTACAATGAATTTCTGGCGGAAAAGGGATTCCCCCCGGAAAATCGGCTCCTAGCCCACGGCCAGGGATACGATCTGGTGGAGAGGCCGGCCTATCGGCCTGAAGAAAAAATGCTCCTGCAAACAGGAATGAACATAGCCATCCATCCCATTGTCATGAATGAAAACACCTATGCTTTCTGTTGTGATAACTATATAATAAAGGAAGACGGCGCCCATTTACTCCATACTTTCCCCCAGGAGATTATAGTAATCGATTAAACAGCCAGCTAAAAAGTCGTTTTGAACACCGGGCATGGCGCTCTTGCCAGTAACGGTCCGGTGTTCAAAACTCTAGATTATTTAGCTGGCTCCCATCTCTTTCTGCCGTTTCGTTTTCTGTAAACACCAGCAGGACAAAATAAAATTTTCCATTTAGAGTATAACGGTCCTTGCTTTATTACCGCTAACCTGTCTGAAGCTGCATAGCTACTCGAAGGCCTTCCCCTTCTAACAGGCATACGAACATCCTGAGTTAAAAATGCGTACCATTTTGTTACTTATCCCTCACCTTAGATAATAAGAGGTTTTTTGCTTACGTTATTAGCAATACCGATGCTACTCACCGGTATTATTTTTTTATGATAATGACCTGCCGGGAATTATTTTGGGAAAGGAGGGGCAAAATGCTAAATAGTGCTAAAGGTGGATTGCAGGGGAGGTAAAATATGAAGGCAATCATCATGGCCGGGGGGGAGGGGTCGCGGCTGAGACCCCTGACCTGCAAGCGGCCCAAACCCCTGGTGCCGGTGGCAAACCGCCCGGTAATGGAATACTGCGTTGACTTATTGCGTGAACTTGGCATCAAAGAAGTAGGGGTGACCCTGCAGTACCTGCCGGGGTTGATCCAGGAATACTTCGGTGACGGCAGCGATTTCGGCCTGCACCTCCATTATTTTGTGGAAGACAAGCCCCTGGGTACCGCCGGCAGCGTTAAAAACGCGGCTTCTTTTTTAGATGATACCTTTGTGGTGGTAAGCGGCGACGCCCTGACGGATTTCGACCTGCGGCCGGCCATTGTTCGGCATAAAGAAAGCGGTGCCATGGCAACCCTTGTGCTAACTACAGTGGATAACCCCCTGGAATACGGGGTTGTGATTACCAATACCGACGGCAGTATTCGTTCCTTCCTGGAAAAGCCCAGCTGGGGCGAAGTTTTCAGCGACCGGGTCAACACGGGGATTTATATCCTGGAACCGGAAGTCCTGGAAATGGTGCCGGATGGAGAGCCCTTTGACTTCAGCAAAGATCTCTTTCCCCGCTTGTTGAAAGATAAAAAACCTCTTTTTGGAGTAACCCTGTCCGGCTACTGGTGTGATATTGGTAATATAGTACAATATAGACAGGCCCAGGAAGATATTTTAAGGGGCAAAGTTAAAGTGAGGTTGATTGGCGAAGATCGGGGTAAAGGCGTGGTGGCCGGCGAAGGAGTGGAGATCGATCCCTCGGCCAGGATCGAAGGCCCGGTCCTGCTCGGAAGCTATTGCCGAATTGGCGCCGGGACCACCGTGGGACCCTATACCGTCCTGGGGCCGTACACCCGGGTTGATGAAGGAGCCAGCGTCAAACGCTCCATCCTCTGGGATAATGTCTATATCGGTAAGGGGGCCGGCCTGCGGGGGGCGGTTGTCTGCAGCCGGGCCAGCCTGCAGCGGCAGGTGCGGGTTTATGAAGGAGCGGTTATCGGCGACGGCAGCCGGGTAGACGCCGGGGCCGAATTACGGCCGGAGGTAAAGATCTGGCCTGAGAAGATTTTAAGCCAGGAAACGGTGGTACATGAAAGCCTTATCTGGGGACAGGGGATGGGACGGCCCCTCTTTGTCGGCAGCCAGGCGCCGGGTTACCTGCAGGGAGATTTGACTCCTTTCCAGGTCACCCGCCTGGGGCTGGCCTACGGCGCTAGTTTTAAACCGGGCGCCATGGTGGGCCTGAGCACCTTTGCCGGCGGGGCCGGGGAAATGCTCTTCAAGGCCATGGCGGCAGGGATGATGGCTGCCGGGGTCAGGGTCGCCGACCTGGGACGGTTACCAACCCCGGTTCATCGTTTTGCCGTCCGCAGTTTAAGGCTGGCCGGCGGTTGCCATATTAAACAGGATGCTGCCAACCGGGATAAAGTTTGGTTGCACCTTGTCAATGAGCGCGCTCACGATTTGGCCCCGGGAGCGGTACGGAAAATTGAAAACCTCTACTGGCGGGAAGACGGTCGCCAGGTAAAAGAGATAGAAGCCACCATATATTTCCCGGCCCTCCGGGAAGCTTACAGCGAATGGCTGCTGTCTACCCTGGATGAGGGGGGGATAAAAAGAAGGCCGGTACGGCTGGCCCTGGGGTGCCAGGGAGAAATAGCCGCCCTGGCCGCTGAGGTTTTACAGCGGGCCGGGGCCGATGTGGTCCGGCTGGATTTCGACCCCGCCAAGGGCTGGGGTGCCATCCAGGAAGATATGCCTTTTTTTGCGGCGGAAATCAAGGGCTACGGGGCGGGACTTGGAGCGGCAATCGATCAAAATGGCGAGGAGTTAATCCTTTTTACCGGCGAAGGGCGTCGCTTAACGCCATCCCAGCAGCAGGCCCTCCTGGCGCGGGTTTACCTGGAAGCCAACCGGGAGAAACGCCTCATCCTGCCGGTGACGGTATCCCGGGCTGCGGAACTGGTCGCCGGGCGCATGGGAGGAACGGTAGAGCGGGTGAAAAGCCATCCCGGTATCTACCAGGAGGCCATGGCCCGGGTGGACGGCGAAGGGGTCCCGGCGCAGCAGCACCTGCAGCTGGATGCCCTGGCAGCCCTTCTTTATATCCTGGACTGGCTGGCCCGCCAGGATGAAAGCCTGGCGGAAGCGGTGTCCGGCTTGCCGCCCGTCCATACCGTTACCCGGGTCGTCCCCTGTCCGTGGGAAGCTAAAGGCCGGGTTATGCGAAGCCTGATTGGTGAAGAGCCGCCTGAGAGGGTGGAGTTACTAGACGGCGTCCAGATACGCCATAAAGACGGCTGGTCCCTGGTATATCCCGATGGAGAAACTCCCCACTACAGGGTTTACAGCGAAGCTTTTTCCCAGGAGGTGGCCGAAGAACTGGCCGGCTTTTATGAGCAGCGTTTAAAGGAACTAATTGCCAGAGATTGGAATTGGAGCAGGTAAGGACCATCTATTCAGGTGGTCCTTTTTTATCGACAAATATTACTTGCTACTAATAATACCTGGTGGTAAAATAAGTGGGTAGGGGGGTAGAAAAATGTTGCAGATTCGCTGGCATGGTCGCGGCGGCCAGGGTGCCGTGACGGCGGCGCGTATCTTTGGCCTGGCAGCAGCAGTTTATGGAGGATGGTATGCCCAGTCTTTCCCATCCTTCGGCACGGAACGGCGGGGAGCGCCGGTAACGGCCTTCACGCGCCTTGATGACCGTCCCATTCGCGACCGCAGCCAGATTTATAGCCCTGATTATGTGGTGGTCCTGGACGCTACCTTGCTTGAAAGCACGGATATCTTTACCGGCCTGAAACCAGGAGGGATTGTCCTCATTAATACCGGCCGGGAGCCGGTAATGGCCCGGTCGCCGGAAACCAGGGTCTATATCCTGGACGCCACCCGCCTGGCCCTTGAGGTGCTGGATACTCCCATAGTTAATACAGCCATGGTGGCGGCCCTGGCTGGGACGACCGGCATCCTTTCCCTGGAAGCGGTGGAAAAAGCTATTGCTGCCGTTCTATCCCGGGATCTGGCTACCAGAAATATTGCCCTGGCCCGGCGGGCGTATGACCTGGCAAAGGTTCTGGGCAGTAAGGAGGCAATAGCCTGTGACGGTTAAGGGACAAACCCCGAAGGAATCTGGTAACCGGTTAAGAGGGAGGCGGTATTAATTGCTGGCTGAAAGTGATTTAAGGAAGGGGCCCAACCTGGCAACACCTTTATTGAGTACGACTACTGGATCCTGGCGCCTGGTGCGGCCGGTTTTGAATACCGAACGCTGTAATAACTGCCTTATATGCTGGCTTTTTTGCCCGGAGGGATGTTTTACCAGGGGCGAAAGGGTAGTGAGCCTGGATCTAGATTTTTGCAAGGGTTGCGGCATCTGTGTGGCGGAGTGCCCGCGGGAGGCCCTGGCCCTGGTGGAAGAAGGTATCAGCGATGCGCGCCTATCTGAACGGTAACGAGGCGGTGGCGGCGGCGGTGAAACTCGCCCGGACGGAGGTGGTGGCCGCCTACCCCATTACGCCCCAATCAACTATTGTCGAAAAAATAGCAGAATACATAGCCGATGGTTCTATGGAAGCGGACTATATAAGGGTAGAATCCGAACATGCCGCCCTGGCGGCCTGCTACGGGGCGGCAGTGACGGGAACACGGGTCTTTACGGCAACCTCTTCCCAGGGACTGGCATACATGTTTGAAATGCTCCATTACGTGAGCGGTTGCCGCGTACCCCTGGTTATGGCCGTGGCTAACCGCGGCCTGGCGGCTCCCTGGACCATCTGGGCCGATCACCAGGACGCTGTTGCCTGCCGCGATACGGGCTGGATCCAGCTATATGTGGAAACGGCCCAGGAAGCCCTGGACACCTGCCTGCAGGCCTATAAAATAGCCGCCCACCCGGAGGTGCTGGCGCCGGTCATGGTCTGTTTGGACGGCTATGTCCTGTCCCATACGGAAGAGATTGTGGAGGTGCCGGACCAGGAGACCGTTGATCGTTTCCTGCCTCCCTACCGGCCAGAGTATAGCGTGGATACCCGGCGTCCCTATGTCTTTGGTGTCGGTACAGGTCCGGACCTGTATCCTGCTTTTAAGTATAACCAGCAGCAGGCCATGCTGAAAGCCAAAGAAGTAATTAAAGAAGTGGAACGGGATTTTCAGGCCCACTTCCAGCGCAGTTACGGCGGCCTTGTTGATCCTTATTATTGCCATGATGCTGCTGTGGTGCTTGTTGTCATGGGGGCTACTGCGGGAACGGCCCGGGAAGTGGTGGACGAGTTACGCCGGCAGGGCGAAGCGGTGGGCCTCCTGCGCCTGCGCAGTTTCCGGCCCTTCCCAGTAGAAGACCTGCGGGCGGCCCTCTCCGGTGCCGGGGTGGTGGCCGTTCTCGACCGCGATTGCTCTTTCGGTTATGAAGGGGTGCTGGCCACGGAGATTAAAGCGGCTCTCTACGACCTGCGGGAGAAACCCCTGGTGACCGGCTTTACCGGCGGCCTGGGCGGACGTGATATCCGCCGGGAGGAACTGGCAGGAATTTTCCACCGGTGCCTTGAGGTGGTGCGTTGCCAGGATGAAGGTACGGGGGCGGTTTTAAACGGCTACTGGCAGAAATGAAATGGTTGCCATAAAAACGAAGAGCGGGGGTAAATGGATATGGTCAAGATAAAAGATTTGCCAGACGCCGAATTTGTACAGGGTTCCTACGCCTGTGCCGGATGCGGGGGAATACTTGCCGTCCGCCTGGCCTTAAAGGTCCTGGGACCGGAAACGGTCATCGTCACCACGCCCAGCTGCCTGCTGGGGGTAACCACTTTTTACCCCCAGCTGGCCTTCAAAGTTCCCTGCGTCAATGTCACCTTCCCCAGCACGGCGGCGGCCGTCTCTGGGGTGGTGGCCGGTTTAAGGCGCCGGGGGAAAAAAGGGGTCAAAGTCGTGGGCTTGGCCGGCGACGGCGGCACCGTCGATATCGGGCTCCAGGCTTTATCCGGCGCCGTGGAGCGGGGCGATAATTTTCTCTTCATCTGCTATGACAACGAAGCTTACATGAATACCGGTGTGCAGCGTAGCGGGGCTACTCCTTTAGGGGCGCGGACCACGACAACTCCCGTCGGTAGCTTGGGCCGGGGAGAAGAACGGCCTAAAAAGGATATGCTGGGTATTGTCGCCGCCCATAATATCCCCTATGCGGCTACGGCCAGCATCGGCTATCCCCAGGACTACCTGAGCAAGGTGCAGAAGGCTATGCAGGTGGAAGGCCCAGCCTACATCCAGGTCCTTTCTCCCTGCCCGCCGGGCTGGGGCTACCGTAGCGACCTGACGGTGAAACTCGCCCGCCTGGCCGTCCAAACCGGCCAGTGGACCCTGGCCGAGTACGAAAACGGGCGGTTGACGGTGAAGGAAATCGCCAATCCCCGGCCTTTGCGCGAATATCTAGCTCCCCAGATGCGTTTTGCCCATCTATTAGCTTAATGGTTATTGTATGTCCTTCAGTTGTAGGTAGTTCAACAAATGCGTGGTAGCTGCAGGCCACTAAGAAGATAAAGTTCCCGGGTAGCCCCCAGGGCGGTGCGTAGGAAGACGCGGCCGCTTCCTTTTTTTATTTCCCCGATGACGGCGGCCTCCCGGCCCAGGGAATGCCGGCGGAGAAAGGCCAGGACATCTTCAACGGCAATTTTATCGACCACGGCGCAGAATTTACCTTCATTGGCAAGGTAGAGGTAATCCAAACCCAGGATTTCCGCTCCCCCGCGGACATTATCATGGACGGGGATGGCTTCTTCACTGAGGATAATATTAACTTGAGCACTCTGGGCTAGTTCTTTCATCGTCGTGGCCAGCCCACCCCGGGTAGGGTCGCGCAGCCATTTAACGGTACTTGAGAAATTCTCAAGCAGGGGCAGGATTAAGGTATGCAGGGCGGCGCAATCGCTCTTTAATCCTTCCAGGCCGAAATTCTCCCGGGCCGCAATGACGGCCAGGCCGTGGTCGCCTACCGACCCGCTGCAGATAATTACATCACCTGGCCGGATGCGGCGGTAGTCCAGGTTAATACAGTCATCCACCACGCCTATCCCTGTGGTATTGATATAGATAAGGTCACCGTGGCCGTGTTCTACCACCTTGGTATCACCGGTCACTATTGCTATCCCGGCTTCCCGGGCGGCTGTAGCAATATTGACAATTACCTCTTCCAGAACCGATATGGGCAGCCCCTCTTCGAGAATCAGCCCTACGGTGAGGTAAAGGGGGCGGGCGCCGCTGACGGCCAGATCATTCACCGTACCGTTGACGGCCAGGGTACCGATATTGCCGCCGGGAAAAAAGAGGGGCTTAACGACAAAGGAATCGGTGGTCAGGGCCAGGCGACCGGCCGGGAACGGGAGCAGGGCGGCGTCGTTTAAAGGCTGCAGGGCTTCATCATGGAAGTATCTTAAAAACAGATCGCTGATCAACTGGTGGGTCAACTCGCCACCGTCGCCGTGAGCTAAGGAAATAGTCTCTATCATACTGTTATATTTGGTCATAGCGTAATTTCGCCTCCCAAAAACGGAGTAGAAGCAGGGAGGGAAGGGAGAAGGTACAGCCGGTGGCTTAATTAGGGTTTACCTTTTTTATCCTGCTTTCCTGGAATAACGGTAGTAGGCGGCACAAGAACCCTCTGAAGATACCATGCAGGGGCCTACAGGACGGAGAGGGGTGCAGTGCCGGCCAAAAAGGGGACACTGTGTTGGCAAGGATAGGCCTTTCAATACGCTACCGCAACGACAACCCTCCGGCGGAGGTGATGGCCTTATTGCCAGGGGCCAGCGACGGGTGGCATCAAAGGCCTGATAGGCATTATTCAATTTCAGGCCGCTGAGGGGGATCAACCCTAGCCCGCGCCAGTTAGAGGGAGCCAGGGAGAAAACTTCCCTTAAAATTTCTTGTGCTTTGGGATTACCCTTTTCGCTGACTACCCGCGGGTAGGCGTTAATGACTTGTGCTTCTCCTTCTTGGATTTGGACCAGAAGCTCCAATAAAGCTCCCAGGATGTCAAGAGCTTCAAAACCGGCAATAGCAGCTGGCAGGTTGTATTCTTTAGCCAGGAAGGTAAAGGCCCATCGCCCCACAATAGCGCTGACGTGCCCTGGTAGAAGCAGTCCATCCAGCTTTAACTCCGGGTCGCCGGCGAGTGAAGCCAGGGCTGGTGGCACCAGTTTGTGAGCGCTGTAAATGGTAAAATTTTTGAGTCTCAGGACCGCGGCCTCTTTCACTGCCAGCCCCACGGCAGGGGCCGTAGTTTCAAAGCCTATTCCTAAGAAAATAATTTCCCGATCGGGATTTGAACGCGCCAGGGTTACGGCTTCCCGGGGGCTGTAGCAAACCTGGATCTGGTAACCTTCTATTTTAGCCTTTTCCAGCGAACCCATGCTGCCCGGGACGCGCACCATGTCGCCAAAGGTTGCAATAATGACACCCGGTTGTCTTGCCAGGAAAAGCATGTAGTCTATTTCTTCAGGGGCGGTAACGCAAACGGGGCAACCTGGTCCGCTGCGCAGATCGATGCATCCCGCCAGTAGGCTGCGTAATCCTGTACGGGACAGGGCTACCGTGTGTGTCCCGCATACCTCCATAATTACCGGCCGGCGGCCATATTTGCCTGCTATGGCAGCCGCCAGTGATTTTACCCTTAACAGAAGCCTGTTTGCCAGCTCCTTCTGCTGATAAGTGCTCCATGTTTCCATCCTCAAGTTGCTCCCCCTATATAACCACCCATTTATACTTCACCGGAACAGGTATTAGCACTCACGGCAGACGTCTTCTTGAATGCAATTAACTCCTTCCATAGATCCAAGCGCGCCCTGGCTTCCTCAGTATCAATAACGCTGATGGCATGGCCGGCATGGACCAGGACATAACCCCCGGGACGGCACCCGTCCACCAGGGCCAGGTTGACTTTTAACTGGACCCCCTGCGTTTCCGCAGTAGCCTGTACGCCATCAGCATCAATACTGATGATGCGTGCCGGTACCCCTAAACACACCCTGTTTTCGCCTCCTTCCAGGTAGCCCTGGCAATTGCCGCCTGGCCAAGACTTAAACCGCCGTCATTAGGTGGCACGAGCCGGTGGCGATAGACGGTAAATCCTCTTTTGGCCAGATTGCGGACCATTGTTTCAAGTAAAAGGCTATTATGCCAGACCCCGCCGCTCAAGGCTACCTCCCGTACGCCGGTCAAGCCGGCAACCCGCAGGATGGCCTGGAGAAGCATTTCTGCCAGGGTATGGTGAAAACGGGCGGCAATAACAGGTACTTCAACGCCTTTTTGCAGGTCATGCCAGATGGCTTTGATCATTGCTCCCGGGTCCATTTCTGCACCGGTCAGGTTAAAAGGATAGAGTGGCCAGCCGTCCTGTTCTCCGCCGGCGGCCAGGGCAGCTTCCTCCAGGGCGCAGGCAGCCTGGCCGTCGTAGGTGTTTTCCATGCAGATGCCGCATAAGGCGGCGACAGCATCAAATAGACGGCCCAGGCTGGAAGTGGGAACGATATGGAAATTATTGCTAAGCATTTTAAGGACCATATCCAGGGCCGGTCCCTGCCGGCTAAAAAGTTCCCGGGCCGCGGCCGCTCCTACGCCGGGTTCCAGATAGGTGTACAGGTAGCTTACGGCCATATACCAGGGATGGCGCGCACCCTGGTCGCCGCCGGGCAGGGGGGTGTAGCGCAGGTGATAGAGGCGCTGAAAACCTTCATAGGACCCAAGCAAAATTTCTCCGCCCCAGATGGCACCATCCGGGCCGTAGCCGGTACCGTCACATATCAACCCTAAAGCCGGAGCGGTAACGCCGTTTTCAGCCAGGCAACTGGCCAGGTGGGCATGGTGGTGCTGGATACTTATGCTTTTAGCGTCCAGCCGGCGGGCAAGGCGAGTGGAGAAATAGGATGGGTGCAGGTCGCAGGCAACAATTCCCGGGCGGCAGGCACATAAAATTTGCAGGCGCTCCAGGGCTTCCTGCCAGGCAGCCTGGGTCTCCACTGCGGCCATATCGCCGATATGCTGGCTTAAAAATGCCTCTCTTCCTTTGAGCAGGCAAAAAGTATTTTTCAGGTCGCTACCCACACCCAGGACATCGGGGCCATCCGGTAAGTCGAGCTGTATGGCAGAGGGCACGAAACCGCGGGAACGGCGGTAGAAGTGGGTATCACCCAGCCGCCAGGCTATTACGGAATCGTCACAACGGTTAACTATTTCCCGGTCATGGATCAGGAAATAGTCGGCTATTCCCGCCAGTTCCTGCAAAGCCCTGCTATTTTCTTTGATAAGAGGCAGGTCGCTGGTATTGGCACTGGTCATGACGAGGAGCGGCGGGCCTTCCTGGAGGAGGAGCAGGTGCAGGGGGGTATAGGGAAGCATAACTCCTAGAGAACTTAATCCCGGGGCTACCTCCCGGGCCAGGTCGGTACCCGGCCGTCGCCGCAGGAGGACGATTGGAGCCGCTGTGGAAGTAAGGAGGTTGATTTCCTCCCGGTTGACGTAACAGTATTTCTGGACCGTGGCCACATCCCGGGCCATAACGGCAAGTGGCTTGAAAGGACGTCCTTTGCGGTGGCGCAAGGCGGCCACGGCTTCGTTGCTGGTGGCATCAACGGCCAGGTGGAATCCTCCCAGGCCTTTAATGGCCAGAATGCAGCCACGGTGCAGGAAGGAGGCTGCCTGCTCAACCCAGTCACCGTCTACCGGTTGCCCTTTATTATCCAACAGGATCACCCGGGGACCGCAGGCCGGGCAGGCTACGGGCTGGGCATGGAAACGCCTGTCGGTAGGGTTATTATATTCAGCCGTACAGTTGGGACAGAGCGGGAAAGAAGCCATGGCCGTCCGGTCGCGGTCATAGGGCAGGGAATAAATAATGGTAAAACGGGGGCCGCAGGAGGTGCAGTTGGTAAAAGGATAACGATAATGGCGGTCGGCCGGATCCAGCACTTCCTGCCGGCAATCAGGGCACAGGGCTATATCAGGCGATGCAACTACCTTTTGTTCTAACCCGGCTATACTGGTTTTAATAGTAAAATCCTGCCAGCCTTTAGGGGGTAATTCTTCCTGTTGCCAGGTGGAGATCCTGGCTAGGCGGGGCGGACGGGTCAGGATCTCGCGGATAAAACTTGCCAGCCTTTCTGCTTCACCTTCGGCATCAATACACACACCGCTGCTGGCGTTATAGACCTCCCCGCGGATACCCCAGGTCTGGGCCAGGCGGTAAACAAAGGGGCGGAAGCCGACGCCCTGGACGATACCCTGGAGGGTCAGGCGGTAGCGCCGCAGGGGGAGGCTTGTTGCTTTTTTGAGGTTATTAGCTGTTTGAGCCATAAAAACCATTCCTCAAGACCTTCTCCCGTACGCGCCGAGAGGGTTATGATTGTAAGGGCCGGGTTTAAAGCCCTCAGGTCCTGGCTGAATGTGACCGGATCGAAATCGGTATAAGGAAGGAGATCGATTTTATTTAAGAGCAGGAGCCGGGCTTCCTGGAAGACGAGAGGGTATTTTAAAGGTTTGTCGCTGCCTTCGGTAACGCTCAATATTCCAACCTTGACGTCCTCGCCCAGGTCAAACTCGGCCGGGCAGACCAGGTTGCCGACGTTTTCAATGAAAAGCAAATCCAGCTCCCCCAGGGGCAGTTCCGGGAGGGCGGCGGCGATGAGGGCGGCATCCAGGTGACAGGCACCGGCCGTGTTGATCTGCACCACCGGTACTTTCCAGGCGGCTATGCGGGCGGCGTCGCGGCTGGTAGCAATATCGCCTTCTATGACCCCGATTTTTATCTCCCCCGCTAAATTGGCCAGGGTTGCTTCCAGGATGCTGGTTTTACCGGCACCGGCGCTGCTGATGAGGTTTACTACGGTCACGCCGCTGGCTTGAAAGAGGGCCCGGTTGGCAGCCGCCTGGTCACGATTGGCCTGGCGCAGGTCCTGGGCCAGGATAACTTTGAAGTCAGCCATATTTTCACTTCCCTTCGTAGGATACTACTTCCATTTCCCGGCCGGATAAAAGCCGGGCGCCGGGGGTATGGCAGCGGGGACAGAGTAGAAGCCATTCTTCTGGTTGGAATTCCACGCCACAACATGAGCACCGGGCCCGAGCCGGGACTGTAGTAATATCCAGTTGCGCCCCTTCCAGTAAGGTGCCCCGGCTGGCGCAGGTAAAGGCCATGGACATGGCTTCCGGCAGGACGGCTGTTAGTTCCCCAAAGCGGAGCTTTACCTTTGTAACCTGCCGGCAACCCCGCCGGGCTGCATCGCGGGCTACCAGGCGTACTGCCTCCCTGGCCAGGGCCAGTTCATGCATCTTCACCACCGCCGAGCAGCCGGTATATGGTTTTCATCGCCAGGGGTAAAGCGGCGGTGACGGGAGGGCTCAAACTAGTCTCCCCGGGAACTATTGAACCGGCCTGAATACCTACCAGGATTAATTGTGACGGGAAGCCGCCTGGGTCTGCCAGCCGACCCAGGGCCAGGGTTTCACCAATGCCCAAACTATGCAAAGAGAGGCTCCGCCAGGAGAACCGGGCCACTTCTTTTTCCTGGCAGCAGATTACAGTACCAGGTTCCTGGCCGGCATGGACGGCATCGACGATGATGGCCTGCTCGGCCCCACGTAAGTAATCGAGTAGACTCAGACCGGGGAGGCCGGCCGGGATGGTTTTCACACCCGGCGGCAGTTCCCGGCGTTCCAGTTCCTCAATTACTTTGAGGCCCACGCCGTCATCGCCGGCCAGGGGATTGCCGCAGCCGATAACCACCCTCCTCATGCCTTATTCCCTCTCGATCTCCAGGCGCAAGAAGTGGATGGAACAGGAAATACAGGGGTCGTAATTGCGGATTACCATTTCACACTTCAGGGTAGCTTCTTCCAGGGGCAAGTCCAGGACACCGGGAGCAAAAACCCGCAGGTCTTCCTCCATACTGGCCACATTATGAGCAGTGGGCGTAACGATATCCGCTTCTTCAATCAGCCCCTGGTTATTGAGGCGGTAACTGTGGTAGAGGACGCCCCGGGGCGCTTCGGTGATGGCAAAGCCCTGTCCCGCCTGGACGGTATAAGGTACGTTATCCGGCCGCGGGTCCAGCCCGTCGATTAACGCCAGGCAGGCGTCGATGCTGTGGAGGAGCTCGATGGATCTGGCCAGGGCGCTGTAGAATGGATTACTGGTGGGGAAAACCCCTATCTCCCTGGCTATTTTGCGCGCAGCGGGGGTCAGCTTATCCAGGTTGAGGTTGACCCGGGCCAGGGGGCCCACCAGGAAACTGCTGCGGCCTTCAATGTATGAATGGAGGGCGTTGGAGTGCTCCAGGTGGCGTTCTTTGATATGGCTGCGGTACTGCCAGGCCGGAATGTTTAAACCCTTAGTAGAAACCAGGCGGCCGCCGTTAACGGCATAATCGCCGGTACTGGATAAAGCAACATGTTCGGTATCCCGTTCCAGGGAGGGTACGGAGAGGGAGGCCACCAGGTCAATGGTGGCCAGGGCGTCGGCCCGGGCCACTGCCAGGCGCTCGCCGATGGCCTGCAGCTCCTGCCGGCCGGGAACGGAGGTAAAGCCGCCGACGGCAGGCGTCACGGGATGGACTTCCCGGCCGCCGACCAGCATGGTCAGGTCATTGCCCAGGCGCTTGAGTTCTAATGCCCTTTGCACAGTTGCCAGGTGGTCTTTAGCCATGGCGATGGCACTTTCATAACCCAAAAAATCCGGCAGTGCCAGGAAATAGATGTGCAGGGTATGGCTCTGGATCCACTGGCTCAAGGCCAGCAGCAGGCGCAAATCCCTGGTCTGCTGGCTGACCTCAATCCCCAGGGCGTCTTCCAGGGCCTGAATGGCCGTTATCTGGTGGGAAGCGGGACAAATGCCGCAGATGCGCGAGACGATGCCTGGCACTTCATCGTAACGCCGCCCTACCAGGAATCCCTGGAAAAAGCGGGGCGGTTCGAAGATCCTGAGCTGCAATTCGCTGATATTGCCGTCCTTGACTTTAATCTTTAAAGCCCCTTCACCCTCAACCCGGGCAATGTAGTCGACCTGAATGGCTTTTTCCGTCATACAGCTTCCGCCCCTTTACTGAATTCTGAGGTCATGCCGGCGAACTTGCGGAAGTAACGGACGATATCCTGGGAATGCAGGCCGTAAGCAGCCATGGTCCGCGCCAGGGAAACGGCGTTGGCGTCATTGGCCGGGCCGCGGCAGCCGTCGCAAGGCTTACCCCGGGAAGGGCAAAGGGCGCCACAACCGGCGGTAGTGACGGGTCCCAGGCAGATTGCCTTCTCGGTGACAAAGAGGCAGACGTTTTCATGAAGCTTGCATTCAACGCACACGCTGTGGGGCCTTAAATAGGGCCGGACGCCCAGCAGGGTGCTTTTAATAAAATCCAGCAGTTCCTCGCGGCTCACCGGGCATCCTTTGAGGTAGGCATCGACCGGTACATAGTAATCGATGCCGTAGGCAGTGGTGGAGTGAATGGCCGCCAGGTTATCGTAGACCCGGTTTTCTACCACCCGCTGTGGCTGCCAGTTTTTAATGGAGGGCAGGCCACCGTAGCAGGCGCAGGAACCCAGGGCCACCAGCAGGTGACACTCCTGGCGGGCTTTTTTCAACCTCTCAATCTCCTCACCGCAGGTGATGGCGCCCTCCACCAGGCCAATATCATAGGGTCCGGGCTCATTTTCCCGGCGGGCCATTACGAAATAGCTCAAATCCACTGCGCCGAGGAGATCCAGAAGGATGGGTTCCAGGTTGATAATCTCCAGCTGGCAGCCTGCGCAGGAACTCATTTTATAGACAGCAACACGAGGCTTGCTCACCTGACCGCACCCCCTAAAACTTCTTCCGGTAAGGTTAATAGCTCGGCATAGGCAAAAACCGGGCCGTCGCGGCAGACGAACTTGGGGCCGATCTGGCACTTACCGCACTTTTTGACGCCGCAGTTCATGCGCCGTTCCAGGGAGACGTAAATCTGCTCCGGTTTAAAGCCCCGGGCCAGTAAACCTTTGACAACGTAGCTCATCATTATTTCCGGGCCACAGGTAAAAACGGCAGTTTCTCCCGGCCGGGAAGACATCTGCCGGAAGAGGTCGGTGACCACTCCCACCTGTCCCTCCCAGGCGGTGCCGCTGGGGACGGCATCAACCGTCAGGAGCAGGGATATCCCCGCCTGCCGCCAGGCTTCATACTCGGCGGGATAGAGGAGTTCGGCCGGGGTGCGGGCACCGTATAGGACCTCCACCTGCCCGAATTCCGGGCGACGATCTATGACTTCGTGGATGACTGGCCTCAGAGGAGCCAGGCCGATGCCGCCGGCAATAATGAGCAGGTTCTTGATTGGCAGGACATCCAGGGGCCAGCCGGTACCATAGGGTCCCCGGATGCCAACTATATCACCAGGTTGCATTTTACTCAGAAATTTAGTGACGTTCCCTACATGACGGACGGTATGCTGGAAAGTCTCAGGTTCGGCCGGGTTGGAGCTGATGGAAATGGGTGCCTCGCCAATGCCGAAAATGGTAAGCATATTAAACTGCCCCGGCCGGAAGCGGAATTCCCGGCGTACCCCTTCATCCAGAAAGCTGAAGGTGTAGGTGGTGGTGTCTGTCGTTTCCTTGATAATATCCTTGATGATGGCGCGCTCGGGCTTAAAAGGATTGAACACCCCTATTCCCCCCTCAGACGGCTGATGACATCGGTAATATCGATTTTTTTAACACAGGTATGGATGCAGCGGCCGCAGCCTACGCAGCCCAGGGTGCCGAATTGGGGCTCGTAATACACTAATTTATGGTAAATACGCTGTTTTACCCGTGCATCCCTGTCTTTGCGGAAGTTGTGGCCTAAAGCCACCTGAGCGTATTCCAGCAACATGCAGGAATCCCATTCCCGCTGGCGCTTGCCGCTCTTAAGGTTGAGATCGATTTTATCCACCACGTTATAGCAGAAACAGGTGGGACAGACCATGGTACAGGAACCGCACGCCAGGCACTCATGCATAAGTTCTTCCCAGATGGGTTGGCGGAAATTTTCTTCAAGGATTCCAGGTAAATCCTGGGTGTTGAGTTTCTTCTGGAATTTGCGCCGGGCATTATCCAGCACCTTTTGTTTCTCCACCATAGCCACCCTGGGGGCGGGAGCCAGGTCCATCACCTGTACCAGTTCTCGACCGCGGGGGCTACCCACCTCGAGGAGATAGCCGTTACCAAGGTCTGTCAGCAGGAGGTCGTAGCCATCTTTAAGTTCGGGTCCAGTACCCAGGGATTGGCAGAAGCAATTTTCCCCCGGTTCAGAACAGTTAAGGGCTACCAGGAGGGTATTGCGGCGCTTGGCGATATAATACGGATCGGGATATTCGGCCGTATAGGCCTTGTCGAGGATGGCGATGGCGTGGACGTCGCAGGGATGAATACCGAAGATAATCTGTTGTTGTTGTTCCTGTGCGGTTTCGATGATTTGCTGGTCCTCATGGAAGGAAAAGAGGACTTCAAAGGGTAGATGCAATACCTTTTTGGGCGGCAAAAGGGTGGTCTGATAGTGAAGGGACAGTTCCCCGGGATCAGAAAGTGGCGCAAAGACAAATTCCTTGCCTTTAACCACCGGACCTATGAGGGTATAATTTTCCTTTAACTTATTAAGAAAGGGGTCTAATTTTGCCGCAGGCAAATGATAGAGTTGAGGTATACTCCATTCTTCCTGACGGGCATAGGCGACGGACATTATTTCCACCTCCTAAAAACTATGTGCTAGCAAGAGCCATCACAAATAAGACTTAAAAAAAACGGCCACAACATTATTGTTACTTTCCCTTGTCAATACCCCTTATCTTGATACGTAATTCACTATTAACATAAACCTTCTTTTTTACTCACCGGCAGACCAGAAAAGACTAATTATGATAGTTCTTTCGAACTATTCTTTTAAACTACTAAGAGAGGGTAACAAATATGTGGGAACTAACATTCCGGCAGGCAGGTTATTCCCGTAATTTTACCAGGCCGTGTTTTAGGGCGTAGTGAACTGCCTGCTGGCGGTTTTTGGTTTGCAGTTTTTCCAGGATGCTGCGCAGGTGGTTTTTAACCGTATTTTCGCTTATAAAGAGATGGCTGGCTATTTCCCGGTTGCTTAAACCCCGGGCAACCAGGGCCAGCACCTCTTTTTCCCTCGGGCTTAACAGGTCCTCCTTTTCCTGTGCCTTTAGCTGGGGCAGGAGCTTCTTCGTCATGGCAGAGGCCAGAGGAACTTCACCGCGGGCCACTTCCTGCAGGAGGTAGTAGAGGTGCTGGGGCTCGACGGTTTTTAAAAGGTAACCCACCGCCCCTGATTCAAGGGCCGCCCGGAAGGAATCGTCATCGTCGGCCACAGTCAGGATGACGACCTTTATTTCCGGCCTCAGGGCTTTCAAACGCCGGGTCGCCTCCAGGCCATTCAGTCGCGGCATGTATATATCCATGAGCACAATATCCGGTTTAAGTTCCAGGGCCAGTTCGATGGCCTCCTGACCGTCCCTGGCCTCACCTATCACTTCAAAATCTTCCCAACCTGCCATTAACAGGCGCAGGCCTTTGCGGATTAACGTATGATCATCGACCAGGAGGAGGCGTTGTCTGGGGACCATAGGCCGTCACTACCATTCAAAAAGTTGTATACAAGGACAATAGACTGTTAATATTCTAACAACATCATATGATTCGTTTTTCAATTGTTCAAGATAGCGCATATAAAAAATATAATTCAAAAAACAATTAATACCTCTTGCTGTTATGGCTGTTAAAATTAAATGTAAATATTTATGCTCAATGGAATAATTATATCATGTTTCTATAAGTTTTATTATCTACTTGAGATATATTAGATTTAAGCTTATAATAAACTAAAATATAAATTTATATAATTTACCTCGGATAACAAGCCCAAGGGGGATGCTTATGAACGTTCTGGTAACTTATCCCGACCGTTGTGTGGGCTGTCGTATATGCGAGCAATGGTGCTCCTGGAAGCATGAAGGACAGGTTAATTCCACCAAATCCCGGGTGCGGGTAAATAGGGTGCACAGCAAGTACCTCAACATCCCGGTTACCTGCATGCAGTGCGCCAAAAGCCCTTGCATCGCCGCCTGCCGGGAAGGGGCTCTGAGCAAAAACCCGGCAACAGGAGCCGTTATTGTGGACGAAGAAAAATGCATCGGCTGCCGCCGCTGCATCCGTGCCTGCCCCTACGGGGCTGTGGGCATCGATAAGGAGAAAAAGGTGGTCCTTATCTGCGACCTCTGCGGCGGTGAGCCCCAGTGCGTGGCTCACTGCCGCGAAGGAGCCATAGACTATGTGCCCCTGGCCGTGGCCGATCGGGGCCAGCGTGCCGCCTACGTGGAAACAGTAGCTGCTACCATGGAAGGGGGATGCAGGTAATGGCCGAATTAAAGGGTCTGGCCGGAAGAATCTTGCGTGTTGACCTGACCAGCGGGAGTGTTACTAAAGAACCGACGCCGGAGAACATCTTTGCTGGTTATATCGGCGCCCGGGGTGCCGGCGCCTATATGTTACTGAAAGAGCTTAAACCCCATACCGACCCCCTGGGCCCGGAAAATAAATTATTTTTCCTCACCGGGCCGCTAGAAGGCACCCTGGCACCGGGGGCCAATAAAATTACCGTAACTTTTCGCTCACCGCTGACAGGAACTTATTCCTTCTCCCTGTGTGGCGGTCATCTGGCGCCGGAGGTAAAATTTGCCGGTTATGACGGCATCATCATTGAAGGCCGGGCCGATCACCCCGTTTATCTGTGGATTGATGACGACAGGGTAACTTTGAAGGAGGCCTCCCACCTGTGGGGTAAACTGACCCATGCCACTGAAGATGCTATCCGAAAAGAATTGAAGGACGATACCATCCGGGTGGCCTGCATTGGGCCGGCGGGGGAAAAATTAAGCCGCTTTGCCTGCATCCAGAGCGATTACCACCGGGAGTTCGGGCGTGGCGGTGCCGGGGCGGTGATGGGAGCTAAAAACCTGAAAGCAATAGCTGTACGGGGAACAGGCGGTATTGAGGTGGCCGACCCGGCTGCCCTGGAAGCCCTGGCGGAAAAGGTTTACAGCATTCTGGCCGGAAATCTTAAGGCTAAAGCCCGGCGCTATTACGGTACCCCGGAGATGGTGGACGGTACCAATGGTATCGGATACTGGGGTACCCGCAACTTCAGCACCGGTTACTTTGAAGAGGCAGGCAAGATCAATGCCGCCAGCATGAAAGAGAAGATCTTTGTCGGCCATTCCTCCTGCTATGCCTGTCCCATTGCCTGCGGCAAGGTAAGCTATATCAAAGATGGACCCTATGCTGGTACCATGATTGAAGGGCCGGAGTTTGAGTCGGCCGGGCTCCTGGGAGCCAACTGCGGTGTCGCTGATCTGGCCGCCATAGTAAAAGCGGTAGAAATCTGTGACACCTACGGTCTGGACACCATGTCGGCTGGAGCGGTGGCATCCCTGGCTATGGAGTGTTATGAAAAAGGGATTATTAACCAAGCAGATACCGGTGGCCTGGAACTACGCTTCGGCAACGGCGAAGCCCTGGTAGCTCTGATGGAGAAGATCGCCCGCCGGGAGGGCATCGGCGATCTCCTGGCCGAAGGTTCCAAACGAGCGGCAGAGAAGCTGGGCGTGCCTGAACTGGCCATGCAGGTCAAAGGTCAGGAATTCGCCACCTACGACCCCCGCGGCTGCAAGGGCATGGGCCTGGGTTATGCTATCTCCCCCAAGGGTGCCCACCATATGATCGCGCCCACTATGGGACCAGAGACGGCCGGGGACGGTAGCAGGCGTTTAGAATACAAAGGCAAGGCCGCCCTGGTGCGTGAAACCCAGTTCCTCCTGGCTATTGTCGATTCCCTCTCCCTGTGTTCTTCCATGCGTTTCGCTATGGGATTAAAGGAACAAATCGAGCTATATCAGGCCGTGACCGGTCTTGCCCTGGATGAAGCCGGGGCCATGCGTATTGGCGAAAGGATAACCAACGTGGAACGCCTTTTTAACCTGCGCGAAGGTTTCGACCGTAAGGACGACTACCTGCCGCCGCGGATGCTCAAAGAGAAGATGCCCACCGGGCCCAGCCGGGGCAATGTTGTTGAGCTCGATTCCATGTTGGATGAATACTATGATCTCATGGGCTGGGACCGCCAGGGCCGGCCAACAGAGGCCAAGCTGGCCGACCTGGGCCTGGCCGATCTATGGCGTGAAGTTAACTATTAATAATTAAATGCGGGGTTGGCATTTAGTTAAGCTGATTCCTCCCCTTTTTATATTATATTATGGGGAAGGCCTGGTTCCTTCCCCTAATTCTTCATATACGATATGTTTTTATATACATAACCATTAGATGATAAATAATACAGCGCCTACAATAAAACCTTTACAGGGGGACAATATAACCTCCCGGTGACAACAGTAAAAGTAATCCTTGATTCCTTGTAGCAGAGGATTTACAATTTAAGAGTAGGATAAATCCGGTAGTAACCCTACATAAAATGAATTAAGGCAGATAAGTGGATGCCACAGTGGTTTTCCCCGCATTTTATACTTATAACTTTTTGCTGCCAAGTGGCCGGGAAAATGGGGTTGGGCTTTTATGCAGGTACGTTACAAATTCTGGCTGGAAGATAGAGAGCATGTTTTTGGCGAGGGCCTGTTTGAACTCCTGCAGGAGATAGAGCAGCGGGGATCCTTGAGCGAGGCGGCACGGAGCCTGCACATGTCTTATCGCCAGGCATGGGGCCAGGTAAAAAAGGCGGAAAGCAGGCTGGGCCAAAAGCTCCTGTTGACGCGGGTAGGAGGCGAAACCGGCGGGGGGGCGGAGTTGACCCCTGCCGGCAAGTGGTTTTTACAGCGTTTCCAGCTCTTTAAACACGAGGCTGGAGCAGCTGTAGAAGCCGCTTTTCAACGTTACTTCGGGTAAGTTTTTTATTTTGGTAACGATATGCTGCAAAAAACATAAGGAGAGGGGATACATAAATGCTAAAAAACGGCAGGATGGTAGCAGTTCTGGCCGTCTTTATCATACTCCTGGCAATTGTGGTAGCAGGATGCGGGGGAGGAGGAACCGGTAGCCAGGACGGGGGTAAAGCGGCCGCACCGGCAGCCGGCCAGGAAGCTGCTAAGACGCCGGCTAACAAAGACGTGATCCTGGCCACCACCACCAGCACCATGGATAGCGGTCTGCTCGACGTATTGCTTCCCATGTTTGAGAAGAAGACCGGCTATAACATCAAGCCAATTTCTGTAGGTACCGGACAAGCCCTGAGCATGGGCGACAGGGGTAATGTCGATGTCCTCCTGGTCCATGCCCCGGCGGATGAAATGAAACTGGTGGAAAAAGGGACGGTCATCAATCGCCGGCTGGTCATGCATAATGATTTTATCATTGTCGGCCCGCCCGCTGACCCGGCCGGTATCAAAGGGGTAAATAAGGCAGCCGATGCCTTAAAGCAAATTGCCGGCCGGCAAGCCATTTTTATCTCCCGGGGTGACGATTCCGGCACCCATAAGATGGAACTAGACCTCTGGAAAGCTGCCGGTATCGAGCCGGAGGGCAAGTGGTACCAGGAAGCCGGCGCCGGTATGGGTCAGACCCTGAATATCGCTTCCGAAAAGGGAGGCTATACCCTCACTGACCGGGGCACCTATTTATCCCTCAAGAATAACCTCAAGCTGGACATCATGGTGGAAGGGGAAAAGGACTTGCTCAACATCTACCACGTTATGCAGGTAAACCCGGAGAAATTTCCGGGGATGAAAATTAACAGCGAGGGGGCAAAGGCCTTTGCCGAGTTCATGATCGACCCGGAAACCCAGAAGGTTATCGGCGAGTTCGGCAAGGATAAATACGGGCAACCCCTCTTTTTCCCCGACGCCGGTAAGGATGAAAATACCCTGGGCCAGTAAAAGGGTAATTCCATAGACTTTCTCTAAACCCCCCCATTTCATAAAGGAGAAGTATAAACGGTGGAAGCGGTCTGGCAAGGATTGGTCCAGGCCCTGTATTTACTGATCCGGCTTGATCCCGGTGTCATGGAAGTAGTCTTCCTGACCTTACGGGTATGCGGCCTGGCCACGGTAATCAGCATAATAACAGGTGTACCCGTTGGGGTTTTCCTGGCCCTGAAAGAATTTCCCGGTAAACGGCTGCTTGTCAGCCTGATCAATACAGGCATGGGTATGCCGCCGGTGGTGGTAGGCCTCTGGGTGAGCTTCCTGCTCTGGCGCAGCGGTCCCCTGGGCCACCTGGGCCTGATTTACACCCCGACGGCTATGGTGATAGCCCAGGCCTTTATCGCCACCCCCCTGGTAACCGGTTTGACCATGGCAGCCATCCAGCAGTTGCCGCCCCGCCTGAAAACGCAGGTCATCGCCCTGGGGGCTTCCCCGGGCCAGCTTTACTGGACTTTGCTTAAAGAAGCACGCCTGGGTATCCTGGCCGCCGTTATCGCCGGCTTCGGCGGGGTGATTTCCGAGGTGGGAGCAGCGGCCATGGTCGGGGGAAATATCATGCACCAGACGCGGGTACTGACGACTGCCACTATGCTGGAGGTATCACGGGGGCACTTTGATATAGCCATGGCCCTGAGTTTTATCCTCCTGGGCCTGGCCTTCGGGGTTACGGCCACCCTGACTTTTTTACAACAGAAGGCGCGGGCTCTACCCGGTAATGAACAAAAATTGATACGGTCGTTCAGAAGCTAGTTACCACTAAATATCATTGATGCTATGGCGGTGATGGCAGGCTTCAATCAGGACCGGCTTTGGCCGGGAATAACCATTGTCTTCAGGCTTGCGGGGGGAGAGGTAATGAGCCTGGACATCAGGGCTGTCGGCCTGCGGGTAAGAAAAGGCGGGCGTGAAATCCTGGCCGTTGACAACCTGGAAATAGGCCGGGGCGAGGTGTGGGGATTGATAGGTCCTAACGGCGCCGGCAAGAGCACTTTGCTGCACACCCTGGCCCTCCTGGAGGAGCCGTACGCCGGCCGCATCTACTTTGACGGGCAGGAGATCGATTACCGCCGGGCTTTGCCCTGGCGGCGGCAAATAGCGGTAGTTTTCCAGGAGTCGTTGCTCCTGGATACCACCGTCTTTAATAACGTGGCTACCGGCCTACGCTTTCGCGGCTGGCCGCGGGAGGAGATAAAAGAGCGGGTGGAAAAATGGCTGCAGGTTTTCCGCATCGATCACCTGGCCGGACGCCCTGTGCGGCGCTTATCAGGTGGGGAAGCGAAGCGGGTGAGCCTGGCCCGGGCTTTGGCCCTGGAGCCGCGGGTTCTCTTCCTGGATGAGCCATTTGCTTCTCTGGACGCCCCTACCCGAGGCGCTCTGCTGGAAGAATTGCACGATATATTAAAACAAACGGGTATTACGGCCGTTTTTGTTACCCACGACTTTACCGAGTTGCCCTTCCTGGCGGACCGGGTGGCCGCTCTGCAAGGGGGCCGTATTATCCAGACCGGTTCTCCGCAAACCATTCTCTGGCAGCCGGCAAACGTTGAGCTGGCTGCTTTCGTGGGCATACCCAACCTTTGGCCGGGGTTTGCCGCCCCGAATGGTAGCGGCCCCGTTCAGGTTAAACTCCAGGGGGGAACTATCATCCGGGCAGGGACGCGCCGCGTTGGCCGGGTGGTAGCCTGCCTGCGGCCGGAAGATATAAGCATCCGCGACGGCACCGTAGGTGGGGAAGGAGGGTACCGGGGCAACTGCCTGCACGGCCGGGTGCGGCATGTTATTCCCCAGGGCGGCCAGTACCGGGTAGAAATCGACTGTGGCCTGTCCCTGGTGGCCCTGGCCGGGGCGGCGCAACTTCGCCGGGGATTCCTCCAACCGGGGCGGGAAGTTCTGGCTACTTTTCCTCCCGAATCGGTACATCTAATCCCCTCTTAGCATGGCCTTCATCCGGGCGCATTTATTTGTTGCCAGGCTGTAAAAATATTGATATAATGTCATCTGTATATTTTTATAATAATACAGGTGGGTATTGTGGGTATTGATCGCAGTAAACCTATTCCTTTACACTATCAGATAACCAGCGATTTGCGCCGGGCTATCAAGGAAGGCCGGTACCGGGTAGGAGACCTTTTTCCCACCGACAAGCAGCTTATGGAAAAGTACGATGTCAGCAGCATTACCGTGCGCCGGGCCGTAGCGGCCCTGGTGGATGAAGGGCTGCTGGAGCGCCGTCCCGGCAAGGGAACCTTCGTCAAGCGGGAACCGGTGGAAGAAACTTTGGGTAAACTTACAGGCTTTTTTGAGGAAATGAAAGCCCGGGGTTATGAGCCCAGTGCCAGGATTATTTTTACCGGGCCGGTAGCGGACCCGGCAAAAGAAAAACAAAAGGTGCCAGCCTTAAGGGTCTTTGGCGATGAACCCCTTTTTCTCATTGAAAAAGTCCAGCAAATGAACGGGCAGCCAATTACCTACCTGCGCAGCTACTGGCCTTACGAGTACGGCAGCCGCCTGGCCGGGGAAGATCTTGAGCGCCACGGGTTATATGAACTGGTGGAAGAAAAACTGGGCCTGGCACTGGAAAGGGCGGAACAGACTATTTCCGCCGGCCGGGCCGGGAAGGCAGAGGCTGCTTACCTGCAAGTGAAGGTAGGATCGCCGTTATTAATAATGGAGCGTACGGCTTATGATGAGAGAGGTAAGCCGGTAGAACTTTCCATCAATGCTTACCGGCCCGATCGCTACAAATATCGCGTCGAACTGGACCGCAACCGTCCGCATCCGGGGAGCGGGATGCTTGTTGAATGAAATAGTGAACGGCTTGCCTAAAAGGCAGGCTTTTTTAATAAAGGCAGGATTATCTCGAGTGGATAACGAATTTATTTTACAGCATTAATTTTATAAATTTTGGAGGTAGCCGGGGTGGATTACGTTTTTACCGTTGCGGATCTTTTAAACCTCCAGGTAATGAGCCGGGCAACAGTAATCGCCGGGAAAGGGGGATTAAACAGACCTGTAACTTCAGTGACAGTACTCGATGCTCCTGATGCCATCCAGTGGGTACGGGGCCAGGAGTTTGTTGTAACCACCCTTTATCCCTTTAAAGACAGCCAGGAATTACAACTATTCCTGATACAAGAATTGTCCAGGTACCGGGCGGCAGCTCTAGGCATCAAGTTACGTCGTTTTTTAGAAGAATTACCAGAAGCTGTATTACGAGTTGCGAATGAAGCTGATTTGCCGGTTATTAATATCCCATATGAATGTGCCTGGATTGATATCATTAACCCCGTTCTGGCAGAGATAATGAACCGCCAGCTTTTAGAGCTGCGACGTTCGGAGGAAATTCACCAGGCCCTGACGCAAGAAGTGCTCCGGGGTGGCGATTTAAATTCCGTTGCCAGTGCCCTTGGCAGTTTGGTTAACAATCCGGTGACGATTTATGAATTTATAACTTATAGCCACGTTAACTGGCCTACAGAATTTACCTGCCAGCAGGATGAAAACATATTAAAACCATGGCATGCCGGTCCTGGCGAAACGATTTGTCCCTGGCCCCGGCATCCTGAGGTCTTGAGAATTACCGGCATTGCGAACTGCCGTTTGAGCCTTCCGATACGTATCGGTAAGCGGGTCGAAGGACAAATAATTGTTTGGGAAAAAGAAAGAACATTTCAAGAATCCGACATTGTCGCCATGGAACATGCAGCCACCGTCGCAGCCCTGTACTTGCAACGTATCAGGGCTATTAGAGAGGTTAACCAGCGCTTTCGTGATGATTTTTTGGAACATCTGCTCCGGGGTGAGGTAAGTCGTAGCTCTTCCCTACAGGAACGGGGGATGCAGCTGGGATGGCAACCAAAGGAAAAAAATATAGTGATCGTAGCTACTGTGGCAGCTACAAGTTATGAAGCTATCCATAAATTTTTCGAGCAGGTTAATGCTTTTTTTGCCCGTCATAATTGTAGTTCTATTTTAACAGGCATTGATCACCATGATCGGGTAATTATAATTTATCCATTGCCGGAGGAAACTTCTGGCTCTGAAGCCGCAAACATTGCCCGGGAATTGACCGGTGCCCTTGCGAAAGAAATGACGGCTCGCTTTAAACTGGCTCCCTTTAACTTAGGTATCGGTCGTCCTGCTGCATGTCTGGAAGAAATACCGCGCAGTTACCAGGAGGCCTGTACAGCTCAAAGCCTGGGTTTTTCTTTAAATGGGCCCGGCAGTACCACAACTTATGATGACCTGGGTGTCTATCGTTTATTACAAAATTATATTAAGACGGCAGAAACTGACCGTTTTTTAGAAGACTTTATTTTACCTATTATTCGCTGGGATGAGGCTAACCACAGCCAATTGCTTGTTACCCTGGAGATTTTCTTAAATTGTGGTTGTAATTACCGGCTGACGGCTCGGAAATTATATCTGCATCATAATACGGTACGTTATCGCCTGGAGACTATCCAGCAGATAACCGGTTATGACCCCAACTTGCCTGAAGCCCGTTTAAATTTCCATCTTGCCCTCAAGCTCTACCGTTTACTGCAAGCAAAAATCTAGCCTGAAAATTATGTATACGGATAATATAACTATTTGTCCTTAACCTTGTAACTTTGGTCAAAGGGGGGAGGGCTTTTTTTGTCTAATTTAAGGCTGCGAATATAGAAAGGGTGGAGCAATTGATGGAGCACCTCTTGGAAGCATCCCACGCCCTCTTACCAACGTTAAAGGCCTGGCGGCGGGACTTTCACCGTTACCCCGAACTCGCTTATCAAGAATATAAAACGGCCCATAAGATCAGTTCAGCGTTACAATCGGTCGGTATAGAAGTCTATAGTGGACTGGCAGGCACAGGCGTTATCGGTATTTTACGAGGAGAAGGTCCAGGACCGAATATCGCCTTTCGTGCTGATATGGATGCTCTGCCCCTGGAAGAACAAAATCAAATCAACTACAAGTCGGAAAATCCCGGTATAATGCATGCCTGTGGTCATGACGGGCATATAGCCATACTTTTAGGGGCGGCAACGCTATTGGCCCAACGGCGAAGGGAGTTAAAAGGAAAGGTGGTTTTTATCTTCCAGCCGGCGGAAGAAGCTTTGCCGGCTGGCGGTGCAAACCGGTTAGTAGCCGAAGCTGGAGAATTGATTTTTCCCCTGGACTATATTTTTGGCTTTCATCTTTGGCCGGAATTACCAGCTGGTAAAATAGCAGCACCGGTGGGTCCGGTGATGGCTGCTGGCGATATATTCCAGGTAGAAGTATTAGGGAAAGGTGGCCACGGGGCCAATCCCCACAAGGCTGTAGACGCTGTTTTACTGGCCTCCCAGATGGTTGTGAGTTTGCAAAATATCCTGGCGCGCCAGGTTGATCCACACCAGGCTGCCGTACTCTCGGTAGGTGTAATCAATGGCGGGAAAAGCCCCAATGTTCTACCAGCAAAGGTATTGTTGAAGGGTACCACACGCTACTTCGAACCGTCACTGCAGGAATTTTTTGCCCAGCGCATTAGGCAGGTGCTGCATGGCCTGGCCCTGGCCAACGGAGGTGATTTCTATTTTGAGTATCAGCAGGGGTATAAGGTCACGGTCAATGAAAAGGAAGCGACAGAACTAGTGCGCGCCTGTGCGGCGAGGTTGGTTGGCGAAGAGAATGTTATCACCCAGGTGGTTCCGTCCCTGGCGACGGAGGATTTTTCGGTTTACTTGCAGATGGTCCCCGGTTGTTATTTCTGGCTGGGAGCCGGTAATGCTGGCAAAGAATTAAACTATCCGCTGCACAATCCCCGCTTTAATTTTGATGAAGAGGTACTGGTTACTGGGGTTGCCTTACTGGTAAATCTGGCCAGGAGTACAATGGGCAATTAGCTACGAGGGGGTGAGAAGGAAGACTTGGCCTTAAAAAGGTTTAGCAAAAAAAGAAATCCAAGAAAAAACTCTAGGAGGGAACAAGGATATGAACAGGGCGACCAAAAGTTTATTGATTTTATTTTTGATTAGTATTTTGATGTTTTTACTGGTTGGTTGTGGCGGGCAAAAAGGAGCGACTGGCCAGCAACCGTCCAAACAGGAAACCCAGGGGGAGAAGAAAGACACATCGGCTACCAAAGCGGAGTTTACAATTAGGTTTGGGCATGCCAACGAACCCACTGATGCAAGCATATTCCATGTAGTAGCTTTAAAGTTCAAAGAGTTAACCGAAAAATATTCCAATGGTCGTATTCAAGTTGAAATCTATCCTTCGGCCCAACTTGGTGGAGAACAAGAGATGGTACGCAATTGCCAGTTGGGCACGCAAGAAGTAACGGAAGTATCTATAGCAAACCTCAATCCCTATTCTAAATCCCTGTATTTTTTAAGCTTACCCTATATATTCGATTCGGTTGAACAAGGGCGAGCCGTTGCTAACAACATGATGGAGCAGATTAATCAATGGGCTATTAATGAGGCCGGGGTACGCATCCTGTCCTTTCAGGATGCCGGTTTCCGGGTTTTAAGTAATAGCAAGAAGCCGGTAAAGAAACTTGCAGACCTGCAAGGTTTAAAGATCCGGATACCGCAAAATCCCATTTGGATTGCGACCTTTAAGAGCTGGGGTATCGATCCCGTACCTCTTGATTGGGCAGAAACTTTCAACGCTTTGCAACAAAAGGTAGTAGACGGGCAGGAAAATCCCTATAATGTTTTAGTTGCCCAAAAGTTCTACGAGATCCAAAAATATGTAACTGATATCGATTTCATTTACCAAACGAGTGCGATTTTGATCTCGGAGAAGTTTTTTCAGACCCTGCCTAAAGACTTACAAGAGGCAGTAATTAAGGCGGGCAAGGAAACCCAGGCTTTTGAGTGGGACCTGGCGGATAAATCCATCGAAAGCGATAAGCGGACTATAACGGAAAAGGGTATGGTCTTGCTTGGCCGTCCGGAGGATTTTGATGAATGGGTCAAACGCGCCCGGTCAACGTGGCCCCAGTTTTATGAGTTGATGGGTAACGGCGATAAAGAAAAAGGCAAGCAAATTATTGAGACTGTAGAAAAGTTTAAAGCCGAATATGAACAGAAGAAAAAATAATCCCTGCTTTGATTGCCCGGCCCTTTTAAAGGGCCGGGCCTCCTAAAGGAGGAAGGTGCCATGAAAAAGTGGTTAAAATACCTTGATGACCATTTTGAAGAAGTTGTTTGCGCCCTTTTTTTGACGATAATCGTCGCTTTCTTAGGTTTGGGTGTCTTTGCCCGCTTCTTCTTTGGTCGCGCCTGGGCCTGGCAAGAAGAACTTACCCGCTTTTTCTTTGTATGGTTCAATTACCTGGGCGTAAGTCTTGGCGCCAAGAGATTAGGGCATATTCGTGTGACCACCTTTGTCAATTTATTCCCTGAAAACTGGCGGGATAAAGTAATCATGCTGGCCGATATCGTATGGCTATTTTTTAACCTGGCAGTAGTTATCGTTAGCTTCGAGCTCTTAAAAACCATGCTTCGTTTTCCTATGTTATCCGCCGCTATGAGCTGGAATATGTTCTGGATCTATCTAATTATCCCCCTGGGCTTTCTGCTTACCTCTTACCGAATTTTGCAGGGGTATTACCGTAAATTTAGAACCTGGTCGGCCAGTCGGGGCTAGGAGGTTGAATTATGTCCTTAGTTATTACTTTTGTTCTATGTTTAGTAATCGGTGTGCCAATTATGGCTACCATTGGCATGGCCACCCTGGTGCCAATATTGTTAGAAGGCAAAGTACCCCTCACCCTGATTCCCCAGGTTCTCTATACAGGTGTAGACCAGTTTCCCTTAATTGCCGTTTCCGGCTTTATTTTGGCCGGTGCCTTGATGGAAGCTGCAGATATTACCGATAGGATTATTGAAGTAGCGAGGCGGGTTGTGGGCAGTTTTACCGGCGGCCTGGCGGCAGTAACTATTTTAGCTTGTGCTATTTTCGCCGCTCTTTCAGGGTCGGGGCCGGCTACTACCGCGGCTATTGGTTCCCTGGCTATACCCATGATGACTCGTTTTAATTATGATAAAAATTTTGCCGCGGGCGTTTCTTCAGCTGGAGGTGCCCTGGGTATTCTTATCCCGCCAAGCAATCCTATGATTATTTACGGAGTGACGGCCAATATTTCAGTGGCCAAGATGTTTATGGCCGGCTTTGTGCCTGGCATCTTTGTAACCCTGGTACTAATTCTAACAGCGATTATGGTTTCGCGAAAGAAGGGCTATACCGGTACCGGCGAAGGCTTTTCCCTGAAAAAAACCTTTCAAGCAATCTGGGATGGCCGTTGGGCCCTCCTGGCGCCGCTTATCATCCTGGGCGGGATTTACGGTGGGGTGTTCACACCTACCGAAGCAGCAGAGATAGCGGTGATTTATTCTTTCTTTGTTGGTACGGTAATTTATAGAAAGTTAACACCTGCTAAGATTTACAAGGCTTTAGTAGATGCATCTTTAATGACAGGTACGATTATAGTTATTGTCGGCATTGCGGTGGCCTTTGGCCGGCTTTTAACCCTTTACCGGATACCACAAACAGTGGCCGCGGCTATCCAGAGCATTTCCTCTAACCCCCAGGTGGTACTTTTGTTAATCAGTGCTTTGCTTCTTTTTATAGGCACATGGATGGAGACTTTATCCCAGGTAATTGTTTTAACGCCAATATTTTTACCTTTAGTTCAGTCTTTAGGTATTGACCCTATTCATTTTGGGATCATCTTTGTCCTGTGGTGTGAAATAGGCTTCCTGACGCCGCCCTTGGGGGCAAATCTCTATGTAGCCACTAAACTGGCCAATATTAGCCTTGAAGAAGTAACCAGCGGAATTTTCCCTTTTTTAATAGCTTACATCATATGTGTTCTGATAATTATTTTCTTTCCCCAGATTACACTCTGGCTGCCCAATCTTTTGATGCCTTGAGGAGGTGACAGTAAACAACTTAATTCTTTCATAATGCACCATAGTACTTCAAATTTTGCTATGTAGGAGGCGAAGATAATGCTACCGGAAAAAAATGTGCTTGTCGAACTCTATCGTAAAATGCTGCTGGATCGTTACCTTGAAGAAGCTATGGTTGAACTGTACCGACAGGGGTATATACCTGGATCCTTGCATCTAGGCATCGGTCATGAAGCTCTATCTATCGGGACAACGGTTCCCCTGCGACGCGATGATTACCTTGTTTTCTCCCACCGTGGCGTGGGCCACAGCCTGGGGAAAGGCGTGCCGGCCCGCACCATCCTAGCCGAGTTTATGGGCCGAGCTACCGGCTGCTCACTGGGCAAGGGAGGCGTACACTTATCCGATTTTTCCGTGGGCTGTCTGGGTATCAGCGGCAGCCAGGGCGGCAACATCGTCATTGCCACCGGGGCCGGCCTGTCGGCCAAAATGCGGGGTACGGATCAGGTGACGGCCGTTTATTTCGGTGAAGGCACCGCCAACAGGGGCTGCTTTCATGAAGGGATTAACCAGGCTGCCGTCTGGCGCCTGCCGGTCATTTTCATCTGTGAAAACGATCTTTACAGCTATTCTACCCACCAGAGCAAGATCATGTTGCGTGAAAATGTGGCCGACCATGCATATGGTTATGGCATACCAGGGGTAGTAGTAGACGGCAATGATGTCCTGGCTGTTTACGAGGCCATGCAGGAGGCCATTGCCCGGGCCAGGGCCGGTGAAGGGCCGACGTTAATAGAAGGGAAAACATATCGCTGGCGCGGCCACCATGAAAAAGACCCTGCCCTTTATCGCGATCCGGCAGAAGTTGAGGCCTGGAAGCAAAAGTGCCCCATAAAGCGATTCGAGCTGTTTTTACAAGCAGAAAGAATTATTTCACCGGAAGAACAGGCAAGTATCCAGGATGAGGTACGACAGGAAGTTCAGGAGGCTATTGATTTTGCCCTGAATAGTCCCTTTCCGCAACCGGAAGAACTTTATCGCGGCGTCTATGCCAATCCTGCCGGGATCCTGGACTTAATCTAAATTAAAGGAAAATAAGAAGGGCAGCAACTCTCTGACTTCAAAACTATAGGAGGAAAATAATGATGCGCAGGATAACTTACCGCCAGGCTTTACGGGAAGCTTTGCAGGAAGAGATGGAACGTGATGCCAGGGTTTTCCTTATGGGCGAAGATGTGGGGATCTTTGGTGGTAATTTCAAGGTCAGTCAAGGATTGATAGATAAATTTGGCGAAGAACGGGTTCGCGATACTACGCTGGCGGAAACGGTCATCATCGGCGCCGGGGTGGGTGCGGCCATCACCGGGATGCGCCCGGTTTGCGAGATTATGCTTGCCGATTTTGTAGGTGTCTGCTTTGATGAGATCTATAATAAGGCTGGTAAATGGCGGTATATGCATGGCTGTGAAGTTGCAGTACCTATGGTAATTCGTACTCCTATGGGTTGTCGCGGTGGTGGCGGGGCCGAACATTCCCAGTGTCCGGAGGCTTTATTTCTCCATGGTCCTGGTCTGAAAATAGCTTTGCCATCAACTCCTTATGATGCGAAAGGTTTGCTGAAGGCAGCCATCCGCGATGATGACCCGGTGGTTTTCTTCGAGCATAAGCTTCTCTATGATCTTGAAGGTGAGGTACCGGAGGAGGAGTATATAGTTCCGCTGGGTAAGGCGGCCATAAGGCGCGAGGGGCAGGATGTGACTATTTTGGCCTATTCCTTTATGGTCCATAAAGCCCTGGCAGCAGCCGAAGCCCTGGCAGCGAATGGCATCGAAGCTGAAGTCGTCGATTTACGAACCCTGGTGCCCCTGGACGTGGAGACAGTACTGGCTTCGGCCCGCAAGACGCGGCGGGTGGTAATCATCCATGAAGCTAACAAGCGCGGTGGTGCCGGTGCAGAACTGGCGGCCATAATCCAGGAGAAACTGTTTGGGGTCTTGGCGGCACCAGTTATCAGGGTATGCGCTCCTGATGTTCCCATACCCTTCTCGCCTGCTTTAGAAAAAGTATACTTACCTGATGAGGAAAAGTTGCAGCAGGCTGTGAGAGAACTTTTAGCAAAGTAAGGGGTGTAATCTATGGGAGAACCCGGTGGGTATTGGCGGCGTTTGCTTCGGGTAAATCTGACTGCGGGTACTTGCAAAAGTGAAGAAATTCCTACCCGGCTTTTAGAAGAATACCTGGGCGGGTCTGCCCTTGCTACCAGATATCTGTTTGATGAGGTACCGGCTCAGCAGGATCCCCTGGCCTCTGGCAATAAACTCTTGTTCGCTGTCGGTCCTTTTCAAGGTAGTGGTTTGCCCGGTAGTGCCAAATGGGCAATAGTAGGCAAATCACCCCTTACACATACTTTTGCTGTGGCTACGGCTGGCGCCCACTGGGGGGTACGTTTTAAAGGCTGCGGTTACGAACTGGTCATTATTGAGGGCAGCAGCGAAGAGCCGGTTTACCTCTGGCTGGATGGAGAAAAAGCAGAATTGCGCCCGGCTGGCCACCTCTGGGGGCGGGATGCCGTAGAAACCGACGAACTCATTCGCCGGGAACTGGGCGGCCAGGGTATCAGCATAGCCGCTATTGGCCCTGCCGGCGAGCGTGGTGTGGCTATAGCCTGTATAGTGGCCGACAGCCATAGCTTTGCCGGGCGCTGTGGTCTGGGAGCAGTAATGGGCGCTAAAAAGCTCAAGGCTGTTGCTGTAGCCGGGCGTAAAAACCCTCCTCTGGCCCGGCCGCAAGAAGTGGCATCACTGCGTAAAGGTCTCGTAGCTTTATTAAAGAATAATACCCGTGGTACCATGCATGCCCATGGTACATCTATCCTGGTCTGTCCCTGTGAGGAGATCGGCGACCTACCAGTTAAATACTGGCAGGGCGACGTCTGGCCACAAGGAGCAGCCCGGATTGGTGCCCCTTATTACGGCGAATTCTTGCAGGCCAGCCCCTGGCCCTGTGCGGCATGTCCCATCGGCTGCCACCGGAGAATTACCTTGCCGCCCGGCAGCCGCTATGAAGTGGCAGGTGCGGGGCCAGAGTATGAGAGCTTGGGTATGCTGGGATCTTGCTGCCTGGTAGACGACCTGGTCTATATTTCAAAAGCCAATGATCTCTGTAACCGCCTGGGGATCGATACTATCTCTGCCGGTGCTTATGTAGCTTTTACTATGGAGTGTTTTGAAAAGGGATTGCTCAATGAGAAGGATACTGATGGCCTGGCAGTAAACTGGGGTAGCGGCGAAGCCCTGGTGGAACTGGTGCGGCAGATTGGCCTGCGTGAAGGTTTTGGTAGCCTTTTTGCAGAGGGTATCAGGCATGCAGCACGTGAGATTGGCCATGGCGCGGAGAAACTGCCGGTAGAGGTCAAGGGCCTTGATCTGCCGGCCCATGATCCCCGTACCTACTTCAGCCTGGCCCTTAATTATGCTACTGGTACCCGGGGTGCCTGCCACTTGCGTGGGTTTCCCCATTGCGGGGAGGCGGGTATGCTCTTACCTGAGATAGGTCTAAGCAAACCGCCAGACCGTTTCGAATGGGCCGGCCAGGCTGAACTGGCTATTAAATTCCAGGACCTGGCGACAGTGCTGGATTCCCTGGTTTGCTGCCTTTTTATGCAAACCAGCGGGATGAGCCTTGAACAGACTACAGCCTGCCTGAATGCCGTTACTGGCTGGGAACTGACACCGGCGGAGTTAATGCGCATTGGTGAGCGGGGTTTCAACCTGCAGCGTTTGATCAATTTAGGTGACGGGTTGGGACGCCAGGACGACTTTTTGCCAGCACGTATGTTCGAACCGGCACACCAGGGTTTTCGTCAGGGTAAGGTGCCACAGCCTTTTGCGGAAGCACTGGATGAGTATTATACCTTACGCGGGTGGGACCGGGCAGGAAGACCTGGGGTAAAAAAATTGGAGGAGCTGGGGTTACAGTGAAAGTGCGGGTAAAGTACCTGGCGGTTATTAACTCTGTTACCGGCAAGTATGAAGAGGATATAGAAGTTAATGAAGGTGAAAACATTGCAGGTCTGGTAGAAAGGCTGGCTAATATATACGGCCAGCGTTTTAGAGATGTAGTTTATACCTTCGGGGGACCGCGGCGTTACTTTGTAAACTTTTACCATAACGGCCAGCTGGCATCTCCGGAAACCATTTTAAGCTCAGGCGATGAGGTAATTCTATTGCTAGCCTTGGGTGGCGGATAAGGCTACAGTTAAGCCATTGATAGCTTCAGGTGGGTATGCAGGCGAAGGGGATAACCGAGATGCACGTATTAGCCCTGGACGGAATCGACGAACACGGCCTGGCCATCCTCCGC
>NZ_JANRHG010000014.1 GCF_024733845.1 Neomoorella sulfitireducens
CTATCGTTTCTGTATAAAAAGCCTTGTTGATTGGCTTTTTAGCCCGGCTGGTCTAAATTAGACAAAGATAAAGGCTTACGGCATAAAAGCTGGGATAGAATATATTCCTGGTATGATATAATTTATACATGGATGGCTTTAAGAGATAATCACTAGAGCTATCGGGGGTGAAGAGCGTTGCCTCTACTCAGGGAATTACGGCTATCTGCAGCTCAGAAACAAGCGCTTTCCCGGTTAAAAAAAGAATTGACAGAACGCTATCCGGTCACCAAAACCATGATTTTCGGATCAGTGGCCAGGGGAACAGCAGAAAAAGAATCCGACCTGGATGTCCTGGTTCTCACGAAGCGGCCTATGCGGCACAGGGAAAAGCACGAAATTTACGCTGTAGTCACAAAGATTAACCTGGCTTATGACTGCAATATCAGCGCCCTGATTGTTGATGAGCGTTCCTGGGAAACCGGCCTTTATTCCCTTTTACCTATAAAGGAAGAAGTGAACCGGGATGGGGTGGCGTTCTAGATGCAGGAAAACCGGGAAACACTGGCCAAATACTGGATGGATAAAGCCAGGCGCAGTTTAAATACGGCCCGGCGCGAGTTCGAAGAGAAAAATTATGATTTTTGCGCCAACCGTTTGTACTACGCCGCCTTTTATGCAGTAAGCGCTGTATTAATGCTGCAGGGCAAGTATTATAAAAAACACAGCGGCGTTAGGGCGGCGCTTCACCGTGATCTGGTTAAACCCGGGATCATACCCGAAGAATATGGCACGTTATACGACGCTTTGCTCCGGGACCGTGAAGAGATAGATTACATAGCTTTCGTTGAGCCTGACCCGGAGGTAATAAAAGAAGAAATCACTAAGGTTGAGGAATTACTAAACATCCTTGCCGATATTATGGTAACTATAAAGGGCAAGGATCAATAAAGCAAATGAGTGATAAAAAGAGCGTCTTTATATAGCAGGGTGACGTGCCAGGGATATATAGCTATATATAGCTTTTATGGCCAGGCCTATCTCCTTAAACGCTCTAGTTCTTCCCGGCCACGGGATGTTATTTCCCATATACCACGTGGTGAATCAGAGGCCAATAACCCCTCTTCTTTCATTTTATATCGACACCAGTTGGCATTTTTATGCCAGCGGATGTCTTTACCACTGGGAATGGGTTCGAGATCACTTGCCAAAAGTTGATCTTTGACCTTTTCATATACTAATTCGAGCACCTTTTTTCCGGGAGCTTCCCCACCCAGTTCGACTAGCGCTTCGAGAATTGGCAGACGATAAAATGCCTCCGGGGTCGTTTCTGCCCCTCTTTCCCCTGCTGGGAAAGGTGGGGGTAATTCTGGCGTATGAGGTGAAATATTAGCCCCGGCGACTTTTTTACTAAAAAGTACATCCCATTCCTGCCGTAATTTTTGGGCCGTTTTAAGGAAACCGCTGACCCTAATAATTTGCTCTCTTATTTCTTCAACTACTTTATAATCGCCAACATAGGCAGCTTGTCCCAATTTCCTGGGAAGAATATCCAGAATAAGTACATTAATATAGTTTTCTATTTCCTCGAGGAGAAGCTTTACATTAGACATAACATTATTATACTGTTCATCATTATGATACTGTTCCTCAGACACCGGGCATGCCTCCATTTATCTAACCTTTGATGCACTTTATGTCTGGTATGTTTTCCTGGTATTCCTGGTCCATTATATGAAGCTGTTTCCTGATAATGGCACGCATTTTGCAGGCAGGTTTCAGACAGTATTCTTCAAAATCGCTGGTTTCGACCTCTTTTAATAAAAGCACATGAGGGAATAAAAGCTTTAAAAAACCGGTAGCCAGCCTTTTTATAGCCTCACTATCCCTGGTATCAGCCCCTTTGGGTACTTCCAATAAATCATCAACTACGGCGCGGTACCGAATATCATCCCGCAAAGCATGAAGTATCTCTGAAAAGTATTCAACATTAAGCCCCCACCCCTCGGCTTTCATATTTTCGCGCATACGAGGGATATGCCAGCCTTTGATAAAGCCATGGAAACGGTCAATTAACGCAGATTCCTGAAATACTTGCGGCAGCTCGCGGAACATATTTTTATTTTCGTTCATAATTCCCTCGCTAATATTCCCCAGTAAAATGACACCAGCATCTCCTACATCACGGTGATCGCCGACCCTGTATTCACCGCTTTCTAAATATCCTTTCAATGCACCTCGTACTTCTTCCTCATCAGGAAAGCTAATACTCTGGATTTCATCTAAGGCGACATAATCATAGCGACTGACCAGGCCTACAGTACGACGGCTAATATCATAAAATAACCGCGCCCGACTTATGCTACCACCGCTTACCAGCCAGCCATATTTACTTATTTGAGAGAAAAGATAAGATTTACCTGTCCCCTTGGGAGCTAGCTCGATCAGATTTACCCTTTTTTCTACAAAAGGGAGTAACCGGCTGAGCATAATAAGTTTCTCCTGGAAATTAAGAAAACCTAAAGGGTTATAATCAATGGCCATTAGTATCAAATCTATCCACTCAGTAATATCAAATTCCTTCCTTGCTTCCTGGTAAAATTCAAGATCGACTTTGTAAGGCCGGAAAGGTTTAAAATCAACCATAAATACCCTGCCTTCTTCACCTCGCCCGGCTAATCCTTCCCGCCTCCATTCCAGTTCCACAATGCCCCATGTTTCCGTTGATGATAAAAGTGACTCCTTTTCTTCCCTTAAGACTCGATCGGTAATGATTGCTTCATATTTTCTGCTGGGAAATCCAAAATCTGGAAAACTGAATAATCCTTCGCCGGTTTTTACATCAAGCTCTACCCTAACCTTGGCCAAAAACCGAACCCTGCTGCCATCTTTAATCATGTCATTCTTTAATAATTCCCATTGATCACGGCGAGGTAAATACTGCTTTATATATTCATTAACTTCATCCATGTTTACATTTCCTTCTGAATCAGCAAAACGCATTACCAGCCAATCACGTAAAAAAGAAGGTATACCCAGCGATAAAAAGAACTTATTCCTCTGGGCACTTTTATACACCACTATATCACTGAATATGTCCTTTAACTTTTTGACAAAGTTATTATTAATATCTTCTACCAATGTTCAGTTCACCTCACAATCCCATATTTTCGTCTAGCATCAGGCCCTTGATGACCTTAAACCTTATCTCACCCAGGACACCATCCTCATATTCCAAAGCAGCCCTGTGTTCTCCTGTTTTTAAATTCTTGATGGAAATTGACCAGTTACCCGTCACTGTCTGGTTTCCCAAGAAATACATACCTGCAACTTTCAATTTTAAAATTCTAATTGGTTCTGATACCGTAACGATCATTTGTCCCTCACCATAGACATTAAGTTTTATAACCGGAGTCACCAGCTCAAACCCTGGTAATTGTGAAGTTTCTTTAGCTTTCCATATTCTAATTAACGGCACCAGGCATTCTTCCAGGGTGGCTCCCCCGTGTACTTCGCCTATAGCACCCCTGCCACCCTTAAATTTTTCATGAACAGCAGTAATAAGATTGCCATTTTCTACAATCGTAGTGCTGGGGTATTCAGTATCAGTATTACTACTATCTTTTAATTCCGCATAGCGGCCCCACCTATGTACTCTGGCGTCCTCCGGTATCTGAGAGCTGCCACCATAATAAGCAAACCTGGTAAGACCATGATCCGCAGTAATAATAACTTCTGTATACTGCCTTAAAAGCTGTACTGCCCTTTCGACCATGTTCTTAATTATATCTATTTCTTCGCTTAAAAAGCGCGGGAAACGATAGTTATATTTATGGGCGAGATCATCAAGTCGCCGTTCTACATCTTCTTCTTTTTCCCATCCTTTATTTAATTCTGTTGTAGTAGGAAGATAGGCCCTGGAAATGAAAACCTCTATTTTTACATTATCATAACGGTTATTTATTAAACCCCTGATCAGCCCGCACCATTCCAGGCCCATGCCGTCAACCCAGATCGTCTTTATGTCATCTTTACTGTATTTTTCCAGTAGACTACCCTGGGTGGCAAGAGACCATATTTTTTTCTCTTCAGCTGCCTTCCTTGCCATGTCCAAAAGCTCCGCCAGTGGTTTATCAAGTACTCGCGAAGTTACATAATGCCGGAAATAGGTGCTGATAAAATCGTCTTCAAACTGGCAGGGTGTCAGATAATAAGATAGCTCCGGATATGCGATCTCCAGGAAAGGCCACCAGGACTCTTTTGCTATGCCCTTTTGTATTAAATCCTGTACGACCAGAATTACATTTTCCTTTTCCTGCGTAGTTAATCCTGTTAAGGCTTTTATTTTTTCCAGGGGATCATTTAATGCATGGAAAGCCAGCCAGAAAGAGGAGGGCATTTCTTTTAATCTTAATCCTTCCAGGAGTGCCTTCCGTTCTTTGAGCAAATTTTCCTCTAATTTATATTTGAACACGCCGTTGGCAATGTTTTCTTCTATATGGCTGACACTGGTACTATCCTTTAAGGCCAGGTGCAAATATGTTCCTGGCGGTGCTTCAAGTTTGCTCCATAACCACAAAAGCCACTTTTCATTAGCCTCGAAGGTTTCCCAACGAGAATACAACTGCCAGGGATCAAATTTATTAACATTAAAAATACTGGCTGCAAGTTTACTAAATTCCTCTTGCTCTTCCCTTTCCTCGATCAGCCATCGCCACTGATTGTCCTCCCCCCACTCTAGGCAAGCATCTGTTATACCCGACAAATTTCCCCTGGCAAACTCGAAAGCGTTTTTATAAATCCTAACTTCAAAATTGCCTATTATACTGTTTAAATACGGGGCAAGCTGAGAAACCAGGTAGATATCGTCCCGACCACCTTTCTCCCAAACCTGCAAATATCTTTTGATGCCGGCAACAATCTTTCCGGCCTCACTCTTTAAACGAAAGGGAGCCGCCCGAACTTTAACCGCGCCTTCCCCCTTTAATACCCAGGCCGCCGGCAATAAACCCTGGCGGTAACGATCGATTTTTTCCATTTCATTGACGAAGATATCTTCAATCTCTAACAGGGGGATATAAACCCTGCTTTGACCAACATTTTCCAGGACTGCCAGCTCCCTTAAGATGGAACTTGAAGATGGTATTAAACGCAAACATTCAGACAAGGGTAAAATAAGGATTTTCTTTTTACCATTATCCTTTAGCTCTCTGATTAAAGAAGGTAAATAAGGAAACACATCCTGATCCTTGCAGAAAAAAGATAGCTCCAGGGTGGCATCTACTTCCAGCTTTAACCTGTCGATAATATCTTTCCAGGCGCTTAAACCTTTAACCAAGATAAAACGTACCGGGAAACGGGCTGGTTCCCGGACCTCATAACGTAAAACCCTGATGAGATCATCAACATTAGTAAACACAGCCATATTCTCACCCCTTTTTTGAATACTTTATGGCTGTAGTAAAAGATTGCCTACCAGGGGATCCTGAGCCAATTTTTTTAGCAACCCTTTAACCCGCTCCTCAGGCATAGCCTCAATCTTTGTCAGAACATATCTATAAGCCTTATGCTGGTAATAATTCTCCATCCAATTCCTGACAGCATTCTTAACCTCAGGAATACGGTGAGGCCAGGATAATACCTCCTGCCCAAGGGTGCTAAACAGGTGATTCTTTAACTCCTCCACAACGCCGTCTTCTTTAAGCAATTCGTTATACTCCCCGGCTACAGCGGCTATGAATTTCCTCTTTATGAACTGGTGATCTTTTAAAACTGTCAGCCCCTCAGCATGAACTTGCAGGAATTCCAAGGCTTGCTGCAATTCTGCTACGGGTTTTGTTTCCGCCCGATGCACCAGTTCCAGCAAGCGTCTGTAATTCTGGTCATTTAGGACCCAATAAATAGGTATTTTATTTTTCTTACTCCAGGCATCCGGCGATTCACACCCGGTTATTTCTTCCCATTTAGCTTTCAATTCCCGGTATAGTTTACGCCTGCCCAGGGAATCAAGCTGGCTCCGGACGGTACTAAGTATAACGTCGAGATTAGCCTGCTGCCTTAAATCCGGTAAACCATTGTAGATTTCTTCTGCCTCTTGCGGGGTTATTTCCTGGCTGGGACTACTACGTTTAATCCAGGTCATCAGAGCTTCCTTTTGGCAATTGATAGCCTGCCGTACCTCTTCTTTTGTATCTTTAAGCTGTCGAGCCAGCTCCAGCTTGGAGTGATAACCCTTACCACGGCAGGATACCAGTTCTTTTAACTCATGAATAATTCTTTTTGCCGGTTCCGGCGCAGCTTCCTCAATAATACTCAGCGGTAATTTACCGGCTTTTTTTAACCACTCCTGGGAAAAATAATCAACAGCCTCCTCCAGTTGTTTACTCTGAGCGGCACAAAGTTGATTTAAGGCATTAACAAGTTCCAGCTCCGCATATAATTCCGGCAGGCGTTCTTCTACTTTAGCTTTATCCCAGAGCCAGATTTCTTCGTTCATCATGAGTTTGAGCCTGTGCATCAGGGAAGGGAAATCCATCTTTAATTCTTCCATGACTCTTGGCAGGTCAGGTATTTTAGCGGCAATAAAATTATTCATCCCGGCGACAAATTTGCCTTTTTGCAGCATTTCTTTTAAAATCTGTCTCGCCTTGGTTAGGGCTCCCACCACTGCTTTCAATTGTTCCCCGCTTAAATCAGGCGTTCCTGCTGTGGAAACACTTAGGATGGCCTGCAATTCACTTATGGCGTCATTGATAGCACTATCGTTATCTGGAACGGGTGCAGGTATATATAAGAGTGACCAGATGGGGTAACCCATTTTAGTGAAATAATTGCACAGGGCTTTCCTGGCTTCTTCAGGATAGCTGGCCATTTCAGGAAGCAGGTTAAATATTTCTTGAAGGAGTTGACAGAACTGCTCCCCTTCGGGAGAAACCCTGCGAATTTCATATTCCTGGCTGCTTTTCTTCTCTTTCATTGTGTTTTCGATCAGTTCAGCCATTTTATTGGGGTTTAAAGAAAAACAGTTGGGACCGTCGTACCAGTAATACCCCTGTACATAGTCGCGGAGTAATACCCCCATCAGGGTGATAGCGATAGGAGAAGGTAGCAGGCCGTAGGGCGGCGCCTGCAGGCGCTGCCAGATCTCACTCATGTTTACACTCTCTTTCTGCGTGAAGAAATTATCGACTTCCTGCTTAGCCCGGCTTAAAGGGTGTTCTGGGTATCTCTGAAATCCGTCGCCGCTCCAGAAACCCTGTTTCTTAAGTTCATTTACTAGCGAAGTATAAGGTTCATAAGGAGTTTTTATGCCCAAACCGACCTCAGCGCCGACCTTGCCAAACCTTTCATCATAGAGGGTATTGACTACAGATAATTGTTCGGGACCACAGGGATATATCCTTTCCACCAGCATCCTAAAATAGTCTTCGTAACTCGACTGAGCAGTTATCTCCATTACTTGCCCGCCAAAATAGGCCTTATGTTTTACCAGCGTTACAATAGATAACCATCTCTGGACTAAACCCTCGAGCTGCTGGCTGTAAAATTTGGCGTTCTCCATATCGCGCATATCCAGGCAGTACCTCTGGCGGGCTTTCTTATCAATCCAATCCTCCCATCTTTTTAACATAAAGGGGGCCTGGATAACTATATAAGCTGTGCGTTCTGTTTCCTTTGCCAGGGTGGCACTCAGGGTTTCAGCTTCCTGCATCTGTTCTTCTTCCTGGACCACCACCAGCACATTGCCTATTTCATAGGGTTTAAGATCCGGCTGTACCCTCGCCCGTTTGAATTTCAAATCCTTTACAGAAACGATATTCAGTACCTGCCTGCGACGGGCCGCTCCGTGAAGGGTAAAGATCTTCAATAGCTGGCTGCCTATCTCGCCATTGTTGCCAATAACCCTTTCAAAGGGTGAAGTTACCAGAACCTGTTTTTTGAAATCATCCAGTTTCCTTTCGTCAATATTTACCAGAGGAAGGGTATATTCTTCTTCCGAGCCGCTGAACAGGGAATGGATTAACTCCTTAACCCGGAGTTTATGGACAATTTCGTTAAGCCTCTCAGCCACCGGAGTAGCAGTGAAAGTAATTTCTAAATTTGTGCGCAGGGGCCGCAATAACCGACTTCCTTCCGGCATTTGCCGCCATAAAGCGATTAGAAGCATTAACACCTTGAAAACTCTTTGTTCATCTTCATTTTCTATTTGTTCACAGCGGGAACGATAATAGCCGATAATGTCCCGGATACGCTCCGTCAGTTCCGGGTTGTCGTCCCGAAAGAAATAATCCCACAGGATGTCGGCGGTAAACCAGTACCATTCATGCCGGGGATAATTCTTGAGAAAGCAGTTAAACGAGTACTCGTCCTCTTCCTTTAAGAACTTGAAAAGAGTGCGCTGGCTGGAGCTAAACTGCCGGGTGATTGTGGCCAGCAAATATGCAGCATAAGGATGCACGGGAATTAGTCCCTTGAAATCATCCTTACGACCTTCATCACCCAGGAGACGGATGGTTGTTTTTTCTACCCGGCTCCACAGGCTTTCCTTCCTGATGTCCCATTGCCCTTGCACATCCTTTTTTACATCAATAGCATTGGCCATTAACTGGTAAGCGGTCACCGGCGCCATTTCCAAATGAAAGTTATGGAAGCGTTCTAAAAGCTTCTTGCGCGTCTGCTCATCTAGACGCTGAAAATGTTCTGGCGAGCGGTGGGTAATAAGGAAGAGATAAAAAGGAAATTCTCCTGTAGCCTGGGCCAGTTCCTGCAGGGAGGTTACCGCGACATTATGGATAAAGAAATCGGTAAATTCATCCCACATGAAGATAATGCCCGCCAGGTTGTTCTGCTGGATGACCTCTTTTATCCAGTCTTTGACCTTCTGCGGGTTATCCATGACAGTAAAGCCCTCTTCTTCCAGAACCCGGGCCACCCTCTCTATGAGTTCGACGTCGACATTGCCGCCTGCCTGCAGCCTGGCTACAACTTCCTCCGGGGAAGCAAAATCCAGGAATCTTCCCCTGTGTTTGGCGAAAGCCTTGGGCCAGACAAAGGTACTTTGCGGGTCGGACAGTTTTTGTAAAATGGCTTCCTTTATGGTGAAGCCAGCTAACTTCGTATATCCCTTTTGCCTGAGGCTATCTTTAATCGCCTCCTGAATTTAACTTTGCCCCCAGGGGCATCATCCTATTACCTTCCAGGATTTCCGCCTCCCGCAGCCACACCCGCATGGCCTCAAACTGCCGGTTGCCCAGGGTATGCGATTGCCACCAGTTTCCCGGGTCGCGGAAATACTCCTCCAGCCATGCCTTCCTCATGCCAAAATGCTGGTACCTGTTCAAGCCCTTCACGCCGTTACCTCCTCTGCTGATGCTCAGGGAGCGGGCCGCCAGGCAGCCCTTTCCGGTAAAGGAAAGGCAGTTCCCGCAGTGGCTGCATTTTCCAGCGTCGATACGGACAGCATCGGCTATCTGCAGGGCACCGGCGGGGCACTCCACTTCGCACCCCCGGCAGTGGTTACAGCAGGCCGCTTTATTGGCCACGGCCCGCAGGCGGCTCAGGAAAAAGCGGTCCGCCCGGTGGATGCCCTCGATCCTAACGGCCACACCTTTACCGTTTCGCTCCAGCCGGAAAGGGTAGTCAATACCGTTCGCGGCCAGCCGGCCCCGGTCGGGCCCCTCCCGGATTACGGCCCCCAGGGCCTGGGCCCACTCCAGCCATTCTTCCCGCGGCTGGCGGAGGAAAAAGGTTATCCCCCTGTCCTCAATGTTTTCCAGCACCCCGGTGCCACCGTTTTCCAGGCCGCGGCCGCCGGCGCGCCCCTTCCAGCCGCCCTCAGCAACGAATTTTTCCATCTCTCTGGGGCTGATATTCTTTTGGCTGGCATAATCACTGATAATTTTTATAAATTTATCTACATCATTTCGATAAGTTAAATATGATATTGAATCCCACCACCTAGAAGCCATAGGGCAGACGGCACAACCCACCCGGGCCAGGCCGTAACGGTAGGCTTTATTGAAAAAAATATTCCTCTTAAAAAGGTAAAGAAATACTTCCGCCGCGTTCCATTGGACGAGGGGGCTGGCGTTGATCTGGGTGTTATGCTTGCTCCCCTCCGACACGATGTCATAGCGGGAACGGATCTGGCTTTCTTCCCACCTGACGCCGTCAAAGACCAGCACCCGCAGGGAACTCCTGCCAGCCAGCTCCCGCAGCAGCAAGAGGGTAGGGGCTGATTTATGGACGGTACAGCACCAGCGGTGGATGCGGCTGGGCGGGCCAAATTCCCGCCAGGTAGTCCGGGCGTCTTTAGCCGCGCGGGCCGTATAAAAAACAAGGTGGGGCCAGCGCTGCCGGGCCCGCGCCACAGATTCATAAGTGGCGCTTATCTCCATGGTGGTATCGCTAAATACTACCACAAATTCATCGGGCGAGAGAGCCCTCTGCACCAGGTCCAGAAGGACCAGGGAATCCTTGCCACCACTAAAAGCGACAGTTATAGCATCTACCCGGTTCCGGTACTTCTCCAGGGTTGAGCGGATAAACACAATTGCCCGGTGTTCCATCCCCCGCAGCAGGGTACTATTCCTGGCCAGCATCTCTTGAATCGCTACCGGTTCCAGGTGTAAATCTTTTACGTAGAACTCTATTTGCGGGGGTTGGAAAAAACCGCCTCCTTTCGCCTCGCCCACCAGTTCACCCCGGTAAAAGTAACGCCGGCCCGGAGTGGCCCAGAGCAGGGGTTCTTCCTGGCGGGGATAGGACCAATAACGGTCGAATCCCAGCAGATCAAGTTCTTCAAAAAAAACAGGGCGCACTTCCCCCCGCAGGCCGTCCATACTGGGTTCGGTAAGTAAAATGCCGCCCGTTTCTTTATCCCATAAGATGTCATACATGGTTTCCACTCCAACCGGAGTCTCTTCTCTCCCAATTTTGCTATATTTAGTATCCTAACTGGTATTATAGCACATTTTACAATACAGGTACCAAGTTTTAACCCTTCAGCCGCCGTACCGCCGCAGCGATGTCCTTTGCCGTCAGGCCGTATTTGGCCATCAGCTCGTCGGGTTTGCCGGACTCGCCGAAGGTGTCGCGGATGCCGACCATGGCCATGGGGACGGGTTTTTCCGTGGCCAGGACCCCGGCCACGGCGCTGCCCAGGCCGCCGGTGACCGTATGTTCTTCGGCCGTCACCACCGCTCCCGTCCCCGCCGCTTTAAGTACCGCCTCCCGGTCCAGGGGCTTGATGGTGCTCATATTGACGATCATGACGTCTATTCCTTCCGCCGCTAGCTCTTCCGCTGCCTTCAAGGCTTCGTGGACCATGACGCCGCAGGCGATGACGGCCGCATCTTTTCCTTCCTTCAGGATATGGGCGCGGCCGATCTGGAATTGGTAATCTTCACCGTATATCACCGGTACGGCCGGCCGGCCGAGGCGCAGGTATACCGGCCCCTCATGCTCGGCGGCGGCAAAAACGGCCTGCCGGGCTTCCGTAGCGTCGGCCGGGACGATGACCGTCATATTGGGTATGATGCGCATGAGGGCGATGTCTTCGATGGCCTGGTGGGAAGCCCCGTCTTCGCCTACCGTGAGGCCGGCGTGGGTGGCGGCAATCTTAACATTTACCCTGGGGTAGGCTATGCCGTTGCGCACCTGGTCGAAGGCCCGGCCGGTGGCAAAGACGGCAAAGGTGCTGGCGAAGGGAATCTTGCCGCTCAAAGCCAGCCCTGCGGCCGTGCCCATAAGGCTTTGTTCGGCAATGCCCATGTTGAAGAAACGCGTGGGAAATTCTTTGGCGAAGTAGGCCGTCATGGTGGACTTGGACAGGTCGGCGTCTAAAACCACCACCTGTTCGTACTGCCGCCCCAGCTCCACCAGGGCCCTGCCGTAGGCTTCCCGCGTCGCAATCTTGGTCATATATATCTTCCTCCGTAAAATGCTATAAAATAGCGTTCCCTGGTTGATTTGTACTTTGTTCTTTGGGGCTGGAGGATGCAGGCTCCGGGGGGTCTCGGCTGGCAAACTTAGCGCTCTACCTTGCCCGGCGGCGGGGTGGCTAAACGCTGAGTCTCTGAAGCCTCGAACCAAGTCGCCCTCCACCTGTATCCTCCAGCGCTTTGTTCAGCCTGCATTTTCATAGTTCGCCGGCAAGTATTAGCACTGGGGGCAGCGTTATGCCAGCTCGGCCAGGGCTTTTTCTACTTCGTCGGGCTTGGGGGCCTTGCCGTGCCATCCGGCCTCGTTTTCCATGAAGCTAACCCCTTTACCCTTGATGGTTTCGGCGATAATTACCGCCGGTTTGCCCTTCACTTCCCGCGCCCATTCAAAAGCGGCCAGGATCTGGCCGAAATCGTGACCGTCAATGGTCTTTGTTTCCCAGCCAAAGGCGCGGAACTTGTCGCCCACTGGTTCCGGGGACATCACGTCTTCAACGCGGCCGTCGATTTGCAGGTGATTGTGATCGACTATAGCCGTCAGGTTATCCAGGTGATAGTGGGCGGCGGCCATAGCCCCTTCCCAGACCATGCCTTCTTGCAGCTCGCCGTCGCCCAGGAGGACGTAGACGTGGTAATCCCGCCGGTCCAGGCGACCGGCCAGGGCCATGCCGTTGGCTACGGCCAGTCCCTGTCCCAGGGAGCCGGTGGAAACCTCCACACCCGGCAGGGACTTGCGGTCCGGGTGGCCCTGCAGGGGGCTTCCCAGCCGGCGCAGGGTTAAGAGCATGTCTACCGGGAAAAACCCCCTTTCCGCCAGGGCAGCGTAAAGGACCGGGGCGGCATGGCCCTTGGAAAGGACAAACCGGTCCCGCTCCGGCCAGTCCGGCCGGGCCGGGTCCAGGCGCATGACTTTAAAATAGAGGGCCGTCACGATTTCTACCGCCGATAAAGATCCTCCCGGGTGGCCGGAACCGGCGGCGCCTACCATCCTGATAATGTGCTGTCGCAGCCGCCGCGCCGTTGATGTCAACTCCTGATAATCATTAAGCAAAGGCTTTTATCCCTCCTGCGTAGATTGAGGACAGGGAATAACCGGCGGGAAGCGCCAACCGCCGGTTATTCCTGCGGCGCCGTTACCCGCGCCACTGGCGAAATCCTTCCCCCAGGACTTCATGGACATTGCTGACTATGACAAAGGCCTGGGGGTCTATGGCCGCTACCAGGTTTTTCAAGCGGCTGACCTCGGAGCGCTGCACCACTACCAGCAAAACCTCCCGCTCCTTGCCCGTATAAAGGCCGCGGCCAGCAAGCCCGGTTACGCCGCGGTCCAGCTCCTCCATTACCTGCCGGGCTATGGTTTCGGCATGATCGGAAATAATAATCGCCGCCCTGGCATAACCGCCGCCCTCCTGGATGGCATCAATGGCCCGGCTGGTTAAAATCAAAGCCAGGAGGGCATAAAGGGCCAGCTCGACATTAAAGGTGAGGCCCGCCAGGCTGATTACCAGGGCGTCTACCAGGAGCAGCCCCACCCCCGAACTTATATGCAGAAAATGCTTAAAGAGCAGGGCTGCCAGGTCGGTACCGCCGGTGCTCCCGCCGGAGCGAAAAACAATTCCTAGTCCCACACCGCCCATAAGGCCGCCGTAAATGGAGGCCAGCAGGGCATTGGCCGTGGGCGCATGCAGCCGCAGGGCAAGGGCGTCGGTAAAAACAGAAAGCATAATGGTACCGTAGAGGGTCTTGAGGCCGAAGTTCCAGCCCAGGACTTTTAGCCCTGCCAGGAAAAGGGGAATATTGAGACCCAGCATGGTCAGCCCCACGGGCCAGCCAATGACATAATGGAGAACTGTAGCCAGGCCGCTGACGCCGCCGGCGGCAATTTTATTGGGAACCAGGAAAAGCACCAGTCCCAGGGCGGTAATTAAAGCACCAATGGTAATGCCGAGATAGTCAAGCCATTCCTTGCGCCGCAATGGAATTTACCCCCTGGAACGTTATTACTTTTCGCCAGGAAAAGCCATTTTCCTCCCCGGCAACAGCAAATTCGCCTCAACTTACCCCTCTTTGTTTAATCCTCCCAGGTTATAGCCCCGGCCGGGCAGACCTCCTGGCAGCAGCCGCAAAGATCACAGTCAGCTGTTATCCGGAAAAAAGCGGCCGGATCTTCCACGGAACCTTTCACAGCCCCGCCGGCATCCCTTTCCCGGGGACCACTGGTGCTATTATCACGGGGCAGTCCATCTTCCACAATGGCCTGCCGGGGACAAACGACCGTGCAGTCGCCGCAGGCAATGCAGGCATTGGTTATCCTGTAAGGCATGGCAATACCCCCGCTTTTTACCTCCATTGTTCACCTTTATAAAAGACATTATTCAATCACGGCTGTTCTTATATATGGCAATCGGGAGCTATGTATTACCCCACTTTATTTAAAAAGCCCGGGCTGTTACAGCTCCGGGCTTAACTTTTAACCGGCCCGTTCCAGGGCTTCATGGAGAAAGTCTACCAGTAGTTTATGCTCGCCGCCGGTTAAATTTTCGATTTGCTCCTGGAGGTAGCTCAAATAACCGGCCAGCTGCCCGGCCAGTTTCCCCTGGGGCAGCATATTGGCGGCCAGGCCCCAGCCCGTACCCGTTGCCAGGAGCAGGCCGGCTTCCGGTCGCGGCGCTTTCGTAAGGGCGTTACGGACCAGCTGCAGGGCCTTTTCCCCCAGGGATTTCAAATACACCAGCAGGATAGTCAAGATATAAGCGCTGGTAATTACCGGATGGGCCTTGCCGGGCATCTCTTCCAATAATTCCCGCGCTACCCGACCGGCCTCCCGGGGTAAAATGTTGCTTAAGGTTTCCAGCAGCCTGGAACGGACCTGCTGCCAGTCGAGGGCAAAGGTAGGATGAATTTCGGCCAGGTCAGTAGGTACAAACATAATCATGGAACGACCCGGTGTTTTTTCATTGCTATTAACGACATACTGCCGTTCCAGGAAACCTTCCTTCTCCAGCTCCAGCAGGACGTCATAAGCCGTCCATTTGCTGACCTGCAGGTCTTCGGCAACGGTAATATAATGAACTGGCTCCCCGGTTTCCTGGTAGATGGCCTTTATCCTTTCCAGGAACTGGGACCTACGTCTGGTAAGCATAGGCGTCCCTCTCCCATCACTTGCTACCCCCAGCATATCCTTTTATTTACCGGCTGTCAATTCTTTTTCTTCTTCCATCGGATGGCGCTCCCGCCATATTTTATCGGCTACTGCGGCCCAGCGGGCGGCATTGGCGTCCAGGAAGGCGCCTATGGGCCCGCTCAAGACCGTTTCCGCTCCCCGGTGGGTGGGCCTGGCCCCTGTGGTGGCAACGATTTCCCTCAAAGCTCCGGGAACGTCAATTAAGGGGCAGGGGCGCAGTAAATTATCGCTGAAGGGCTGGCGCTGCTGGTAGGCCCGGAAGAGGGGCGACTGGAGCACCTCCATAAAACTCTTCTCTTTGATGTTATCCAGGGAGAAATGGATGAAGGCGCAGGGTTCTACGTCCCCGCTGGCTGTAATGTGGAAGTAGCGGCGGCCGCCGGCGATGCAGCCCAGTGTCAGTTCGCCGTCATTCCAGAAATCGGCCAGCTGCAGGCCTTTGTGATTGCGAATATAGGCCACGCGCTCCACCAGGTAGGCCCGCTGCTCGGGGGTGATCATTAACCCGGGATTGGGTTCCCGGCCGATGGGAATATAATGGAAACTCCAGCCGTAAACAACACCCTTCTCCAGCAGGAAGTCGATAAAGGCATCGCTGGTCACTTCTTCAACGTTTTCCCGGGTAATAGTCAGGGAAACGCCGAAAACCAGGCCCCGTTCCCTTAAGGCGTCCATGGCCTTCATAACCCGGTCAAAGACGCCTCTTCCCCTACGGGCGTCGGTGCGTTCCCGCCAGCCTTCCAGGCTGATGGCCGGCGTGATGTTGCCAACTTCCACCAGGCGATCGGCGACAGCCTCATCAATCAGGGTGCCGTTGGTGTAAAGCATGAAGGCCATATCCGGGTGCCTTGCTGCCAGTTCAAAGAGGTGGGGCCAGCGGAATGGTTCGCCGCCGGACATGGCCATCCAGTAGATGCCCACTTCTTTGCCTTCCCGGCAGAGGCGGTCCACCAGGTCCAGTTCCAGGCTGTCATGGTGGGCATATTCTCCGGCCCAGCAGCCGTGGCAGCGCAGGTTACAGTCGCTGGTAGGATCCAGGAGGATAAAGTTGGGAATATGGACCCCCGTCTCCTTTTCTACCTGCTGCTGGCGGGGGATACCCAGGAGCATAGCGTTGACGAACCAGTTGTAAATGAGGCGCTCCTTGACGTTGGGGTGCAGGTTGAAAAGGCGGTTCACATAGGCATGAATGCTGGGATTTTGCCGGTAAGCCTCCAGGACTTTGGCGATCTGCTGCTTATGTACCTCTTTCCGGGCCAGCATCCGGGCCACCTGCAACAGACGGGGGAAGTTCTCTTCTGGATTTTTTTCCATATAACCAAACGCTTCCCGTAAAACCTTCTCGGCCACATATCTCTTGGCCAGTTCCAGGTTGGCACGCACGGCAGCCATTTTGCAACCTCTCTCCTTTCCTGATATGATTTCCTATAGCAGTACCCAAAAACCTAATTATTATACCCAAAAGACCCAAATTACCCAACTTCATCTTACACCAGGCCTGCCGTGGTGTCAAGGTAAAAGCCCGGCTGCCAAGGCCGGGCTTTTACCTTTTCTGGTGTCGCTGCCAGTGTAAATAAGCGTGGATAAAAGGATCGATCTGGCCATCCATAACCGCCTGGATGTTGCCTGTTTCCACCTCGGTACGGTGATCCTTGACCAGGCTGTAAGGGTGGAAGACGTAGGAACGAATCTGGTTTCCCCAGGCTATCTCCCGCTGTTCACCCCGGATCCGGGCCAGCTCCTCTTCCTGTTCCTGGCGTTTTAGCGCCGCCAGCTTGGCCTGGAGAATTTTCATGGCGCTCAAGCGGTTGGCGTGCTGGGAACGTTCATTCTGGCAGGTAACAACTATGCCTGTGGGCAGGTGGGTAATGCGCACCGCTGAGTCCGTCTTGTTGACGTACTGGCCACCGGCCCCCTGCGAGCGAAAGGTATCGATCTTTAAATCGTCGGGATTAATGATTACTTCCTCATCGGCCGTCACCTCGGGGATAACGTCCACGGAAGCAAAGGAAGTATGCCGGCGGCCGGCGGCGTCAAAGGGGGAAATGCGCACCAGGCGGTGGACGCCCTTTTCAGCCTGGAGGTAGCCATAGGCATACTCGCCTTTAATGAGGATGGTGGCGTTTTTAATCCCGGCCTCTTCTCCTTCCAGGTAATCCAGGAGTTCTACCTGGTAACCGTGATCTTCGGCCCAACGGCTGTACATCCTGAGGAGCATGGCGGCCCAGTCCTGGGATTCGGTGCCCCCGGCACCGGGATGCAGGGAGAGGATGGCATTGTGGCTGTCATAGCGGCCGTTCAAAAGGGTGGCCAGGAGTTCCTTTTCCACCTGGCTTTCTACGGCCGCCACTTCCCCGGCGATCTCTTCCTCCAGGGAAGTATCTTCTTCGGCTACAGCCAGCTGCCAGAGTTCAAGGGCGTCCATATATTTCCTTTCCAGTTCCTGAAACCGGGCCAATTTTTCTTTAAGGAAATTAAGGCGTTTCCCTACGGCCTCGGCCCGTCCCCGGTCTTCCCAGAAGCCGGGGCTGAGCATCTCTTTTTCCAGGCGCTCTATTTCTATCGTTGCTGCTTCCAGGTCAAAGGGAAACCCTCAATTCTTCCAGCCGCCCGGCTAAATCCTCCAGGCGGCCTTTATAGTCCTGTAGCATGGCTGATCACCTCTAGAAAACTATTTTTTGACGGTCTGGCTTTAATTTGGAGCGAGCGACTTGGCCCGAGTGGTAAAGCGGTCGCAGGCTGTACCGGAGAGCGAGGGCGGGGCCGAGGACAGGATGTCCGAGGCCGGCCTCTGAGGCAAGGATGCCGAATAGGCCGGGAACCCCGCCCGAGCCGGAGGCTAAGCCTTAGGCCGCTCCACAAGGGCCACGGAGCGAGCGAAAAAAAGCCAGCCCCTCACTTTCCCGCCCCGCAGCATTTCTTGTACTTTTTGCCGCTGCCGCAGGGGCAGGGGTCGTTGCGCCCCACCTTTTGCTCCCGGCGTACCGGCTGCCGCGGCCCCCCTTCTTCCCCGGTATAGCGGTTTTCCACCACCCGGCGGGGACGTTCGGCTTCCTGCTGGACGACCTTGACCCGGTAGAGATAGCGCACGACGTCTTCCTGGATGGCAGCAATCATGTCGTTAAACATCTGGTAGGCCTCAAACTTGTAGGCTACCAGCGGGTCCTGCTGGCCGTAGGCCCTGAGACCGATGCCGTGGCGCAGCTGGTCCATGGCGTCCAGGTGGTCCATCCACTTGATATCCACTACCCTTAAGAGCACCAGACGCTCGATGGCGCGCAAATTTTCCGGGCCCAGTTCCGCTTCCCGCTGCCGGTAGGCCTCCAGTGCCTTTTCCCTTAAAAAGCCGTAAACTTCTTCCCTGTCCATTTCCCGGATGGCCTGGATTAGGGCTTCCCGGTCGCAGGTGGGTAAAAAGAGCTGCTCGGCGTAGTCCAGCATGCCGGCCAGGTCCCACTCTTCGGGATACTTGCTCTCCCCGGCATAGCGGTCGACGGTACCGTCAACGACGGTGTTAATCATATCTTCAATGGCCGGGCGCAGGTCCGCGCCGGTCAAAACTTCCCGCCGCTGGCGGTAGATAATCTCCCGCTGCTTATTGATGACGTCGTCATACTCCAGGACGTGCTTGCGGATGTCAAAGTTATGGGCCTCCACCTTTTTCTGGGCCTGTTCCAGGGACCGGGACACCAGGGGATGATCAATGGGCGTGGTGTCATCCATCCCCAGCCGGTCGAGAATCCCGGTTAAACTTTCAGAGCCGAAGAGGCGCATCAGGTCGTCTTCCAGGGAAACGTAGAAACGGCTGGAACCGGGATCGCCCTGGCGGCCGGCGCGGCCGCGTAGCTGGTTGTCAATGCGCCGGCTTTCATGGCGCTCGGTACCGATTATATGCAGTCCTCCCAGGGCCACTACCTTTTCTCGCTCGGCTTCCGTCTCCTCCTGGGCCCGGGCCAGGAATTCCCGGTAGGCCCGGCGGGCTTCCTCTACCTCCGGGTTTTCTCCATCCACTTTAAACCAGCTTGCCGCGGCAATCAGTTCCGGGCTGAAACCTGCCTGCCGCATTCTTTCTTTAGCCAGGGCCTCCGGGTTGCCCCCCAGGATAATATCGGTACCGCGGCCGGCCATGTTGGTGGCAATGGTCACCGCGCCCAGCCGGCCGGCCTGGGCTATAATCTCGGCTTCCTTTTCATGGTACTTGGCGTTCAGTACCTGGTGGGGTACACCCCGCTTTTTCAGCATCTCGCTCAGGCGTTCCGATTTTTCGATGGAAATGGTGCCCACCAGCACGGGCTGCCCCTTGGCGTGCCGCTCACAGACCTCGTTTACCACTGCTTCGAATTTGCCCTTCTCCGTGCGGTAAATAACGTCGGGGTAATCCTTGCGGATCATGGGCTTATTGGTGGGGATGACCACCACATCCAGGTTGTAGATCTTCCGGAACTCTTCTTCCTCCGTGGCCGCCGTGCCCGTCATGCCTGCAAGTTTCCGGTACATCCGGAAATAATTCTGGAAGGTAATGGTGGCCAGGGTCTGGGACTCCCGTTCAATTTTGACGCCTTCCTTGGCCTCGATGGCCTGGTGCAGGCCCTCGCTGTAGCGCCGACCGAACATGAGGCGCCCGGTAAACTCGTCGACGATGATAACCTGGCCGTCCTTGACCACGTAGTCCCGGTCCCTCTTCATCAGGGTGTGGGCTTTGAGGGCCTGGTTGACGTGGTGGGAAAGCTCGATGTTGGCGTCGTCGTAGAGGTTGTCTACCCCCAGCATCTCTTCCACCCTGGCCACCCCGGCTTCCGTCAGGGTGGCTACCTTCGCCTTTTCATCCACAGTATAATCTATCCCCGGCCTCAGGCGGGGGATAATCCGGGCCACGGTGTAATACATTTCCGTAGGCTTTTCGGCCATACCAGAAATAATCAGGGGCGTCCGGGCCTCGTCGATTAAAATACTGTCAACCTCATCGACAATGGCATAATTGAGTTCCCGCTGGACCATCTCCTCCGGGTGGAGGGCCATATTATCCCGCAGGTAGTCAAAACCAAACTCGTTGTTGGTGCCGTAAGTTATGTCGGCACCGTAGGCTTCCCGCCTGGCGGCGGCGTCCAGGCCGTGGACAATCAGGCCTACCTTCAGCCCCAGGAAGCGGTAAATACGGCCCATCCATTCGCTGTCCCGGCGGGCCAGGTAGTCGTTAACGGTAACAATATGCACCCCTTGTCCCGTAAGGGCGTTAAGATAGGCGGGCAGGGTGGCCACCAGGGTCTTACCTTCGCCGGTCTTCATCTCGGCAATGCGGCCCTGGTGCAGGACAATTCCTCCCATGAGCTGGACATCAAAATGGCGCTGTCCCAGGACCCGCCGCGAGGCTTCCCTGACCACGGCAAAGGCCTCCGGCAGCAGTTCATCCAGGCCGGCGCCGTTGTCCAGGCGGCGGCGAAACTCGGCCGTTTTGGCCCGCAGGTCGTCGTCCGCCAGGGCCTGGATTTCCGGTTCCAGGGCATTTATGGCCTCAACCTGGCGGCTTAATTTTTTAATATCCCGGGCATTATCGTCAAGCAAATTACGCAATATTCCCAGCATTGCTGAAGTCACCTCAATATAAAAGGAACCATGCCGGTTCCTTTCCGTAAAGGATAAACCTTATCGTTTATATTGTAACACGAATCGTTGCCCGGGGCAATTAAGGTTTACCCCGGGCATGGTAATTTTTATCTTTCTTGCCAGTGTTCAAAGGTAAAGTATTTGATGGCCTTCAGGACGGCCTCGGCGGCGGCCCGGCGTTCATCCCCTTTAATCAGGGATACACCGGCCAGATATTCATATCCTTCCCGTCTAACTAAAACAATAACACACACGGCGGCCCGGCGGTGGGCCACTTCCACCAGCGCCAGGTCCTCCAGGGCCAGTCGCCACTTGCCGAGGCTCGCCTTTTCAACGGCATTCAGGGTGGCTTCTGCCACCAGCCGGAGATGGTGCGACGGGAAGTTGGGGCCGCTGGCAAACCCCTGGTAAACATCTCCATCGGGCCTGCCGCCCAGTTCTACTGTTACCTCTGCTTCCAACCCCCTGGTAAACAAATTTATGCTCACAACGCGCAGGGATATACCTGCGGCCCGGTAGGGGAGCCTTTCTTCAGCCACTTCTCCCGGCATTTCCCGCTCATCTACCTGGACTACACTTATTTTTTTGTGGTCTACGGTAACCCCCAGCTGGATAAGCAGGGCCGACTCCACGTCGCGGACGATTTGCTTGGGGCTACGATTGCTGCCAGCCATAATATGTATTTCACCGATGCTGCCATCGGGAGCCGTTACCAGCCGCGCCCCCAGTACGTCTTTAATCTGGCAAATTACCCTTTCATAAGCAGCAACCTCCGTTACCTGTTTCTCCTCCGCCAAATCACTCACCTGTTCCTGTAATTTCTGGATCTATATTCGCCAGAGAAATAAAATTTCCTGCTAAAAAAGGTAAAAAAAGAGAGATATTGTTCGATTTCGCCCAAAATCTCCCATAATCTCCAGGTTTCTTTTATTATTGTATTAATATTCCGGCTCAATTAGGCCGTAGTTACCATCGCGGCGACGGTAAAGGACGTTAACTTCCTCTGTTTCCGCATTGGAAAAGACAAAAAAGTTATGCCCCAGTAAATTCATTTGCAGGATGGCTTCTTCCACAGCCATGGGTTTGATGGGAAAGCGCTTGGTCCTTATTAATCTCGGTTCGGGAATGGCTTCTTCCGCGTTTTCGGCCGGCATTTCCTTTAAGGTGCCGTTCTTCAATTTCCTGGCCAGTTTTGTTTTATATTTTTCAATCTGCTTTTCCAGCTTTTCTACTACCAGGTCGACAGACCCGTACATGTCACCGGTGACCTCTTCTCCCCGCAGCAGGTAACCGTTTAGGGGAATAGTTACTTCGACAACATGGGCGTCCCTGTTCACCGATAAATTAACCTGGACCTCATCCACTCCTTCCAGGTACCGCTCTATTTTGCCCAGTCTCTTTTCGATATACTGTTTTAAGGAGTCGGTTACCGGGAAATTTTTGCCGCGGATAATGATTTCCATCCTCTACCAAACGCTCCTTTCTATACTTATACATATTATTCCCTTCAGGAAAATAAATTCCTGCATCTGCCCTTAAAATACCAGCAAGGCCCCGGTACAAACCGGGGCCTGGTAGGCTACAGTTTAATCACATTGGCTGCCTGGGGACCACGGGGGCCTTCGACAATGTCAAATTCCACCGTCTCTCCTTCAGCCAGGGTCTTAAAACCTTCACCCTGGATGGCGGAGAAGTGTACGAAGACGTCCTTGCCGTCTTCCTTTTCAATAAAACCGTAACCTTTCTCCGGGCTAAACCACTTAACCTTGCCCAACATCCTTTCAACATTCCTCCTAAAATATTCTCCCTTGAGGCCGGGAGCACCCTCAAGCAATTTCATCTTAACATGGTTATTGTTGACTGTCAAATTATCCTTGACCGCGTTTGCCAATTTTTGGTTGTCGAAAACAGTTTTCGTAAGCCCTTCTGCCGGGCTCTGAAGCTGTGGATAAAGTGGATAACCTTGTTAATAAGTTGTAATCCCTGCCCTGCAACTGTGGATGGAAATGTGGAAGTCCTAAAATTTTGTCGATACCGGTATCCGCAATGGCTATTTTTGGTGAAAATCAGGATAAATTTTCGATCCCCGTTGCCAGGGTAACTACGGCAACGCTGGCAGCACCGGCAGCCATCAGGGCGATGGTACAGGCGGCGGCCGTGGCCCCCGTGGTCAGTACATCATCTACCAGGAGCAGGTTGCGCCCTGTTATTTTAGCCGGCGCCGTTACCCGGAAAGCGCCGGCCAAATTGCGCCACCGCGACCTCCGGGTTAGGTTGACCTGGGGAGCTGTTTCCCGGATTCTGGCCATTACATCTCCATCTACCGGGAGATCCAGTTCCCGTCCCAGGGACAGGGCCAGGAGCCCTGCCTGGTTAAAGGCGCGGGCCCGCAGGCGGGCTCCGGTAAGGGGCACCGGGAGCACCAGGTCGGGACGTACCGGGCCCAGTTCCCTGACGACCACCCCGGCTAAAAGGCGACCCAAAGGTGCGGCCAGGGAACGGCGGCCCTGGTACTTGAAGGCCCAGATCATTTCTTTCATGATTCCGTGGTAGGGGCCCACCGCCCGGGCCTTCCGGAAAGGAGGCAATTCCTCCCGGCAGTGGCGGCAGATGACCTCCTTTGCCAGCAGCAGGAGGCGGCCGCAATAATGACAGGGATGGTATCGCTGCCGCCAGGCCTGGAGCTGGTCCCTGCAGGCGGTGCAAAAGTCACCGCCGGGAGACGGCCGGCCGCACCAGGCACAGGACCGTGGTTTGGGAAAAAGCCAGGAAAAAAGCACAAAGCGCCTCCTATCATGTAGCCTAGACCGACAGGTATCCCCTCCGGCGGGCCAGGTTGTTAAACTCCTGGATCTGGTGGCAAGCCGCAACCATGGCCGGGCTAACCCGCCTGGCCAGAAACCAGACCTGGCCGGCGGGATGGTCCGGTGAACGACCGGCACGGCCGGCCATCTGGACCAGGGTATTGGTGGTAAAAACCATTTCTTCATCGGCGTACAAGACCAGGACATTAAGGCGCGGGATGGTAATTCCCCGCTCCATCACAGTAGTCGCCACCAGCACGGGAAACTCCCCCCGGCGAAAGGCGGCAATTATTTCATCCCGCCGGGGATGGGCGGCATAACAGCCCTGAATCCAGGGCCTTTCAGGGGCCGGTCCCGGCCGCTCCTTTAAGAGCCAGGCGACAACTTCTTCTACCAGTTTAACTGCGGGAACAAAAATAATCATCCGGCTATTTCCCGCCAGGGTCAGGTCCAGGCAACCGGCCAGGCGGCGGGGAAGGGGCCCGGTTCCGGGACGGCTTAAAACCGGTTCCCGTATGATTTCCGGTACCGGCAGGGGATGGCCGTGGGGCCGGGCCGGCAGATAAATTACCTTTACCTGCCTGCGTTTCACCCGGGTAACCAGCCCTGGTGGCGGGGTAGCCGTTAAAAATAACACCTGTCCGCCTTCCCGGCGGGCCCGCGTTACAGCATAATAAAGCATGGGGTCTTCAGAAAGGGGATAAGCATCTACTTCGTCGAGGATTACCAGGTCAAAGCGACGATAAAAGCGCAAGGCTTGATGGGTAGTAGCCAGGATAATGTCGGCCTCGCCGAATTTTCCCGGGCTCCCGCCATAAAGGGCAAGAATACGCAACTCCGGCCAGATGGCCGCAAGGCGTTTCTCTAATTCCCTGATGATCTCCCGGCGAGGACAGGCATAAAGGACGGTCTTCCCAAGGCTCAGGGCAGCAGTAATAGTCCCGCAGGCCACCTCCGTCTTACCGGCACCGCAGGCGGCCCAGAGTAGACACTCTTTTCCCGCACCCTGGAAAACAAATTCTTCTGCTTCCCTGTAGGCATCCGCCTGGGCCCTGGTGAGGGTAAACTGGAGCCGGGGACGGACTTCCCGGCCGGGCTTTATCCCCGGCCACTGCGACGACCAGGAACTGGCATACAGGGGACGGCAGCGGCGGGCCTGGCCCATGGCAAGACAATTTTCGCAGATAAGGCAGTCCCCGCTTCCGCAGGTATTACAGGCAACCTTTAACAACCTGGAGGACTGGCCGCAGCGCCGGCAGCGGGGCTCGCCGTTGGGATCATAACCGACCCCCGGCATGATACTTACCTCCCCCTCCAGGAAAAGCCAGTGTAACAGGTTCTCCAGGGGAGCAGTTACGCCCCTCTTATTTCCCGCCATGGCCAGCTCTATTTCTTCCCGCCAGAGAATGCGGCCGGCCAGGCTTTTTTGTACCAGGGCCAGCTCTGCTTGTGCCGGCGCCGGCAGGGGGGCGGGTAAATAATTAACCGGGATTGACCACGGGGGAAGGCCCAGCTTCAAACGCGCCCTGTTTATCCGGGCTGTAACCTCACGCCACCGGGGTTCCCCTTCTATATGTAGATATCGTTGCAACCATTCCCATAAAAAAGCCGCCGTACCCAGGGGTAGTGGCGGTGTAAGTAAGGTAAAGTGATGGTAGCCGTGCTGCTGCCAGAAAGTACGATCCAGGCCGGGGTTGTGGCTGAGCCCCAACCGCCCCGAGCGGGCGTTCCAGGTCGCGTATACATAACCACGCCAGCAAAAAATGGGGTTATAACTTGCTTCCAACGTTATCTGACCTCCAGGTAATAACCCGAAGCGATTTTTTTAATAAACCCGTCGTAGCCCTTAAAAAATGCCGGTTATAACCTGGCCTCATTTACCCCGCCTTCGTCTTTAAGGAGCTGGTACGAGTACACGCTGTTGCGCCCCCCGGTTTTTGCCTGGTAGAGGGCCAGGTCGGCCCGGGCAACCAGCTCTTCCTTATTAAGCCCGTCTTCAGGCCAAACGGCTATACCGGTACTTACCGTCAGGCGTACAGGTGCCCCTTCTTTCGCCCCTTCTTTATTGAAGCTGTGCCCGGCTATGGCCTGGCGTATCCTTTCCGCTACCTGAAGGGCACCCCGGTATTCGGTGCCGGGCAAGATAATGGCGAATTCTTCGCCGCCAAAACGGGTGACAATGTCCTGTTCCCGGGTATGTTCTTTTAAGATTCCCGCCAGTTCCACCAGCACCTGGTTACCAATCATATGGCCGAAAGAATCATTAATTTCTTTGAAATAATCGATGTCGATCATTAAAATAGCCAGGTGCCGCATCTGGTACTGGGGACTTAACATGCTCTCAAGGTTCTGCTCAAAATAGCGATAATTAAAAAGCCCGGTCAGGTCGTCGGTGACGGCCATAAGTTCAGCTGCCGCCAGCTGGGTGAGGGAGTTTTTATATTCCCGCTGCCAGTGAGCCACCTCGGCCTGCAGGAAAGAAACCTTAAGGGCTTCAGCAAGCGTTTTAAGCCAGGTAAAAAAGCAAAAAGCTATTACCGCAAGCAAGCCGCCCAAGAAGGCCAGGTGACGATCGCTTAATGGCATCTCCTCCTTAATATACCAGTAAACTGCCAGAAAGAAGCCTGCCGCCAGTCCGGAGACGGCAACCTCCTTCTGGCCCAAGTAAAGGGGTACCAGGAGGGGTAAAAGCAATAAAAAAGGGAAATAAAGATCCCATGGCATGTTCCATGTAAACTGCCAGTTGCTTACCAGGAGAAGGTTAACACCTAAGAAAAAGAACTGCTCCCTGCGGTTTCTTAAAAAGTTTCCGGTTACAAGGACCAGGCTGTTGATTATACTCCAGCTTAAGCCCCACCAGACAGCCGGGCCGGGTAGACCTGCAAGGGTTAGAAGCAAACCTCCCGCCATCAGGGTTAAACCCGCCAGCCACCCCTCCCGGCTGTGCCCTTCGCCCATGAACCCGCTCTCCTTAAACTTAACTTAAATTGTATATTTCGCCAAAAGGTTAATTTTTCCTTCCGTGTAATTTATTTTTTTAAGACACGGCAAATCTTTTCCCAAGTAAAGCTAAAATCTTTTTCCCGGCGAATATCTAATAGATAAACCTGCCGGCCGTCGTCTCCAGCCGGAAACCGCCCTACCTCCATGACTTCCTCGTGGCTAAAAATCACCGGAAAAGAGGGATAGGGATAAAAAAATTGGTGCAAGATAGCAACGGAGGCCCGTGCCCGGACGTCGATAATTATTACCAGCTTCCAGGGCACACCGTACCAGAAGCACCACCACCAGAAACGGCGCAAGATACCTTCGAGAAAATTTTCCTGGTTACCCACCAGGAGGGCCAGGGTGGAATAGGTAAAGGTTAATTCTTTTTGCCGCCACCAGAACAAACTGTAGACTAAGACCAGCAACACGACTGTTGCCAGCAAGATTATCGGTGCCTGGTAACCCACGTCGCTCACCCCTGCTCTATTTTATGCGGCAGGGGCAGCCTGGGGTGAAAAGGAGGTGAACTTAATGCCGGCCGCCAGCGACGCCTGCCTGCGCTGCGGCGCTTCTTTAAGCTTAATGGAGCGCTTCGGCCTGGAAAATGCCGTAGAAGTTCCCGGTAAAGGGGCTTTATGTCCCACCTGTTACCGGGAACTTTCGGTCGAGGAATATGACAGGTACTTTAAAGCTTAAGGGCGGAAATTATATCTTCCTGGAGGAGACGGAGGCGCTCGTCAGCGGGTGCCTCCACATATAAACGCAGGAGGGGTTCTGTACCTGAAGGCCTAAGTAAAACCCAGCTGCCGTCGGCCAGGATAAATTTAACACCGTCAACTGCCAGGCAACCCGTCACCGGCACGCCGGCAATCCTGGCCGGGGTAAAATGCGGCAGTTGCCTTAAAACCCGTGCTTTGACATCCGGGGCGACTTCGATGTCCACCCGCCGGCTTACCAGGCGGCCATGGCGCTCTTGTAAATCCGCCAGGATTTTGTTAAGGCTGCGCCCCTGGACGGCCCGCAGCTCGGCGACCAGGGCCGTGGCCAGGATGCCGTCTTTTTCCGGGATGTGGCCGCGGATGCTTAATCCCCCGCTCTCCTCGCCTCCCAGGATACAATCGTGCTGCCTCAGGGCCTCGCCGATATATTTAAATCCCACCGGTGTTTCTATGACTTGCAGGCCTTCGGCCGCGGCCAGGCGGTCCAGGTTGTGGGTGGTAGCAACCGTCCTGGCCACCGCTCCCCGGGACTGCCGGTGGAAAATGAGGTGGGCCAGGACCAGGTAAAGGACTTCATTGGCCGTCAGGTAAGTACCGTCCCCATCGACAACACCGAAACGATCGGCATCACCGTCAAGGGCCAGCCCCAGGTCGGCCCCCGTTGCGCGCACCTGCCATACCAGATCACTTAAACCGCGGCCGCTGGGATCAGGCAGGGAACCGCCGAAAAGGGGGTCCCGGTAGTTATGGATGGTATGTACCTGACAGCCGGCCTGTTGCAGAAATTCATCGAGGTAATCGATCCCCGCACCATACAGGGGGTCAACGACAACTTTTAACCTGGCCTGCTTGATAGCTTCTACATCAACTAAACCCCGGAGGTATTCCAGGTAGTCCTCCCGCGGCTCCAGTTTCTTTACCATACCCCTTTGCCTTGCCTCCGCCAGTTCCATGTGCTTAATCGATCCTCCGGACGTTACAGCCGCTATTTCTTTTTCAATGGCTTCGGTAATCGCCGGTACAGCCGGACCCGCATAATCGGGTATAAACTTGAGGCCGGCATAAGCGGGGGGATTATGGCTGGCCGTAAGCATTAATGCCCCTAAAGTCTCGTATTTCTTGATGGCCCAGGCCGTTACCGGCGTTGGTACGGCCCGGGAAGGCAGGTAAACGGTAAAGCCGTTACCTGTAAGTACTTCGGCTACCGCGGCAGCAAATTCCGGGGCCAGGAAGCGGTTATCATAACCGATTACAACTTCCCCCGGCCCTTGCGTGGCCTGCAGGTAATTGGCGACGGCCTGGGTAACCAGGCGCACATTGGCAAAGGTAAATTCCCCGGCAATAATGGCCCGCCATCCGTCGGTGCCAAATTTGATCACCATTACAACCACCTCCAAAAAACTTTTCCCAGGACGGCCCTGGCCGGCTGGCGCCAGTACTCAGTATAACGTTCGGGATCAATAGGGCCTGTCCTGCTCCTCTTTTTCTTTTTTCACCGGGCTTTCCGGGGCGTCGGTGATGTCTACTGGGCTGACAATGTCGTCTTCTTTTAAATTGACATACAGGGAGCCGTCGCTCCTCAAAACGGCATAGTCAACCTGGCTGATATCCCTGACCCCCTGGGCCTGGAGCTGCCGGATGAGCCATTTTTCATCCAGTTTATTTTGCTCCAGGTTCTGGAACAGGATTTCCCCATCCATTACCAGTTCCGTTGGAATCCCCTCATAACTGGTCGGCAACTGGAGATCGGCCGGCGTCAGGGGGCGTTTCTGGGATTTCAGCAAAACGCTCAGGTCGCCGTCAGGCTCCAGAATAGCAAATTCAACGTCGGCAATATCAAAAACATTTTTTTGTCGCAGCTGCATGGCCAGTTCATCAAAATTATACCGCATTTTTTTCATATTTCCTTCCAGGATTTTGCCGTTATGCACCACTACAGTGGGCTCACCGGAAATAAGCTTGCGGGCCGGGCGGCTGATGAGGGCCACATAACCGGCCAACCATGTCAGGAAGGCAAAAAGGGTGAGGCCCACGAAATGAATCCCCGTCCGGTTGGGATCTATATCGGTAGCCAGCACGGCAGCTATACTGCCAAAGGTGATGCCGTTAATGTATTCAAAAAATGTCAGCTGGCCAATCTGCTGTTTGCCGAGAATCCGGGTGTAGATAAAGATGGCCGCAAAGGCAAGTATAGTCTGGAGAAATACCTCAAGGTACTCCAAGAATTTTCCCCCCAGAACAAGTTAATTTAAAGTAATTCCCGCTTATGGAGATAAAAAAGGAGACCGACGCCGGCAACGATAAAGGCCAGGATTAAAAGCGCCTCAATGAGCAAGTCGTTCATCTATTTTCCCCCATTACTGCAAGACTTCATTTCCGTATTATTTCCCAATAGCCTCCATAAATGCAAAAAAGCCGCGAGTTAAAACTCGCGACCCTTTCGATACCGTTCTTGTGCCCTGCGGCACCGGATCATAGTATATGCAAAGAATTATGCCGGGTCTTAACCCCGGGAAGATGCCCTTTACCAAACACACCCAATTTATTACATCCCACCAGGATTATCACGGCCAGGCCTACCAGGATGAGCATACCCTGGTCCGTAGTCAACCTGGTAAGGAGCACAGCACTGCCCCCCAGGCAGGCATTCACCAGATAGATGATGCTGACGGCCTGGCGCTGGGTTAAACCCTGGGCCAGCAGGCAGTGGTGCAGGTGGCCTTTATCCGGGGCGAAAATAGGCCGGTGGTTGAGATAGCGCCGGATAATGGCCAGGACGGTGTCCAGGATAGGTAAACCCAGGATGACTACCGGGACTAAAAGGGAAACTACCGTCGCGCTCTTGGTCAGGCCAACGACGGCCAGGGCCGCCAGGTTGAAACCCAAAAACATGGAGCCGCTGTCCCCCATAAAAATCCGTGCCGGGTGAAAGTTAAAAGGCAAAAATCCCAGTACACTGGCTGCCAGGGCCAGGGAAAGAAGGGCAACTACCCCTTCCCCGTTAAACCAGGCCACCACGGCAATGGTGACAGCGGCAATAAAGGATGTTCCGGCGGCCAGGCCATCCAGGCCGTCCACCAGGTTCAAGGCATTGGTAACACCTACGAGCCAAAAAATAGTAACGGGTATGGCCAGCTTGCCTAAAATTAAAAGACCGTCAAAGGGGTTGGTGAGAAATTCCACCCGCACGCCGAAGGCTACCACGATGGCCGCGGCAATAATTTGCCCCATCAATTTCAACCTGGGACTTATATTTTTAAGGTCATCGACCAGCCCCACCAGCATGATAAAGGTGCCGCCCAGCAGGAGCCCCAGGTATTTATCCCCGTGGTAACCGAGGAGGGCAAAGGCCCCTAGGAAACCGGCATAGATGGCCACTCCCCCCAGGCGGGGCGTGGGAGTATGGTGAACTTTACGGGCATCGGGTTTATCAACTGCCCCCAAGCGGGGTGCCACCCGGCATAAAAATGGTGTAACTATAAAGCTAATTGCCCCGGCTAGAACTAGGGCCAGGATATTCACCTCAGGTTCCTCCTCTGGAATTAATTCTATTGCGGGCCGGCGTCGTCTCCCGCGCTTCAGGCCCCCGCAATAGAACCTTATTCAATCTTTTCTCCAACAGCAAATAGGAGTTCGCCTTCGGCCGCCAGTTCTTCCCCCACCCAGGCGCGGCCGTAACCTTTACCTACCCTTCCTTTGAGCTTGATAATCTCCGTCTCCAGCCTTAAAACGTCGCCCGGAACCACCTGGCGGCGGAAACGAACCCCGTCCATACCGCCAAAAAGAACAACCCTCCCCTGGAATTCGGGGAGACTTAACAGGGCCACCGCTCCGACCTGGGCCAGGGCTTCCATGATTAACACGCCGGGCATTACCGGCTGCCCGGGAAAATGGCCGCTGAAATACCATTCGTTGCCGCTGACATTTTTTTGTCCCAGCGCCCGTTGTCCTGCCTCCACTGCCAGGATACGGTCAACCAGCAGGAAGGGGTAACGGTGGGGTAATACTTTCTGGATTGCCGCCAGGTCCATAACGTCACTTCGCCTTCAGGTCTATTGATTTAGACGACCTTGATGATCGTATTCGCCGTTTCTCCCTTTATTCCTGCTTATGAATGTGCCCTTTGCAGCCGGCGGCGCAACATAGCGGTGATGATATTAACTTCTTCAATCCTTACCAGAAGTGCCAGGCGCCAGAAGATGAACACCCCGGCGACTATTAATACGGTTATCCGGGCAAATAATCCCGGCAGAGGCAGGGAACCGGCAAAAACATCAAGGCACCTGCCCGCCAGCCAGACAAGCAGTCCCATTATTACCGCAGCCAGGACCGTACGCAGGGCAGAACCCAGAAGGGCAAACACCTTCAGCTCCGGCAGGCGGCGGTGCAATGCCAGGTAAAGCATTAGGGCATAGCAACTGCCGGCCAGGGAATTGGCCAGGGCCAGGCCACCATGTCCCAGGTTAGGCGCCAGCAAGGAACTAAAAATAATATTAATGATTACAGAGCAAAGACCTGTTGTTACCGGGACGGTTACATCCTGGAGGGCATAAAAGGCCCGGGTCAAGATGGGATGCATGGCCTGGGCCAGGAGCCCCAGGGAATAAAATAAAACCGCCACTGCCGTCATGGTGGTTGCCCGGGGATCAAAAGCCCCCCGCTCAAAAACCAGTCGCACCAGGGGCTCCCGGAGGACAATAAGCCCGGCGGCGGCCGGCAAAATGGTAAGGATCACCAGTCCCAGGCCGCGATCAACCAGGCGGGCCATTTCCCGGCGGTCATGACGGGCCGCCTGCTCGGCCAGGGATGGAAAAACGGCTGTGGTAACGCTGGCCACAAAGATACCCAGGGGGAGAGTTACCAGTCTATTGCCAAAGTCCAGGGCCGTAATACTACCCGCTACCAGGTGGGAGGCAAAAAAGCGATTGGTGGCCAGGTATAACTGGCCCACCGCCAGGCTCAAAGATACGGGCAGCAGGTGGCGGCCAATCTGGCGTACTGCCGGGTGATGGGCCAGCAGGTGCCCGGTAAAACGAAAGTCCAGGCGCGGTAAATCGGGAAGCTGGACTGCCATATAGGCGATAAAGCTTAAAACTGTACCTGCCGCCAGTCCGGTGATGCCATAGGCTTGCCCGGCAAGGATTACGGTGGCAATAATCACCACATTGCTCACCGCCGGTGCCAGGGCGGGCGAGGTAAAGATATAACCGGCGTTTAAAATACCGCTGATAAGCATTCCTGTTCCCATAAAAGGTAAAGAGATGAACATGATGCGGGTGAGTTTCACCGCCAGATCATAAACTGGCACCGTAAATCCGGGGGCCAGGACCTGGACCAACCAGGGAGCCAGGACGGTGCCTGCAGCTGCCAGCAGGGTCATGATTAAAAAGGTCCAGTTGCCGACGGCGCTGGCTATTGCCCAGGCCTGGTCGCGGTCGTCCCGGACCAGGTAAGTGGTAATTACAGGCACCATCACCGTGACAAAGGCCATCCCCAGGATGGTCTGGAGAAAGAAAGGAATGGTATAGGCTACCAGGTAGGCGTCGGTAGCCGGGCCGGCACCAAAACGTGCGGCAATACTGGCATCCCGTACAAAACCCAGTACCCGGCTCAGCAGGTTCAATAGCAGGACAAGACTTGCCGCCCTGGCCATGCGAGCCACCGGCGTTCCTGCCGGTGCCCGGGCATATTTGCCGTTGTTATTTGCTGCCATTTTTCTGGCCGTCAGCCACTTGTGGCTCCTTTCTTCAAGTACTCTGCAACCAGGCGGGCGCTATCAAGGGCCCGGGGCCGCAGTTCGGCCGCTGCCGCCCTTAATCTCCGGCCGTATTCTTCCCGGCAAGCCATGGCTTCTTGCACCGCCTCCGTAAGTCCCTGGCAGGTTAACCCGGCCAGCAAACCCGCTGCCGGTTGTTCCACCAGCCGGGCAAAGGCAAGCACCTTAGGATCATAGGGCAGGGCCAGGAAAGGAACCCCCATAACCGCCGCCAGAATCAGGGCGTGGAGCCGCATGCCGATTAAAAATTGCATCCGGCCCATCAAGCCCATAATAGTCGCCAGGTCTAAATTTTCCCTTAAAACAACCGCCGGCTGATGCATCAGGCGTGAAACCTGGCGACAGGCGTCAACATCGGCAGGAAAGTGGAAGGGTAAAAATAAAACCCGCCACCCGGCGGCCACCAGGTCATCGGCCGCCCTGGCCAGGGCCGGCCAGCATTTGCCGGCCCCCGGCCAGGAGCGGACAGAAATACCAACGACAGGAGCAGCCAGGCCCAACTCCTGCCATTTTTCCTGCCCGGGGCGCAAATCCAGGTTCTCTGGCTCCAGGCCCAGCACCGGGTCGGCGGTAACATAGACCGGCGGCCGCCTCACCCCCAGCTCCTCCAGGAGTTGCCGTGACTCGCTATCCCGCAAGGATATAAGCTGGACGTTATTTAAAATCCTCCCGGCCAGCCAGCGGCTAAAGGGCCGCTTTAACGGCCCCAGCCCCTGGGCATAAACAAACACCGGCTTGCGCAATAGCCGGGCCAGAACTACCACTCCCAGGTAGTAAAGGAGGCTGTTCCAGCCCGTCACGTCCTGGAAGAGGCTACCGCCACCGCTTATAACCAGGTCGGCCCGGCGCAAGGCATCGGCTACCGCCGCCAGCTGCCAGCGGTTTACCGCATCAACTTTATAACTCGCTGCTGTTTGCTCCGGGCGGCGGGACAGGACGGTAATTTCCAGGCCGGGCACAAAGGAGCGCAGGGCCTGGACCATGCTATAAAGGACGGCCTCATCCCCGGCATTTTGAAAACCATAATAGCCGGAAATAACTACCCTGGCCACAACCCGTCCCTCCTTAAAGCTGCCCTTCCCAGCTTTACGATTGCAACCAGCAGCACACCAATCAGGAGCCCCAGCCACAGGCCGTTAAAGGTCCGCAATAAGGAAATAAGGAATGGAATGTGAATATGGGAGAAGGTATTAACAAGGGAAATCTGCCCTACCAGGCCCAGAAGCCAGAAAAGAAGATAACGGTGCTGGTAACCCAGACTCAAGCTCAATAGTAAGAAAGGGTAACCGATGAGAAATTCTTTGGTTCGCGGGCGGGCAAGCAGCAAGTTTTCAAGGAACGAGCGCGCCTGCCCTTCAAAGGGTAACAGGCCGACACTTTCATTACCGCTGCGGCTCAGGTAAAGAAACCCGGCGGCAGCCACCGCCACAGCCAGGAGTACCAGCTTTACGGTGAGACCGGCCTCAAGCCATTCCCGCACGGAAGCAACAGACCGCCGCCCCTCCCGGCGGACAATCACGGCCGCTGAAAATAATAGCAGCGGGGCTACAAAGGCAATTTTAACGCCGCTGAACTCATTAATCTTTAAGATAAAGGAATTATCGGCCAAAATGGCAGCAATAAGTAACGCTCCTAAAAAGGAGAGCAGGGCAGTGCGCAAGGTAACACCGACCCCGGCCTTTAGCCCGCGCGGCAGCGGGGACCACGCCGTAAGAACGGCCAAAATAGGGAAAATAACGGCAGCTCCCAGGGCCATTACCTTGCGGGCCAGAAGTACCTGGTAATCCAGCCCTAAGGCCCCCGTCCAGGCTATAAGGCCCAGGATACCTAAAGCTAATCCCGGACGTGGCAAACCAAACTGTGTCATTAAAAGAACCCCGGCGGCCAGGACACCCAGGCCGGTAACGTACAGCCACAGGCGTGAAAAAGGAAAAGGTAAAAAGGGCTTCGCCCGGCCTATAATCAAACCGGCGTCCAGGATTGCTTTTCTCAATTTGCCCACGAAATGAAGGTTATCCTCCAGCCAGTTTGCCGATCCCGGCGCAAATTTTAAGCGGGCAATAAGCAGGCGATTATTCCTTTCCCGGGCGGCCAGTTCCAGGCGCTCTACGGCTGCGGCCGGGGTCAACCCTTTCATTTCATCGGCACTAATGCTGTGTACCCGCAGGGCCTTTTTATCCAGAAGCATGGCCAGCTGGCCGAGACCTTGTTGCGGGAAAAATTCGATCAAGCCCACAGGTACCTGGAGCTGCTCAATCTGGGCAGCCAGGTCGGACAGGTAGGCGGGATAACCGGGGAGATTCCTATCGTTGAAAAGCAGGGCCGCTATACTGTCCTGGTAGGCAAAGAGGGGCCTTAAAGTGGCCGCCAGGGAAGCGGCGTTGGCGCCGTACCACCATTTAACCTGGGGCACGAGCATCAGGCCCAGGTCCCGCGCCATGGCCATTTCCCCTTCCGGGAACCCCAGGCCCAGATCCTCTAAGTCAGTCATAGTGAGGGGAATGCCCAGGGCTATGAAGCCGCTGCCGGCCAGCACCTGCACCCCGCCGCGTATTTTATTTCTTAACTGTAGCTCCAGGCGCTGCGCCAGTTGCCTGTCACCAGTAAAAAGATAGGTATATTCCCGATGAACTTTTTCTCGTTCTGAAGCCGGGAAGGACAAGATAGCCTCCGTACCTGGCCGGACCCAGACCTGCTGCTGGAGAACCTCTATAGTCTGCTCTTTGAATAGTACGGCGTTGACTCCCTGCTGCTGCAAACGGGCGAGGGTTTCCCTGGTAGTCAAACCATTCCACCGGGCTAATTCCTGCACCTGCTGGAAATCAACCGCCAGGGTAACCGTCCGGTTGGCCTCTTCGAGGCGTACGCGGTTTGTAATTATAACCCCAGCGGCCAGGGTGGCGACAATTAGCACCGTCCAGAGGATTGGCTGGTAACGCCAGCGCAACAAAAAAATCCCCTCTTCTCATAAGGCTACAAAATGGATCTATTCGCCACCCGGTGACCGAATCCTCCTTGAGCAACCCGGTAACTTGTGGTTGCAGGAAACTTCAACCCGCCTGTAAGGCGGGTTGAAAAAGCCGTCCCGGTAGGACCCTGCGGCAAAGAAATTTACGCCATAGAACTATCGATAAGGGGCTTTGCAGGCACTAAATACCTGCTGCTTCTTTCCAGGACGGCCAGGATTTCTTTAATCTGCCCTTGTGTTAAGGTGGTGTAACGGCTGTTTTCTTCGCTGGTATCACTATTTTCCACTATCAGCATCCTGGTGCCGGCTGCGGTAAGGACCCAGTGCCACACGCCCTGCCTGACATTATATACCTTCCCCGGTTCCATCCAGGTACAGTAAACCTCCTCCGGTGCCCCGTCGCCTCCGGCAACGATAAGCAGCCCTTCCCCTGCCAGGAGCACAAAGACTTCATCGGTAGATAAGTGCTTTTCGATTTTTCCCAGTTTCTCCGGGCGGAATTCCGGGGCGTCATTCAATAAGGCCACCCGCCAGGTGCCGAAATCGATTACCGGATGGTAGCCCTCCCCCCTCCAGCCTGCTACTTGCAAAAATTTTTCCGGTACAATCATGCCCGTTCCCCTCCCTATGCTTCGCCGGAGCCTTCCAGCGGGTCTTTTATAAAGCCTTGCCACTCTGCCGGTCGAAGAAATGGGCGCGGTTGAGGTTGAAAACTAGGGGCAAGATTTGGCCCGGCCGGGGTAAACTCCCGCCCGCCAGCCTGGACGTCAGCACCTGATCGCCCAGGGTAAAATATACCAGTCCCTCCGCTCCCAGGGGTTCCACAACGTCCGCCCTTACCTGGAGCACCCAGCCCGGGTATTTTTCCCTGAGTACCGGGTCCAGGCTGATATCTTCCGGCCGCAGGCCCATGACCAGCTCACCGTTTGCCGCCTTAAGGTTTTGTGGCAGCAAATCTTCTAACGAAAAATTAAATCCTGTGCCCCGGACTATACCCCGGCCGTTCTCTGCCACCAGGTCCACCGGCAGGAAATTCATTGGTGGCGATCCTATAAAGCCGGCCACAAACATATTAGCCGGATGCTCGTAAAGGCCCATAGGGGTGTCAATCTGCTGGACGATACCCTCGTTCATAACTACAATGCGGTGACCCATGGTCATGGCTTCCGTCTGGTCATGGGTAACATAAATGGTGGTAACGCCCAGGCGTTGCTGTAGCCGCGCCAGTTCCATGCGCATTTGTACGCGCAATTTGGCATCCAGGTTTGACAGGGGCTCATCCATGAGGAAAACCTGGGGTTCCCGGACGATGGCCCGGCCCAGGGCCACGCGCTGGCGCTGGCCGCCGGAAAGGGCCCGGGGCTTGCGTTTTAGCAGGGGTTCTATCCCCAGCATGCCGGCAACCTCCGTCACCCGGCGCCTGATTTCTTCCCGGGGCACGCGCCGCATTTTGAGGCCGAAGGCCAGGTTGTCGTAGACATTCATATGGGGATAAAGGGCGTAGTTCTGGAACACCATGGCTATATCCCGGTCTTTGGCCGGTACATTGTTCACCAGCCGTTCGCCGATATAGATCTCACCTTCGCTGATCTCTTCCAAACCTGCTACCATACGCAGGGTGGTGGACTTGCCGCATCCCGACGGCCCTACCAGGACTATAAACTCACCGTCATTTATCTCCAGGTTAAAATTTTTAACTGCCACCACCTGGCCGTATTTTTTCCACACATTTTTTAACAGCATGCGGGCCATGTCCCGCCCCCCTTTACCACACTGTGAAGCTTTTCCGCGGCAGCCCGGTCCAGGACCACTGTAACGCCGGGATGGAGTTGCAGGAGGGAAGCCGGAACCATGGTAGTCACCGGGCCCTCCAGGGCTGCGGCTACGGCTGCAGCTTTATCCCGGCCACTGGCCAGGAGCAGGATGCGTCTTGCCTTCATAATACTGCCCATACCCATGGATATAGCCTGGCGCGGTACAGCATCAATACTGGCAAAAAAACGGGCATTGGCAAGGATGGTTTCCGGAGCCAGGTCAATCAAATGCGTCCTGGCGTTGAGGGCTGCCCCCGGTTCATTAAAGCCAATATGGCCGTTGCGACCGATCCCTAAGATCTGGAGATCAATCCCCCCTGCCGCCGCAATGGCCGCCTCATAGGCTGCACAGGCCGCCGCCACATCCCCGGGCTGGCCTGGTGGCAGGTGAATATTTTCCCGCCGTATGTTTATATGCCGGAAAAAGTTCTCTTCCATATAGTAATGATAACTATGGGGATCGCTGGATGAAAGACCGTAGTACTCGTCAAGGTTAAAGGTAGTTACCCGGCTAAAATCCAGGCGACCTTCCTGATATAGCTTTACGAGTTCCCGGTAAAGGCCCAGGGGGGTAGCTCCCGTGGCCAGGCCCAGCACTAAATTGGGCTTGCCCTTAAGGACCGCAGTTACCACGCAGGCGCCCAGGCGGCTCATATGCTGGTAATCCCGGGCTACCAGGATCTTCATGGCTGCCACTCCTCCCTAGCGCGCACCAGGGCGGCAAAATTGGCTTCGGGTGTCTGGCGCGGGACCTCACAGCCGGGGCTCAAGAGATAGCCTCGGCCCCCGATCGCCATGCACCGGCGGGCGGCAGCCGCTACCTCTTCAGGAGTGCCCTGGAGTAACACGGCCGATGGATCGATATTGCCCTTTACACATTTATCCCGGAAAACCTTCCGGGCCTCCGCCAGGTCCACCCTCGCATCAATATTGATAATATCAAAATCCATCTCCCCTATGGCTTCAAGGAGATGCTGCGAAGCACCGCAAATATGGTATTTAACCTTGACGCCGGTAGCCTTAAGACCCTGCACCACCCTCTGGGTGCAGGGCAACACCCATTGCCTGTACATGGATAACGAGACCAGGGAAGCTATGGCATCTCCCATTCCTATAATATCGGCCCCGGCCTCTACCTGGGCCCGGCCGAAGGCCACGGCCAGTCCGGCAGTGAAATCCAGGAGCTCCGCTACAAAATCCGGGGCATCGTACAGGTCCATCATGAAGTTGTTCAGGCCCCTTAAGATTGCGGCGCTCTGGAAGGGGGCTTCCACCCAGCCTAGAACAGGAATTTGGCCTCCCGTCTGCTTTTTTAATTCTTGCACGCCGGCGATCTTATCGGCCAGGCGCTCGGCTTTATAAACATCGGGAAGGGCCAGCCCGGCCAGGTCTTTTCTTTCAGGTAAGGCCGGCTTCTTTTCTACCGGAAGATCGTCTGCGGGAAATTCCAGTTCGGCCCCGCAGGCCTGGGCTTCCCGGTAGGCATCGGTATCAGCAGTAACAATGTCATAGCCGAAGTGCTCCACGCAGGCCACCTGGGCCCTGGCCATGGCCCGGTAATCGGTGCAATACCGGCCGTAGGGTACGCCGGCAAACCGGGCGGCAAAGGCCATGACGAAGGGACAGGCGGGCACCTTATCTACCGGCTGAAAAGCAATAGCCGCCATTACGCGCTGGTATGCATTCATCTAACTTAACCTCCCTCTCGGCTAGGAAAGCCTTTACCTCCGCGGCGGTCGGGGCGGCAGCCGCTCCACCCCACCTGGTGGCCGCCAGGGCCCCGCAGGCGCTAGCCCACAGGGCGCATTTTTCCAGCTCCCATCCCCGGGAATAAGCGTTTAAGAAGCCGGCGGCAAAAACATCGCCAGAGCCCACCGCATCTACACTCCTGACGTCGAAGGCCGGCAGGCAGAAAAATTTAGAACCGCTCTGGACAGCCACGCCCTGCCCTCCCCGGGTAATAATGGCCACTTTAACCCTGCTTGCCAGCACGCCGAGGGCTTCCTGCCAGGTTTTCCTGCCCGTAAGGGCGCAGGCTTCGGCCTCATTGGGAAAGAAAAGATCAATTAAGGTTAAAAGCTCCAAAACGCCAGGCCTTAAATGGTCGAAATCAAACCATCCCGTATCCAGGGAGGTGCTCAGCCCGGCCGCCCTGGCCTCCTGCAGTAAAACAAAATAAGCCTTGAGGTTCTCTTCCCAGTTAAAAGCTGATAGATGTAGATGGGTAAATGTTGCCAGTTGCTCTCCTACCGGCGGCAGGGGACGGTAGGCAGCGTTGCTGCCCTGGTAGCTTATGAAAGAACGGTCCGCCTGGGAAGTAATGGCTATACTTAGTCCTGTCCTGGCACCGGGTACGACTTGCAGCAACGACGTATCCACGCCCGCTTCATGCAAGGCCTGGTAAAGGTACTGGCTCAAATAATCATCGCCCCCGTGGCCGTGGAGGCTGACCTGCTCCCCCAGCCTGGCCAGGGCCACCGCCGTATTAGCTGCGCTACCTCCTGCACACAGGCATATATCCGGGACAAAAACTTCTTCCCCGGGCCGGGGAACAGCTTTTAACCCTTTAACGATAAGATCGAGATTGATATCTCCGGTTATTAAAAACCTGGGATTATTTTTTCCCTGCACTTATTTCCCCTCACATCCTGTCCATTAATTTCCCTGGCCACCAGGTCAAAATAGCCACTAAAGTCTTTTTGGCCCTAGATACAGGGCGGCCAGGTGCTTGCGGAACCCTTCAGCATAGCTGCAGCCGCACTGGAAGCCCCGGTAGCGGCCGCTCACGCGGATGAACTCCAGGACATCAAAGCTATCATGGTCCTTTAGCCACTTCACCTGGCTCTGGTGGCACTCCATCATGGCCAGCTTGATTTCCAGAGTTGAGGTTATATCAACATAATCCGTAGGTACAAAGTTTACCCCGGCGTAGGTGTCCATAAAATAAATTTCAGGAACCCGGTTCAAAGCTTGCTGCCCGGTTTCTATATGGGGGACGGTGGCCAGAAAGGAGGCATCGAGGACCAGCCTGTGTACCGCCACATGATCCGGGTGGTAATCCCGGGGGGCATGGGTGATGATAATATCCGGTTTAGCCTCCCGGATGGCCTCCACCATTTTTATTCTCTGACCTGTATAATCGACGCCAGCTTCACCGTCGGGTACGCCCAGGGCTATCACCCCTGCCCCGATCATCCCGGCCGCCGACCGGGCTTCTGCCAGCCGGATCCGGGCCAGCTCTTCCGGTCTTAACTCGAAATGACCTTTGTCGCCGTTACATACATGGCACATGGTAATCCGGTGCCCCTGCCGGGCATACAAGGCCAGGGTCCCTCCGCAGGCAATCTCCAGGTCATCCGGATGGGCGCCGATACCCATAATGCTGTGTTTGTTCTTCATCTCCGCGACCCTCTTCCTGAGTCTTCAATACTGCCCGTATTCCAGGGCTGTTTCGATCATAGCCTCATAATTGCGCCTGGTTTGTTCCTTTAGAGGAACATCTATAGGAGCCGCCGTAGGCATCAGGACAAACCTTCCCGCCGGCATAGCCTCTTCCAGCAGCCGTTTGGTGAGTTCCCGGATCTCGTCTTCAGTACCCGTCTCCAGGTCCTTAAGCTGCATGTTGCCGAAAAGGGTAACCCGGTCCCCTATCCTCCTCTTGGCCTCCGCCATGGTCACATCGCCGCTGGGCGGGGCTTCCACCGGGTCCAGGGCATCCGCTCCCATCTCGGCAAATTCCTCCAGCACCGTCCCCACCCTCCCGTGGGCATGGACACGGCAGTAACAGTTATACCGGTGAATTAAATCGATTAACTGCCGGTCATATTGCACCACGTATTCGCGGAACAATTCCCGGGGCAGGTAGGGCGGGCAGGCCACCTCCGGCCCGTAAATCCGCACCATTGGCCCGGCTCCGTTCTCCAGCAGGTGGCGCAGGTAGTCGTATATGCGCTCGAAGTACATGTCTAACAGGCGTCGCATCAGTTCCCTTTCCTGCAGGGCAAAAATGAGAAAAGCGGAGAAGTCGAAGAGTTCGAAGATGTAAATAAGGGGATCTCCTGTATCGGCCGTAATTATGCCCCTGTCGCCCAATTGCGCCCGGGCCGCCGCCAGGGAACCGGTGTCCGGCCGGTAAGGAACATAGGGGATGCTCATAACCTTGCGTAAATCATCTTCGTTCTTAATAAAATGCTCCACGGTCCAAACCGTGTTTACGCCCTCATCTACCCGTTCTACGGAAGAAATTTCCCCTAAAGGCGTATGGACAATGTACCTGGAAAAATGGCTGGCGCCTTCCTGCCAACATATCTTCTGTACGCCCACGTCCGGTGTAGCCGTTACGAAGCGGCCCAACCCGGCTTCGCCATCGCCTATACGCCGGCCATCGTAGGGGTACCAGAAGTAGATGCAGTCCGTATGCTGCCTGACTATTTCCATCAGCTCATAATAAGAGGGCTGCTGGTTGTACCAGTCGTCTTTCTTCCATCCCTGCAATTCGCAGGTGTTGACCGGTACCCTGTCAGGCAGCTGCCCCTGCAATACCGCCAGTAATCTTTCCCGGGAGTTCATAGTGTTCTTTACCTCCTTTCAGCCCTTGACCGCCCCGGCGGTCAGGCCCTTGATGAACTGGCCGGCCATCAGTAGGTAAAAGGCCAGGGCCGGGATGATGGCAGTAGTCAAGGCGGCAAAAACTGTGGGCCAGTCTGTCTGGAACTGGCCGTAAAAGATGGCCGTCCCCAGGGGGATTGTCTTTAGATGATCAGACTTGATAAATACCAGGGGAAAATAAAAGTCGTTCCATATGGGGATAAAATGATATATGGCTGCCGTGGCCAGGGCCGGCCGCATGAGGGGCAGGTAGACGTGAAGTAAAGCCCGCCAGGAATTGCAGCCATCGATTTCCGCCGCCTCCCCCAGTTCCCGGGGCAATTCAGCAAAGAAACCCGTTAAAATGAAGACGGAAAAGGGAATTCCCATGGCCGTATAGGTTAAAATCAAGGCCAGCAAATTATCGAACAGGTCCAGCTTCAGGAAAAGGCGGAAAAGGTTCAGCACCCCAAGGCGAATGGGGATCATCATCCCCGCCAGGAAATAGAAATACAGGGCCCGGTTGCCGGGGAACTGGAACCTGGCCAGGCCATAAGCTGCCAGGATAGATAACGCCAGTATAAGCCCCAGGGAAACCACGGTCACCAGGATGCTATTGCGGTAGTAAAGGGCGAAGTTATTTAGCTCCCAGACGGTGCGGTATCCTTCCAGGTTGAGCTTTTGCGGCCAGCCGAAGGGGTTGCTCAGGACCTCAAAGTTGGTCTTGAAAGAGGTAGCCACCATAATAAAAAGGGGATAGATAACAACCGCCAGCTGCCATAAAAGGAAGGCGTATAACACTATTTGCAATATGCGCCTGCGCAACATCCACATTCCCCTTTCCCGCCTCAGGCCGAGCGACGCCTGGCCTCCAGCCAGAACCAGCCCATAACTGCCATAGCAATTATGGTAAACATAACGCTGGCAATGGCCGCCCCCAGGCCCATGTCCGGCGGAGCCCCGCTCAAGGAACTAAAGGCAGTGCGGTAAAACAGGGTCCCCAGAACGTCAGTGCTGTAATTTGGACCTGCCAGGGTGCCTTCCATGGCGTATATGACTTCAAAGGAGCTGAAGTTGCCGACCAGGGTCAATATGGTCACCATACCTATTACCGGTACCAGCTGGGGCAAAGTTATGCGCCAGAAAAGGGACCATTCGTTGCAACCATCTATACGCGCCGCCTCATAAATATCTTCGGGTATAGCCTGGATCCCGGCCAGGAACATCATAATGGGCAAACCTATAAACTGCCAGGCATTGACAAAAGCTATGGCCGGCAGGGCCCAGGCTTCATCTCCCAGCCAGGGTTTGGCCAGGAAGTCCAGGTGCATGATGGTAAGAAGCTTATTTACAACACCCCAGCTGGGGTTCAGCAGCAGGGTCCATACAAAGCCCACCATCAATACGGACATGGTAACCGGGGCGAAAAAAACAGTACGAAAGAAATTGCTGAAGCGTATCTTCTGGCTCAAGAGTACGGCAAAGAGGAGGGCCGCCGCGTTTTGCAGTACCATGGTCAGCAGGAAAAATTCTATATTATTCCACAGGGCATTGAAAAAGCGCTCATTAAAGGGCGGCTGGAGGAAAAGCCGCCGGAAATTTTCCAGCCCCACAAAAGTCATGGGCCCTAACCCGCTCCACTTATACATGCTCATGGCCAGGGACCCGAACAGGGGGTAGGCCATAAAAATTGTATAGAAGAGCAGGGCCGGCACGAGATAAACCCACGGTTCCCAGGCTTTTTTCTTAAGCATTCTCTTTTCCCTTTCCTTTAAGGTGCTTCCACCCGTAGGCCTCAGGAAATAGCTGGTGGGCGTTTTAACGCCCACCAGCCCCTTACCTTACTGCTTAAAAGGAGCGTACCAGCCCGCCAGGCCATTCTGGATATTGGCCGCAGCCTCCCGGGGCGAGAGTTCGCCATTTAACAGGCGGGTTATGTTCTCCATGGCCAGGGTATTGGCCGAGGGTTCCTGCTTGCTGATCTGCTCCAGGCTCCAGCCTACCGCGAAGTTCTCTCCCTTTGGTCCGGCAGCATCGATGAATTCCTTGGCCAGCGGGTCAGTAAGCTCCCCTGTATTAATGCTGGCGCAAGGGAACAAGCCAGCCATCAGGTTGCCCGTCAGGACCTGGGCCTTTTCGCCGCCCAGCCAGTTAACGTAGATCATGGCTTCTTTTATGTGTTTGGAATTCTTGTTGACACCAATACCGGCGCCGCCGTTAAAGCCCAGCCAGCGTTTGTCACCTTTCTTAACAACCGGTGAAGTAAAGAGGCCCATCTCCAGGTTGGGGTTCTGGGACTTGAAGAAGCCGATCTCCCAGGAGCCGGCCGGGAAAATGGCCGCTTTCTCCGTCAGGAATAGCTGCTGGGCTTCCGTATACCCTATGGCCTTGTAATCCTTAGGCATATAGTCTTTAAGGCGGGCCAGCTGTTCCAGATAACCTACGAAACCGGGATCCGTAAATTTTTTCTCTCCTTTGAGAAGGGCCTGGTGCCAGTCTTCGCCTCCAAGGAAGTTAACATAATTCGGGTTGGAAATCACCTCGCTTACCACCCAGGCGTCCTTAGTACCCAGGGCCAGGGGAGTTACGCCGTTTTTCTTCAGGGTGTCCAGCAAGGCAAAGAATTCATCCCAGGTTTCGGGTTCCTTCAGGCCGTATTTGTCAAAGATTTTCTTATTATATAGAAAACCATAGGATACATGAATATATGGTAAAGCATAAATTTTACCATCAGGAGTACGGTATACCCGCATCTGGCTGTCCGGGATATTCTTTAAATTAGGGACGTCTTTCTCGCTCAGCTCCACCAGGTTGCCTGATTCAAATAGATTTAGGCCCCGGTCGAAGGGGCGGATGTACATAAGATCAGCCGCAGTATTGGTGCTCAAGGCCATACTGAGCAGGGAATCATACTCCGTGGCCTTGACGGGTTCATATTTAATTTTAATGTTGGGATATTCTTTATTAAATTCTTCGTTAAGCTTTTTAAAAGCCTCGATTTCCTCGACGCGCCAGCTGGCCAGGCGCAACTCTACGTCCTGCTCTTTATCGCCGGAGCCACCCTGGGGAGCCTGCCCGGTTTGCTTTTGGCCCCCGCACCCCGCCAGCATTGCCAGGCCTAAGACGGCTGCCAGAAACACCAGCAGGTTCTTTCTTTTTCGCATCTTTTTAAGCCTCCTCATTGCGCTTTAATTTTGCTCTTGCCGTGGATTTTACCCGCGGTCTTTAACCTTCCTTCCGACTTTCTTGACCTGCTTTTTCTCGAAGCTTATCTGCCGAGCATCCCCCCTTTACGTATTTATTTTTTTATCCTGAGCCCCATCGAGCAAATTATCATATACATAATCCAGCGCCACGGCAAAGGTACCCAGAAGACCCGTCTTCTCCCCCAGGGAAGAATAAACTATCTCCGGCGGGCTGCACGCTATGGTAGCCAGGGTTTCCTTGAATTTGTTTAAAAAGATTTCCCCGGCGGCCAGCACCTCGCCCCCGATAACTATAAGTTCTAGGTCCAGCACCTGTTGCAGGTTGGCTACCGCCAGGCCCACCCACCGGGCCATTTCCTCAAGCAAGCAGCAGGCATCCTCATCCTGGAGGCCCGCTGCCTGGCATACCAGGCGGAAGTCCACCCGTCCCTTATTACCGCGGGACAGGCCCAGCAGCAGCCCCGGCTTGCCTGCCGCTACAATCTCCCTGGCCCGCTCTACCACCGCAGCGGTAGAAGCAATAGTTTCCAGGTGACCGTACCTGCGGAAAACCGGGTCCAGGGCTTCCTTCCCCAGGGCCATAAAGCCTATCTCGCCGGCAGCGCCGTGACAGCCCTCCAACAACTGGCCGTTCAAGATAATGCCCGCGCCAATGCCAAGGCCGACGCTAATATAAGCCAGGTTACTGGCACCGCGACCTTTACCCCGCCAGAATTCCCCCAGCGCCGCCGTATTAACATCGTTTTTCACCAGCACAGGAGAATTGAAGTACCCCCGGAGCACTTCTACAGGTTTCAACCTTTCCCAGTCAAAGGAACGTGCCACCATCTTTACCAGGCCTGAAGCCGGATCATAAATGCCAGGTACGGCCAGGGCGATGGCCGCCAGCAGGTGCGGATCCAGGCCGTTTTCCCGGCACATTGCCAGGATAGTTTCCGCTACCCTTTTCAGGACCACCTCCCCCGCATCGCCGGGTTCAAAGGTAAGGGAACCTTCCGCCATCAGATCACCGTTCAGGTTGCCCAGGGCCAGACCCACTTCCTGCTTGCCCAGATCAACTCCCGCCACATAGCGGTAACCGGGATTAAGGGCTAGCATTATAGGGCGACGGCCACCACTGGAATCTCCCGTACCCGTTTCTTGTAAAATTCCCTTGTTAATGAGCTGCTCGATAATAAGGGATACCGTGGGAGCGCTCAGCCCCAGCTGCCGCGCTACTTCAGCCCTGGACAGGCTTCCGGCTTCACGTATAGCATCAATAATCAGGCGGGCGTTTAATTCGCGTAATAATTTGGGGGTACCGGTAATGACCATAAATGTTGCTCCTTGACAGCCCCGCCCCGTAAATGCCCAATACTTCTCCTTAATCAGTTGCTTTTAAGGCTTCCGGGGGCCAGGACTGGAAGTTCAACGCAAAGGAACTTTATTTATAAACTTAATTATTTATGCCCTAGATATCTTTATTTAATTTATTTATTAAGTTTCTACATGAAACATTAGAATCCTGCTGGTTGTCAAGGAAAAGTAAATTTTTTAAGATTAGATTTTCAAGAGGTGATATTCAACTTCACACCGGGCAGGCATCTTGACAAATCCATTTTCCTGGCGTATAAACAAAACTAGATCTATATACAGATAAGCGGAGGTGGTAAAAATGCCAGTCTACGAATACAAATGTGCCAAATGCGGTATTTTTGAACAGGAACAGCGCATTACCGCCCCTCCCCTGGAGAAATGCCCTACCTGCGGGGGGCCAGTACACAGGGTAATCGGCCATAATATTAGCGTAATCTACAAGGCCGGCGGTTTCTATACCACCGAAAACCGCAGCCAGGAATATAAAGATAAGGCTAAAGAAGAAAGCAAGGCCAGCTAAAAAGGAAGGGCCGCTCCTTTATAAAGGCAGCGGCCCTTCCCCTTGGTGGCCGTAACAATAGTTTATGGTAGAGAGCAATCTGGATTATTTTAACATATACTGGCAGCATAGGAGGTGTTTTCCTTGCCGCCAGTATACCCCCTCAATACCGATGAGGTTGAACTCCACGTAGCTAATGCCGTCATCCGGTTAACCCGCCGCCTGGCTTACGACCTGCCCCATGAAGTATCTGCCTATATCCCCAGGGCCGAAATCCGACGCCGCCAGTACGAAAACGGCCAGCTGGCCTGGGAAGAAGAGGTAATTTTAAACAGCCTGACCGTCGTCCATTCCCCCCAGCGGCCACCCACCGGCGAAAGGCCACCGGCAGCCGGTTCCAGCTCCGGGGCACCTGTAACCCCTTCCTCAAAAAGCCCCCGCAAAGGTGGTACGGCCTCTGTCCGCTTAAGTTACACTTAATAATGCATCTTGGAAAATCGCCGGCCCCGGAAAACTGTCGGTTGACAGCAGCAATAACAGTAGAATTAAAAAAAGCATGAAAGGGTCCCGCCCTCTTGGATTATCCTCTTTATCACCCTTTTTTTCAGCTCGAGCTGCCTGCACTGCCATTTTATGCTCCTGGCGTAAACCCTGCAATTTTTCCCGGACTCGCCGGGACTGTTCGCTTGCCAGGATATCCAGCAAGGTTTCGGCCACTTCGGTGCATTGAAGGGCCCGGCTGTTCATATAGGGCTTCAGGCTCTGGATAACGGCCAGGAGATTGGGGTCGACAATTTTATCGGCCATCTTGTTCCCTCCCATTTGGCTTTAAAGAGAAAAGCATTCCTCTATAGTTAAAAATATGCAACCAAAACAACGTTGGTGCAGCGCTTGATCCACTAACTGCAGCATATATTAAAGGGAAGGATTTGTGGAGGTGGCCCCGGTGGAAAAAATTAATTTCCTGGAAATGGCGCTACAATTGCTAACCCCCCAGCAACAACATTCCCTTAGTTTCAATGAACTGGCCGGACTCCTGGCTCTGGTCGATCTTCTTGGCATCTTAAATCTCTTGCAAGATAATGTCGCCGTACCGGCCAGGGCCGGAACCGGCAATGCCGTCCAGGAGGCTTTAAATGCCGTCCTGGGCCAGGGAAGCGGTGGCAGTGTCAAACCACCTGCCGACCTGATTAGCCTGCTGGGTAAAAACCCGGCTTTACTTACCACCCTCATGAATATGCTGATGAGTGCCAGGGAAAGCAAGGGCGCTAAAGAGAAAGAAGCCGGGGAAACAGCTCCCGCTCAGCAGAATACCCCGCTTCTGCAAAGTCGCGGTAACCTTCCCCGCAATACCTAAAAGAGCGCTATAAAGCGCTCTTTTTACGTATAAGGTCCTGGCAACCCATGCACACTAAAGGTGGAATAAGGAAACAAGGAGGAAAATCTATGTATTTTTTCCACCGCCGTTTAATCATACCGGTTCTCCTGGTTGTCATCTTAATCAGTGCCGCCCTGTGGCAATTTTATCGTCAGGGGCATAATCCCGGAGCCCTCCCCACCCAGGCCGGGGTGCCGGTTGCAGTCGGAGATGAAATTAACCTCTTGGCACGTTTAATTGCTGCTGAAGCCGGCAATGAACCTTACGAGGGACAGGTGGCCGTTGGCGCCGTAGTCCTGAACCGGGTACGCAGTCCCCTTTTTCCCTCCACCATCAGCGGTGTGATTTATGAGCCCTGGGCTTTTGAAAGCGTAGCCAACGGCCTTATCTGGCGGGTCACCAACCTGGCTTTACCTGCTGCGGCTGCCGCTGATGCCTTGAACGGCTGGGATCCCACCTACGGCGCTCTTTTCTTCTGGAACCCGTCCAAGCCCGTCAGTCCCTGGATCTGGACCAGATCTATCATTACCCAGATCGGGGCCCATGTCTTTGCCCGTTAAATCCCGAAAGGATGGTGTTATAATTGAAACGCAGGCTTACCACCATTCTCCTTACCCTGGCCCTCTTACTGGCCGTAGGCTGGGGTTTGTGGGAAAGGACCAATCGTTTAACCCTGGCCAATGCCGTGGAGGCCGGCGGCCAGCGAGACTTCTACAACCTCCTTAGTTACGTAGAGCAGGCCCAGGTAAGTATGGGAAAATCCCTGGCCAGCAGTTCCCCCCGCCAGCAGGCCGTTCACCTGACGGAAGCCTGGAACCAGGCGGCTGCCGCCCAGCTGTCCTTGAGCCAGCTGCCCACCCCGGGCATAAAGCCCATCAATACCAGTAAATTCCTGTCCCAGACCAGCGACTACAGCAACTACCTGGCGCAAAAACTGGCCCGGGGGGAGGAGATAACTCCCCAGGAAAGGGAACAACTGGTCAGGCTGCGGGATGAAATGAAGCGCCTGGCGGCCGATCTCCGCCAGGCGGAAAGCCAGGTAGCCAGCAAAAACTTACGCTGGAGCAGTTTTTACAGCGTCCAGATGCCGCAGCCTCTAAAGACCATCGCCCGGCTGGCCGTTCCCGCCGAGGCCCGGCCAGGGCCCCTGGATGGGTTTGTTAATGCCGACCGGCGCCTGCAAACCCTGCCCAGCCTGAATTACGATGGTCCCTTTTCCGATCACCTGGAAAAGCCTCGCCCCCTGGGTCTCAAGGGAAGCGAAATCGCCCAAGCTGAAGCTGAACGCCGGGCCCAGGCCTTCGCCAACGACGCCAGCGGCAGCAACTATCGCGTCCAGGCCACCCGGACCAGTAACGGGCTCCTGCCCACCTTTGCCCTTAACTTAATCGACAACCGGCGCGCCAATGTAACGGTGCATATTGATGTCAGCAAGCAAGGCGGGGAAATCATCTCCCTCCTCAATACCCGGCCGGTCGGTAGCCCCACCCTCGACGCAGCCAAAGCCCTCGAGCGGGCCAGAGCTTTCCTGGAGGCCCACGGCTTTGCCAATATGCAACCCACGTATACCGTACGCACTGGTAATAGCCAGGTGATTACCTTTGCCGCCAAAGAAGGCGACGTTATCCTTTACCCCGATCAGGTGAAGGTCAAGGTAGCCCTGGACAACGGGGAAATTACCGGCTGGGATGCGACGCCCTATTATATGGCCCATTACGACCGCCAGTTGCCTGAACCGAAATTAACCCCGGCTGAAGCCCGGGCCAAAATAAGCCCCGGCCTTAAGGTCGAAGGCGTACGGCTGGCCCTGATACCTTTGCCCGGGGGTATAGAGAGGCTAACCTATGAAGTTAAAACCAAGCTTGATGATACCTATTACCTCTCATATATCAATGCCGTCACCGGTGAAGAAGAGAAAGTGCTGCAAATTATTGACGTGCCCGGCGGCCAGCTGACCATGTAACGGGAATTTAATTCCCGCCAGACGGCGCGCCTTTACCGGCCGGGGCTAGAATTCTATCTCCAGCTGCTCTAAAACGTTCTGGATGCGGTTGCCTACAGTAGTCTGATCTGAGCCGGCAAAAAGGAGACCAACAGCGTAATTTTCCTTATCCAGGATCAGGGAACCGCTGTCCCCCGGCTGGGCGAGGGGGCCGGTAACGAACTGGTCGCTGAACATACCGGTCAGTCCCTCTTCCAGGACTACCTTGACGGTAGCCTGGAGGACTTTAATGGTGGAGCGGGTGATGCCGCTGGAACGCCCGCTCTTTACTACTTCCATTCCCAGTTCGGGCTCGCGGACGCCCTTCACCGGTCCCAGGTCCAGAATTTCCGGCTGGATAACGTCTTTACTGACCGGCCGGGCGACGGCACAGTCGACAATATTGGCGGCCGCCGTCAGCTTATTTAACCTGACCTGGTAATCGGGCCTTACCAGGTGCACCAGGCGGTTGAGGATTGCCTGGAAACGCAGGGCCCGGCTGCAGGTAACCTCCTGGACCACAGGATAAATAGGCGCAAAGCGCTCCAGGTAACCGATTACCTGGTCCCTGGTGCCGCCGTCATAGGGGCCGGGCTGGAAGATGGGGTCACCGATACTGGCCCGGCCGTCGCGGCCATTGGTAATGTTGGCCAGGACATGGTTATTGGAAAGGATAAGGGGTTCTCCCGTCCGCCGGTCTTTCACCACCGCCCCGAAAGTGCCGGCGGTTATTTTATAATGGCCGATGCTCATCCCCGGCCGCGCCGGTCGCTGGTAATCGGTACGGCCCAGGAGACGCAGTTCCCCTACCTCCAGGACATCGGTGTCCGCTTCATCCAGTACCCGGGGTACCCTGGCCTTCTGCTGTAATCTGGCAGCCGGTAATTTCTCCTTAACCAGGACTACTACTGCCGGCTTCCTGGTCATTTCGCCCCGGACACTTTTAAATCCCATCCCAACGCCCACGACGTTAGGCAAATTTAAAAGGTCCTCCCGGTACCTTGATAATGCTTTTTCCACCCTATGCATGGACACCACTCCCCAAAGGTGCCGATTTTAATTTACAATATGCTTGCATCCCCGGAGTGGTGTCACGGCCCTTTAAGTAACCCTCATTTGTTGTATAATACTAGTGAGAGACAACCTTTGCCAGGGGAGGCGTTGCCGTCTTGCAGCCGGTCATCTATCTTGATAACAGCGCCACCACACCCGTCCTGCCTGAAGTTGCCAAGGTAATACAAAAAACATTGGTGGAAAATTACGGTAATCCCTCTTCCCTCCACGGCCTGGGTATTGCCGCTGAAAAAGCCCTAGCCCACGCCCGCCGTCAGGTAGCCGGCCTGATCGGCGCCCGGACGGATGAAATTTACTTTACCTCCGGCGGCACCGAAGCCAACAACTGGGCTATATGGGGGGTAAGCCGCGCCCGTCAACGCCAGGGAAGGCACATCATCACCACATCAGTGGAACATCCCTCCCTGCTGGCAGCCTGCCGGCGGTTGGAGGCCGAAGGTTTCCAGGTTGCATACCTGCCGGTGGACAAACGTGGTATCATCAGCCCGGCTGACCTCGAAAGTGCCCTGCGGGATGATACCATCCTGGTTAGCATCATGAGCGTTAACAACGAGACGGGCGCCTTGCAGCCCCTTGAAGAAATTGCCCGCCTGGTCCACGGTAAAAGCCGGGCCGTCCTCCACGTCGATCATGTGCAGGGGTACGGCAAAATCCCCCTTCACTGCCGGAAGCACGGCATTGACCTTTTATCCCTAAGTGCCCATAAAATCCACGGGCCTAAAGGTACCGGTGCTTTATATATTAAGGAAGGATTGCGCCTGGAGCCGCTCCTTGTGGGCGGCGAACAGGAAGCAGGCCTGCGTGCGGGGACGGAAAATACGGCAGGCATCGTCGCCTTTGGCCTGGCCGCCGAACTTGCCGCCACCTATATGAAGGAACGGGTGGCCAGGTTGCGGGCAATAAAAATCGAGCTGGCCACAAAACTCTTGGAAGCCATTCCCGGTACGCAGATTAACGGTCCCCCTCCGGAGGAAGGCGCCCCCCATATCTTGAACGTCTCCTTTCCCGGCGTCCGGGCGGAAGTCCTGGTCCACATGCTGGAGCAAAGGGGCATCTACGTCTCCACCGGCTCGGCCTGCCATTCCCGCAGGCAGGAGGCCAGCCACGTCCTGAAAGCCCTGGGCCTGGAACGCTGGCGCCTCGAGGGAGCCATCCGCATCAGCCTGGGAGCCTTGAACCGGCCGGAAGAGGTGGCACCTGCTGTGGAAGCCTTTAAAGAATGCGTGCACGAGCTGTGGTCATTATAGATTGGGCTGGCGGGTAGAAGCAGAAGGCGCTTTGGTTTGAAGCAAAGAACAAAACCGGCAAAGCCGAAGGCTACGGCGCGACGCTGGCAGTCTGATTTAAAGAAGTCTATTTGGGGAGGATTGACATGTATACATCCCTACTGGTGCGATATGGTGAGATCAGCCTCAAGGGTAACAACCGCCCCTACTTTGAAGATAAACTCATGGATAATATACGCAGGGCCCTGGCCGGCCTGACGCCCCGTAAAATGCGCAAGACCTTCGGCCGCATCTTCATCGACCTCCATGACGACCTGCAAGCCGTAACCGCGCGCCTACAGCGCGTCTTCGGCATCGTCTCCATGAGCCCGGTGGTCGCAGTTCCCCTGGAACTGGAAGCCATAAAAAAAGCCGCCCTGGCCGTTTTAAAGGATTCCCCGGGCACCACCTTCAAGGTCCAGGCCCAGCGGCCCAACAAACGCTTCCCCCTCACCTCGCCGGAGATCAACCGGGAAGTGGGTGCCTATCTCCTGACCCACAGCCAGGGCCAGCAGGTGGACGTCCACCACCCCGACCGGATTATCCATGTAGAAATCCGCGACGAAGGAGCCTACGTATATTCCCGCACTATTCCCGGACCCGGCGGCCTGCCCGTGGGTGTTACCGGCCGGGGGCTGCTATTGATTTCCGGCGGCATCGACAGCCCGGTGGCCGGTTACATGGGTATGAAACGGGGCCTGGAACTGACGGGCCTCCATTTCCACAGCTTCCCCTTTACCAGCGAGCGGTCCAAGGAAAAGGTCATCGACCTCTGCCGGGTCCTGGCTACTTATTGCGGGCCTTTTCGCCTGGTGGTAGCTCCCTTTACCAGTATTCAAAAGGCCATCCGCCAGCACTGCCCGGAGGAATTCTACGTCACCATTATGCGGAGGATGATGTTCCGCATTGCCGGGGCGGTGGCCGGGAAGGAAAATGCCCTGGCCCTCCTCACGGGAGAAAGCCTGGGCCAGGTGGCCAGCCAGACCCTGCAGAGCATGGCCGTCATCAACAGGGTAGTCGACCTGCCGGTTTTAAGGCCCCTGGTAGCCTGGGACAAGAGCGAGATCATCGAGGTAGCCCGTCGCATCGGTACCTACGACATCTCCATCCGCCCCTACGAAGACTGCTGTACCCTCTTTGTCCCCAAACACCCGGCCACCAAACCGCCCCTGGCCCGGGTGGAGGCGGCCGAAAAGAACCTGGCTACAGAAGCCCTTTTAGCTGAGTGCCTGGAAAAGCTGGAAACCATCGTGGTTGAAGCCGAAAGTGCCGGAATATAAGCCGATCTACACGATACCTGACCAAAAATACCAAAGAGCCGGGTATAGCATTCATTTAAAGCGTACCCGGAAAAGGTGAAGATGTGACTCTATTTTGGGGGTATACCTTTGCGGGTCCTGTTAACCACCCTCAACGCCAAGTACATCCACGTCAACCTGGCCCTGCGCTACCTGCGCGCCTGCTGCCGTGACCTGCCCCATACCTTTATCCTGGATGAATTCACCATTAACGACCGGCCGGACCATATCGCCGCCGCCATCTACCGCTACCGGCCCGACCTGGCGGCCTTTTCCTGCTATATCTGGAACATCGAACCCACCGTGACCGTGATCCAGTTCCTCAAAACCGTCCGACCGGATCTCCCTATCCTCTGCGGCGGCCCGGAGGTTTCCTTTGATGTGGAGGACTTCCTGGCCCGGCGCCCGGAAGTTGATATGGTAATCACCGGCGAGGGCGAAATCCCCTTCCGCGCCCTTATGGAACACCTGGCCGGGCAACAACACCTCCCGGCAGGGAAGCGGGAGGAACCCCAAGCCGCCCCCATAACCGGGCCGGCCTCAGGGGGGGCTGCCGGCCCCGTACCCGACCCGGCAACCATCCCCGGACTGGCCTGGCGGCGGGGCAAGGAGATTGTCGTCAACTCGCCGGCGCCGCTCCCGCGCAACCTGGACACCATACCCTTCCCCTACCAGGAAGACCTTCCCGGCGGTGGACGCGACTTGCGGCAGCGGACCATCTATTACGAAACCTCCCGCGGCTGCCCCTTCGCCTGCGGCTTCTGCCTCTCATCCACTACGGAAGGCCTGCGCTACTTTTCCCTGGAACGCGTAAAAAGTGACCTGGAACTCCTCCTCAAGGCCGGCGTCCGGGAGATCAAGTTTGTCGACCGCACCTTCAACGCCCATAAAAAAAGGGCCCTTACCATCTGGGAGTTCCTCATTTCCCGCGGGCCCCGCACCCGTTTTTATTTTGAAATCGCCGGCGACCGCCTGGACGACGAGATGCTGGCCTTTCTCCGCCAGGTGCCGCCGGGCCTGTTTCAGTTCGAAATCGGCGTCCAGACCATCGATGCCAGGGTAAACGCCCGCTGCGACCGCCGCCAGGACTGGGAACGCCTGGCGGCCAATGTCCGCCGCCTGCAGGAAAGGGGAAACATCCGCCTGCACCTGGACCTCATCGCCGGCCTGCCCGGGGAAACTTATGCCGGCGTGGGCAAAAGTTTCGACGCCGTAGCGGCATTAAAGCCCCACGAGATCCAGCTCGGCTTCCTGAAACTCCTGAAAGGTACTAACTTACGTGCCCGGGCCAGGGAATTCGGCTACCTCTTCCTTGACCGCCCACCCTACGAGGTCATGGCCAGCAGCGCCATCTCTTATAACGAAATGCTCTGCCTTCACAACGTGGAATCTTTACTTCACTATTACGGCAACAGCCACCTGGCCGACCATGCCCTTAATTACCTGGTGCAGGAGGCCTTTGGCGGCAGCCATTTTGCCTGTTACAAGGCCCTGGCCGCCTGGTGGTCGGGACAGAACCTCTTCCGCCGCGGTCACAGCCAGCGGGACCTTTTTAACTACCTGGCTGCCTTTGCCGCCGGCCTGGCGTTCCCCTTCCACCCCCTCACCGCAACCCGGCTGGAGCGCTTCTACCAGCTCCTCAAATTCGACTTCCTCTGCCGCGACCGCAGCAGGAATTACCCGGCCTGGATGCCACCCTCGCCGCTGACCGGGGTAGATCGTTCAAACTACATGGCGCAGGTAACCACTCTCCGGTTCATAGAAAAATATATGCCGGGGCTCATGAAGGAAACCCCGGCAAACTTACGGCGCCACGGCTTTATCGAACTCTTCCCCTGCCACCCGGAGAGACCGCAGCACGACGAAGCTACCCTAGTATTTTTTTACTACGGTCCCCCGGGAAGCGAGACAAGGGTATATTATTTACCCTTTATTGAAAACGAGCCGCAAATTTTTTAAATCAAGTATCGCGCCTGCTTGCATGAGTAAATCAAGGCAAAATTAAGGTTATCCTTCCCTGTCGTTATTCACCTGGCTGTGGAAAATATCTTCCAGGCTCATTTCCCCTTCCCCTACCTTGACCCGGCTCACCACCCGGGTCACGCCCCGGGCTTTAGCTGCCGCCTTCCGGGCCGCTTCCACCTCGGCCTGGTCATCGGTGCGGCCCTGCAAAACCACCGTACCGTGGCCATCGACGCTTTTGGGGCCGATATGGCGCAGGTTAACGCGCGGGTCTAAGTCCAGTTCCTCATTGACTTCCATGGTTACGTCCTCGTCCCTGATGGCTCCGTCGGTACTGACGGCCACGGTATTGGCTACACCTTTTATTCCAGGGACCTGCCGTATCAGCCTTTCAGCCCTTTCCTTCTCCTTTAGGGTATCCACTATCCCCTGGAGCTGGACCTCGCCCCCAACCACGTCGGCGTTGAGGCCGTAACCGCGCAGGTCCTTATCCTCGCGTAAAACCTGCCGCACCTTTTCCCGTAATATTTTATCGTCGGCCATAATCATTCCCCCTCGCAGCTGCTACTACTATTATGCCCCGGCAACAGGGGGTTATAGGGGCTATCAGGGCATCAGTTCTTCTTTAAAAAGCTGCCCGCAGGCCGCTGGCGGTACCTTGCTTCGTTGTTACTTGTAACGGTAGTTGCCAGGGTCAGGTTGCAGGTCACCTGTAGATAAAAAAACACCCCCGGTAAGGGTTACCCTTTGCCGGGGGGATTTTTAGCTTCATACCGCCTTCTCCAGGACAATCTTGCCGTCCCGGGCCAGGGCCCGGACCCTATCGCCGGGGGCGATTTTCCCGGCCAGCATCTCGTCGGAAAGCTGGTCTTCGATAAGGGTCTGGATGGCACGCCGCAAAGGCCGGGCGCCGAAAGCCTCATCAAAACCTTCTTTAACAAGTATCTCTTTGGCTTCGTCGGTCACTTCCACCGCAAGCTTATTATCCTCTAAGCGGCGGTTGAGGTCGGCCAGCATCAGATCGACGATCTTCCTGATGTCGTCCCTGGAGAGGGCATGGAAAACGATCAGCTCGTCGATGCGGTTCAGAAACTCCGGACGGAAGGTCCGCCGCAGCTCTTCCATAATGTGCTTCTTCATCTTGTCGTAAGATTCGGCCGCCACTTCACTGGTGGAAGCCTTGAAACCCAGGCTCTCCCGCTTGATGGTACCGGCGCCGATATTGGAAGTCATGATAATCACCGTGTTGCGGAAATCCACGGTGCGGCCTTTGGCGTCCGTTAGTCGGCCGTCATCCAGGACCTGGAGCAGGACGTTAAAGATGTCCGGGTGGGCTTTTTCAATCTCGTCAAAAAGGACGACGCTGTAGGGACGGCGCCGTACGGCCTCCGTTAACTGGCCGCTCTCCTCATACCCAACGTAACCGGGCGGGGCGCCAACTAAACGGGAGACGGTATGCTTCTCCATGTACTCGGACATATCGAAGCGGACCATGGCGTCCTCGTCGCCGAAGAGGGCTTCGGCCAGGGCCCGGGCCAGTTCGGTCTTGCCGACGCCGGTGGGACCCAGGAAGATGAAGGAGCCGATGGGACGCTTGGGATCTTTCAGGCCCGCCCGGGCGCGGCGCACGGCCCGGGCCACGGCGCGGACGGCCTCGTCCTGGCCAATGACCCGCCGGTGCAGGACTTCCTCAAGGTGGAGGAGCCGCTCGCTTTCCTCCTGGGCCAGCTGGGTGACGGGTATACCCGTCCAGCTGGAGACGATCTGGGCGATGTCTTCAGGCGTCACCACGGATTTCTCCAGGCCCTTTTCTTTCTGCCACTCGCCCTTTTTAGCTTCTAATTCCTCTTTAATTTTCTTTTCTTCATCCCTCAATGCCGCCGCCTTTTCAAACTCCTGGGCATGGACGGCCGCCGCCTTTTCCTTCTCCAGCTCTTCCAGGCGCGCTTCCAGCTTCTTGACTTCATCGGGCGCCGTGTAAACCCGGAGGCGCACCCGGGAGGCAGCCTCGTCCACGAGGTCGATAGCCTTATCCGGCAGGTACCGGTCGGTGATATAGCGGTCGGAAAGCCGCGCCGCCGCCTCCAGGGCCGCATCAGAAATCTTAACCCGGTGATGGGCCTCATAGCGGTCGCGCAGGCCCTTAAGGATGGCAATGGTTTCTTCGACCGTAGGCTCGCCGACCATAACGGCCTGGAAACGCCGTTCCAGGGCAGCGTCCCGCTCGATATGCTTGCGGTACTCGTCAATGGTCGTGGCGCCGATGGTTTGCAGTTCCCCGCGGGCCAGGGCAGGTTTCAAAATATTGGCGGCATCGATGGCACCCTCGGCGGCCCCGGCGCCGATCAGGGTATGCAATTCATCGATAAAAAGGATGACATTACCGGCAGCCCGCACTTCGTCCATAACCCGTTTGAAGCGCTCTTCAAACTCGCCCCGGTACTTGGTGCCGGCCACCATACCGGACATATCCAGGGCTACTACCCGTTTATCCCGCAGTACTTCCGGCACCTGGTTCTGGATGATTTTCTGGGCCAGGCCTTCGACGATGGCCGTCTTGCCCACGCCGGGGTCGCCGATTAATACCGGATTGTTTTTCGTCCGGCGGCTTAAAATCTGGATAACGCGCTCAATTTCCCTTTCCCGGCCGATTACCGGGTCCAGTTTATCCTCCCGGGCCAGGCGGGTGAGATCCCGGCTGAACTGATCCAGGGTAGGGGTCTGGCCCGGCCGCGCCGCGGCTTTGGTCGCCGCCGGTGCCCCCCCCGGCTGGAAACCGGCCCCGCCCGGAAAACCGCCCATACCAAAGGGTAAATTACCGAAAAGCATGGTCCAGCCGCCGGCCTGGGGCTGCTCGCCGCCACCACCCAGGAGGGTGATGACCTGCTGGCGGATTTTATCGGGGCTCAAGCCTAAACCGCCCAGGACCTGGGCCGCCAGCCCCTCGCCTTCTTCCAGCAAGCCCAAAAGGATATGTTCTGTTCCCACATAGTTTACACCCTGGCGCCGGGCTTCTTCATTGGCCAGCTCCAGGACCCGTTTCGCCCGCGGCGTCAGGCCGATATCCCCGCCGGCAGGGGCTTCCCCCGGCCGGATAATTTTACGCACTTCGTCACGTACGGCTTTGACGTTAACCCCTAAACTTGCCAGGGCACGGGCAGCCACGCTATCGCCTTCCCGCAAGATCCCCAGCAGGATATGTTCAGTCCCTATGGCCGGGTGATGCAGGGCCCTGGCTTCTTCGTGGGCCAGGCGCAGGACCCGGTTGGCCCTTTCGGTAAAACGCGGTGACATGATTGTTCCACCTCCATAAATTAGATGTGAGAAGTGGCAAGTTCGCCCCCATAGATCCCCTCTGCAGAAGTGAAAGTGTGGGTTAGAGGCCGGCGGCCGGAATTTTCACGGCCGGAAACTGCTTTATCCGGCTAAAAGTTCCCGCACCTTGGCCGCCCGGTGCACATCGCGTTCAAAGGGTGTCATTTCTTTTCCGGCCGCAAACTGCAGGTATGCCGGTTGGATGCGCACCATGAGCTGGTTGATAAGCCGCTGGTCGATACCGCGCAAAATTTTCATTTCCACCCCCAGGCGGATATCAGAAAGGAGTTGCAGGGCTTCCTGGGAGCTCAAGATACGGGCATTGGCCAGTATGCCGTAGGCCCGCCCCACGCGGTCTTCCAGTTGCCAGCGGTTTTGCTTGCGCAGCAATTCCCTGGCTTCCCTCTCCTGGTCGGCCAACCGCACAGTTACCACCGAAAGATTGTTGATAATCTCTTCCTCAGAACGTCCCAGGGTGATTTGATTGGATACCTGGAAGATATTACCCTGGGCTTCAGTGCCTTCGCCGTATAGCCCCCTTACTGCCACCCCCACTTTGGTCAGGGCCGCCAATACCTGCCCGGCCTGCTTGGTCAGTACCAGGGCCGGCAGGTGCAGCATAGTGGAAGCCCTTAAGCCCGTACCGACATTGGTAGGACAGGCGGTAAGGTAGCCTTTTTCTTGATCAAAGGCAAAGTCCAGTTCGTTTTCCAGGGCATCATCGACGGCGTCGGCAAGACGCCAGGCTTCGTGGAGCATCAGGGCCGGCAAAAGGCACTGCAGGCGCAGGTGGTCTTCTTCATTAACCATGATGCTGATGGCCTCATCATCCCGCAAAATTACGGCCTTTTCCCCTTTACCCTCCGCCAGATCCGGGCTGATGAGGTGTTTCTCCACTAGTATCTGCCGTTCTACCGGCGCCAATTCCCGCAAGTTCAGGAGCTTTAACTCACCTACAGACTGAAAGACTCCCGGCGCCAGGATGGCCTGGCCTACCTGTCTGATAAGCTGCACTTCCTGGGCCTGGTTCATCAAATTGGGAAAGGGTAATCCTTGCAAATTGCGGGCCAGCCGGACACGGCTGGATATAACGATATCGGCCTGGGGGCCGGAACCTTCCATCCACTTGCTGTTGCGGTCTAAATTCAGGCTCATTGCCCTCCCCCCTGTTCTCCTAGACGACTCTCCAGCTCACGAATACGGTCCCGGACCTGAGCAGCCTTTTCAAATTCTTCTTGCTCCACCAGTTGTTGTAGCTGCCCCCGCAGTTTCTCAATCTCCCGGCGTACCCGCAAATTACCACCGGCCCGGCGGGGTACTTTACCGCGGTGCTGGCTACTTCCCTGGAGGCGCCGGATGAGGGGATCCAGGCGTGCGGCCAGGTGATGGTAGCATTCCGGGCATCCCAGCCTCCCCGTCTGGTGAAACTCTTCATAACTCAGGCCGCACTGGCGGCAGCGTTCGATTGCCGGAGGAGCCTTTAATTCCAACCCCGGATCGTAGTCAAGTAACCCGGCTAAAAATTTGGGTATGGAAAAATTTAACTGGGGCTGCATCTCCCGGGCACATTCCTGGCAGAGATAAACCTCCGTCTTGTTACCGTTAATAATCCTGGTGACATGAACACTGGCCGGTCTCTCCTGGCATCTTTCACAAAGCATTTTTTCGCCCCCTTTTACCCTGCGCCGGGAAAATCATCGCGCATTAATGTTAAAACTATGGCCTTCATAATACAGGCCCGTACCTGGTCCCGCCTGGGAAGCTCAAGGGGTAAGGCCTGGCGGTTGATGACTGCCTCCAGGAGCAACTGCTCCCGCCGGGTTAACAGCCCCTCTTCCCCCATCCGTCCCAACAGCTCCAGGGCTGCCTCCTGGGATAGGTATTCACCGAGGGCTTCATGGACCCATTCCCTTAGCCTTTCCTCGGCATTTAAGGGAAACCGGGCAATGCGGATATATCCACCGCCACCCCGGCGACTTTCTACCAGGTAGCCCCTTTCTATGGTAAAACGGGTGCTGAGGACGTAGCTGATCTGGGACGGCACGCAGGTAAAGCGCTCGGCCAGTTCCTGGCGTTGCAGTTCTACAATACCATTGCTGCTGCTTTTCAACAGCCACTTGATGTAGTTTTCGATGCGGTCGGCCAGGGTTTTACCTTCCATTCATCAGCCCACCCCCCTTGAGTTTTTCTTTTGATTTTGACTTTCTTTTTCTTTTTGACTATCCTTGACTATTTTATACTGCAATTTTTTCCTTTTAGCAATACAAATTTGTACCTGTTTGACCCAATCCCTTACGTCCTGGTACAAAAAAGCCGCCTGTGCCTCTATATTTTGCATTTTTACTCGCCCAATCTCCTGTTTTTAACAGGGCCGGCTATAAAATTATCATATTGCAGCCATACTAGAGTTAACCATTTCTCATATACCACAACTTTTTTTCTAAATTTATGTAAAGGAGAAGATATCTTGCCCGTTGCGGAAATAAGTGCGGTTCTAAAGGAAGCCGTTGCCGCTCCGGATCCGCGGCTGCAGCACCTCCTGGACCATTCCCTAACCGGCGGTAAGGGTTTGCGGCCGACCTTAGTTTTATTATGTGCCCGTTTTGGGATCCATGATACCCTGGAAGTTCGCCGGGTGGCGGCAGCCATAGAACTTATCCACCTGGCCTCCCTGATCCACGACGATATCCTGGACGGGGCGGCAGTCCGCCGCGGCCTGCCTGCCCTCCACTGTCTTTACGGCCCGGTGCCGGCCGTCCTCACCGGTGATTACCTCTTTGCTACCGCCTTCGGCCTCCTGGCCGGGAGCAAAAAGGCCATCCTCACCACAATTACCGAAGCCATTCGTTCCATGTGCAGCGGTGAAATATTACAGCTCACGGCAACCGGCCCCGAGAAGAAGTCCTATTTTACCTACATCGGGCAGAAAACTGCCGCCTTATTCAGTGCCGCCTGCCGTTGCGGTGCCATCCTCTGCCGTTTAAAACGCCCCCAGCAGAATTATTTGGCTCGATTCGGCTGGCACCTGGGCCTGGCCTACCAGATAATCGACGATTATCTCGATCTTTTCGGCTCTATGGCCAGGATGGGTAAACCCAACCGCCAGGACCTGGCGCGCGGTCTTCTTACCCTCCCTGTATTACGCTTTTTAGAGCTTTCCCCCGAAGCCGCGCCGTGGCGGGAAAAAATAAATCGCGGCCTTAAGGCTGCGGAAATAGACGAGCTCATCGCCGCCGCGCGGCAATTAAAGTGCGATGAATATACGGCTGCCGCGGCTGGAGAACAGATTAGCCTGGCCATAGAGGCCCTGGAAATGCTACCGCCAAACCCGGTGCAGGAAGAGCTGGCTTTGCTGGCAGCCCGTACATTGAATCCCCTGTATGAGTATGAATAATTCGACGTGGTCGCTAAATTACGCCGGCTAACCGCAGGGTTTTACAAAGAAGATACATTTTCTGGGACAAGTTGCCTGCAGCCCGGAGAACCGCCTCCCTGGTGGATAAATAAACGGGGCCGCCTGCTTTGGCATCAGATAGGTACAGGGCTGGCAGGCCCTGGACGACCAGCAGGTGAAAGGTGGGGTCAGGGAGTTTTTGGGCCTTTTCCAGGGATGCTTCCAGGAAAAACTGTAACCGCTGACCGGCTTCTTTTTCGTCGCGGTAGAAGGTGCAAAAATTAAGGTCACCCCCTTGCCGGTCCTCCTGCTGGTCGATAAAGTAATCAAGCAGGATATGCAGGCCGCCAATCCAGGGTAAGTAGGCGTCTTTTAGCCCGGCAATCTCCGTTGCCGTTACATCTTCCCTGGCCGCAGCGGCCATAAGGGCAAAAATACCCAGGGTCGAGCCTGTAGCGGCCGCCAGTTCCCACCAGTAGATAGGTGCCAGTATTTGGCCCAGCAAAGGTTGCAGCCAGGACTGCAGCCTCTCCTGCCGCCTGGCTGTGTCAACATGTTTGGTCGCCTGGAGGCGGCAGTACAGACCTGCCAGGTACATGATTTCCTCCTGTGCTATTTTATATCCCGGCAGTGCCTTGAGGGCCTGCTGGCAGGCGCGGACCAGGGCCTGGAGATAACCGCCATCGCAGCAGCAGGGATAGCCGGCATAATAGTCATGGAGGGCCATCCCGGGAGACAGGGCGTCGGTAAAGGCGAGGTGCAGCTGGCAAAAGGCCTTCTCTTCAAGAACACCGGCCCTGTCACAAAGGTTATCAAGGTAGTCGCTAATTGTCTGCAAGGCTACAATAGCCTGCAGGAGCTGCTCCCCATAGCGGTCCCAGGGCGTAAAAGCGGCATAGACACTACCTCCCTGGCAGTGAAATTTCTTCAGGGTAAGGCTCGCCAGGGCCTGCTGCCTTAGTACAGGTTCCGGAATGCTGGCCGCCAGGTGCCGCCAGCTCTTTATTTCTCTGTCCACCGCCGGAAAAGCCCGGAAAAGCAAGCGCCACAGTATAAATAGATTAGCTGTTGTTTTGGGCCTTATCTTAATCACCCCGTATCACCCCGTTAGCCAGATCATAACCCCGAAGTGCCAACTTATACCTTAACAGGCGTGAAAAGTATATGCAAAT
>NZ_JANRHG010000015.1 GCF_024733845.1 Neomoorella sulfitireducens
CACTTCATTGGTCTCGGAAGCGATGTTGTTCAGCAGGGATCTTATCTTATCCGAAGAGGCGCGGGACTGCTCGGCGAGTTTCCTCACTTCGTCCGCCACCACTGCAAACCCGCGTCCCGCTTCCCCGGCGCGTGCCGCTTCTATCGCCGCGTTTAACGCCAGCAGGTTCGTTTGTTCTGCTATCCCGTTGATCACTTCCAGGATTTCTCCTACCTGGCTTACCGATCCTTTCAGCCCTTCCAGCCTCTCCCTGACTGCCTTGAAGGCCTCGCTTACACTCCTGATAGAGCCTATAAGACTGTCGAGTTCTTCTTTGCCTGTAGCGGCCAGGCGGGATGTCTCCTCACTGTTGGCCTTGACCCGGCCGAGTTCGGTATAAACCTTTTCCAGGTTGGTCGTCATCTTTTCAAGCAAGCCCAGTATCTCCTGCAGGTGGCTCGACTGCTCCCCGGCTCCCGCAGCCACCTGCTGGATGGCTTTAGCGGTTTCACCGGAAGAGGATGCGATCTCTTCTGACGACGCGCTTAAGTTTTCAGAGTTGCTGGATAGGGTCTGGGCGTCGGTCTTTAGCTGTACCAGCAGGGGTTTTATGTTAGCTAATATACGGTCAACGGCCCGGGTAAGCTCTCCTATCTCGTCCTTTGCGCGCAGGAATTTCTCAGACACCGGACGGGTAAAGTCGCCGTCGGCTATGGCCCCCAGGAAATCTAAAGCCATCCTAAGCGGCGCGGAAATCCTCCGCAGGATGAAGCTTGCCAAGCCCAGCAGGATTACTATGCCCAAAATAATTATAATCAGAGACATGTTCCGGGCACGTATATAGCTGGCGTTTGCTATATTCTTTTCATCTTCTGCCATCTGGAGAGATATTTCCGTAAGCGTATTAAGGGGTTCTCTAGCGTTTTCAAAGAGGTTATCTATTTGGTCACGCATTGCTACAGCCTGTTGCTTTGCTTCCGGCGTGCCCTCCTCAAGCAATTTTATATATCTATCAAGTTCCGTCTTCCATTTATCCCTGGCGTTTATATGCTGGGCAATAACCTCACGCTGCTGCCCGGTAGTCGCCAGCTCCGCGTACCCGTTCACCCGGTCAACTACCTGCTGGAAGTTTTCCTCTATATCTTTAAGAGAGTCGCCCCATTCTGGACTTCCAGGCGTATACTCGGACATCTTCAACTGGGCTACATAAACCTGGTAAAGGTCCCTGTCCGCGTTAAGTATTTTCTCTACGCTGGGGATAAAGACATCTTCTATCGTTACCGTAATCCCGTTGACCCTGGCCAGGTTATATATGCCGGCGTACCCCACGATCAGGGTAGTGATTATAGCTATTGCCAGCATAATAACCATGCTTGTCCGTAGTTTCATGCCGTTTGCCTCCTTTCGTAATTAGCGGTCGTAACCGCCTTATCGTTTTTTGCCTTTATGCTGTCATATTTCGTCAGGTTTTGTCTATATACATCGGTTATCATGGTCAATAATAAACCCCGCCTTGCATTTAAAGCGGGGTTTCGGATTTCAAGCGGGCCGTCTTCAGGGCAAAAAAACAACGCAACAGCTCGATCGCTGGCTGTAATTTGGTGTTCAGCCGGCATAGTCCAGCATCTCCTCAAGACATCGACAACCCCCTAGAGCTGGGCCTCGCCCCGGCAGCAGGATGTTATGGGGAGCCGCCCCGGGAAGCAGAAAACAATTCAACCATTGTCTTTAAAAATATATCCAAATCTTTAAGGCCATTTTTCATGATACTGTAGAGGGTATTATTATCAACATCCCAGTAAATATGTACTAACCTGTTGCGAAAGCGGGCCATACTGATAAGGGTGCCTACAAATTCCGGCGGAAAAATACCGGCTTCACCCAGTACGCGGAAGGTATCGGCGTAATCCTCCGGTATCCGCCAATTATTCTGGGCTATAATGTGGTTACTCAAATCAATGGCCGCCTCAATGGCGACAATAAATTGATATTTAGCGCTACCGATTTTATCCGGGTCGGCTAAAAAATCATTTTCAGGCAGGCGGGCCAGCTCCTGCAGTCGTTTTTGCGCCTGCTTAAACGCCGCCAGGAGCTTGCCGGCCTTCAAGGCGTCATATTTCAAGGCCCAAAGTCTCCTTTAAATAACGTTTGCGAAAAAGGACAAAATCAAAATACCTGTCCAGGACATACTCCTGAAAGTCAGCCCGGATATCAGGAGCATTCTCAAGCAACAGGCGGCCGTTTTTAAGCACACTGTACCTAAAGGACAAAGGGGCATTATTGAGGATACGAACGTCAACCGGATAAGGTATCAAGGCCCGGATATCATCCTCCAGGCGAATTTCATAAAGAAAGTCAGCATCGCCCGGCGCCTTTTTACAAAGATAAACGGCCAGATCAATATCCCTGAAAGGTCCTTCCTCCAGGAAAGAACCGTGGAGGTAGGCAAAGGCAATCTCCCACCTTTTTTTCAAGGCGGCCGCGATTTTTTCCATCAGGCGTTCTTTTTCTTCATCCGTCAGGAAAAAAAACTTGAAACGATCCAGGCCTGTCACCTTCTTCCTTACTAAACCTCAAACTGGTCACTTACCTGCTACCATTGTAAATATTATAACGAAATGTTGCAAGATAAAGATCTCGAAGCCAGCTTCTCCCGCCAGGCAGCCGCATTGCAAAACATCCTGTTCCTCCTTACAGGGCCACTGATCCACCTGGTGGCAGTATCACTCCAGCCTACAATCCCGGTGCCATGGCTTTATCCACCAGCCTCTTCAGCATTACCACGGCTTCGGCCCGGGTGGCGCGCTCCCGGGGCGCCAGGCCCCCATCGCGGCCGCCGATGATCCCTGCCGTCACGACTGCCACCATAGCCGGCCGCGCCCAGGAAGGAACATCCGCCTGATCTTTATATTCCTGCAGGACGTCCTCCACCGCGCCGGGTTCCTGCTGCACCGCCAGGCCCTTTATAGTCATGGCGTTCTGCAGCATAGCTGCCATTTCGGCCCTCGTTATCGGGCTGTTGGGCTTAAAGGTCTTATCATCAAAGCCGTGCACCAGTCCCGCCCGGACGGCGGCGGCCACGGGGGAAGCGTACCAGGCATCAGGCGGCACATCCTTGAAGATAACTGCCGTCCCCTGCGCCGGCAATTCCAGGACCCGCTGCAGGAGGCTCGTAAATTCAGCTCTGCTAATCGCGCGGTCAGGCTCAAACCGTCCCTCACCCACGCCGGCGGCGATATGCCTGGCTGCCATAATCTCTACATCCCTGGCCGCCCAATGACCCGCCAGGTCGGCAAATCCGGCCCGGTACTCCATGACGGCGTAACTACCGTTACCCGGCAGGGTAAATTCCAGGTAAGGTCCTTCTTTCACTATCCTGCCACTGCAGTAGACCAGGGTCCCATCCTCCTGCACCTGGTAGACGCCCAGGAGGTCCCGGTCCAGCCCCTGTTCCTCTTCATATTTTATCCTGGCGACGATACCGGACGGGAGCCCCGCCTTATCCCCGGCGGTGAGGGTATAAACCACACCGGCCGCCCTGTAACCCGGGCCATTAACTTCTTTTACCCGTGCCAGGTCCGGGCTCGCCTGGCTGCACGCCAGCTCCGCCCCGCCAGAGCCCAAAGCCGCATAGGCGGCCGGCGGCAGGGTAAGGCATACCGGGCCGTAGTCCAGCTCCAGGGTTGCCCCCATTTCCTCCAGGTCCCGGAGCAGGGCCGGCGGCAGGGAAAAAATCCGGGAAGAAGCCGTCTCCCCGGCCAGGGAAAGGACCAGCCTGCCGTCCTTTATCCCGGCGGCCGCTTCCGGTGTCACCTGCCAGGTAACTACCCCGGCTGCTGCATCACGCTGGATCGCTTCCCCCGTACCCGCCGGCGGCACCCCCGGCCCGCCCCCACCGGTTGCGGGCTGCCCGCCGGTGCCCAGCAGGTCGGCTACAATCTGCTGCCTGACGGGCTCCAGGGCCGGCGGGAAATTGCCCTGCAGGAGAGCTTGAATACTGGAACTGGACGACAGTGCCCCGGCAAGGGTATTATATTTTTCATCAAGCAGCAATTTCATCGCCGTTTTCATGACCAGGGCGTTTACCTCATCCTCACTATCAATGCCCTCCGTACCGGCAGCTGCAATTCCTTCCTGCAGCTCCGCCAGGAAGGAGCGGATGTCGCCGTCAAAATCCTTTTCGGTGCCGTTTAACTTGAGGTATTTTTCGAGCAGTTCCCCGCGGTAGGACTGGTAGGCGGGGTCGCCTTTCAGCCGGTCGTAAAGCCCGGGAAGATCCAGCCCCGCGGCCGCGACCGGCCCTCCCGTTAGTGAAAGCAGCATAAGAAACAACAGCGTCCAGCAAATAAAAAACCTTGTAGAAACCCTCCGCAGCAACCTTCTTCCCCCCGGTTAAAAAATAGGAGGCATGCCCGCCGTTGGAGGCATACCCCCGTTTTCTTTCAACAAGCAGGTTAAATACGGTCCTGCAGCCGTTTGAGCATGACCACCGTCTCCGCCCGGGTGGCGCTGCCCAGGGGCACGAAGGTGGTAACCGTCCGGCCGGCAATTAACCCGGCCTCCACCGCTACAGCCGCGCTCTCCCTGGCCCAGGCCGCGATGCTGCCGCTGTCAGTGAACCTGCTCAAGATATCGGCCACCCGGCCGGTGACATCCACCTTCTTGCCGGTGTAAGCCAGGGCCCGGCTCAACATGGCGGCCATCTCCTGGCGGCTGATGGCCTTATCCGGCCGGAAGCTGCCGTCCTCGTAACCAGCCACCAGGCCGGTCCCGGCGGCAGTCACCACGGCGCCGTAATACCAGTCGCCCGGCCGGATGTCATTAAAGGGATTGACGGCGGCCCCATCCTCATCGATGCCCAGGGCACGTAGCAGGAAGGCCGTAAACTGCGCCCGTGTTACCTGGCCTCCGGGATTGAATTCATCGGCCGTGACGCCGGCCGCAACGTGGCGGGCAGCCATGATCTCGATATCCCGCTGGGCCCAGTGTCCCTGGATGTCGCTGAAGGTCTTTTCATAGGACAGCACCGTGTACTTCGAGAAGGATTTAAGGATGGCGCTGATGGAATTGGTGGCCTTATCCACCCTGCCGCCCCTGTATTCCCAAATGCCTGCAGCAACATTGTAGCGGTAGATGCCCAGCTTGTCGGCGTCCACACTCTGCGGGCGATAAGTCAGGGTAAGGGTCACGGGTTTGGCCGGGGTAACCGCCTGCCGGTCGTCACCCTTTACGGCAAACAGGTCGATCTCGACAACGTCCGCAGCCTGGCGCATTGCTGCCGGTAGAGCGCCGGTAAACGCCCGGGCCTCTGCTTCATCCAGGACCTGGAAGGCAAAATTAATTTTTATCTCCGGCGCGGCCAAAACCTCCGGCGGTATCACTCCTGCCGGGAGAAGCGCCTTAACACCGGCCACTTCCAGGGAAAGGGCTTTAGCTTCTTCCGCGGCTTTAGTAAAGACGGCGGCCGGCAGTTCCATCGTAACGGTTTTTACGGTCACATCTGCCGGGAGGTCAACTTTAAAGACCACCGGGCCGGTGGCAGTTTGGGCAATCAGGTCGGCCGCCTTGCCTGCATCGATGGCAGTCGTCACGCTGCCCGTGGATTTGTCGATGGTTACCTGACCGAAGTCGGTGGTAGTGGTAGTAGTCTCCCCGGCCGGCGGGACACCACCGCCACCACCGGAAGCAGCCGTAGTAACTGTCACTTCAAATTCCGCCAGCCATAGCGTGTTGTTAAAATCCGGCTTCGCCCCCGCCGAGGGATGGTAAGCGCGGACGGTGATAGTCCCCTTTTTATGGGCAGTTAGCTTGTTCCCGTCAAAACTGGCGACATACGGATCGGACGACTGCCACCCCAAGACGGCAGCTACAGCAGGACTCACTTCGAATTGGTTTAAAACCGTTAATCCGAATTCACGGGTATCGCCGACAGTCAAAGTGGTGCTGCCCAGCGGCTGAGTCCGGGAGCGTATGTATCCCTTCAGCAGGGCCTGCTCGGCGGCTTTGCCGTGGTCCACTTTAGCGCGCAAAGCTTCTTTAACCTGCATCAACCGCTCGATATCCCAACCCAAACCCGTCATCAGGGCGTCTTTAAAATCAGAATTTACCTCAGAGGCGGCGTCAGACACAATGTCGCTGAAACTGTCCAAAACTGCATCATAGCTTGAACCTGTTATAAAATCCGCTAAAATATTGCCGAGTTTCTCTTCAATAGCACCAGGTAAATTTTCCTCAACAGCCAGGGCAAAATCCCAGGCCTCGTCGACGTTTACGCCCGGTAATAACTTGCTAAATATTTCGCTGTTGTCGGGGTCGGTACGGAAGGTGTTGATTTTTTCTTTCAATTCGCCAGCGTCCTGCGAGTACTGGATTTCAGCCGCGGCTATAATCATTGGCGCCAGCTCACAGGCAGCTGTATTTTCATCATCAATATCAAGCTTGGTTTTTACATCTTCGGTTATCAAACCATTACCAACTAAAATACTCGCTACCTCGTCCTCTCTAAGCCCCGCAAGCTCATTCTTTGCCGCCTGGATATCCTTCTTATCAGCATCGTCCAGGCAGTCATACACCTCTCCCAGCCTGTTCACCAGCCAAAATACCACCGTTCCTCGCGGTACGGTGGCGCCAGGGCTCACGGCTTTTTTACCACCATCGCTGTAATGGCTGCTTTAAAGGACGGCCATCACCCGTACCAGGACAATAAACCCGAAGCCAATGAGCAAGGGGATGATGCCCACGGTCAGGGCGCGGCTGAGGGGCCGTACCCACGGGTAAGGGGCTGCGACCGCCGTTCCTTCCCCCGTGCCCTCGACGCTTGTGCCGGCATCCAGCAGTTCCTTGGCGATCAGGAAGGCGATCAGGCAGAGGACTGCCGCCAGGCCAAGTCCCGCAGCCATGGTGGAGCTGGCAATGGTGGTGACGGTGGTGGTTGTGACCGTAGAGATCAACGGCAACACCTCCCGTTATTTATTTTGCGGGGGGCTCCTTCCCCGGCTATCTGGATTATTTCGGCATAAATAGAAATTCCTCCTTTGTGGTTTTAATTTCGCTTGCTTTTGGTTAAAAGTTTCGTGCCTCGCCTCGCCCGCTGCCGGGCATAAAATTTATAGGCGGTCCCCTTGTGGCAGAGGACCGCCTCGATAGGAAAGTGTTATCCAGTAGAGCGCTATACCTCCATGATAATCGGCAAGATCATGGGGCGGCGCCTGGTCTTTTCATAGAGGAACTTGCTTAAAGAGTCGCGGATATTGCCTTTTATGGTGGCCCAGTCGGTTACCCGGCGTTCCTCGCATTTTTCCAGGGCCTGGCGGACCTTTTCTTTGGCTTCCTCCAGCAGTTCCTCGGCCTCGCGGACGTAGACGAAGCCCCGGGAGACGATATCCGGCCCGGCGACGACGGCGCCGGTTTCTTTGCTTAAAGTTACGACGACGATCATCAGGCCGTCCTGGGCCAGCTGTTTGCGGTCCCGCAAGACAATATTGCCCACGTCGCCTACACCCAGGCCGTCCACCAGGAGCCTCCCGGCCGGAACCCGCCCCGTGATGCCGCCCCGCTCGCGGGTAAACTCCAGCACCTGGCCGTTTTCCGCCACGAAGACGTTTTCCGGCGGGATGCCGAGTTCTTCGGCCAGGCGGGCATGCTTGATGAGCATGCGGTATTCGCCGTGGACGGGGACGAAGAATTTGGGTTTGACCAGGCTTAAGACCAGCTTGAGCTCTTCCTGGCTGGCGTGGCCGGAGACGTGGACGCCGTCTACGGCCTCGTGGTAGACGTCGGCCCCCTGGCGGAAGAGCTGGTCCACCGTCCGCGCCACCAGCTTTTCGTTGCCGGGTATGGGCAGGGCCGAGATGATGACCGTGTCGCCGGGGACGATCTCGATCTGGCGGTGGTCGTTCCTGGCGATGCGGGTCAGGGCCGACATGGGCTCGCCCTGGCTGCCGGTGGAGATGATCACCGTCCTGTTCTTGGGCAGGTAGGCCAGCTCGCTCAAATCCACCAGGGTGTCGTCCGGGATATCCAGGTAGCCCAGCTCCAGGGCGATGTTGACGACGTTGACCATGCTGCGGCCGACCACGGCCACCTTGCGGTTGTACTTGCAGGCGGTGGAGATTATCTGCTGCAGCCGGTGCACGTTGGAAGCGAAGCTGGCGACGATAACCCGCTCCCGGGCCCGGCGGAAAACCTCGTCAAAGGTCGCCCCCACCACCTTTTCGGACATGGTGTAGCCGGGGCGCTCGACGTTGGTGCTGTCAGACAGCAGCACCAGGACGCCTTCTTCCCCCAGCCGGGCGAATTTATAGAAGTCGAAAACCTCGCCGTCAATGGGCGTGTAATCGATTTTGAAATCGCTGGTGTGGACAATAGTCCCCACCGGCGTGTGGATGGCCAGGGCCACCGTGTCGGCGATGGAATGGCTGACGTGGATGAACTCCACCCTGAAGGGGCCGACCCGCAGGGTATCCCGGGGCTTCACCTGCTGCAGCTTTACCCCGTTCAGGTTGCCCTGCTCCTTCAACTTGGCCTGGAGCAGGCCCAGGGTAAGTCTCGTGCCGTACACGGGCACGTTCAGGTCCTTCAGCACATAGGGCAGGGCGCCGATATGGTCTTCGTGGCCGTGGGTAACGATGATCCCCTTCACCATCTGCCGGTGCTCCAGCAGGTAGGTGTAGTCGGGTATTACTGCATCCACGCCCAGCATCTCTTCCTCGGGAAAGGTAAGGCCGCAATCGACGACCAGTATGCTGTTCCCGTACCTGATCGCCATCATGTTCTTGCCTATCTCCCCGAGGCCGCCCAGGGGAATCAGGGATACTTTTTGCTCGTTTTCGGCCATTAATCCACCTCCATTGATAAAAATTTTACGGCGCCATCACAATTAAACCGGGCCTGCTCGTGCCGGCCCGGTTATAACCCACGATCTCAACCAGCTATATTTATTATACCCCATCCGTCCTGTTCCCGCAACATCACCCGGCCGGCAAAACGCCGGCTTCTTTCAGGGCGGCGGCGATTTTTTCCTTTTCCGCCTGGTTGGCCCCGACCAGGGGCAGGCGCACCGGGCCGGACGGCAGCCCCAGCATTTGCAGGGCTTCCTTGACCGGCACCGGGTTGGAGGTTATAAATAGGGCTTTAAACAAGGGGAAGAGCTCCCGGTGCAGGGCCGCCGCCGCGGCCACGTCACCGCCGGCAAAGGCCCTGACCATGGCCTGCATCTTTTCCCCCGCCACATGGGAGGCGACGCTGATCACGCCATGGGCGCCCACGGCCATTAAGGGCAGGGTCAGGGAGTCGTCGCCGCTGTACAGGAGGAAACCGGGCGGCGCGTCTTTGATGATGGCCGTGGCCTGGTCCATATCGCCGCTGGCTTCTTTGACGGCGACGATGTTTTTAATCTCCGCCAGGCGTAAGGTCGTGGCCGCCTCCATATTGCGCCCCGTGCGGGAGGGGATATTGTAGAGGATGATGGGTAGGGAAACGGCCCCGGCAATGGCTTTAAAATGCTGGTACAGGCCCTCCTGGGAGGGGCGGTTGTAGTAGGGTACCACCAGCATCAAGCCGTCTACCCCCAGGGCTTCTGCCTCCCGGGAGAGCTCGATGCTGGCGGCGGTGGAGTTGGTACCCGTGCCGGCAATGACCGCCGCCCTGCCGCCCACCGCTTCTTTGACAGCCCGGAAAAGGGCTATCTTCTCGTCATGGCTCAAAGCCGGCGACTCCCCGGTGGTGCCGGCCACCACCAGGCCGTCGCTGCCGTGGTCTACCAGGTAAGCGGCCAGTTGCTTAGCGCCGTCCAGGTCTAGTTTACCATCTTCTGTAAAAGGGGTCACCATGGCAGTGAGGATTCTACCCCACGGCATTAGCTTTCACCTCGCCTGTTTCTTCATCGTGCAGCTTGAATTCGCGGTGCAGGACCTGTACGGCCCGCTCCATGTCGGCCTGGTCTACCAGGCACCATATCGAGGTATAAGAATCGGCCGACTGTAAAATCTTTATTCCCGCGCGGTTCAGGGCGGTGACGATGGCCGCCATGACCCCGGGTACGCCGCGCATGCCGGCCCCCACGGCAGCCACCTTGGCGCAGTTGGGACGGGCCGCAACGTTAAAGCCCAATCCTTCGATCAACTCCACCGCCCGGCCGGCGACGCCGGCGGCGACGGTAAAGACCAGTTCGCCGGGAAAGACGTTAATGAAGTCCACGCTGATGTCGTCCCGGGCCAGGGTCTGGAAAACGGTCTCGGCCCCTGCGTCGCCCGGCAGGGCAACCTTCAGCTGGGTCAGGCCGGCCATATGGGTGATGCCCGTTATTACCCGGTCCCGGCTGATATGCACGCCGCCGGGGCCCGGCTGCCAGGCCACTACCAGGGTGCCCGGCCCGTCGCCAAAGGTGGACTTGATCTTCAAGGGGATATTTCCTTCCTGGGCGATTTCCACGGCGCGGGGATGGATCACTTTTGCCCCTTCGTAGGCCATCTGGCAGGCTTCCGTATAGGTGATGGTGCTCAGGGTCCTGGCGTCGCTGACGATGCGGGGGTCGGCCGTCTTGACACCGTCCACGTCGGTGAAAATCTCCACCGCTTCCGCCTGCAGGGCCACGCCCAGGGCCGCGGCCGTGGTGTCGCTGCCGCCCCGGCCCAGGGTGGTGATTTCCCCGGCTTCGGTAACCCCCTGGAAGCCGGCCACCACCACAACCTGTTCCTGCTCCAGGCAGGACCGGACCCGCCGGGGGTCCACCCGGAGGATACGGGCGTCGTTAAAGCGGGCGTCGGTAATGATGCCGGCCTGGCCGCCGGTAAGAAAGACGGCCGGCAGGCCCCGTCCCTGCAAGGTCGCGCTTAACACGACACCGGCAATAATCTCCCCGCAGGACAGGAGCAAGTCGCGTTCCCGGGGAGAAATGGGGTTGCCGGACAACAAATCCAGTAATGTATCGGTGGCATAGGGTGCCCCGCGGCGGCCCATGGCCGAAACGACGACCGCCACCCGGTAACCGGCCCGGCAGGCCGCTTCAATATGCCGGGCCACCAGCAACCGCTGCTCCGGGGTGGCTACCGAGGAGCCGCCGAACTTCTGCACCAGGACCTTCATGGCCGTCACCTCGCTTTTAGAGAAGGCCCTCCTGCACCAGCAGTTCCGCAATCTGGACGGCGTTGGTCGCCGCGCCCTTGCGTAAATTATCGGCTACGATCCACATGTTCAGGCCGCAGGGGACGGTAAAATCTTCGCGGATGCGGCCGACGAAGACTTCATCGCGGCCGTCGGCATGGATGGCCAGGGGATAGGCTCTGGCTTCCAGGTCATCCACCACCACGACCCCCGGCGCCCGGCGCAGGAGTTCCCTGGCCGCCGCTGCCGTCAGTTTTTCCCGTGTCTCCACGTTGACCGCTTCCGAGTGGCCGTTAAAGACCGGCACCCGCACCGTCGTGGCCGTTACCTGGATCTGGTCGTCGCCCATGATCTTTTTGGTCTCGTTGACCATTTTCATTTCTTCTTTGCTGTAGCCGTTCTCCAGGAAGACGTCGATGTGGGGCAGGCAGTTGAAGGCGATCGGCCAGGGAAATACCCTGCCCGTTACCTCTTCCCCGTTCAGGACCTGCTGCGCCTGCTGCCGCAGCTCGTCGATGGCTTCCTGGCCGGCGCCGGATACGGCCTGGTAGGTGGAAACAACAATCCTCTTGATGCCGGCGGCGTCGTAGATGGGTTTTAGAGCCACCACCATCTGGATGGTGGAGCAGTTGGGATTGGCGATCAAACCTTTGTGCCAGCGGACGTCCCGGGGATTGACCTCCGGCACCACCAGGGGCACCTCGGGGTCCATGCGGAAGTTGTTGCTGTTGTCGATTACCACCGCGCCGGCTTCCACCGCCGCCCGGCCGTAAAGCTTGCTGGCCTCGCCGCCGGCGAAGAGGGCCACGTCAATGCCGGCAAAGGAGGCCGGGGTGGTTTCTTCGATAACGTACTCCTCATTCCTGAAGGTTACGGTTTTGCCTGCCGAACGGCTGGTGGCCAGGACCTTCAGCCTGCCGACGGGGAAATTCCTCTCCTCCAAAACCTTGAGCATGGCCTGGCCCACGGCTCCGGTTCCAACTACAGCGACGTTATAAGTCTTCATTTGCTGATTGCTATCCTCCTGTCGCCTGTCCCTTTGGCGGCGGACCCAGTAAAAGGGGCTGGATCTGGCGCCCCTCCAGGGCCGCCAGGATGGTGTCGACTATTAAATCCATACTGGCTACCAGGGAATTGGGTTTATTGTGGGGGTCGTCCTGGCCAAAGGGAACCAGGTAAATATTTTTCATGTTCATTACCCGGCCTAAATTCACGGCGTTGGCCCCCAGGCCGTCGTTGGTGGAAATGGCCAGCACCACCGGGCGCAGGTTGCGCAGCTGGGCTTTCATGGCCATCAGGACCGGGGTGTCGGTAATCCCGTTGGCCAGTTTGGCCAGGGTATTGCCGGTACAGGGGGCAACGACAATGACGTCGAAAAGTTTTTTCGGGCCGATCGGCTCTGCCGTAACAATAGTATCTATGGCTTTTTGCCCGGTAATTCTTTCTACCTCCGCCCGCCAGAAGGCACTGGTGCCGAAACGGGTATCGCTGTCCCTGACGGCCGGGGACAGGATCGGCACCGCCCTGGCGCCTTCGGCAACAACCCTGGCCAGCTCCTGCATTACCACCGCCAGGGTACAATGGGAGCCGGTGACGGCAAACCCTACTCTCTTGCCCTGCAGCCGCATGATAAGCACCTCCACGCAGGGTTTACAGTCGTCCCAGGCATTTCCGGATAACGGCGGGGTACACCCGGGCCAGGATTTCCCCGGCTGTCCGGGGGGCCACCTTGCCCGGCAGCCCCGGGGCGAGGACGGCCCGGCGCTTGAGGGCGGCAGCGGCGGCGAAATCAGTCCCACCGGGGTCCGACGCCAGGTCGATGATCAGGACCCCCGGCCTAGTCAGGGCCAGGAGTTCTCCCGTCAGGACCGGGGCGGGAACGGTATTGAAAATGACGTCGGCCCGCGCGATTACGGCTGCCAGATCGGTAAAGGCGAAGGCCGGCCACCCCACGGCGTAGGCCCGGGCCCGGTCGGGCGCCCCCCGGTCGACTACCGTCACCCGGGCGCCTATCCCGGCCAGCATCCGCGCCAGGGTGAAACCGGTACGGCCCAGGCCCAGGACGAAGGCCTCGCTGCCGTGCAGGGTAATGGGGAGCTCCTGCATGGCCATCATGATGGCCCCTTCGGCAGTAGGGATGGAATTTAAGATGGCCATTTCGTCCATCTCTGCCGTTTCTACCAGCTGCCAGCCGCGCTCTGCCGCTATTTCTTTCAGGAAGGCCTTGGCCACCCCTACCAGGACCGGCGTCCCCGGCGGGATGGCAGCGGCCAGTTCCCCGGTGAAATACAGGGGCCGCCGCGCCAGGGGGGCGTGGATGGTACCTCCCGCTTTTACCCCCGGCACCGGTAAAATAATTACCCCCGCTCCCCTCACGGCGTCCGGGGGATGGTCATAACAGGTGCAACCTTCCCGCTCCGGTAAATCACCCAGGCCGGCTACCTGCACTTCTGCTCCCCGGCGCAGCAGCTCTTCCAGGAGAACTATTTCCCGGGCATCGCCTCCCAGCATTGCCACCTTAGTCCCTGCCAGCATCCCGCCCATGCCGGAACGACCTCCTGTCAAGTTAGTACAACTGTACTACTTGCAATATATGTGCGGCCGCCCCGGGAGGTGCCAGGCCTATAATTCCAGCAGGTTTTCCAGCCCGTAAACCAGCCCTTTAAGGTGGAGGACCTGCCGCACGGCCAGTAAAAGCCCGGGCAAAAAGGCTTCCCGGCCGGTTGTGTCATGGCGGATGGTCAGGAGCTGTCCCTGGCCGCCGAAAATTACCTCCTGGTGGGCTATTGCTCCCGGCAGGCGCAGGCTGTGGACGGCCAGGCCCCGGTAAGCGCCTCCCCTGGCCCCGGGCACCTTTTCTTCCCCGGCCGGCAGGGGCGGTACCGCCTCCATCGCCCCGGCCATAAGTTCGGCCGTTTTTAAGGCCGTCCCCGAAGGGGCGTCGATCTTTTGTTCGTGGTGCATTTCGATAATTTCCGCCCGGGGGAAGTAACGGGCCGCCTGGCGGGCAAAGTGCATCATTAATATGGCCCCGAGGGAAAAATTGGGAGCCACCACCGCGCCTACCTGCCGGGCTTCGCAGAGCTGGTGCAGCTCGTCCAGCTGCGCAGTGCTCATGCCGGTGGTGCCGATGACCGGGCTTACCCCCTCCTCTACGGCCAGGCGGGCGTTGGCCAGGGCGGCGGCGGCCACGGTGAAATCGACCAGCACCCGGGGGCGGGCGGCCCTTATCACTGCTGCCAGGTCGTCACTGATGGACACCCCGGCAGGCTGCAAGCCGTTTAAGGTGCCGATATCCGTGCCGGCCGCCACCCGGTCTACGGCGCCTACCACTTCTATGTCATCAGCCTGGAGCAGGCCCTTCGTCATCTCCCGGCCCATGCGGCCGGCGGCGCCGGTAACTACCACTCTTATCGTTGCTGTCACCCCCTTTTAAAAAAACTAAGGGGAAACCATGAGCATCCCGCTCCGGTTTCCCCCGGATTACCAGAATACTCATCTCGCCAGGCCTCTTCGTGCGAGTAGCGCTCCACCGTTAACGCCTCGCCTCCGGCGCCGGTCCCATGCCTCAATACCGGCGCCCCCGCCGTTACGGTGACAGTCCGGCCCTTATTCAGCGGCCGTCCCAGGAAGATGACCTTGGGCCTGCCATCTCCCTTCGGCAGCGTACCCTTTCCTGCCGGCTCACCGGTGCCCGCCTCACCGGCAGTACTCTTGCCCGCTGCACCTCTACCCCACTGCACACGAGATGAGTTTATGCCTTTGTTTACCCTATGATACCACCGGAGATAAGTCCTGTCAATCTTTCTCCCGCCGGCGGCTGTAAGTGGGATCCAGGCTGACTACTACCACTTCGCTGCCGACCTTCTGGACGGCTTCCCAGGGGATCACCATTTCCTGGCGGGCGCCGAATAAAGACAGCCATCTCCCCTTCACGGGCAGGATAATGGCGGCAATGGTCCCCCCGGCCAGGTCCAGGATCAGGTCGGCGTCGCCGATATGTCCCAGGCGGGAGCCGTCGTAGAGGTTAATTATCTCCTTGCCCATGAGTTCCGTCAGGCGCATGCCTCTACCGCCCTTTCCGCCGCGGCCAGATAACCAGGACCAGGGGCTGGACGAGGGCTATTATCAGGGCGACAACGGCCAGGGGATCGACCAGCAACCCGCCGATGGCTATCGTTTGCGGCAGGCTGATCTTTAAGAAGCTGGCCAGGAGCACCAGGGAGAGGTAAATACCCCCGGCGATGGCTGCCAGTTCGGCCAGGGCCCGGGAAACGGGGCTGGCGACGGCTTCCATATTGCTGCTGCGGTAAAAGCCGACCTTGGCCTTTAGGGCCAGGATTAAAAGGAAGAGCAGGAGGCAGATAAAAAATAAAGCATTCATGGATCTCATCTCCCTTCGCTAAAACATATGAAGGGAGAGGTCTACTTTATGCCTCCTTGTCCTCCCCGATGGCGGCATATTCCTGCCGATCCGTCAGGCCCTGCTGCCGCTTGAAGTTTTCCTCGTTTTTAGCCAGGTACGCCCGGTAAAATTCGTCTGCCGTAATGCCGGCTTTGAGGCACATGCTGACGAGAAAGTGGAGGATGTCGACGAGTTCGCCTTTGATGGCTTCGCGGTCTAAAGGATGGGGATTCTTCCACCATTTGAAGTTTACTTCATCCAGGAGCTCTCCCAGCTCGGCGACCATGGCCAGGACTTCTTTCTGGATCCACTCCTCCAGGCCGTAACCGGGCAGCCGGCGCCGACGGGCCAGGTCCCTGTCGAAGCGCTCCTGGAGGGCAAAGATATGTTCTAAACGATCCATGAGTAATCCTCCCTAAACCCCGGCCTGGCGGGCGCAGGCGGCCAGGTCCAGGGGTTCGACTTCCGGCCCCAGGGTGGTCAGGGACAGGTATTCCGGCCGGAAGAGGCGCCCGGCGACGGCCCGGACGTCATCTTCAGTAACCTCGTTCAATCGCTCGATAACTTCTTCCGCCGTAATAACCCGGCCATAGGTGAGTTCCGTCTTGCCCAGCCGGCTCATGCGGTGGTTGACGTTCTCCTGGCCGAGAAGGAGGTTGCCGCGGATCTGGTCTTTGGTGCGTTTTAATTCTTTCTCCGTTACCCCTTTATCTTTCAGAAAAGCTATTTCTTCTAAGATCAGGGTTACCACCCGGCGGTAATTATCGGGGCTGGTGCCGGCGTAAATGGTCAAAAGGCCGCTGTCGCTGAAACCGGCATGGTAAGAGTAGACGGAATAGGCCAGGGCCTGTTCTTCACGGATGAGCTGGAAGAGGCGAGAACTCAGGCCGCCGCCCAGGATGTTGTTCAGGGCCTGGAGGGCATAAATATCGCCATGGTCCTGGGGCAGTCCCGGCACCCCCAGGCAGATCTGCACCTGCTCCGTGTCTTTAACGTTAACGCTGACCCCGGGGTGGTTCCGGGGCGGGCGGTATTCCCCCTGCCTGCCGGGGCAGGTTTTAAGGCCGAAGGCCTCGTGAAGCCTGGCGACCAGTCCGGCGGTGCTAAATTTCCCGGCAGCCGCCAGGACGATACTGGCGCTGTTGTAATGTTCCTGGTAGTAGCGGTAAATGACGTCCCGGTTTAAATTGGCTACCGTTTCATAAGTACCAAGGATGGCCCGGCCCAGGGGATGCCCGGGCCAGATGGCCTGGGCAAAGAGGTCGTGTACCAGCTCGTCCGGGGAATCTTCGTACATCTTGATTTCTTCCAGGATGACCTTCTTCTCTTTTTCGATGTCTTCGACGGCCAGGAGGGAATTAAAAAACATGTCGCTTAAAACGTCAATGGCCAGGTCCAGGTGTTCGGCCAGCACCCGGGTGTAAAAACAGGTGTATTCCTTGGTGGTAAAGGCGTTGATTATTCCCCCCACTGCCTCCAGTTCCTCGGCTATCTGCCGGGCCGTTCGCCTGGTTGTGCCTTTAAACAACAGGTGCTCCAGGAAATGGGAAACGCCCTGGTTGGTTGTGTCTTCATCGCGGGAACCGGTACGCACCCACACCCCCAGGGCTATGGAATTGGCAAAGGGAACTTCTTCACTCACCACCCGGATGCCGTTCTCCAGGATATGTTTTTGGTACATTCCCTTCCCCCTAACTTTTTCTTTTTATTTCTTAAACCGTGACCACCAGGGCCGGGCAGCTACATCCCGGGTGGCAACAAGGGTAGAACCGGCGACTTCCCGGCCCCGGAACAGGATCTTTACCTGGCCCAGCTCCTGGCCTTTCCTGACGGGAGCTTTAACGGCAGCCGGCAGTAACACGCGTTTTTCCAGATAGGCCGCCTGGTCCGCGGGTACCGTGAAACCGGCCGTCACCAGCGGCGCTACAGGGACGGATGTTTCTTTCCCGTTTTTTACATAAACCCGGCCGGCAGGTTCCCCGGCCGGGGCGGTTTCGTTATAAAAATCGTTAAAGCCGTAGTCCAGCAGGGCGCGGGCGTCGGCATAGCGATCCCAGCTGCCCAGGACGACGGCAATGAGCCGGCGTCCCGCCCTGGTGGCCGAAGCGACCAGGCACTGGCCGGCGGCGTCGGTGGTGCCGGTCTTGACGCCATCGGCTCCGGGATAGGAGCCCAGCAGGCGGTTGGTATTGTAGAGGTAACGCACACCGTCCGGCCCCGGGATCTGGTCCTCCTGCGTGGCTACCAGGCGGCGAAAGATGGGGTTGTCCAGGGCGTACCGGGCCATGAGGGCCAGGTCATAGGCAGTGGTGTAATGGTCTGGATCGGTAAGCCCGTGGGGATTGTTAAAGTGAGTGTGAAAAGCCCCTATCTGCCGGGCTTTACGGTTCATGAGCCAGGCAAAACCCGCTTCCGTGCCGGCCAGGCATTCGGCAATGGCAACGGTGGCGTCATTGCCGGAATTAAGGAGGGCGCCTTTGACCAGGTCGCCCAGGGTTAATATTTCTCCTGTAGTTAAATAAATACTGGCCCCGGGTGTAGTGGCGGCATAGCTGCTCACCTTAACGGGAGTATCCGGCCGGCCCAGTTCCAGGGCCAGGATGGCGGTCATGATCTTCGTGGTGCTGGCCGGCGGCCGCTCTTCCCTGGCGCCGTATTCGTAAAGGACCTGGCCGGTACCGGCCTCCATCAGAATAGCCGCCGTTGCCGTAATGGAGGGTTCAGCGGCAGCCCCTGCCGTCCCGGGCCAGAAGAGACAGTTTATGATTAGCAGCAGCGCGTATACAAGCCTTGACAACAGGCCTTCACTCCCCTGGAAAATTATCATTAAACAGGGGTTATTATCTCCAGGGAAGGCCGGCCTTATAAAACAGGTGTCCTGCTGTTAAAGGATCTCGGAAACGGTTACCAGGGCATAGCCCCGCTTTTTCAATTCTTTTAATAGCTCCGGCAGGGCTTTGCCGGCCGGTCCGGTCGGGTGCATGAGGATGATGGCCCCGTTCTGGCATCTGGGAATTACCGTGGCCAGGATGTCCTCCGGTCTGGTATTGGGCAGGTAGTCGCCGGTATTGATGGTCCACATGATAAATTTGTAGCCCAGGTCGCCGGCCGCAGCCACTACCTGGGGTTGGCTCTCCCCGTAAGGGGGAGAATAAAGGAGGGGTTTCCTGCCGGTAATGGCCACCAGGGTATCTTCCCCGGCCTGGATGTCGCGGCGGTTTTCCTCCCGGGTTAAATTATCGGGGTGGGGGTGGCTCTGGCCGTGGTTGCCTATTTCATGGCCGCCGGCCAGCATCTGCCGCACCAGTTCGGGGTGCCTTGCGGCCCACTGGCCGGTGGGAAAAAAGGTGGCCCGTGCCCCTTCCTGCTCCAGGGCCTGCAAAATGGCCGGCAGGTACTCTTCCCCCCAGTCAACGGTAAAGGTCAGGGCTACGGCTTTGCGCCCCGGGTCGCCCTGGTAGATGGGCTGGGTTTTCATGACCGGCACCGCCCTCGCCGCCAGCCAGTGCCGGGCAGTAAAGCCGAGGACCAGCAGCAACACCGCCGCAACCAGCAGGGCCAGGCGCCGCAGCTGCTGCCGCCGGTAGTAGAACACATACATTGACCGCACCACCTTTATCGTGTCCTGATCAATGTATATGCCCCCGGCGCTGCAATCAGACGCGGCTGCTAGCGCGGCCGCCGGTTGTTCAGGCCGCGGTTGCCGTCCCGGCCCTGGCGGCGCAGGTGGCGCCCGCCTCCCTCATGGACGGGCTGGGGCAGGGCTTCTTTACGGGAAAGCTTCAACCGCCCCTGGGAATCAAAGCCGATGGCCTTGACGAGGATATAGTCGCCCTCCTGGACCACGTCTTCTACCTTTTCTACCCGCTCGTTGGCCAGCTGGGAGATATGCACCAGGCCCTCTTTGCCGGGCATACCCAGGACCCCGGGGATGACTTCCACAAAGGCGCCGAAATCGGTTATCCTGGTCACCTTGCCGTTATATACTTTGCCCGTCTCTATATCCTGGGTCAGGGCCTGGATAATCTCCGCCGCCCGCTCGCCCCTGGCGGCATCGGTGGAAGCGATAAAGACGCGGCCGTCGTCCTCGACGTCGATCTCTACGCCGGTTTCTTCAATGATCTTTTTGATAATCTTGCCGCCCGGGCCGATGATGTCGCGGATTTTATCGGGGTCAATGGTTAAGGTCAGCATCCGGGGAGCATAGGGAGAAAGCTCGGCCCGCGGGGCGGGGATGGCGGCCAGGATTTTGTCCAGGATGAAAAGCCGTCCCCGGCGCGCCTGTTCCAGGGCGCGTTCTAAAATGGCCCGGTCGATGCCCGCAATCTTTATATCCATCTGCAGGGCCGTAATGCCGTTTCTGGTGCCGGCAACTTTAAAGTCCATATCCCCCAGGGCGTCTTCAATCCCCTGGATGTCCGTCAGCACGGCCACCCGGTCCCCTTCCTTGACCAGGCCCATGGCCACCCCGGCTACCGGTGCCTTGATGGGCACGCCGGCGTCCATGAGGGCCAGGGTACTGCCGCAGACGCTGCCCATGGAAGTGGAGCCGTTGGAGCCCAGGACTTCGGAAACCAGGCGGATGGCGTAGGGGAATTCTTCTTCCGGGGGAATCATGGGTTCCAGGGCCCTTTCCGCCAGGGCGCCGTGGCCAATCTCCCGCCTGCCGGGGGCGCGGATGGGCCGTGCCTCGCCGACGCTGTAGGGCGGGAAGTTATAATGGTGCATGTAGCGCTTGGATTCGTCTACTCCCAGGTCGTCGAGGATCTGTTCGTCGCTGATGGGGCCCAGGGTGGTTACCGTCAGCACCTGGGTCTCGCCCCGGGTAAAAAGACCTGACCCGTGGGTACGGCTCAAAACCCCTACTTCACAGGTAATAGGCCGGATTTCATCGAGGGCGCGGCCGTCGATCCTCACGCCCTGGGTAAGGATCATTTGCCGCATTATTTCTTTTTCTATCCTGGTAATTAAATCATTGACCAGCCGAGGGACCTCCGGCTGCTCCGCCAGCAACTCTTCCCTGCCGGTCAATACCAGTTCCTTGATCTCTTCCCGGCAGGCCTCCAGCCGTTTTTCCCTTTCCTGCTTGACAAGCCTTTCATCGCGGCTGCTGTAGATGGCTTCCTGCAGGCGCGGTGTGGCAATCTCCCGCACCTGGCTTTCCAGTTCGGGATCCAGGCGGGGCTCAACTACTTCCTGCTTTTCCCAGGCCAGGCCCATTTCTAAAGCTCCGGCGCGGAAATCATTGATAAAAGCGACAATCCGTTTAATCTCTTCATGGGCCTGCATGATGCATTCCAGCATCAGTTCCTCGGGGACCTCTTTGGCCCCTGCTTCGACCATCATAATAGCCGTTTCCGTACCGGCTACTACCAGGTTTAGAGCGCTTTTTTCGTCTTCGGCCAGGGTTGGGTTGATAACCGGTTTGCCGTCGATTAATCCCACGGCTACCGCCCCTATGGGCCCGGCAAAGGGGATGGACGAGATGGTCAGGGCGGCCGAAGCGCCGATAATGCCGGCCACATTGGGCGGGCAATCCTGGTCTACCGATAAAACGGTGGCGACGACGTGGACGTCGTTGCGGTAATACTTGGGAAATAACGGCCGGATGGGCCGGTCGATCAGCCGGGCCGAAAGGATGGCCTTCTCGCTGGGGCGGCCTTCCCGTTTAATAAAACCGCCCGGTATTTTACCGGCAGCGTAAAGCCTTTCTTCGTAGTCAACCGTCAGGGGGAAAAAATCGATTCCTTCCCGCGGTTCGGCGGCGGCTGTGGCCGTGACCAGCACCATGGTGCCGCCGTAAGTTACCAGGACGGCACCCCCGGCCTGGCGCGCCAGGCGGCCGGTTTCCAGGGTTAAATCCCGGCCGGCAATGGTGAGGGTTTTGCGCAATACCCCTTGCATTAGTTTTAAGTAGCCTCCTTAATCATACCATTAATAAACTTTAACTCATTCGACATTTGTTATAGTATTTCCTTCCAATGTCGCCCTAAATACTGCTAAAAAGTCATTAAAAAAGGAGCGGCCTTACCGCTCCTCCAAACTTTATCGCCTTAATCCCAGGGCTTCGATTATTTGCCGGTAGCGCCCGATGTCATTATCACGCAGGTAGTTAAGTAAACCGCGGCGCTGGCCGACCATTTTCAGCAAACCCCGGCGCGAATGATGGTCCTTATGGTGCACCTTCAGGTGTTCCGTCAGGTGGTTGATGCGTTCCGTCAGGATGGCAATCTGGACTTCCGGTGAGCCGGTATCATTTTCATGCTGCCGGTAGCGGGCGATTATTTCCTGCTTTTTGGCTTGATCCAGGGCCATCAGCGTCACCTCCTTCTCCTTAAAATCCCCAGCGGGCCAAGAAAGGCGTCGGAGCTTCGCCAATCCTCGCCTCGGGTTCATTAATTATATTATAGGCCTTGCCGGCGCCGAACGCAACTGCAGCTTTCACGGCTATTTACCGATAATGGTGATCACCAGCCTCCCGGCCGGCACGTCTTTTACCACCAGGTCGAAGGCGCGCCCGGAAGCAGCCACAAAACCGCGGAAACGGGTGGCCGTGGGGATATATCCCGGGATGCTCCTGGCTGCCGCCCGGATGTCCTGTTCCCTTATCTGTTCCTGGCGCAATTCCTGCAGGCGTTTCCTGGCATGGGCCGTGATCACTACCTTCATCATTCCCAGCCCCATTCCGGCCGCGGGTAAATTTCTGGACTCGCCGCAGTATATTTTACGCCGTGGCCCGATGGGTGGTTACCCCTGCCTTACGCCTGCCGTTCGTTTAAAAAGGCGCGCGCCCTGGTACAGTCTTCCTGCATCTGGGCTGCTAACTCCCGGGGACCGGCAAAGCGGCGCTCCGGGCGCAAATAGGCGCGTAACTCGAGTTCTAATTGTTGGCCGTAGAGGCCGCCTTCAAAGTCGAGGAGGTGGGCTTCAATAGTTGCCGGCAGGTCCGTCCCAAAGGTGGGCCGGCGGCCGATGTTTACTACCGCCCGGTATACCCGGTCCCGGAAGCGGGCCAGGCAGGCGTAAACTCCCCGTGCCGGCAGCTTGATTTCCGGCGGCACGGCCAGGTTGGCGGTAGGAAAACCGAGTTCACGCCCGCGGCGGTCGCCGGCGACAACAGTGCCGGCCAGGACCGGCCAGTAACCCAGGAGTTTCCTGGCGAGGAGGATATCGCCCCGGTCGAGGGCGTCGCGGATGGTAGTGCTGCTGACCGTCATCCCTTCGTACGTAACCGGGGCCATTACTTCTACCTCAAAGCCGAGTTCTTCCCCCAGCCGTTTAAGCAAAGCGGGCGTGCCCGCGCCCCGGTGGCCGAAGGTGAAGTTAAAGCCCACGGCCACCAGGCGCGGGTGAAACCGGGGCCAGAGGATATCATACACAAAGGTTTCCGGTGCAAGCCGGGCCAGTTCCCTGTTAAAGGGCAGGATAAATAAAAAGTCCACTCCCAGGGCGGCTATTAATTTTTCTTTCCTATCTGTAGTGGTTAAAAGGCCGGGAGGGTTGTCACCAGTTATACAGGCGGGATGGGGCGAAAAGGTGATAACTACAGCCGGTTTCCCTGCTATTCTGGCTTTCCGGACGATGCTGCCGATTAGTTGCTGGTGGCCCCGGTGGACGCCGTCGAAGTTCCCGAGGGCCAGGTAACAGCCTGCGACTATTTCCTCTCCCGGCATTCCCTGCCGTACCTGCATTGCTCTACTCCTTCACTGCAATACCTTTTCGGGTTTAAAACAGTATCCTTCACCTTTCGGCACCACCCTGGCCACGGCCAGGAGAACCCCCGCGGGGGTTTCCAGGCGAACCAGATGCCCCGGCCGCAGGGCCGGCACCAGGGTGCAGCCGTCCGGGTCGACGGCGGCGCCGCTGGCCGCTGCTTTGACGGCCTTTCCCGTGACGACGGCCGCCGGTAAATGGGCTATACCCGCTGCCGGCGGCAGGAGGAATTCCCGGCCGCCCTTTGCCACCTGCCCTGCTATTTCTTCCAGGGTCCAGGCCTCCTCCAGTTTAAAACTGCCGGCGCGGGTGCGCAGGAGAAAGGCCAGGGTGGCCCCGCAGCCCAGGTAATCACCCCAGTCGGCACCCAGGGTGCGGATGTAGGTGCCTTTAGAACAGGTAATATCCGCCAGTACGCGAAAGAACGGCCCGTCCGGCCATCCTTGCAGCACCTGGAATTTTTCGATATTGACCAGGCGGGCCGGCCGCTCCACTTCCAGGCCTTCCCTGGCCAGCTCGTAGAGGCGCCGTCCCTCAAAATGAACTGCCGAAACCATGGGCGGTACCTGGCTGATGCTGCCGGTAAAGGGGCGGGCTGCTTCCTGGAGCTCCGCCAGGGTAAATCCCCGGCACCCCGGCCGGGCCAGGACCCGGCCGCCGAGGTCCTGGGTATCGGTCTTCAGCCCCAGGATAAACTCCGCCCGGTAGGCCTTGCCGCCGGCCTGGATGTATTCCAGCAAACGGGTCGCCCTGCCGGCGGCCACCGGCAGCACCCCGGCGGCCATGGGATCCAGGGTGCCGCCGTGACCGATACGCCGTTCTTTCAAAAGGCGGCGTAATTCCTGGACGACATCATGGGAGGTAAGGCCGGGGGGCTTTAGAATATTAATGAAACCTGCCGTCATTTAATTCTTCACCTGCCGCCGCAACGACCATGGCTACGACGGCGTCGAGGTCACCCTTAACGGTACAGCCGGCAGCGCGGCGGTGGCCGCCGCCGCCAAAGCGCGCCGCTATGGCGTTAACGTCGACGCTTTTTTTGGAGCGCAGGCTGACCTTTACCTGGCCGCCGGGCAGTTCCCGGAAAAGCAGGCCCACCTCGACGCCGGCGATGCTGCGCGGGTAATTTACCAGGCCCTCGGCATCTTCCGGCCGGGCCCCGGTGGCTTCCAGGGCCGTCCCGGAAACCGTCATCCAGGCAATCCTGCCGTCATAGGCCAGGGTCAGGGTGGGTAAAGCCGCCGCCAGCAGGCGGATGCCGGCCAGGGGCTTCCTCTCCCACAGGTATTCCCTGATCCGGGGCAGGTCGGCTCCCAGTTCCATCAGCCTTGCCGCCAGGCGCATGGTCGCTGCCGTACAGTTTTCGTACTGGAAAGAGCCGGTGTCGGTGGCCAGGGCGGTATAAAGACAGGTGGCGATGTCCGGTGTAATGGTGACGGGCATTTTTTCCAGGATGGCAAACACCAGCTCGGCCGTAGCTGCCGCCCTCCCGTCTACCAGGTTCAGGTCGCCGAAACGGGTATTGCTGACATGGTGGTCGATGTTAATGACCGTCCCGGTTTTTTGCCGCCACCGGCTGAAGCCTTCCCCGGCCCTTTCCATGTCGGTGCTGTCAACCATTACCAGAAGCCCGGGTACCTCTGTCACCCTCGCGGGAGGGATAATGGTTTCCTGGCCGGGGAGGAAGTGAAACATCTCCGGCACTGGGTCGGCGTTAACGGCCACTACCTTTGCTCCCCGCTGCCGCAGGGCCAGGGCCAGGGCCAGGGTGGACCCCAGGCAGTCCCCGTCCGGGATAATGTGCGAGACAACGGCTGCTTCCCGGGCCGCAGCCAGGGTGGCGGCTATACTTTCAATTGCCGTCATCATCCTGCTCCTCTGCCTTGACGCGCGCCAGCAGCCTGTTGATGTGATCGCCGTGGGCGATGGAGGCATCAAATTTAAAGGTTATTTCCGGTGTATAGCGCAATGGCAGGCGCCGGGCGATTTCCCGTCGCACAAAGCCCGTCGCCCTGGCCAGGCCTCCCATAACTTCCCTTTTTTGGGCTTCATCACCGTAAACGCTGACGTAGACCCGGGCATAGCGGAGGTCACTGGATAGCTCTACTCCTGTAACTGAAACCAGGCCGGCTTCCAGGCGGGGATCTTTTAATTCATCCCTTAAAATCCGGGCTATTTCTTTTTTCATCTGCTCGGCAACCCGTTCAACCCGTAACGCCAAGGCCATCGCCTCCCTACAGTTCCCTTTTAACCTCTTCTATAATATAGGCTTCGATAATGTCGCCGACCTTAATATCGTTATATTTTTCCAGGCCTATACCGCATTCGTAACCCTGGGCTACCTCGCGGACGTCGTCTTTAAAGCGCTTCAGGGATTCGATGCGGCCTTCAAAGGCTACCACTCCATCCCGGATTACCCGCGCCAGGGCCCGGTTCTGGATTTTGCCTTCGGTGACAAGGCAGCCGGCTACGGTGCCCACCTTCGGCACTTTAAAGGTTGCCCGCACTTCAGCCCGGCCCAGGACAACCTCCCGTTTCTCCGGTTCAAGGAGGCCGCTCATGGCCGCCTTGACCTCGTCGATAGCCTCGTAGATCACCCGGTAGAGACGGATTTCTATCCCCGCTTCTTCCGCCGCCTTACGGGCGTTGGCGTCCGGGCGGACGTTAAACCCAATAATGATGGCCCTCGAAGCGGCGGCCAGCATGACGTCGCTTTCGGTGATGGCGCCGACGCCGCCGTGAATAATGCTGACTTTTACTTCGGCGGTAGATAGCTGCTCCAGGGCGGCCCGCAGGGCTTCCACCGAACCCTGGACGTCGCCTTTGATGACCAGGTTGAGTTCTTTGACCTCGCCTGCTTCCATCTGTTTGAACAGGTCATCCAGGGAAGTCTTATTGGCGGCCTTGAATTCTTCCTGGCGCTTTTCTTCGTGGCGCAGGGAGGCCACCTGGCGGGCCAGCTTTTCGTCCTCCACGACCTGGAAAATGTCACCGGCCTGGGGCAGTTCGGCAAGACCCAGAACTTCCACCGGCATAGACGGCTCGGCGCTCTTTACCCGCTCGCCTTTGTCGTCGAAGAGGGCCCTGACACGGCCGTACACCGACCCGGCTACCAGGTTGTCGCCCACCTTCAGGGTCCCCTTCTGGACCAGCATGGTAGCCACCGGGCCGCGGCCTTTATCCAGCTTGGCTTCAATGACTATCCCCCGGGCCGGGCGATCGGGGTTGGCCTTGAGCTCCATCATATCGGCCGTGAGCAGGGTCATTTCCAGCAGTTCATTGAGGCCTTCTTTTTTAAGGGCCGAGACGGGCACCATAATGGTTTCGCCGCCCCACTCCTCCGGCACCAGGCCGTACTCCGTCAGCTGTTGCTTGACCCGCTCCGGATTGGCGTCGGGCCGGTCCATTTTATTGATGGCTACAATAATGGGCACGCCGGCAGCTTTGGCATGGTTTATGGCCTCCACCGTCTGGGGCATGACGCCGTCGTCGGCGGCTACCACCAGGATGGCTATATCCGTAGCCTGGGCGCCCCGGGCACGCATGGCGGTAAAGGCCTCGTGGCCGGGAGTATCCAGAAAGGTAATTTTCCTGTTTCTAACCTTGACCTGGTAAGCACCGATATGCTGGGTGATACCGCCGGCCTCGGTAGCCGTAACGTTGGTGCGCCGTATGGCATCTAACAAAGAGGTCTTACCGTGGTCGACATGGCCCATAACGGTTACTACCGGCGGCCGTTCCTGCAGGCTTTCCGGGTCATCGGGCAGGTCTTCCAGCAAGGTAATGGGTTTCTCCTCTTTAACTTCAACGACGGCTCCCATTTCCTGGGCGACAATGGCGGCCGTATCGATATCCAGTTCCTGGTTGATGGTGGCCATTATCCCCTGGCCGAGTAAAAACTTAATAACCTCGGCCGCCGTTTTACCGAGCCTTTTGGCGAGTTCCTGGACGGTAATACTGCCCGTTAAAGTGACCCGGCGCACGACCCTGGGAGCTTCCTGCTGGACGCCTCTGGCTTTATTCTTTTCTTTACCCCGCCGCATCAGGCGTTCTTCAAGCTGCTCTTCCAGGGCTACCATCTTGCGGCTGCGGCCCGGTTCGGCCTGCCTGGGAGCCGGCTTGCCCGCCGGGCGTTCCCGCCGCTTTTCCGGCGCTTCCTTGGTAACTGCCTCCGGCGGCTTCGGAATGCGCAACTGTTTGTTGCGGGGCGGCCTGGCCGGTCCTTTCCCTGCCGGGCGCGGGGCGGCATCCCTGGCGGGCACCGGTACCTGCTGGTCCACCCTGGCCGGGCGCTCTTCCCGTTGCGGGGCCCGGCGATTATCCTGTTCCTGGCCTTTATTTTCCCGGCGGCGGGCCTGCTTCTGGTCCTGACGTTTAGCCTGCCCGGGGTGTCTTTTCCCCGACGGCTGGCCTTCTTTTTCTACCTTGCCGGGACGTTCTTTGCTTTCAAACTCCCGGAGCCGTTCCGGCTTAGCTGCCGCAGGTCCCGGTTCTTTCGTGGGTGCCTGCTGCTCTTTTTCCGGGCGTGGCTTTGTCTCTACCTCTGCTGCCGGTGGGGAAGGTGATTTTGCAATAACCTGCTGGCTCTGGCCGGCACCTGGCTTACTGGCATCCTGGTCCGGCCGGGTGCGGGTGGCTGCTTTCTCAATTACCTCGTCCGGGGCGGCAGCGGCTGTCTTCTCCACGCCCTGCTCCCCCGGGGCCGTCTTTTCAGCAACCGGCTGTGCCGGCCCGGCAACCGCCACCTTTTCCGCCTTATTGTCAGCCGGCTGCGGCTGGCCAGCAGCTTCTCCGGGCGACGCCGCTGCTGCCTGTTGCTGCTTGAGCCTGGCCGCCTTTGCTGCCCGCCACATCTGCCGGTAATGGTTACGTATTTTTATAACTTCCCCGTTCTCCAGGACACTCATGTGGGAACGGGTATAAATCCCTAGCTGGGCCATGGTGTCCATTAGATCCTTATTAGAAACCCGCAATTCTTTGGCTAATTCGTAAACGCGTGTTTTGGCCATTAAACCACCCCCATATTCTCATGCACCAACCTCCCGTACATGTTGCCGGATTAACCTTGCCAGTTCTGCATCAGTAACGCCGACGACGGCACATGGAGGTTTACCTAGCGCTGCTCCCATGGTAAATTTGTCGCCGTAAACAATAACTTCAATGCCGGACTCCCGGCAACTCGCCATAAGTTTATCTCGCATTCGGAAACTGCTGTCAGTTGCCAGTAACAAGAGAAAAATCTTTTGCCCCTTGATTGCCCGTATAACTGCCTGGTATCCCCAGGTTATCCTGCCCGCCCGGTAGGCCAGGCCGAGGAGGTTATAAACTTTATTCATGGTCTTCGTCCTGGCTAAGACTGGCTTCGAGGTCCGCCACGACCTCCGGGGTCAGGCTTACGCCCAGGGCCCGCTCCAGGGCCCTGCTTTTAAGGGCTTTGCGCAGGCATTCCACCCTGGGGCAAATATAGGCTCCTCTCCCGGCCCGTTTGCCGGTAGGGTCGAGGACCACCTCTTGCGCCGGTGTACGGACAACTCGTATCAGGTTTCTTTTGTCATTACGAGCCCGGCAACCGACACACATGCGCACGGGTATTTTCCTGGGCTTGGGCAAGCTTACTCCTCCTCTATTATCCCGTCTGCAAATTCAAGGTCGTCATCCCAGGTATCCCAGTCACCGGCTTCGGATTCACTTTTGATGTCGATTTTCCAGCCGGTTATCCTGGCCGCCAGGCGGGCGTTCTGGCCTTCCTTGCCGATGGCCAGGGACAGCTGGTTGTCGGGAACGATTACCTGGCTGACCTTGTTTTCTTCATCCACGGTAACGTCCAGCACCCGGGCCGGGCTCAAGGAGTTGGCTACAAAAACGGCCGGGTCGTCGCTCCATTTAATAATATCGACTTTTTCGCCCCGGAGTTCCTGGACTACGGCCTGGACCCGGGAGCCTTTTGGCCCTACGCAGGCGCCGACGGGATCTACTTTTTCATCCCGGGAATGGACGGCAATTTTGGAACGGGCCCCTGCCTCCCGGGCCACGCCCTTAATCTCCACAATACCGTCATGAATTTCTGGTACTTCCATTTCAAAAAGCCTTTTAATCAGGCCGGGATGGGTCCGGGATACCAGGATCTGCGGCCCTTTGTTGGTTTTGCGCACTTCCAGGATGTAGGCCTTGAAACGTTCTCCCTGGCGGTAAACCTCGCCGGGGCTCTGCTCACCAGGTAAGAGGATGGCTTCCGCCCGGCCCAGGTCCAGGATTATATTTTTTCCTTCCTGGCGCTGGACAACGCCGGAAACAATATCGTTTTCGCGGCCAATATACTCGTCGTAAATCAGGTTCCGCTCTGCTTCGCGGATACGCTGGACGACTACCTGCTTGGCCGTCTGGGCGGCGATGCGCCCGAAATCCCGCGGCGTTACCTCCCTTTCTACGACATCGCCGATCTCATAATTGCTGTTGATGGCCCGGGCTTCCGCCAGGGAAATCTCCGTCCGCGGGTCGCTTACTTCTTCGACCACCTGGCGCTGGGCCAGGACTTTAATCTCGCCTGTGTCCCGCCCGATTTCTACCCGGACATTGTGGGCCGAACCAAAGTTTTTCTTGTAAGCAGAAATTAGAGCTGCCTCAATGGCTTCCAGCAGGATGTCGACCTTGATGCCTTTCTCTTTCTCCAGGTCGTGCAATGCTTGGATAAACTCAATATTCATCCTTAGGCCTCCTCATCCTCTGCCAGGTCAAAAATAAGCCTGGCCGTCGCTACCTGGTCCGGGGGTACGGCCAGCAGGCGACCATCTTCAAGCTGCACCTGCACCTGCCCATCCCGTAAACCAAGGAGCCGCCCCTGAAAATGGCGTTGACCGTCAATTGGGGCAAAGGTTCGCATTTTTATTTTCCGCCCGGCAAAACGCTGGAAATCGGCTTCTTTTTTTAAGGGGCGCTCCAGGCCCGGCGACGAGACTTCCAGGTAGTAGCTGTGGGGAATGGGATCTTCCTGGTCCAGGATGTCGCCGACGGCCCGGCTGGCCTTTTCACAGTCATCCAGGCCGATACCTCCCGGGCGGTCGATAAACAGCCGCAGGATATAGCGGCCTCCTTCCCGGCCGTACTGCAGGTCGACCAGTTCGTAGCCCATGTCGTCCAACACCGGCTCTACCAGGCCCTGGATTAATTCTGTCAGCTTGCTCAAAAGGGTAACCTCCCGGGTTTTCAACATAAAAGAGTGGGCAGGTACCCACTCTTTTCCAGCTAAAACAGCAAGTAATGTTGCCTGAAAAACAACCTGGAAATAGTATAGCACAGCTTATTCCCGCCTGCAAGGGAAAAATCAAGCCGGAGCAAATTATCTACTAAGTGATCGGGAAAAGTTGTGTTTTACCGCCATTTATGGTAACATTATATGTAACAGGAGGTGATATAATTTGGATAGTACAAAGATATTACACATCAGGTTCCCGGTAGAGGTAGTGGAACAATTATCTTCTTTTCTTAAAAATTATAGCGCCAACCGGAACCGTTTTATCGTCGAGGCAGTTGTTGAGAAAATGCGTCGCGAAATGCAAGTTCAAGCATTTAAAAATACGCGCGGTATTCTGGCGGCCGAGGATGCCCCGGAATGGGTAAATAACCCAGGTGCTGATTGGGTGAAAAAATTGCGCAGTAAAGAAAGGACGGTTCATTCTTGGTCTACCTGATTGATACATGCCTGTTAATCGATCACCTAACCGGCCGGCTGCTGCCCCAGGTATCCACATGGCTGGAACAAGCCATAATCTCAGGAGCAACAGCCACCAGCGTGGTAGTTTACCACGAACTTTTAACCGGGGCGCGTACCGCCAAAGCTCAGGCAGCTATTAAAAACCTCCTGGAAAACTGGGAGGTTATTCCTGTTAACCGTAAAATTGCTGGGCAAGCAGCAGCATTAAGGCGCGAATGGGCCGCCAAGGGAAAAGCCATAGGTATGGCCGACAGCCTTATCGCTGCCACAGCCGCTGTTCACGGGTTAAAAGTAGTGACAGCTAACTTGAAGGATTTTCCGGCTGTAGCTGCTTTAAGTCCGGAAGAAGCAGCTGGAATAAAATAAATACCCGCTTATTTTCCTAACTTCACAATTAAGCCCCTCAACGCCACCGCCGATCTGAAGAGGCTGTTGGAAAAGAGCTGTTAGGGATTAATAATAGAGAGTGTTATAAAAAACCGCCAAAAAGCACTAGCTGGTCGGAGGCAGGTAAATCAGCTAAAGCGCCGTGTTTCTCCAGGGCTTCGATGACCGTTTTGCTCACCCGGCTGCGGGCCTGGAGGTCCTCCAGGGAAGTAAAGGGCCGTTCCCGGCGGGCGCGGACGATGGCTTCGGCCGCCGCCTGTCCCACCCCGGGCAGGGCTGCCAGGGGCGGTAACAGCCTGTCTTTCTGCACCTGGAAGCGGCCGGCGTCCGATCGCTGCAGGTCGATGCGCTCCATGGCAATGCCCCGGCAGTACATTTCCCGGGCTACTTCCAGGATGGTAAGGATATTCTTCTCCCGGGCCGTGGCTTCGTTGCCTTTTTTCTCCAAAGAGGCGATTTCCTCCTGGATACGGGGCAGGCCGGCGGCTACAATGTCAGCATCGAATTCATCGGCGCGGACGCTGAAAAAGGAAGCGTAGAAGGCCTCCGGGTAATAGACTTTAAAGTAGGCGATGCGGAAGGCCATGGTTACGTAGGCCACGGCGTGGGCCTTGGGAAAGAGGTAGCTGATTTTTTTACAGGACTGGATGAACCATCCGGGCACCCCGGCCGCCCGCATGGCCTCTTCGTACTCCCTTTTCACGCCCTTGCCCTTCCGCACATCCTCCATGGTCCTGAAGGCGATGTCGGCCACCACGCCGTACTGGATGAGGTAGTTCATGATATCGTCGCGGGTGGATATGGCCTCGCTGAGTTTGGCCGTGCCGCTTTTAATCAAATCCCGGGCGTTATTTAACCACACATCAGTACCATGGGAGAAACCGCTAATGCGCACCAGCTCGGCAAAGGTCCGCGGCCTGGTTTCCTCCAGCATCTGGCGGACGAAACGGGTGCCGAATTCGGGAATACCCAGGGTGCCGACCTGGGTGCCTATGTCCTCGGGCCGCACCCCCAGGGCCTCAACACCGGAAAAAAGGGACATGGTGCGGGGCTCGTCCAGGGGGATATCCCGGACGTCAACGCCGGTCAGGTCCTCCAGCATCTTGATAACCGTGGGATCATCGTGGCCCAGGAGGTCCAGCTTCACCAGACGGTGGCTGATGGCTTCATAGTCAAAATGGGTGGTGATGGTATTGCTGCCGGTGTCGTCGGCCGGCCGCTGCAGGGGCGTAAAGAGGTGGATATCCACCCGCCGGGGAACGACCATCAGTCCCCCCGGGTGCTGGCCAGTGGTCCGCTTGACGCCGGTGATCCCCCTTACCAGGCGGTTTATTTCCGCCTGGCGGGCCTTGAGGCCCCGCTCCTCCAGGTACTTATGGACAAAGCCGAAGGCCGTCCGTTCGGCCAGGGTGGCGATGGTCCCGGCCCGGAATACGTGGTCTTTGCCGAAGATTTCTTCGGCGTACTGGTGGGCCCGGGGCTGGTATTCCCCGGAAAAGTTGAGGTCGATGTCCGGCACCTTGTCCCCTTTAAAACCCAGGAAGACTTCGAAGGGGATGTCGTGGCCGTCTTTGAACAACCCGGTCCCGCAGCGGGGACAGTCTTTCGCGGGCAGGTCGGCGCCGCATTTGAAGCTGCCGTCGGTGATAAACTCGCTGTAGCGGCAGGCCGGGCAGCGGTAATGGGGCGGCAGGGGGTTTACTTCCGTAATCCCGGCCAGGGTGGCCACCAGGGAAGACCCCACCGATCCCCGCGAGCCGACCAGGTAACCGTCTTCGTTGGATTTCAATACCAGCTTGTGGGCTATGAGGTACAGCACGGCAAAGCCGTGGCCGATAATGGATTTCATTTCCTTATCCAGGCGGGCCCGGACAAGTTCCGGCAAGGGGTCGCCGTACCAGTCATGGGCCCGGGTGGTAACGATGCGGGTTAACTCCTCTTCGGCGCCGGGTATCTCCGGGGGATAGAACTCGTCGGGAATGGGCTTTAACTCTTCCACCTGGCCGGCAATGAGCCGGGGATTGGTAATTACTACCTGGCGGGCTGTGGCATCATCCAGATAGCTGAATTCCGCCAGCATTTCCTCCGTCGTCCGGTAGTAGAGGGGGGCCTGGACTTCTTCGGCATAGCCCTGGCCGGCCTGGAGGATCTGGCGGTAGACGGCATCCTCCGGGTTTAAAAAATGGACGTCGCCGGTAGCAACGACCGGTTTGTTAAGCTTTTGACCCAGGGCGATGATTTGCCGGTTCATGTTCATCAGGGCCCGGGTATCGGCAAGTTTGCCTTCCCGGATTAAAAAGTCATTGTTGGCCAGGGGCTGGATCTCCAGGAAATCATAAAAGGAGGCAATTTCCTCCAGGCGTTCGGCCCCTGCCCCGGCCAGGTAATGCCTGATTAATTCCCCGGCCTCACAGGCGGTGCCTAAAAGAAGCCCCTCGCGGTACTGCTGGATCAAATGGCGCGGCAGCCTGGGTTTGCGGTAAAAATATTCCAGATGGGCGTGGGATACCAGGCGGTATAGATTTTCCAATCCCTGCCTGTTTTTCACCAGCAGGATGATGTGATAGGTCTGCTGGCGGTCCGGGGGCTGGCCGTCTTCATCAAAGAGGTAGCCTTCCAGGCCGTAGATGATTTTTACCCCGTATTTGCTGCCGGCCTCGGCGGCGGCCGGGAAGGCCTGGAGGACGCCATGGTCGGTGATGGCGATGGCACCGTGGCCCCACCGGGCCGCCTGTTTCACTGCCGCCGCCACTTCGATGACGCCATCCATGGCGCTCATCTTGGTGTGGAGGTGGAGCTCCACCCTTTTTTCCGGCGCCGCATCCCGGCGCCCGGGGCGTTCCCCCCGGGCGACAGCATCGGCGATTATCGCCAGTTCCTGGCTGTAACGGTCGAACTGGACCGGGCCCTGCACCTGTACCCATTCCCCCGGTTCCAGGCCCTCATCTACCAGGGGGCCGGCATCGGCAAAGGCTTTGACGCTAATGGAGTCCGTGTAGTCGGTGAGATCAAAGCTTACCAGCCAGCGGCCGGACTTTAACTGCCGTGCGGCAAAGGCCAGGACTTCCCCCTGGACGGCGACCTGCTTTTCCTCTTCCTGGATTTCCTTGAGGGGCCGGAAGGGAGCCGTAATCTTCTTCCCCAGGAGGAAGCCGTTGTCCGTATTTTGCCGGCCGTTTTCTTTTTTCTCCCGGCCGTCCTTTTTAGCCGGGCCGTCTTTCTTTGCCCCGCCGGCTGCTTCTTCCCTGACCCGGACTAAACGCTCCTCCTGAAGCTGCCGGGAAACGGCAGCCAGTTCTTCCCGGTAGTCGGGATCGGCCACCAGTTCCACCTGCATCCCATAGCCGTATTGCTGCAAAACTTCCTGCAGGACTGATTCTCCCCGGCAGGACCTTAAAGTATCAACAGCCAGGGGTACGGGGAGGATTAACCGCAGGACCCCGCCCTCAGGTTCCAGCCGCGCCCCGGCCAGCCAGGCCGCGGCGCCGTTACCCAGGCGCCGGGCCACCTCCTCCAGGATGGTAACCTTGTTTTCCCGGCAAAAGGTTACCAGGTCAGCAGGGGGTGAAGGTTCCAGGACTTTAAATATAAATTCTAAGCCGGGGAACTGCCGCGCCAGGAACTGCCGGCAGGCTTCGATGTCCCCGGGTTCCAGGGGGCAGGGGGGTGAGAGGGAAAGGTAGCACCTGCCGCTCTTGCGCTCAACTGTAACTTTACGGACGGCCCCCTGCCGGAGTAATTCCTGCCACAGGCTTTCCCTGCCATCCATGGCCATCAACCTTTACCCCAATCATTAGCGGTACTTTTCCATTTCCCGGGCCAGCATCGCTTTTACCCGGGGCACCAGGCCTTCCCGGGGCAGGGCTAATTCCTGCCCTTCATGGCGCCATTTCACGTCCACAGTGCCCTGAACCAGGGTTTTCTTGCCTATGGTTAAGCGCAGGGGATAACCTATCAGATCGGCTTCGACAAACTTCATGCCGGCCCGTTCGTCGCGGTCGTCGAATACGACCTCTACCCCGGCCGCCAGGAGCTCTGCATATATGCCTTCGGCCGCTTCCCGCTGGGCATCGTCCTTTAAAGAAGCTGGTATAATAACTACTTCAAAGGGGGCCACACTTAAGGGCCAGATAATGCCGTGCTCGTCATGATGCTGCTCGACGACGGCGGCCATGGTACGGCTAACGCCGATGCCGTAACAGCCCATGACAATGGGATGTTCCCGGCCCTGTTCATCGGTATAGGTGGCGCCCAGGGCCCGGCTGTACTTGGTCCCCAGCTGGAAAACCTGGCCCACCTCTATGCCGCGGGCCTGGCTCAGGGGAGCGCCGCACCGGGGACAGGGCTCCCCGGCCTCCACCTGGCGGAGGTCGGCATAGGCGTCCGCTTTAAAGTCGCGGCCTGGGTTGACGCCTGCCAGGTGATAGCCTTCCCGGTTGGCGCCTGCTACGGCGTTGACCAGGTAGGGGATCTCCGCGTCGGCGTAAACCGGCACACCCTGTAAGCCTACCGGCCCGACATAACCTACCGGCGCGCCGGTTGCGGCCGTTACCTTTTCCGGTTCGGCCAGGGTGAGATGCCGGCAGCCCAGGTAATTCTGGAGCTTTACTTCATTTAGTTCCCGGTCGCCCCGGATCAGGACGGCCACCAGTTGGCCATCGGCTTCATAAAAGACGGTTTTAATCAGCCTGTCGGGGGTAATACCCAGGAAGGCGCTAACCTCGGCTACCGTCTTCTGCCCCGGGGTGGCTACTTCTTGCAGGAGCTGCGGCGTTTCCGCCACCGGTTTGGGCAGGGCCCTGGCGGCGGCAATTTCGACATTGGCGGCATAGTCGCATTCCTGGCAGTACACCAGCAGCGCCTCGCCGGTAGAGGCCAGGGCCATGAATTCATGGCTGTAGTTACCGCCGATGGCGCCGGTATCGGCCTGGACCGGCCGGAAATCCAGGCCGCAGCGGCGGAAGACGTTGCTGTAGGCCTGGTACATTTTGGCGTAACTCCGATCCAGGCCCTCCTGGTCCCGGTCAAAGGAATAGAGGTCTTTCATAATAAATTCCCGCCCCCGCAGGAGCCCGAAGCGGGGCCGCCGCTCGTCGCGGTATTTATTTTGAATCTGGTACAGGAGCAGGGGCAGTTGTTTATAGGAGTTAACCTCGCTCCGTACCAGGGCGGTGATGATCTCCTCGTGGGTGGGACCCAGGCAAAACTGGCGCTGGTGCCGGTCCCGGAGGCGGAACATCTCTTCCCCGTAAACCTCCCAGCGGCCGCTCTCCTGCCAGAGTTCGGCCGGCTGGATAATGGGCAGGACAACCTCCTGGCCGCCGGCCCGGTCCATTTCCTCGCGGATGATCCGCTCCAGTTTGGCCAGCACCCGCCGTCCCAGGGGTAAATAGGTATAAATGCCGGCTGCAGCCTTGCGGATGAAGCCGGCCCGCAGCAACAGCTGGTGGCTGGCGATTTCGGCCTCGGCCGGTATTTCCCTTAAAGTCGGTGCCAGTAATTCACTCGCGCGCATTCTCTTCCTCCTCTTCGTCTGCTGCCAGGCGCCTTACTTCTTCAATAAGAGCCCGGGCCATATCTTCTTCCCTGACCTTACGGACGGGACGGCCGTTGCGAAAAAGCAGGCCAAAGCCGGGCCCGCCGGCAATGCCGACATCGGCCTGGCGGGCCTCGCCGGGACCGTTGACGGCACAGCCCATGACGGCAACTTTCAGGGGCCGGGCTACATCCTGGAGTTCCTGCTGTACCTGGGCCGCCACCCCTTCCACATCGACCTGGCAACGGCCGCAGGTGGGGCAGGAAATCAGCTCGACGCCGCGCCGGCGCAGTCCCAGGCTGCGTAAAATGGCAAAGCCGGCCACGACTTCCTGCACCGGGTCGCCGGTCAAAGAGACCCGGATGGTGTCGCCGATGCCTTCGTTAAGTAAAATGCCGATCCCCACGGCCGACTTGACGGCCCCCTCCAGGCCCCGGCCTGCTTCGGTCACCCCCAGGTGCAGGGGATAATCGACCTCCGCGGCCAGCCGGCGGTAGGCTTCCAGCATTAAGGGAACCTCCGCGGCTTTCAGGGATATTTTTATATCATAGAAATCCAGATCTTCCAGCAGGTGAATATGTTTCATGGCACTGGTTACCATGGCGGCGGCTGTAACCCCGCCGTGGGCGGCCATGGCTTCCTTTTCCAGGGAGCCGGCATTGACGCCGATGCGGATGGGTACCCGCCGGGCGGCCGCTTCCTTGACTACAGCCTTCACCCGTCCGGGACCGCCTATATTCCCGGGATTCAGGCGGAGGCCGTCCACCCCGGCTTCCAGGGCGGCCAGGGCCAGGCGGTAGTCAAAATGGATGTCGGCGATGATGGGGATAGCCACCTGTCCTTTTATCCTGGCCAGGGCCGCCGCGGCTTCCTGATCCGGGACGGCCAGGCGGACTATTTCGCAGCCGGCCCGGGCCAGCCTCCGGATCTGGGCGACGGTGGCGGCGATGTCCCTGGTATCGGTATTGGTCATTGATTGGACGGAAATGGGCGCTCCTCCACCTATGGCTACGCTGCCAACCCAAATCTGCCGCGCCGGCCGGCGTTTAATTTCCATTTATGTCACCTCAGCTGAAAATACGGAGCAAATCATTATAGGTTATTAAGATGAGCAGGCCCATAAGGAGGGCAAAGCCGATGAGGTGGATTAAATTTTCTTTTTCGGCGCTTATAGGCCGGCCCCGCAGGCCTTCCAGGGTTAAAAATACCAGCCGGCTGCCGTCCAGGGCGGGGATGGGCAGCAGGTTAATGAGCCCCAGGTCCAGGCTCAAGACTGCCATGAAGTTCAGAACGTTGGCCAGCCCGTAGGTGGCCGCCTGGCCCACCAGCTGGATAATGCCCACCGGCCCGACAACCTCGGGCGCCACCTTGCCGGTTATCATCTGCAGCAGGCTTAAGATAATGAGGCGGGTTATTTCATAGGCCTGCCTGAGACCGAGGCTAATGGAGGTCCACAAACCCTGCCGCTCCCAGGTAGGGCCGATGCCGATCAAGCCTACCCCTGATTGGGGATCCCTGATGGTAGTCAGGCCGACCTGCTGCTGCCTGCCGTCCCGTTCGATTACCATGGTAATTTCTTTTTCCGGGTACCGGTAGATAAGTTGGACCAGATCTCGCCAGTTATTGACCGGGGTATTGTTTACCATTAAAATTTTATCTCCCGGACGCAAACCCGCCTGGGCGGCGGGCATTCCCGGTTCTACGCGGCCGATGATGTTTTTATCGGCAGGAATGCCCAGGACCATGAAGACGAAAACAAAAATAAGGATGGCCAGGAGGAAATTCATTCCCGAACCGGCGGCAATGACTCCCATGCGTTTAAATAGCGGCTGCCTGTTGAAACCCCGCGGGTCGTCCAGGTCCGGCCCTTCCATCCCGGCTATGCGGTTGAAGCCGCCCAGGGGAAAGGCACGCAGGGAGTATACCGTTTCCCCCCTCTTCACCTGCCAGAGGGCCGGGCCCATGCCGACGGCAAATTCTTCTACCTTGATGCCTGCTTTTTTGGCCGCCAGGAAGTGCCCGCCTTCGTGGACCACGATTAAAATACTGAAGATGACCAGGGCCAGGATAATGGTCACCGGGCGTCAGCTCCTTCGAGAGTATGGTGCTGCCAGAAATAGTTCTTAATCCCATTCCTTAACCCGGGCTGGAGGGCACAGGCTCCGGTGGTTCTCGGCTAGCAAACTAAACGCTCAGCCTTGCCCGGCGGCGGGGGAGGCATGGCTTTGTTGCTTTGATAAACCATAACGGGGCGTGGTAATTCTGATTTCTAAAGCCACGTTACGATCCCCATCCCGTTCACCGCCGCCTCCCTGCGGCTTCGCTGAGTTTGCTGACGCCTCGAACCAAGTCGCCTTCCGCCTGTACCCTCCAACCCTTGTCTGCTACATTTCCATATTTTGTGAGGCCTGCGTCAACTGCAAGAAGGCTTTCTCTTGCTAAACCCTTCCGCCACTTCTGCCGCCCTGCGCCGCGCCCAGGCGTCGGCGGCAAGAATTGCTTCCAGGTCATTGGCCGCCGCCGGCCGGTGTTCTTCCAGGACCCTGGCCACGACATGGCTGATGGCCGTCAAGGATATCTTCCTTGCCAGGAAGTACTCGACGGCGATCTCGTCGGCGGCGCTCAAGACCGCCGGGTAAGTCCCCCCGGCCCGGCCGGCACGCCAGGCGAGTTCCAGGCACGGGAAGCGTTCCAGGTCCGGCCGTTTAAAATCAAGTTGTCCCAGGGTTGCCAGGTCCAGTACCCGGGTGTTTAAATCCCAGCGTTCCGGCCAGGTCAGGGCGTACTGGATGGGCAGGCGCATGTCGGCAGGCCCCAGGTGGGCAAAAAGGGAGCCGTCACTGTAGCGCACCAGGGCGTGAACCACGCTCTGGGGGTGGACCAGGACATCAATCTGGTTATACTCCAGGTCAAAAAGATGCCTGGCTTCAATAACTTCCAGGCCTTTATTCATCAGGGTGGCGGAATCGACGGTAACCTTGGGCCCCATTACCCAGGTGGGGTGATTTAAAGCCTCTTCCGGGGCAACGGCGGCCATCTCTTCTATAGTTTTCTCGCGCAAAGGCCCTCCCGAAGCGGTAATAATCACCTGTACCACCCTGCCGCCCTGGTGCAGGCACTGGAAAATGGCCGAATGCTCGCTGTCTACCGGGATCACCCGGCGTTTCAGGGCCCGGGCCCGGCCCATGACCACCTCACCGGCAGCTACCAGGATCTCTTTATTGGCTATGGCAATATCTTTACCTGCCTCCAGGGCAGCAAGTACTGCCGGCAGGCTGCGGATGCCTACCATGGCGGCCACTACCCTCTCTACCCCGTCAAGGCAGGCTGCAGCCAATAGGCCTTCATCCCCCGCCATAACCCTGACCTTTAAACCGCCAACCCTCCTGGCCAGTTCCCGCGCCCCTGCCGGGTCAAGGAGGACGGCCAGGCGGGGGCGAAACCGCCTTACCTGCTCGGCCAGGAGGTCAATATTCCTGGCCGCGGCCAGGGCGGCAACCTTGAATTGGCCCGGATGGGAGGCCACAACCTCCAGGGTCTGGCGGCCGATGGAACCGGTTGATCCCAGGACTGCTATTTCCCTGGCCACTGGTTGTTCACCCCCTGTTTGGAGCTTAAGAAGGCCTTGAAAAATACCACCGCCAGGGGGCCAATAACCAGGCCGGCAATACCCAGGAGCTTTAAGCCGGCATAAAGGGCAACCAGGGTCGTCAACGGGTGCAGCCCCAGGTTAAAGGCCACCAGTTTTGGCTGCAGGACCTGGCGCAGGATAATTATAAAGGCATACAGGATTAACAGGGCCAGCCCCATGCTGTAACGCCCCAGGATAAATTCTACTATGACCCAGGGAATGAAGACTGTACCCGGGCCGACTATGGGCAACAGATCGGCCAGCCCGATTAAGATGGCCAGGGTAAGAACGTAATCTACATTTAATATTAAAAGCCCGATGATACTCTGGGTCATCTGCAGGGTTACAAGCAAAAACTCCGCCCGCAGGTAGCCGATGATAGCCTGGCCCAGGGAAGAAAATACCGTACCCGTCCGTTCCCGCCAGGAGGGTTTTATCAGCCGGAGCAAAGTATTTATAATAAATTCTTTATCCCGGCTGAAGAAGTAAGTTGCCAGCAGGGTAATTATAAAAGAAATAAAGAGCTCCGGCAGGTAGGTTATAAAATTTATGAGCCACTGGACCGCCAGGCCCAGGAGGTTTTTCATCCAGTTTACGGCATTGTCCAGGAAGGACTGCAGGGTATTAAGGACTTCAACGGGCAGGTTACCTGCAAAATAAAAACTCTGGAGGCGGGCAAAATATTCCTGGAAGAGCGATCCGATGGCCCGCGCCTGCACCGGCAGGGTTAAAGCTATGCTTTCCAGCTCGACGATCAGGTTGTTAACCAGGTAAAATACGGCTATGCTGAGAACAGTAAGAACAGACGCCAGGGTGATAATTACCGCCCAACCCCGGCCAAGTTTGATCTTTTTTTCAATAAAGTTTACTACCGGATCGATAAGGGCAGCCAGCAGGGCGGCCAGGACAAAGGGCATGACCACCGGCACCATTATTCCCAGAATTTTGGATACGGCCGGCAATATGGAATAATAAAACAAAAGGAAAAGAAAGGCTGCCATTAAAGCCAACAATAATGTTTGAAATCTTTGTTTAAACCGGTCGTTCAAGCCGTTCACTTGTTTTTCACTCCATTTTTATAAAAAGAAGGCCACATAATAGTATACCACCGGGGCTACCAGGAGCAAACTATCAAAACGGTCTAAAATTCCCCCGTGGCCCGGTAAAAGCCGGCCGCTGTCCTTAACACCTGCCTGGCGCTTGAAACCCGATTCAATTAAATCGCCGGCCTGGGCGGCAACGGCGGCGAGTACGGCCAGGCCGGCCAGGAGCCAACTGTTAAAGGCAGGCAGCAGCAGAGGCCCCAGAACTTCCACAATTATTAGAGTAGCCAGGAGGCCGCCGGCAGCCCCGGCCCAGGTTTTACCGGGGCTGAGGGCCGGCCAGGGATGGCGGCGGCCGAAAATACGGCCGCAAAAATAAGCGCCAGTATCGTTGGCCCAGGTCAGGAGGAAGGCCAGGATAAGGATCCCGGCACCTCCAGGTAAAAGGCGAAGGAGGGGCAGGTAAGCCAGCATGCCCCCTATGTACCAGCTGCCCAGGAGGGTTATGGCCACATCCGCTGCCGCCACCCGGGGAAAAAGGGCCAGGAAGAGCAAGAGCATGGCCAATGTGAGCCAGGCACCCATCCAGGCCGCCGTACCCTTACTAAAGTATGCTCCGACAATAAAAAGTAAGCCACCTGCAATCCCCGCCGGGACGATTGGTTTTAGCTTCCAGCGGGCAGCCAGGTGATAGAATTCTACCAGGCCGGTAAAAGCCATAAGGATTACCAGCAAGAGCAACATCCAGCCGCCCAGGTAGGCCGTTCCGAGTAATAGCGGGATGCCTGCCATGGCAACTAAAATCCTGGTGACCAGCATATGAAACACCACCATGGCTCATATTTTCAGGCCGCCGAATCGCCTTTCCCTTTGCTGGTAAGCCAGCAGGGCCTGGCGTAAATTCTCCCGCCGGAAATCAGGCCAGTAGATGTCAGCAAACCATAATTCCGTATAGGCCAGCTGCCAGAGCAAGAAGTTACTTAACCGCATTTCCCCAGATGGGCGAATTAAGAGGTCGGGATCCGGCAGGTCCCCGGTATAAAGGGCGCCTTTGATTACGTCTTCATCGATGTCCTCAGGGCGGAGTTTGCCGGCCAGGACTTCGCCGGTAACCCGCCGGCAGGCATCCACCAGTTCGGCCCGGCCGCCATAGTTGAGGGCGACGTTGAGAATGAGCCTGCTGTTGCCGGCCGTTTCCCGCCTGGCCCGGGCCAGCTCTTCCCGGGCAGCAAGGGGCAGGGCTTCCAGGCGGCCAATGGCCCGCACCTGGACCCCCTTCTCCTTTAATTCGGGTAACTCCCGGCGCACGTACTCGACCAGGAGGTTCATCAGGGCTTCTATTTCTTCCTGGGGCCTTTTCCAGTTTTCTGTAGAAAATGCATATACCGTTAGAATGGCAATACCCCAGTCAACGCAGGCCCGGACGATATCGCGTAAAGCCTCGACCCCGGCCCGGTGGCCGGCCACCCGGGGCAGGCCTCTCTTCCCGGCCCAGCGCCCATTGCCGTCCATGATAATGGCTACATGGCGGGGCAGTTTGCCCGGTTCGAGTTCGGCCTCCTCCGCCGTCATGGTCGGCCCGGGGCGGAGCCATCTAGTCAGGAAACCAGCCACCAGCTTCCCCCCTAATGTGAGCAGCCTATAAAACAAACCCCCTCGGCGAGGGGGAATGTTGCCATCTTATTCTTCCACGATGGCTTCATTAGGACAGGCTTCCATGCAAGTACCACAATCAGTGCACAATTCCGGGTCAATAACATAGGTATCTTCACCTTCGGAGATGGCGCCCTGGGGGCACTCATCTGCACAGACGCCGCAGGACAGGCATTCTTCCGTGATTCGATGGGGCATAGCCTTTTACACCTCCTTTCACTGGTGGTGAGTATCTACATAAGCCAGGACCAGGTCAACCCGGCCGGCTCCCACCAGGCGTAAACGCACGACACGGCCCTCTTCTTCCTCTGACGGCAAAGGGCGCAGGGGACCGGTAAAGGAGTAATTATGCACCTGCCATCCGCCAGCTGCCAGGACCCTTCTGGCTTCGGCCAGGGTTAAACCTATGCAGTCAGGTGCATCCAAAGCTATACCTCCATGATTTCCGCTTCTTTGTTGGCCAGGAGTTTATCGATAGCCTGGATGTAATTATCGGTCATTTTCTGGACCTTTTCCTGGGCCCGCTTGACCTCATCTTCGGAGGCAGTTTTATTCTTCTCCTGGGCTTTTAACTTGTCGTTGGCTTCCCGGCGCACGTTGCGAACCAGGACCCGGAATTCCTCCGCCTTCTTGCGGACCATTTTGACCAGCTCGGTGCGCCGTTCTTCCGTTAGCTGGGGAATTACAATGCGTATAACGGTGCCGTCGCTGGCCGGCGTCAACCCCAGGTCAGACTTTAAAATGGCCTTTTCCATATCCGGCAGGATATTGCGGTCCCAGGGCTGGATGACCAGGAGCCGGGCTTCCGGGGCCGAAACCGTAGCCAACTGGTTAATAGGGGTCGGTGTGCCGTAATAGTTAACGGTGACCTTTTCCAGCAAGGCCGGGTTGGCCCGCCCCGCCCTGATAGAAGCCATTTCGCGGCGCAGCCCCTCCACCGTCTTCTGCATCCTGCTTTCGGCTTCTTTTAAAATTTCCTCCAGCATCACTCTAACCTCCCGACAAAGGTACCGATGGCTTCACCCATGATGACTTTAAGGATATTGCCTTTTTCTTTTATGCCAAAGACAATAATGGGAATACGGTTGTCCATACACAGGGAAGTCGCCGTCGCATCCATTACTCCCAGGCCGCCGTTTAATACTTCCAGGTAATCGAGATCCTTCAACCTCCTGGCGTGGGGGTTTATCTCCGGATCGGAATCATAAACGCCATCAACCCGTTTCGCCATTAAGATAACGTCAGCCTCGATCTCGGCCGCCCGCAGGGCCGCAGTTGTATCGGTGGAAAAATAGGGGTTGCCCGTCCCGGCAGCAAAGATGACCACCCGGCCCTTTTCCAGGTGGCGGATGGCCCGGCGGCGGATGTAGGGCTCGGCTATCTGGCGCATTTCAATGGCCGTCTGGACCCGGGTATCCACACCCTGGCTTTCCAGGGCATCCTGGAGGGCCAGGGCATTAATTACCGTTGCCAGCATGCCCATATAATCGGCCGTAGCTCGATCCATACCCCGGGCACTCCCTTTAACTCCCCGCCAGATATTGCCGCCGCCGACAACAATGGCTACATCCACTCCCAGCTCCCTAACCTCTTTTATTTGCGCGGCGATAGAACTGAGGACTTCCTGATCTATGCCGAAACCCTGGGTGCCGGCCAGGGCTTCACCGCTGACCTTTAAAACTACCCTCTTATACTTGGGTTGCCCCATACCCGGTATATACCTCCGTAACCCCTGAATACTTCTACATGTTCCTGCAAATTCCTCTTTGCCTGCGGAAAAAAAGAGCACCACGGTGCTCTTTTTTATGCCTTTATTCCTCCGCCACGATGCCTTCGCCGACTTCGTAACGGGCAAAACGCCGGACAACAATTTTCTCGCCCAGCCTGGCTACGGCTTCGTTAATAAGGTCCTGGACTTTCCGGTCCATATCCTTAATAAAGGGTTGCTCCAGAAGGCAACTGTCCTGGTAGAATTTTTCCAGGCGCCCGGCGACGATCTTTTCGACTACCTTTTCCGGTTTGCCTTCATTTAAGGCCTGGGCCTTTAATATTTCTTTTTCTTTGGCCAGGACTTCTTCCGGCACATCTTCCCGGGCTATATATTCAGGCCGGGAAGCAGCCACCTGCATGGCCAGGTCGTGAACCAGTTCTTTAAAAGCGTCGGTCTTGGCCACAAAGTCCGTCTCGCAATTGACCTCGATCAAAACGCCGATCCGGCCGCCGCCGTGGATGTAGGCGTGGACCAGGCCTTCGCTGGCTATTTTACCGGCCCTTTTGGCGGCGGTGGCCAGGCCTTTCTTGCGTAAATATTCAATGGCTTTCTCCATATCGCCACCGGAATCTTCCAGGGCCTTTTTGCAGTCCATCATCCCTGCTCCAGTCCGGTTGCGCAGCTCTTTGACATCAGCAGCCGAAATCATAGCTTCACTCCTCCACTCTTAGCTTTTACCGGCAGGCTACAAAATGTAACAACCTGTTCCAGGGCAGCAGGCACACACTATGTAAGCGTAGGTAAAACCTACGCCCGGTAAAAATTATTCTCCCACGACTTCTTCCGGTTGATCCTGTCCCTGCAGGCCCTCTAAAACGGCGTCGGCCATTTTACTGGTCAGCAAGCGGACGGCCCTGATGGCATCGTCGTTGCCGGGAATGACATAATCTACTTCGTCAGGATCGCAGTTGGTATCGACAATGGCCACAATGGGAATGCCCAGCCGCCGCCCTTCGGCCACGGCAATCCGCTCTTTCCGGGGGTCGATGATAAAGAGGGCGTCGGGTAAATTCTTCATTTCCTTAATGCCGCCCAGGTAACGCTCCAATTTTTCCTTCTCGCCCCGCAGGCGGGCTACTTCCTTTTTGGGCAACACCGTAAAGGTTCCTTCTTCTTCCATGCGTTCCAGTTCTTTTAAACGCTCGATGCGGCGGCGGATGGTCTGGAAGTTGGTGAGGGTGCCTCCCAGCCAGCGTACATTGACATAAAACATGCCGCAGCGTTCTGCCTCTTCCTTTACGGCCTCCTGGGCCTGCTTCTTGGTCCCCACAAAAAGGATTTTGCCCCCGTCGCGGGCCAGGTCCCGGACGAAATTATAGGCTTCTTCAATCTTTTTGACGGTGCGCTGGAGGTCGATGATATAGATCCCGTTGCGCTCCGTAAAGATATACGGTGCCATTTTGGGATTCCAGCGCCGCGTCTGGTGGCCGAAATGGACCCCGGCCTCCAGCAATTGCTTCATTGATATAATCACTTATGTTACACCTCCTGTAGTTTACCCGCCGCTTCCTTCATCAGGCCAGGGGGACCCTCACAACCGGCACTTCCCCTGCCTTCAGGCGCGTGTGGAATTAAGCACCAGAGGTTAGTATAACATAAACCCCAGGTACCCGGCAAGTAATACCTTGAATTTAACGGCGCAGCTTTTCTAACTCCTCCAACAGGTGGTCATTGAGGATACGGATATAGGTTCCCTTCATGCCAAGGGACTTGGACTCAATGACGCCGGCGCTTTCAAATTTCCGCAGGGCGTTGACGATAACGGACCGGGTTATACCTGCCCTGTCGGCGATTTTACTGGCTACCAGGATACCTTCGTCGCCGTCCAGCTCGGAGAAGATATGTTCAACGGCCTCCAGCTCGGAATATGACAGGGTCGCCAGGGCTACATGGACGGCGGCGCGCTTGCGGGCTTCTTCCTCAATTTTATCTGTTTTGGAACGCAGGATCTCCATGCCCACGACGGTAGCCCCGTATTCAGCCAGGACCAGGTCTTCGTCGTCAAAGCGGACATTAAATTTGGAGAGGACCAGGGTCCCCAGGCGCTGGCCGCCGCCGACGATGGGCACCACCGTCGTCAGCTTGTTGTTGAAGACACATTTTTTATCCAGGTCAAAAACGCAGGCATTGCCTACCTGGCAAAAGTTGGCCTGGGTCTCGTCGATGCGCAGGAGCTGTTCATTGTACTGTTCCGGGAAACGCTCCGATTGGAAGACAATGTCTTCCATAATGTCGCAGGTAAAGCCTTCAACAAAGGCATAACCCAGGACGCGAGCATGGCGGCCAACAATGTAGGTGTTGGCTCCCAGGACGTCGCGCATTACGCTGGCCATCTCTTGAAAATCTACCGGATTACCTGCCGCTCGCTGCAGCAGGCGGTTAATTTTCCTTGACCTTTCAAGTAAAGTTTCCATCAACCATCTTCCTTCCTTAATTAAAGTATATAACTTTGCAAATCGACATGAGACATGATGTCGCCCAGCTGTTGCCGGACATAGGTGGCGTCGATAATAACCCGCCGCTCCTCTACTTCCGGTGCCTGGAATAGGAGATCCTGCAAAACCTTTTCCAGGATGGTATGCAGCCGGCGCGCACCAATATCTTCCCCCTGATTATTTACAGTATAAGCAATATCGGCAATTTCCGCAATAGCATCGGCTGAAAATTGTAATTCTATTCCTTCTACCGCCATTAGTGCCGTATATTGCCGTAACAGGGAATTTTTAGGTTCGATTAAAATGCGCTTGAAGTCATCCCGGGTCAAACTTTTAAGTTCTACCCTGATGGGAAACCGCCCCTGGAGCTCGGGAATGAGATCCGAGGGTTTGGTCACATGGAAGGCCCCGGCGGCGATAAAGAGGATATGGTCGGTTTTTACCGGGCCGTACTTGGTCTGGACCGTGGTACCCTCCACTATGGGCAGGATGTCACGCTGGACTCCTTCCCTGGAAACATCAGGGCCGGCCCCTTTTTCCCGCCCGGCAATTTTATCGATCTCATCCAGGAAGATAATCCCATCCTGTTCTACGCGCCGGACGGCAATGGCTGCCACTTCGTCCATATCGATCATTTTATCGGCTTCTTGCTGGGTGAGTATCCGCCGGGCTTCCGCCACCGTTACCATACGCTTGCGCTTGCGCCGGGGGAGGAGGTTGCCCAGCATATCCTGGATGTTCATCCCCAGCTCTTCCAGTCCCAGGCCGCCCATTACAATCCCCGGGGTGGCACTATCTTCTACTTCCACCTCCACCATCATATCTTCCAGCTCCTGGCGTTTTAATTTTTCCCGGAGGATGGCCCGCTGTTCGGAAGTTTGTTCGTCTTCCGGCACTGCCCCTTCCCCGCCGGTCCCTCCCCCACCGAAAAGGACTTCCCACGGGGAACGACCGCCCCTGTCCTTCCCAGCCCGGGGAGCTATTAAGTCCAGCAGGCGTTTTTCCGCCAGTCTGGCTGCTTTGGCCTCTACTTCAGCCCGCTTTTCTATTTTAACCATTCTCACGGCATTTTCTACCAGTTCCCGGATCATAGATTCGACATCGCGGCCGACATAACCGACTTCCGTGAAACGGGTAGCTTCAACCTTTAAAAAAGGCGCCCCTACCAGGCGCGCCAGCCTGCGGGCAATCTCGGTTTTGCCGACACCGGTAGGCCCGATCATAATGATATTTTTGGGCAGGACTTCATCGCGTAAATCGGCGTCCAGCTTTTGCCGGCGGTAGCGGTTTCTCAGGGCAACGGCCACGCACTTTTTCGCCTCTTCCTGGCCGACGATATAGCGGTCTAGCTCGGCTACTATCTGCCGGGGTGTAAGATCCAAGCTTTTCCCCCCCACCTGGAGATTAGATTTCCTCTAATACAATATTATTGTTGGTATAGATGCAGATAGAAGCGGCAATCTCCATGGCCTCCCGGGCGATGGCGCCGGCATCCAGTCCGGTATGCTTGATTAGAGCCCGGGCTGCCGCCAGGGCATAGGGACCGCCGGAGCCGATGGCGGCGATGCCGTCATCGGGTTCAACTATCTCACCGTTTCCCGATATTATCAATAGATGTTCCCGGTCGGCCACCACCAGCAGGGCTTCCAGGCGCCGTAAAAACCTGTCCGTACGCCACTCTTTCCCCAATTCTACGGCGGCGCGCTGGAGGTTGCCGTGGTATTCTTCCAGCTTGGCCTCGAACTTTTCAAAAAGGGTAAAAGCGTCGGCCACACTGCCGGCAAAACCGGCCAGGACTTTATTCTGGTACAGGCGGCGTACTTTACGGGCCTTGTGTTTCATAATGGTATTCCCAAAGGTGACTTGCCCGTCGCCGGCTATGGCTACCTTGCCTTTATGGCGTACGGCAATAACCGTTGTACCGTCCACAGATTCTACTCCTCACTTCTTTTAGCCCTCGGGTGGGCCTGCTGGTATATTTCGCGTAGCCTCGCCTGGCTTATATGGGTGTAGATCTGGGTGGTAGAAAGGTTTACATGGCCCAGGAGTTCCTGCACTGCCCTGAGATCCGCCCCCCTCTCCAGCATATGGGTGGCAAAACAGTGACGCAGGGTGTGGGGGGAAATGCCGCCATTTAAAGCCGCCTTCGCGATGTAATGGTTTAACCGCTCCCGCACGCCGCGAACGGTAAGCCGGCCTCCCAGGTGGTTTAGGTACAGGGCCTTTGCTTCCGGCGGGTTGCGGCGGGCGGCCAGGACCGGGCGCCCCCGGAGCAGGTAGTCCCGCAGGGCTTTAATGGCCTGGCTACCAAGGGGGACGACCCTTTCCCGCCGGCCCTTGCCCAGGACGCGGGCATAACCGGCCTCCAGGTCCAGGTCATCCTGGTCCAGGCCGACCAGCTCGCTCACCCTGATGCCGGAGGCATATAGAGTTTCCATTATGGCCCGGTCCCTCAAACCCAGCGGCGTGGCAGCCGGTACGGCCAGCAGTTTTTCCACTTCGCCGTAGCTTAAAAAACGGGGTAAACGTTTCTCCCGCCGCGGTCCTGCCAGCAGCGCCGCCGGGCTGCTTTCTACCTTTCCCTCCCGGAGCAAAAAACGGTAAAAGGAACGCAGAGCAGCCAGCTTGCGGTTCATGCTGCTCTTTTCCCGGCCCAGTTGATTCAGCCAGCCGAGAAAACGGCGCACCAGCCAGGTATCGACGTCGCCCGGCCCGGCCTCAGGACCCCGGCGCTCGTATACAAAGGCAGCAAATTGCTCGATATCGGCCCGGTAAGCGGTAACGGTACAGGGGGAAGCCTGTTTTTCGCCCTCCAGGTATAAGATAAACCTTTCCAGCCCTTCTTGAAATGCAGTCCCGATCATACCCCCATCCCCCGAACCCTATATATGCTAACATATTCACCTGGGGAGTGCAAGTCAATTGCCGGAAAATTCACCGAGACCGGACCAAATTTCTAAAGCCCGTTCCGCCAGGGCCCGGTTACGCGCTTCCCGGTTTTTCACCCGGCGTTCCAGGGGCGGCAGCAGGCCAAAATTAATATGCATGGGCTGCAGGGGGTCATGGGTAGGATCGGTAATATAGTGAAGGAGGGCACCGTGGGCCGTAACCGGCGGTAGGGCCAGGGGTTCCAGGCCCTTGATTAAACGCGCCGCGTTGACTCCCGCTACCAGGCCGCTGGCGGCAGATTCAATGTAACCCTCCACTCCGGTCAGCTGTCCTGCCAGGAAAACCTGCGGGTGTTCCTTCAACTGCAGGGTAGGTTTAAGTACCCGGGGCGCATTAATATAGGTGTTGCGGTGCATGACGCCGAAACGGACAAACTCCGCCTCTTCCAGGCCGGGGATGAGGCGGAAGACCCGTTCCTGTTCTCCCCACTTGAGGCTCGTCTGGAAACCTACCAGGTTATACAGGGTACCGGCCAGGTTGTCCCGGCGCAGTTGCACCACGGCATAGGGTTCTTTGCCGGTGGCCGGGTCAACGAGGCCTACCGGGCGCATGGGGCCGAAGCGCAGGGTATCCGGTCCCCGCCGGGCCATGACTTCCACCGGCATACACCCTTCAAAAACCACTTCCGGTTCAAATTGATGCCGGGGGTGGCGTTCGGCCGTAATCAGGGCCTCATAAAAGCGCCGGTATTCCTCTTCATTCAGAGGACAGTTGAGATAGTCTTCTTCTCCCCGCCCGTAGCGGGAAGCCTTGAAAATGCGGCTGTAATTTAAAGAATCGGCAGTGACAATGGGTGCCGCCGCGTCGTAAAAGTATAGATAACCGGTGCCGGTTAAACTGTTTAAGCTTTCGGCCAGGGCCAGGGAAGTTAAGGGCCCGGAAGCAACGATTACCGGCGTATAATCGGGAACAGCCCGGACTTCTTCCCGGATAATGGTTATTTTTTCTTCGGCCTCCAGGGCGGCAGTCACCCGGGCGGCAAACTCCTCCCGGTCCACGGCCAGGGCCTTGCCGGCCGGGACCCGACATTCCCCGGCTACGGCCATAAGGAGGGAACCGGCCAGGCGCATCTCCGCCTTTAACAGGCCGGCCGCGTTTTCCAGGGTATCGGCCCGCAAAGAATTGGAGCAGACTAACTCCGCCAGGTAGCCGGTACGATGGGCCGGCGTCATCTTGCCCGGCCGCATCTCCCACAGCTCGACTTTTATCCCTCGCCTGGCAGCCTGCCAGGCGGCCTCGCTACCGGCCAGGCCGCCGCCGATAATGATCAGCTTTTCCGGCAACTTATCGCCTCCGTTGATGGCAGATTACTTGGCCTGCTGGACCTTTTCTTCATAGCCGCATTCCTTGCTGGGGCACAGCAGGCGCACACCATGGCGGGAAGCCTTTTCCACCAGGCGGGTCCCGCAGCGAGGGCAGTTCAGGTTGGTAGGCTTATCCCAGGAAACGTAGTTGCATTCCGGGTAGTTCTGGCAGCCGTAAAATTTGCGTCCTTTTTTCGTCCGCCGGGCCACAATTTCTCCCCCGCACCGGGGACACTTAACGCCGATGGTTTCCAGCAGGGGTTTGGTAAAGCGGCAATCGGGAAAGCCGGGACAGGCCAGGAATTTACCAAAGCGGCCCGTTTTGACCACCAGGTTGCGGCCGCAGAGTTCGCATTTTTCTTCGCTTACTTCTTCCGGGATGTCGATGGTGCCGATTTCCTTTTCGGCCCGTTCCAGGACCCGGCTGAAGGGCTCGTAGAATTCGGCCACTACCCGGCGCCAGGATAATTTCCCGGCTTCAATCTCGTCCAGCTGTTCCTCCATATGGGCTGTGAATTCGATGTCGATAATATCAGGAAAGTGTTCTTTTAGGAGATCTACCACCACCCGGCCCAGCTCCGTGGGGATAAACTGTTTCTGCTCCCTCACCACATAACCGCGTTCCAGGATGGTTTCAATGGTAGGGGCATAGGTGCTGGGCCGACCGATACCCAGCTCTTCCATCGTTTTCACCAGGGTGGCTTCGGTATAACGCGGCGGCGGCTGCGTAAAGTGCTGTTTGGGCTCCAGGGATTGCAGTTGCAAAACCTCGCCTTCAGCCAGGGCGGGCAGCCTTTGCTCCTGCTCCTTACCTTCACCGTCGCTGCCTTCCTGGTAAACCCGCAGGTAGCCCGGGAACTTGATTACCGACCCTGCGGCCCGGAAAAGGCAGGGACCGGTGCTGATATCTACCGTCATAGTATCCATTACGGCAGCCTGCATCTGGCTGGCTACAAAGCGTTCCCAGATTAGATTGTAGAGGCGAAACTGGTCCCTGGTCAGGACGTTTTTCAGGGATCCCGGTTCCCGCCAGACGGAAGTGGGCCTGATGGCTTCATGGGCATCCTGGATGTCCTTGCGCCCCTTAAACTGCCTCAGGCCTTCAGGTACGTACTCGGGGCCGAAGCGCTCCATGAGAAAATCCCTGGCTTCCAGCTGGGCTACCCTGGCGATACGGGTGGAATCGGTTCGGATATAGGTAATCAGGCCGACGGGGCCTTCACTGCCTCCCAGATCGATGCCCTCGTAAAGCTGCTGGGCCACCTGCATGGTCCGCCTGGCGGTAAAATTAAGCCTGCGATAAGCCTCCTGCTGCAGGGTGCTGGTGGTGAAGGGGGGGGCCGGGTTTTTACGCCGTTCCCGTTGCTTGACCCCGGTTACGACATAGCTAGCCCCTTCCAGGGTTGCCAGGATGGCCTGCATTTCGCCTTCATTTTTAATCTTCGGCTCCTCGCCGGCAAACTTAAAGAGTTTAGCCGGAAAAGCCTCGCCGTCGCCTCCTGCCAGCAGCCATGCCGTCAGGCTCCAGTATTCTTCCGGCCGGAAAGCTTCTATTTCCCTTTCCCGGTCGACAATCAGGCGCACGGCCACCGACTGCACCCGGCCGGCACTTAAACCTTTACGTACCTTGCGCCACAGGAGGGGGCTCAGGCGGTACCCCACGACGCGGTCCAGTACCCGCCGGGCTTGCTGGGCATCAACCCGGTTCTGGTCGATTTCCCGGGGTTTTTTGATAGCTTCCTGGACGGCATTGCGAGTTATCTCATTAAACTCGATGCGCACCGGCCCGGGAGGCAGGTCCAGGAGGTGCTGCAGGTGCCAGGCGATAGCCTCCCCTTCCCGGTCCGGGTCCGTAGCCAGCAAGACGCGCCCGCATTTCTGGGCTGCTTCCCGCAATTCTTTGACAATAGTACCTTTGCCCCGGATGGTAATATAGCGGGGCTCAAAGCCGCGCTCGATGTCAACGCCAAACTGGCTCCTGGGCAAATCGCGGATATGCCCCATGGACGATTTAATGGTGTAGTTCCTTCCCAGAAATTTACCAATAGTTTTGGCCTTGGCCGGCGATTCCACGATAACCAGTGTATGGGCCAAAAGAATTCCCCCTAACAGCGCAGGTAAAAACCTCCCGGCAAGCGCCGGATTATATTTCTCATTTCCAGTTGCAGCAAGGCGGTATTCACTTCCCCCGGCGGCAGGCCGGTTGCGGCTATAATGGTATCCAGGTGGACGGGCATGACGCTGATAGCGTCCATGACCTTTTCCTCGACGGCCGATAGGGTTACCTCCACCCGGCTTTCCTGCGGGGATAAATTCCACAGAGAATCGGCCTCATATTCGGCCAGAATGTCGGCCACCCCGGTCACCACCCGCGCTCCCTGTTTAATTAATTCGTTGGGACCCTGGCTGTAACGGCCGGTGATCGGCCCCGGGACGGCAAAGACGTCACGGTTCTGTTCCAGGGCCAGGTCGGCCGTAATTAAAGCGCCGCTCCTGGCCGCGGCCTCGACGACCACCGTACCCCTGGCCAGGCCGCTGATTATGCGGTTGCGGGCCGGGAAATGGCCGGCTTCCGGCGGGGTGCCCGGGGGATACTCGGAAAGGACGGCCCCGTGGTCCATGACCTGGTGATAAAGTTCACGGTGTTCGGGGGGATAAATGACATCCACCCCGCAACCCAGGATACCCCAGGTGAGGCCGTTTTCCCGGATGGCTCCCCGGTGGGCGGCGGCATCTATGCCCCTGGCCAGGCCGCTGACCACACCGGCGCCGGCGGCGGCAAGACCCCCGGCGAGTTCGGTAGCCACTTTAAGGCCGTAGGCCGTCGCCCGGCGAGTGCCGACAATGGCGATTTTAAGTTCTTCCCCCGGCAACTTGCTCCCCCGCCAGTAAAGGACGGGCGGCGGGTCGTAAATACGCTTGAGTTCCAGGGGGTAATCCTCATCCGCCAGGGTCAGGACTTTTATCCCGGCCGAATCTAGTTTAGCCATAATTTTTTCCGGTGTTACCTGGCGGCGCCAATCAATCAAAGAAGTTGCCGCCTTTCCCAGACCTTCAAGGGCCAGGAGTTCTTTTTCCGTCGCCTGCCAGGCGGCCCGGGGACTCCCGAAAAATTTAACCAGCTGGAGGACCCGGCGGGCTCCCAGTCCGGGTGCCTGCTGGAGGGCTACCCAGAAGGGCTTTTCTTCTAAAGTTCTCATTGGGTCTCCCCTGCAGTGCCTTTCAGTATGGTTTTTTAAGCTAACCTTTCGCGGTCCGGATGAAATTTCCTGCCGCTATGGATGAAAGATAAAGTTACCGGGTTTTTTAAAAGCATATCTATTCTTTACAAGGTCGTCAAGACCGGAATAAAAAAAGTCCCTCGAGAGGGACATAATAGATGCGGCAAGCTAAAAGATTTAGAACCCGGAGCCGGGTTCCGGATATTACCCAAAGCTCCGGCATAAAATATTGCATAAATCGGCCGGGGTCGCCTGGCGGGCCGTCCAGGCCAGGCTGCTCCCATTGGTTGCTGCCAGGGCGGCCATCCTTTCCAGTTCTTTTTCCGGGAATTTTCCCGGGGGAGGTAATAAGCACCGGGTCAATTCCGCAACTTCCTCTACGGATGCCATCCCCAGGACCTTTAGGATATTATCTACTTTGACCGGTTCCGCCGGCCGGATGAATTCAAGGTATGCTGCCAGTAAATAGCCATTGGCGCGGCCATGGGGTATGTCATGGCTGTAGGTTAAAGGATAACCCAAAGTATGAAGAATGGTCGTCCGGGTCTGGGCAATGACCATACCTCCCAGGGTGGCGGCATACATGAGGTCCCGCCTGGTCGCCGGGAGCAGTTTGCCGGCCAGCAGGGCCTCCTTTTGCCCGGCAAAAAGACTTATGGCTTCCAGGGCCAGGGTATCGCTTAAAGGGGTGGCCCGCCTGGAAAGGTAACCCTCTATGGCATGGGTAAGGGTATCAAGGGCCGTATCGATAGTAATATCGAGGGGCAGGGAATAAGTATAACGGGGATCCACCAGGGCCAAAACGGGAAAACAGCGGTCGTCGCTAAAACCTTTTTTTATTTCCTTTGCCGGTAAAGTGAAAACAGCATGCTGGGTAACCTCGCTCCCTGTCCCGGCAGTAGTGGGTATGGCCACCATAGGCAGGGGAAGCTCCGGCAGGTCCGCCTCGTAAAGCCGGCCTGCCTCTGCCCGGTTGGGAACGAGGAGGGCAACGGCCTTGGCGGTATCCATGGGGGAACCGCCACCAATGCCAATGACCAGATCGGCATCCTCCCGGCGGGCCAGGTCAACGGCTTTGGCGACAGTCTCCAGGGTCGGGTTGGCCGGCACTTCATCAAAAACAACCCGGCTCAAACCAAGCCTTTTAGCCAGCTCTTCAAAGTCGGCCATAGCACCGCTGGTAACGGCACTTTTGCGCCCGGTAACTACTAAGGCCCGCCGGCCAAGGCGGCCGAGGAAATCGCCATACTCCTCTAAAACCCCCTCCCCCAAAAAAACCCGGGTTGGCAGGTAAAAACTGAAGGCCATTTTAATCTCCTCCACAAATCCCTTCAATAATAATGAATGGGCGCCCAGGGTAAGAAGCCCTGGGCGTCATGAACCGGAGCTGTAGTCCTGCTTTGTTATAATATTATCGATCAAAATAAATATTTTTTCCGGTAGCGGCGATGGGTATACCGGCAATAACGTCGGCGTCCATGAGGCCCATCTTCCTGGCTACGACCCCAATACGGTACATTATGCGGTTGTCGGCATTAAGCATCCCCGCCATCTTGGCGGCCGATCCCAGGGCTATCCCCAGGTCCATTACCCGCCAGGCGCAGATCGGCCCGGCAAACTCGGGGCCATCATGCAACTGTTCCAGGTCGGCACAGCGAGGCACCCCGCAGGCACCGCAGTCCAGGCCGGTTTTAGCGGCGTTTTTCAGCCCTACCAGGAGCACGGCATCGGAACGGCGGACATTCTCGCCGTCGCGGTCAAAGTTTTTCTTCCCGCTCTCCTGGCCGTAGCGGGCCATAGCTATAGCCAGGTCTTCTAAGCTTTCTCCCCGGAGAATCTTTAGCTCAATGAAGTCTTTCCCTCCGGTCTTGGGTGCAGTCCGGGCGGCAATGGCCATCAGCTCGGCAATTACACCCATGGCTTGAAATTCAGGCATGCACATTTACCTCCTTAATTACGCTTGGGCCGAGCAGTTAAAATCCATTTGGCTGCAGATAACATGCCCTGGCTGTAAAGACTTTATAACCTTGCAAACACCCCGGTTCCCCGGCAGGGACGCCTTTATTGTATCATGCCCTGTTTCTCTTCTCCCCAGTCCAGGCTGCGGTACTGGATGGCTTCGGCCAGGTGGGCGGCAGTTATTACCCCCGCTCCTTCCAGGTCGGCTATAGTGCGGGCCACCTTGAGGAGACGGTCATGGGCCCGCATGGAGAGGCCCAGCTTATTAAAGGCATCCCGCAGGAGGGTGCGCGCCTGGTGATCCAGGCGGCAAAATTGATATACCTGGCGCGAGGGCATGGCGGCATTGCAGGCAACTCCCGTACCCTTAAACCTCTCCCGCTGCTTTTGCCGGGCGGCCGCAACCCGCTCCCTTACTGCCGCCGAATTTTCCCTGGCGGCCCCGGCCTCAACTTCGCTATAGGTCAACCGGGGAACTTCCAGGTGCAGGTCGATCCGGTCCAGCAAGGGCCCCGACAACCTCCTGCGGTACTGGGCCACCTGGTGGGGGGTACACACGCATTCTTTAACCCCGTCGCCGTAATAGCCGCAAGGGCAGGGATTCATGCTGCCGATTAGAAGAAAATCGGCAGGATAGGTGATAGCCGCCGCTACCCTGGAGACGGTGACGACCCTATCTTCCAGGGGCTGGCGCAGGGCTTCCAGGACGTCGCGGCGGTATTCGGCCATTTCATCCAGGAATAGGACGCCGTGGGTAGCCAGGCTTACTTCCCCGGGTTTGGGGATACGTCCGCCGCCGATTATGCTGGCCGTTGAAGCCGTATGGTGGGGGGCGCGGAAGGGGCGCTCCGTTACCAGCCCCTGGCCGGGTGCCAGCAACCCGGCGGCGCTGTAAATCTTCGTTACCGTGAGGGCTTCTTCATAAGTCAGGGGCGGCAGGATTGAAGGCAGGCTCCGGGCCAGCATGGTTTTCCCCGCCCCGGGACTGCCGATGAGGAGGATATTATGACCGCCGGCGGCAGCAATTTCCAGGCCCCTCTTTGCGGCCATTTGTCCCTTGATATCGGCCAGGTCCACCCCGTTAAAAACCGGAGGGCAGATTCCATCTGTCGCCGGTTTAACTTCCGGCAGTTCCGCTTCCCCGCGCCAGTAAGCCACCACCTGAGCCAGGCTTTCTGCCGCCAGTACCTTTATCTTTGAAGCCAGGGCTGCTTCATTGGCATTGGCCGCCGGGACAATAAAAGTGGCTCCCGGCAGGAACTCCTGTAAAGCCAGGGCCATGGGCAAAACCCCGGGTATAGGCCGCAGGCTACCTTCCAGGGAAAGCTCGCCCACAGCATAGATGGCCGCCTCCGGCCCGCTACCAAGTTCTTCCGCAGCCATCAGGATACCCAGGGCAATAGGCAGATCATAGATGGGACCCTCTTTTTTAATATCACCAGGGGCCAAGTTAACGATAATTCTGCGTAAAGGGAAGTCAAAGCCGGAGTTTTTAATTGCCGCCCGCACCCGTTCCCGGGCCTCTTTCACGGAGGGGTCCGGGAGACCCACTATATCACAAAGAGGCAGCCCATTGCTAATATCGACCTCTACCCGTACGCCCTGCCCCTCCAGTCCCACGAGGACGACAGAATTGACAATGGCTAGCATACTGAACCCCCTGGTGGTTTTTAGACCCTCATTTGCTATTCGCCACCAGAACGGGAGTTCCTGCTAAGGTTGTGAAAAAGAAAAGACCCCTGAGGTAATTTTTCCCCTCCGATCAGATCTTAGAAACAGCCAAGGAAAATGGGTTGAACCCCTTTCAGTACCTGCGCTATCAATTTGAAAAACTTCCAAACTGGATACCCAAGACAAAATTGCCTTAGATCAGCTGCCGCCGTGGTCCGATTCCTTAACATATGTTTGCCGGGTTGATAAATAAACTAGTTTGAGTCCCCACCTATCTCAATAATTTGCTTCTAGCTCGTTAAATCGCCTGCTCTCTTAGATTTTCATTTTTTATGATGAAGTCCAAGAGGGCAGACTAAGCCTCCATCATCATTCACAACAACAAGACGATGGCCTAATCTTTAAGTCTTGGGTAGTAACCTCACCACTTCCTTACCCTCGGCTACCCTATCATGTCTCCCGGGGTCTATGCCCTGTTTCATTCCTTCGTTCGGCCTTTTGAGGGCGGGTGGGTTGTGCCAGTACTTACAAGCAGGGTCTATGCCCTTATGGAGATGATATGGCTTCCCCCACCCAAGACTTTTTACCTTGTGTTTGGGTTTTTATTTTTAAGCTGCTTGCTGTAACTGGGCGCGGCGATAGTCGCCTAATACTTTGTCAGGGTCGTAGTTTTCTTTCTTCCTGGCCAAGCCGTACATCACCCGCAATAATTTTAAGGATATGGTGACTTCGGCCTGCTTTTTCTTCAACGGGTTTTCCCGCCTGGTCAGGAAGTAGTGGTACAGGGCTTTAAATTCATGGTTTTTGGCTACCAGAGTTATACTGGCCTGGTATAACAGGTTCCTTAATTCGGCTCGCCCGCGTTTGGATATCTTGCTTTGCCCGTTCTTCTGCCCGGAACTTTGTTCGCTTAAGTTTAGCCCGGCGAGTTTTTGGATCTGCTTCCAGTGCTCGTAATTCCGGGGTTCACCTATTTCGCCTAAAAAGCCGGCTACTGTTACCAGGCCTATACCGGGGATGCTTAATAAATTGCCTGCGATATCTATTCCGGCCAAAATATCGGCCATGGCTGCTTCCGTTTGCTCGATCTGCTTCTGGTAAAAGGCTATTTCGTCCAGGCAGGCGTTTAACCTGTGTCGGGCTCCGGTTAATCCTTCGGTTACTCCTATGGACTCCTGGGCCGTCTGGTAGAGGGCCTGGGCTCTTTTCATCCCTACCCGTTGGTTACTGGCTTCTTTTAGCTTCTCGGCTAATTCTTCGAGCTTATAGGCTAATATTAACCTGGGGAAGGGACAGTTCCTTAAAACCCATTGGGCTGCTTTGCCTAACAGGGTTTTGAATACTTGCCCTAGCTCGGGGAAGTATTCGTCCAGGATGGCCTGGAGTTGGTTTAAGGCGCTGTTTAGTTTCCGGCGTTGCTGCCGCCGGGTTACGGATAGATTCCTTAGTTCGGCATATTTTCCTTGGGGCAAAAGGCAGTGGAGGAAATTCCCGTCCTTAATTACTTTGGCTATTATCCCGGCGTCTTTTCGGTCGTTCTTGGTGGGGGAGTTATCTACTTCCTCTTTCCGCCTTTTTACGTGATAGGGGTTGACTATCACTACCGTATAGCCCTGCTCCTGGAGAAACCATGCTAAGGGTTTCCAGTAGTGGCCGGTGGGTTCCATGCCGACTACTACCTTTGTTGCCCTGGCTTTTTCTTTGGCTTCTTCCATTTTGGCTACTAGACGATAATAGCCTTCTCTGCTATTATGAAACTTGAAGGGTTTGACCACATCCAGTTCGATTTGGTTATAGATCCGTGCCCAGTGGTTGTGTTTGGCTACATCGATACCGACAATTATCACATCGCCATGGACCAGTAATTTCTTTTGCACCTCATTAATTCGGTTTCTCGCCTCCTGGTGGGTTTATTTGTTTTGAGTCTATTATTTTTTTACCAGGAGGCTTTTTTATTGGCAACACCTACCTTAATTCATTACAGGAATGCTTGTTGCAAGGTGGGGATTATTTTACGTTTACAAAAAAGTGCTTTCATATTCGGGGTACATTTCCGGTTCGGATCTATACGACTGCCAGTTGATACTATAGTCGTAACTGTAGAGTAGAGGTATGCAACGCGACATGCCTATGCTCAATCTTAAATGTAACCTGTCGGGATGATCGAAGCAGATAAAATAGCAACAATTTCACCCGTATCGTTTTTTACCGGAACAGCCACCATCATTATAATTGTATTATTTACCAGATTGATATACGGTTCGCTTGCGACACATTCCCCCCGCAAAGCTCCCTGAAACCAGGAACGAAAAGACCAATTAATACGGCTATCAATTTTGCCTGTGCTAAATAAAGTACTGCCATCTACGCCAATTAGCAGAGGGGCATTTAAGCATTCTTCTTTCTTGAAGGCTTCCGTCAAAACCTTGCCCGCTCTGTCAAGGTTTAAAGCTTTTACATCCGGATGTTCAGCAGCGCTTTTCAGTACAGCTAAAGCTTTATTTGCCAATCGATTTTTTATTTGCAGGTCAATACAGTCTTTAGTGTACATATTAGAAATCTCCTGAAAACGGGTGGCTATATTTATTAAGCGTTCGGCCGTGCTTTTTATATGTTCAATTGCCTTTGTCTGATAGGATGTCGAAGCAGAAACCTCTTCCACGCTAGCTGCCGTCTCCTGGGATACGGTGGCCACTCTTTCGGCTTCCATACTGATGGCTTCTAATTTCTCTACCTGCTCTTGCGTACTGTTGTTTACTGTATCAAGCGTCTGCATTACCCGAACAAAAGCTTCTGATACCTTGCGCATGGTGCCCAGCGCTTCCTGTCCTTTTTTAAGGTTCTCTATAACAAGACTTGTACTATCTTTAACTTCCTCGGCTACTCTATTGGCTTGTTCTTTTATGGAATTGGCTAATTGCCTTATTTCTTGAGAAGACTTAGCTGATTGGTTCGCTAATTTCCTTACTTCATCCGCTACAACGGCGAAGCCTCGCCCTGCTTCCCCGGCCCTGGCAGCTTCAATGGCGGCATTCAGCGCCAGAAGATTGGTCTGTTCGGCTATATTGCTTAACACTTCGACAAAGTGGGTTACCTGGTCTACTTGTTCAGCCAACTCATAAGCCTTCTTCGCCGAGTGTTCGTTGGAATCCGTAGCCCGCCGCATATCTACCAAAAGCAGGTTGATTACTTTTTCACTGTTATCTTGCATAAACTTAGCTTCTTGGGCCAGCTTAACTCCTTCACATGTTATTTGTTTTATATCGCCGGCCAAGTTATTCAAGGTTTGCATACTTTCGGCAAGCCTTTGGGCCACTCCGGCTTGCTCATCGGCGCCACCAGCCACCTCTTGTATAGCCTGAGATATTTCTCCAATGCTTTTGAGGTTATTATTTATATCTTCTTTGATCAGATTGGTAAAATATGAGAGTTCTTCGGAACTCCTTTGAGAATTCCCAATTAAACTGAATAAAGTGTTCAGCACATTTGTAAACTTTATATTTATATCGTCAGGTATTTTATTATTTTTCAAATACCTGTCTGCGGCAACAGGGTTTTTGTCAGCTAAAAGCTTAAGGCATGCAATGATCACCATAAGAGGTTTTAAAACTCTTTTCCACAGGATAACGATACCAAACACTCCTATAAGCATGCCAGTTACATACATTAATAGAGTTATAATTACGTTTTGTTTTTGGGAGAACAATAATATAAGTGAGGAATAAAGTATTACTCCTATTTCTATAACCAATGCAAGACCAATCATTAACAGAGGAATTGCTATCCTTGTTTTCATAGACGCATCCTTTTGTTTTTTCATCACGGTTAAATCCTCCTTTTTTATGGTTTAGAAAATGTTCTAAAAATCGCAGAAAGTCTAGACGACATCAGTAGCAATAATATCAATTTCCCCCAGGGGACAGCGATAATTACGC
>NZ_JANRHG010000016.1 GCF_024733845.1 Neomoorella sulfitireducens
TGTAGCGGGAGGAATGTCCAATGGAATGGGAACCGGATGCCCTGGCCAGGTTGGAAAGGGTACCGCTTTTTATACGAAAGAAGGTAAAAAAACAGATTGAGGATTATGTGCGGGAAAAAGCCGGCCGGGTAGTAACCGGTGAAGATGTAGCGGCAGCCCGCCGGGCCCTGGTAGGAGGAAAACGCCCGGAAATAAAGCAAACGACAGGGCAGGGAGGTGACCCTTCAGGACCGGCAGAAGCCACCCTGGAAACTCCGGCCGGCAGCCTGTCGTCCCAGGAACTGGCACGCATCGAGAACCTTGTAGAAAAGGGCCTGGTCATGGAGGGCCTTAAAACCCGTTACCATGAAGTAAAGGTATGCGGGGGTGCTACCGGCTGCCCGTTAACTTTAATCAACGACGCGGCCATCGCCCGAGCCCTGGCCCGTATTCTGGAAACTTCAGGGCTTGACCAGCACCTGGCAGGCCGGATCGACGGGCCGGTGCTGTTTCACCACAGGTTTAAGGTAGTCGTAGCCGGCTGCCCCAATGCCTGCTCTCAACCGCAGATCGCCGACTTCGGGGTAATAGGCCAGTCTTTCCCGGGCCGGGGAGACGACCATTGCAGCGGCTGCAGCCTGTGCGTTGAAAAATGCCAGGAAAATGCCGTCCGGCTTGAACCGGGAGGTCCCGCCTTTGATTATACCAGGTGCCTGGGGTGCGGTGATTGCCTGCGGGTATGTCCAACAGGAGCCATCAAAGAAAAAGTAAAAGGTTACCGGGTGCTGATAGGGGGAAAGCTGGGACGGCATCCCAGGCTCGCTGAAACCATCCTTGAAGGAGCAGAAGAAAACCTGGTGCTGATAGCCCTGGAAACGGCAGTCAGATTTTTCATGGACCACGGCCGCAAAGGGGAACGCCTGGGCCAGCTGTTAGAACGCACGGGCCGGGAAGCAATCACCGCCAGGTTACCGGGAAAGGCCCTTTAAGGGTGCGAAAACCCGGGATAATGAAATAAGCCAGCCTGATTTCCGGGCTGGCTTATTTGCCGTCCTGACTTTTTAAGTTTCTGTTGGCCTTTGGGTAAGCCCACGCAAGTTCTCCAAACGCCCCGTTGCATAAAGATAAAGCATAATCACAAGATGGATACCCAGGGAGAGAATGAAAGTCAAGGGCAGGTTCCAGTTGTAATAAAATAGCATACCGTTAGCCCGCAGGAGCAGGTGGATCAAGGTGGCGCCCAATGGAAAGGCCAGCAGTACAAGCACCACCGGCAAGAGGCTCCTGTACTGGGCCAGGAGATGGCTGAAGGTAATTACCAGCGGGAACCAGCTTGCCGCGAGGAAAAGGGGTATGCCGCCGATGCCGATCAGATCGACACGGCGAAAAGCCCAGAAACCCAAGTAATTTTGCATCAGGTAAATTACCAGGAAAGCCAGGACCAATCCGCCTACCAGGCCGATTAAGGCCAGTTCCTTGACTCGCTCCCAGGGCACGACCAGTAACATGAGTATCAAGCCGCCCAGGAAAATAATAGGTCCTGCCAGACCTTCTAAAACCATTTTCCATCACCTCAAGGATATTTTCCCCGGAAAAACTATAAATATACAGGTCATGAGGCACCGGCATATGTGAACCGGTTTACCCCGGAGGGCATTGTACCATAAATGGCACCATCGTCAGTTTATCTTTAGAGATAATGTTGCTCAGGAAGTACCACCCTTGGACTGAGCAACCGGAACAGGGTTGCTTCCCTTTTCATCTATAGACTGGCATGGTAATTGCATATAAGAAGGTCAAGGAAACCCCTGGCTTACCTTGTTACTTCATTCCCCGGCAATATGGGGTATCTTAGGCTCGGTTCTTGCAAGCGAAGATGCGGCAATACGTCCTGCTTATTGATGTGGTAGTTGGAATAGAACAACTTAAAAGAATGGGGGTGTTTATCAAAAGGCACGCCATTCCTTCAAATGGCGGAATATTGTGAAGGGATAGCGTTTTTATAGTTTCGCTGCTTCCGGAAAACGTGAACCTTCATGACGTAAGGAGGTGGTTACAGGGATAGGTAAAAGAAGCCTGTGAGTTTACCGTATCAAAACCAAGGCCGCATTAGCAACTTTTTTGGGGGGAGGGAACACCATGACGGACAATAATAAAAGTGGAATAATGGTATTAAATGGAGAACGAGTGACCGTCCCGTCCCCGCAAGGGACAGGTTTGGTGGTGCCGCCTTTGCCCTGGCCTTACAAAAAGCTTGATCCAGAAGTCGTTCGCAGGAGGGGATATGAGCTTTGCTTTGAAGCCGACAACTGTATGTATGGAAGTGGCGCCGCCCTGCTTCTTACCCTACAGGAAGAAATCGGCTTTCCCTATACCTGCATCCCGGCCGACATGTTCCGTTACGGCGCCGGAGGAGGTGTCGGGTGGGGAAGCTTATGCGGGGCTTTGAACGGCAGCGGGGCTATAATCGCTTTGGTGTGCAAGGATTATTTCAAGGTCTTCCGGGAACTCATAATATGGTACACGGGATTTGCTTTTCCCAGCGATAAGCATGAAGCTTACTGTAAATATGAAACCAGGGTTAGAACTGTGGCCTATTCGCCCCTTTGTAGCGACTCGCTGTTTAAGTGGGGAGCGGAAACGAAAGAAAGTATTCGTTCGGAGATACAAAAAGACCGTTGTTCCAAAGTTGTAGGAGATACGGCGGCCAAAACAGTAGAGATGCTCAATGCCCTGTTCGGTAATTAAAAAGGGAAAGGAGCCTGTTGTCATGAAACAGTCAGAGGGTAAAATCAAATTGGCCATATTAAGTGTTGGCATATTAATGATGGGCATTATGGCTATTGCCAGCGGGCTGTCGGTAATTGCCCAGCATTTCACCGAAGTATCCCAGCTTTCCATCCAGCTCCTAATAACCCTCCCCTGCATTATAATCATCATAGTTACTCCTATAGTAGGCAAGCTGCAGGAATACATTTCGATGAAGACGCTGGTTTTATTGGGTATACTATGCTTCCTGGTTGGAGGAGTTGTGCCGGCTTTCCTCACTTCCTTCACCCTGATACTGGTGTGCAGAGCTATACTGGGCGTTGGCATAGGGACGGTACAGGTACTTTGCCCGGCTATGGTCGCGGCGTACTTTGAAGGCGACGAGCGTTCGAATGTCATGGGCCAGCTGAGTTCGGCCCAGATGATCGGCTGTGCTGTAATGGTTTTTGCCAGCGGGTATCTGGCCATGATGGGCTGGAATATCACCTTCTATGTCCATCTTATCGCCCTCATCTCCCTGTTCTGCGTGGCGGTGTTTTTACCCCATACCAGGCCTATCAAAGGTGCCGGCGCTGAAGGCGGGCCTGCCGAAAAAGTCGAACTTACCGGTGCCGCCTATGGCTGGGCGCTGACCATGCTTATCTTCTTCATCAGCGGGTTGATCCTGGCGACATACCTGGCCTTCTTTGTAGCTGACCATAATCTCGGAACTGCCGCCCAGGCCGGGCAGGCAACCATGCTGTTCGCCATCGGCGGCTTTTTGATGGGCCTCGTATACGGCAGGCTGGCCCAGTGGGCCAAAAATACCAGCCTGGCTGTGGGGCTGTTCATAGGTGTTGTATCATATCTGATCATAGCTTTTGCGCCCAATATTTTCATGGTGTACCTGGGAAGCCTGATTTATGGTTTTTCGGTAACCACGGTTTTTGCCAGCATTATGGTTGGTACCTCTATGTCGGTGAAGCCTATTGCCGTACCCCTGGCCACTTCCTTTGTGGTAGCCGGCCAGAATCTGGGTTCGTTTTTATGCCCATACATCATAACTCCCGTATCGGCTTTAATGAGTTCTGACGTCAACATGTTTGCCTTTATAACCGGTGCTATCCTGTTTGCGATAATGGGCATTATCGCCCTGATCTGGGGCATGGCTAAAAACGCCAGGCCATCGGCGCCGACTAATATTAACGCATAAATGATGATAATTTCCGCAAATACCAATAAAGAAAACCCGGCTTTATTACTTTATTAAGAGCCGGGTTTCTTTTTTCCCTTTCCGGTTGCGAAAGGCCTCTAAACTTTAATTTGTGGTCTGGTGGTGGAGGCGGGGGGAGTCGAACCCCCGTCCGAAGGTGCACCCACAGTAGCTTCTACCAGGATAGTTTCCGTTTTGCGTCTCGCCCTCGGGCCTCCCGGAAACCGGATGCCCTCAGGCCAGCCTGATTGGAAATTCCCTTGAGGCCCCCAGGCCGGGGCCCTGCCGGTAGCCTGCTAGCTTTGACACCCGGTACTGGTCCCCGCAGGCCGGGACCAGGCGGATGGGCCGCTTAAATTAAGCAGCCAGAGCTAAATTATCTTCGGCACTTATAGCCGTTCCACCGTTTAACGAGCCGGTGGGATCTCGCCTGGCTACTACTGCCAATGCCACCCCCGTCGAAACCATTACGCCCCCATATTAAAACTTTTGCCGTTCACGGAAAGCTTTAGCGATTTCCCGCTGGGCATCGCGGGCGGCGATATCTTCCCTTTTGTCGTAAAGGCGCTTGCCTTTGGCCAGGCCCAGCTCTACCTTGGCCCGGCCGCGTTCATTGAAATACACCTTTAACGGTATCAGGGTCAAACCCTTTTCCCTGATCTTGCCGTACAGGCGCTGGATCTCATAACGGTGCATGAGCAGGCGCCTCGGCCGCCGTGGTTCGTGGTTAAAACGGTTCCCCTGTTCATAAGGGCTGATGTGCATATCGTGAAGAATTAGCTCACCGTTTTCGACCCGGGCATAGCTGTCCTTGATATTGGCCTTACCGTTGCGCAGGGATTTAACTTCCGTGCCGGTAAGGGCAATACCTGCTTCATAGGTCTCTAAGATAAAATAATCGTGACGGGCACGACGATTGTCCGTCACAATTTTTACCTGGCGGCCCATCGAGTTCACTCCCGCTCTCCCGCGTGTTTATTATATCACACCGGCCAGGGGTAACGTCAAGGGCCGCCAGTTCCTGCTTAACCTTGCAATTGCAGGCGCTCTTTTACCATAGCCGTAATTTCATCCGCCGTCCTGCCTGCAGCTTCAATCACCGGGATATCAGCTTTTATATCTTCCATGCCCAAAAAATTGGTTGCCTGCCCGCTCACAACGACGGCCCCGTATCCCTGCAACCGCGACGGCGTCAGATCACCCCTATCCACCCGCTCGACTTCGATGCCGTTTTGTGCCAGGTGATCACCGATGGCGCTGAGATTCTTTTCCACTGCTACCCGACGGGGCATAACCATGCCTCCTTTACTGCAGATATGTCTACGGCTATTATGAACGTCCCCGGGAATCTTTATTCCGTTTACGCCCCCTCTGCCCGCTAACCTTGCGCCTGGCCCTGTCTCCTCCAGCAACAGTTTTCTTTCGGCTCTTTTTCACCTTCTTAATGCCTTTTTGTGAAGCTGCTGTCCCCTGCCCCTTTGCGGTCATGTCCTCCGCTTTGACCAGCTCAAAGTCAACCTGCCGGGCCTCCACATTAGCCCTGGCCACCAGCACTTCTACCGGCAAGCCAATGCGGAATACCCTGCCGGTATGTTCTCCCACCAGGGCAAGCTGTTCCTCTTGATAATGGTAATAGTCATCAGCCAGGGTCGATACATGCACCAGGCCTTCAACGGTATTTTCCAGTTCCACAAAAAAGCCGTAAGGAACCACGCCGCTGATAACGCCGGAAAAAATTTCACCGATATGGCGTTCCATGTACTGTACCTTCTTCATATCCAGGGCTTCCCGCTCGGCTTCCTCTGCCATCTTTTCCCTTTCTGAAGCACGGGCCGCAGCCCGGGCTACAAAAGCCTCGAGTTCCGCCAGGCGTTGCGGCGTTAACCCGGCCGGGGACCAGGTTTCTCGCAAAATGCGGTGCACCACCAGGTCCGGGTAGCGGCGGATGGGCGAGGTGAAATGGCAGTAGAAAGGCGAGGCCAGGCCAAAGTGACCCAGGCACTGGCCGGCGTAACGGGCATGCATCATAGAACGCAGCAAGACGGTGCTGATTACCCGCTCCTCGGGCCGCCCCTTGAAGTTAACCAGTATTTCCTGGAAAGCAGCCGGTTTAACGCGCCCCTCCCTGTTGGGGCGGACCTGCACCCCGAAGTAACCCAGGAATTTATTTAGCTCTTCCATCTTATCCGGCGCCGGTTCTTCGTGGATACGGTAAACGGCAGGGACGGCCAGTTCGTACAGGTGCCTGGCCACCACTTCATTGGCGGCAATCATAAATTCTTCGATAATCCCTTCGGCCACCGAACGCCGGCGCGGGATAATGGCCACCGGCAGCCCCTGGTCGTCAAGTTCTACCTTGGCCTCCGGGAAATCAAAATCAATAGCACCCCGCTTTTCCCGCCGCTGCCTTAAAACTGCCGCCAGCCTGGCCATAAGCCGGAAATCCGGCACCAGCTCCCGGTAACGTTCCTGGAGTTCCGGGTCGCCATCATCCAGGATGCGCCGGACGGCGTCATAGGTCATACGCTCGCGCACGCGGATAATTGAGGGGAAAAGCTCGTAACTTTTCACTGTGCCCCGCGGCGTGATGGTCATCAGGGCCGTTATTGCCAGGCGGTCTTCGCCGGCATTTAACGAACAGATATCATTTGATAACCGGGGCGGTAGCATGGGGATCACCCGGTCCACAAAGTAGACGCTCGTACCCCGGTTAAAAGCCTCCCGGTCCAGGGCGCTGCCTTCCCGGACGTAGAAGCTGACATCGGCAATATGTACCCCCAGGAGATAATTACCGCCTGGCAAAAGCTCCAGGGACACGGCGTCATCCAGGTCGCGGGCATCGGCCCCATCAATGGTTACCAGGCGCCACTCCCGCAGGTCCCGGCGCCCGGCCAGCTCCCGGGTACTAAAATTCTTGCTTAAACCGTCGGCTTCGCGTAAAACCTCAGGAGGAAATTCAGGTTCCAGGTCGTACTTTTTGATTATGCTTAAAACATCTACTCCCGGCCGGCCCACCTGGCCAAGGATTTCCACCACCCGGCCTTCAGGGTTGCGCCGGGTCTCCGGCCAGCGGGTAATCTCTACGACGACCTTATCCTTTTCCCTGGCCCCGAGAGAATTATCCGGGGCGATTAAAATGTCCTGGTGCAGGCGGGGGTCATCGGGCACCACAAAACTTAAGTGCCGGGTAGAGGTAAAGGTTCCCACCACCCTTCTGTTGGCCCGCTGCAGGACGCGGATGATCTCTCCCTCCTGGCGGCGTCCCATAGTGCCGGGTAAAATCCTGGCCAGGACGAGGTCCCCGTGCATGGCCCCGTTGAGGTTAAGGGCACTGATATAAACATCGGCCTGCTCCCTTTCCCGGGGTACGACAAAGGCATAACCCCTGGGTGAAGCCTGGAGAAAGCCGCTGGCCAGTCCCATCTTTTCCGGCAAGCCGTATTTATCCTTGCGGGTACGGACGATATAACCTTCTTGCTCCAGGGTCTTTAACAACTCCCGGAAGGCTTCCTCATCCTCTACTCCCAGGGCATCCAGGAGCTCGGCCGCCGTCATGGGCCGGTAAGAACGGGTACGCATGAGGGACAGTAATTCTTCTCTATCCATAAAGGTTTCCTTTCTCAATTTTTAAGTTGATGATAACGTCTCACTATATTATTCCTGCCGCCCAGGTAAAAAGATACCCGGTTGTTTACCGGGTATCATGTCTAAAGGCCCAGCTCGCCGGCAATTGCCTGCATGGCTTCCAGGCCGATATGCATGAAGTCTTCCAAGGAGAGACCAAGCTCGCTGCAGGCAGCTATAGTTTCCCGGCTGGCCCCCCGGGCAAAGGATTTCTCGTGGTAACGGTTCATTAAGAAAGGAACGTCTATGATGGCCAGCTTTTTTTCGGGGCGAATGAGGGCCGCAGCTACAATTAAGCCCGTCAGGGGGTCGGTAGCATACAGGGCCTTGCTCATCAAGTCCGTCCTGGCCAGGCCGTGGTGCCCGTTATGGGCTTTAACGGCATATACCACTTCTTCCGGCAGGCCTTCCCGGGCCAGCATTTCCGCCCCCACCAGGCTGTGCCGGTGGGGAGCGTCTTTGGTGCTTTCGTAGTCGATATCATGGAGCAAACCGGCCAGGCTCCATTTTTCCTCATCCTCGCCGAAGTGCCTGGCCAGGGCCCGCATTACTGCTTCCACGGCGAGGCAGTGCTTGCGCAGGTTTTGATTTTTCACGTGTTTTGCCAATAACTGCAGTGCTTCCTGCCGGGTCATCAAACTCAACCTCCATGAAAAAAATTGGGCGCTGCCGCCCATTACATTTTTAAAGGATGTACTTTATGAAAATTATACCGGTGCCAATTAAAAAACCGAGAGGATCAGGGTCAATAGCAAGAATAAACCGGCCAGTACAGCTGAAACCTTGTTAAGAAAGGTATCGAGCCCTTTTTTCTTGCCAAAAATCGCTTCCGCGCCCCCGGCAATGGCACCTGAAATACCGGCGCTGCGGCCGGACTGCAAAAGGACCGTGGCAATCAGCCCGAGGGCCACCAGTATATCAATAACCAGGATAATGTTATACAGCAACAGCTTCACCTCCTGCCTACCTGCCGTGACGTCATAATTTTAACAAATAATAGCCCTGTAAAGCAAGGAAAAACGTAAATCTTCCTGCGCGTCCAAAACCTCAAACCACAGGCCGGAAAACAGTGAAATCATGGCAAAATAGTCTGAAATAGTCCTTGGGGAATTTAATGTATACATGATACAATATTCTCGGGACGGGATGGGAAGGAGACGATGGCGATGTTCCAGGAGGTTTATGATAATTGGGTAAAAGAAATCACCGGCGAAGGAAAAAAGGTTATGACTGCTCCTCCCACCGGTAGTATAGTGCCGTGCGAAATGACAGAATGCATCTATTGTTTAGACAACAAATACTGCGGTCGCCTTTACCCACCCCGCAACGGGGATGGGTATTGTAAAGATTTTATATCCATTAACGATTAGTGCCGGAAGGCACTTTTTTTATACCCCCGGGGCGGTTTAACCCTTCACGGCGGGCCAGTGTGACGGCTTTTTAGCTACACCCTTTAAGCCCCGGCCAGCAATTCCTTCAACATCCTGGCATTGGTTACCGCCTGGGAGTGATAATGGTTGTTAAAGGCCACAAAGACCCGTTCGGCCTGCCCGGCCAGGTAAGCTATGCCCGGCAGCCACCCTTTCAGTTCGGCTTCATTATAAAGGTAATCATAGCGTTCGTAGGCTTCGTCATGCCGCCACCACCGCTCCGCATTGCGGCCGTGAAAACGAACGTAAGCCACTGCCGCCGTACAGCGGACCACCGGCCCCACCAGCCCCGGCAGACCCGGCTCATCAACACAGGTATAGGCCAGTTCGTGACGCTGTAAGAAATCCCAGACGGCGTCATTCACCCAGCTGTTGTGGCGAAATTCTACCACCAGGGGGACATCGGGTAAAAGTTCTTTCAGCCTGGTTAAATGCTCGCGGTTGGCCTGGTTATTGCGGAAAGAAAAGGGAAACTGGAGCAGGACGGCCCCTAGCCGCCCCCTGTCAATCAGGGGCTGGAGGGCCTGGCGCAGTTGCCGGCCGTCACCGTACAGGCTGTCACCCCGTTCATGGGTCAGGGTGCGATAGGCTTTCACGGTAAAAATAAACCCTTCCGGCACCTTGCGGGCCATTTGCTCCAGGTTCTGGGGCCGCGGCAGGGCGTAATAGGTGGAATTTATTTCGGTAAAGTTAAACTCCCGGGCATAATAAGGGAGCATATCCTTCGCCGCCAAACCCGGCGGGTAGAAATGGCCCAGCCAGTCGCGGTAGCTGTAGCCGGAAGTGCCGATGTAGATGGCCGTCATTTGACCTCTCCATTTCCCTGGTAGTCCTGTGGGGTATCATTGAAATGCATATCTAATGGTAAACTAAAGCCGAATCCCTGTCCAGGGGTGACTGGTATGAAACACGTCTTAATTTTTTACCCGGCCCGGGGACTTAAAGAAGAGGTGCCGGAGGACTTTCAACCCCGCATCAGCGAGGCTTATACCTGGCTGGACCTGGTACAACCGACACCGGCGGAACTGGACCTTTTGACAGATCTTTTCCACTTTCACCCCCTGTCCGTAAAAGACTGCCGTCACCCCCATTATCGTCCCGGGATCGCCCAGTATGATGAATACGCCTTCCTCACCCTGCGCCTGGTCAAGCCCGGCCAGCGCTCCCTGACGGCAACCCTGAACGTCTTCCTGGGGCCAAGGTTCATAGTTACCGTCCACCAGGAAGAACTGGAGTTCGTAACTAAACTCTGGCACCAGTACCGCCGGGACCCGCAGCTTTTCCAGAAGGGCACCGACTTTATCCTTTACAGCCTGCTCGAACCCCTGTCGGATACCTTTTTTGCCTTTTTCGACCGTACTGAAGGCAAAATCGAATACCTGGAAGAGGAAGTCTTCCGCCGCCCTAACCGTCAGATCCTCAATCAAGTATTCACCTTGAGGCGCCAGGCCATTAAGCTGCGCAAAATTCTCGGCGCCCAGCGGGATATTTTGAACCTCCTGGCCTATCCCGAGTTCAAGCTGGTAAAGCCGGAAAACCGGGTCTTTTTCCTGGATATCTACAATGAAATGCTACGCCTTATGGACCAGGTGGAAACCTTTCATGACCTGGCCAGTTCCACCCTGGAAATCTATCTTTCCCTGACCTCCAATCGCCTGAACGAGATCATGAAGGTCCTGACGGTAATCACCACCATCATGATGCCTTTAACCCTCATCGCCGGCATTTACGGTATGAATTTCCGCTACATGCCGGAGCTGGAATGGCGCTACGGCTATTTTACCGTCCTGGGGGTAATGGCCCTCCTGGCGGCAGTGATGCTCTTTTTCTTCCGGCGCAAGGGATGGTTTTGAGAACACCGTAATGATTAACCCCGGCAGATTGCCCGCCGGGGTTTTGATTTGACTAAACTATTTCTTCAGGTTGTAGAAGGCCTTCAAGCCCGGGTAGAGGGCGGCGGCGTCCAGCTCTTCTTCAATGCGCAGGAGCTGGTTGTACTTGGCCACCCGGTCGGTCCGGGAGGGGGCGCCGGTCTTGATCTGGCCGGCGTTTACGGCCACCACGATGTCGGCGATGGTGGTATCCTCCGTTTCCCCGGACCGATGGGAGACAACGGCCGTATAGCCCGCCTTTTTGGCCATCTCAATAGCTTCCAGGGTTTCCGTCAGGGTGCCGATCTGGTTGACTTTGATAAGGATGGCATTGGCCGCCCCCATCTTTATGCCGCGGCCCAGGCGTTCCGTATTGGTGACAAAGAGGTCGTCGCCCACCAGCTGGACTTTATGGCCCAGCCGTTTGGTAAGCTCCTGCCAGCCCTCCCAGTCGTCCTCGGCCAGGCCGTCCTCAATAGAGATAATGGGGTACTTCTCTACCAGGCCGGCGTAGAAGTCAATCATCTCCGCACTGGTGCGGGTGACGCCTTCGCCGGCGAAGACGTATTTCCCGTCCTTATAAAGTTCCGTGGCGGCCGGGTCCAGGGCGATGAAGCAGTCCTTGCCCGGCTCGTAGCCGGCTCTGGTAATGGCCTCCAGGATGACTTCGATGGCTTCCACATTGGAACGCAAATCAGGGGCAAAACCGCCTTCATCGCCGACGGCCGTACCCAGCCCTTTCCCTTTCAATACGGCCTTCAGGCTGTGGAAGACCTCGGCGCCCATGCGGAGCGCTTCGGCAAAACTGCCGGCGCCGGCGGGCATGACCATAAACTCCTGGAGGTCGACGTTGTTGTCAGCGTGCTTGCCGCCGTTTAAAATGTTCATCATGGGCACCGGCAGGGTATGGGCATTGACCCCGCCCAGGTAACGGTACAGGGGCAGGCCCAGGGCATCGGCTGCCGCTTTAGCGACGGCAAGGGAAACTCCCAGGATGGCGTTGGCCCCCAGCTTGCCCTTGTTGGGGGTACCGTCCAGCTCGATGAGCTGGCGGTCCACTTCCCGCTGGTCCAGGGCATCCATGCCCACCAGTTCCGGGGCGATGATGGCATTGACGTTGTTGACGGCGTCCAGGACCCCTTTGCCAAAGTAACGCTTTTCATCTTTATCCCGGAGCTCTACGGCTTCATAGGCCCCCGTGGAAGCCCCCGAAGGTACGGCCGCCCGGCCCCACCCGCCGCCTTCCAGGAAAACCTCCACTTCAACTGTGGGGTTACCGCGGGAGTCAAGGATCTCCCGGGCATAAATGTCGTTGATAATGGTCATCGGACAACACCTCCGTGCATAATTTGGTTGCGCTATTTGTTAAACAACCGCGACGCCCGGCCTTTATTCCACTTTTGCTTCTCCCGGGCTGCAATGGCTTGAATCAGCCAGGCGCATGCGAGGGAAAAACCGGCCGCGCCACTAACCCTGACTTGCGCCGGCCACACAGGAATAATTATTCCTAGCTGCATTTTTTTATCAAGCTCTTCCCCGTCATCTCCGCCGGCCGGGGCAGTCTCAGGATGTCCAGGATCGTCGGAGCTACGTCCTCCAGGGCCCCTTCCCGCAAATGAACGTTGCGGTAGCCGGCGTCGACCAGGATAAAGGGTACCAGGTTGCTGGTGTGGGCAGTGTGGGGCTCCCCGTTGGGTTCCCGCATCTCTTCGGCGTTGCCGTGGTCGGCCGTAACCAGGAGGGGAGCCCGCCGTTCTTCCATAGCCGCAGCGATGCGGCCCAGACACTCGTCCACCGTTTCCACCGCGGCAATGGCCGCCGCCAGGTCGCCGGTATGGCCGACCATATCGGGGTTGGCGAAATTCAGGACAATAAAGTCATATTTATCCAGGCGTTCCAGGACTGCGTCCGTCACTTCCCGGGCGCTCATGGCCGGTTTTTGATCATAGGTTGCTACTTTCGGCGAAGGAATAAGCAAGCGATCTTCGCCGGGGAAGGGCTCCTCCACGCCGCCGTTGAAGAAAAAGGTGACGTGGGCGTACTTTTCCGTCTCGGCAATGCGTAGCTGCTTTAACCCGTTATTGGCGATGACCTCGCCCAGGACGTTGGTCAAAACCTGGGGCGGGAAGGCCACCGGCGCCGGGATGGTGACGTCGTACTGGGTCAGGCAGACAAAGTCGATATCCAGGCGGCCGCCGGGGCGGTCAAAGGATTCAAAGTCGCGGTCGACAAAGGCCCGGGTCAGCTGGCGCGCCCGGTCGGCGCGGAAGTTAAAGAAAATCACGCTGTCCTTGTCCCGGACCTGGGCCAGGGGCCGGCCATGGCGGGTTATTACCGACGGTTCCACAAATTCGTCGGTAATGTCCCGGTCATAAGAAGCCTGGATGGCCGCCGCCGCCGATGGGAAGGGGTGCCCTTCTCCCGCCACTAGGGCCCGGTAGGCCTTTTCCGTCCGCTCCCAGCGGCGGTCCCGGTCCATGGAATAGTAACGGCCCGTGATGGTGGCAATGGACCCTATGCCCCACCGCCGGCATTCTTCTTCCACCTGCTTGAGGTACCCAGCGGCACTGGCGGGGGGCACATCGCGGCCGTCCAGGAAGGCGTGGATGTAAACCTGCTGCAGGCCCTCCCTTTGGGCCAGTTCCAGGAGGGCATACAGGTGCTCCAGGTGGCTGTGGACGCCGCCGTCGGAAACCAGGCCCATCAGGTGCAGGGCGCCGCCCCGTTCCCTCGTCCCCCGAACGGCTTTAAGGAGCACTTCATTGCTAAAAAAGGTACCATCTTTAATGGCCCTGGAAATCCGGGTCAACTCCTGGTAGACTATACGGCCGGCGCCGATATTCAGATGGCCAACTTCGGAGTTGCCCATCTGGCCCGCCGGCAGACCCACAGCTTCCCCGGAAGCCCGGAGGCGGGTATGGGGATATGCGGCCATGAGGCGGCGGTAATTGGGCAAACGCCCCTGACTGATGGCATTGCCTTCGCCCGGATGGCCCAGGCCGAAACCGTCGAGGATCATTAACATTAAAGGACGATTGTTATTCACCAACACAACTTCTCCTGTTCCCTGCTCTTTTGGGGAGTTGCAGGATGGACGTCACTCCGACCACACAATCTCCCTTTTTATGCTAGTGTTCTTTGTAATTGACAATGGCGGCAAAGGATACGGCGTCCAGGCTGGCGCCCCCCACCAGAGCACCGTCGATATCCGGCTGGGCCATAAGTTCGGCGATATTTTCCGGCTTGACGCTGCCGCCGTACTGGATGCGGGTCGCCCGGGCCTTTTCACCGTACATGGCCCTTAAAGTCTCCCGGATAAAGGCGATGACTTCCTGGGCGTCGGCCGCCGTAGCCGTACGGCCGGTGCCAATGGCCCACACCGGCTCATAGGCCACCACCAGGGTTTCAACTTGATCCGCTGCCAGCCCCTGCAAACCCTCCTGGACCTGGCGGCCGACTACGTCCAGGGTGTTACCGGCCTCCCTTTCGGCCAGGGTTTCACCCACGCAGACGATGGGTACAAGGCCGTGGCGCAAAGCGGCATGGAGCTTTTTATTGACGGTGGCGTCGGTCTCGCCAAAGTACTGGCGCCGCTCGGAGTGGCCGATAATAACATAGCGGCAGCCGAGTTCTTTGAGCATTGGCCCGGACACTTCGCCGGTATAGGCGCCCCAATCTTCCCAGAAGAGGTCCTGGGCGCCGACAGAAATGTTGGAACCGGCGGCGGCATTGACTGCCGCCGCTATGGCCGTGAAGGGCGGGCAGACGACCACTTCCACGTCGGTGGCTCCTACCAGGGGCCGCAGCAGGGTAACCAGCTCCCTGGCCTTTTCCGTAGTATTATACATCTTCCAGTTGCCGGCAATAATGGGTCGGCGCAAGTCAATCACTCCTCAGCCTGTTTTTCCGTCAGGGCTACTACCCCGGGAAGGGCCTTGCCTTCCAGGAACTCCAGGGAGGCGCCGCCGCCGGTGGAAATATGCCCTATTTTTCCTGCCACACCAACCTTCTCTACCGCGGCCACCGAGTCTCCCCCGCCGACGATGGTCATGCCGTCCACGGCCGCTACGGCCCGGGCTACGGCCTCGGTACCGTGGGCAAAGGGCTCCATTTCAAAAACACCCATGGGCCCGTTCCAGACGACGGTGCGGGCACCGTTCAGGGCGTTGGCGTACTCGCGCGCCGTTTCGGGGCCGATGTCCAGGGCCATCCAGCCGTCGGGAACGGCATTGGCGGCCACTACCTGGTGGGGCGCGTCGGCCTTGAACTCCTGGGCCACCACCAGATCCCGGGGCAACAGCATTTTTACCCCCTGCCGTTCGGCCTGGGCCATAAGTTCCCGGGCCAGGGGGACCTGATCCTCTTCCACCAGGGATTTGCCCATGGAGTAACCCCTGGCCCTGAGGAAGGTGTTGGCCATGCCGCCGCCGATAATCAGGGTATCGACTTTGGTGAGGAGGTTACGGATAACACTGATCTTATCGGAAACCTTGGCCCCGCCGATAATGGCCACAAAGGGCCTCTCCGGATCGGCCAGGGCTTTGCCCAGGGTTTCGATTTCCTTCTGCAGCAGGAAACCGGCCGCCGCCGGCAGGTAGTGGGCCACGCCTTCGGTGGAAGCATGGGCGCGGTGGGCGGCGCCGAAGGCGTCATTGACGTAAAGGTCGGCCAGGGAGGCCAGCTTCCTGGCAAACTCCGGGTCGTTTTTCTCTTCTTCCGGGTGAAAACGCAGGTTTTCCAGGAGGAGGACTTCGCCGGGTTGTAGAGCGGCTGCCGCGGCCTTTACTTCCGGGCCAATACAATCGTTGACCTTATGTACCGGCCGCCCCAGGAGGCCTTCCAGTTCTTTAGCCACCGGGTCGAGGCGCAGTTCTTCCTTGACTTTACCCTTGGGGCGTCCCAGGTGAGACATGAGGATTACCCGGGCGCCACGGTCAATGAGGTACTGGATGGTGGGCAGGGCCGCCCGGATGCGGGTGTTGTCCGTTACCCGGCCTGCCTCCAGGGGTACGTTGAAGTCGACCCGTACCAGGACGCGTCTATTTTGGAGATCCAGGTCTTTCAGGGTTAACTTGGCCACCAGTCAAACCTCCTCGGGATATATGGTTTTATAAATGGTGATTACTTGTTAAGCTATAATCCTGCTACTCCAGGATTGGGGTACAGGCTCCGGTCTCCGGTGGTTCTCGGCTGGCAAACTTAGCGTTCAGCCTTGCTCGGCGGCGGGGGTGGCTTGGCTTTATCTCTTTGATCAATCAAAACGGGGCGTGGTAATTCTCGTTCCTGAGTTACGTTACGATCCCCCCCCGTTCACCGCCGCCTCACAAAGGCGTCGCGTAAGTATCTAGACGCCTCGAACCAAGTCGCCCTCCGCCTGTACCCTCCAGCCCATTGCCATAGCCTGCATTTTCATGATACGCTGTCGGGAGCGCCGCCCGCCGAGAGGGGCGGGCACTGGTGAGGGGTAATTGTGCCCATCTATTTAATCATTATGTTACCCTAATTGCCCCGGCATGCGAAACGGCCGCCTTGCGGCGACCGTTCCTTTACAGCCCTTTGGCAGCCATGAAAGCCGCCAGGTCGACGACCCGTTTGGAATAGGCCCATTCATTGTCGTACCAGGCCACAACTTTCGCCAGGGTGCCGTCGATGACCATGGTGGACAGGGCATCGACAATGGAAGAACGCGGGTCGCCGTTGAAGTCGCGGGAAACCAGGGGTTCTTCACAATAACCCAGGATGCCCTGCAGGGGACCTTCGGCGGCGGCCTTCAGGGCGGCATTAATGCTTTCCACCGTGGCCGGTTTCTCCAGGTCAACTACCAGGTCTACGACGGAAACGTTGGGGGTCGGTACCCGCATGGCCAAACCGTTGAGTTTGCCCTTCAGTTCGGGTAAAACCAGGCCGATAGCCTTGGCAGCACCGGTGGTGGTGGGAATGATGGACAGGGCACCGGCCCGGGCCCGCCGCAGGTCTTTATGGGTCAGGTCGAGGATGCGCTGGTCGTTGGTATAGGAATGGGCGGTGGTCATAAGGCCCCGCAGGATAGTGAAATTTTCGTGGAGGACCTTGGCGACCGGGGCCAGGCAGTTGGTAGTACAGGAAGCATTGGAGACTATATGATGGCTGGCGGGATCATACTTGTCGTTGTTGACGCCCATGACGATGGTGATGTCCTCGTTTTTGGCCGGGGCGGTAATAATAACCTTTTTGGCCCCCGCCTGGCGGTGGGCTGCCGCCTTGGTGGCATCCGTGAAGACGCCGGTAGATTCAATGACAATGTCAACGCCCAGATCCCTCCATGGGAGCTTGGCCGGATCCCGTTCGGCTATAACTTTAATGGCACGGCCGTTGACAACAATGCTGTCTTCCCGCGCCTCGACGGAGGCATTGAGGCGACCGTGGACGGAATCATATTTCAACAGGTGGGCATTGGTCTGGACGTCGGTAATGTCATTAATGGCAACAACTTCCAATTCGGGTTTCTCCAGGGAAGCCCGGAATACCAGGCGGCCAATGCGCCCGAAACCGTTAATACCTACCTTTACTGCCATATGTATATTCCTCCTTCAAGTATTGTTATTATAGCAAGGATGCCCCCGGGGAGCAATCAATTCCCTGCCATTTTTCCAGCCAAACTATCGTTATTATACCATAGGCACCGGGAATTTATAATAACGGCGGCTTGTACCTTAGGTCACTATTCAACACCAATCACCAAAATCCTCCTCTGAAAATAGCTACAATTACCTTTTCAGGGGGCATCTGCCCCCTGAAAGTCTAATAACGTTTTCTCTTAGCTGCTGCAGGTATACCCTGCTCGTCGCGGTACTTGGCCACCGTGCGCCGGGAAATCTTGATCCCCTGCTGCTGCAGCATTTCTTGCAACTGAAGATCCGTAAGGGGATTGGTAGCATCCTCCCGGCTGATGGCTTCGGCAATTATTTTTTTGATACTCTTGGCGGCGGCTGCGCCTCCTTTTTTTTCGACCCCGCTGGCAAAGAAGAACTTTAATTCAAATACCCCCCACGGCGTCTGGACATACTTGTTGGCCGTCGCCCTGCTGACGGTAGATTCATGAATGCCTAAGGAGGCGGCTACCTGGCGCATGGTGAGGGGCTTCAGGTACTTTAACCCTTTGTCGAGGAATTCCCGCTGCTCCTGCACCAGGCAGTTTACCACCCGGTAAAGGGTCAGGCGGCGCTGTTCCAGGCTGCGCATAAGCCAGGCCGCAGCGTTGAGCTTGCTTTCTATAAAGCGCCGGGTCGCCTGGTCTAGACTTCCCTCCTGGCGCATTAACGTCTGGTAAAAGGGGTTGATCCCCAGGCGGGGCATGGCCGGATCATTGACCAGGACAACATAATCCTTACCAACCCGTTCAATGATAACGTCGGGAACAATATAGCGGTTCTCTTCGCCGCCGCCAAAGGAGCGACCGGGCTTGGGGTCCAGGGTACGAATATAATCTACTACTTCCTGGACTGCCGGCAGGCTCATATTTAACCGCCGGGCAACCCGCTTTAAGCGTCCTGCGGCGACATCATTTAAAAAATAGCGGACAATTTTTTCTGCAGCCGGGGGAGCGTCTTTCCGCTGCTGCATCTGGATCAGGAGACACTCCGTAAGATTCCGGGCTCCTACACCCGGGGGGTCAAAACGCTGGATTAATTGTAATACCCGCCACACAGCTGCAGGAGAAACCTTCAAACAGGCAGCCGCTTCCCTGATACTGATCTTCAGGTAACCATTGGCGTCTAGATTGCCGATTAAGAAAGTGCCGATCTCCAGCTCGCGGGTTGTTGAGGCCGTTATTTTTAACTGGATCAGCAGGTGATCCTGCAGGGTAGGCTGGCCGGTCAGGAAGTTCTGGTAGTTCCATTCCGGCCGTTCTTCCCGGGGAACCCTGACATAACCCAGGTCACTGCCGTCCTGGAAATATTCCTGCCAGTCAATTTCAAAGGCTTCGTGCTCATCTGCCGCTTCATCGGTGAGAGCAGTGTCTTCTTCATCTTTTAACTCCAGCAGCGGGTTTTCCTGCAGTTCCTGCTGGACATATGCAGCCAGTTCCAGGGTGGAGAGTTGCAGGACAACAATGGCCTGGCGCAGTTCCGGTGTCATAATTAGCTTTTGCGTCTGTTCCAGGTTAAGGCCCAGGCGTTCGCGCACCGCTTTCCTCCACCCCCTGCAATTTATTTAATTTATATTATTCGTGCCCACGCGTTATTTTTCCTGCCTCCGGGGCCAATTTATTGCCCGGAACAGGTACCACAGGCTTAAAGCCAGGCTTAAAACAACAGCTGTTACCAGGGCCAGGTTTTCCTGTCCGGGACTGAAGAGGTACGGGTGCAATCCCAGCCTATAATCAACAAAGTCATTTACCCCCAGCCACAAGACCACCAGGACAAACTGGGAAATTGATACCGGCCAGTGGCGCAGGAAGAGAAAGCCTTCAACCGTCATACCCAGGTGGGAGAGCCACAGGCCCGTCTCTACAACCGTCACCGGGGCCCCGGATAGCCAGTAGTCACTAATTATTATTACTGCCCACAGGCCGTATTTTATGACCGCCGCAGCTGCCACCGCCCGCAGGAAGCCGCTTTCCCGGCGGCAATATGCCAGGATCATGGCCAGGCCAAAAAGGGTGGTGGCCAGGGGACTATCGGGGGTAACGGGCCACCATATTAAAGGTGTTTCAGCCAGCTGCTCCCGGTACCAGTAGTAACCATAAAGCGAACCCAGGAGATTAACGGCGGCTAGGGTTACCAGGAACAAGTTCTGGTAGGGGGCTTCCCAGAGAAGGTGTTTTAGCCAGCGAAAAAAATGCAACATGTAATTAATTCCTATCCCCTTTAAAGGCATTATTATCGTTGAGGTATTTGTCACTATCCGGAGAAGTATCTTCCGGCTCCATATCACTCACCCTGCCTATCACCCGCGCCGGGACGCCCCCGACTATGGTTCCCGGCGGGACATCCCGGGTAACTACCGCCCCCGCACCGACAATAGCCCCGTCGCCGATGCGTACTCCTGGTAAAATGGTGGCGTTGGCGCCAATGAGGACCCAAGATCCAATTTCTACTGTCCCCAGGCGGTAAGCGCGGGGTAAAAACTCATGGGTCAGAATAGTAACATTATATCCAATAATACTCTCGGGACCAATATGAATAAGATCCGGCCTCAAGATGTCGGGCATGACCATCAGGCCTACGGCAGCCGTCGGTGCTACATTCATCCCCACCAGGTGGCGTAATAGCCAGTTTTTTAAGGGTAAAAAGGGTAAAAAACGGCTTAGTTCAATCCAAAAAAAATTCCAGGCCACCCGCCATAAAGGGGCAATGCGGCACCAAAAGGCCATGCCATTGTGCCCGCTAACCGGAAAGGTTGTCGTCCGCCGCATCTGTTTCCCCCCTCCGGGCCCGCACCTGCCTGGTCAGGTTTTCCAGGCGGCGCAGGCGGTGATTGACCCCCGACTTTCCCACCGGCGGTACCAGCATTTCTCCCAGCTCCTTTAAACTTGCTTCCGGGTGCTGGAGACGCAGAGCGGCTATCTCCTGCAGGCTGGCCGGCAAACCCTCCCATCCCAGGGTCGCCACCAGGTAGCGAATGTTTTCCACCTGGCGCAGGCCCGTCTCAACGGTCTTGCTCAAATTGGCCGTCTCACAGTTCACCAGCCGATTGACACGGTTGCGCATTTCTTTAAAAATAAGGACGTTTTCATAAGCCAGAACGGCGCTATGGGCCCCCATCAGGCTTAAAGCCCGGACAATTTGCTCGCTGTCTTTCAGGTAAAGAACCAGGCTGCGCTGGCGCCGGCTGAGGCGAGGTTGAAGATCCAGGTGCTGCATAATGTCCTTGAGGCGGGCAGCCTCTTCTTCTCCTTCAATGAGGAATTCCAGGTGATGGGTCGCCGCCGGTTTATTGACGGAGCCGGCGACCAGGAAGGTACCCCGGAGGTAGGCGGCCCGGCAGCACTGGTGCTCCGGTACCCCCTTCCTGGCGGCAAGCCAATCATTGAGAGCCTCCCTGCCGGCGGGGGTTAGCACCTTAAAGACCGGCCGGCCTTTACCGCCCCGGCGCTCGGTATTTACCTGTACCGGCAGGCCCAGTGCCGCCCTGGCCAGGGAATAAACCCTCCTGGCTGTAGCCGCATGAGGGGTAACCAGCAGGACGCCCTCACCTCCCGGTAAAGGAGGTAATTTAGCCAGGCGTAAAATGGCTACCAGTTCGGCCTCGGTACAACAGGACCGTCGTTTTTTCACCCTGGCCAGTTCTTCTTTGGTTTCATAAGAGAAAGATATAGCCATAAGACCCTCCGTAAACTTCGAGGTTGATAACGCCGGCCAGGCAGGCGTTAGGCACCGAGGTTACGAAACTTCTCCCGGATTAAAAAACTAAAACGCTGGCGGCTGCGGGAATGGCGGTGGTAAAACTCTTCTATAATTAAGGCGGCCAGGCGTTCCGGGTGGTGCCGGACTAAATGGGTTTCGTCCACCAGCCAGCCCGTACGCAGCTCAACGCCCATCCTGGCAACTGCCGGTCCATCAATCACAACCGGGCGCGCCCCCTTTTCCCCGTAGCGCCTCAAGGCCCCGCGGGAAATAGGGCCTCGATGGGCAATTACTACGTCCACCAGGCCCGGGCCGCAGTGATCGATAATGGCCTGGAGGTGATCGCCAACTTTATAACCGTCAGTTTCCCCCGGTTGGGTCATGATATTACAAACATAGAATACCGGCGCCCGGGCCTGGCGCAGGGCTTCGGCCAGGCCGTGCACCAGTAAATTGGGCAGGACACTGGTATAAAGGCTCCCAGGCCCGATAATGATGGCATCGGCCCTGGCTACTGCTTCCAGGGCGGCGGCCGGCGGCCTGCAGGTGGACGGCTGTAAAAACACCCTTTTAACCTGCTTGCCGGCACGGGGGATATTGCTTTCGCCCAGGATTACGGTGCCGTCGGCCATTTCGGCTCCCAGGACGACCTGGCTGGTCGTCGAAGGGATAACCCGGCCGCCAACAGCCAGCACCCGGGCCAGTTCCTGGATAGCCCGGTCAAAATCGCCGGCTATATCCGTCATGGCCGCCAGCAGGAGATTGCCCAGGCTATGACCGGCCAGGCCCTCACCCTGGTGAAACCTGTAATTGAATAATTCCTCCATGAGGCTTTCGGTATCGGCCAGGGCCACCAGGCAGTTACGGATATCCCCCGGCGGGGGGATTTTTAACTCCTGGCGCAGGCGGCCGGAGCTGCCGCCGTCATCGGCCACCGTTACAATGGCCGTCAGATTGCGGGTGTACTTTTTCAACCCCCGCAGCAGGACGGCCAGCCCCGTCCCCCCGCCGATGGCTACTATATGGGGACCCCGGGCCAGGTACTGGCGCCGGTAAAAAAGCTGCCAGGGGTTGCCGGTAGTGCCGGGTAACAGGACTTGAAAAACAGAACCGGCCAGGCGCTGGACGCCCAGGATGATAAGGGCTATGCCCAGGGCTGCGGCCATCACCCCGCCCAGTAAAGGTGAACCCAGGGCCCCCAGGGTATGAAGGATAAACCAGGTAATGCCCTTTTCGGCCGAGGCCAGGAGTGTAATACCCAGGATTACCGTTAACCCGGAAACAAGTAAGAACAACCCCACGGCAGCCAGCAGCAGCCAGCGTTTGATCTTTAAACCGGGGTAAAGCCACTTTAAACCTTCCATCCGCTTTTACCTCCTGCCGCTGCTGCTCAGGTAACGCAGGACATCGCGATGCTTGACGACTACATCGTAATTATCGCCCCGGAGTATTTCCCCCAGCTTATTGGCCAGGGTTACCGAGCGGTGCTGGCCGCCGGTGCAGCCAATGGCAATGACCAGGTGAGATTTGCCTTCCTGCTGGTAATGGGGGATCAGGAAGCGCAGGAGGGAGGCAAACTGTTCGACAAACTGGCGGGCTTCGGGAGCGGCCATAACAAACTCGGCTACGCAGCGGTCGTGGCCGGTAAAGGGGCGCAGGTCCTGGTTATAAAAAGGATTGGGCAGGAAGCGCACATCCATAACCAGATCGGCATCCAGGGGAATGCCGTATTTATAGCCAAAGGAAATAATGCTAACTACCAGGTGCCGCCAGTTGTCGCCGAAGAGTTCGGTTACCTGTTCTTTAAGCTGGCGCGGCGTTAGTTCGGATGTATCGATAATCTTGCTGGCCCGGCCTCGCAGTTCCTCCAGGCGCCGCCTTTCGGCAATAATGCCCTCTAAAATCTGGCCGCCTGAGAGGGGATGACGGCGCCGTGTTTCTTTATAGCGCCGCACCAGGATTTCATCGGCCGCCTCAAGGAAAAGGATCTCGTAGGGGATACCCCGCCCGTCCAGGTAGACCAGGGCTTCCTCCAGGCCGTCAAAAAATTGGCCGCCGCGGATATCCATGACCAGGGCTACCTTGTTTATTCCCTCACCCTCTTTGGCTGGCTGCCCCAGGAGATCTACCAGCCCCGGGATCAGGGAGGGAGGCAGGTTATCAACGCAGAAAAAACCAAGGTCTTCGAGACAACGAACAGCCTGGGTCTTACCGGCGCCGGAAAGACCGGTGACAATGACGAGACGAGGATAACTGCCTGCCGGCACTAATCTCCCCTCCCTTAAAAACTCAATGACGCAGGTTTATAACCTGTTCCAGGGGCACCCCGGCGGCGCGCAGGAGCCGCCACCCCTCTTCCAGGCGGCCTACCGTGGCAGGCTGGTGGGCGTCGCTATTGACGACAAATCTTACCCCGTAGCTGGCGGCCATGGCTAACTCGCGGGGATGCTGGTAGAGATGGCCGACATTTATCTCCCAGAAGGTGCCGGTACGGGCGCAGGCCCGTGCCAGGGATTCAACATCGACCGGCATGCCAAGACCGGGGTGGGTAACACAAAAGACAGGATGTTTTTCCAGGGCCGCCATTAAAGCCCGCGTATTGGCCTCTATAGCCCTTTCCCGCCAGCGGCGGCCGCGTTCCTGGAGCAGGTTGGCCAGCACCAGTTCGCGGGCCGCCGGCCAGTCCCGGGGCAGGACATAAGGATGAAGCCCCACCAGCAGGAGATCCAGCTGCCGGTAAACGGCTGCCGGGATGTCGATTTCCCCCTTCAAACCGACAACATTGGCCTCGGCACCCACCAGCACGCGGATGCCCGGTGACTGCCAGGTCGCCACCTTCCTTTTCAAGCGCAGGAAAACGCCGGCGGAACTGGTGCCCACACCTATATTACGCGGACCGTGGTCGGTCAGGGCTACTTCTTCCAGGCCGGCCCGGCAGGCGGCAGCCACCATGTCCCCGGCACCGGCCCGGCCGTCGCTGTTGCTTGTATGCACATGGTAATCAGCCCGGAAGGATTGGGGCAAGGGTCACCCTCCCAGGATAAATTTTTCCAGAGCCCGGGCCACGCCGCCGTCGTTATTGCTGCCGGTGACATAATCGGCAGCCGCCCTAACTTCCGCCGGGGCGTTGGCCATGGCCACTGCCCAACCGGCATAACGGAACATCTGGAGGTCGTTATAACTGTCGCCAAATACCATTATTTCTTCCGGCCGGATAGCTTCCCTTTCGGCCAGGGCCTGGAGCCCCCGGGCTTTGTTAACTTCAGGGTTGAGCATTTCCAGGTAATGGGGCAGGGAACGGGTGAAGTAAACCTCGCCTCCCACCTGGCGGCGAATGGACGCTTCCAGGGGATCCAGTTCCGGGCCGTCGCGCAGGGCGACAATCTTCAACGGCCGTTTTTCTTGCTCCTGGAGAAAGGTCAGCATGTCCTCCACACGGTGGAGATCCACCCCGGCCCGTCTTGCATACTCTTCGTTTTCGGCTGCAACTTTTTCTACATAGAGCCGGTCGTCCAGGTAAACGTTATAGGCGTAACCGAACTGGCGGATAGCGGCAATTAAACGGCTGGCCAGGTCCAGGGGAATGGTGCGCTCAAAGAGTACTTCCCCCGTTTTCGAGTGGCGCACCTGGGCGCCGTGGTAAACAACAAGGGGCAAGTCCAGCCCCAGCTCCACGGCGTAAGGCCTGGCCGAACTGAACATGCGACCCGTTGCCAGGGTTACTGTTATGCCCTTTTCCCGGACTCTCCTTATAGCTTCTTTTGTCCGGGAGTCGATAACTAAATCATCGTTTAACAGGGTCCCGTCCAGATCAAAGGCTACCAGCCGGATTCTCCCCATTATTTTTCCTCCCTAAGCCTTCCAGGATGCGGGCCGCTACGGCCCGGTTCATCCCTTCTACGGCCAGTAGTTCTTCTAACGTCGCCCGGCTTATCCGTTCAATAGACCCAAAATGGCGCAGCAGGGCCCTTTTACGTTTGGGCCCCACCCCGGGAATGTCGTCCAGCACCGAACGGTAGGCGCCCTTTTCCCGTTTCTGACGGTGGTAGGTAATGGCAAAGCGGTGCACTTCATCCCGCAAGTACTGCAGGAGCTGCAGGGCGCGGCTGTCCCGCGGCAGGCGCACAGGTTCGGGACTGCCCTCTCTAAAGAGCAATTCTTCCTCTTTGGCCAGGGCAAAGGTGGGAATGGCCGCTACACCCAAGGCCGCCATGGCCTCCCGGGCGGCATGCAGCTGGCCCGGGCCGCCGTCTATCAGGACGAAGTCCGGCAGCGCGGCAAAACGCGGGTCCCCTTCGGCGGCCCGGCGGAAACGCCGGCTTAAAACCTCCTGGAGGGAGGCAAAGTCATTGGGGCCTTTGACCGTCTTGATCTGGAAGCGGCGGTAGGCCGACGTCAACGGCCGGCCATCCACAAAGACAGCCATGGCCCCCACCGGGCTGCTACCCTGGAAGTTGGAAATATCATAGGCTTCCATGCGCCGCGGCAACCGCGGCAGGCCAAGGGCCTGTTGCAGTTCCACCAGGGCCGCCTTGCCACCCTCCTCCTGGCGCTGGCGGGCCAGGAGGTACTCCTGGAGGAGGCTGGCGGCATTTTCATGGACCAGCTGTAGCAGCTTTAACTTGCTGCCCCGTTTGGGCACCTTCAACTCGACCCGGCCGCCGCGCAGCCGGCCCAGCCAGCGGGCGATGGTGGCGGCGTCATCCGGTTCGTCATGGAGTAGGATTTGCGGGGGAATTTCTACCCCCCGGCTGTAATATTCTTTCAGCAGGGCCGCCATAATTTCGCCCCGGGATAAGCCCTCTGTCCCCGTCAGGAAAAAATGGTCGCGGCCGATAACCTTACCCCCCCGGCTGAAGAAGATGAGGCCCAGGGCCGCTTCCCCCTCCCGGGCGAAAGCAACGGCATCGGCATCATCGCCGCCAGCGTCAGTAATTTTCTGGCGGGCACAGACCTCCTGCACCGCACGCAGCTGGTCCCTCAACCTGGCTGCCTTTTCAAATTCCAGCCGTTCGGCGGCGGCTTCCATTTTTTCCTTTAATTCCTTTACCAGGGTGGTATGCTTCCCTTCCAGGAACAGGATAATATTGTCTACCGCTTCCCGGTAAGCCTCCGGGCTGACCTTACCGCTGCAGGGAGCCAGGCAGCGGTTGATGTGGGTGTTGAGACAGGGCCGGCTGCGGGGCTGCAGGGGCGTCTCCCGGCAGGTGCGTACCGGGAAAAGGCCGCGCAGGATTTTTAAGGTTTCCCGCAATGCGCCCGCGTTGGTATAAGGCCCGAAATAGCGGGAACCGTCCCGCACCAGGGAGCGCGTTACCTGCAGCCGGGGGAACTGCTCCTGGACGGTAATTTTGATATACGGGTAGCTTTTGTCGTCCTTTAAACTGACATTGTACCGCGGCCGGTGTTCTTTAATAAGATTGCATTCTAAAACCAGGGCCTCAACTTCGTTGTCCGTCAGGATATATTCAAAGTCGGCAATATGGCTGACTAAGACCTGCGTCCGCGGCGGGTGCTGGCCGCGGAAATAGGAACGAACCCGGTTTTTCAGGGAAGCGGCCTTGCCGACATAGATGATCTCGCCTTTGGCATCGCGCATGAGGTAGACGCCGGGGTGGTCCGGCAGGCGCGCCAGTTTCTCCTCCAGGTCCATGGTATCCCTTCCTCATCTACTCCTGCCCCACTACCCGGGGCAGGTCCTGATGCCCGCCCGGGGGCAGGTGCGCGGGGCTTCCTTCCAGGTCCAGTCCGGCCTGCCTCCCTTTATCCCGCTCCAGGACGGGGGCCAGGAACTGGCCGGTGTAGGATTCTTTGACCCGGCAGATCTCTTCCGGTGTACCGGCGGCCACCACCCGGCCGCCCCCCTCGCCGCCCTCAGGGCCCAGGTCGATGATATAGTCCACCGACTTGATGACATCCAGGTTGTGCTCGATAACCACCACCGTATTGCCGGCATCCACCAGGCGCTGCAGGACGTTGAGGAGCCGCTCGATGTCGGCCATGTGCAATCCGGTGGTGGGCTCGTCCAGGATGTACATGGTCCGGCCGGTGCTGCGCCGGGCCAGTTCCGCCGCCAGCTTCACCCGCTGGGCCTCGCCGCCGGACAGGGTGGTGGCCGGCTGGCCCAGGGTGATGTAGCCCAGGCCAACGTCCTGGAGGGTATTCAAACGCCGGTGCAGGCGGGGAATAGCGGCAAAGAATTCCGCCGCCTCGTCCACGGTCATGGCCAGGACGTCGGCGATGGTCTTCCCCTTGTATTTTATGGCCAGGGTTTCCCGGTTATAACGCTTGCCCCGGCAGACCTCACAGGGCACATAAACGTCGGGCAGGAAATGCATCTCGATCTTAATAATGCCGTCGCCGCCGCAGGCCTCGCAGCGGCCGCCCTTTACGTTGAAGCTGAAGCGCCCCGGTTTATAGCCCCGGGCACGGGCTTCCGGCGTGGCCGCAAAAAGGGCGCGGATGTCGTCAAAAACGCCGGTATAGGTGGCCGGATTGGAGCGCGGCGTCCGGCCGATGGGCGACTGGTCGACCTCAATGACCTTGTCCAGATGTTCGGTTCCGGTGAGATCATCAAAGGCCCCGGGATTGGTCCGGGCGCCGTTCAGGCGCTGGGCCAGGGCCCGGTAGAGGATTTCATTGACCAGGGTGCTCTTGCCGGAACCGGATACCCCGGTAACGCCGATAAAGAGGCCCAGGGGAAAGCTCACGTCGATATTTTTCAGGTTGTGCTCGCGGGCGCCTTTAACGGTCAACCACTTATCCCCGGACCGGCGACGCCTGGCCGGTACCGGGATACACCGCCGGCCGCTCAAATACTGGCCGGTGAGGGAACTGGGGTTGGCCATGACCTCCGCCGGGGTGCCCGCCGCCACCACCCGGCCGCCCTGCTCGCCGGCCCCGGGCCCGATGTCGATGATATAGTCGGCAGCCCGCATGGTATCCTCGTCATGCTCTACGACGATGACCGTGTTACCCAGGTCCCGCAGGCGCTTCAAAGTGGCTATCAAGCGAGCGTTGTCCCGCTGGTGTAGGCCGATGCTGGGCTCGTCCAGGATATACAGGACGCCCATGAGCTGCGACCCGATCTGGGTGGCCAGGCGGATGCGCTGGGCTTCCCCCCCGGAGAGGGTGGCCGCCGCCCGGTCAAGGGTAAGGTAGTCCAGGCCGACGTCCAGCAAGAACTGGAGCCGGGCCTGGATTTCCTTTAAAACTTGGCGGGCGATTATCTCTTCCCGCTCGCTTAATTTCAAGTCGCGCAGGAAACCGGCCGCCGCCCGTATATTCATGGCAGCCAACTCGCAGATATTAAGACCGCCAACCCGGACGGCCAGGGCTTCCGGTTTGAGACGCGCCCCCTTGCAGGCCGGGCAGGGTTGCTGGCTCATGTAGTTCTCGATTTCCGCCCGCGACCACTCCGACTGGGTTTCCTGGTAGCGCCGCTCGAGGTTGGGGATGACCCCTTCAAAGGGGGCTTCGTAAGTGCGCCGGTCGCCGAAACGGTTGGTGTAGCGGAATTTTATCCGCTCCCGCCCGGAACCGTAAAGGATGACCTGCAGGTGCTCCGGCTTGAGTTCCCGCACGGGCACATCCAGGCTGAAACCGTAATGCCCGGCCAGGCATTCCAGCATTTGAAAATAGATGCTGTTGTTACTACGACTCCAGGGTTCGATAGCCCCATCTCTCAAGCTGCGGTTGCGGTCAGGTATTACCAGGCCGGGGTCGACCTTCATGGTAATCCCCAGGCCGGTGCAGGCCGGGCAGGCGCCGTAAGGATTATTAAAAGAAAAAAGACGCGGCGTGATCTCCGGCAGGCTGATGCCGCATTCTATACAGGCAAATTTCTCGCTCAACAGCAGCTCTTCCCCGCCGCCGATGTCGATAAGGACGATGCCGTCGGCAAGCTTTAAAGCCGTTTCCAGGGATTCGGCCAGGCGCGAAGCCACGCCCGGCCGTACCTGAAGGCGGTCTACGATTATCTCTATGGTATGTTTTTTATTCTTAGCCAGGTTGATAGTCTCGCTCGTTTCCCGGATTTCCCCGTCCACCCGGACACGCACGTAACCCTGCCGCCGGATCTCCTCCAGGACGTTGCGGTATTCGCCCTTGCGTCCCCGCACGATGGGAGCCATCACCTGGAAACGGGTTCCTTCCGGGTAAGCCAGCAGGCGATCCACCATCTGGGATACCGTCTGGGGCGTAATGGGCCGGTCGCATTGGGGACAATGGGCGTGGCCGATGTGGGCGAAAAGCAGCCGCAGGTAGTCGTAGATTTCCGTCACCGTACCTACCGTGGAACGGGGGTTGTGGCTGGCCGTCTTCTGGTCGATGGATATGGCCGGGGAAAGGCCCTCGATTACGTCCACATCGGGTTTATCCATCTGGCCTAAGAACTGCCGGGCATAGGAAGAGAGAGATTCGACATACCGGCGCTGTCCCTCGGCATAGATGGTATCAAAGGCCAGGGAAGACTTCCCCGATCCCGAGAGGCCGGTAATGACTACCAGTTTGTCCCGGGGGATGGTGACGTCGATATTTTTCAGGTTATGGGCCCGCGCTCCACGAATGACGATTTTATCGGTGGCCATATAGCACACCCCCTCGGGAAAACCTTATTGGCCGGCCAGGTACAGTACCTGGCCGGGTGATATCTGGCTTCCCCGACCTATTATAACATAAACACCAGGTGGGGCATACATGTCCCCTTTAAACGCCGGCAGCCTGCAAAAAAACCGGGTATTTAACCCGGTTGCCAAAGGCTACTTATGAAAAGATACTTGCCCTACATAATAATGGGGTCCCACATGGCCAGGATGTTTTCCGTTATGCCGTAGCCGGACAGGCTGCTGGCTCCGCTACCTTGATACGTTCCTAATCCGTAATTACCTTTATGAAAACAAACTGAGCTGCTTGTATTGCCCTTCGGAGTCACCCTGCTTCTTCCCTGCTCTTCCGGTCCAGGGCCTCTTCTCCAGGCACTCCGGGGGTATTTCCTGCAGGAAAGGAGAGGGCCCGGAGGGTACCTTCCTGCCGGCAACGGTCCGGCTGCGGGAGGTTACCAGGATTAATAGTTCCCGCGCCCTGGTCAGGCCCACGTAAAACAGGCGGCGTTCCTCGGCCAAACTTTCTTCACCATCCAGGGTAGCACCCCCGGCCGCCGGGAACTCCCCGTAAACGTCTTCTCCCTCCCGGGCAACTGCGGGACGCTCTTTAAGGGGCAACAGCCCGTCTTCTACACCGGCAATAAAGACCACGGGAAACTCTAAACCCTTGGCTGCGTGGAGGGTCATCAGGCTCACTGCCTCGGGGCTGGTAACATTACTGCCCCAGCGCTCATGGTCCCCTTCCTCCGCCAGGACGATCCCCCGCAAGAAAGCCCGGAGATCGTCAAAACGCGCCGCCACCCGCAACAGGCGGGCCATGCCGGCTACTTCCTGGAGGTTATGCTCCTCAATCCAGCGGGCCAGGAAGCGAACCGGGGGTTCCGCAAGCATTGCCGCCCTCCAGGTCGCCACGGCATTCCTGAAGGCCTGCAAACCCTTCCCGGCCGCCCCGGTGACCTCGCCTGTCGTTAACCTTTCTATGGCCTGCCAGGCCGAACAATGCATTTGCCCGGCCGTCTCCCGCACCAGGGCGATGGTTCTTTTATCCCGGCCAAAGGGGCCACTGGTGAGGCTCCGGTAAACGTGGAAATCGTCTTCAGGGTCAAGCAGGCACCGGCAAAAGGCCAGGGCCTCCCGTACCGGCCGGTCTTCCAGGAAGCTTTCGCGACCTACCAGCCGGTAGGGTATCCCCTCCTTCAGGAAACATTCTTCCAGGGCCTCCAGCTGGCGACCCGTCCGGGCCAGGATGGCTATATCGGCAAAGCCGAGGCCTTCCCCTTCCCCTTCCGCAGGGACAGCCGCCGCTACCATTCTTTCCTGGCCGTGGGCCTGGAGCATGGTCATGCCGCCCACCAGGCGGCCGATCTCCCTGGCAATGGCAATGCCCGCGGCCGTCTCGCCGGGGACCTCCAGGTGCAGGACCGGCGGGCCCTCTTTCCGGGTAGCCACCGGCCCTGGAGTCCCGTTCAACCGGGTATTGCCGCCGGCATTTTGCGGGCAAGGCTTAATGATTTCAGGCAGGGGTTCCCCGCCGGTCTTATAATTATGGGCGATTACGGCCGCAGCTGCCCGGAGGATGGTGGGCGTGGAGCGATAATTACGGGTCAGCCGGAAAACCCGTGCCGCCGGGAAGTCTTCCCGGAGCTGCCGGAAAAAGCGGTTGCTAGCCCCGCGGAAGCCGTAAATGGCCTGGTCGGGATCGCCGATGACAAAAAGATTGCTGCCGTCACCGGACCAGAGCCTGATCAGCCGGTACTGGAGCGGGTTAACATCCTGGAATTCGTCAACGAGGAGGTGGCTGAACCGGGAAAAAAGCCTTATAGCCCCCGGGGCGTCCTCCCCGGTAGCCCTCATCTCCTCCAGCATATCAACCGCCTGGAGCAGGAGATCGTCGTAGTCCAGGACACCGTATGCGGCCAGCCGTTTCTGGTAGGCACTGTAAAGAGGCCGCAGGTCTTCCGGGACGCCCGGTGATGAAGGAAGGATACCCTGGCTTTTAAGGAGGGAAATCTGCCGCTGCAGTTTCAGGGCCCGGCGCGAACCGGCCTTTTCCCCTTCCTGCAGGATTTCTGCCAGGATGCTCCTGGCGTCGATCTCATCGAGGACGATGGGCTCCTCGCGGCCGTGGAAAGCCGGGGGCGGTACCCGTTGTCCCCGGTGACACCGCAGCAGGTCCAGGCAGATACTGTGAAAGGTACCGATGGTTAAATCATCAATTGCCCCGCCCGCTCCCAGCAGTTCAACCACGCGCTGCCGGATCTCGGCTGCTGCTTTATTGGTAAAGGTGACGGCTGTTATCCGGGCGGGAGAAACGCCACGTGCGCCGATCAAATGGGCCAGGCGATAGACCAGGGTCCGCGTCTTGCCCGTACCCGGCCCGGCCAGGACAATTACCGGGCCTCCTGTCGCGGTAACCGCCACTCGCTGCTCTTCGTTGAGGCCGTCCAAGATACGGGCCGGGGCTGCCGTTACCTCGCCTTCCCCGTCACCCGCAGTCCCTGCCCGCTCCCGGCATGCTGCCGTGGCCGCATCTTTTCCCTTCCCAGTGCTGGCGATTTTACCCGGCAGTCCTTCTTTATCCTCCCCGGGACTTACCGGCCGGCGAACGCTCCCGGCTATATCTTTATCCTCGAATTCTATCCAAAAGCCTTCCCGGCAGGAAATACCGGCCGCCTTACCTGCAATCTCCCCGGTCTCTTCGAACAGGCCGGGCTGCCCGGTAAAATGCTCCCTTTCCCCCGGCCGTACCAGGATTATTTTACCGTACTCGCCGTCAAAGCCCGGGCAGGTTTCCACCTCACCGGCACGCATGCGCCGTACAGCTTCGGCCACCGTAGCCCCGGCCACCCGGGTGATGGCGTCCAGGGGTGCCTGCCGCAGTACGGCCAGTTCCGTCCCCAGGCGGTGAAGCAAATCAAAATAAAGGGCGGTGACTTTTTTAGAAGACACCCCTACCCCCAGGGCCGACGCCAGTACCTCCGGCAGGGGGACCAGGCTCTCGAAAGGACGGGCGCCCTCCGGGCGAAAACCCTCTTCCCGGTCGGCCAGCTCCTCGACCCGGTGCAGGACTCCCACCGTCACCTTGCGGCCACAAGCCGGGCATATCCCCCCTGCCGCCCGCGTCCGGGCCGGCGGCCAGCAGATGCCGCAGGCGCGATGGCCGTCATAGTGATACTTGCCTTCTTCCGGGAAGAACTCCAGGGTTCCCAGGAAACCGGCTCCATCTCGTTCCTGCAGGGTCCTGCGGATGGCCGGGTAGGAAAGCCCCGTGGCTAAGATATTGGCCTCCCTGGCAAGATACCGGGGAGAATGAGCATCGGAATTGGAAACCAGGGTGAGGCGGTCCAGGGCGGAAAGGCGCCAGTTCATGGGCGGGTCGGAAGAAAGGCCCGTTTCCACAGCGCTGACGTAGCCGGCCAGGTCTTCAAAACACTCTTCCATCCTGTCAAACCCGGAACTGGCCCCGAAGAGGGAGAAATGGGGAGTCCAGATATGGGCCGGGATAAAGACTGCTTCCGGGCATACCTCCAGGGTAATCTCCAGGAGATGGCGGCTGTCCAATCCCAGGATCGGGCGGCCGTCGGCATGAAGGTTGCCCCCGCCTGCCTCCAGGCGGCGGCTGAGGGCTTCCGCCGCTTCCAGGTGAGGGAGAAGGATGAGATGATGGACTTTGCGGGTACGGCCGCCTTTTTTATAAATGCAGCTGATTTCCCCGCTGATGATGAAACGTACTACCGGGCGCCCGTCCCCGTCAATAAAATCCGGGGGCGCGTCTCCACCCTTAAACCGGGCGGTCGTATGTATACCGGCAAACATATCTTCCCCTGCAGCCCGGCAGTAATCCTTTTTCAGGCGGTAAAGGCCCTCCTCCGCCGGCTCCAGCTTATCCCGCAGTTCCTCCCGCCACCCGGGATGGGTAAAATCACCGCTGCCAACCAGGGTAACACCTTTATAAAGGGCCCAGCGGTAATAATTCTCCGGGGTGGCATCTTTGCTGGTGGCCCGGGAATAATGGGAATGGACGTGGAAGTCGGCGATAAACGGCAACATTGAACAAGCTACCCCTTAGTCAGGATGAAATTTTTTACCGGGCAAGTTGTTGCCGGCATCACTTACTAATCGTATAATAGTAAGTAAAATAACGATCTGGAGGAAATGAAATGGATCATGCCATCGTAAAAGTTTCCAGTAAGCACCAGATAACGCTACCTGCTGCCATTTATAAAAAGCTTGGTATCCAGCCGGGACAAAAATTATTGCTGGAAGTACATGGAGACAAGCTCGTTATCTGGCCCAAAACTAAAAGCTACACGGAATTGTTAGCCGGGTCATTAAAAGGTATCTACGGCCAGACTAAAGAAGAGATAGACGACTATGTCAGGAAGGAACGCGAATCATGGGAAAAGACGCCTTTTTAAACAAGATCGCCGGTTTCCAGCGCTTGCTCCTCGATACAAATACCATTATCTATTTCTTGCAGGGTATTAGCCCTTTCAATACTATCTTAAACCCTTTATTCGGTCTTTTTGAACAAAAAAATCTGGAAGCTGTCATCTCGGTAATTACTGAAACGGAACTACTGGTTGGTCCTCTAAAGGCTGGTAATCAAGAAGCGGTTACTATGGTAAAACTATTCCTGCACGAATTTCCAGGCCTCAAGGTAATCCCTGTTTCGCGCCAGGTTGGCCAGATGGCAGCAGCCATCCGGGCAAAAACAAACTTGCGTCTTCCTGACGCCCTTATTATTGCCACAGCAAAAGCATCCGGGTGCGGGGCAATTATCGGAAATGATCATACCTGGTCTAAAATTAATACACCGGTAGCGGCTATGCCGGAAGTAATTCTACTGGACCTCTATGTCGATGGTTGATGACACCTTGCCCTGCCCTGCGCGGGATGCGGCAGCGCGCTCAATTTACCCGGCTTGTAGCCGCAGTTCCAGGATGGCGTCCCGCAATTCAGCAGCCCGCTCGAATTCCAGCCGTTTGGCTGCTTCCCGCATTTCCTTCTCCAGCCGGCTGATAAGTGCTTGCAGCTCCCGTTTATTATAGCGTTTCTTTTCATTAAGCCGGGATTGGCCTGCCCGGTACCCGGCTGTATCCTCGGCCACTGCTGTATCAATAATATCCCGCACCGGTTTGCTGACGGTCCGGGGGGTAATGCCGTGCCGGCAATTGTATTCTACCTGCACCCGGCGCCGGCGATTGGTCTCATCGATGGCCCGGCGCATTGATTCGGTGACCGTATCGGCATACATGATGACCTGGCCGTTGACGTTACGGGCAGCCCGGCCGATGGTCTGGATGAGGGATCGTTCCGAACGCAGGAAACCTTCCTTGTCGGCGTCCAGGATAGCCACCAGGGAAACCTCCGGCAGGTCCAATCCTTCCCGCAAAAGGTTAATCCCCACCAGGACGTCAAAAACCCCCAGCCGCAGGTCGCGGATGATCTCCATCCGTTCAATAGCCCCGATATCGGAATGCATGTAACGCACCTTGATCCCGAGTTCCCGCAGGTAATCGGTCAGGTCCTCGGCCATGCGCTTGGTCAGGGTCGTCACCAGGACGCGCTCATTTCTACCCACCCGCTTGTTGATCTCGCTCACCAGGTCGTCAATCTGGCCCTTCACCGGGCGTACCAGGACCTCGGGGTCTACCAGGCCGGTGGGCCTGATGATCTGCTCCACCACCTGCCGGGAGTGTTCCAGTTCATAGGGACCCGGTGTGGCCGAAACGAAGATAACCTGGTTGATATGCCGGCAGAATTCCTCAAAGGTCAGGGGCCGGTTGTCCAGGGCCGAAGGCAGGCGGAAGCCGTATTCCACCAGGGTTTTTTTACGGGAAAGGTCGCCTTCATACATGCCCCCGATCTGGGGTACGGTGATGTGGGACTCGTCGATGAACAGCAAGAAATCACCGGGAAAATAATCGAGGAGAGTGTAGGGCGGCTCCCCGGGCGCCCGGCCGGTCAGGTGGCGGGAATAATTTTCAATTCCCTTGCAAAAACCCACTTCCCGCATCATCTCCAGGTCATAGCGGGTCCGCTGTTCCAGGCGCTGGGCCTCCAAAAGCTTCCCCTGCCGCCTGAGTTCCTGCAGGCGTTCTTCCAGCTCGGCTTCAATGCTTTTTAAGGCCCGCTCCATCTTGCCTTCTTCCACCACATAGTGGCTGGCCGGGAAGATGGCCACATGCCGGCGCCGGGCCAGGATTTCTCCCGTCAGGGTATCGATTTCCAGCAGGCGTTCGATTTCATCGCCGAACATTTCCACCCGCACGGCCCTCTCATGGTAGGAGGCCGGGAAAATCTCGATGACGTCGCCGTGGACGCGGAAGGTACCCCGCTTGAAGTCATAATCGTTGCGGCTGTACTGGATGTCCACCAGTTTTCGTATAATGGCGTCCCGGTCGTACTCCTGGCCCTCCCGCAAAGAAAGCATCAGCGTGCTGTAGTCTTCCGGCGAGCCCAGGCCGTAGATGCAGGAGACGCTGGCCACAATGATGACGTCCCGCCGCTCAAAAAGGGCGGCCGTGGCCGAGTGGCGCAGCTTGTCGATCTCGTCGTTGATGGAGCTGTCTTTTTCTATATAGGTATCCGTCTGGGGCACGTAGGCCTCCGGCTGGTAGTAGTCGTAGTAACTGACAAAATACTCCACGGCGTTGTCGGGGAAAAACTCTTTGAACTCGCCGCAGAGCTGGGCCGCCAGGGTCTTGTTGGGAGCCAGGACCAGGGTGGGCCGCTGCACGGCCTGGATGACCTGGGCCATGGTATAGGTCTTGCCCGTGCCAGTAGCGCCCAGCAGGGTCTGGTGGGAGTAACCCTTCTGCAAACCTTCCACCAGGGCGGCAATGGCCTGCGGCTGGTCGCCGCTGGGCCGGTAATCGGACTTCAGGACAAAGGGCGGCATGGCGCTTCCCCCTTCCGGGAGCTATTATATCACAACGGCCCGGGGTATACTACCCGGGCCGATCTTACAGGATCGACGGCATGCTGTGACAGTTATTTTTAGCCTTCATAAGAGGCTGCCAGGATTATCCCATTCCGGCTTGCATATCCCGTAGCCGGTACTTTATAGTAATTTTGCTCAAGCCTCATCCCCTTCACCCTTCAGCACCCCCAGGGGCCGCAGCCTGGCCACCGGTAGCGTCAGCCCGGCTTCCGCCAGGGTGGCGACAACCTCATCGATATCTTTATAGGCCAGGGGGGCTTCGTCCTTTAGAAACTTGACATCCCGGGCTATAACCACAACGCCGCCCAGCTGGTCCAGGACGTCCTCCCGGGAAAACTCCTGCCGGGCCCTCTTGCGGGACATGACCCGGCCGGCGCCGTGGTTGACGGAACAGAAGGTTTTTGTTATCGCTTCCGTTCCTACCACGACATAGGAGGCGGTCCCCATGCTGCCCGGGATAATCGCCGGGTGCCCGGTGGCCAGGTAACAACCGGGGTTGTCCCTGTGCCCTGCGGGCAGGGCCCGGGTGGCGCCCTTGCGGTGGACCAGGAGCCACCTTGTGCCGTGCTTCTCCTTTTTGGCGATGTTATGGGCCACATCGTAGAGAAGGTCCAGGCCCAGTTCCTTCTCCGGTTTCTTGAAAACTTCCACAAAGGCCTCCCGGACGAAGTGGGTGATGAGCTGGCGGTTGGCAAAGGCGTAATTGGCGGCCAGGGCCATGGCCCTGAGGTAATCCTGCCCGTCCTTCGAGGCAATGGGCGCGCAGGCCAGGCCTTTGACCGGCGCCCGGCTGCCGTTTCGCTCCGCGTTGGCCCACATGCGGTTGCTGTAGTCGGTGCAGATCTGGTGGCCCAGGCCCCGGCTGCCGGTATGGATCAGGACGTAGAGGTGGTCTTTCTGGAGGCCGAACCCGCCGGCCAGGTCTTTCTCAAGGACGGCCGCCACCTCGCCGATTTCTACAAAGTGATTGCCCCCGCCGATGGTGGCCAGCTGGTCGGCCCGCTCCCGCGCCTCTTTACTCGCAGCGGCAACACCTGCCCCGGGCAGGCAGCCGCCGTCCTCTATCCGCTCACCATCTTCCCGGCGGCCGAAGCCTTCCCGGATGAAGAAACCTGCACCACCGGCGGCAACAGCTTCCAGATTAACACGGCGCAGTTCTTTATCACGGCTGGCACACCCCACGCCCGCCGGTACCAGCCGGGCAATTGTCGCCAGCAGCCGGCCTATCATATTGCTATCTACACCCGCAGCCGGGATTCGCGTAGTCAACAGCCGCACGCCGCAGTTGATGTCCATTCCCACCGCCCCGGCGGAAACGACGCCTTGCTCGTAATCGACGGCCATAACCCCGCCGATAGGCAGGCCGTAGCCGGTGTGGATGTCGGGCATGCCGATGACGGGCCCGACCACCCCCGGTAAAAGGGAGGCATTATATAGCTGTTCAAGGGCCTCATTTTCGGTAAAGGAGGCCCTGAGTTTTTCACTCAGGTAAACATGAATCGCTACCGGGCCGTCTCCAGCCCGGTAAATATAGCAGTTTTTGGCCACCAGTTGTAGCTTTCCCGCCATATGATTCCTCTCCAGAAAACAGCTATTCTTTCGCCGGGTTTCCAGTCCCGTACCAGACCCGGTGGTAACTCCTATCTTAGTCCTATCAGTAATTTGCAAGCCAGCTCCCGGGTATACCGGCGTATACCAGCCTGAAGACAATTCTCTTACTCCAGAGCTGGCCTCCTGTTAAGAGCAAAAGGCCGCTCCCGTGCCCGGTTAACCCGGGCAGGCCATTATTCAACCACCTGGAGCCCCAGGACCCCGCGCATCTGGTCCAGGGCCCAGCGGTGCGCCCCGGCATCAAAAGAAGCCGTACCTGCTGCCAGGACGCGGACGGGTATATCGCGGTTGGCCAGTTCTTCCGCCGTAAAAAAGCAGCAAATGTTGGTACATACGCCCACCAGGTCGACCTGGCTCACCTTTTCCATCGAGCTGCCCGGCGCCAGCCCCAGCCAGGCATCTAAATCAGTGTTGTAGAAAGCACTGTAACGGCTCTTTTTAAGCAGTTTAACCTGCCCCGTCCCCTCATAAGGGGCGATCAGGGCCCGCAACTCGGGAATCAGGTCCTGGCCGGGGGTTCCATCCAAACAATGGGGCGGGAATTTTTGAAATTCGGCATCACCGGGGGCATGGGTATCAAGGGTAAAAAGCACTTCCTGCCCCCGGGACAGGGCTTCTTTCACTTTGCCTGTTATGAAAGGTATTATTTCCCTGGCAGCAGGAAAACTTAACGCCCCGCCTCCGGCGACAAAATCGTTTTGCATGTCGATAACGAAAAGGACCTGACGCATAGCTGGCCTCCTTTCAGATATCTAAAATAAAAATGGGTGTCATGTAAATTATACCATAACACCCTTAGTAGTACATTATATGATCGGTTGCCTGCTGGAACGCTGGAACACTTTAAACCTTTTTTGCCGGAAAATCTTTACTGAGCTTTTTATTCAACGCCCACAGATCGCTGCGGCTGGTACTGATCGCTAGGCAGCCAATGTCTAACAGGCGCTTTACCTGTTCCTCCTTCTTAATCAGACCGCCAGCGATAATGGGTTGCGCCAGGTTACTTTTAATGTCCGCCATTATCTCCGGAATTACCGGTCCCGGTAGAATATCCAGCGCATCAGGCCTGGTCCTCCTGGTGATGTCAATCGCCCTCTTTAAGCTCCGGGAATCTTCAATAAATGTCCGCAAAACGCTAATAACCCCAGCGCTGCGGGCCGCCTCAATCAGGGATGGCTTGGTGCTGATTATGCCATCACCGCCGCACTGTTTGACGTATTCTACCGCATAGTTGTCGCTGCCTATGCCTTTGATTAACTCGACATGGATAAAGATGGCTACCTGGAATTTTTCATGCAACATTGAACAGATTTGCGCCAGATCAATAATGCTTCCAAATTGCAATGAGATTACCGCCACTGGCAGCGTTTCTATCGCCCTTAAAGCTTCCGAACTCCAGATAGCAGGTATTACAGGATAGCGCCTCAAGGTTAAAAATACGCTTTTAGCAGTAAGCAAAAATCCCTTTTCACCCCTATTTCTGTTAGAATTTAGTATATACCATATTTTATATTTTAGCCAGACGCGTTGCACCATCATCAATAGAATTGTCTGTAGCCGCATTCTAGCATAATCTGGCCTGAGTGTAAAGGAAACTCTATCCGTTAATCTATAAACGGTCTTTGAACCGTACATTAAAGATCTAGCCAGAAGTTAAGACATATTTTTTGACACCTATTCCATCCAGGTCAATTACCGCTCCCAACAGGATCCCCTGCTCATAGGAGCTGCCGGGATTAAGGCAGATGGTCCGTCCTAGCCGTTTGACTCCCTTCCCCTCATGAATATGCCCGAAAAGGCCCAGGGGTGGTTGGTACTTTTCCACTACCTGGCGCACCGCATGGCTCCCCACCGGTACCAGGGAACGGCCGGCAAACTTAGGGCGTAGAGAACTGTCCAGCTCCGGCGCCTCATCCAGGCCGGACCCGTAGGGAGGTGCATGGAAATTAAAGATACAATGCTCCATATCGACTACCTTGGCGATAATATTTTCTAATCTGGCCAGCAGGGTTTCTTCGTCACACTCCCGGTAAGTTTTCCAGGGCGTGGGATTCGACCACCCGGTACTGGCCATCAACCATCCCGGCGCCACTTCCAATATTTCTTCTTCCGCCAGCCGGACATGCCGGGACTGGCGAAAAACCTCGTCAAGTTCAAACATATCATCGTTGCCCGGGCAGATAAAACACTTGATACCCCACTGGCCCAGCCGCTCATCGGCGTAGGCAGCCCACCGTTCCGCTACCTTAAGCACATTTTCCTTAAAACGCCGGTGTACTGCCTCCGGATTTTGATTTAGTTCCTGGAACTCATCTTCCGTCAGGACAATGGGATAATAACCGCGGTTAGCAACCATCTTTGCAAACTGGGGTACTTCATCCTCCTTAAGATTCACCTGTTCCTCCAAAAACGAGGCCCGGTAGCTACCGGCAGCCGCCCGGACAAGGGGTACCAGGGCTTTGCCGGTCATATCACCACCCAGAATAATAGTCGTTGCTTGATAGAATTTACCTGCATTAATAAATTTTTTCCAGCATATCTCCGAACCATGGATGTCGGTAGCAAAAAATATGCGGGCCATCTCTGAACCCCTTTCATCATTGCTTTCATTCTACTGGGATGTTTTTATAGACCATATCCAGGTCAATACCCTGCCGGCGGCGGAACCACTTGGAGCCAAAGTAGATGGCCACTGACAGGGCGTATAATACCAGCATATAGACTGCGGACGTCGGGCTATTAACCCCATAAACGCTGTCCGTAATCCACTTATAAAGATTAAAGCAAAGGAAGATAAGAAAGATTACCCCGCTCACACATATCCAGGGGATGCCGAAAATCTTATACCTGGCCACTGGTGAAGACTGGAAAAGCTCTTTATCCTTATAAGGCAAGAGAATAGCCGCCACCGTTGTTCCCAGGTAGGTAATGGCGATAACTACCGTGGCATCGAGGGTATAGGTAGAAAAGCCTGGCAAATAGGAATTAAGCAAACTGATAATGGTCGCCGGGATGGCCATTAATAATAAAGCGTTGATGGGAGCCCTGGTCCGGGGTGATACCCGGGCCACCCATTCCGGTAGGACCCGGTCAAAGGCCGCCGCAAAGACCACCCGGGTGGAAGAAAGAAAGACCGTCCCGCACCAGCCGAAGAACCAGGCGCTCAAGGTCACCAGGAGCAACAGCTGCAACAGGGGATTGTTGATTAGGAAAGCCACCAGCAGGCCGGGATAGGGATAAACGGGGAAGGGTGATTTGCCGGAAAAGAAATCATAATTAAGGGCATGATAAAATTCCCAGCCAAAGGTTTTGGCAAAAAGGGCCAGGAGAATAATGGCCAGGGCCGCCGTGATCAGCAGGCCGGCAGCCATACTCCAGAAGTTACGCTTGAAGTCGCCGGCTCCCCGGACTTCGCCATATAAAGTAGCCCCCCAGTTGGGCCACAGGTTCCAGAAGACTACCATGGGAATGAGGGACAGGCTGGCACTAAATGACATATTATGCCAGGCTACCGGCGTATAACCTTCTTTACTGGCTAATTGCATGATTTCTTGGTAAAGGTTGTTTCCCGGGGCACCCAGGAAAGTGGTGGCATAGTGGTTAAAACCGGTAATAAATTGCGCCTGGCTGGCATCCAGTAATACCAGGATGGCTAGCAACAGGCCGGCAGCGCCGATAAAGAAACACGCCTTCTGGATGCGGGCATACCATTTCATCCCGGCACTGACAAATAAAAAGGCCAGGGCAATGACAATTATAGAAGAAAAAAACAACCCGTTTTTATCCGAAAACCACATGGCAGCCCGCACCAGACCGGGGCTCCCCGTCCAGCCGCCTAAAACCGCTAAAATGGGCGTAAAGACTTCATAGGCTAGAATCGTACCGTAGATGGGAACCCAATGCCAGAGGATAAAGACCCAGCCGGTAATTGCCAGGACAAAACCCGGGCCGCCGCCCAGGACCCGGCTCTGCCAGACGTAATCACCCCCAGCCCGGGGCATGATGGCCACCAGCATGCCATAGACCACGACTTCGGCCAGGATTAATAGGCTGCTGATGATAATGGCCGGGACCAGGTGGGCTTCCGGTAAAAAAGGTGCGAAGGAAAAAATATAAAGCCCCAGGGTAATCAGATTGATGGAAAAAGTGGCGTAAATGAAACCGTCGAAAACCGACCATGCCCGCACCAGGCCGCTGGCCTTACGGACAAACATGGTAGGTTCTGCCATTTAAAGTTCCCTCCCTATTTTTTTGAATTATTAATTTTGCTCAGTGACCTAATTCATCCACTTCTTTGTACCATTTCACCCGCTCGCCGATTTTATGGCGCAGCTTCCACGCCGTTGATTTCGGCTGCCTGGCTATATAAGCGAGCAAGATTTGGATCTTCCCCCTGACATCAGCAACATCCTCGGCCGTTAGGGCCGTAAATTGTTCCAATAGCTGGCTAACTTTCTCCAGGTTCATGGTTACTGTCCGCCATAACCCCCAGTCCCTGGCACATAGCTCAGCTATTAATTGCCCGTTGATCGTTTCAGTGTCCTTCGTCCCTACCTCATGTTCGCGCAAAAGCATAATGGTATCGATAATATCCTTTTGATTAATTTTGACAATCTGCATCTTTTCCAGGAGCATCTCCGCCAGGGGGATGGTTAATTCATCAACCTCCAGGCGCCGGGCCAGGGGGATATCATGACAGAATTCCAGCTTGTCGAGAAAGACATCGCTATGCCAGCCGCCCCGGGGATTATTAAAGACCAGCCTGCCCTCACCGTATAAAATGGTAACCTGCATATCCTCCACATAACCTAAACCGGCAAATAATTTCCTAATCGCCTCCCGGTCGCCGGAGCGGCCGGCAAAATCAATATCCGTAAATACCCTTCCCAACTGTTCCTGCAGGTAGTTATACCGGGGGCAATGGTAGTTAAAGGCCAGGGCACCGAGTAAACGCAAAGCTAATTTTTGTTCCCTGGCAGCAGTTACGATCCGCCGGGCTTCCCGGATAAATTCCTCCTGCTTGCCCATCCCTGCTTCACCCCGTTTTTGCTTTTAGTGCCGCTACCTTCCCCCACCCGGAAGCAACCCACCAGGCGCAGTGCTTCTTCTGCCGCCAAGCGAGCATCTTGTGCATAACCATCGGCCTGGATCACTTTGGCATATTCGCCTGTAACCGGCCCGCCACTTACCATTACTTTTATCCCTTGGCACAAGCCCACGGCCTTTAAAGCTTCCATTTTATTAGAACTATGATTAAGGTTTTACGAAAAATGTATGATTATCTCCTGATGGCTAAACAAGGTCCGGAAAACGCGTTAATCAACTACCACGGGCTGGAGGTAATTAAAGCCCTTGATCTTGCGGAAATTCAATTTGCATAGTCACCGACCCCTACGGTTCAATCCAATTACGCGCTCTTTCTATAGCCCTTTGCCATCCTTTATATAAAGCTTCGGCCTTCTCTCGGGGCATTTGCGGCCGGAAGGTCTTTTCCAGTTTCCACATCCGGGTTAACTCTTGCCAGCCGGAATAAGCCCCTGCTCCTTTCCCTGCCATCATAGCCACACCCAAAGCGGTTGTTTCATTGACCCATGGCCGGTCTATGGCGATTCCTAGGATATCCGATTGAAACTGCATGAGGAAATTATTCCGGGTAGCGCCTCCGTCCACCCGTACCCTTTCCAGGGTCAAGTCGGCTTCTTGTACCATGGTCTCCAGGACATCCCGCGTCTGGTAAGCAATAGCCTCCAGGGCTGCGCGCACCACATGGTATTTATTGGCACCCCTGGTAAGGCCACAAAGAATACCTCTTGCTTTCATATCCCAGTACGGCGTACCCAATCCAACGAAGGCAGGTACGAGATATACACCATTAGTATCTTCAACTTTTAGAGCATAATTCTCCGATTCGGAGGCACTCGCTATAAGGCCCATTTCGTCCCTTAGCCATTGCACCACGGCGCCGGCTATAAAGACGCTTCCTTCCAAGGCATAAAAAACTTTGTCCTCTTCTCCCCAGGCAATAGTAGTCAAAAGGCCCTGCCGAGAAGTGATTGCCCGGGAGCCTGTATTCATCAATATAAAGCAACCCGTACCGTAGGTGTTCTTAACCATACCGGGGGTGAAGCAACACTGTCCGAATAAAGCGGCCTGTTGGTCTCCTGCTATTCCAGTAATAGGTATGGAAGCGCCCAACAATGATTCCTCAATTACCCCGAAGTGACCACAGGAAGGCAAAACTGCCGGTAAAATATTACCCGGTATATCCATCTCCCGAAGGATTTCCTCGTCCCACCTGAGAGTATGAATGTTAAACAACATGGTACGGGAAGCATTAGAGTAGTCTGTGGCATGCACCTTGCCACCGGTTAATTTCCATAAAAGCCAGGAATCAATCGTACCGCACAGGATTTTTCCCGCCCTGGCCCGGTCGCGGAGCCCCGGTACATTATCCAGCAACCATTTGATTTTAGTAGCGGAAAAATAAGCATCTATGATTAAACCTGTTCTGGCCTGAATTTCCTTGCTCCAACCCCTTGCCAACAAATCCTGGCAGTAGGGCGCCGTCCGGCGGCATTGCCATACAATGGCGTTATAACAGGGTTTCCCTGTCTCCCGGTCCCATATGACCGTAGTTTCTCTTTGATTGGTAATGCCGATAGCCAGAATGTCCCGGGCACTGAGGCCTGCTTGGCCTATAGCCTCGCAGGCCACCTCAAGCTGGCTATTCCATATTTCTTCCGGATCATGTTCTACCCAACCAGGCTGGGGATAAATCTGAGTAATCTCCCGGCTAACTTGTTTTAAAGGTCTACCGTCCAGGTCAAAAATAATAGCCCTGGAGCTGGTAGTACCCTGATCTAAGGCCAAGATGTATGGGGCCACGCGGGCCTTCCTCCTTATCAGACATAAAACTAAATTAGTCTTTTAAGTTTGCAGATAAACTCATCATATAGCCTAGGTTGCCTAGTACGGGGTGAATAATATACGCTAGGGTAACCAAACAATATTTATATGCCATAATAACACATAAATAACAATAGAGTTACTTAATATGCAAGTGCTCTAGAATTTTACTGAATGTATAAGCATGTACCCATAACCACTATAAAGGTTCATCACCTAACCCATTCACACCCTGGTTAATTAAATCTTCCACAAGATCACGATAATCAATGTCTTGAACGGAAGTATTGTTTTTTATTGCCATGGCCGCTGCCGTACCGCAAGCTTGCCCCATTACCATACACTGGGGCATCCCTCGAACAGAAGCAAACGCAACTGGATCAGTAGAGATAATTCTTCCAGCAAACAACAGATTTTTGATATTCCTAGGGACCATACATCTATACGGAATGGTATAATATGTTCCTTCTTCACCTATAGCATCGTAAGTAAAAGTATTAGAACCGCGGCAAACAATATCAATTGGATTATTACAGCAAACAATACCGTCTGAGAATTTTTTACCGATTGTTATATCATCAGCAGTAAGTCTGTACAATCCTTCAAATCTGCGCGTTTCACGTATTCCTACTATCGGACCCATATAAATCGGTATAGCGTTTTCAAAACCAGGTACTTCTTCTATTAAAAATTTAGCTAATTGATGACATCTTTTCCTAGCTTCATTTGTTGCTCTTACTATACTCAAAGGGTCAGTCCCATCAACATCTTTTATATTTACAGTGTTAAAGAAAACAGTATCCTTATGAAACCCTTTCATAATATAGATTTTGTCGAGATCTGGATGCAATTTACCCTCTTTAATACCTTTAGCAGCAATCTCTTTAAAATAAGGATCATAATTATCTTCAAAGATTCTTTCCCAAGGAGTATTTATCATTAAGAAAGTAAGTGTTGCTCCCATTAAATGTCCATCGTCATCACCTTTTTGAAAAGGTACGCCTGCTTTGGCTGCTATATAACCGTCACCTGAACAATCAATAACGGCTTTAGTATTGATAATGTGTTTCCTATTCCAGTCATAATAAATTACACCTTTAATTATATTCCCATTCATTATCGGTTCGAGTGCAGTAGCGTTTAATAGTAGAGTAACTCCCGCCTCTTCTAGCATTCTATATAAAGTAAAAATGAGAATTTCATGATCATAAACTACTTCTGGTCCAAAATTTTCCAAGCTACACTCCCTTTTCTCTGCAGCGGGAGGGTCCATCTGATACAAGCTATTTACTAACTCATCAAATATACCGCCTATCGATTTACCAAGCGGGTAGCCGGCCCCCAAAGGCATTCCAGGGCAAGAAGCTAATACCCCTCCAATTTTATTGGTTGACTCCAACAGATATACTTTAAGACCCTTTCGAGCTGCAGCTACAGCAGCTCCAAACCCAGAAGGTCCACCCCCAATTACTACTATATCAGTTTCAATAACATCTATCATTTTAAATTAACCTCCTCGTATAATTCATTTTGTAAGTTATCATAGAACCCGAACTAAAAATTAGGATAAGGGTTCTTGATAATCTGGTGTGCCTTGCGAAGATCAACATAGGTTGGTCCGGGGTCACTCTTAAACTCCCCCTGTAGCCCAGTTATTTGGTGACTACTCAGTTAAGAGTGAGACCATTGCGGTGCGGCGCATGTTTCTTACGCGAAAGCTCTAGCCAGCAGGGCCAGCCGGCCTCTGGGTTCAGCAGGCCAGAGGTGCACCCCTGGCTGTCCTGCCGCGCTCTCATCGACCTGCGTGGTTGTTACGCTCCGCACCCGCAGGGCATGCCCCAAATCTTGGGCCAGCCAAAGGAGGGATACCCTTTGGCCCAGGTCATCTTTGCAGGCATTGATATCAGCGCTCTTAAATGTGACCTGGTATGCCTTGATGAGCAAGGGCACCAGCTGGCGCCGGCTAAATCCTTTGCCAATAACCGCGAGGGCGCTTCTGCTTTGGCTGAGGTGCTGGACAAGCTTGTTAATGATTTTAATGCCCAGCAACTTCTTATAGGTTTGGAGGCCACCTCTGTCTATGGCATCCACCTACGCGATTTCTTGCTGGATGCTTTGGCGCTAAAAGAATACTCTGCTGAGGTCTATGAGATTAATCCTGTTATGGTAGCCGGGTTCAAAAAGGCTTTCGGTCCTAAACGCCCGAAAACGGATGCTATGGACGCCTATGTTATTGCTGAACGGGTGCGCTTCGGGCACCTTACCCCTTATCGTCGGGACTCTATGGTCACCGAGCCTTTACGCCAGCTGACCCAATATTATCTTTTTTACTTCTTAAGTTATCAAATCCCATTTTTTAGACCTTGACATTTTACCGTGAGCCTAAATCTAAGCTTTTTACCAGCGCAATCTAAGAATAATGTATGGCTATATCCGGTTTAATCTGAGACACCCATGCCGCCAGCGCGGCACCAGCAGAAGGATTAAAATACCCTCACATTTTGTTTCTCAAGGGTAGACTGAACCTTACGAATATCAACTTTTGATGTAGGTACATCATCTAAAACAGAAATTGCGGCTGCAACCCCTGCACCCTGACCGGTTACAATACAGCAACCCATATTTCTGAAGGCGGCGTGAGCCATTATGTCACCCGAAATACATCTTCCGGCTACAAGGAGATTATCAATTTTTTTTGGTAAAATAGCGCGATATGGAATCTGAAAATAACGGCCTGTCGTTGGTAACCATAGAATCCCATTACCATCAATGAATTCAGGAAAAATTCCAATGGAATCTTCAAATCTTCCTTGATTCATTACGTCTTTACCTGTCATTTTGTAATGACCTTCGATAAATCGAGATTCCCTAGTCCCCAAGGTCATGCCAAAATTTCTTAGCCGTGCTTTCTCAAAACCGGGTACATATTTTCTTAGTACATTGACGGCATTAATAACACATTCTCTTCCAATCATTTCGGCCCTAGTCAAATCTTCAACGTTGGTACAATCAATTCCAGATATATGAACCATATTAAGCTGAGTTACTTCTCCTTCTGGTGTGACCGAACTGTACGTACCGCCAAAATCGACGTTATCCGGTTTATTTAAAAAACCTTCATTTATTGCATCCATAAAAGGTTTAACCAGATATGGACTGAACATATTATCTTCTTTGCCGCTTGTTTCCATCTTCCAAAAACCTTTCCAGTCAGCATAAGTTGGCTTTAATTCTTCTATATATCTGAGAAATCTTTCCGTATTTACCCCTCGGCAGTGGAACATTTGGGTTACAATGGAAAGCTCTTCTCTCTTTCTTTTGGTGAACGGTACACCTGCTAAAGCAGCAATATCTGCATCCCCTGTGCAGTCAATTATCCGTTTAGCCAAAATTGCCTGCCTTCCAGATTTACTTTCTGTAATTATACCTTTTATCATTCCGTCTTCAACAATAGCATCTACTGCATAGCAATGCAGCAATGGCTTAACACCTGCTTCTGTAACCATTTTATCCGCTACATATTTAAACATCTCCGCATCAAGCGCTTCGCTATCAGATTGGCATTCTTTCGTGCTTGCTCCAAATGTCCTCGCTTTTTCTTCAAATTCGAAAAGTAATCCTCCAGCTTCGATGGTTCCTTCATGTCTATACCAAGCCACTGCTTCAACTCCGACTTGAGTTATAACACCGCCAAAACAACCATAACGCTCAACTAGAATGGTGTTTACGCCTTCTCGAGCCGCAGCTATCGCTGCTGCTAATCCCGCAGGACCTCCGCCTACTACCAGGACATCGGTCTTTGCTAGTATTGGTATTTTTTTAGGGGGTTCGTTAATATATTTCATTATCATTCTCCTTTGTTGCTTCGGCGTCTCCGGTAAAAGTTCTTACAAGAGACGCCGAAGCTCATCAATTCGAGGAATTTCTGTGGAATAGGTTACTAGGTTTTATTCTTCCGACTTCACATAAATCTTCTCGCCACTATACTTAATTTGTGGAATTCCCAAAGGAAAATCTTTATTGAGCTGCTTAAAGAAGCTCAAGATAAGCACAAGCATTGCAAAGCAGATAGGTGCCCCGGTGATGAGGGATACGGTTTGAAGCGGTTGTAATGCTTCTCTATTGAGAAGATAGAGACCGAGAGATACAGTTCCGGCTAATATGAGCCAAAACGCCATATTCCATTTCTGCGGATCTTGATCACCCTTGATCTTTTTCTCAGAAGCCGCGGCTAGTGAATAACCGACAGCGACATGACCGGTGATATACGATAGTAGGCAGACCGCCGTGAACAAACCAATCCAGAAGTAACTTCCAGGTAAATGGTTTAATAACTCTATGACGAGGCCACCGCGTCCCTTATCACTAAGGGTCTTCACCATATCCACAGCACCGCTAAGCTGTAGATTTAATCCGAAATTCGGCAGAATCATATAGAAAAGCATACAACCCAGGGATCCGGCAGTAAGGCCCCCAATGACAAGTTCTCGGATCGTCCGGCCTTTGGAAATTTTGGCGATGTAAAGACCGAATGGAAGCGCGTAAACAGCCCACCAGGAAAAGTAGAATATTGTCCAGTCTTGGGGGAAACCATGCTGCCCAATCACGTCTGTAGTCAAGCTCATATAGAGAAAATTCTGCAGCATTAAACCTAAAGCGTCAACAGACTGATTCAGAATGAACCAGGTTGAACCGCTTAAAAGTAAAATCCCAAGCAATATAATAACGAAGCCCCAGATATTCAAATCGCTAAGCTTGGCCACCCCTTTCTTTAGGCCGAGCATGAGTGCAATAAGAGGAATAAAGGTCCAGAGCGCGATAACAATAACGTCAAGCAGCACATTTGACTTTTCCATACCAAGAAGGTACGCTATTCCATTTGAAATGGGGGGTGTACCAAGAGCTAGTGAGGTTAGAACACCGCCAAGAAGTCCAAAGATATAAAGAAAATTGAGCACATGACCCGCGAAGCCATCCGAACGGCTTCCAAGAAGAGGTCGTGCATATTCGCTCATTTTCATGTTCTCTTTTTTCTTGGCATAGTAGAAATAACCGATGGGAACAGCCACGGCTATATAAAATGCCCAGGCCGAGGGACCCCAATGAAACATACCGTATGTTGAGGCCCAGCGAGCCGCCTCCTGTGTTTGGGGAGCAATACCGAATGGAGGTGAGCTATAAATCCAGATCCATTCGACTGCGGCCAGGTAAAGCAGGCTTCCACCGGTTCCTGAAGTAAGAATCATACCAAGCCACTGAAGGGTTGAAAACCGAGGCTTCTCTCCTTCCCCTCCCAATACGATGTTACCCATATCAGAGAATGCGTAATAAAGACAAAGTATGAACATGGCCATCGTGAACACTAAAAAGAACCATCCGAGTTGATGGGTGGTAAAGGCATGAATCTTACTAAGGACATTACTGCTTGCCTTCGGGTACATAAAGAAAAATACACCGCATAACAATGTGACCAACGTGGCAGGCCAGAAAACCGCATTGTCGATACGCATACCAGTTGACTTCGCGGAATCGCTCGTCAGAACCTCTTTTTGCGGAATCACTTATTATAACCTCCTTATTATGATAGTAATTGAACAATACACTAACTCAGCTACAATCTCTTTAACAGTTGTCAATCTTAGCTACATCATATCAACCCACCTCCAATACGGTATAAAATTAACCTCTGGCATTTTCAAAGCGCTGCCAAAAGATTTGGTTGCTATCTTATGCCATTTGGGTGCCTAATAATTCACTCATATACTTTGAAGGCTGTTATTTTAAGTATATATTTGCCATTTCCAGGCAAATTCGGATTGTAAAAAATATCATCTTGCTGCTTCTACCTGTTTCACCATAGCTCGGCTGGCTTCCAGAGCCTGAAATAATAAATCGATTGGATGTATCACAGTATAACCGGTATTTTCCCCAATTTGAAGTGCACAAGTACCACAATCGGTAACTACTTTATCGGGTTGACATTCTTTTATTTCTTGGAAGAGGGAAGTACCAATTTTCAAGGAGAGGTCGTACTTCTCTGCCTTGAAGCCGTAGGTTCCGGCCATACCGCAACAGTTATTGCCCAGGACATGTAACTTGATAGCGGGAATAAGAAATAATAACTCCACCGCAGGTGTACCTATTCCCTGCGCCCGCAAATGGCATGGCGTATGATAAGCTATCTTCATTGCAACAGGGCCAAATGCGTTTTGTTTTATATGCTCTGGTATTTGATTCAGTATAAATTCACAGGCATCAAAGCAGTTTTTAGCTACTTCTACAGCGCCGGGTAAGTCGAAAACATCAACATAATAAGACTTAAACATTGAAGCACAGGAGGGACAGGTAAAAACAATAGGCATTCCTTTTTCGACATAAGGCAATATACATTCTAGATTATCCCTGGCCAAGTTACGGGCAGCTTCTATATCGCCATTCAGGGAAAGAGGCAACCCGCAGCATTTCTGTTTCGGCACAATTACCTCGTAGCCGACATTTTCCAGGACCTGGACCAGGTGCCGGCCCAGGTCGGGCCGGTTGAAGTTGGCATAACAGCCGTGAAAAAAAACGACTTTCCTGGTTACAGCAACCTGCTTTTGCAGGGCGCTGGCATGCCTGGCATACCACCGGCGAAAGGTAACGGGAGCATAAGCAGGAAAGCTTCTTGCTGCTGCAATGCCGATAACCCTTTCGGCAACCCGGCGTGTCATTTTTTGTTTCAAGGTCCAGTTGACCACGGAGGGCCATAAAGATATTATCTTCCCGATTCTATCCGGGCGGCTGAGGACGCTGTTGCGAATAATAGAAACCCTGGAACTGCGGCCCTGCCAGCGCTGTTTCAGAATCAAGGTGGCCGGTTTGATACCGCTGGGACAGACCAGGTTGCAGGTCCGGCAATCGGTGCATAAATCCAGGGTTCCCACGGCAGCCGGGCCTTTTTCCTGCAGGTGCACCAAACGGGCCCCATTTGCTCCGGCCATTTTGGGGCCGGGAAAGGAAGGTTCTACCTGCAGGACAGGACAAAAACTCTCGCACAAGGTACACTTCTGGCAGGCTTCAAATTCCTGCGCATGAATAGCAGCCACATTCATGCCCGGTTTCTCCTTCAAGAGTGGTGCTTATCTTCATGGCCGTCGCCAGGGCAATCCCGTTACCGCAACCTTCATAGTAAGGATTATACCCTCCCAGGATGCGGCCGCAAGCGAGGAGGTTGCTAAATCCCTGGACGCGAAGATTGTCATCTACGGCCACGCCCGCATTATAAACAAAAGATTGATAATTCAGCCGGAAAGCACCGGTTAACGGGCTGTAGCACAGGGGTTCGCAAAGCTGGCCGTTAACTTCAATCAGTCCACCGCCGATTAGCCCGCCGGTGGCCAGGATAAAATACCTGGCCCGGTATCGTATAATTTTCCCTTCGCTGGCCACATCTATATATTTTACCTCCCCACCGGCGGCACCGGCCGATAAGGCCTGGCAGTTGAGATTCACAGGTACTTTCCTGGTGTCAAGGACTGATTTCAAAGAGTTGAACAATCTTGCGCCGGCTACAGAGGGGGGAAGGACAGGTACTTCAAACACTTCCATGCCCAGGTGCTTACGAAGAGCTTGCCAGGAAGCAAAGTGTTTTTTCAAGCCCAGGACCGCCGGCACAAGGACTACTTCAGGCTTTTCCCGCCAGGGAATAGCTTCCTTCAGGCTTTTAATAAGTATCTCTCTCTGCTCCTCATCATCAAACTCCCTGGCGATAGTCAGGCTTTTAACATTGCCGGACTGGTAACTGCCTTTTCTTTGCGGCAAACTGGCCAACGCCCAAGTTATTTTTGTTCCCGGAAACAGCCCAGCCAGGTTGCTCTGCACCAGGGAAGGGTTAAAATCCAAAAGTCCATCAAAAGAAATGACAGCTACGGACTTTTTCTTCAAGGTTTCCGTCGTGGCAGCAGACGCTGGCAAAAGATGGGTCTGCTTGAGAGTTCCCAAGGGGGTTAACGCCCGCGTATTAGCTGTTTGACAGGGAGTTATATATTTCAGGCCAATAGAGCTGAGAAGTTCGGCCAGATAATTCTCGGCCGCAGCCAGGGCTTCCCAGCCCGTCCGGCCGTAAGGGTGGTCCGGCCAGTGGGTTTTAAACTGTGAAAGGGTTGCTTTTAAGTCCTCTACCGGTTCGCCGGCCGGTGTCCGCCGGAGCACATCAATAAAACCGGTACTGGCGACGACAACCCCTGCCCCCTTAGCGATAACTGCTACCCGCATCCCCATTTTACTTAACAGAGCTGCTGTGAACAGCCCCGCCAGGCCAGCGCCCACTACGACTATATCAAAGGTACGTTCATAGGCCGGCACCTGGACTGACTCTTTAAGCAAGGGCAAACCCCCTCCCCTGATCCCGTTGTAAGGCTAAATCTAAACCCATAATGTAAGTATAAAGGGCATGGGCGAACTCCGTTTCCCGGAACTGCTCTTGAGCCAATGCCGGCATCATCCCTTGCCAACGCTCATGGATAAAGTCGATTAGCATGACTACAGCCTTTCCCGGGGGGATAAACCCGCTTTCGTTTAATGTCCCAAGGACGCGGTAAGCACAGAAGGCCCCCTGGCAGGTTCCCATGCCGAAACGGGATCGCTTGCGCAAGTCATCCAGGGTAAAAAACTCCAGTTCCCCGGCGGCATTTAAAACTTCGCCGGCGGTTACCATTTCGCATTCGCATACTCTCCGGGAATTAGCTTGCTGTCCCTCCCTGCGTTGGGCCGGCGCCCCCGCCTTTACAGCCCAAAGTTTTCTGCTTTCTTCAGGCGGCGGCACCGGCGTACCAGACGTTGCCGAGGGCTTGCTCATACCAAGGATTGCCGCCGCTACATCGGCTGTTTTCTCAGCCATTAACCTGAAGGTGGTAAACTTGCCGCCTACCACGGATACCAGGCCGCTAACTCCATCAGAGCGCTGGTGATTGATAATTGCAAAACCCCGGGATAAATTGCGCGTGTCATATTGCCCGCCATCGTTGTCGGTGGTCAGCAAGGGCCTCACCCCGGCAAAGGCTCTAAGAAGACGAAAACTTTTTAAGTCAGGAAAGAGTTCGCTGCCAATAGTTAATAACTTTTCCACTTCATGGCGTGCTACTATCTTCCTGTCGGGCTCGCTGGTAGAGCCTGAGGTGGTGCCAAAAATTGAAATATTATGTGATGGTACTAGAATATCGCCATCTCCCGGTTCCCGCAGGCGGTTGATGACACAGTTACTGAGACGGGAATTGAAAACTAGTAATACACCCCTGTCGGGTAAGATTTCTACGCGGCAATTGGCCATCCGTGCTACAATGCCCGCCCAGGAACCGGTAGCGTTGATTACTAGAGATGCGGTAATTATCTGCTCTTCCCCGGAAAGGGTATTACGTGTTTTAACCCCCACGATGGAATTGCTGCTATCAAACACAAAACCAGTTGCGGCTGTTCTTGTTTTTATTTCTGCTCCCAAAGATCGAGAAGCAAGTGCTAGACCCCTGACGATTTGGTACACTTCAATGGCCGCATCATCCACCTGGTAGGCTTCCGCAATATTACTGTTTAGAAACGGGCACTTTTTATAAACTGTAGCTAGCTCTTGTGGTTCGACCTTTATACCTGCATCTTTACAACCTTTAAGCCACTTTTGGGTATATTCCGGACTATCCCCTGCCAGCCTGACAAATAACCCTCCACAGGGATCAATGGCCCAGGGGGCTATCTTTTTTAAAATCATGTTTTCTTGAGCGCATTCTGTTGCTGCTTCCCGATCCTCTACGGCGTACCTCCCACCGCTATGGAGAAGGCCATGGTTACGTCCAGAGGCTCCATTACCAAGGTCCTCTTTTTCAATAAGGGTGCATTTAATACCCCTGAGGGATAAGTCCCAGAGTATCCCTGTCCCCGTAATGCCCCCGCCAATAATTACTACCGTAGTTTCACTCCTCATAAATTTCACCCTTTAGTAAATCGGCCAGGGTTTCCAAAATATAATCAGGTTGGATCTCAGAATGTTCCAGGTCTTCACGCCTGGTTACGCCCGTCAATGTTAAAGCAGTTTTTATTCCCACCATTTTCCCCATCTTAATATCTGTTTCCAGCCGATCACCGACCATTAATACATCTTCTTTAGGTAACCCCATTCTATTTAAGGCCGCCGTTACTGTCCACGGCGAAGGTTTACCAACAATTTCTTCGCATTTCTTTCCGGTCACCGCTTCTACAGCAGCGATCATTCCTGCTGCATCCGGCACTACTCCTCCCGGAACTGGGCAGGTACGGTCTGGATGAGTGGCCACCAGTCGTGCCCCATTACAAATGGCCTGCATCGCATCATTTAGCTTTTTATAATTAAATTCACGATCCCAGGAAACGACTACATATTCTGCTTCAAGAGGATTATCTGTTATTATACATCCAGCATTTATAAGTTCGTCAGCAAGAGGCTTCTCGCCTATCAGGTAAATACGTAAACCTTCTTTTATTCCTTTTAAATACTGTGCCATTACTATAGAAGAGTTGATTATATTTTCCTTTTTGACCGGGATACCCATAGCATTTAATTTTTCTTGATATTTTGTCACCGGTTCAATTGGTTTGTTAGAAAGAAATACGCAACGACAACCCTGTTTCATAAGTTCACGAATCGTTTCCGCCGCCCCCGGTAGAGGGTAGTCGCCCAGGTAAACAGTCCCATCAAGATCAAATAAATAGCCACCAAATATTTTCATTCTTGATTTCTCCTGTATGCTTCAAATCTCCAAAAAGAAAAGCTCCAACCAAGAGTGTATTACACAACTCTTGATGGAGCTTCTCGTCCTCTCTGCTCCATGCTTTTTAAATTTTCTACTAATAGTATATCGTTTCATGGATAGAATGTCAATAGTTTAATAAACCTTTCTTCATGAACTCAAAAACTCAAGCTCCGCCTATTTCCCCAGCACCTCCAGCGCCTTCTGCAGCTGGACATCCCGCTCCGGGTCCGGGGCGGCGGCCAGGACCTGCTGTTCCAGCTGGGGGTCCATGGTGACGACATAATCAGGGTTAATGCCCTTTTTATGGATATCGTGTTTTCCCGGTGTTAGATACTTGTGGGTAGTGATTTTCACAGCCGTCCCCCCCGGTAAGGGGTAAATCGTCTGGACGATGCCTTTGCCAAAAGTCGTCTCGCCCACCAGGATGCCGCTGCCGGTATCCTTGATGGCCCCGGCCACAATTTCCGCCGCGCTGGCGCTTCCCCTGTTTACCAGTACCACCAGAGGCAAGGGGTGCGCATAACCCCGGGCCATCAGGGCTTCTGTGTTTTTCTGGTCGGCGATGTAAACCACCGGCCCTTGAGCCACAAAATAACTGGCCACATCGACGGCCGCAGGCAGCGCGCCGCCGGGGTTATTGCGCAGATCGAGGATCAATTTCTGCATCCCCTGCCGGCGCAATTCTTCCAGTTGCCGGCCCAAATCCCCGGCCGTCTGTTCGTTGAACATAGTCAGGCTGATATACCCGATGCCGGGATAACCGGGAAGCATTTTGCCGTCTACCGTCGGTACCTTGATAACCTCCCTGGTGAGGGTTACTTTGCGAAGATTGCTCTCGCCTGCAGGCAGGATTGTCAACTCGACCACGGTCCCCGGCTGCCCCTGCATCAGGCCGGCAGCAGTCTCCAGGTCCATGCCGGTGGTATCCCGGCCGTCGATGGCCACAATATAATCCCTGCTTTTTATCCCCGCTCGCTGGGCCGGCGTACCCTTAAAGGGAGAGACAACCATCAACCTTTTGTCTTTTTCGTCCAGGGTGATAAGCAGGCCGACGCCGCCGTAACTGCCGCTAACACTCTCCTGGAGTTGCCGGTAGGTTTCGGAATCTAAATATGTAGAGTAAGGGTCATCAAGGGCATCAACCATGCCCCTGATGGCCCCTTCCATAAGCTTGTCCGTGTTTACAGGTTCCAGGGCTTGAAAGCGCAACAGGGTATAGGTCTTAAGCAGCTGCTGCACTTCCTGATAGTGGGTGGCTACTCCCAATCCCAGAGTCAGGGTAGTGAGGATACATAGAGTAATTAACCCGTTTTTAACCTGCCGCCATATCCTTGGCAAGCCAACCACCGCCTGCGTTCAACTTCACCATTATCCTTATCCAATTATATGTAGAAAGGGTAAGGATTAGTAATAATTCATTGGGTTGGTGGGCTCGCCCTGGAGGAGGACCATAAAGTGGAGATGGGGACCTGTACTCCAGCCCGTTGAGCCTACCCGGCCAATCACCTGTCCCTTTTTTACCTCTTGACCATCCCGGACCAGGATCGCCGAAAGGTGGGCGTACATGGTGGACAACCCGCCGCCGTGGTCAATAACAATGTGATTGCCATATCCTCCCAGATAGCCGGTAGAAATTACCTGGCCATCTAACGGGGCAATGATTTCCGTACCCGTGGGGGCCGGTAGATCAATACCGTCATGGAAGCGCCTGGTCTTCAGCAGGGGATGGATACGCCAGCCATAATCGGAAGAAATAGAAGTATAACCCGGCAGGGGCCAGAGCATGCCCTTGGTTCCTTCCGGTCCCAGCTGGCGATTGCTCTTGGCCTGCTCGGCCCGGATTTTGGCGGCAATCTGGCGCGCCAGGGCCTCCATTTCATCCAGGGCGGCGGCGACACGCTTCTTCTCTGCCTCGACCTGGGCCAGGAGCTGGCGCCGGCTCTCCTGGCGGGAAGCCAGCTGCACCCGCTCACCGTCGACCTGGCGCCGGAGCTGGGCAATCTTATCCCGCTCGGCTTCCAGCCGTGCTTTCTGGGCAGCAATTCTTTCTTTTTCCGCCTTGATCTCCTGGACGAGCTTCATATCGCCTTCGGCAATCTTGGTCAGAAGTTCCATGCGCACCAGGAAATCTTCGAGGCTGGTAGACTGCAAAAGGACTTCCAGGTAATTCACCTGGCCCACCTGGTAAATATCCTTAAGGCGTGTCCGCAGGATATCCACGCGTTTTTCCTGGGCCGCTTCAGCCTCCTGGAGTTCCGCCGTCACCTTACGGACGTTTTCCTGGGCAATTTCCAGTTCCCGGTCCAGCCTGGCGATATCTTCTTCTTTTTCCTTGATTTCCTGTTCCAGCTGCTCTAGCTGTCGCAATAGGGCTTGCCCTTCATCGTTTTTCTGCTTCAGGAGCTTCTGCTGTTCCTCAATATTCTGCTGGATTTGCTGTTGTTGCTTTTGCAGTTCATCCAGAGTAGCGCCATGGGCCGGCAGGATACCCAGGGAAAAAACCGCCAGCAATAACCAGGCTAGAACTTTACCGCGCACTGCTTCACCTCCCATCTATCTCATATTACACTTTCAGGAAACGCCTGATGGAAAGGAGACTGCCAATGGCACCAACCAGGGCTCCCCCGGCCATCAGGCTTAAAACACTGCTCAACAACAGGTCCCGGTCGTTGAGAAGGGGAATGAAGACCAGGGCCGAACCCGCCCTGGTTAAAAACAGATTATAGCCGGCATAAACAGCCAGGGCCGCACATCCCGAACCGGCCAGCCCCAAAAAAAGACCTTCCAGGAAAAAGGGCCAGCGGATAAACCAGTCGGTGGCGCCGACATACTTCATGATGCTTATTTCCCGGCGGCGGGAGTAAACTGTAAGGCGGATGGTGATGATTATCAGGAAAAGGGCGCCGAGGCCCAGGAAGAGGATAATACCTGCTCCCAGCCAGCGCAGCCAGCGCACCACCGCAAACAAACGCTCGACAACCTCCTGGCCGTAATTAACCTTTTCCACCCCCGGCAGGCCGGCAATGGCCCGGGCTACTTCATGGATGGTTTCCGGATCGGCCACCCGGATCCGCAGGTAATCGGGCAAGGGGTTGACGCCGCCGGTAGCTTCCAGCAATTCCTCTTGCCCGCCAAACTGTTGGCTCAACTGCTTTAAGCCCTCTTCTTTGGGTACCAGGGTTACCTCCGTCACCCCGGGCATGGCCTTGACCTGGTCCCGGACCTGGTAAGCTTCCTGGCGGGGGGTATCAACCTGGAGAAAAACGGCAATTTCGACGTTGGACTGGAGGCTGGAGGCAAAATAGTTGACATTAAAGACCAGGAGCAGGAAGGCCCCCAGGAGAAACATGGAGATGGCCACGCTGGCCACTGCCGCTAGACTCATCCAGAAATTGCGCCACAGGGATATGCCGGCCTGCTTGAAGAAGTAGCCGGTCGTTCTAAGCTTCATAACCATAGGCCCCCTCCCGGTCGTCCCGCACCAGCCGTCCCTGCTGCAGGGCAATAACCCGCTTGCGCATACTGTTGACAATATCCCAGGCATGGGTGGCCATGATCACGGTGGTCCCTTGGTAGTTTATCTCTTCAAGGAGCTTCATTATTTCCCTGGAAGTCGACGGGTCGAGGTTACCGGTAGGTTCATCGGCTACCAGGATCCGGGGGTTATTCACAATAGCCCGTGCGATGGCCGCCCGCTGCTGTTCCCCGCCGGACAGCTGGTGGGGAAACATCCGGGCTTTACTCCCCAAACCAACCCGTTCCAGGGCCTTTTCCACCCGGGGTTTAATTTCCCGGGGCGGCACCTCGATTACGCGCAGGGCAAAGGCGACATTTTCATATACGGTCCATTCCGGTAGCAGGCGGAAATCCTGGAATACAATGCCGATGTTGCGCCGTAAAGAGGGTACTTCTTTCCTTTTCAGGCGGATAATGCTGCGGCCGCCGATAAGGATCTGCCCCCTGGTAGGCGTTTCTTCCCGGAAAAGCAGCCTGATAAAGGTCGTCTTCCCGGCCCCGCTGGGGCCAACCAGGAAAACAAATTCACCTTTATCTATCTTCACGCTCAGGTCATCAAGGGCGATGATGTGCGGCGGGTAAACCTTGGTCACGTTATAAAACTGGATCAGGCTCAAACCAGCACCCCCAGGCAAAAGAAAAACAACCACATGGGTTGTTTTCGACATAACTGGCAAGAATCCTTTCGCCCGGCGGTTATTGTAATAATTTGTCTAT
>NZ_JANRHG010000017.1 GCF_024733845.1 Neomoorella sulfitireducens
CAGGAAAAAAGGAGTAAATGTCGAATAGCGTAAAATGTTACCGCTAAAGGCAAACCCTGCCGAAAGGAGGGGGCGCAAAGCCATGGGTCTAAGGCTTTTAAAGCTAAGATCGCCAGGCTGCCGGTATCTTAATGCGGCTATTATTTCCGGCGTTAAGATGGGGGCAGCCTTTGGTGATAGAGGATGCTCCTTATTTTTTTGTTCGCCGTGCCGTTTAGCTTCGCGCGTATCATCCTTTCCAGGAAGGGGTAAATTAATGAAAACAACTAGGGTGATATTGCCAGATGGACTGCCGGGATAAACTAATCAACCAGGAAGTAGTGGAAGCCCTCCTGGAGGATTACCTGCGCGAAAAGCCAATGCCGGCCATCTATAAAAAATACCTTTTAAGGTTAATCGAAGGCCAGGTAAACATAATGGTACACAACCTTTTACAACTGGTTGATGGCGGGGGCGTCAAGCAACCCGGTAGCGACGTTAAATTATCAAAGACCGGCGGGCAGAAAACTTGACAGGACCGGAGCTATCTGTTAATATATCGCTACGGAAAGCGTGGTAGTGCCTGTATAACGGGCGGAAGTAGCTCAGTGGTAGAGCATCGCCTTGCCAAGGCGAGGGTCGCGGGTTCAAATCCCGTCTTCCGCTCCATATTTTTGGCTTGGGGGGACCTCGGATTGGGTATTAACCTATCCGAGGTGTTATTCTACTAGCTTGATTTTTAGCATTGTGGCAGGAAAAGGTAGGCAGAACGGCGAAATAAAGTGCTGATAATATTTAAGCCAAGTGGATGTTCATAATGAATGGCGTCCAGTAGTGGGAGCAGGGAGGAGCAAGTAAGTAATGAAGGCTACCGTCGAGAAGCTAGATAAGCATCAAGTTCTTCTGGAAATCGAAGTTGAAGCGCCCAGGGTAGAGAAAGCCCTGGATCAAGCTTACCGCCGCCTGGTAAAGCAGGTTAACATTCCAGGTTTCAGGAAAGGCAAGGCGCCGCGCTTTATCCTGGAGCGCTATATCGGCAAAGAACCTATTTATAATGAGGCCGCGGAAATTGTTATCCCAAAGGCCTATGAAGAAGCGGTAACCGAACACCAGCTGGAACCTATAGATCACCCCGAAGTGGAACTGGTCAAGGTAGAAGAGGGCGAGCCTTTAGTTTTCAAGGCCAGGGTAGAAGTTAAACCGGAAGTCCTTCTCGGCAACTACAAGGGCCTGGAAGTGGAACGGCCGGAAGTAAAGGTTACCGAGGAAGATATCGATGCCTACCTGAAAAACTTGCAGGAGCGTTATGCTACCATTAAAAATATCGAAGAAGAACCGGCAGCGGCAGGGGATATTGTCGTCATTGATTTTAAAGGAACGGTAGATGGAGAGGCTTATCCGGGTTTGGAAGGGAATAATTATCCCCTGGAATTGGGGTCGGGTACCTTTGTTCCCGGCTTTGAGGAACAGCTGGTGGGGGCCCGTCTCAACGAGGAACGTACCGTTACCGTTTCCTTCCCTGCCGACTACTACCAGGAAGACCTGGCAGGCAAGGAAGCAGTCTTCCAGGTCACCATCCGGGGCATCAAACGGAAAGAGCTGGCCCCCCTGGACGATGAATTTGCCAAAGATGTCAGCGAGTGTGAAACCCTGGCCGAACTCCGCCAGGATATTCGTCGCCGGTTAGAAGAAAGACGGCGGCAGGAGATCGAGGCCGCCGTAAGGCAAGCGGTTGTGGAAAAGGCCACGGCGGCGGCTACGGTAGACTTGCCGGAAATCATGGTAAAACGGCGCATTGAGTCCCGGATTCGTGAATTGGAACGCAACCTGCATGCCAGGAAAATAACCCTGGAGGAGTTCTTAAACAGCAGTGGCAAGACTATGGATGACTTAGAGAAAGAATTCCGGCCGGGGGCGGAGAGGGATGTTAAGACCGAGTTAGTCCTGGAAGCAATTGCCAGAGCCGAAAATATTGCTGCTACGGAAGAAGAGGTTGAGGCGGAAATCGAGAAAATGGCCGGGATTTTCCGCCAGGATAAAGCTGAAGTAATGCAGAATCTGGGCGACTTGTCCTTGCTAAAATACGATATAATGATAAAAAAGGCCATTGATTTTCTGGTAGAGAACAGTGTGGCGGCACCTTCCCGGGAAGACGGCGAAGAGGTCCAAAAAGAAACAGGAGAAATCGCGGCAGCAGAAGGGTAAAATGGATTAGGAGATTATTTGGATGGAATTCTATTATGGAGGTGGGTAAGGAGTGTCAATCCTGGTACCGGTAGTAGTGGAGCAGACTAACAGGGGTGAACGGGCCTACGACATTTACTCCCGCTTGCTCAAAGACAGGATTATCTTCCTGGGAAGCGCCGTTGACGATCATGTGGCCAACCTGGTGATTGCCCAGATGCTTTTCCTGGAGGCAGAAGACCCTGATAAAGATATTCACCTGTATATCAACAGCCCCGGCGGCTCCATTTCGGCCGGCATGGCTATCTTTGATACCATGCAGTATATCCGGCCCGATGTTTCCACCATTTGTGTCGGCCTGGCTGCCAGCATGGGCGCCTTCCTCCTGGCTGCCGGTGCAAAGGGCAAGCGTTTTGCCCTGCCCCACAGCGAGATCATGATTCACCAGCCCATGGGGGGTACCCAGGGGCAGGCGGTGGATATCGAAATCCATGCCAGGCGTATCCTGGCCATCCGGGATACATTAAACCGTATTTTGAGCGATATTACCGGCAAGCCGGTAGAGCAGATCGCCAGGGACACCGACCGCGATCATTTTATGACCGCCCAGGAGGCGAAGGAGTACGGTTTAATTGATGAGGTGATCACCAAACGCGAGTTGCCCGGTAAATAGGGACAGCGAGGTGAACTTAAAACATGTATAAATATACAGACGATAAGGGCCAGCTGAAGTGTTCCTTCTGCGGTAAACTTCAGGATCAGGTTAAAAAACTGGTCGCCGGCCCCGGCGTCTATATCTGTGATGAGTGTATTGAACTGTGCAATGAGATAATCGAAGAAGAGCTGAGCGAGGATATGAACCTGGAAATGGGCGAACTGCCCAAGCCCAGAGAGATCCGGGAAATCCTCGACCAGTACGTCATCGGCCAGGATAAAGCCAAGAAAGCCCTGTCGGTAGCCGTTTACAACCACTACAAGCGCATCAACCTGGGCATGAAAATGGATGATGTAGAGCTCCAGAAGAGCAACATTATCATGCTCGGCCCTACTGGCAGCGGTAAAACCCTGCTGGCCCAGACCCTGGCCAGGATCCTGAATGTACCCTTTGCCATTGCCGATGCCACCTCCCTCACGGAAGCCGGTTATGTTGGCGAGGATGTGGAGAACATCCTCCTCAAGCTTATCCAGGCGGCCGACTATGATGTGGAGAAGGCGGAAAAGGGTATCGTCTATATCGATGAAATAGATAAAATCGCCCGCAAGTCGGAAAACCCGTCCATTACCAGGGACGTGTCGGGTGAAGGTGTCCAGCAGGCCCTCCTCAAAATCCTGGAAGGGACCATCGCCAGCGTTCCCCCCCAGGGAGGGCGCAAGCATCCCCACCAGGAGTTCATCCAGCTGGATACCACCAATATTCTCTTTATCTGCGGTGGTGCCTTCGACGGCCTGGATAAGATCATTAAAAACCGCATCTCCCAGAAGACCATGGGCTTTGGGGCCGAGATTCAAAGCAAAAAAGACGTGAAGGTAGGCGACGTCTTAAAGCAGGTTCAACCGGTGGATTTGTTGAAGTACGGTTTGATCCCCGAGTTTGTCGGGCGCCTGCCGGTTATCGTCACCCTGGATGCCCTGGATGAAGAAGCCCTGATCCGGGTCCTGACAGAACCCCGCAATGCCCTGGTCAAGCAATACCAGAAGCTGTTTGAAATAGACGGCGTCACCCTGGAATTTAAAGAAGACGCCCTGCGGGCTATTGCTAAAGAAGCCATGAAACGGGAAACCGGTGCCCGGGGCTTGCGGGCCATCCTGGAAGATATAATGCTCGACGTAATGTACGAAATACCATCGCGGAGCAACATCACCAAGTGCATCGTCACTAAAGAGGTGGTCCTGCGCAAGGAAGAGCCCCTGTTGTTGACGGTAGAAAGGAAGAAGAAAAAAGAAGAAACGGCCTGATGCAAAAAGGCGGTGGCGGCAAAGCCACCGCCTTTTTGGATAAAATCTTCCTTTCCGGATAAACTTTAGGTAATCGGTTTATCCGGAAAGGAGTAAAGAACAGTGTACCAATGGAATCAAGGCCTGGGAGGAATTCTGACCTTTATCCAGGTATTCTTTGCCGTGGTAATCGGTCTCTATTTCTGGAACCTTTTACGCAACCAGCAGGGCAACCGGGTGGCGGTGGAGAGGGAATCCCGTAAAGAACTGGAGAAACTCCAGCGGATGCGGGAAATCTCCCTGTCGGAGCCCCTGGCGGAAAAGACGCGTCCCACTACTTTTGAGGAAATAATCGGCCAGGAGGAGGGCCTTAAAGCTCTCCGGGCCGCCCTCTGTGGCCCCAACCCCCAGCACGTCATTATCTACGGCCCGCCGGGGGTAGGCAAGACTGCTGCCGCCCGTTTGGTCCTGGAAGAAGCCAAAAAAAACCCCCTTTCCCCCTTTCAAGAATCGGCCCGCTTTGTGGAAGTGGATGGGGCAACCTCACGTTTTGATGAGCGGGGCATCGCCGATCCCCTGATCGGTTCCGTCCATGATCCCATCTACCAGGGTGCCGGTCCCTTGGGCATCGCTGGTATTCCCCAGCCCAAACCCGGTGCCGTCACCCGCGCCCACGGCGGCATCCTGTTTATCGATGAAATCGGCGAATTGCATCCCATCCAGATTAACAAGCTCCTCAAGGTCCTGGAAGACCGGAAAGTGATCCTGGAGAGCGCGTATTACAGTTCTGAAGACAGCAACATCCCCAGTCATATCCATGACATCTTTAAAAACGGGCTGCCGGCTGATTTCCGCCTGGTTGGAGCGACGACCCGCCTGCCCCAGGAAATCCCGGCCGCCATCCGGTCGCGCTGTATGGAGGTTTTTTTCCGTCCTTTACTGGCGGAAGAAATCGGGACCATTGTCCGCAATGCCGTCAGGAAGATAAATCTATCCATTGCCCCGGCCGGCGTGGAAATAATTAAGCAGTATGCCACCAACGGCCGCGAAGCCGTCAACATGGTGCAGCTGGCGGCCGGCCTGGCCATTACGGAAAAGCGCCGGGAAATTACCCGCGAGGATGTGGAATGGGTAGTGACCAGTTGCCATTATACCCCCCGCCAGGACGGCCGGGTTCCCCAGGAACCCCAGGTAGGCGTGGTCAATGCCCTCGCCGTCTACGGGCCCAATATGGGCTTGCTGGTTGAGCTGGAAGCCTGTGTCAATTTCACCGGAAGCCATCGCGGCCAGGTTACCGTTACCGGCGTCATCGAGGAAGAGGAAAGCGGGAGTTTTGACGGCCGCCGGATGCGGCGGCGGAGTATGGCCCGCAATGCGGTGGATAATGTTTTGACCGTTCTGCGCAAAAATTTACCGGTAGACGTACGGGATTATGACATCCACATCAACTTTCCCGGGGGGGTTCCGGTAGACGGCCCTTCTGCCGGCGTGAGCATGCTAACGGCCCTTTATTCTGCCTTTACGGAAATACCGGTTAACAATCTGGTAGCCATGACCGGAGAGGTATCCATCCGGGGGATCGTCCGGCCGGTAGGGGGCGTGGTGGCCAAGGTAGAGGCGGCCCGCCTTGCCGGGGTGAAAAAAGTAATTATTCCAAGGGATAACTGGCAGGAGATCTTTCTTTCTTTTAACGACATCGAGGTAGTCCCCGTGCATACGGTCAATGAGGTCCTGGAACTGGCTTTAATGCCCCGGGCGAAGCCCGGCGGTAGCCGGGAAGATTACAAATGCCGTCCCCAGGTTTTAAGCGCGGCACCTGTACCATCCCGCCCTTTAAGCTGCTAAAGCTATTGCAATAAGACCGATAATGCCGTAGAATATACTAGAATAATTACCCGGACAGGATATAGTATATACAAGGGAGCACCTTGGAGGTGTAAAGTTTGAGCCGGATCCTTCCCCTGTTGCCCCTGCGTGGGGTTATTGTTTTTCCTTATACGGTAATCCACCTGGATGTCGGGCGGGAGCGTTCGGTCAGCGCCATTGAGGAGGCAATGCTTAAGGACCGGGTTATTTTCCTGGCCATGCAAAAGGAGGCCCAGGATGACGACCCCGGGGAAGATGACATATATAATACCGGGACGATAGCTGAGATCAAGCAGTTATTAAAACTACCCGGCGGCACCATCCGCATCCTGGTTGAGGGTATCAGGCGGGGAAATATCAAGGAATACCTGAGCCATGATCCCTTCCTTAAAGTCGTTGTCGAGGAAGCACCGGAGCCTGCTGAGACTTCCAGCGAGATCGAAGCCCTCATGCGCTGCCTGGTTGATGAATTTGAAACCTATGTGAAGATGTCCAAAAAAATCCCCCCGGAAACGGTGGTGGCCGTCGTCAGCCTTGACGAACCCGGGCGGCTGGCCGATGTGGTAGCCTCCCACCTTAACCTCAAACTGACGGATAAGCAGGCCGTCCTGGAAGCGGTGGATATCAAAGAACGCCTGAACCTCCTGTGCGAGATCCTGGCCAAAGAGAAGGAAATCCTGGAACTGGAACGCAAGATCAACTTGCGGGTCCGCAAGCAAATGGAAAAAACCCAGAAAGAATATTACCTGCGGGAGCAGATGAAAGCCATCCAGAAAGAGCTGGGCGAAAAAGATGAGCGGGCGGTCGAAGTCGAGGAACTGCGTCAGAAAATTGAAGCCGCCAGGCTGCCTAAAGAGGTGCGGGAGCGGGCCCTGAAGGAAGTAGAGCGCCTGGAAAAAATGCCGCCCATGGTCGCCGAAGCGACCGTAGTCCGCAACTACCTGGACTGGCTCCTGAGTTTACCGTGGAACAAGCAGACCCGGGACCGGCTGGATATAAAGGTGGCCGAACGCATCCTGGAGGAGGATCACTACGGCCTGCAGGAAGTCAAGGACCGTATCCTGGAATACCTGGCCATCCGCCAGCTGGCCAGGAAGATGAAGGGTCCCATCATCTGCTTTGTCGGACCGCCGGGAGTAGGCAAGACGTCCCTGGCGAAATCGATTGCCCGGGCCCTGCAACGCAAGTTCGTACGCATTTCATTAGGAGGGGTACGTGATGAGGCCGAAATCCGCGGCCACCGGCGCACCTATGTAGGCGCCCTGCCCGGCCGGATAATCCAGGGCATGAAACAGGCTGGGACCAGGAACCCTGTCTTCTTACTGGACGAAATCGACAAATTGAGCAGCGACTTTCGCGGCGACCCGGCTTCCGCCTTATTGGAAGTCCTGGACCCGGAACAAAACCACATGTTTAGCGATCATTTTATAGAAGCTCCCTTTGATCTATCCAGGGTAATGTTTATAACTACGGCCAACGTTGAATATTCTATCCCGCGGCCCCTTCTAGACCGCATGGAGGTCATCCGCATCCCGGGTTATACGGAAGAGGAAAAGGTTAAAATAGCTGCCCTGCACCTGGTGCCGAAGCAGATCAAAGAACACGGCCTGAAAAAAGAGCAACTGGAGATATCGGAAAATGCCCTCCGCCGTATCGTGCGGGAATATACCAGGGAAGCCGGGGTGCGTAACCTGGAACGGCAGATAGCCACCATCTGCCGCAAAACGGCCCGGGATATTGTCGGCGGCAAAGCGAAGGCGGTAAAAATTACCGCCGGAAACGTTGAGGAGTACCTGGGTATCCCCCGTTACCGGCATACAGAAGCTTTCCAGAATGAGATGGTAGGAGTGGCCAACGGCCTGGCCTGGACGGAGGTCGGGGGCGAGGTTCTCAACGTAGAAGTGTCCTTGATGAAAGGCAAGGGTAACCTTACCCTGACGGGGAAACTCGGGGACGTCATGAAAGAATCGGCTTACGCCGGTTTCAGCTATATTCGCTCCCGGGCCGAAGCCCTGGGGTTGGAAGCAGACTTCCATGAGAAACATGACCTGCATATCCATGTGCCCGAGGGGGCCATCCCCAAGGACGGGCCCTCTGCGGGAATCACCATGGCTACGGCCATGGCCTCAGCCCTCACCGGCGTACCGGTAAAGGGCAATCTTGCCATGACGGGTGAGATTACCCTTCGCGGCCGGGTTCTGCCGGTAGGCGGCATCAAGGAAAAGGTCCTTGCCGCCCACCGGGCGGGGCTGAAAAACATCATCCTTCCCCGGGAGAATGAAAAGAACCTGGAGGACATCCCGGCCAATATCCGCCGCAAGCTAAATTTCATCATGGTGGAGCATATGGATGAAGTCCTCAGGGAAGCCCTGGTGAGGAAGGAAGAATAACAGACAGTACTTGACAGCAAGAGCCAGAAATCGGTAAGATAATACCGTAGAGAGTGCCATTAAGGCTTATCTCCCCTCGTCCGTCCGGGCGGATGGGGGTTTTTTGTAGTGGGCTGGCTTTGTTTTCGCTCGGACCAAGTCGCTCGCTCAAAACAAAAGCCAGCCAGGGTAAGTAATGATTCCGAGGAGGCAAGCGTTTTGGCTGCGTTAGATAAGGTCTATAATCCTAAAGCCGTAGAAGAAAAATGGTATCAGTACTGGACGGAAAACGACTATTTCCGCGGTCCCCTGCCGGCGGCAGGGCAGAAACCCTTCAGCATAGTCATGCCCCCGCCCAACGTTACCGGGAGCCTGCACCTGGGCCATGCCCTGGATAATACCCTGCAGGATATCCTTACGCGCTGGCACCGCATGCGGGGTGATGCCACCCTCTGGGTGCCTGGTACCGATCATGCTGGTATAGCCACCCAGGCCCGGGTGGAAGAAGAGCTGGCCAGGGAAAACTTAAGCAAATACGACCTGGGCCGGGAAAAGTTCCTGGAACGCGTCTGGGCATGGAAGAACGAGTACGGCAACCGCATTACCAGGCAACTGCGCCTCCTGGGGACATCCTGCGACTGGAGCCGGGAGCGTTTTACCATGGACGAGGGTTGCTCCCGGGCCGTGCGCGAGGTCTTTGTGCGCCTCTATGAAAAGGGTCTTATCTACCGGGGCAGCTATATCATCAACTGGTGCCCCCGCTGCCAGACCACCATTTCCGATATCGAGGTAGAACATGAGGAAGAGGACGGCCGCCTCTGGTATATCCGCTATCCCTTTAAAGACGGCAGCGGCGGTATTACCGTGGCCACCACCCGACCGGAAACCATGCTGGGCGATACGGCCGTAGCCGTCAATCCGGAGGATGAGCGGTACCGGGGCTTAATCGGGAAAACCCTGGTTCTCCCCCTGGTCAACCGGGAAATCCCTCTCATTGCCGACAGCTATGTTGATCCCTCTTTCGGCACCGGGGCCGTCAAGATAACACCCGCCCATGATCCCAACGACTTTGAAGTGGCGGCCCGCCATGATCTTCCCGCCGTTACCGTCATCGGCAAGGACGCGGTAATGACGTCTGAGGCCGGCCCCTATGCAGGTATGGAACGTTACGCCTGCCGTGAGAAAATAGTCAACGACTTGAAAAATCAAGGCTTTCTGGTCAAGGAGGAAGCCTATAGCCATGCCGTGGGGCACTGTTACCGCTGCGGCACGATTATTGAACCCCTGGTTTCACCCCAGTGGTTCGTGCGCATGGCCCCCCTGGCGGCACCGGCCATCAGGGCGGCTAAAGAAGGCAGGGTCCGCTTTGTGCCGGAACGCTTCACGAAGATATACCTGAACTGGCTGGAGAATATTCGCGACTGGTGTATATCCCGCCAGCTGTGGTGGGGCCACCGTATCCCCGTCTGGTACTGCCAGCAGTGCGGGGAAGAGATCTGCACCGTAGAAGACCCGGTGGAATGCTCGGCCTGCGGCAGTACGGCCCTGGAACAGGACCCCGATGTCCTGGATACCTGGTTCAGTTCCGCCCTGTGGCCTTTTTCCACCCTGGGATGGCCGGAAGATACGCCGGAACTGCAAACCTTCTATCCTACTTCCGTCCTGGTGACAGGGCGGGACATCATCTTTTTCTGGGTCGCCAGGATGCTCTTTATGGGCCTGGCTTTCATGGGCGATGTACCCTTCCGGGAGGTGCTCATCCACGGCCTGGTTTTGGATGCCCAGGGGCGGAAAATGAGCAAATCCCTGGGAAACGGCATCGACCCCATGGAGGTTATCGAAAAATACGGTGCCGACTGCCTGCGCTTCATGCTGGTTACCGGCAACACGCCGGGGAACGACCTGCGATTTCATCCCGAACGCCTGGAGGGTACCCGCAATTTTACCAATAAAATCTGGAATGCGGCTCGCTTTGTCCTCCTGAATCTTGAGGATTACAAATCGGTTCCCGTCGAGCCGGGAGAGCTGGCCCTGCCCGACCGCTGGATTTTAAGTCGTTTGAACCGGCTGATTGGCGAGGTCACGGAAGGCCTGGAAGCCTATGAAATCGGCGAAGTAGCCCGGCGCCTGTATGACTTTTTCTGGGGCGAGTTTTGCGACTGGTATATCGAACTAATCAAACCCCGCCTGTACGGCAAGGATCAAAAAGCCCGGCAGGTGGCCCAGGGGGTCGTGGTAGAAGTCCTGGGTAAAAGCCTGCAGCTCCTCCATCCCTTCATGCCCTTTATTACCGAAGAAATATGGCAGCATTTGCCGGGAAAAAGGGAGAGCATTATGATCAGCCCCTGGCCCCGGGTCCTGCCGGGGCGGGATGACAGGGAAGCGGAGGAGGCCATGGAACTCATAATGGCCGTCATCAGGGCTGTCCGTAACCTGCGCAGCGAAATGAACGTGCCCCCGGGCCGGACGGCAGAGGTCATCCTCGTAGCAGGAGCAGATAAAGACCGGCAAATATTGCAACGGGCCTCCCTTTACCTGGAAGTCTTGGCGGCAGCCAGCCCGGTGCAGGTGAAGGCCGCTTTATCCCAGCCACCCACCCGGGCGGCTACGGCGGTCACCGGCGGCATCCAGGTATTCCTGCCCCTGGCCGGCCTGATTGACCTGGAGAAAGAACAGGCCCGCCTGGAGAAGGAACTTAAAAACACCCGGGACGAGCTGGAGAAAGTAGAAAAGAAGCTGGCCAGGGAAGATTTCCGCACCAAGGCCCCGGCAGCCATTGTGGCCAAGGAGGAAGACAAGGCGGTAGAATTAAAAAATAAGATTGCGGCTTTGAGCCAGCGCCTGGCCTTCCTTAAGGATTAGGAGGCGAAGGGGTGGATTACCAGGAAGCCCTGGATTTCTTAAGGGAACTGACAAAGTTCGGCTTTAACCTGGGCCTGGGGCGGATTCGCGAGCTTACCCGCCGCTGCGGCTCGCCCCAGGACCGGCTGCGTTTTATCCATATTGGCGGGACCAACGGCAAGGGTTCGGTAGCCGCTATGGTTGCCAGTATCCTGCAGGAGGCCGGCTACCGGGTAGGTCTTTTTACTTCACCCCACCTCCATTCCTATACCGAACGGATACGGGTTAACGGCATGCCCATTCCCGAGGAGCGACTGGCAGCCCTCCTTACATGGTTTAAGCCGGTTTTAGAGGCCATGGTGGCTTCGGGTTACGAACAACCGACGGAATTTGAGGTAAGTACGGCGGTAGCCCTGAAGTATTTTGCCGAAGAAGGTGTTGACCCGGCCGTCCTGGAAGTCGGTTTAGGAGGGGCTATCGATTCGACCAATGTTATACCTGCGGCCCTGGTAAGCTGTATCACCAATGTAGGTATGGATCATATGGAGTACCTGGGGAACAATATAGCTGAAATAGCCAGGGTCAAGGCCGGTATAATTAAAAAAGGCGGTACGGTGGTGACTGCCGCCCACCATCCTGCGGCCCTGGAAGAGATCACCCGTGCCTGCCGGGAAAAAGGCGCTACCCTTTACTGCGTAGGCCGGGAAGTCACCTGGCAGGAGCGGCGCGTATCCCTGGAGGGGGGCGAGTTTGATCTCGAAGGCCTGCTGCGGTCTTATACCGGCCTTAGAACTCCCCTGCTGGGCAGGCACCAGCTGGAAAATGCTGCCACCGCCGTTACCATCGTCGAAGCGGCCGTGCGCCACCACGGCCTTGCGGTTACGGAAGGCCATATCCGCCGCGGCCTGACCCGGGCATCATGGCCGGGGCGCCTGGAAATCATGCACCGGGAACCCATGGTAGTCATTGACGGCGCCCATAATGTTGACGGGGCCAGGACGCTCCGCCGGGCACTGGCAGAATTGTTTTCCTACCGGCGGCTGATCCTGGTACTCGGCATGCTGGCCGACAAAGAACGGGAAAAAGTAGTAGCCGAGCTGGCCCCGCTGGCGTCTGTGGTTATTATTTCCAGGCCCAACAATCACCGTGCCGGGAACTGGCAGTCCCTGGCAGACCTGGCGCGCCGGTATGGAGGACAAATAAAAATTATTGAAGATATCCCCGAAGCCGTGGCATGCGCTTTAAATATTGCCGGGCCGTCTGATCTCATCTGTGTAACAGGATCACTGTACATGGTGGCAGATGCGCGGGAATGGCTCAAGAAGCTTAAAAAAGAGGATTCTACCTGCCGGCAGCGAATATCTTTTGAAGGTTATTCGTACAAGGATACAAGGCCATAGCAAATATCAAGGAGGGCAGTTAAAGGTGAAGACTTTAAAAATACCCGAGGCTACCATTACCCGCCTTTCGGTTTATTCCCGTTACCTGGCCCATGTAGACAGGCGGGGTGTAACGACCATCTCTTCCGGGGAAATAGCCGACGGCGTCGGCGTCAGCCCGGCCCAGGTACGCAAGGACCTGGCGTATTTCGGTGAATTCGGCACCCGCGGTGTGGGGTATAATGTAAAAGACCTGTACTGGCATATCATTAAGATCCTGGGCCTCAACACCACCTGGTCGGTGGTAATTATCGGCGCCGGTAACCTGGGTACGGCCCTGTCTATGTATGGCGGCTTCCGGGAGCGCGGTTTTAAAGTGGTGGGAATATTTGATAATGACCCCCATAAAATCGGCTACCGGCTAAACGGGGTTGAAATATACCCCATGGAACGCCTTAAGGAAATTATCGAACGGGAGAAGGCTAATATTGCCATCATAGCCGTACCGGCAGACCATGCCCAGGACGTTGCCAATTTACTGGTGGAAACAAGCATTCAGGGGATATTAAACTTTGCCCCCCGGGCCCTTAATGTGCCCGACCATATTGAACTGCGGAATGTCGATCTTTCCGTAAACCTGGAACTTCTTACCTTCAACCTGGCCGTGCGCCGGAATATGAAGGGCGCGCGGTAAACCTGCCGTTTTATAAGGTTCAAGAGCCCCGGGCATGACGGTGAGGAGCGGTCGAGCCGTAGCCCGCACGCAAGGGAATACGCGATTGGAAAGACGGTGACGACTGCCCCCGGTTATCCCGGAGGATTGAAGGAAAAAAAGGAAGAACATCGAAGTGGAGAGATTGATACTGGCTTCTTCTTCGCCGCGCCGGCGCGAGCTCCTGCAGCGTATAGGGTTAAGCTTTGAAGTCTGCCCCAGCCGGGTGGACGAAAATTTCTTTAGAGACCTGCCGCCGGCGCAAAGGGTGGAGCGCCTGGCCCTGGCCAAGGCAAAGGCCGTGGCCAGTTTATTTAGAGAAGGCCTGGTAATCGGCGCCGATACCATTGTCGTCTGCCAGGGGCAGGTCCTGGGTAAACCGGCCTCGGCAGCAGAAGCAACGGCGATGCTGGCCTTTTTAAGCGGGCGTACCCATACCGTTTATACCGGGGTAGCGGTAGTACGCGCACCGGGCGGCGAGGAACGATTTACCCACGCCGGCACGGAAGTAACCTTTCGCCATCTAACACCGGCCGTCATTTCTGCTTACGTAGCTACAGGAGAACCTTTAGATAAAGCAGGAGCTTACGGGATCCAGGGACGCGGCGCCCTGCTGGTGGAAAGCATCAACGGTGACTATTTTAACGTCGTTGGCCTGCCCCTGGTGAAAGTAGCCGAACTGCTGGAAGAATTCGGTGTTGATGTGTGGGGAGGAGCCTCCCATGGAGATGAGTCGCCACCAGCGAGGACATGAAAATGACTGGCTGGCATTTGTCGGAAGCGAGCGACTTGGCCTGAGTGGCGAAGCGGCCTAAGCGAAGCTGAGGAGCGAGGCCGGATTCTAAAGGCAAGGATGCCGAATAGGCCGGGAACCCCGCCCGGGCCTGAGGCTGAGCCGTAGGCCGCTCCACAAGGGCCATGGAGCGAGCGAGACAATGCCAGCCTGCTATAGAGTTATTTTCGGAGGAGAGAGAATGACCGGGGAAGCAGCGAAAGGAACGACCATTAAAGGGATGCCGGCCGACTTGCGGCCCCGGGAAAGGCTGTTGAGTTCCGGTCCCCAGGCCCTGTCCAATGCCGAACTTCTGGCCATCCTCATCCGCACGGGCACCAGGACCGAGACGGCCATCGACGTGGCGCAACGCCTGCTTTCCCGGCCCGAAGGCCTCCAGTACCTGGCCGCTGCCTCCCTGGAAGAGTTGCAGAAAGAAAAAGGAATCGGGCTGGCCAAAGCAGCAGAGCTAAAAGCCGCCCTGGAACTGGGGCGGCGCCTGGCCGCCTTTAACCTTTCCCGGGCGGCGATTAAGAACCCGTGGGATGTAGCCGGCCTCCTCATGGAGGAAATGCGCTACCTCGACCGGGAAAATTTCCGTACCATATCCTTAAATACTAAAAATCAGGTCATCGGTATCGATAGTGTCTCTGTCGGGAGCCTCAATTCTTCTCCGGCCCACCCGCGGGAGGTGTTTAAAGATCCAATCAGGCGCAGCGCGGCTGCCATCATCCTGGTTCATAATCACCCCAGCGGCGATCCTACCCCCAGCCAGGACGACCTGGCGGTTACCCGGCGCCTGGTGGAAGCCGGCCAGATCTTAGGTATTGAAGTGCTGGATCATTTAATTATCGGCGACGGTCGCTTTACCAGCTTTAAGGAGCGAAATCTTTTATAATGTAAAGCCTGCAAACTAATATTACATGATACTGGCAACTGGCAGGTGGGACTTCTATTTATAACCTGTTGCCCCTGCCTTTATCATGTACTATAATGGGTGCGAGTTAAAAGGAAGGAGCTAATGGCATGCTTTTTGCCCGGGATCTCGGGATTGACCTGGGTACGGCCAACACCCTGGTTCATGTCCGTAACAAGGGCATTGTCCTGCGAGAACCCTCGGTGGTCGCCATCCAGAGGGGAACGGGGAATGTCCTGGCCGTTGGCGAAGAAGCCAAGCGGATGATTGGCCGCACTCCTGGTAATATTGTTGCCATCCGCCCTTTAAAGGATGGCGTCATTGCCGATTTTGATGTTACCCAGAGTATGCTGCGGTATTTTATTGAAAAGTCCATTTCCAAGGGATTTCTGGTACGGCCGCGGGTAGTGGTAGGCGTTCCTTCCGGGGTTACGGCCGTGGAAGCGCGGGCCGTCCGGGAAGCGGCCTTCCAGGCGGGAGCCAAGGAAGCCTATCTCATTGAGGAACCCATGGCGGCGGCCATCGGTGCCGGGTTACCGGTTTATGAGCCGACAGGCAACATGATTGTTGATATCGGCGGCGGTACCACCGAAGTGGCCGTTATTTCCCTGGGAGGTATTGTCACCAGCCGCTCCATTCGCATCGGCGGCGATGAAATGGATGAGGCCATTACCCAGTATATTAAACGCACCTACAACCTGATGATTGGTGAACGGACGGCGGAAGAAATCAAGATTGAACTGGGAGCGGCCTTTTTCGACGATACGGAAGAGGATAAGGAACGCAGACAACGCACCTATGCCGTCCGCGGCCGGGATCTGGTAACCGGCCTGCCCAAGACAGTTGAGATTACGGCAACTGAAGTCCAGGAAGCCCTGGCGGAACCGGTGGCCGCCATCCTGGAAGCCATTAAGGTCTGCCTGGAGAGGACGCCGCCCGAGCTGGCTGCCGACCTTATGGACCGGGGCATCGTCCTGGCCGGGGGTGGATCCCTGCTCTGGGGCCTGGACCGCCTGGTGAGCCAGGAAACGGGCATGCCTGTGAATATGGCGGAAGATCCCCTGACGGCCGTGGCCGTAGGTACGGGTAAGGTCCTGGAAAATATTGAAGTTCTGAAACGAGTGCTCTTGCCGTCACAGCGCGTAGGTTAAGGGAGGGAAGAGCTTTGGGCCCCCTCCGGCGGAAGCTCATGATCCCTCTCATCCTGGTCCTGGCTGCCGTTAGCCTCTATTTCGTCATGCGCTGGACGGCCCTGGAGCGGGAACGTTTGAGCGTTATAGAAGGTGCCCTCCGGGATGCCCTGGCCCCGGTGGAAAAGGGTATTACCCTGGTGGTAAACAAAGCCGGGGGCTGGCTGGCGGTAATCAAAAATTACAGCCGCCTCCAGGCCGAAAACCAGGCCTTAAAAGAGGAAGTAGCGGCTTTAAGGACGGCTAATATTCAACTGGAAGAATACCGCCAGGAAAACCTCCGCCTCCGCGAACTCCTAAATTTTACGGAAGTCAATCGCAATGCCTATGATTTTGTCGTGGCCCCGGTAATCGCCCGTAATCCTTCTAACTGGTACCAGAGTCTTACCCTGGGACTGGGGACCGCGGCGGGACTGCAGAAGGACCAGGTGGTGGTTACTTCCCGGGGGGTGGTCGGCAGGATTACCGCCGTCACGCCCCGGACGGCGGAAGTCCTGCTTATCTTGGACCGGGAAGGTGCCCTGGGCGGCATGATCCAGGTTAACCGGACTCCGGGCATTGTCGAAGGGAGCCCTGATTACCGCGGCTACCTGCAGATGATTCATATTGCCCGCGACGCCCCGGTAATGGAAAACCAGGTGGTCGTCACTTCCGGCCTGGGCGGTATTTATCCCAGGGGCTTATTCCTGGGAACGGTGGTCAAAATTTTACCCGAGCCTGACGGGCTTATGAAACGGGCTATAATTGAACCGTCGGTAGATTTTGACCGGCTGGAAGAAGTCCTGGTCATTACGCGGGTCAAGGAGGGCATTGCAGATGCAGTTCCTGGGGTTGATGCTCCTCTGGCTGGCAGCCCTTATCCTGGAAGCAACCCTGCTGCCAGCCTTTAAAATGGCAGGAGTCAAGGCCGACCTGCTTACAGTTTTTCTAACTATTTTTGCCTTTCTTAAAGGGGCGCCCGGGGGAGCTGCCGCCGGTTTTTTTTGCGGGCTCCTGGAAGACTTGTACCTGGCCAAATTTTTAGGTCTCAATGCCCTGATCAGGATGGCAACCGGTTACCTGGTCGGTTTGAGTAAAGATTGGTTGAATCGTGACAACATTCTAGCACCCGGTATTCTTACTTTCGTGGCGACCGTTGGCCAGGGATTTTTATTTTTGTTTATAAGCTACCTGGCGGGATTTAAATATCCCTGGCTGGCCGGGATGTTAACCGTAGTATTGCCCATGGCCTTATATAATAGCAGCCTAGCCGTGCTGGGTTACAGCATCTATCAAGGGGGAGCAGCATGGGGGAGCAGGAAAAGGAAAACTGGAAACTGAAACTCTCCAGGCGCCTTAAAGGTTATCTGGGAATTCTTATTTTTATTTTTGCCCTCTTAACCTCCCGCCTGTTTTTTCTCCAGGTTGTCAACGCCCAGGAATTCAGCAAGCAGTCGGCCGAGAACCGCATCCGGATCAACCCCATTGAAGCCCGCCGGGGCGATATCCTGGATAGGAACGGCCAGGTCCTGGCCACCAGCCAGCCCGTATATGTCGTTACCATCCGCAGCGTCCCCAACCAGGACCTGGATACAGTTATTAATAACCTTGCCGCCCTCCTGGCAGACCCGGAACTGACACCGGAGGTTATTAAAGAATTAATCAAGAAGAACCCTTTCCGTTACCAGTCCACGGAGATAAAGAGGCTTCCGGCCAGCGATCCGGCAGCTATAGCTACAATAACCCGGCTCGAGGAGCACCGCCAGGACCTGCCGGGGGTAAATATTACCGAGGAACCCCAGCGTTATTACCCCTACGGCTCCCTGGCCGGGCACCTGCTGGGTTATGTCGGCCAGATAACCCAGCAGGAACTGGAAGCCAGGAAAGAAGAAAATTACGGCATCAACGATAAAATCGGCAAGAGCGGTATTGAAGCCTTCCTGGAATACAGCAACGCCGACGGCCAGGAGATAGGACTGCGCGGTAAAAAGGGCGCCGAACAGGTGGAAGTTGACGCTGCCAATCGTAAGGTACGGGACCTGGTAACCCTGCCGCCCACACCGGGCGATACCGTCCAGCTTACTATCGACTTAAAGCTCCAGCAGACCCTGGAAAAAGCTATGGACCAGGTGATAGCGGCTACAAAGGAGAGGAACCCCAAAGCCGGCGGCGGGGCGGCGGTGGTCCTGGATGTTAAGAGCGGGGCGATCCTGGCCATGGCCAGTAAACCCGATCTGGATCCCAACGACTTTGTTAACGGCAACTTTGCCAGGAAACAGGGCTATTATAATGACCCGCGCCTGAGACCCCTTTTCAACCGGGCCATCCAGGGTGTCTACCCGCCCGGCTCCACATTTAAGCCCATTACGGCCATGGCAGCCCTGGATGCCGGTGTAGTGCAACCCCAGGACACCGTTTATGACGGCGGCCGCTACTGGAAACCGGGAGGAATTACCTGCTGGGCGGTCCACGGTAATGTTAATTTATATCGCGGCATGGCCGTCTCCTGCAATACCTATTTCCAGTGGGCCGGGGAACTCGCCGGCATCGATAAAATCAATGCTGTGGCGGCGCAATTTGGCCTGGGAGAACCTACAGGGGTTGTCGGCCTCCACGGAGAAGCCCGGGGCATCCTGCCTTCACCGGCGTGGAAAAAAGAGATTAATGCCCCTTACTGGGACCGGTGGCTAAAAAACCAGGAAGAACGCATTGAAAAGAAATATGCCGGCTTGCTGGCTTCGGCCCCTCCTGAGGAAAAAGGCAAGCTGCTGCAGCAGAAAGAAAGGGAGCTAAATCAGGTTAGAGCCGAGTACCGGATCAATTTTAACTTCAACACGACCTGGCAGCCTTTTAATACTTATAATACCTCCATCGGCCAGGGCGATAATGGCTATACCATCATCCAGCTGGCCAATTATATAGCCACCCTGGCCAACGGGGGTACCCGCTGGCGCCCCTACCTGGTAGATAAGGTTATCGGCACCGACGGTTCGCTGAAAAAACAATACCAGGCCGAAGCTGCCGGGAGGGTGACGGTTTCGCAAGATGTCATGGCCGAGGTACGGCGGGCCATGCTGGAAGTGACCCGGGGTAGCGATGGTACTGCCGCTTTCCTTTTTCGCGATTTCCCACCGGATCTTCAGGTAGCGGCCAAGACCGGCACGGCCCAGACCGGGCTGGCCGGCGACGACAAAAATAGCGATTTTTACGGGCTTTTTGTAGCCTTTGCTCCCTATAACGACCCGCAAATTGCTGTCGCAGTTATCATTGAATACGCCCAGCATGGCGGCGACTCCGCCGGTGCGGTAGCCCGGGCAGTCCTGGCCCAGTACTTTGGTCTCACGGAAATCTTGAATAAACCTTTTAACGGCATTGCCGTGGAATAATGTCAGGTGGCGTCTTTATATGCTGAGAAGATGGGGAAAAAAGACCCCATCTTTTTTCCTGTCGCGGCAGGATTTACCTCGCCGGTGTAGAAAAATTAAAAGGCCGAGGAGGATTCTGCCGCCCGGTAACAAGGAGGAGAAGGGTCGTGTTATCTTCAACTGGTAGTGACACCGGGGCAGGCACCCGGCAGGGGATAACGTTTCCGGCTGCCAGGGAGAAACCGGGGGCAGACAACCATACTTTTCTGGTCTGCCGTACGGTACGTTCCGGCCAGAGGTTTGAATACCCCGGAAATGTGGTAGTCATGGGCGACGTTCATCCCGGTGGGGAAATAGTTGCCAGCGGCCATGTCATTGTCATGGGTACTTTAAGGGGAGTAGTTCATGCCGGGGCAGAGGGCGATGAAAAGGCCGTGGTCATGGCCTTCCGGCTCCAGCCCACCCAGTTGCGGATTGCCGGCTACATTACCAGGGCACCCGACAATGAAGCCCAGGATATCACGGGAGAACCCGAGATTGCCCGCGTCCAGGATGAAGCAGTCGTCATTGAAAAATACCAGCCCGGCGGCGAAAAACGATGGTTAAACAGGACCATGTTTGAGGAAGAGGAGGAACAAAATGGGTGAAGTGATCGTCATCACTTCCGGTAAAGGCGGGGTTGGCAAAACAACTACTACGGCCAATCTTGGCACCGGCCTGGCCAGTCTGGGAAAGAAAGTCGTCCTGGTTGATACGGACATTGGCTTAAGAAACCTGGATGTGGTTATGGGCCTGGAAAACCGGATTGTCTACGATCTTCTCGATGTCGTCGAGGGACGTTGCCGCCTGAAGCAGGCTTTGATTAAGGATAAAAGGTTGGAAAACCTGTACCTTTTACCGGCCAACCAGACCAGGGACAAAACCGCCGTAAGCCGCCAGCAGATGGTCGATCTGATGGCCCAGCTGCGTGAGGAATATGAATTTGTTTTAATCGACTGTCCGGCCGGGATTGAGATGGGGTTTAAAAATGCCATCGCCGGGGCGGAAAAGGCCCTGGTTGTGACTACACCGGAAGTTGCCGCCGTCCGGGATGCCGACCGTATTATCGGTCTTCTAGAAGCAGCTGAGATGGAAGCACCGCGCTTGATCATCAATCGCCTGCGGCCTGATATGGTACGCAAGGGCGACATGATGGACATCGAGGATATGCTGGAGATCCTGGCTATCGATCTTATCGGCGTGGTACCGGAAGACGAGTATATCGTTATTTCCACCAACCGCGGCGAACCGGCAGTTCTGGACAAGCATTCCCGGGCCGGTCAGGCCTACCGTAATATTGCCCGTCGTCTTACAGGAGAAGAAGTGCCTTTTTTGAACTGGGACGCGGGGAACGGGATTATGGCCAGGCTCCGCAGGCTGATAGGCCTGGGTTAGGAAGGGGGCGTACGCGGGGTGCTAGAGTTTTTGCTGCGTATCTTCGGGCGGGATACCACAGCCAGTAAAAAGGTTGCCAAGGAACGCCTGCGCCTGGTACTGGTCCATGACCGGGCCGGTGTTTCCCCGCACCTGCTGGAAGCCCTGAAAAACGACCTGATTAGCGTCATATCCGAATACCTGGACATCGACACCCAGGGGTTGGAGGTCACTTTAAGTCACGAAAACGATTCTGTAGCCCTGGTGGCCAATATCCCCATCCTGAGGGTCAAGCGCACCTTTAAAACCGGTGCGGAGACAAGCGTTAAAGCCTGAAAGTTTGCAAGCGTCCCCCGGGTTCCTGCCGGGGGATGTTTTTACCTCTTTTTTTATTATAGCCCGCCCGGGTTTGCTGTTATATAATATTAGCGACGGCGAAAATCGCCGAGACGTTGGGGTGGGTATATATCACTACCGGAAGGCACCAGGCGGTGTAAAGATGCTTGAACGCAAACTCTGGCGCAACCTTGATTATTATTTTGTCGGCTGCATTATCGCCCTGTTATTAATCAGTTTGGCCGTCCTCAGCAGTGCCGGAGCCAACGTAGCAACAGACCCCTTTTATTATGCCAAGAAGCAACTGGTAGGGATTTTAGTCGGCCTGGCGGGGTTGACGGTAGTATTGCTTACCGATTACGGGCAATTGAGACGCTATCACTACCTGCTGTATACCCTGAATTTAGTTTTACTGGTCACGGTTTTTTTAGTTGGGCACCAGGCCAAGGGCGCCCAGCGCTGGATCAACCTGGGGCCTTTTCTCTTCCAGCCATCCGAGTTTGCCAAAACCATAACAGTTATTACCCTGGCCTGCTTGCTGGATAAACGCCAGGGCAAGCTCAACCGCTGGCAGGATTTAATCATTCCCTTTGCCTACGTTGCCGTGCCTATGCTGTTGATTTTAAAACAGCCCGACCTGGGTACGGCTCTGGTGTTAATGGCCATCCTTTTCGGGATGCTATTCGTAGGAGGAGCCAATCCCCGGCTGTTATTAATAATCGCCGGCGGGGGCCTGCTCCTGGTAGGACTGGCCCTTTTTGCCCATTTTCGTTATGGGCTGCCCCTGCCCCTGGAGGACTACCAGTTACGACGGCTGGTGGTAGTCCTTAATCCCTATAACGACGGCCGGGGGGGTACCGGTGCCGGTTACCATGTGATCCAGTCCCAGATCGCCATCGGTTCCGGCGGCCTGTGGGGGGTCGGCTTTCGCCAGGGTTCCCAGGTACAGTTGAATTTCCTCCCGGAACACCATACCGATTTTATCTTCTCGGTGGTGGGTGAAGAGCTGGGCTTCATCCGCACCGTGGGTATCCTTGCCCTCTACTTCTTACTCCTTTATCGTATGCTCCGTATTGCCGCCCAGGCCAAGGACATGTTTGGCGCTTTACTGGTAAGCGGCGTGGCCTCCATGTTTACCTTTCATATTCTCGTTAATATAGGCATGACCATAGGGATCATGCCGGTAACGGGGATCCCCCTGCCCCTTTTCAGTTATGGAGGTAGCGCCATGCTGGCCAATATGCTGGCCCTGGGGCTGGTTCTCAATGTTAACCTCAGGCGGCAAAAAATTCTTTTTTAGGGTTACTCCTATTGACAAGGAGTAACCCCTTGTGTATATTAGTAATTGACTGTTAGCACTAAACTAAGGTGAGTGCTAACAACTCCCATGTACTGTGAAAGGAGGATTTTTATGCTCAAACCGCTTGCCGACAGGGTTGTACTCAAGGTCCTGACCGGCGAAGAAAAAACCCAGGGGGGTATTGTTTTACCGGATACTGCCAAGGAAAAGCCCCAGGAAGGGGAAGTAGTGGCCGTAGGGCCGGGCAAGATCCTGGAGAACGGTACCCGGGTAGCGCCGGAAGTTAAAGTCGGCGATATAGTGGTTTTTGCCAAGTACAGCGGCACTGAAGTCAAGTTCGAGGGCCAGGAATACCTGATTATCCGCGACAGCGATATCCTGGCCATTAAGGAAAAATAAAGGCATCTGGAGGAGGTAGAAAAAATTATGGCTGCCAAACAACTGGCCTTTGATTCAGAAGCCAGGCGTGCCCTGGAAAAAGGTGTCAGTGCTGTAGCCCAGGCGGTGAAAGTTACCCTGGGGCCCAAGGGCCGCAATGTAGTTATTGAACGTAAGTTTGGTTCCCCGGTCATTACCAAGGACGGGGTTACCGTTGCTAAAGAAATCGAGCTGAAAGACCCCTATGAAAATATGGGTGCCCAGCTCTGCCGGGAAGTAGCCTCCAAGACCAACGATGTTGCCGGTGATGGGACAACCACTGCTACCGTCCTGGCCCAGGCTATTGTGCTGGAAGGCCTGAAGAATGTGGCCGCCGGCGCCAACCCTGTTTTTATCAAGAAGGGTATTGACCGGGCCGTGGAAGCGGTAGTCGATGAGATTAAGAAAATAAGCATCCCGGTAGAATCTAAAGAAAGCATAGCCCATGTGGCTTCTATTGCCGCCAATGAGCGTGAGATCGGCGAACTCATTGCCGACGCCATGGAGAAAGTTGGTAAAGACGGCGTCATTACGGTGGAAGAATCCAAAGGTACGGCCACTACTGTAGAAGTAGTGGAAGGTATGGAATTCGACCGCGGGTATGTATCGCCGTATTTTGTAACCAACGCCGAGGCCATGGAAGCCGAATTTGAAGAACCCTATATACTTATCCATGAAAAGAAAATCTCGGCCATCAACGACCTGCTGCCCCTGCTGGAGAAAGTGGTCCGCACGGGCAGGCCCCTGGTTATTATAGCCGAGGACGTTGAAGGCGAAGCCCTGGCCACCCTGGTGGTCAACAAGCTGCGCGGCACCCTGAACTGCGCCGCCGTCAAGGCTCCCGGCTTCGGCGACCGCCGCAAGGCCATGATGGAGGATATCGCCATCCTGACCGGTGGTACTTTCATTTCCGAAGACCTGGGCGTCAAGCTGGAGAACGTCGACCTTAACATGCTTGGCCGGGCCAAGAAGGTTAAGATTGCCAAGGAAAAGACCACCATTGTCGAGGGTTACGGCAAGAAAGAAGCCATCGACGGCCGCGTTGCCCAGATTAAGAAGCAGATTGAAGAAACCGATTCTGATTACGACCGCGAGAAGCTGCAGGAACGCCTGGCCAAGATGGCGGGCGGCGTTGCCGTCATCCGTGTCGGTGCGGCTACCGAAACCGAACTGAAAGAGAAGAAGCACCGGGTCGAAGACGCCCTGGCAGCCACGCGGGCTGCCGTTGAGGAAGGTATTGTCCCCGGCGGCGGCGCCACCCTGGTCCACTGCATCCCGGCGGTAGAAAAGCTCCAGGCCGAGGGCGATGAAGCTGTGGGTGTCCGGATCATCAAGCGGGCCCTGGAAGAACCCCTGCGCCAGATTGCGGCCAACGCCGGCCTGGAAGGCTCGGTTATCGTGGAACGCGTGCGCAACGAAAAGCCCGGCATTGGCTTTGACGCCGTCACCGAGCAGTATGTTGATATGGTGAAAGCCGGTATCGTTGACCCGGCCAAGGTTACCCGGAGCGCCCTGCAGAACGCGGCCAGCATTGCCGCCATGCTCCTGACCACCGAGGCCCTGGTAGCCGAGATTCCAAAGGAAGAAAAGACACCGCCCATGCCACCCGGAGGCATGGATTACTAAGATAGAAAGGGACCTGGAGGATACTCCTCCAGGTCTTTTTTAGTGTGCGCCCGGCATGGGCGATAACTGTATTTATTTTTGTTTATTTGTCGGGATAGACAACATCCTTGCCTTACGTAACAATGTAGGCTGGCTAACACCAAGGGCCCGGGCGGCTTTATGGGTGCTGCCGTACTTTTTCAGTGCTTCTTCGATTATCTCCTTTTCTACTATTCTTACCGTTTCTTTTAGCGTTAAATTCATTTTTTGTAAAGATAGAGAGGCATTCTTTTTGCTTTCGATTATATTCTTGATATGTTTCTGTGAAATTACATCATCATCGACAATAACTATTAATCTTTCAATAAGATTTTCAAGCTCTCTAACGTTACCTGGCCAGTCGTACTGTTCAAGCAAGTTTAATGCGGAAATGTCTATATGTTTATCGGCACCATATTTTTCATTATATTTTTCCAGGAAATGCAATACCAGCTTGGCAATGTCTTCTCTTCTTGTACGTAAAGGCGGGATTACTATAGGTAGAACATTAAGACGGTAATATAAATCCTCCCGGAAGGTGCCCTTATTGACCATTTCTTCAAGATTTCTATTAGTTGCCGCTATAACCCTCACATTTAATTTTATAGACCTGGTCCCCCCGATCCGGGTAATTTCTTTTTCTTGCAAAACGCGCAGTAATTTTGATTGCAGGTGTAATGGCAATTCCCCGATTTCGTCAAGAAGAATAGTACCTTTATTGGCCATTTCAAAAAAACCTATCTTATCTTTGTTCAAAGCGCCTGTAAATGCTCCTTTTTCATAGCCGAATAATTCTGATTCAAGCAGGTTTTCCGGTATGGCGGCACAGTTTACTTTGATATAAGGACCATCGCGCCTGGAGCTGTTTTTATGGATTTCATTGGCGACAATCTCTTTGCCGACCCCTGTTTCGCCCACGATTAGCACGGTGGAATCTACTTTGGCAACTTGGTATATCAGTTCTTTAACCTTTTGCATACTGGGACTGTCGCCTATCAGTCCTATCATATTATACTGTTGCTTCCGTAAATATTCGAGTTCTGTGTAATATCTTTTAGTTATTTGCTTGGAGCTCTCGAGTTTCTCTTTTAATTTTATCAACTCTGTTATATCCCTCATAACTGTTAAGACCTTGGTAATTTCGCCCTGCTCGTTAAAAAAAGGATTAGAAGTTACAAGTACTTTTTTGTTGGTTCTAATCAACACACACATCTCAGATACATTTTTCTTTTTAGCCAGGGCTATGCGGCAAACTTCTTTATCCATGTACTTTTCTTTTACTAATATGCTAACATGCTTGCCTATTATATCTTCTCTACTTTTTACCCCTGTTAATTCCATAAAAACTTTGTTTATGGCTATTATAACACCCTGTTTGTCTACCATATAAATTCCATCCGAAATAGCGTCCCCTATAGCGAAGGCCTCTATTGATTTTTCCTGGCATATTCGCAGTTCATGCAGTTCATTTTCCAGCTCATTAAGCCTTGTTTTATAAAATTGATTTTCACGAATTAAAGCAAGCAGCAGGTCATTAATATCCATATCAGTGGTTTTAATCAAATTATCAAGTTCTGCTTTGGTTTCTTTATTTAGTTCGATTATAACCGGATTATGTTTCATTTAAATTCACCTCGATAAACCTTGTGGCATCCAATAATAATTCTATTTAAGAGTTCCTCATGTTAATTAATATTCCTTCTACCAGCAAAATTAAAGGAGCTATTTTTATGTTTAACGATACAATAATGTATCACAAAACGATACAGGAAATAATCAAAATAATATTTAAAGCAGGGGTGTTTTTCATTAAGTATAAAACTTGATATAAATAAGTATCAAAATTAAAAGATGGAGATATAATTTTTCTATTTTTCCTGGCTGGTATAGTTTTTGCATAGCTAAAAGACAGGAACATAAAGAGGGGTAATAAATAGTGAACAAGATAGCTAATAAACAAGAATTTATTAGTCGAATTAAAAACAACAGTGTTGTTATGATTGGGGGTTTTATGGGGGTTGGAAGCCCGGACTATTTAATTGAGTGTATCTTAGAAACTGAAATCAAAGATTTAATTATCATTTCTAATGATACATGTTTTGTAAATAAAGGTGTCGGCAAGCTTGTTGGCAATAAACGTGTTAAAAAAGTCATTGCTTCCCATATTGGTACAAATCCTGAAACAGGCCGGCAAATGAATGCAGGAGAAATTGAAGTGGAACTTATTCCCCAGGGAACCCTGGCAGAAAGGATAAGGTGTGCTGGAGCCGGCCTGGGAGGAGTGTTGACGCCTACGGGTATAGGCACTGTTGTAGAAAGCAATAAAAACAAAATAACAATTAACGGCAAAAGTTATCTTCTGGAATTACCCTTGTATGCAGATATTGCCCTAATAAAGGCGGCAAAAGCTGATACTTATGGTAATTTAGTTTACCGCAGGGCTGCACGAAACTTTAACCCAATTATGGCCATGGCCGCAAAACTTGTTATTGCTGAAGTAGAAGAAATAGTGGAAGTGGGTGACCTGGACCCGGATGAAGTTATGACACCAGGTATATTTGTAGATATGATAGTGCCTGCCAAATCATTATGTTAAAGGACGGGGGCAAATTTATGAAGGAGATTGTAATTCTTAGTGCTGTAAGAACAGCTATTGGAACTTTTGGAGGGAGCCTTGCCAATACCCCGGCTACAGAGCTTGGGGCAATTGTTATCAAGGAGGCCCTTAACAGGGCTAAAGTATCCCCGGATGACGTTGATGAAGTGCTAATGGGGTGTGTTTTGCAAGCCGGTTTGGGCCAGAACGTTGCGCGTCAATGCGCATATCAAGCAGGGTTGCCGGTTAAAGTACCGGCAACAACAATAAATAAAGTTTGCGGGTCAGGCCTGGAAGCAGTAATCATGGCAGCCCGGGCAATAGCAGCAGGTGACGCTGAGATTGTAGTAGCCGGGGGAACAGAAAACATGAGCCAGGCCCCCTATGTGATTCCCAAAGGTCGTTTTGGGTATCGCATGGGTGATGGGACCCTGGTTGATGAGATGATAAAAGACGGGCTGTGGTGTGCTTTTGGCCAATATCATATGGGAATCACCGCCGAAAATATTGCTGCCAGATGGGGTATAACCCGTGAAGAACAGGACGCTTTTGCTGCTGAAAGCCAGAGAAAAGCAGAAATTGCATTGCAAACAAATAGATTTGCTGATGAGATTGTTCCTGTAACAGTATCGGTAAAAGGAGGAACAAAGAATTTTACTGTTGATGAGCACCCGCGGCCAGGAACAACACTGGAAGTTTTGGCTAAGCTTAAACCTGCTTTTAAGAAAGATGGTACTGTTACTGCAGGCAATGCCTCTGGTATCAATGATGCGGCCGCTGCTCTCGTCCTAACTACCGCTGAGAAAGCTGAAAAGCTTGGTGTAAAGCCCATGGCAAGGTTTGTTGCCGGGGCCTCTGCAGGGGTAGATCCGGCTGTGATGGGGATCGGCCCTGTTGAAGCTACAAGAAAAGTATTAGCTAAAGCCAAATGGCAGCTATCAGAGATTGAATTGATTGAAGCTAACGAAGCATTTGCGGCGCAATCCCTGGCGGTAATCAAAGAGCTTAATCTTAACCGGGATATAGTCAATGTCAACGGCGGCGCAATAGCCCTGGGACATCCTATCGGGGCCAGTGGAGCTAGAATTTTGGTGACCTTACTGCATGAAATGGAGAAAAGAGATGTACAGAAAGGGCTGGCTACTTTATGCGTCGGCGGGGGCCAGGGAGTATCCGTGCTGGTAGAAAGAAGGTGAAATAATTATGGAGAATTTCAGGGAGATAATAGCAAAAAATGTTGCTAAGATGCTTCATGATGGAGATGTTGTTAATCTAGGCATTGGACTACCGACTTTAGTTGCCAATTATATACCTGAGGGTATAAACATTATATTCCAGTCTGAAAACGGTTTTGTTGGTGCAGGTCCTAAACCGCAAGAAGGTCAGGAAGACAAGGATTTAGTAAACGCAGGAGGCCAACCGGTTACAATATTACCAGGGGGAGCATGTTTTGATAGCGCGTTATCTTTTGCCATAATTCGTGGCGGGCACATTGATGCAACAGTGCTGGGGGCATTGCAGGTAGATGAGGAAGGAAATTTAGCTAACTGGATGATTCCGGGGAAGATGGTGCCAGGAATGGGGGGTGCCATGGATTTAGTAGTAGGCGCCAGGAAAGTTATCGTTGCAATGGAACACACCACTAAAGACGGTAAACCCAAGGTCTTAAAAAAATGCAATTTACCTTTGACTGCCTGCAGGGAGGTGGATGTAATAGTAACAAATATGGCAGTCATTGAAGTGACTAATCGCGGTTTGGTTTTAAAGGAAATTGCACCGGGATTGAGCATTGAAGATGTCCAGGCGGCGACAGAACCCAAGTTAATTTTAGAAGGGGAAATAAAAATAATGGAAGTATAGTTCGTAAAGGAGGGTGAACCTGTGAAAAAGGTTGAATTAAAGGATGTTAAACCCTATGAAGCACCAAAACACTTTAATATGGTAGCCTTAAAACTGCATGGAAAAGAAGAAACCGGGGCACAAAAATTCTGGATGGGCTTATCGCATTTCCTCCCGGGGGGCGGGGCTGAATACGACGAATCTCCAGTTGAAAAGATATATTTTGTTCTTGAAGGGGAAGTTACAGTAATTAGTAAAACAGAAAAGATAGTTTTACGTGCATGGGATTCTATTTACATTGGCCCCAATGAAGGCAGGGAAATTATTAACGAGACTAATAAACCTGCTAGCATGCTAGTTGTAATCAATTATCCAGAAGCATAACCAATTTAATTTTATTCAGGTGAAAGGTGGAGGCTATGAAAAAGATAGATGAACATTTAACAAAAAGCATGTTTAATCTTGAAGGCAAAGTTGCCGTAGTAACAGGTGGCGCGGGAGCGTTGGGTGAAAGCATTGCTACTGCGCTGGCGATGTATGGAGCTGATGTAGTCGTTACCGGTAGGACAATGCAGACCCTTGAAGAATCTGTAAAAAACATTGAAAAAGCTGGGAGGAAGGCCCTGGCTATAACCTGCGATGTTTCCAGAGAAGACCAGGTTATAAATATGGTTGAAAAAACAATGGACAAATATGGAAAAATTGATATACTTGTAACTGCTGCCGGCATAGCGAAACGTTTTCCTGCTGAAGATTTCCCCCTGGATGCGTTTGAACAGGTTATGGATATTAATGTTAAAGGTACTTTTTTGTGCTGTAAACATGTTGGCAAAATAATGATTAAGCAGGGTCATGGAAAAATAATAACGATTTCTTCGGTAAGGGCTTTTGCTGGTCACCCGGGCGGGTATGCAGCTTACGGGACCAGTAAAGGCGCCGTAAATTTGCTGACAAAACAATTGGCCACAGAGTGGGCTAAATATAATATTAACGTAAATGCAGTAGCTCCAACTATTTTCTGGACCCCGCTGACCCAGGAGGTACTGGAAAACGAGAGTTTAAAACAAATTTTCCTTTCTAGAATCCCTATGGGAAGAGCTGCAGTTACTCAGGATATAGTAGGAGCTGTTATTTACTTTGCTGCACCGGCTTCGGATTTTGTTACCGGCCAGGTTTTATATGTAGATGGTGGTTGTACGGCAGGCTGATAAAGAGGTGAAATAGGCTTGCAAAAGAATATTACCGTTTTTGGTCCTGGTTTGATGGGCAGCGGTATATCCCAGTTGTTTGCCTCAAAAGGTTTTAAAGTAACTATTTGTGCGCGCGATTCAATAGAAGAGAGTTATGCCCTGGAAAGTATAAAATCTAATATTAAAATACTAATAGAAAACGGGGCCGAGCAACCGGATTTATTAGAAAAAACACTGGGAAATATCACTATTACACGGGATAGAAAACAGGCTGTTAGAGACGCTTATATAGTTTTCGAATGCATACCGGAGAATATGGAACTAAAGCAAGATCTCTTTTACGAACTGGATTGTATAAGTAGTGAAGAAACGATCCTGGCTACCAACACGTCAGTTATGAGCGTTACTGAAATAGGGGCTAGAGCAAAGCACAAGTCGAGAATTATCGGTACCCATTTCTGGAATCCGCCCTTTTTAATTCCTCTTGTCGAGGTGGTAAAAACAGCTCATGTTTCTGATGCTGTAGTTCAAAACACTGTTGATTTGCTGGTACAGGCCGGCAAGCACCCAGTTATTTGCAAAAAAGATGTACCCGGGTTTGTAGCCAACAGGTTACAACATGCGTTATGGAGGGAAGCAATTGCTATTATTGAGCAGGGTATTGCCGATCCGGAAACTGTAGATGAAGCCATTAAATATAGCTTTGGCATCAGGCTGCCGGTATTGGGCCCGATAGAAAACGCCGATATGATAGGTTTAGACCTTACGCTTTCTATCCATGATTATATTTTCAAGTACCTGGATAGTTCAACAGAACCATCTATGCTGCTAAAGGATAAGGTAAAAAAAGGAGAACTGGGTTTTAAAACAGGTAAAGGTTTCCGGGAATGGACTGCAGAAGAAATGCAATCATCACGCAAGAGATTACTGGAGTATTTAATTAAGGCCACCAAAGGCTTAAGCAATTAAAATATAAGAAAGGAAGATTTTATTATGGGAAAAACCGTGTTAGTTGATTTGAGCCATCCTTTTGGTGACAAATGCCCCCTGTGGCCGTATTTCGAAGATGTAAAGATTGAACGCGTGCATTATATGGCAAAATCAGGTGTATTATCACAAAAGATAACGACAGTAATGCACTGTACCACACATGCTGATTCACCGGCACATGTTGTAGAGGGCACTGAATTCACCCATGAGATCCCGCTGGAGAAGTATTATGGGACAGGCGTGGTAGTAGATATTCCAAAGAAAAGATGGGAATTGATTACCGCCAAAGATCTTGAAAACGCCACTCCCAAGATTCAAAAAGGCGATATAGTAATAATTCATACCGGATGGCATCGTTATTGGGGCGACAGCCAGCAGTATTTCCTGTACTCACCGGGCCTGGGCCGGGAAGCAGGCGAATGGCTGGTAGAAAAAGGAGTAAAAGCCGTTGGTGTTGACCAGCAAGCCCTCGACCACCCGCTGCATACAGCTATTGGCCCGCACGGCCCGGGTCCCTTGCGTCCGGATATTTGTAAAGAGTATAAGGAATTGACCGGAAGAAATGTGGAAGATGATTTTCCCGAATGGGAACCCTGTCATAATTTACTTCTAAGCAACGGGATTGTAGGCTGGGAAAATGTGGGTGGAGATATTGAAATGGTTGTTGGCAAACGAGTTACTATCGCCGGTTTCCCCTTGAGATGGTACAAAGGGGATGGGTCGATCGTTAGGCTGGTCGCTTTTATTGACGAGGATGAAATTAATAATGTTCCACCAAGAGTTTATAAATATGGTACATTCTAGTTTTAGAACGGCATGGCAAGAGACGGGTTAAAAACCTGTCTCTTGCCAGATTATAATAAGGGAAGGCGAGGCTTATGGATAAAGTAATTTTAACTGTGGCTCCCACCGGTGCCTGGCCGACGAAAAAGGATACCCCCTATGTTCCTTTAACACCGGAAGAAATAGCAGATGAAGTTTATGCATGCTATAAAGCAGGGGCTTCAGTTGCCCATATTCATGTTAGAGATGATGAAGGCAAGCCATGTATGCACTATGATAAGTTTGAAAAAACTGTTAAACTCATTAGAGAGCGTTGCGACATTGTGTTAAACCTTACTACTTCAGGTGGTCTGGGATTTACGGATGAGGAAAGAATGAAGCCTTTAATAGAATTAAAACCAGAATTGGCTTCATATGACTGTGGTTCAATGAATTGGATGCATACTTCGGTATTTATTAACAGTCCAAGCTTTCTAGAAAAACTTGGAAAAGTCATGAAGGAAAACAATGTAAAACCGGAAATTGAGGTATTTGATCCGGGTATGATTTATAATGCTTTATATTATTTAGAAAAAGGAATTCTAGAACCCCCGCTTCATTTTCAATTATGTATGGGAGTGGCAGGTGGGATAGCTGCTACGGTAGAAAACCTGGTTTATATGAAGAATTTACTTCCAAAAGATTGCACATGGAGCGCCTTTGGGATAGGTAGAACGCATTTGCCAATTCTTTATGCCACTTTAGCTCTCGGTGGCCATGTAAGAGTGGGCATGGAAGATAATATATTTTATGCAAAAGGTGTTTTAGCAAAATCGAACGTAGAATTTGTAGAAAGGACCAAGAGAATCGTTACTGAAATGGGGAAATCAATTGCTACTCCGGATGAGGCCAGACAGATATTAGGAATTAAAAAATAATTATTGAATTAAATGGTGGCGGTTGCTTTGCGTTTATACAGGTATACCGCCACCCTATATAACTATAAAACGAAAAATACTGAAGAGGAGGGATGATTCTAAAAACCAATTTATTTCATTCATAAGAAAAATTAGGCAAAGGAGGTTTGAAAATGGGTATTAAAGCAAAAATGGTGGTTTTGCTCGGGTTGGTTTTGAGTTGTTTACTATTGCTTTGGGGCTGCGGTACACAGAATAAAGGGTCGGGAGCTTCAAATTCAGGACAAACTTCAGCCCGACCTGAGAGGGATTACATTCTGATTGGACGTCCAAATCCAACAACTGGCCCAATTGCAGGTTTTGGCGAGGGAAGCCCCTGGGTGGAGGAAAGGTTGTTGGAAGAGGTAAATAAGGATGGCGGTATTTATATACAAGAATTAGGCAAAAAGCTCCCGGTTAAAATCAAAGTTGTTGATACTGAGAGTGATCCAACGAAAGCCGCCGAGGTTGCGACCAAATTAATTTTAGAAGATAAAGTAGACCTTATGTTGGTTATGCACACTCCGGCTACCGTCAATCCGGTTTCCGCAATTGCTGAACGCTATCAGGTACCCTGTATTGCCCTTGATGCACCGGTGGAGGCATGGTTAACTGGTGGCCCGTATCAGTGGAGTTATTTGGCTTTCTGGACTACCGACGCTGTAGCTGATGTTTTTGTTGGCATGTGGGATGAAATAGCAGGAGATACAAATAAAATTATTGGTGGGCTTTGGGCAAACGATGCAGACGGCAAGACTTTTTCCGAGTCCGTTGCTAAAAAAATATCTGCCAAGGGATATAAGATGGTAGACCCGGGAAAAATTCCCGCCAACACGAAAGATTTTACAGCCTCAATTAACAAGTTTAGGCAAGAGAATGTTGAGATACTTGCAGGTAATATGGTTGCTCCTGATTTTGCAACTGCCTGGCGGCAGTTTCATCAACAGGGGTTCATTCCCAAGATGGCGACAATTGGCAGGGCTATCCTCTTTCCCACTGACGTTGCCGCTCTGGGCGGTGATTTACCTATGGGCTTGACGACGGAAGTATGGTGGTCACCGTATCATCCATTTAAATCGTCTATTACAGGGGAAACGGCTCAAGAACTATGTGATGCCTGGACCCAGGCAACCGGAAAACAGTGGACAGCACCCCTTGGTTTTAAGCACGCGGGCATAGAGATTGCTGTTGATGTGCTTAAGCGTGCCCAATCTTTGGATAAAAACAAAATCAGGGAAGCTATTGCCCAGACAAAGTTGGATACAATGGTAGGTCCAATCAAGTACAATGAGAAACATTATGCGGAAACGCCCGTGGTTGGCGGCCAGTGGGTGAAAGGTGAGAAATGGCCGTGGGAACTTAAGATTGTCTATAACAAGGAACACCCGGAAATCCCGAAAACAGGAGAGTTGCTGTTCCCAATAAACAAATAACAAATTAGTTAATACTTGCTTGCGCCGGGATTCCCATTTAGGGACTCTCGGCGCAAGAAAAAAGGTGTGTAAAGGTGTATGGAAAACGTACTTATTGTTGAAAATTTGACCATCGCTTTTGGGCAACTCCTGGCTGTAAATTCGCTATCTATCGAAGTAAGAGAAGGAGAAATTCTAGGAATCATTGGTCCTAATGGTTCTGGCAAGACGACATTACTGAACGGGATAAGCGGATTATATAAGCCTAAAAGTGGTAGCGTGATTTTTAAGGATATTGATATCACCGATTTTTCCCCTTCCAGGAGATGCAGGCTCGGTATAGGCAGGACCTATCAGGTCCCACGGACCTTTGAAAAAATGACTGTTTATGAAAATGTTCTGGTAGGAGGAGTGTATGGTGCCTCTTTGAGCGAGAAAAAGGCTAGATATAAGGTATATGAAATACTGGAACTAACCGGGCTATTACATAAAAAGGATTTATTTGCTGGAAGTCTTGCTCTCTTAGATCGCAAAAGATTAGAAGTAGCCAGGGCGTTAGCAACCAATCCTCAGCTTTTATTGCTGGATGAGGTAGCTGCCGGTCTTACAGAAGCTGAAGTTAATGAGGTTCTACGAATTGTAAAATATATTAAAGAAAGTGGCGTCACTATTATATGGATAGAGCATATTCTAAGGACAATGATGGAAGCTGCGGACAGGGTTTTATGTATTGCCTCAGGTAAAAAACTTATTTGTGGCAATCCAAAAGAAGTATTGGCTGCTGAAGAGGTACAAGAAGTTTATTTAGGAGTGGAAGAAGGTTGACAACGGCTAATATAATTCTGCAAGTAGATAATGTTGATATTTATTATGGTGATTTTCAAGCCATCCGCAACGTTTCTTTTCAGGTACCCGAAAGATCTATAATATCCATTATTGGCTCCAACGGGGCGGGAAAATCGACATTATTGAAAGCAATCGCAGGCCTTCTGAAACCGTATAGCGGGAAAATAATATTTAAAGGAAAAGATATTACCGGATTGATGGCAAACAAGATAGTTGCTGAGGGTATTTCTCTGGTGCCGGAAGGCCGTAGAATTTTTCCACGTATGACTGTATATGAAAATCTTATTATCGGTTCATATACACCAAAAGCCAGGAGGAAAAATAAAGAGCTATTAAATAAGGTGTTTGAGTTGTTTCCCGTTTTGAAAGAAAAATCGCAGCAAATTGCGAGCAATTTGAGTGGTGGCCAGCAGCAAATGCTGGCAATTGGCAGGGCCCTTATGTCTGATCCTGAACTAATTATATTTGATGAGATATCCCTGGGGCTTGCTCCACTAATAGTAAAAGAAATCTACCAGAAAATATCAGAAATCAACCGGGAAGGTACTACGGTAGTTCTGGTAGAACAGGACGTTAGGAGAAGCCTTAAAGCTTCCGAGTTTAGCTATGTTATGCGTGGGGGGGAAATTGTTTTAACTGGTAAATCGAGCGCTCTTGAAGAAGAAGATGTAAAGGTTGCCTACTTTGGCCTTTAATATTGTAATCCTGGAGGAAAAAGTATGGTACAAGATTTTGCGCAACCCATATTAAACGGCATTTTACTTGGCGGGCTATATGCCGTGGTCGGAATAGGGATGGCCATGATTTTTGGTATAATGCGAATCACTAATTTAGCGCATGGTGATTTGATGGTTCTCGCTAGTTATCTAAGCCTGGTTATTATAAGCGGGCTGGGCATAAATCCTTTTGTCACCCTTGTTATTGCAATACCAGTCATGTTTTTTGTTGGGCTTATAGTACAAAGCGCTCTAATAAACAGGGTCTTAAAGAAGGGAAATGAACCCCCGCTTTTAGTTACCTTTGGGCTCTCCATTATTATACAGAATGCTTTATTATTAATTTTTACTCCTGACGCAAAGATGTTGATGAATAGCCTTTCTACAAAAAGCATTTTTCTTACTAACTACTTAAGTGTTCCCGTCATTTATTTGGTGGATTTTATAATTGCTGTTGCGCTTATCCTTGTATTTAATCAATTTTATCAAAAAACATATCTGGGTCGGGCCATCAGAGCCGCATCTGATGATGAAGGCGCGGCTGAACTTGTAGGTATTAATACAAGAAGAATTTATGGTATTGCCATGGGAATTGCTATGGTTACAGCAGCTATTGCAGGAGTTCTGGTAGGGATGACTTTTACCTTCTATCCTTTTACCGGCACTCAATATTTAATAATAGCTTTTGGTGTAATAGTAATTGGCGGTCTCAACAGCCTGTTAGGTGTTTTAGTCGGTGGTGTTATTCTGGGATTGGCGCAACTTATAGGTGCTGAGTTCGTTGGCACAGGTTATCAGCTACTTGTTGGGTATATTATATTACTACTTGTGCTAGTGGTAAGGCCGCAAGGGATTTTTGCAAAGAATTAGCTTGCCTTGCCAAATATGGGAAAGGAGTGCGTCACCATCGTTATTAATGATATTCGTAACTATAAATGGTTTATAATTACAGGATTAATTGCCGTACTTTTAACAATACCCTTCTGGGCCTCTAATTATACTGTTTCTATATTTTTACTTATATTTATGTATTTAGCTCTGGCACAAATGTGGAATCTGTTAGCGGGATATGCCGGGCTAGTTTCATTAGGCCAGCAAATGTTTATTGGACTCGGTGGCTATACACTGGCGGTCCTTACTGAATTATACAGGGCTCCCCTATGGAGCAGCATTCTTATAGGTGGGGTAATTTCTCTTATATTTGCGCTAATAATATCTGCCCCCATATTCAGGATGCGCGAGGCATATTTTACAATAGGCACATGGCTTGTAGCCGAGGCCTTGAAGATTTTCTTTAGTAATTGGGGCTATGTGCGCTATGGACAGGGATTTTTTATTACTGCTGCCTATCAATTAACAACTACCCATATGTATTACATGGCTATGGTGATCGGGCTCGGTTCAGTAGCCGTTGTATATATTATCCTTCGCTCCAGGTTAGGGCTGGGCTTGATGGCTATAAGAGATAATGAAACAGCAGCCGAGTCGATGGGTGTGGAAGTTTTTAAAGCAAAACTTATTTGCTTTTTAATCGGAGCTTTTGTAACAAGCATCGCTGGCAGCATATTTTATCTTTACCAGGTATTTATTCAGCCGTATGCTGCATTTGGGATTGACTGGACTGTAGCGATGGTATTTATCGTTATTATTGGAGGTATAGGTACCATCGAGGGACCGCTGGCAGGTGTCGTGATTTATGTACTGTTGAGACAATATCTTTATAACTATGCCGGTATAAGTATGCTGGTTTTGGGATTAATAGCTATTGTTTTAATTCATGTCGCCCCTAAAGGATTTATTGGAACATTACAAGAAAAACTAGGATTTGAGTTTTTGTCGCCCCGGAGGAGGTGAAGTTAAATAAATAATATAAAAAACAAAGTCACTCAATATGGTATTAAATAACATGCATAATATTGTTGATTTTAAATTAAATAAAAAACAAATAGATTAAAGGTTTCCGCAGAAAAGCTTCCAGGCAAGGCTAAAAGAAGGCTTAAGGGGGGATAAAATATTATTTTATGGATAAAACGCTTGAAGCAATTATAAGTGCTGTTCCTACTTTTAGGGCAACCTTTCCTTTTGATTGCATGATAGCTATATCGGATCAAGAAAAATTTATATTTTATTTACCAGGAATCAAGATGAAGCACGAATCTCCCATAGGTAAACCAATAAAACAGGGCGATGGTTTATGGGAAGCTATTAATAATAAACAAACATATACTAATGTTATTTCCAAAGAAATCTGGGGGTTTCCATTTAAAAATATTAGTACGCCAGTTTTTAATGAACATAAAGAGATTGTTGGAGCGTTTGGCTTGGCATATAGTCTAGAAAATCAAGAAATATTAATAAATGCTGCTCATACAATAGCATCGTCTTCACAAGAAGTTTTAGCTTCCAGCGAAGAGTTATTAAAAAATGCCACGATACTTCACAATAAGATGGATAATCTTAGAGAAGCGAGTAAACTAATGTTAAGAAAAATTGAACAATCGAATCAGATATTATCTTTTATTAAAGAAGTTGCATATCATACAAACATTTTAGGATTAAATGCAGCTATAGAAGCTGCTAGAGCAGGGAAATCAGGAAATTATCCAATAGAAGTACTGTATCGGTGAAGGATATTAATAATTTACTTGATATTATAATAAAAGAGATAAATAATATTGATATGTTGATTGTTCAGGCTGATGATATTAGTTATAATCAGAAGTCTACAACGCAAGAAATTAACAAAGCAATTGAATCACTGGCTCATTTAGCCGAAAATATTCAGGAACTTGCACTAAAGATATAGCATAATAAAACGCTGCTTATTGTGTATGATTACAACGAAATTACGACTGCGACGTCAACCTTTTAAGCATGTAGGAGGTAAAAGTAAATGTCCTTTAAAGAACTCAAGTTTACAGCAACACTTTATGGGTTAGAGAAGCTAATCCGCATTAAAGCAAAGCGCTATCCATCGTACGCAAGGCATCTTGCAACGAAGGATATAACGGCGCAGGTTAAGCTAAAGGACAACACGGCAGGAAGGTATTATATATTTAAAAACGGCAACGTCACCTCAAAAAGCGGGATCCATCCCAACCCGGACGTCTGTATGGCCTTTGAAGACGTAGAAGTGGCTGCCAGGATATTGAAACCCGGCAGGAACCTGCTGGACTTCATCAATGCCGGGAAAAATTTTCAGTTGGCGATCCAGGGAGCCGACGACCAGGTAATGTGGTTTTTAGAAACATTAAACCAGCTATTCACCCTGGGGCTGGAATACGGCACGGATATGGGCAAGGGCGTCAAGCGGTATACCAGCAATACTAACGGGGGGCCGGTTTTCGTCTATGTAAAGGACGGCAAGATCATCCGCATCACCCCCATAGAATTTGACGAAAAGGACGCCCGGCCCTGGACGATAACCGCGAGAGGAAAAAACTTCACCCCGCCGCGGAAAACGACGGTATCCCCGTATACCCTGGCATGGAAGTCCATGGTATACTCCCCGGACCGGCTGCTGTACCCCCTGAAGCGGGTGGATTTCGACCCGCACGGCAACAGGAACCCGCAGAACCGCGGGATATCCGGGTATGAAAGGATAAGCTGGGACGAAGCCCTGGACATAGTCGCCAGTGAAATAAAACGGGTAAAACGCGAGTACGGCCCTGGGGCCATTATGAACGGCAGCGGTTCCCACCACACCTGGGGCAACCTGGGCTACTGGCTTAGTACCAGGCTGCGCTTTTTTAACTCAGTTGGATTTACGCCCATAACCCACAATCCCGACAGCTGGGAAGGCTGGTACTGGGGGGCGGTGCACCACTGGGGCCACACCATGCGCCTGGGCGGGGCGGAAACTTACGGCACGGTAGAAGACCTGCTGAAGAACTGCGAGATGGTAGTATTCTGGTCCAGCGACCCGGAAGCCACGAGCGGCGTATATGGAGCCCACGAAGGGACGATACGGCGGCAGTGGCTAAAAGAGCTCGGCATCAAGATGGTGCACATCGACCCCTATTATAACCATACAGCGGCCTGGCTGGGAGGCAAATGGCTGGCCCCGAAACCGGGGACAGACAGCGCTTTAGCCCTGGCCATAGCCTATGTCTGGATAACGGAAAACCTGTACGATCAAGAATATGTAGCCACCCGCACGGAAGGATTTGAAAAATGGAAGGACTATATCCTGGGGAAAGAAGACGGCATTCCCAAGACGCCGGAATGGCAGGAAGAAGAGACAGGGGTGCCCGCCAGGGACGTGCGGGCGCTGGCGCGGGAATGGGGCAAGAAGAAGACCTATCTTGTGGCCGGCGGGATAATAGGCTTTGGCGGCGCCTGCCGCACGGCCACCGGAACCCAGTGGGCGCGGGCCATGGTATGCCTGATGGCCATGCAGGGGCTGGGCAAGCCCGGCGTCAATATGGGCTGCCTGCAGCAGGGTACGCCCGTAAACACCAAATTCTATTTCCCGGGTTACGCCGAAGGAGGGCTTTCGGGCGACCTGGAAGGCACGGCCATGGCAGTGAGCCTGTACCAGCGAATGCCACAGTTGCCGACCGTAAATACAGTATACCAAAGGGTTCCCCGGCTGAAAATTCCCGAAGCCATCCTGGAAGGCAGGTGTATTGGGTACCCGACGGACTCCAAGACAATTGAAGGCCAGTTTTTAAAGTATGAGTATCCCGCACCGGGTTATCCGAAAGTTAAGATGTACTATAAGTACGGCGGTTCCCACTTCGGCACCATGGTAGACACTAACCGTTACGCCAGGGCTTACCGCTCCGAAGAACTAGAATTCGTCGTCAACCAGTCCATCTGGTTTGAAGGGGAGGCCAGGTTTGCCGACATCATCCTGCCGGCCTGCACCAGCTTCGAACGATGGGATATCGGCGAATTCGCCAACTGCGGGGGCTATATCAACCACTCCTACACCCAGTGCAACCACCGGGTGATAGTGTTGCAGCACAAGTGCATCGAACCCTTAGGCGAATCCAAATCCGATTACCAGATATTTTTAGAACTGGCCAAGCGGCTGGGGCTGGCCATACCCTACTCCGAAGGCATGACGGAACTCGACTGGTGCAAGAGGATGTTCGACGCCAGCGACCTGCCGCAATACATCACGTGGAAAGAATTTCTCAAGAAAGGGTACTTTGTTGTACCCAACCCACCGGAGGAACTCCGTGACCCCGTAGCCTACCGGTGGTATGCCGAAGACCGGCCCAAAGACACCCCGGAGATATCGCCGCTGCCGGCAGACTATACCGAGGAGTACGGCAAAGGACTGCAGACCCAGTCCGGCAAGATCGAATTCGAATGCTCAAGTCTTAAACGCTTCGACCCGGACGACCCGGAACGACCGGTAATCTGCAAATACCTCCCGGCCTGGGAAGGGCCACACACAACCGAATTATATAAGAAATACCCGTTGCAGCTGATATCTCCCCACCCGCGCTACAGCTTCCACACCATGGGCGACGGCAAAGGCAGCTTCATAAACGAAATCGAAGACCACCGGGTACAAATAGACGGGCACTACTACTGGGTGATAAGAATAAATCCCGAAGACGCAGGAGCCCGCGGGATAAAAAACAACGACCTGGTAAAGGTATACAACGACCGGGGAGAAGTAATCTGCGCGGCCCAGGTAACGGCCCGGGTACGCCCCGGCACCGTGCATGCCTACGAATCATCAGCCCTGTACGAACCCCTTGGAGAACCTGGCAACTCGGCAGACCGCGGCGGCTGCGTCAACATTCTCACGCCCAGCCGGATGATCATCAAAAAATCCCACGGCATGGCAGCCAACTCCTGCCTGGTGGAAGTAAGCAAGTGGGAAGGAGAGAAATAGCATGACAAAAAGATACTACCTCATATATGACCTGGCAAAATGCATCGGCTGCCACAACTGCCTGATGGCCTGCAAAGACGAACATGTCGACAACGAATGGCCCGGGTATACCCTGCCCCAGCCGCGGCACGGTCATAAATGGATAAACATTCACAGGATAGAAAGAGGCCAGTACCCACACATCGACGTCAAATATATAGCCCGGCTCTGCCGGCACTGCGACGACGCGCCCTGTATCAAAGCAGCCGGCGGCGCGATATATAAAAGGCCGGACGGCATCGTCATGATAGACCCCGGGAAAGCCAGGGGAAAGAAAGAACTAACCGCAGCATGTCCCTACGGCATGATCTTGTGGAACGAAGAAAGAGAAGTCCCCCAGAAATGCACCCTCTGTGCCCATTTAATCGACCAGGGGTGGCAAAAGACCCGCTGCGTCCAGGCGTGTCCAACCGGCGCCTTGAGGCTTGAGAAATTAACTAAAGAAGAAATGGAACACATGATAAACGAAGAAAAACTGGAAGTACTGGACCCCGGGCACGATACAAGTCCGGGAGTATATTACAAGAACCTGTACCTCTATAACAAATGCTTTATAAGCGGTAGCGTGGCCGTAGAAATAGAAGGAAAAACCGAATGCGCTGATGGTGCGAAGGTAATACTGCGGCAGGGACAAGAAGAAATCGCTGCCACGACAGCGGACTGCTTCGGTGATTTCAAATTCGATGCTTTGCCTAGAAATAGCGGGTTATATATTATTGAAATACTATTTGATGGCTGTGAAAAGAAAATCATTGAGCTTGAATTGAAAAATAGTCTTAATGTGGGAACAGTTTTCTTAACATGAAAACCAGCCGCAGCAGGAAAGCACAACGTTCATTAATTTCATACCTAAAGTTTGCACCCACTGCCGCAATATAACGAGGTATGAAAGACCCACGAAATATAATGGGCCTATAGGTTAAGAAACAGAAAAATATACGGTTTTCTAAGACGCTAAGGTTTTTTCTTGAACTTTTTCAGGGGTACTAAAGCGATATAATAATGATAGAAACATGATACAATAATGTATCGGTTGATACTAAGAATAACAGCATGAAGGATATGCTTTATAGTTAACTGATAGAATTAATTATCGTTTTTTGAAACGACTACTGTTTATAATATGTTTTTATAAGGATGTTTTAATTGGCATGACATTTGCTTTTAAATTTTAGTGTAGATTTTTATCCTATAAAAACAAGAATTGGGCAGCCTTCCTCGACCAAAACGCATTTTTATATATTTTTATAAATGACCGGTTAACCCCTCCATATGAAGATAACTGATAATGAAAGTCAGGATAATCTCCAGGTCTGTTTGGTCGAGTAGAAGTACGCCTTGCGGCATACCCTCCCTCATAGAACCGTGTGCTAGAGCAATTAACACACCAATAAGCCTATTTTAGAAGCACCTGACATGATGTAGAGGTGAATGAAAGCATGAACAATAAGGCCTATATGGTTCCTAATCCTTTAACCCCCAATCAACCAGTAAGGTTTAACTACGAACTCTGCATTGGCTGCAACAACTGCGTAGAAGTATGCCGTACAGATGTAATAGTACCTAATCGAGAAAAACGTAAACCGCCTATAGTATTATATCCAGATGAATGCTGGTATTGCGGATGTTGTGTTGATGCATGTAAGGTTCCGGGAGCTATAATATTTATACATCCTCTAAACCAGAGGATTGGTTGGAAGCGAAAGGAAACCGGCGAATATTTTAGAGTAGGAATGAAAAACCCACAATTTATCAATAATAAACAGCCAATAGGAGATTTAAAACAAACTCAGGGAGGAACTAATATTAACCTATAATTGGCAAGCAAATTTTAATTAAGTGCCATGACAAGATTTTTGGTGCGCCAGGGTGAGCTTTGTGTCTCCAACCGGATAACACGTGGGCAGTGTTACAGGCATATCCGATCGGTATTATTATGCATAGCTGAGTAGCGATCCGAGGTATAGGAAGCTCTAATCTTGTAAACTTCTATAGACCGGTCGCGAGGGAGGACCAACAAAAGGTTGTCAGAGGAAAAAGGCGTATGAATGAACCAATATGAGAAATAAATATGGGGGCCAAAATAGTAATAAAAACCAAAGGAACTGCAGGATCTTTTAGCCTTAACATGGGATCACCCTGAAGGAAAAGGAGGTGGTGTGGCGAATATTATTCATAGGAGTTCCTCCTTCTGGGTTTTCTTGTTTTCTCCTACTTACTCTTATAAGATTCGATCCAGAGGATGGTAACTCCTTCTGTTTTGTAAAATAATTATCATGTTTCCTGAGAAGCTAAAGCTTTTGTCCTGAGTTTTTCAGGGGTAACTAACTAAGTCGCCTATTTTCGGTACCTATTTCTCTCTATACCCCATAGGGGATGGGGAGAAAAAATAGGCTCCTCGCTACGCTATTTCGTATGGGTAAAACCAAATATCGAAAGAGGTGCCAAAAAATAAATGCCCTTGCCCTTTGAAGGGCTTGAGTACCAACGTTTAGGAGTTTTCGAGAACGTACCTAAAATAAGGGAGGGAGGGAGTATATGACATAATTTTTATTAAAAATATCTTGGTAACGGAGGTCACAACAAAATAGAGTTATTTTATATTTAAACCTAAAATAGGAGGGGTTTTAATGAGAAAATCCTATTTGGTATGTATAATAAGTATATTGGTGATTAGCCTGATGCTTGGCGGATGTGGTCAAAAACAGACTGCTGACACTAATTCAAGTGCTCAAAAGCAACAGGTTTACGAACTAAACTTTCAATCTGATTACATGGAAAGTCACCCAACTGTTGTTAATGTATTTAAACCCTGGATTGAAGAAGTGAAAAAGCGCAGTAACGGTAGGTTAGTTATAAATTACTATAATCCCAATGCACTATGCCCCACAGAAAAAACGTATGATTCTGTAGTAGCGGGTATAATTGATATAGGTGCTGTTCCTATGCCATTTACTCCTGATAAATTCCCGTTGGGTGAACTCCTGGATTTGCCATTTATTGTTCCCAATTCTGAGGCGGGAAGTTTACTGATATGGAAGCTCTTTGAAACAACACCAGAATGGCGGGACCAATTTAAGGATGTTAAGGTATTATGGCAATGGGTGAGCGCACCTGTTCAGCTCCATACTGTTGCAAAGCCGGTACGAACTCTAGAAGACATTAAAGGTCTGAGAATTCTTAGCCCAACTCCTAGTGATGTTGAGACAGCCAAAATACTTGGTGCCTCTCCTATTAAAGTATTACCTCCAGATATGTATATTGCCCTGCAAAGAAAGTCGGCTGATGGAACCTTTATTCCGGTGGCTCCGGTAAAATCTTTAAAACTTGATGAAGTAACTAAGTATCATACTATGTTGAATATAAGGGTTACTCCTTTCTATGCAGTTATGAATGTAGATACATGGAATAGTCTACCTGATGACTTGAAAAATATTTTAATAGATACAACTGGCACTAAAATGGCTCAGGCATGTGGAGTATCACTTGATGAAGGAGCAGCTAGAGATGTTGAGCGGATTAAAGAACAAGGAAATACTTTTATAGAATTTAATCCTGAAGAAAAGGAAAAATTGATCAAAGCTGTTGAACCATTATATGAAGAAAAGCTCAAACAGCTGGAGGCTAAAGGATATTCGAATGCGAGACAGATATTTGAAAATATAAAACAGCTAGCAGAGAAATACTCCAAGTAGACTCAAAGAGGCAGCCTTAGGTTATGTTTACTAAGAAGTAAGTTATCATAAACGCGCTCCGGCAAAATCCCTTGCAGGAAGCTATACTTCGGAAGCACTGAGAAATATAATGTTCCTGAATCCGTGATAACCCAATAGCAAAATATCTGGATGTGGCCCAAACCTCGCGAAAAAAATATAATAGGCTGGATGTCAAATGAATTCATCTTCACCTGCGAACTGTAGCTATGAAATTCATCATTGAACAGTCTGATGAAAATACTTTACCCTCCTTGCCGGACTGGTTCTGGTTTGTTAGTGCGAGTTCTATCCAGTTGTGATTATCACGGATTCAGGATATTTTTAAAAAAGGAGTGCTTAAAGTGCCTCATGAAGGTCGTTTTATAGTTGATACTCATGGACACATAACTACACTGTATAGGAAAAAAGGTGGCGGTGAGACAAAAGTTTGGAATGGGTTGCCTTCTGATCCGAGGGATGGTGAAGTGGAATACTTTGATAATTCTCCTTTGACCCTTTATGATATGGAACGATATGGAATTGATATGCTGATTCTCAAACCGAGTGTTGTAGGTACTACCAATGAAAAACAAGCTGAACTGGTTGAAAGATATCCAAACAAATTTCGTGCGTATTGTGCTGATCAAATGACAAAAATAAAAGCCGCTCGTGGAGAGAGTAAATGGAGCCTTGAAGCAGCAGCTCAAGAAGTGGAGGATGCGCTAAAAACTGGTAAGTACGTCGGTATTGGCGAATTTGTTCCCAGAGACTGGAGGAGAGAGAAGATCTATTCATTCGAGGAAAGATTGGAAGAATACCGTGTTTTCATGGAACTAGCCCGCAAGTATAATGTTGTTGTAGACTTTCACGAATTTGCCTGGAATTATGAGTGGGATGTTTGGAAATTATTATTAAGGATTGCCTCGGAGTATCCTGATGTACCTATTGTTGTTTGTCATGGTGGTCATTCAATAGGAGCTTATATTAGAAAAGAGGATTATATTCGAAGAGCATTGGAAGTCGCAGGGTTCCCACTGCTTAGAGAGTCAAATGTTTTTCTGGAGGTAGGAACCTGGCCGGCAGAATACATGAAGATTGCAATAGACGATCCTAATGTTGGACCAACGCGGCTTCTATGGGGGGGAGACTATGGACATGTTCCCCAGTATATCGTTTCCTGCCCTGTTGGACCGGAATCATCTATTTGTGCAACTGCAATGAAAAAATTTCCTGCCATTCCTAGTTATCAAATAGACTGGTGGGGTTGGCAACTTCATCAAATTCGTAAGCTAAAAGACTGGTATCCTCAGGATATAATTAATTTAATATTAGGTGGAAATGCTGCTAAACTTTATAAGCTTCCGGTACCATATGAAAGAATGTTTTTAGATGGAAGACCTGACGTTTATGGTGTTGATTGGGAAAAATCAATACCATTTATCCCCAAAAACCTAGTCATTAACCCAGACTAATTATAATTATTCTAACTAAAGTACCCTATCATACTTATTGGGTATTTCTGATAACCGCCTATTCATAGAACTGCCCTTGCAGGCATATGTGGCTACACTTTAGCATCGACTTTTCTATTCATATCTTCAACTGCGGTTAGTTTTGATTTAAGGGGTCTCTCACTGCTGCTCTTTAAAAAAGGGGGGTAGTAGTCAATTTCAGTAGTACAGCCTGTACCGCTGGTATTTTATCATTATGCCATGAGTATTATGTTATAACATGCCAGGTTGGTTTTGAAACTAATGAAATATTTGGGATGTAAGCTTGCTAAGAATAGGAGCCGGGCAGATGAATAACATAATCTTTACAGTTCCGGGGTGTACCCGTTGCAAGATTGTTAAAGATTTCATGAAGGAAAAAGGTATCGCTTATGTGGAAAAGGACATAAAGGCGGAAGGAAAAGAGGAGTTCCAGCAGTTTTATACTGCCAACCGGAAAAGCATATACCGCGGTGCTGAAGGGATAGAATTCCCCATCTTTACTGACGGTAATAAAATTTGCCAGGGGATCGGTCCCGTGCTGGCCTATCTTAACTCGGGGGAAAAACTGGCAGGATATTTTAGCGTAGGCACTCTCCATCGGGAGTGGGTAGACGGGATACACATTTCTTCGGGCAATTCCAAATATGCTGATGATCTAATGTCTGTTTTACGCTATCTAAAAGGAAATGCTATGAAACTTAAAGTGGACACAAACGGCAAGCACAGCCATATATTGCAAATGATTTTGGACAACGCTCTAGCAGATAATGTCGTTATGAACGTTGTTGGCCCACCGGATTTATACAGCACGATATTGGAAGAAGAGGTTGACCTGCGGGATATAGAAAAGACTATTTCCCTGGTACCAAAATTTCCGGAATATCAATTCCAGACTACCATAGTACCGGTAATGCGTCAGGAAGGGGAAGCCATTAGCTACCTGACACCCGAAGAGGTCGCCCTGGCTGCAAAATTTATTGAAGAGGTAACAAGGAGCAAGAAGCATCCTTACTTAATCAAATTGTTTAACCCTCGCGAGGCAAAAGATGAACGTTTAAAATCATTGGAACCCCTTTCTCCTAATATATTGTTCAAATATAGAACGGTGGCAAGGGAATATCAGATGTTCGCAGAGGTTGAGCGTGAGTAGGTAAAGCATTACTATAACCTAAAACAAAGGAGAGGAGTATTATGACCTATCCAAGTGTTTATCCCACAGGAGTTACCATTTATAACCCGGAAAAATGCTGGAACGGCTACACCGTTTTTCAAGCTAAAGAACTTGGAGCACTGGTAATTGACATGAACGGCGCGGAGGTCCAGTTGTGGAAGGGGTTGCACGGCTTTCCCAACAAGCTTTTACCAGGCGGCTACGTAATGGGCCATACCGGGGAAAGAAACAACGCCTACGGCATGCAGGATCAGATCGATCTGGTCCAGATGGACTGGGAAGGGAATATTGTCTGGAGGTTTAACAGGTACGAGTATATTGAAGATCCCGGCGAGAAGCCCCAGTGGATGGCCAGGCAGCATCATGATTACCAGCGTGAAGGCAACCCGGTGGGGTACTATGTACCGGGTATGGAACCGCGGGTTGATGGGGGGAACACTCTCATCCTTTGCCACAAGAACCTTAAAAACCCCAAAATCTCGGATAAACTCCTGCTCGATGATACCATTATCGAGGTGACGTGGGAAGGCGACATCGTCTGGGAATGGATATGTAGCGACCACTTTGATGAATATGACTTCAGCGAAGAAGCGAAAAACATCCTTTGCCGTGATCCCAATATGCGTCCGTCAGGCGGTGGTATGGGTGACTGGATGCATATCAACTCCATGTCCGTTCTTGGCCCCAACAAGTGGTACGACGCTGGCGATGAGCGTTTTCACCCGGACAATATAATCTGGGACGGCCGGGAAACAAATATTATCGCCATAATAGAGAAAAAGACGGGAAAAATCGTCTGGAAGCTGGGTCCTGATTACAATACCAGCAAGGAGTTGAGGGAGCTCGGCTGGATTATCGGGCAGCATCACGCCCACATGATCCCGCGAGGACTGCCGGGTGAAGGCAACATCCTGGTCTTTGACAATGGCGGCTGGGCCGGATACGGCGCACCCAATCCAGGCGCACCAAAGGGTATAAAAAATGCCCTGCGGGATTATTCGCGCGTGCTGGAGATTGACCCGGTTACACTGAAGATAGTCTGGCAGTACACGCCGGTAGAAGCAGGATTTGTCCACCCTGTTGATTCTAACCGTTTCTACAGCCCGTTCATCAGCAGCGCCCAGAGGCTGCCCAACGGCAATACCTTGATTACGGAAGGTTCGGGCGGGCGACTTATAGAAGTAACGCCAGAGCACGAAATTGTGTGGGAATATATTAGTCCATACTGGGGTAAAAACATGAAGATAAATATGATTTACAGGGCCTACAGGGCACCATATGAATGGATCCCGCAGCTAGATCCTCCAAAAGAAGTACCCGTTGAGCGCATTGATGTAACTACCTTCCGTGTGCCTGGTGCTGCCCCAATCGGTCGTAAAAAAGAAACCATCGTAGAGGGGGTTTTGCCGTACCAGGGTGATGCTGCTCTTTGTGTTGCCGCCGGTGACGAGGTGGCTGAATAGTTTCCTTGTCAAAGAATTGCGTGGCGTTGGCGTAAAGAGGCGCCTGTCATCATGGGGCTTAGTATAAATCGTACGGCCGTAAGGCGAAGGAAAGCAAGGGAGAGGACAATTAATCTCCCGTTTAACCCGCTTGTTGACAGCTTTCATTGGGCAACGCCACTTAATTCGCGAACGATTTTTATCGAAGTCGTTGTAGACCATAAGAAGACCGGCCGGGCAGTGTGGGATGCCGAATTTATTAACCTCCAGGGAAGGCATATGACGAAAATGAGTATGGTTTTTAGAGTTAAGATCAATAAAAGGTCCAATCTCCCTGGATTGATGTAGGCGATAGAAGTCATAAACATCATGGGCGGCATCCCACAAAGCCTTAGCAATCTTAAGGTAAGGCCAAAAGCTCTCTAAACTGGGCCAAGGCCACTACCTTTTCGGCTTCGAAAGAGCCAAAGAAAGCAGTCTTTCCCGAAAAAACTGCTGGAAATCAGAGTGGCAGCGGCAGGAAAGGGGCATAAACAAAACACCACCTCAAATAGGGTATTGGAAGATGTTTCGCCTCACTTTGGTGGCATTTTGATGAGTCAAGGGCTAAAATTAGCCGAAGAAATAAAAGCCCTGCCTGCAAGGGTTAGAGTACCAATGGTTGGGAGTTTTAAGAACGTATTTAATTTTTAATCAGGAGGAATTAGATGAATTACTACAACAAACTAATAGAAGAAAACGCAATTGAATGGCCTTACCCAGTGAAGTATGATAAAGAAAATGAAGATAGTTCTGATGTCCTGATCATTGGTGGTGGAATAGCAGGTTGTTATGCTGCTATTAGTGCAGCTAAAAGAGGAGTTCAGGTAGCAGTTGTTGACAAAGCTTCTGTGAAGAGATCAGGTGCCGGTGGACCAGGTGTTGATCATTGGCACTTGGCACTTACTAATCCATGCTCTAAAATTACTCCGGAAGAAATGATAAGTGTTTTAGAAGATTATGATCCTTATATTTCCGGACATGCATATTATATAACTATGAAAGAAAGCTATGATGCTCTTCTGGATTTGGAAGAAATGGGTGTAAAGATTAGAGATATAGATGATAAGTTTGTTGGTGCAGAATTTAGAGATGAAGAAACAAAGTTAATGTTTGCTTATGATTATGAAAACAAACATATTATACGTGTACAGGGAGCAGATGCCAAACTTGCATTGTGTAAAGAATTAGTCAGACTGGGAGTTAAAATATATCATCATGTTATGGCGACAAGTTTGCTCACAGAAGGAGGAAAGCAAGGAGGAAGAGTTGTAGGAGCTACTGGAGTAAATGTTCATACTGGAGAGTTCTATATTTTTAAAGCGAAAGCAACAATCCTTTGTACAGCTAAACCTCTTAGGCTATGGAACTTTTCAACTGAGCTTATAGGATCTAATGCCGCACATGATGATCCAAATTGTGCAGGTGATGGATGTGCTATAGCATGGAAGGCTGGAGCAGAGTTAATGATGATGGAGAAAAGTATGCCGTCATCAGGTGGCTATCGTTATCCGGCATATGGTACTGGTAATGCACATAATACCTGGTATGCATGTACGATAGTTGATGCAAATGGTAAAGAAATTCCCTGGGTAGATAGAGATGGCAGGATTTTAAAAACAGTATCTGAGCGTTATCGACCGGCGCCTGGTCAGAAGTTCTTTCTTCCCTGTTACGGCGGTGATGCTCCTTATGAAATTCGTGGACCACATCTTATCCCGGATTTGTCTGCACGTATAAAAAACGGGGAATACAAACTACCTTTTTATGCCGATTTGCCTAGTATGCCGGAACACGAACGTAAAGCTATATTTGGGCTAATGGTAGGTAATGAAGGTAAAACCAAGATTCCTATATATAAAACATATACTGATGCCGGGTTTGATCCTGATAAAGATATGCTTCAGGCGAATGTTTTGCATCCTGATTTTGCAGGGTTATTTGAGCCCTGGTGGGATGTAAAGGCTACCGGGATTGCCGGTCCACAATCGCGAGAAACTGCATTTAAAAATGCGGGAGGACTAGTAACTGATTGGGATCTTAAGACAAGTCTCGAAGGTTTATTTGCAGCAGGGAACCAGGTGGCTGGAATTGAAGGATACGCAACGGCAGCTGCCACCGGAAGATATGTAGGAAGAAAAGCAACTGAATACGCTTTAACAGCAGGGGAGGCAATGATAGATAGAGAACAAGTGGAAAGGGAAAAGGCTCGCGTTTATTCGCCAGTAAGGAGAAAAGACGGGATAGGTTGGAAAGAATTACAGTTAGGATTGTGTAGAATTATGCAAGACTATTGTGGTGAGTATAAATCGGAGGAAATACTTCAATTAGGTTTATTGTGGCTTAGTTCATTTAGAGAAAGTGAACTACCGAATCTTTATGCTTTAAACCCGCATGAGTTAGCGCGTGCCTTAGAATGTGAAGTGCGTCTTACTGTAGGGGAAATCATTATGCATGCATCATTAGCAAGAAAAGCAAGCAGTAAGTTTTTAGATTTTAAAAGAATGGATTATCCTGATTTTGACCCACCCGAATGGAATAAATTTGTTACAATTAAATTAGATAAAGGAGAAGTTAAAGTTAATTATAAGCCCTTTAAATACTGGCTTCAGCATCCTTATAAATCTACTTATAAAGAGAATTATCGAGAACATTGTGGGCTGTAAAAGTAGACTTTCGTAACTGCCCTTAAAGGGAAGCGAACCCCCTAAATCCATTCTAATTGGCAGGTATTAGCCAACCAACATCAAATGCTTATTATTAAATTAATCGTATTTACTTTTATGGGAAAGGTCGTGGAGATGACCCGGGCTACGGTAGCCGTATTGCAAGAAAAAGTGGCTACGCTCCAACACCACCTTTTTCTACCATGTTTTCGACTGCGAATAGCTTTAATTTAAGGGGTTTCTTACATCACTTCTTGAGATGCCGGGTAAACAAATTATAGTTCTCCCCTGAAAAAGCTCGTACTTTTGTATCGTATAATTTGTATCGTATAAAGGGATTTTATAC
>NZ_JANRHG010000018.1 GCF_024733845.1 Neomoorella sulfitireducens
ACACCTGGACCGGCCGCGGATAATCGGCCCGGTAGGCCTGGCCATAGGGGATCATAAAGTGAATATCGCCGCCATGCAGGTGGGGCGGCAGGAAATAGGCGGCGAAGCCGTCATGCTTATCAGCGTGGATTCCCAGGTGCCACGGGAAGCACTGCAGGCCATCCGCCAGGTGGACGGCGTCCTTGACGTGCGCTATATTTGCCTATAAGTTTTTTACGGGGGCGGTAGCGCCCCTTAATTTTCTTTACGGCATGTTTGCCCCTGGCCTTTAATCGTGGCATAATAATGGCAGGATTATCCACACTAACCTGAAGAAAGGGAAGTGGTATTTTGCTCGACATTAAACAAATTCGCCAGGAACCGGAAAGGGTGGCCGGGGGTCTGGCCCGCCGGGGTTTAGAAGCCGGGCTGGAACACTTTTTGGCCCTTGATGCCCGGCGCCGGAACCTCCTGGTCGAAGCCGAAGGATTGAAGAATAAACGCAACCAGGTATCGGCCGAAGTGGCCCGCCTAAAGAAAAAGGGACAGGACGCCACAGAATTAATTGCCGCCATGCGCGAGGTTGGCGACCGCATTAAAGAACTTGACGCGGCCATTCGCGCTGTGGAAGATGAGCTCCAGCAGGAACTATTAAGGATTCCCAATATACCCCACGATTCTGTGCCCGACGGCTCAAGCGATGCTGATAACAAACCGGTGCGCCACTGGGGCGAATTGCCTCGCTTTGATTTTGAACCACGGCCCCACTGGGAAATAGGAGAACGGCTGGGGATCCTTGATTTTGAGCGCGGCAGCAAGGTGGCAGGGGCGCGTTTTGTCTTCTACCGTGGCGCCGGGGCGCGCCTGGAAAGGGCCCTGATTAATTTTATGCTGGACATCCATACCATTAAGCACGGTTATACAGAGATTTTCCCGCCCTACCTGGTCAACAGCGCCAGCATGCGGGGGACCGGCCAGCTGCCCAAATTTGCTGAGGATATGTTTCACGTTGAGGGGACGGATTATTATTTAATACCGACGGCCGAGGTGCCGGTTACCAATCTATATCAGGGGGAAATCCTGGACGGCGATCAATTACCCATCTATCATGTGGCCTACAGTGCCTGTTTCCGGGCCGAGGCCGGGGCAGCCGGGCGGGATACCAGGGGCCTCATCCGCCAGCACCAGTTTAATAAGGTTGAGCTGGTTAAATTCACCCGCCCGGAGGAATCTTATGAAGAGCTGGAGAAATTAACACGGGATGCGGAAGAAGTCCTGCAGCTCCTGGGCCTTCCCTACCGGGTAGTGGCCCTCTGTGCCGGTGACCTGGGTTTTTCCGCGGCCAAGACCTATGACCTGGAGGTATGGTTACCAAGTGCGAATACTTTCCGGGAAATTTCTTCCTGCAGCAATTTCGAGGATTTCCAGGCCCGGAGGGCCGATATTCGCTTCCGGCCGGGTTCCAAGGAAAAACCCCGTTTTGTCCATACCTTGAACGGCTCCGGGGTGGCCGTGGGCCGGACGGTGGCGGCCATCCTGGAGAATTACCAGCAGGAAGACGGTACGGTGCTTATTCCTAAAGCTTTAAGACCTTATATGGGCGGCCAGGAAGTCATCCGGCCGTTGTAAGGATTAAGGATATGAATCCATCCATCCACTTCCTGACCAGGGAAAACTGGCAGGGGAATTTACTTTTTTTCATTTACGGGCTTTCTTTCTTCCTCATGGGCTTTGGCATCCTCCTCCAGGCCCGGCGGGGGAGCGACCTGCACCTGGGACGGCGTTTGCCATGTTTGGCACTCTTCGGGCTTTCCCACGGGCTGGTTGAGTGGGGATATATCTTTATTCCCACGGCCGCAATAGCCGAAGGCTGGCAGACTTTAAGGGGGGTTGTTTTTAACGGCGGACATGCCCTGCTCCTGGCTTTATCTTACCTCTTTCTACTGGTCTTCGGCGTTGCTCTCCTGGCGGATACCAGGAACTGGCCGGGCTGGATGAGGTTTTTACCCTTTACCTGTTTTGGGGCATGGGTATTGTTTGCAGCCTTTACCTTCCCTTACCGGGAAGGAACGTTTAATGGATGGATGATTCTCATAGAAATCGCGGCACGTTATTTGCTGGCGTTACCGGGATCGGTGTTGAGCGGGCTGGCCATCCTGGCCCAGGGGGAAGAACTGCAACATTTTAAACGCAAATCCCTGCAATTTTTCCTCAACGGATCTGCCACGGCGTTATTTCTTTATGCCCTGGGCGGGGGTTTAATCGTACCGCCGGCATCCTTTTTCCCGGCCAATGTTCTTAATACAGACTTTTTAATGCGACTGGGCCTGCCGGCTCAGGCTTTGCGTATCCTCAGCAGTATACTGGTGGCCTTCTTCATTTTCCGGCTGCTGGACGTTTACGACGTCGAAGAACAACACGAGCAGCAGAAAGCCCGGGAGAGGGAAATGGCCTGGCGGGAAAGGGAAAAAATCCGGCGCGATCTCCATGATGGTGTAATCCAGTCTATATACGGTCTGGCCCTGGGCCTTGAACACTGCCGCGCCTTGCTGGCGGACAACCCGGCGACAGCGGCGACAAGACTCACGACCCTGTCACAGCAGGCGGAAAAGGTCATATCTGACCTGCGGGGATATCTGGCCGGCCTGCGACTGGGTCACGATCTACCGCCCGAGCCGGTCGACCTGGCGAAAAAAGCGGTAGCACACGTGCTCGGCAATGGGGATATAAAGGTTAAATGGCACGTCCAGGGAAACGGGCAGGCTTACCTGGATACCGAACAGCGGGATCACTTTTACTATATGATGGTTGAGATTTTAAGTAATATCCGCCGTCATGCCGGTGCCAGTACTATCTGGGCGGGGATAGATCTGGGGGAAAGGGGTTGCAGGGTCAGGATTAAAGACAACGGTACCGGCTTTGATGCGATTGCCCCCACGGAAGGACAAGGATTGAAGAACATGCAGCAGCGGGCGGTCCTGGCAGGGGGCTGGTTGGAGCTTGAAAGCTCGCCCGGGCGGGGAACAACTGTAACTTTCTGGCTGCCCTATACGGGCGATAACGGGGAGGTAGACTATGGCTATCCGCGTGGTGCTGGTAGATGATCATGCCGTAGTCCGGGAGGGCCTGCGGGCCCTTCTAACCAATGAGAGAGATATTGAGGTGGTTGGAGAAGCCGGGGGCGCCGCCGAGTTAATGGAACTGGTAGATGAAGTGCAACCGGAAGTAGTAGTCATGGACCTCCAGCTGGGAAACGGTCAGAACGGCGTTGAGGCTACCCGCTCTTTATTGCAAAAACGGCCGGACATTAAAGTTGTTATTTTAAGCATGTTTGACGACCGCGAGCTAATCTTTCAAGCCCTGGGGGCGGGCGCCAGGGGCTATGTTTTAAAGAGGGCCGGGGTAGGGGAACTTATCCAGGCAATTCGCCTGGTAGCAAAAGGGGAGGCCTTTCTCGACCCCCAGATTGCCCGGCGGGTTATCGACGGCCTGCAGGATGGTTTGCCGGCAGCCAGGGAAGATGATGCCATGAAGACAGAGTTGACCGACCGGGAAATGGAAGTTCTGCGCCTGGCTGCCGAGGGTTTGACCAATGCGGAGATAGCCAGGCGCCTTTTTATCAGCATAAAAACCGTCCAGGCCCACCGGGCCAACCTGATGCAAAAACTGGGCCTCCACGACCGGGTGGATTTAGTTAAGTATGCTATTAAAAAGGGCATTCTCAAGCTGGAAGACGATTAGTTGTTATTTATAGGGCGTATAACCGAGGAAAGAATCGGGTTGCCGACCTATGGGCTCTTTCACTCCCCGGAGTTATAGTATAAATGCGAACACAATCACGAGAGGGGAGAGAAAGGATGCTCGACTTATTGCGCGACCGGCGTTTTAGCATTGTCTGGACCATTTTACGGGTGTGGCTGGGTTGGCAGTGGCTGGAGGCCGGCCTGCACAAGGTCAGTGATCCCAGGTGGATGCAAACCGGTGAGGCCTTGAAAGGTTATTGGGCTAAAGCGGCCGGTATCCTGCCGGGTAGCACGCCGGCCATCAAGTATGGCTGGTATGAAGCGTTCATTCGTTCTTTACACGACGGCGGTCACTACACCTGGTTTGCCAAGCTGGTAGTATTCGGCGAAATTTTAACTGGTATTGCCCTGATTTTGGGAGTGTTAACAGTATTTGCCCTGTTTATCGGCGCATTCATGAATCTTAATTTTATGCTCGCCGGTTCCGCCAGCACCAACCCGGTATTGTACACGGTGGCCATCATCCTGTTGCTGGCAGGAAGTTCGGCCTACTATTACGGTGTCGACCGGGTGATTTTACCCTACCTGCAGCGCAGAAAGGAAACAAGAGAACCGGTAGTGGAAAGTTAAATAGCTTAAGATATAAAGCCCCGGCGTCTGTATAGATGACCGGGGCTTCAGTTTCCGCGCTATTATCGACATATGTTCGTTTTGTGTTTTAAATTGACAGCAACGGCAAAGGTATGTTATACTATCCTTGCTAGTTGTGGAGGGGTGTCCGAGCGGTTTAAGGAGCTGGTCTTGAAAACCAGTGATGCTCTTACGGGCACCGTGGGTTCGAATCCCACCCCCTCCGCCAGTAACAACGGAAGAAGGCGTGGAGAGATGGCCGAGTAGGTCGAAGGCGATCGCCTGCTAAGCGATTGTACGGGTAAAAACCTGTACCGTGGGTTCGAATCCCACTCTCTCCGCCACAGGAAGCCGGTGCCGCAGGGTACCGGTTTTACTTTTCATTGCGGGGCCGGCGCGCCAGATACGCAGTCTTTTGGCCGGGGCCGGCAGATGTGATCGCGTACCCTTGACTTGCTCCTGCATCTCTGGTACAATTAACACTGCGGTTTGAAAAAGATATATTGCGCCCGTAGCTCAACGGGATAGAGTAACTGGCTACGAACCAGGAGGTTGGGGGTTCGAGTCCCTCCGGGCGCGCCATTTTTTATTCGGGCGTCTGTAGCTCAGGTGGATAGAGCAGCGGTTTCCTAAACCGCGTGCCGGGGGTTCGAGTCCCTCCAGGCGCACCAGCATACCAGCGAGGGGGTCCCATGTGGACCACCATTTCTATATGGGGGAGGCCCTGGCCGAGGCAAAAAAGTCCTTGGCCTTGGGAGAAGTACCCATCGGGGCTGTAGCAGTAGAAGGGCAACGCATCATTGCCCGGGCCGGCAACCGGCGGGAGACATGGGGCGACCCCACGGCCCACGCCGAGATTATAGCCTTAAGGGAAGCGGCACGGGTACGGGGCAACTGGAGGCTTACAGGTATTACTTTGTATGTCACATTGGAACCCTGTCCCATGTGTGCCGGTGCCCTGTTGCAGGCCAGGGTAAAGAGGCTGGTTTATGGCGCCCCGGATTTCCGTGCCGGGGCCGTAGATTCTGTAGTCAACCTGGTGGAGAACCAACGTTTTGACCACCGGGTAGAGGTAATTGCCGGCATCCGTGAGGTGGAGTGCCGGGAATTATTAAAACTTTTTTTCCAGCAGCTGCGGAGAGATGGCTGAGCTGGTTGAAGGCGCTCGACTCGAAATCGAGTAGGCGGCTGAAGAGGTCGCCTCGTGGGTTCGAATCCCACTCTCTCCGCCAGAAAAAGTTAATTAACGGGTGTTGCTGTTATACAAGCCATCCTTTTATAAACGCCATTATATGCTTTCTTGAAACGGCTTGCATTAAGCCGCACTACGCTGTATAATTTTTATATAAACAACAGATTTGCGCGGAGAGATGGCTGAGTTGGTCGAAGGCGCTCGCCTGGAGAGCGAGTAGACGGGTCACAAACTCGTCTCGTGGGTTCGAATCCCACTCTCTCCGCCATTTTAATTTTATAGCTTTGACCGTGCTAGACGGGGAGGTAGCGGTGCCCTGTAGCCCGCAAACCGCTATAGCGGGGTCGAAGTCCCACTGGCGGGCCTGACCTGTGGGGTCCGGCCGGTGTAAGGGGCGAAGAGAGCCGGGTCCTGCGCGACGAGGACTCATGAACCCCGTCAGGTCCGGGAGGAAGCAGCGGTAAGTGAGCCCCCTCGGGTGCCGCGGGAGTGCCTGGTTGGAGTTACCTGCACCGGTAACGCCCGGAGGCCATGTTCAACAGTGGGTGCACGGTCACCTAATGAGAGATGAAGGGATTATTCGAGCGGGGAATAATCCCTTTTTATATATTTAATTAATTTTTTCCTCCCCGGATAAGAAGGTGAGGATGTTGGCCCATTACCAGGCCCTGTACCGGCAATGGCGGCCGCGTACCTTTGCCGAGGTAGTAGGACAGGAACATATTACCCGTACCCTCCTCAATGCCCTGCGTAACCATCGCCTGGTCCACGCCTACCTTTTCTGCGGACCCCGGGGTACCGGGAAAACCAGTACTGCCAAAATCCTGGCCAAAGCCGTCAACTGCCGGTCACCCCGGGAAGGAGAACCGTGCAATGAGTGCGCCAATTGCCGGCGTATCAATGCCGGTAACTCCCTGGATGTCCTGGAAATCGACGCCGCCTCCAACCGGGGCATCGACGAAATCCGGGAATTAATTGAAAAAATTCCCCTTGGTCCGGTAGAGGGCCGTTACAAGGTTTATATTATCGATGAAGTCCACATGCTGACGCCGGAGGCCTTTAATGCCCTGCTGAAAACCCTGGAAGAACCCCCGGCCCACGCCCTGTTTATCCTGGCTACTACCGAGCCGCGTAAAGTACTGCCGACCATTCTTTCCCGCTGCCAGCGTTTTGATTTTCGTCCCCTGACGGCAGCAGCCATCAGCGGGCGCCTGCAGCAGGTGGCGGCGGCTAATAATGTCCGGATTGAGCCGGGGGCCTTGAGCCTTTTGGCCCGCAAGGCTGCCGGCGGTTTACGCGATGCTTTAAGCTTCCTGGACCAGATCCTGTCCGGTGGTAATCAAGAGGTTGTTACGGCCGAGCAGGTGGCCGCGATCCTGGGCACGGCGCAGCTGGATACCCTCCTGGCCATAACTGATTCCCTGGCCGCCGGCGACGGGGCCAATATGCTGCGCCTGGTAGATACGGCCCTGCAAGCAGGAGTAGAACCCCCAAGGCTGCTGGAGGACCTGCTGGAGCATAGCCGCAATCTCCTTCTTTTGCGCATGGATCCCCGGGCCGGTGAGTTTACCGGTCTCCTGCCGGAAGAAGTGGATGAGGTGGCCAGGCAGGCGCAAAAATTTACTCCCCGGCGCCTGCTGGAACTTATGGAACGGCTGCAGGAAGGTGTTGCTGCCCTGCGCTGGAACAGCCAGCCCCGGGTCCTCCTGGAAATGACCCTGGCCGGCTATCTGGTCGAACCCGGACCTTCAATGGAAGACCTGGTACGCCGGTTAGAGGAACTGGAAAAACGCCTTGCCGACCTTGACGGTAACATTACTGCAATAAGGCAGCTGCCTGAAGCAAAAGCAGGGGCAAAATCGGACAGGCCCGCCTTTTACGGCAGTAACCGGCAAGGCCCGGAGGCGGCTGGCCGGAGAAAGGCGGGAGGCATGACTGCGACTGGCAAAGCAGCTGACCATGCCGCCAGCCTCCGGCCGGAAGACCGGCAGCAGGAAAAAGTTACACCTACCGGCGTTCCTTTGTTAGAACTGTTTACCGTCCAGGAACGCTGGCCGGAGGTCCTGGCGGAGGCCCGCCGGGAAAGCGTCCATCTCCAGGCTTATTTACGGGCCGGGGAGCCGGCGTCTGTTACAGGAGATAGCCTGATCCTGGAAGTTAAAACGGATTTTCACCGCGGCATGCTGGAACAGCCGGCCAACCGGCAGAAGGTTGAAACGGTCCTGGCCAGGGTTTTCGGCCTCCCCCTCAAGCTCGTTATTACGGCAGGGAAGCAGGAGGCCAGCGAAGGGGAACAGGACGTATTAGATAAGCTGGTAGAATATTTTGGCCCCGACAAGGTGGAGTTCAAGGATTAAAAAGGAGGACTGTAAAGGCCATGGGTATGAACAATATCAACAAGATGATGAAGCAGATGCAAAAGATGCAGGCCCAGATCGCCAAACTCCAGGACGAGCTGGGAGAGAAGACGGTAGAGGCAGCCGCCGGCGGCGGTGCCGTTGTGGCTACGGCCAACGGGCGCCAGGAAATTGTCAGCATCAAAATTGACCCGGCTGCCGTTGATCCGGAAGATGTAGAGATGCTCCAGGACCTGATCCTGGCTGCCGTCAACGAAGCCCTGCGGCAGTCCCAGGAAATGGTGGCCAGGGAAATGGGCAAAATCACCGGTAATATGCGCCTACCCGGGTTTTAAAGATGTATTACCCGGAACCCCTGAACAAACTGATTGCTGCCCTGGGCAAACTCCCGGGAGTTGGACCAAAGACCGCCCAGCGCCTGGCCTTTTATCTTCTGAACGCCCCGGCGGCAGAGGCGGAAAACCTGGCTGCTGCCATCATTGAAGCCCGCCGGAAGACCCATTATTGCTCTGTGTGCGGTAACCTCACCGACCGCGATCCCTGCCACCTGTGCAGTGATCCGGAACGGGACCGTACCATCATCTGTGTAGTGGAAGAAGCCCGGGATATTGTGGCCCTGGAAAAAACCCATCAGTACCGGGGACTATATCACGTTTTACAGGGGGCCATTTCGCCCGTGGACGGGATAGGCCCGGACCAGCTGAGGGTAAAAGAACTATTACGGCGCCTCCGGGAAGGAAAGGTTAAAGAAGTAGTCCTGGCCACCAACGCCGACGTGGAAGGAGAAGCCACAGCCCTTTATCTTGCCAGGTTGTTAAAGCCCCTGGAGATTAAGGTGACGCGCCTGGCCTACGGCCTGCCGGTGGGTAGCGACCTGGAATACGCCGATGAAATTACCCTGGCCCGGGCCTTCAGCGGTCGCCATGAGATGATATAAAAAAACAGGCAAGAAATTATTCCCAGCTGCATATTTTATAAGCAAATGGCAGTTGGGAGGTGGCCGCATGCAGGACTGGGGCCTGAAGACAGACCTGGAAGCACTGGCCGAAGCTATCAGGGAGGCCCGGGCTGAATGGTGGGCGGCCCAGCGTTTTTTTGCCGAGGTAACGGAACCCGATCTGGTGGATCAGGCCATTTACCGGCTGGAAGCGGCAGAAAGGAAATATATGTACCTGTGGAAGCTGGCCCGTAACCGGCAACAAAAAGACGACCTGCAACTGTAAGCCCCGGCAGAAAAGACGGGGCCAGGTGTGCATGGTCGCCATTAAAAGCCTGTTGAGGAGTGATGCCTGTGGGTAGCGATACCGTACAGCTAGTCCTGGCCGGTATATTCCTGGTCTTCCTATTCTATCTTGTAGGCAGCCTGTTATTAAAACCCTTGAAGCTTATTTTTAAGATTGTTTTTAACTCCCTGTTCGGGCTTCTCCTGCTCTGGGCCTTTAATTTTTTCGGCTCCTATTTTAACTTTTTAATCCCTTTGAACTGGCTCACGGTTTTAATCGCCGGTTTTCTGGGCCTGCCGGGGTTAATCCTGCTGGTTTTTTTGCGCGTGGTCCTGGGGACATGATGACCGGGACGAAATAGGGACGAACCAAGGAGCGGCTTCCGGTATGACAGGGCACCGGGAGAGCGTTAGAGCATTCCCGTCACAATCGATAGCGTGCAGCGCCGGCGGTAGGGTTAAAGCCGGCTATTTTTATTTTTCAGGTAGGACGCGACGAGGTGGGGAATACTTTAAACCCAGGTATGCTATTCCTGCTCGAGTGCATACTAACCACCGGGGTGAAGAAAAGCGCGTATCGTTGAGGTTTACCTGGGCGAGTACGGCAGTGGCAAGTCGGAGAACGCGGTTAACCGGGCCGTTTTTTTACGGGAGCAGGGACGGCAGGTAACCCTGGCCGACCTGGATACGGTAGAGCCGTGCTATACCCTGCGCCCCCTGAAGCACAAGCTGGAAGCCATGGGGATAAAAGTTCTGGCCTGGGAGACGCGGCAGGTGACCGGCTGGGGAGAGGCGGGGACGGTCCTGCACCCGGCCGTCCGTTGGGCCCTGCACCGGGAAGGGGACGTGATCATCGACGCCGGCTACGGCGCGGCCGGGGCCGGCCTGCTGCAATTGCTGGAGGGAGCGGACACCTCCCCCGAACTGCGGGCCCTGGCCGTGATCAATACTGCCCGCCCGGCGACGGCTACGGTTGCGGATATTATCGCCCACGTCCGCTCTTTAGGCCGGGTGGACGGCCTGCTGAACAATACCCACCTGGGGGAAGAGACAACGGTAGACCTCATCCAGGCCGGGGCCAGGAAGGTAACAGCCGCGGCCCGGGAATTAAACCTCCCGGTAGTGGCCACGGCCGTAATGGACGAACTGGCCCCTTATTTAGGCGAGCGCGACGCCTGCGGTAATCCCGTCCGGGTGATCAAGCGGTACATGCCCCTGGCATTCTGGTAAGATTTTTGCAGGAACGGGGTGTAATTTATGGCAACCAGGCCTGTTACGGGTGAGCAACGGGCTTTTATGACCGGCAACGAGGTGGTAGCCTGGGCGGCCCTGGCCGCCGGGGCCGACATCATGTACGGCTATCCCATTACGCCGCAGAATGAAATCATGCACTACTGGACGCGGATGGCACCTAAATATGAACGGGGTTTTCTCCAGACGGAGGATGAAATCTCCGCCGGCTTTGCCACCGTCGGGGGCGTCCTGGCCGGGAAGCGGGCCTTTACGGCTACCGCCGGCCCGGGCAACGTATTGATGCAGGAAGCCATGGCCATGGCCGAGATGATGCGCCTGCCCACGGTAGTGGTGGTAACCCAGCGCGGCGGGCCGTCTACGGCCACGGTCATCTACTCCCAGCAGGAACTCAATCTCACCTGCTTCGGTGGCAATGGCGAGGGTTTGCGGATCGTTTATTCCCCGGCCTCCCACGATGAACTGTTCCTGTATACCATCAAAGCCTTTAACAGCGCCTGGAAATACCGTTTCCCAACTTTTGTCCTGGGGGACGGTTATCAGTCCAAGATGCGGGAGCCGGTAACCATCTTTGCTCCTGAAGCCCGGGGCATTACCATGGAACCATGCCATCCTATGGTAGGCCTGCCGGGCCTGCCGGGGGAAGAACGCGACCCGGCCCACCTGCGCAACACCTATAACCTGGAAGATGAGCTCTACGAGGTGTTGATGGACGCCATAAATGCTTATGAATCTGTGGCGCCGCAGGTGATGGAGTGGGACACCTACGCCGTCGATGACGCCGAGTTGCTGATTATCGCCCACGGGGTTGTTTCCCGGGCCGCCCGGGCGGCCGTCGTTACCCTGCGGGAAAGGGGTTGCAAAGCCGGCTATTTCCGCCCCGTGACCCTGCGGCCCTTCCCGGCGGAACCTTTAAGGCCCCTGGCAGACCGGGCCCGCAACCTCCTGGTGGTAGAATCGGCCTACGGCCAGCTAAAAAGGCATGTCCAGGCCGGCCTTTACGGCATACCTACGCCGGTCACCGGCTACCTGCGGCCGGGAATGGGGATTACGCCGGAAGAGATCGCCCAATGCGCCCTTTCCCTCCTGAAGAACTAGAACGGCCATTACCCACATCTCATTTCGAAGGAGCTGATCTAATGGCCATCGCCGCCCAACCGCAAATGCCCCGGGTCTGGCGGGCGGAAACCAAACCCCACAAGTTTTGCCCCGGCTGCGGCCACGGCATTGTCCTCAAGGCCCTCGGGGAGGCAATCGACGCCCTGGGCATCCAGGAACGCACCATTTTCGGGTGCGACATCGGCTGTTCCCTCCTTTCCTGGGACTTTTTCAACCTGGACACCGTCCAGACCCACCACGGCCGCACCACACCGGTGCTGGTGGGCATCAAGCGGGCGCGGCCGGAACTGGTGGTCGTTTCCTACATGGGCGACGGCGGCGCCTACGCCATCGGTGCCCAGCATCTGGTCAGCAGCGCCGCCCGCAACGACCTGGTGACCATTATCGTGGTCAACAACACCGTCTACGCCATGACCGGCGGCCAGATGGCCCCGACCACCCTGCCGGGCCAGAAGACGGAAACCACTCCCTATGGCCGCGACGCTGGACTCACCGGCCGGCCCATCCTGGGCCCGGAACTGGTGGCGGCCATCGCCCCGCCGGGGGCCTACGTCGCCCGGGGGAGCATCGCCAATATCGTCCAGTTGAAAAACTTTATCCAGAAAGGCCTGCAGAACCAGGTGGAAGGCCGGGGCATCGCCTTTATCGAGGCCCTATCGTCCTGCCCCACCAACTGGCATACCAATGCCGCCGCTACCTGGCGCTTTGTGGAAGAAGAAATGACGGCTTATTTTCCTGTTAGGGAATTCAGGACGCCGGATGAAAAACCGTCCAGCCCCCTCCGGGAGGTGCCGCCCCGTGGATTTTAACCTTAAAATCGCCCTGGCCGGGGAAGGCGGGCAGGGGGTGCAGGCGGTCGCCGAGATCATCACCGAGGCGGCCTACCGGGCCGGCTTCCAGGCCCTGTATATCCCCAATTTCGGTGTCGAGCAGCGGGGCGGCGTTTCGGTGGCCTTTGTCCAGATAAGCAGTGAGCCGGTGAGCGCGCCCAAGTTTACTACCGGCGATATAGTGGTAGCTTTGAGCCCCCGGGCCGTGGAACGGGTACGGCAGTATGTAGGCGACAAAACATTACTGGTGTATGAGGCCGGCCTGGAAGACGACGTGCGGCGGGTTTACGGGGAAGAGCAGAGACGCCTGGCCGTCCCGGCCCTGGCCATAGCCCAGGAGGAAATGCATCCCCGGGTCTTTAACGTCATCATCCTGGGAGTGCTGGTGGGCATAACGGGTTTTGTAAAGGAAGAAGCTGTACAACAGGCCCTGGAACGCCAGCTGGGCCACAAGTTTGCCCGGGACCCGGCCCTCAGGGAATTAAACTACCGCGCCCTGGAACGGGGGTACGATATTGGAAGGGGGAAGCGGGAAGCTGTATACACAAATTTATTTGCCGTATAACCGTTGTTTTGAATGAGACGGGCAATAGGTATTTGCGCCTGCGAAAGGGCTATTTTAAAGGGGCGAAAGCTTGTGAGCGTAGTTTTTAAGGCCATCACCACGGAAAACGGCAAAGGGATTTTTCACCTGTTCCCGGACCTGTGCAAGGGCTGCGGCCTCTGCATTGAGAAGTGCCCTGTAGACACCATCGGCTGGGCTAAACAACTGGGGATCTTCGGCACCCCGGTGGTGGAGCCCGGTCACGGGAAACCCTGCATTGCCTGTAAAAAATGCCAGCTTGTCTGCCCCGATGCCGCCATTTGGATCGAAAGGCGCGACGGCAGGGGCAGATCTGACAGCCTGACGGCTGCCCCGGAAAAGCCTGTCCGGCGTAAGTGAAAGCCGGGCAATACCTCCCCTTTGTTGCTACTGCCCGGCGGTTGCTGCCAGGCGGTTTGTTTTTTATGGTTAAAGGCGAAAGGCTACCGGGAATTTTTTAAAGGGCTTTTTTAAAAAAGGAAGGTACTTGGATTTGGGAGGTAGAATTATAAAGGTAGACTGGGTAGACCGTGGAGTTTAACGGAGCCTGGCAAGTAACAAATAAAATTAAAGAAATGCTACAAGTTATAGATATTTTAAATGGGGTAATACAATGCAAGATATTATTATAGAAATTATTAATCGCTATGGCTATATCGGCGTCTTTTTGCTGATTACTATAGAAAACATTTTCCCGCCAATACCCTCTGAGGTAATCTTAACCTTTGGAGGGTTTATAACCACTTTTAGCAACATGAACGTATGGGGTGTTATCTTATCTGCTACATTGGGGTCGGTTTTAGGAGCAATAGTCTTATATTATCTGGGTCGCGTGCTAAATACCTATCGTCTTGAGCGATTGTTCGGCAGCAAGTTTGGAAGAATGCTGGGCTTAAAAAAAGAGGATGTTAGAAAGGCAGAAAAATGGTTTATAAAATACGGCAATATGGCGGTTTTCTTATGCAGGTTTGTACCGATTGTACGAACTCTAATTTCTATACCGGCGGGAATATCCGGAATGAAATTAAGTGTGTTTTTACCTTTAACAACCCTTGGCACCCTTATCTGGAATACCGTACTCGTTTACCTGGGCAGATTAGCGGGAAATGCCTGGGAAACCATTGCCATGTATGTTAATCTTTATTCAATGCTCGCGGCGGCATCTTTATTACTGGCTGCTTTGTTACTTGGAGTTGTTTTAATAAAGAGGAGATTTATAGAGTAAAGGAGTTTAACGTAAAGACAGCATAATAGACCGTTGCCGGCAGGGAATTCATGGATGTTTGGAGGCATGGCCATGGGTAAAACTGCCCTTTTGATTATTGACATGCAGAATGACTTCTGTTTGCCGGGGGCGCCCTTTGAGGCAACCGGGGCCTTGCGAGTGGCGGCGAGGATAAAAGAGGCATAATCTGCCCCTACCTGTAGCAGCCAGGGGGAGTTGGAACCCTATTTTATGCAAAAGCCGCAAGGCTAACTTTATTGTCTTTATTGATATATGTAGCCCGAACGCGTACAATTAGTGTATCATAATTTCGGGGGGGGTTAAAGGTGCGTTTTGTGACCGTGCGTGAATTAAGGATGAAATCGGGCGAGATATGGCGTCAGTTACAAAAAGAGGGGGAGCTAGTAATTACCTCTAATGGTAAACCGGTGGCCGTACTTTCCAACATAGAAGAAAAATATCTGGAAGAGTACTTGCAAAACCTGCGACGTGTCCGGGCAGTGCTGGCGGTAAAAAATATGCAAGCAAGAGCCCGGGAAAAAGGATTGGATAAAATTACGGACGCAGAAATAGAAGCTGAAATTAAAACCGTTAGACGGAGCCGCAGCCAATGAAAATTGTTCTCGATACAAACGTATTGGTTTCGGGACTTTTGAAAGCCCATAGCTATGCCGGTACCATTGTTCGGCTCATTGCTAACGGTAGGATTAAGGTTGTTTATGATGCCCGTATCCTTTCTGAGTACCGCGAAGTGCTTTGTCGTCCCAAATTTGGTTTTGCCAAAGCAGAAGTTGACGCCCTCATAACCCTGATCGAAGCAGAAGGTATTTTAGTGACAACTGAACCTTTGCCGGTGCCATTACCAGATCCTGATGACGAACCTTTTCTAGAAGCTGCTATGGCCAAAGGAGCCATACTTGTTACAGGCAATAAGAAACACTTCACGTTTCCTGAATCTCCGGTAACTATCCTTAATCCTTCGGAATTTATCTCCCTTTGGCGAAATATCAAACCTGAATAATGCAGTTTAGATGAGAGATGCAATTAACCGGAGACAGGGCTTAAGGCTCTGCGCGAACTCGATCAATTTTTCTCCACCCTGAAGCTCTGGAAAACGGATAAAAATCGGCAACCATAAGCAGGTGTATAACCAGAACCACTGCATAGCAGCATGGAAGAGAGTATATGGTCTGGCAGCCTGACGGCTGCGCCGGAAAAACATTGACAGGGATGAAGGAATAAGGATATATTAAAGTCGAGGGGAAATTAACAACCCCCACCTACCTGCCAGGGGTAGAAAAAAAGGGGAGGGGAGATGTTTTTGCGTATCGTCTTTATCGGCCAGGCGCCTTTTGGGAAAGACTGCCTGCAGGCCCTCCTTGACCAGGGGGAAGAAATTGCCGGCGTCCTCACCGTGCCGGATCGGCCGGGGCAGAAGGCACCTAATCCGGTCAAAGAGCTGGCCCTGGAGCGCGGCCTGCCCCTTTTACAGCCGGTGCGTTTAAAGGAACCGGAAGCATTAACCTGGGTCGAGAACCGCAAGCCCGACCTTCTTGTTCTGGCCTTCGTAACCGATATTGTTCCCAAGGCCATGATAGACCTGGCCACTTACGGCGGCATTAATTATCACCCTTCATTACTGCCTAAATACCGCGGCGGCAGTGCCATAAACTGGGCCATTATCAGCGGCGAAACGGAAACGGGCGTCACCATCCATCAAATTGATGCCGGTATTGATACGGGGCCTATCATCCTGCAGCGAAAAGTTTCCATCGACCCTGACGATACGGTAAAATCATTATATTTTGGGAAACTCTACCCCTTAGGCGTGCAAATGGTAGCGGAGGCCGTTCGTTTAATCCGGGAGGGGAAGGCCAATCCTGTGCCCCAGGATGAAAGACAAGCTTCTTTCCAACCGGTAATAAAGGAAGCAGATGTGCAGATTGACTGGCGGCAGAGTACCCAAAAGATATACAACCTTGTCCGCGGCTCCAACCCCAGCCCGGGGGCCTGGACTACCTTCCGGGGGGAAAAGCTGAAGATATGGGAAGCCAGACCGTACCGGGCTTACGGCAAGCCGGGTACCATAGTAGAGATACCCGGCGGCGAAGGCCTGGTTATTGCTACAGGTGACGGGGCTATTCTGGCCCGCCGGGTGCAGTATGGCAATTCCCCTGATAAACTGCCGGCCGCCCAGCTGGTAACTGCGGCTGCCGTCCAGGTGGGTGAAAGGGTGGGGGAGTAATAATTTTTATGTCTACTGGTTAGACCATAAGACAGGCAGCCATTTAATAAAAAGAAGAGAAAAGGCAATTTGCCGGCGCTTTATTTGACGATTTAAAGGATATTATAAACCAGACAATTCTTGACACCCGTCCAAGATTATTGATAGAGTTAAATTAGCGAATATTATATCTTTGTGATATTATTAACAAAATAACGGGGAGCTGATGCCGGCGCTAATATAAAAACACTTCTTGTGGCCCACCGTTTATGAGGCATCTGGATATGAAAAATGCTCCGGCCATAATTTTTTATGGGGAAGGGAGAAGGGTTTAATAATGGTAGATCAAGCAACCCTTAACGAGCTGGTGAAAATCGTCGGCAGGGAGAATGTCTTAACGTCTAAAGTATCGCTAAATACCTATATGTACGATGCTTCCCTGGTTTACGGCCAGCCCGAAGTTATTGTTTACGTGCAGAATGCCCAACAAATATCTGCCATTCTCAAGCTGGCCGGCAGTAAAAAGATACCGGTAACTCCCCGGGGAGGCGGTACCTGCCTGAGCGGCGGCGCCGTACCGCAGCGCGGCGGGATAGTCATAGTCATGACCAGGATGAACCGCATCCTGGAGATTGATCCCGAAAACCGTATCGCAGTGGTGGAACCTGGCGTTACCAATATGGAACTGCAGAAGGCCGTAGCCCCTTATGGTTTAGTTTATATGCCCGACCCGGCCAGCCAGAAGGTGTCTACCATGGGCGGCAACCTGGGGGAGAACTCAGGCGGCATGCGCGGGATTAAATACGGACTTACCAAAGACCACATTATCGGCATGGAACTGGTTTTGTCGAACGGGGAAATTGTCCAAATCGGGGGCAAGCTGGAGCCGATAGCCCAGGAATTAAACCTTAACGCCCTGATTATCGGCTCGGAAGGCAACCTGGGTATTGCCACCAAGATAATCTGCAAACTGACGCCCGCGCCCCGGGCCAACCGCACCGTGCTGGCTTCATACAAGACCCTTGAAGACGCAGGCACTACGGTTTCCGCCATTATCGCCCACGGTATCATCCCCTGTACCCTGGAGCTCATGGATAACAAGATTATCAATGCCGTTGAAGACTGGCTGCATATCGGCCTGCCGGTAGATGCCGGGGCTATCCTCTTGATTGAGGTGGACGGCTGGGATGCCGGCCTGGACCGCCAGGCGCAGCAGATAATGCAGATCTGCCGGGAGAACGGGGCTACCGACGTCAAGCTGGCCCAGAATGCCAGGGAAAGGGACAACCTGTGGTTGGCACGACGTAGCGCCATAGGCGCCATTGGCCGCCTGGCCCCCAATTACGATATGGAAGATGCCACAGTACCCCGCACCAAACTTCCAGAGATTTTGAAGGAAGTAAATCGCTTAAGTCAGGAATATAACCTGGCCATTGGTATGCTGGCCCACGCCGGCGACGGCAACCTGCATCCCCTGGTTCTTTTCGATGAGCGGAATAAAGAACAAATGGAGCGGGTGGAAAAAGTCAGGGCCGCCCTTTTCCGCAAGGCTCTCGATCTGGGGGGCACCCTGTCGGGCGAGCATGGTATCGGCCTGGCCAAACTGGAATTTATGCGCTGGGCCTTCAACCCGGAGGAGCTCCAGTTTTTACGCCGGGAACGCCTGGCCTTTGATCCCGGCGAGATTTTAAACGCCGGTAAAACTGTACCCGATACCGACACGGCGGCCTGAGGAGGACGACAATATGCGGCAAGAAATTATTCATAAGCTGGAGCAGATCCTTGGCAGCGGGAATTGCCAGGTTGATCAGGACATCCGGCGCCGGCACAGCTTAAGCAAGACGGCAATGCCGGACGCTGTAGTTTACCCGGAGAACAGCCAGCAGGTGGCTGCGGTTTTAAAACTCGCCGGTGAAGAGGGCATACCCGTAGTACCCTGGGGAGCCGGTACCATGGCCCGGCGGGGTTTGCTGCCGCTGGCGGGAGGATTGATAATAAACCTTACCCGCATGAATAAGGTTGTTGAATATGATTATGAGAATATGACCGCTTATGTAGAAGCCGGCATCTCCCTGGGTGAACTGCAAAAGATATTGCGGACCCACAACCTTTACTGGCCTGTTGAGCCCGTAGAACCGGATACCTGCACTGTGGGCGGGTGCATAGCCGCCGGCGCGTCGGGCCCCAGCAAGCTCGGTTATGGCGACGTTAAATTCCACATTTTAGGGCTGGAAGTCGTCCTGCCTACCGGAGAAATTATCCATACCGGGGGGAAAACCGTTAAAAACGTCCAGGACTACGATAACACCCGCTTTCTGGCCGGTTCGTGGGGTTCCCTGGGGATAATCACCAGGGCCATGTTAAAATTGCGACCAGTGCCGGAGAAAGAAACGACGGTGTTCTTACCCTTTAAACAACTGGCGGAAGCCATAGCAGCGGCCCGTGCCATAAGAAATGAAACTTTACCCGTGGCCCTGGAATTACTGGACGGTGCTGCCATGGCGGTTTTGAACCGGGCCGGGTGGAAGCCTGCAGCTGAAGGTTCCGGCGTCCTGGTTGTCTATAACGGTTTCAGGGAACAGGTAGATTCTCAGGTTGATTATGTAAAAAAACACTATCCTGCTGCTACCGTAATGGAAGAGGAAGCGGCGGCGGCCGCCTGGCAGGCCCGCCGGCAGCTATTCCCTGTTTTCGCCGGCGAGTCCGGGGCCGTTATGGCCAGCGCAGCCGTGCCTTTTACTGCCATGGAGGAATTTTTAACCCGGGCCCGTGACGAGCTGGACCGGAGCGGCAAAGAAGCAGCCCTGGCATCCCATTTCGGCAACTGTCACGTCCATATTCTCCTGGGAGAAGCTCCGGAGGCCTATGATGGTGTACAGGAAACTATAAATCGCCTGGCAACACTAGCCGGGGACCTGGGGGGGCTCCTGGTTGTAGATAATATCGATGACCTGGCCTTAACGCGGCGCTGGGTTGAGGCGCGGGGGAAGGCCATTATGGAGTTGCTGTCCCGGATCAAGGCGGCCTTCGACCCACGGGGGATCATGGCTCCCAACAGCAAGGTCCTGGCGTATGTTATTGATAACAGCAGGGCTGCATCCTGAGACGAGGAGGAACAGGTCATGGTCAAGACTTTCCGGCAGTATGAAGAAGATATCGTCCGTTGTAACCGGTGCGGCTTTTGCGAAGAGGTATGCCCGACGTATAAGGTAACCGGCGAGGAGTTTTCCCTGGCCCGGGGGCGCAACCGCCTGATGCGCCAGTCCATGGAAGGGCACTTTGATTTAACCAAAGAGAGGGAGATAAACCATCATATTTATTCCTGCCTCCTCTGCGGCGCCTGCGTCGTCACCTGCCCTTCTTCGGTTATTACCGATACCCTGGTCAAGGCGGCACGGGCGGAAATTACCCGCGCCAACGGCAACCCCTTCCCTATTCGCATGGCCCTGCACGGCGTCCTGGCCAGGCAGCGGCGCCTGACCCTGGGAGCTAAAGCCCTGCGTTTCTACCAGCGCAGCGGCGCCCGGTGGCTTGCCCGTCATACCGGCTTTCTTGGCCTGCTGGGCTCCCTGGGCAAGGCGGAAGGGCTGCTGCCCGACATCCCGGCCCGCACCTTGAGGGAGCGCTTACCGGAAGTTTTAAAGAAGCCCCTGAAACCCCGTCATAAAGTGGCTTATTTTGCCGGCTGTATGATGAACAACTTCTTCCCCCAGGTCGCCGAAGCCACCCTGCGGGTCTTGCAAGAAAACGATATTGAAGTTGTCGTACCGGTTTCCAACTGCTGCGGCATCCCCCACGAAGCTTACGGCGAGACGGAAATGCATATTAAGCTGGCCAAAGAAAACCTGGATTCCTTTAAACGCTTTAACGTCGAAGCGGTGGTTACCGATTGTGCCAGCTGCGCCCATGGTCTTCATTATTATGCCGAACTCCTGAAAGATGACCCGGAGTATGGGCCTCTGGCTAAGGAGTTTTCAGCCAAGGTCAAGGAAGCTTCCCAGTACCTGGCGGGAGTGGGCTTTAAGAAGGAGATGGGACCGGTCAACGCTACCGTCACCTACCACGACCCCTGCCATGCCGTCCGGGGCCTTAAAGTCAAAGATGAACCGCGCCAGATTTTAAAGAGCATCCCGGGACTCAAATTCGTGGAAATGAATGAAGCCGACTGGTGCTGCGGCGGTGCCGGCTCCTATAACGTAACCCATTATGATTTATCGCAACGCATCCTGGCCCGCAAGATGGACAACTTTAAAAAAACCGGGGCCCAGTACCTGGCAACTTCCTGCCCGGCCTGCATGATGCAGCTGGCCCATGGTCTGGATGTCCACCGGTTACCGGCCCGGACAGTTCATGTCATGCAACTCCTGGATCAGGCCTACCAGAACCGGTCGGCAAAAAGTGATGCCAGGGCTGTATAATGAACCGGCAAATGAGCCCCCTGTTCTTTAGAGTAGGGGGCTTACTTATTTACCTTTTTATTTCATACGGCAGTACGGGTTTGAATAGGATCATCTCAGGGGGTGAGGAGATGATCCTGTTATGGCGCCGGCGCCGGTTGGGCAGCATTTTTATCCCGGCGCTGTTGTTTTTCCTTGGCCTCTACCTGGGTGCCCGGTTGGCCGATTACCAGCCCCTAGCATCCATGGTGGGGCGGGCCAAAAGATTATTGCCTATATACAGCGTTTACACCACGGAAAAAAAGGTGGCCCTTTCCTTTGATGCCACCTGGGGGGCAGAGTACACACCTAAATTGCTGGCGATCTTAAAGCAACATAATGTCAAAACGACTTTCTTTCTGACCAACATCTGGCTTGATAAATACCCCGAAGTAGCCAAACAAATTGCCGCTGCCGGCCATGAAATCGGCTTGCATTCGGCCACCCATCCCCATTTTACCGCCTTGAGCGAGGCGGAGATGGAAAAAGAACTCCAGGAAAACAACCGGAAGGTGCAGGAAATAACGGGCTACAAGGCAGAACTCTTCCGGCCGCCCTTCGGCGATTATAACGACACGGTGATCCGGACCGCAGAGCGGCTGGGGTACAGGGTTATCCAGTGGGACGTGGATTCCCTGGACTGGCAGGAACACATGACGGCCGACGCTATTCTGGAACGGGTATTGAAAAATATAAAGCCGGGGTCCATTGTTCTCTTTCACAATAACGGTCGCTATACGGCCGACGTTTTGGGACCTCTACTAGAAAAGCTTAAGGCCGACGGTTACCAGGTGGTGCCGGTGGGGGAATTGATTATTAAAGGGGATTATTATATTGACCACGCCGGCGTGCAGCACCCTGGGCTGTAAGGGAATGAAAAAATATTTTGTAACCCCGGGATGTGTGTTACAATAACAATGTGAAGACCCAAGGGCAGGCGCCTCTCTGGGAGGCGCTTTTAAATTACCGGCGCCAGCGACTTAATTCCTGGCATACACCCGGGCATAAAGATGGGGCCTATACCTGGCCCTCCTGGCAACAGGTCCTGGGGGAGGAAACCCTGGGTTTGGATCTCACCGAGGTGCCGGGTCTGGATAGCCTGGCCTATCCCTGCGGGGCCATCAAGGCGGCCCAGGAGAAGGCCGCTGCCTTTTATGGCGCGGCGCGGACTTTCTTCCTGGTCAACGGGGCCAGTAGCGGCCTGATGGCCGTTATCCTGGCTACCTGCCGGCCCGGGGATGAGGTCATACTGCCCCGTTATGCCCACCGTTCCGTTTTTAACGGTTTGATCTTGAGCGGTGCCAGGCCGGTTTATATGGAAACGGAATGGCTGTCCTCACCGGCCATCCCCCTGGGAGTGCCCCCGGCGGTTTTAGCCAGGACCCTTAAGGCCCATCCCCGGGCCAGGCTCCTGCTCCTGGTCCACCCTACCTATGAGGGGATTGTCCCCCATAGCCGGGAACTGATAACCCTGGCCCATGACTACGGCCTGGCCGTCCTGGTCGACGCCGCCCACGGTGCCCATTTCGGCCTCGATCCGTTGCTGCCGCCATCACCCCTGGACCTGGGAGGGGACTATGTGGTCCAGAGCACCCACAAGACCATGGGTGCCCTTACCCAGGCGGCCATGCTGCACCTGCGGCACGCCGGGGAGGGTGATACAATTGCGGCGGCTTTAAACCTTTTACAGACCACCAGTCCTTCCTATCTACTGCTAGCTTCCCTGGATGTGGCCCGGCTGCTGGCGGAGGAGAGGGGCCGGCGGGATTGGGGCCGGGCCGTGGCCGGGGCCTTACGGTTGCGGGAAAAACTGGTGGCAGCCGGCATACCCTGCCTGGGCCCGGCAGATGTGATGTCACCGGCGGCCGCCGGTCTGGATGTTACCCGCCTACTGTTGCCGGCGGAACCCTTCGGTGCCTGCGGGCCAGAAGTAGCCGGCTTTTTACGCCGCGCCGGCCAGGAAATAGAGCTGGCCGTGCCGGACTATATCCTGTTAATCATCAACCCCGGCGACGGCGAGGCCAAGATAGAATCTCTCCTGGAGGCCCTGCTGGCCCTGCGGCGGGGGAGCGGCCTGTTACCAGCGGCGTCCGGGGAACGGGGGGGAGCATGGCCCGGCCCGTGGCCTGTATATCCCCGGCAAGTCCTGACGCCCCGGGAAGCCTGGCTGGCCCCCCGGCGGGAGATCCCCTTAAAGGAGGCCGAAGGCCGGATTTGTGCTGAACTGATCGCCCCCTGCCCTCCCGGCCTCGCCCTGGCGGTCCCGGGCGAGGCCCTGGAGGGGGAAGTTGTTGCCAGGCTTTTATCTTTGCGGGGACCGGATGGCAAGGTCCTGGTAGTAGATGGATAATAATAATCCTGGTAAAGAAAAGTGCAGGTGAATTTCGTGCCCGGCGGCCTGTTCATTACCCTTGAAGGACCGGACGGTGCCGGCAAGACGACCCAGATGGAACGCCTGGAGGATTTTTTAAGCCGGCGGGGCTTTGCTGTTGAATGCACCCGGGAACCCGGCGGGACTCCCCTGGCTGAAGCCATCAGGCGATTGCTCCTGGAACCCTGTTACGGCCCGGTTGATGCCCGGACGGAAATGCTCCTTTATGCCGCCGCCAGGGCCCAGCATGTAGCCGAACGCATCCGTCCGGCCTTGGATGCAGGGAAAATAGTCCTCTGCGATCGTTTTACCGATTCCAGCATCGCCTACCAGGGTTACGGTCGCGGGCTGGGGATAGAGATGGTGCGCCAGGTTAACAGGCTGGCTACCAGCGGTCTATTACCGGACCTTACCCTCTTAATCGATGTGCCGGTGGAGCTGGGTTTAGCCCGGCTCCGGGGTAAGGGAGCTGCCGACCGCATAGAGGGGGAGGCCCTTGCCTTTCACCGGCGGGTGCGTCAGGGTTACCTGGAGTTATGGCACCTGGAACCCAGGCGCATCTGCCTTATTGATGGCACCGGTTCCCCGGATGCCGTTTGGTGGCAGATTAAAGACGTAATAGTACCCTGGCTGGAAGCAAGGGGAGGAGACTAATGATGGCAGGAGAGCAACTGCCGGCAGCAGATACCAGTTCTTTAACAGCCGCCCGCAGGCAGTTGCAGCAGGCCTTGCAAAATGGCAAACTGGCCCATGCTTATCTCCTGGCGGGGGGTAGTGAAGCCGCCCGGTTGGAACTGGCCGGGTACCTGGCTGCAGCCTTGAATTGCCGGGAACCACGGGAAGGGGAACCCTGCGGCTCTTGTCGCTCCTGCCGGCAAATGGCCGGCGGCAATCACCCGGATTTTTATCTCATTCAGCCCCAGGGAAGCACTCTGAAAATTGACCAGATCCGGGAACTCGAAAAGCTTTTAACCTTCAGGGCCTTCCAGGGAGGGGCCAGGGTGGCCGTCCTGGCCGGGGCCGATGCCATGACTGACGCGGCAGCCAACTGCCTGCTAAAAACCCTGGAAGAGCCTCCGCAAGGAGCTTATCTTATTTTACTGGCAGCCAGGCCGGACATGCTGTTGCCTACCATCCGGTCCCGCTGCCAGGAACTGCACCTTGCCCGGGAAGGCGGGGTTTCACCCGCCGGGGTAGCCTACTGGAACCGCCTGGCGAAGGCCGGTTTAGCGGCAAAGTTACAGGGTATCCTGCCGGAAATGGAAAAGGAAGACGATCTCCCGGGCGTGCTCCAGGCCATGGCCCTGGCCTGCCGGGATCAACTGGTCTGGCAATTAACGGGAACGGCAACACTATTACTGCAGCCGGAGGATTTTTTACCGGTACCCGTGCCTCCGGGACGGCTATGGCGCTGTTTCCGGTTCATCCAGGCCGCGCAGGCGGCCGTTGAGCGCAACGGTAATCGCCGCCTGGCCCTGGAAGTGTTAATCTTCAACCTGGACCGGGAACTGGCACACACGCCGGGTTGGAGTGGTAGCTCCTCGTGATACCTGGCTATAGCATCGTAATTATTAAAAAGGGTGAAAAACAGGGAGGTGAAAGAAGATAGTTACTGTTGTTGGCGTCCGGTTTAAAAAGGCAGGGAAGATATATTACTTTGACCCTGGCGAATTGGAGCTTGCCAGGGGTGACCACGTTATAGTGGAGACTGCCCGGGGATTGGAATACGGGGAGATAGTTATCCCTCCCCGCCAGGTTGCGGAAGACCAGGTGGTGCAGCCGTTGCGGCCGGTTGTCCGCCGGGCAACGGCGGCAGATACCGAACAGGCGCATATCAACCGCCAGAAAGAGAAGGAAGCATTTACCATATGCCGGGAAAAAATCGCCGAACACGGTTTGCCCATGAAATTAGTTGACGTCGAGTTTACCTTTGATGTGAGCAAAATCATATTCTACTTTACAGCCGAAGGACGGGTCGACTTTCGCGAGCTGGTAAAAAACCTGGCAGCTATCTTTCGTACCCGGATAGAACTACGCCAGATTGGTGTCCGGGATGAAGCCAAGACCCTGGGCGGGTTGGGTTGTTGCGGCCGGCCGGTTTGCTGTGCAACTTTTCTGGGTGAGTTTGATCCGGTTTCCATTCGCATGGCCAAAGAACAAAATCTTTCCTTAAATCCTACGAAGATTTCTGGCCTGTGCGGGCGGCTTATGTGTTGCCTGCGTTATGAGAATGAGGTATATGAAGAAGCGCGTCGCTTCTTCCCACCCTACGGCGTGATGGTCCAGACACCGGCGGGGCAAGGCCGGGTTACAGGGCACAATATCCTTAAGGAAACCGTAATAGTCGAGCTGCCCGAGCAAGGTACTATGGAATTTCCCCTGAAAAGTATCGGGAGAGAAGAACATGAGCGGTAATTTCGCAGATCCCCGGGGTGACACATTGGCCATAAACCTGGCGGAACTGGAAGGGCGCCTGGGCGAGGTTTTAAAGGAAGTGCGGCGTCTCCGGGCCCTGGCGCGGGCCCTGGAGGAAGAAAACCAGCGCCTCAGGACGATTATGTTTTCCGGACAGGCCGGGGAAGGGGGGCACCAGCAGCTCTTACGCTTTTACGAGGAGGGTTTTCACGTTTGCCCGCCCCATTTTGCCCGGGTGCGGGATAGTGATGGCTGCCTTTTCTGCCTGAGCTTCTTGGAGAAGAAGGGATTACCTCCCCATGGCTAGCTTGTACTTGGTGGCAACCCCCATTGGCAACCTGGAAGACATTACCCTGCGGGCCCTCAAGGTCCTGGGGGCGGTCGACTTAATCGCTGCCGAGGATACCCGGCGTACCCGGGAGCTCCTCGCCCATTATGACCTGCACACGCCCCTGACCAGTTATCACCGGCACAACCAGGCCAGCAAAACTCCTTATTTATTAAGGATGCTCCAGGAAGGCAAGGAGATTGCCATTGTCTCCGACGCCGGCCTGCCGGGCATCAGCGACCCTGGCGAAGAGCTGGTGCGGCAGGCGATAGCTGCCGGCATCACGGTAGTACCCGTTCCCGGCGCCAACGCTGCCCTTGCGGCCCTGGTGGCTTCAGGATTGCCGGCCGGCCGTTTCGCCTTCGAGGGTTTTCTGCCCCGGACCGGGAAGGAACGCCGGGAACGTCTGGCTGCCCTGGTAGCCGAGGAAAGGACCCTGATTTTCTATGAGGCTCCCCATCGCCTGGTGGCGACCCTCAAAGATTTAACGACAGCCCTGGGAGAACGGCGGGTTGCCGTTGGCCGGGAACTGACCAAAAAATTTGAGACCATTTGGAGGGGATTGCTCCCGGAAGCAGTAGCCCATTTCCAGGCCAATCCACCGCGGGGAGAGATTACCCTGGTAGTTGCCGGCGCCGGGCCGCCTCCCCTGCCGGCTTATGATCCGGCCCGGGCGGTGGCGGAAGTGGCGGAACTGGAGGCGAGGGGCGTTGACCGCAAGACGGCTATGGCCAGGGTAGCCAGGCGTTACGGCCAGCCCCGGCGGGAGATTTACCGTGCCTGCCTTAATAGCAGGGAGTCAAAGTTATAAAAGGCGCCTGAAGGCGCCCCTGTTGTTTTTTACTTTGCTATCCTGCCCAAGCTATTTTTTTAAACAGCTTTAGCCTGCTGGCTCATGGCTTCCAGGCATACCCGGCAGACGTTCTTGCCGTGGAAATTGACGACATCTTCCGCGTTGCCGCAGAAAATACAGCCGGGCTCATACTTTTTCAGGATAATTTTCTCGTGATCGACGTAAATTTCCAGGGCGTCCTTTTCATCGATGCCCAGGGTACGCCGTAACTCGATGGGAATAACTACCCGGCCGAGCTCGTCCACTTTACGTACAACGCCTGTAGATTTAATCATGGCTTTCCCCTCCCTATTTCAACATGTTTCGACAACCTGTCTATATGGTACCAGTGTTTCCAGTAAAAGTCAACCATATTTTGGACAAAAAATTAGCCTTCTCGCGCCATTAGAGCCAAAACTTGACAACTTGCTCTTTTTTTTAATATAATACTCCTGAATTTGCCGAAGGGGGACGACTAGGATGGGGGATAAGGTTTTTTACGTTACCACCCCTATTTATTACCCCAGCGATAAACTGCATATTGGTCATGCCCTGACGACCACCATGGCCGATACCCTGGCCCGTTACAAGCGCTTAAGGGGCTACGATGTCTATTTCCTCACTGGTTCCGACGAGCATGGCCAGAAGATCCAGCGCAAAGCCCGGGAAGCAGGCCTGCCGCCCCAGGAATATGTGGACCGGATTGTGGCCACTTTCCAGGAACTCTGGCGCCGTCTTAATATTTCTTATAACGATTTTATTCGCACCACCGAGCCGCGCCATACGCGTGTAGTCCAGCAGCTGTTGCAGAAAATTTACGATCAGGGTGATATCTATAAGTCCACTTATGAGGGCTGGTACTGCACCCCCTGTGAAACCTTTTGGACGGAACGGCAGCTCAAGGACGGCAGCTGTCCTGACTGTGGGCGGCCGGTAGAACTGGTAAGGGAAGAAAGCTATTTCTTCCGGATGAGCAAGTATGCCGGCAAATTGCTGCAGTATATAAAAGAACACCCTGATTTTATTTTGCCGGTTTCCCGCCGCAATGAGATGATCAGCTTTATCGAGGGCGGGCTGGAAGACCTGTGTATTTCCCGGACCACCTTTGACTGGGGCATACCGGTACCCATGGACCCCGGGCACGTCATTTACGTCTGGTTTGATGCCCTTACCAACTACATTTCCGCCCTGGGCTACGGTACGGAAGACGATCACCTTTTCCATAGATACTGGCCGGCGGCCGTGCACCTGGTGGGTAAAGATATCGTCCGTTTCCATACCATTATCTGGCCCATCATCCTCATGGCTGCAGGCATTGAGCCGCCCCGCCAGGTTTTCGGCCATGGCTGGCTCCTGGTAGACGGGGGCAAGATGTCCAAATCCAAGGGCAATGTCGTCGATCCCATGGTGCTCATCGACCGCTACGGCGCCGACGCCATCCGTTATTTCCTCCTGCGAGAAATGCCTTACGGCGCCGACGGTTACTACAGTGAAGAGGCTTTAATCACCCGTATTAATACCGACCTGGCCAACGACTTTGGCAACCTCCTCAGCCGGACGACGGCCATGATTGAAAAGTTCAACGGCGGGGTGATTGCCGCACCTGGAGCACCGGAGCCCCTGGACGAGGAATTAATAGCCACGGCCAGGGCCGTACCTGATGAGGTAGACGCAGCCCTGAACAATTTCGAGTTTGCACGGGCCCTCGCAGCCATCTGGCGCCTGGTGAACCGGGCCAATAAATACATTGAAGAGACGGCTCCCTGGGCCCTGGCGAAAGACCCCTTAAAGAAACCGCGCCTGCAGACGGTCCTTTACAACCTGGCCGAGGCCATGCGCCAGGCTACTATCATGGTGGGGCCCTTTATGCCTGGCGTACCGGCCCGGGTGTGGGAGCAACTGGGGCTTTCGGATGTCCCCGCTGCCCTCACCTGGGAGAGCCTGGCCACCTGGGGGGGCATCCCTGCCGGTACCCGGGTGAAAAGAGGTCCAGCCCTCTTCCCCCGCATTGAACTTAACGAACAGGAAGGAGAGGGACCGGTGGCAGTACAGGAGAAGCCGGCGGCGATGCCGGCTGGAGTTAAAGAAGGCACAGAAATTAACCCCGGGGAAGAAGAGATATCCATCGAGGAATTCGCCCGCATTAAACTAAAGGTGGCCGAAGTTCTGGCGGCCGAAAAAGTGGCCAACGCCGATAAGCTACTGAAGCTGGAAGTTAAAGTCGGTGACGAGCGGCGCACCATAGTGGCCGGCATTGCCCGCCACTACCGGCCGGAGGAACTGGTGGGCAAGAAGGTGATCATCGTCGCCAACTTGAAGCCGGCCAAACTGCGGGGTATTGTCTCCCAGGGCATGGTCCTGGCTGCCGTGGACGGCGAGAATTTAAGCCTGATTACGCCAGAGCGGGTAATTAAAGACGGCGCCCAGGTAAGGTAGACCGCCGGCGGCACAGGTACTCTTTCGGGGAATTTACGCTGACATTTATTATAATGCTGGCTATTATATACTTGCCGGCGGCGCGCCGCCGTAAATGATGCTTTAAGGCGGAGTACCGCCGGCAAAGATTCCCGGGTTTTAACCTGAAATTCCAGGTGCCCGGGTTACACCCCGGGCGGCAGGGGAAGGAAGTTTTTGATGACAGGACTTATTGATTCCCATGCCCACATTAACGACCCTGCTTTTGCCAACGACCTGCAGGCGGTCCTGACCCGTTTGCAGGAGGCCGGCGTAAAGGCCGTAATCAACGTGGGTTATGATATAGCCTCTTCGCGGCGGGCGGTGGAGCAGGCCCACGGTTGGTCCTTCATCTACGCTGCCGTGGCCGTCCATCCCCACGATGCGGTTACTTTCGATGCCGAAGCAGAGGCGGTCATCGGTGGCCTGGCGAGGGACGGACGGGTAGTGGCCATTGGCGAAACGGGCCTTGACTACTATCGCAACCTATCGCCCCGGCAGCGCCAGCAGGAGGTCTTTCGCTGGCACCTGGAGCTGGCCCGTTCTTTGCGCTTGCCGGTAATTATTCATGACCGCGACGCCCATGGAGATACCCTGCGGATTTTAAAAAAGGCTGGGCCTTTGCCGGCCGGCGGCGTCCTCCACTGTTTCTCCGGCAGCTGGGAAATGGCCCGGGAGTGCCTGGAGATGGGCTTTTATATTTCCCTTGCCGGGCCGGTGACCTTTAAAAACGCTACCAGGCTGCGGGAAATAGCTGTAAGGGTACCCCTGGAGCAGTTACTCATCGAGACGGACTGCCCCTACCTCACCCCGGAGCCCTACCGCGGCCGGCGCAACGAGCCGGCTTACGTGGGCCTGGTGGCCGCGGCCATCGCTGCCGCCCGCGGCCTGGCGCCGGAAGCCGTTGGCGAAGCCACCGCGGCCAACGCCCGGCGCCTGTTTGGGATTTGATCAAAAAAATTCCCGCAGCACATAATCACGGAACATCGGCTCAACGAATGCATAAGACCCGCGCCCCTTCTTCTCGATCACTGTTTTAGCCAGCAAATGATCTATCGTCCGCTTAATTTCATTAGGATTGGCGTTTTCTATGCTATAAATGCTGGTTCCTGTGGCAATGCGCTTTAATACCTGGCGTCCGGTGAAACTCAGGTTTAGATCGTCCAGTAATTCATCGTAGATGGGTGCAAGAGTCAGCAGGGCGCGATCATATCCCAAGCGTACAATCTCAAGAGATATGGTGTCCTGCCCGGCTTCAAGCAATGCGTAGTATAGTTCGGAACATACAACCATCGTGTCCTGGGGGTGCCCTCCGGTTTTCCGGGTAATCTCCTGTATTGCTTCCGGGGTAGATGTTATTCCCCTGGTGCGGAACTTTTTGGCAATATATTCCACCCAGGCCGTTTCGGGAATCGAGGGTATGGGAAGAATGGTGGCGAACCGGTAAAAGGCTTCCTTTTTGTCAGCGAATAGGGTTTTCATCATGCCCCCTTTTGATCCCAGGAACAAGTAGGCCACATCTTCTTGATTTTGAAAATAGGAACGCATCTTTTTATAGATTTCCGTCCCTGCTACCCGGGAAGCATCTTGAAATTCATCGAACAGGATAACTACCGGCTTTTTATCCCGTTTGGCCAACACCCCGGGCAAGTTCAGCGCATAGTCAAGCAAGGCTTCATCACTTTGGTCGCCTTGCGAAAGCCCCAAATCGAGCTCAAGGTCCTGGAGCTTAATTGCCAGTTTCGCAGTGCCGACAATGGTTTTAGTCCGGTCTTTCCACGCGTCGATTGTCTTGCGAATGCCAGTCCTGTTTTCCAGGCAAGCGTTAATCAGCGCAACGGCCAGATCGCGCTTGCTGGAAAGCCGGAAAAGATCAACTGAAGCGATATAAAAACCTTTTATCTTTAGCTGCCTTAGCACCTCATGAGCCAATGAGGTTTTTCCTATGCGCCGTGGGCCGTAAAGCATGACGCTTTGACCCTCAGAGAGCCTAGTTATAAGGGAGGTAATGAAGTCCTCCCTGTCGACGATATCTTCTTCCGCAACAGGACCGCCGATGGGAAATAGCTTACCTGGCATTATCAACGCCCCTAGATATTATTATCTATGATTATTACTTATTATGTAATATTATATTACACAAGGCGTAATAAAGCAATATTGTCCCGACAAACCTTTCATAAAACTTGCCGCTCGGTGGTATAGTTCTGCTCATAGAAGAACTGGGCGTGGGTGATGAGGCGCGAGGCGTCATCGATAAAGGCGATGAGGTAAGTCTGCCTTTTACCCCGGCCTACCTTAAGGTAAGGGCGGTACATGATATCCCCTTGTCAGAGCTCATTCACCCGCTGGTGAGAAAAGTGTTTAATTTCCTTTTTTCCTGGCTGGCTTCGGCAGGAGAGGGCGGACAGGGATGCTGGTTCAAATAACGGTAAAAGGTTGATAGAGAAACCTTATCATGAGTACCCCTCCATCTTTGACCAGTTCATCATAGAGCATCATGCCGTTAAAGCGGGGCTTTTCTGCCCTTTTGGCCTCGATTTTGAAGGCCATATCTGGTTACCCGCCGGCTTTACCCCCGGTCGGAACGATAGCCTGGCTTTAACCCCCAAAACTCGCTCCAGGAAATAGAGGCATACCGCTTGAAATAAGTATAATCCTTCCTGCCTCCAGGGCAGGATTTTTTTACGAGTATAAAAGAGGAATATTCTGGCAAGGCTATAGCTGGCATGATATGGAAGGAGTGACCCCATGTTCAAGTTGTTACTCCCTTCCGGCCAGCGGCCTTGTCCTGGCCGGAGAAAATTATTGCTGGCGCTGGTCTGCTTGTTGCTGGGGCTCCAGTCATTGCTGCTGGTAGGCTGGACCGGTAACCGGGTTGATATTTTTGTCGATGGTAGCGCCAGGCAGGTGGTTACCAGCCAGTGGTTCTTTGGGGAAGGCCAGGACCCTGATGGCAGCCGGCCGGGAACCGGTGACTGGGTTTTACCCCTGCCCGGCGCATGGTTCTGGCCGGGTTTAAAACTGATAATGGCCGGCGGTGTGCCGTTAGCGGCTGAGATTGCCGGGAAGGAGCTATGGTCCCAGGTACCATTACCCTTAGTAGCTGGGATCCTGGTCCAGGAAGGGATAACCCTGGGGCCTGAAGACCGGATTGAAAGCAATCTGGGCAGCGATACTCCATACCAGTACGTACGGGTCGTCAGGGTAGAAAACGTTATTGAAGTGAGCCAGGAACCGGTACCGCCTCCCCTGGTGCGCCGGCCGGATCGGACTTTACAGCCGGGAAAGGAAAAGGTGGTTCAGGAAGGCCAGCCTGGCGTACGTTATTATAAATACCAGGTCAAGAAAGAGAATGGCGTCGAAATAGAACGCCAGCTTCTGGATACCTGGATCGAAGTCCAGCCCCAGCCGCAGATAGTGGCCTACGGCAGCCGGGCCTACCCGGCGGTCACGGCGGCCCGGGCCGGGGATACCCTGGAAGTAATTGCTACGGCTTATACCCATACCGGCAACCGGACGGCCACAGGTATCTGGCCTTACCGGGGAGTAGTAGCCGTTGACCCCCGGGTTATTCCCCTGGGGACAAGGCTCTATGTGGAAGGCTACGGCTATGCCGTGGCCCAGGATACAGGCGGATTGATTAAAGGCAACCGCATTGACGTTTTTTTAGATAGTGAAGCCGAAGCCATCCAGTGGGGCCGGCGCCAGGTAACTGTACGCATTTTAGGGCAATAAGCTAAAATTACCAGACGCGGGGGCAGGAAAATCCTGCTCCCGCGTCGAAGTTTTTATTTCATAGTTATAATGACTAATGGGAGGTGACCCATGGACGGGTGGATAGCTAACTGGCACCGGAAGGATTACCGGTGGCGCCGCCGGACCTGGCCCTGGCTGCTGGTGGCGCTATTGCTGCTTTTTACCGGTACCGGTTGGGGAGTTATTAACGTTGCCTGGAAACAGGTAACCCTGCAGGTAGATGGGCAGGAAATAGAGGCCCGGACCTTTGCCGGGCAGGTAGGCCAGTTTTTAAATGAGCAGCAGGTTACCCTCGGTCTGGAGGACGTTGTCGAACCCGCCCTGGATGCACCGGTAATTAAAGGTATGGTGATAACGGTCAAAAGGGCCGTTCCGGTAAAGATAGTCGCCGACGGACAGGAAAGGGAGATCTGGACTCCCCCGGTGACGGTGGCCGAGGTTTTAGCTAAATCGGGTTTAACCCTGCAGTCCCAAGACCGGGTTACCCCGGATCTTGCTGCTACCGTTAAGGCAGGGGATATAATTAAAATTACCAGGGTCACTTATAAAACAGAAACGGTTAAGAGGGAAATTGATTACCGGGTGGAGCGTCGCCCGGACAGGGAAATAGAAAAAGGCATCACCCGCCTGGTACAGAAAGGGCAGAAGGGTATCCAGGAAGAAACATACCGGATTATATATGAAGACGGGCAAGAAACCGGCCGCGAGCTGGTAGCAACCAGGGTGGTTAAAGAACCCGTACCGGAGATAATAGCTGCAGGAACCCTGGATACAGCTTCCCGCGGGGGCCAGAGTTTTCGCTTTGAGCGGGTTATTTACGCCGTCGCGACGGCATATACCCATACAGGCAAACTTACGGCGACTGGGGTTTACCCGCGGGTTGGGACGATAGCTGTAGACCCCAGCGTAATTCCCCTGGGTACCAGGCTCTACGTTGAAGGCTACGGTTTTGGCGTTGCCCAGGATGTAGGCAGCGCTATCAAGGGTAACCGTATTGATGTCTTCCTGGACACGGAGGCGGCTACGATCCGCTGGGGCGTCCGCCGGGTGAAGGTTTACGTTTTAAAATAAATGCTTTTAACGACCCCGGTTTACTCCCGGGGTAGGTGGCATAAATGGACTAAATAAACACCATTCCGGCGGGGTGGTGTTTATTTTTACTTTCCCACATCTCCCGGGGCTTTTCCATTTACAGATATTTGTATCGCGAATACAGATGTAGTATAATACTCTAGTGGAGGGATTGGGGTGAATTCGGTTGCTACGCCAGGTAAAACCCTGGCCCTGATCCGGGAAAAAGGGCTGGTACCCCGGAAATCCCGGGGGCAGAATTTTCTTGTGGATAGCAACATCGTAAGGAAGATAGCCGTGGCCGCCGGCCTTGGCCCTGATGATATTGTTATCGAGATAGGACCCGGCCTGGGAGCCCTTACCCAGGAGCTGCTGAAACAGGCGGGTATGGTAATTGCCGTTGAAATCGATGGGGATTTAATATCTGCTTTAGAAGAAAATCTAAAGGATAAAGATAACCTGCGCCTGGTGGCCGGTGACGCCTTAAAAATAAATTTTGACGAGCTAGTTGCCCGATATAAGGGAGAAGAAGGAGGAAGGTTGCCCACTTATAAACTTGTGGCCAACCTTCCTTATTATATAACCACTCCCCTCCTGATGCATTTACTGACCGGCAAATTTAATATTACGGAATCTGTGCTAATGGTCCAGGCGGAAGTGGGCTACCGCATGCTGGCTCTACCGGGAAGTAAGGATTACGGAGCTTTGAGTGTGGCAGTCCAGTATTATACGGAGCCGGCCATAATCTTTAAGGTACCACGCACTGTATTCTACCCGCGGCCGGAAGTTGATTCCCTGGTGGTAAAATTGACCCGCCGCACCGATCCTCCGGTACAGGTAGAGGATGAAGAATTCTTTTTCCGGGTGGTCCGGGCCGCCTTTAACCAGCGACGTAAGACCCTGGTAAACGCCCTGGGGAGCCTGGGGCTGGATCGCCCGCAGTTGTTGAACGCCGTGATGGCTGCCGGAATCGATCCCCGGAGAAGGGGAGAAACCTTGTCGATTGAAGATTTCGCGGTACTAAGTAAAATATTGCAGCAACAAATAGAAAGAAGGTGAAAACGGTGTATTATATCAATCCTACCAGGGGTCGCCTGACGGCTGAAGAAATGTTTGCTGATATGATGCAGTTTGTTGAGGCCAATCCTGAAGCCCAGTATAAAATCATTATTGGTACGGATTCCCAGGCCAGGCTCCGCACCTGCTTTGTTACGGCGGTAATAGTTCACCAGGTCGGCAGGGGCGCACGTTACTACTACAGGAAGAGATACCAGCGCAAGATTACTTCCCTAAGACAGAAGATCTTTTATGAAACGGCTTTAAGCCTGGAAACGGCTACCTTTATCGCCCAGAAGCTATCAGCCAGCGGCCATGCGGACCTTAACCTGGAGATCCATCTGGACATCGGGCCCAACGGTGATACCAGGGACTTAATCCGGGAAATTGTCGGTATGGTAGTGGGCAGCGGTTTTGCGGCCAGGATTAAACCCTATTCCTGCGGGGCCTCCAAGGTAGCCGACAAATATACCAAGAGTGGTTAAAAGCACGGGTTTGTTTTTTCTTCCGGTAGTGTAGTTATGTAAAAAAGGTGGCATGGCCTGATTTTTAGGCCGCCACCTTAATTTATTTATGGTGTTTTAACGGGCAAATACGTGGTTGCCAATTTGGGTAATAATGGTACGGGTCCAAACCCAGGAGTTTGCGGGTACTAACGCCGGATTCCAGAAATAGAGGGCCCCGCCGGTGGGATCGTAGCCCCGCAGGGCTTCACGGGCTGCCTGGTAGGCAGTTGCGTCGGGAGTCAGGTAAAACTGGCCGTCGTTAACACAGGTAAAGGCGTCGGGGTCATAGATGACACCGGCAATGGTGCTGGGAAAACGCGCGTCTTTGGCACGGTTAATGGCTACCGCTGCCACTGCTACCTGGCCGGCATAGGGTTCCCCGCGGGCTTCGCCGTAGACCAGACGGGCCAGCAGGTCCAGATCGCCGGCACTGTAACTTGCCTCCCGGGAAGCTACGGGCTGGTAGGATCCTGCCGGGATGCGTAAGATTTGTCCGGGGTAAATAACATCGCTGGTCAGGTTGTTGGCAGCCATGATTTGCTGGTAAGACAGGCCGTAGCGTTGACCTATAAGGTAGAGGGTATCGCCCCGCTGGACGACGTAAGTATTCCCTCCCCGGTCGGGCACCCAGAGGGTCTGGCCGGGATAGATCCATGTGCTGCTCAGGTTATTTGCTTGTTGGAGATCCCAGGCGCTGATCCCGTAGCGCAGGCCGATTAAATAGAGGGTATCACCGGGTTGGACGGTGTAAGTGGCGGCACTCGCCGTGCTGGTAAAGGCGAGAATACCGGTTAGCAGGAGCAAAGCCAGGCAAAATAATCGCAGGCCGGGACAGATTGTCCTAGAAATTGCCATCAACTCCTTCGAGTATTTTTTGTATTTCTCGGGCCTGTCATCCAGCTGTCAACCATTATACATTTAGTTATAATAGCCCGTCACTGCAAAATAGTTGCCAGTACCGGAGCATTATGGAAACTAAACATAATATCAAGGACGGGATAAAGGATTAGCGTCCAGTACGGTCCTCACCTCCATAAGTCCCGGGGCATAAAATAGATTGATACAGGGCTTATGGGGAGGGGAGAAGGTTGAATGACATTAAGCCCGGGGACATCGTGGCGCGGAAAAAATATGGGAAAGATATTTTCTTTAAAGTAAAATCTCTTATCATAAATGATACAGGGGAAACTACAGCTATCTTAAGGGGGTTGGATGTCAGGCTGGTGGCTGATGCCCCCCTTGAGGACCTGGAACTGCAGCCGGCGGAGGAAGTCCTGCGTTATCGTCACTGCGACATTCAGAAGCACATACATTGTTTCCGGCGAATTTTGCAGCGCCGGGAAGCCGAAAGGGAGGCTTTGTTGCTACGAGGTGAAAGGCCAGACCGGCAAGAAAGGGAACCGGAGAAGAGGGAAGGCATTCCCGGAGAGGGTTTTTTTGAGGTACCGGGCCGGGTGCTGCATATTGACGGCGACGAAGAATACCTTGATAAATGCCTTCATGCTTACAAGCAGCTGAAAATACCGGCCCAGGGTGTGTGCCTGCCTGAAGAACAGCAGGCAGCGAAGGTGGAGGCTCTTTTAAAGGAATACACACCCGATATCCTGGTTCTTACGGGTCATGACGGCCTGTTAAGGGAAGGCGGCGATTATGCCAACCTTGACAGCTACCGCCATTCAAAACACTTTGCAGCGGCAGTAAGGGCGGCCAGGACATTAAGGCCTACCCATGACGACCTTGTTATTTTTGCCGGGGCCTGCCAGTCCCATTATGAAGCCCTCCTTAAGGCCGGCGCTACCTTTGCCAGTTCGCCCCGCCGGGTTTTAATTCATGCCTATGATCCGGTTTTTGTTGTGGAGCGTATTGCCTATACAACAATTGAAAAGACCCTGGGCCCTGCAGATATAATTAAAGATACCGTCACCGGTAATGAGGGTATAGGAGGCATAGAGATCAAAGGCAAACTGCGCCTTGGCTTCCCTACTTCCCCTTATTGAAGATATCTTAATAACAACGACCAAAATTATACCAATATTCCCCTTGACAATATACCTGTCTCTTTAGTAAAATAAAATGAATAACTTGACACCACCCTCCTGCTGTTGTATAATAAAGTATACGCGGAAAGAGGGTGGTCTTTTTTGGCGGGCAAGGAAGTACTGGCAACTATCAGAGAGGACCTGGAGGCCCGTGTGGGCCAGAAGGTAAGGCTGAGGGCCAACCGGGGACGAAAAAAGATCCTGGAGAGGACCGGTATACTGGAAAAGACTTACCCCAACATCTTTGTGATCCGACTGGAAGAGAGTAAAAGCCCGGAACGCCGGATATCCTTCAGCTATACCGATGTCCTTACCAATACAGTAGAATTAATGGTTGAGGGTGAGAGCGGTATTAAAAAACTGGGTACCAAACATTAAAAAGCTATCAGGCCAAACCTGATAGCTTTTTTTATCCTCAATAATTGCATATTTTGGGTTACCCCACCCCATACTAGCAGCAGGGGTGGGTTTTTTTGTTGCAGATGGTGGTCTGTGTCAAGCAGGTGCCGGACACGGCTGAGGTCAGGATTGACCCCCGGACCAATACCCTGGTCCGGGCCGGGGTACCGGCCATTATCAACCCCTTTGATGCCCATGCTGTCGAGGCCGCGGTCCGGCTAAAGGAAAAGTACGGCGGCCGGGTTACGGCCCTGTCCATGGGACCGCTCCAGGCCGAAGAGGTCCTGCGGCGGGCCCTGGGCATGGGGGCCGACCGGGCTATCCTTCTCACCGACCGGGCCTTTGCCGGTTCCGATACCCTGGCCACCAGCTATATCCTGGCCCGGGCCATCGAAGCCCTTAGCCGGGAAACACCGGTTGACCTGGTCTTTTGCGGCAAGCAGGCTATCGATGGCGATACGGCCCAGGTAGGGCCGGGGATTGCCACCCGGCTGGGTTTCACCCAGCTGACCTATTGTATGGCCATTGACGCCGTAGATTTGGAACAGGGGTACATCCAGGTCCAGCGCAAGCTGGAAGGAAAGCGGGAAATCATCCGCGGCCGGTTGCCGGCCCTGTTAACGGTGGTTAAGGACTTGAATGAACTGAGTTACCTTTCCCTGCCGGCCTTAATCAGGGCGGCCCTGGCAACCATCACCACCTGGAACAAGGATAACCTGGACCTTGACCCGGCGCAAATTGGCCTCAAAGGCTCCCCTACTTCCGTCCGGCGCATCTTTGCCCCGCCGGCGCGGCCGGGCGGGGAGATAATTCCCGGCGAGCCCCGGGCAGCGGCGGCAACCCTGGTAGCCAGGCTGGTGCAGATGAAAATTATAGCTGATAAATAATGGAGGCATACCCATGCCGGCTGATACAGCAAATACCGGTTATCGCGGCGTCTGGGTCTTTATTGAACAGGTGGGGGGAGAAGTGGCCCCTGTCTCCTGGGAACTCCTGGGGGCAGGGCGGCAGCTGGCCGACGCCCTGGGGGTAGAGCTGGCCGGGGTCCTGTTGGGCCAGGGGGTGGCCGGCCTGGTTACCGAGGCGTGGGCCTATGGGGCGGATAAGGTCTACCTGGTCGAGGACCCCGTCCTGGGACCCTACCGCACGGCCCCGTATGCCCGGGCCCTGGTACAACTGGTAAAAGAGTACAAACCGGAGATACTACTCCTGGGAGCCACCAGCCTGGGCCGGGACCTGTCAGGAGCCGTGGCCACCTCCCTGGGGACCGGCTTGACGGCAGACTGCACCAGTCTCACCATTGACCCGGAGACGCGCCTCCTGGAGCAGACCCGGCCGGCCTTTGGCGGTAATGTCATGGCCACCATCCTCTGCCGCCGGCACCGGCCCCAGATGGCTACCGTGAGACCGCGGGTCATGCCCATGCCGTCCCGCCAGGAGGACCGCCGGGGAGAACTGGTGCGGGTGGATATGGCCTTCAATGAAGCCGAGGCCCGGGCTGAGGTTATAGAGATCATCGAAGAAAAAAACAAAGCCATCTACCTCGACCGGGCGGAGATCATCGTTGCCGGCGGCCGCGGCGTGGGGTCGAAGGAAAACTTTCGCCTCCTGGAAGAACTGGCCGGGGTCCTGGGCGGCACCCTGGGCGCCTCGCGGGCGGCGGTGGAGGCCGGGTGGCTGCCTCCGGAGTACCAGGTGGGCCAAACAGGGACTACCGTGCGGCCGAAAGTCTATTTTGCCATCGGCATTTCCGGGGCCATCCAGCACCTAGTGGGCATGCAGGGTGCAGACGTTATCGTAGCCGTTAATAATGACCCGCAGGCCCCTATTTTTAAAATTGCCACCTATGGTATCGTCGGCGATTTCCGGGAAGTGGTCCCGGCTTTAACGGCAGAATTTCACCGCCAGCTGGCCCCGGGGCCTGGGTAGGCCTGGAAGAGCAGCTCAGGGTGGTTATTAGCACTGGTTGATGTTAAGTTTGTATGGGGGCATTATGATGGCGCTAAGGTTTGAAGTCGTCATAGTGGGCGCCGGGCCGGCAGGGCTGGCGGCGGCCATAACCCTGGCCCGGGCCGGGGTGGAGGTAATTATCTTTGAGCGCGGCGAGCACCCGGGGAGCAAAAACGTCATGGGCGGGGTCCTTTACCGCCACCCCACCGAAACGATAGTTCCCAGGTTTTACCAGGAGGCCCCTTTAGAGCGGCCGGTGGTGGAGCAGCGTTTGTGGTTGCTGACCGATGAAGCGGCCCTTACCCTGGGGTATAAGAGCATGACCTTTGCCGGCGAGCCTTACAATGCCTTTACCGTGCTGAGAGCCCGCTTTGACCGCTGGCTGGCGGAACAGGCCGTGGCGGCCGGGGCCTTGCTGATTAATGAAACCGTCGTCGAGGACCTCCTTTGGGAGAAGGATCGCGTCGTCGGGGTAAGGGCGGGCCGGGCTGAGGGCGACGTCCGGGCGGAGGTAGTCATCCTGGCCGAGGGCGCCAATTCCCTTTTAACCCAGAAGGCCGGCCTGAAAAAGGACGGCATCAATACCAACCAGCTGGCCGTGGCCGTCAAAGAGATCATTGCCCTGCCCCGGGAAAAGATCGAGGACCGCTTTAACCTGGAGGAAGGGCAGGGTTGCACCATTGAACTCCTGGGTGACGCTACTAAAGGCATGATGGGAACGGCCTTTATTTATACCAACAAGGATTCCCTCTCTGTGGGCGTGGGCGTCCTCCTGTCAAGCCTGGTCCGCCGCCGTTTGAACCCCAACGACCTCCTGGAGCACCTGAAAAGTCACCCCATGGTGCGGCGGCTGCTAACCGGGGGTGAGAGCAAGGAATACCAGGGCCATCTGATTCCCGAAGGCGGCTACCGGGCCATTCCTAAACTCTATGGTAACGGCGTCCTGGTAGCCGGTGACGCCGCCATGCTGGTCAACGGGATTCACCGGGAAGGGTCGAATCTCGCCATGACCTCCGGCCTGCTGGCAGCCAAGACCATCCTGGCCGCCCGGGAAAAGGGCGACTACAGCGCGGCTAACCTGGCGCCCTACCGGGAGATGCTGGCAGAGAGCTTTGTCTTGCAGGACTTGCAGAAGTACCAGCGGGCACCCTTTTTCTTTGACCAAAATCCCCACTTCTTTACCCTTTACCCGCAGCTCCTTTCCCGGGCCGCCAGGGAGTTCTTAACCGTCGATAATGTACCCAAGGGGGAAAAACAGAAGCGCATTTGGAGGGAAATTACGGCCGAACGCAGCCGTATACAACTGGCCGGGGACCTTTACCACTTCTGGAGGGTGATGGGCTGATGCGCCTGGAAGATAAGCTTTTTCTTAACCGGTACCAGACAGATAAACACCCTCACCTGCGCATTAAGGACCGGGAGGTCTGCCGCCACTGTGACGGCAGGCCCTGCACCTTTATCTGCCCGGCTCGGGTATATGTCTGGAATGAGGGGGAGGAACGGATCGAGACGGCCTACGAGGGCTGCGTGGAATGCGGTACCTGCCGCTACGGCTGCGCCCACGACAACATTGACTGGCGTTATCCCCGCGGCGGCTTCGGCATCCTGTATAAGTATGGTTAAAACCCATACCTGGACTTACTCTGTATGGGCACACTTACCAGGAAAACTAATATTATGTAGTATAAGCATACTCCTGGAGGCTTATGACCATCGAGCAAGTAATCAAGCTCCTCAACCTGGACCTGTCCTGGGAATACGCCGCCATGATCCAGTACATCCAGCACGCCAGCATGCTTACCGGCCCCCAGTATTTTGCTATTATCGATGAAGAACTCCAGCATGCCCAGGATGAGCACGATCATGCCGTAAAGCGACAAGATCCAGTACATGGGCGGCATCCCTACCGTCCAGGTGCAGGAAATCAAGACTTCCCTCAATAACGTCGAAATGCTGCGCCAGGACCTGGAAGCCGAGTATGAGGCTCTGAACCGGTACCTGCAGCGTATTGAGCAACTGGAAGCCTTGAAATTGTACGACGTCGCCCAGGTCATCAGGGAAATAGCGCTGGTGGAGCAAGGACACATTATCGACCTGGAAAAGTCCTTGGGTATCCAGAAGGTAAGATAACACTACTTTTAACACGCCCGCGACCCGCTTTCCCGTTGCCTAAAGAGCACCTATGCCATGGATAATGCTGCCAGTTTCCATGGCGTTTTTTGTCCACCATTTATTATGACCCCACGGCCCAGGACTCGACCTATAGCCCTGTCGATGATAACGTCCCCGCAGCCTTGGCGCCCGGCCGGCCTGGAAAACCCGCGCATCTGGTAATTGCGGCAGGGGTAAATTAACCATTACTTTTACCTGAGAGAAGGAATTTGTTGAGCGGGGTCGAATATAAAAATATTATAGCAAATTATGGGAGGATAATTCCTGTGCCGGCAAAGGGCATAACAGAAATTAACATAAAAAACAAAAATAGCCAATGGGGGGGGGGGGGGGGATTATATGCCTTGATTGTAAATAATTGGAAAGAAACTTCCCCTCTATTGGCCCCCTTAAAATTATTGCCAATAACACTCCTTCCAACCTCTCTAGTGCTACCTTCTATAACACCTCCAGGAACGAGAATCTCCATGTAATTTTTTGGGAAAAATATCCGGGGGTGACTGGACTAACGTCACCGTTCCTTCCCCCGCTCTCAGGGTTCCCTAAGAGATATCTATCTCTTAAGCAAATAAATTAAAGTGTTTAAGGGCAAACCACTCGAAAGGGTGGGACGCAAAGCCATGGGTCTGTAGCCACTATGCTGGTATGACTGCCAGGCTGCCACTTTAAAGTCGGTTTTTAATTTTACCTTAACTTTTAAAGGGCAGCCATGCAAAATACTCGTGGCTGCCTCTGCTATTTCTAGATGGAACGAAGGGGGGCGGGTTAATGCAAAGGGATACGGTTACTAAAATTTAACTGGAGATTCGGCAATACTGGCCGGTACTGTACTTACACTCAGCTGCGGTGGCCAACTTTGCTTTAAGGATAGCCATGGATCTAGGAATAGAAGACCGTCATTGCCGGGATGTGTTGAGGGGTGCCCTCTTGCATGATGCCGGCAAAATGCATGTACGTTATGAGATATTGACGAAACCAGGGCCACTGACAGAGGCGGAATGGGGGCAAATAAAAAAGCATACCGACTAAGGGGCGGACTGGGTGGAGCAAAGAGGGGGCAACGATGAGGTGGTAGCAGTTATTCGCTACCATCATGAATGGTGGAATGGAAACGGTTATGCCGGCCTTAAATATGAACAGATTCCCTTGCTGGCCAGAATAGTAACAATTGCCGACGCCTTAGATGCCATGACGGCGTCGCGACCCTACCGTAAGGCGATTGCGGTTAGTGAAGCCCTGATGGAAATATATAGCGGGAAAGGATTGCAATTTGACCCAGACATAATAACCGTCTTAAGTCAAAAGGCCACCTACGAACCGGCAACCTACCAGGATCCCCGCACCCTTGCCAGGCAAATCCAGGTAGAAAAAGAATGGCTCGCGAGGTTAATTAAGATTTACGGCGATCTTGTCCATCCTTTAGTAATTGCCCAAAGTCACTGGTTGGATAAGTTGATAGTAAGTAGTTATAAGTTACAAGAAGGGAAACGATGGAAAAATCTCTCTTTATGGGAAAAAGAGAATCTTTAAACCTGGTTTAAAGCCAGAGCAGTAGAGGGGGGCAGGTATGCAAGAGTGCAGCCAGTGTACCCGCAAGACCCCAAATCGTTCTTGTGTCGATTGCGATTATTTCATGAGTCCCGGCCCTTTACGCCGCAAGCCACCGGCGCCCATAGGCATTAGCCTGGTTGCCGCCGATGGGAAACGTTATGCCGGCCGTATTCTCGTACTGAATACCATGGAACTGGGCCTGGAAACCAAAGCTCCCGTTCCCGGTCAATACCGGATTTATTTAAAGCAGCATCTTAGCCTGGATGTAGCAGGGGTACCGACAAAGGGCAAGGGTAACATCCACCTCTTTGATATCATAGCCGTTTACCGGGGTGAGGAAACAGCCAGCCGTCTGGGTAATGAAGAATACCGTTTACTGACGGGTAGTACTGGGGACTTCATCGAGCAAGTATCCCAATTAGTTCCCGCCCATTTACAGGACCTGGTTAAAGAACGCCTACTTGCGGAGTTACAAAGCTCGGAGATTTTCAATGCCATGCGGTTGGGCAAGGTAATGCGTTACGAAAAGGGGCGTTTTCGCCATCTGACAGGACAGGCTGACCTGGAACTGCCCCTGCCGGCAATAGAAAATTTAATGCGCCAGGCAATACACCGGGGAACCCACTGCCGGGAAGTGATAGTAAGTGATGACGGTAAAAGGATTTTTGACCTGCACGGTATACCCCTTGACTCCCGGTCAGGGGGCCTGCTGGCCTTTGATCTTACCGAAATTGTTGAAAAGGAAAGGCAGATGCGCCGCCAGGAGATGCAGGCCTACCGGGAAGCCGTGGCTGCCGTCACCAATGGGCGCCTGCAGCTTTTGACTTCAGGAGAAATGGTAGCTGTATTATCCCAGGGGAAGGAACTGGCACGGGGAGTAGTTAACAAGGCTGCTGACATAGCTTTAGCTCGCAGCAAGTTGTGCAGTCTGCTACCCGCGGCTTTTAGCGCCCGCGCGTACGGGATGGCCGTATCTTTAACTGAGGCTTTGACCAATACTTTAAAACATGCTACGGGTGGTGAATGGGTGGTCCGGCAGACGGATGAGGCCATCCGGGTAATTATTCAAGACCAGGGCCAGGGAATTAAGATAAAAGATTTACCCAAAGCGGCTTTAATGCGACATTACTCCACCCAAAATTCTCTTGGTTGCGGGTTTACTTTAATGCTTTATTATGCTGATCAAGTTTATCTAACTACCGGTTCCAGGGGAACCACCCTGGTCCTGGATTTCCATCAATCAGCAGGTGAAGAAATCTGTTCTCCAGCTTCTTAAGTAAAGAAAGAGGAGGAGCGCTATTATGCTGGCAATCTCTGTAACCAAGGGCGATTATGGGCGCTGTTTAAACCTTAAAGGGGAGTTAGACATGGAAACCCTGGCCACGCTGGAGCGAGCAGCAGAAGTACAGGAAGGAGAGGGGCAATTGGAAATAAACCTGGCAGGGGTATCCTTTATAGATTCTACAGGTCTCAGGGGTTTATTAGAAATACAGCGCCGGTGGTCAATGAAGGGAGGTGAGGTACGGGTTATTAACCCCTGTCCGGAGATTGCCGAAGTTTTCCGGCTCGTAGGTATGGAAGAACTTTTAGATTGTAGTGACCAGAGCAAGGCAACCGGGGGTGAATATTAAATGTCCCTGGATACCGGTGGCAAGGGGAAACAAATAATACATGCCGGTATACAGGGTGCCGGGTGTAGTATTCCAGCAGGCCTGGAAGGCGGCGACTTTTTTGCTTTTATTCCCCTGGGGGAAGATCAACTTATTGTTGCTATCGGAGATGTAATGGGTAAAGGTATGCGTGCTGCCGGGCAAATGAAGGAGCTTTGTACAATCTTACATGCCTGTACCAGTAAAGATCTGTCCCTATTAGAAATCATAAATCAGCTAGCTGCAACCGGGGGAAAGCAGCTGCATCGCGCCGGTTCCTTTGCCACCCTGTGCCTTATTTCTTATGAACAGCAGCATAATTGTTTAACCTGCCTCAGCGCCGGACACCCGTCTCCGGTAATATTTTCAGGCCGTAATATCCACGTACCCCGGGTAAGGGGGGTGGCCCTGGGTTTCCTGGAGGAATACCAGGGTACTCGACCAGAACAAGTTGTCCTGTCTCGCGGCGATGTAGTTATCCTGTATACCGATGGCCTGGTAGAAGCCCGCGATGCCAACGGTCAAAATTATGGTTTAAATCGCCTCAAAGAGATAGTTGCCGCCAATACCTGCCTGGATGCAGTTGAACTCCAGGAGGTTATCTTAAATGACTTATTTACCTTTACCGGCTGCAGGCAGCAAAGGGATGATGTAACCCTGGTAATACTTAAGAAAGACCGGGAAAGGGGGGGTGAGTGTCATGGAGATCAGGGTAAATAATGAAAAGGAAAAGGCCACCCTGCTGGTAGCGGGGGAACTGGATTATAGCAATGTTGCCCAGTTGCAGCAAGAGATTGAAAGGCAGGAGGCTCCCCTGGTGGAGGTAGTTCTTAAGGACTTGCAGTTCATGGATTCCTCCGGTGCCGGGATGCTTCTCAGCCAGGCCAGGTTGTTGAGCCGGCAGAACCGCGTTTTGAAAATTACCCATATACCCGAAAATATTCGCCATGACCTGGAAATAATCGGCTTTTTCCGCGTCTTAGAAACCCTTAAAGGCGCCCCTCAAAGTGGAGGGGAGTGATTGCAGATGGAATCTTTAAAGGCTGGTGCCCTTGAGCAGCCCGGGGAATACGGCGCGGCATCCCGGGCGGCCATTATAGACGGGCAGCTGGTAATAAAACACCCGCCCGGAGGCCCTTATCCGGTGATAGTGCCCTGCCCGGGGTTGCGCCTGGTAGTAAATGGGGAAGAACGAAGCGAACCGACGCCTGTAAATGAGAAGGACAGGGTGGAAATAATCGTCCTGGATGAAAGGCGGGAAGGATACTGGCAGGTAAAGGTTAGTGCGGATAAACAGGAGGCACTTTTACAGGTAAAACCCTGGGTATTAGTCCGGCGGCAAGTGCGGGACCTGCCACCGGCGCGGGTTTTATACCTGGAGGTCCTGGAGCACGAAGATTTCTATAAACCTTTTACCCTGGAAGATTTAACCCGGGAGATGGGGCGCCAGGGTATCAAGTATGGTATCGACTGGCAGGCCTGTGCCCGGGGACTGGAAGCCTCAACTGAGGGTACTTTAACCATTGCCCGGGGGCAACCACCCGTACCAGGTAAAGACGCCTCGGTAGAATTATTCTTTACTACCCAGCAAAAGGTTCCAGTAACAGTCGGAGAAGAAGAGACGGTGAACTTCCGGGAAAGATTTCGTTTCACCGCTGTTGAAGCCGGAATGGTCCTGGCCAGGAAACACCCGGCTGAAGTTGGGCAGCCGGGGAAGGCGGTAACTGGGGAAATAATCATGCCCCCCGAGCCCAGGGATATTGAAATTACAGCCGGTTCCGGGGCAGTTTTAAGCGATGATGGTTTGGAGATCATAGCTACTACAGCTGGCCGCCCTGTAGCAAAGGGGGGGAAAGGGCGGGTTATTATCAGTGTGGTTTCTGCCCTTATGCATACTGGTAATGTTGATATTACCTCGGGAAACATTTCTTTCACCGGCGATGTAATGATTGCCGGCCAGGTTGAAGAAGGGATGAGTGTTGAAGCTGGTGGTAATATTTATATAGCGGGAGCTGTATCCAGGGCTATGGTCCGGGCCGGGGGCTTAATTGAGGTACGCGGAAACGTTTTTTCTTCCCTGCTGGCCGCCGGGAGTACGGTGGCTTTGCAGCAGAAATTCGGCTCGATACTTGCCAGGGTTGCTGCCATCCTGGAGCAATTTGTTGCCGCTGCTACCCAGCTTTTCCATCATCCTTCCTTCAAAAAGGATGACCTTAAAGGTGGTATTGGTCCCCTGGTATTATTGCTTTTAGAGAAGAAATTTCGCGATCTTCCTGCGGCTGTAGAATTACTAAAAAAGGAAGCCCACAGCCTTCCTGCTATATCAATGAATGGTTTGACGGCATTGATGAATGATCTGGAACGCCTGGTAAGGACACCATTAACCATCAATAGTTTAAAGCAACTGGAATCAATGTTGAAAGAAATTATAGCCTGGCGGGATGAGGTTAATACACCGCCTCAAGGTGGGGCCGACATTATAAT
>NZ_JANRHG010000019.1 GCF_024733845.1 Neomoorella sulfitireducens
GGCCGCCTTGTCTCCTATCTCTTTTTCCCTGGGGCGGAGGAGCCAGTTTGCTGCCAGGGCGGCAATGGCCGTAGCTGCCCCACCGGCAAGGAAAACAGCTATTATCCCATACTGCTGTAACAACCTTGGTACCTCCTTTCCATATTTGTTTGCTACCCTTTGGCAATACTTATATCTCTATTCGCCATTTTTAAGTGAATCCCTGCTTGGGCCAGGCAGGAGGGGGGTAAAACTCAAGCGGTGCAATGAGCTGGGACCCAGGCGGGCCAGGGCACGCCGGTGGCCGGGCGTTGGGTAGCCTTTGTTTTCGGCCAGGCCGTAGCCCGGAAAGACAGCATCGTAGGCTTCCATCAAATCATCCCGGGCTACCTTGGCCAGGATCGAGGCAGCCGCAATGGAGGCGCTTAACGCATCGCCACCTACCAGAGGAGTCTGGGGGACAGGGAACCCCGGTAATTTAAAACCGTCCACTAAAACATGGTCAGGCTTAACAGGTAAAGCCGTAAGAGCCCGCCACATGGCCCACCGGGAAGCCACCATGATATTCAGGCAGTCAATCTCTTTGACCGAAGCCCAGCCAACGGCCCAGGCCAGGCTTTTTTCTTTAATTATCACCGCCAGTTGCCGGCGCCTGGCTGGCGATACTCTCTTAGAATCATTAAGGCCGGCAATAAACAAACCCGGCGGCAAGATAACGGCAGCGGCAGTGACCGGCCCTGCCAGGGGACCCCGGCCGGCTTCATCGACGCCGGCAATATACACGGCACCCAGCCGCTGCAGGCGTCGCTCCCAGGCATAAAGGGCCGCTACCCGCTCCTGCTCTTCCAGATTTACTCCCTGCACTTCGGCCACCTTTTTACCACCTATATTAGATTACCATCACTTAACCCGCGTTTCAAGGCATAAAGGGCCGCCTGGGTGCGATCACTGACGCCAATTTTATGAAAGATATTCGTCAAATGGTTTTTTACCGTTTTTTCACTAATATACAACTCCCGGGCGATCTCACGGTTTGATTTTCCCCGGCTGACTTGAGCTAAAATTTCCCGTTCCCTGGGCGTTAACGGCAGCATATCCACCGGCAAGTTGGTTGGCAAATCCCTCTTCTGGATATATTCAACTATCTTAGGGGCAATACCGGGGTGAATTACCTGGTATCCCCGGGCCACCTGGAATATAGCCTTAACTAATTCATCGGCCCCGATATCCTTTAGAACATAACCGGAAACCCCGCTCTTGAGCAGTTCAATGATATATTCCTCATCGTCATGAATGGTCAGGGCCAGGATGCCGGTTTGGGGCAGTTCGCGACGGATCACCCTGGTAGCTTCAATGCCGTTTAAACCCGGCATGTTAATATCAATTAAAATTACGTCCGGGCGATGGAGCCGGGCCATGGCAATGGCTTCCTGGCCGTTCCCGGCCTCCGCGACCACCTGGATCCCCGGTTCCAGTTCCAGAATTTTACGAATGCCTTCCCGCACCAGCGGGTGGTCATCGGCAATCATAAGGGTAATCTTACCGGCCGGCATAACTATTACCTCCCCTGCTACCGGGTTTAACACATTACCTCTATTGTAAAGTATCGGAAGAAAAATACTATACTTCTGCCCTTTCTTCCCTTTACTTCGTACCGGAACTATCACGGCACCGGAGAGGTTAAAAATTTATCAGGTAATTCCAGGGTGTAGCGGCCTAAATGTCCTTCCCGGAATTCGTTAATCAGGGCCAGGGCAGTTTTTTCCCGGTCAATTATACCGCCGGGCAGGAGAAAACCGCGCCGGCGCCCAATGGCTGTGAGTAAATCGGATCCTCCAGTCTCCTCCCCGGTGATACCATATCTTGCCCGCAGGATTTCCGGGGATCTAGCAAGTAAAAATTGTAACACCAGTTCGGCGATGTCGGTTACAGGAAGGATGCCCTCAGGAGCGCAACCGATGGCCCCGAGCCACAGGGCCGTCCCGGCTTCGTGCCAGTGGGGCCAGAGAACGCCGGGAGTATCAAGCAGTTCCATCTCGCCCTCCATGCGAAGCCACTGGGGCCCCCGGGTAATCCCGGGCCGATCGCCGGTCCGGGCCCCGCTTCTTCCTGCCAGGCGATTCAATAACGAAGATTTGCCAACATTGGGAATCCCCAGGACCATAATCCTTAATGGCCGTGCCCGCAATCCCTTTAGGACAAGTTTTTCCTTTTTTTTCTTGGCTGTATCTGCCAGTTCCCGGCGTAGAAGCCGCATCCCCTCCCCCGTCCGGGCATTGACGGCCACCGCAGGAGTTCCCCCTGCCTGGAAGGCTTCCAGCCACCGGGCTGTAGCCTCGGGATCGGCCAGGTCGGGCCTGGTTAAAACCAGAAGCCGCGACCTACCGCCCAGGATCGTGCCGAGATCGGGATAACGGCTGGACGCAGGCAGCCGGGCATCGGCTACCTCCAGGACAATATCGACAACTTTTAAAAACTGGCGCAAGGTTTTTAATCCCGCCGGCATTACAGCCACCTACTTGAGAAACCCGATACGATTTATAGGCCAGTAAACCAGGAAAGCCTTGCCGATAATCAACTTCCCGTCCAGGGTCCCCCATACCCGGCTGTCGGCGCTGTTATTGCGGTTATCTCCCATCATAAAATAGCTGCCGGGCGGTACTTTAACAGGACCAAAATCACTGTAGACTACCCCCGGCGGTAAATACTCGGCCGGTGGCTGGGGCTGGCCGTTGATATACAGAACATTGTCCCGTGCCTCAACAGTATCCCCACCTACGGCCACCACCCGTTTAATTAAATCGCGGCCTGGATCAAAGGGGTAACGAAAAACGACAATATCCCCACGCCGGGGTTCTCCCAGGCGGTAGGCCAGGCGGTTTACAATAATACGATCCCCGGGGTAAAGGGTTGGCTCCATGGAAGGTGAGGGAATATAAAAGGGGGTAAAAAGAAAACTCCGGATAATCAGGGCTAAAACGGCGGCGATTACCAGGGACTGGAGTATTTCTTTCCACCAGGGCGAAGCCTTACTTTCCACGGTCGCCTTATTGCAGTCTTCCAAAAATTAACGCCCCCCATTAGTCAAACACGGGACTGATTGGATCACCAGTCCCGTCGTTCGACTATGTTACCTCTCTTCTTTAATCCGGGCAGCTTTGCCGGCACGCCCGCGCAGGTAATAGAGCTTTGCCCTCCTGACCCGGCCGCGCCTTACCACTTCTATACGTTCAATACGCGGCGAATGAAGGGGAAAAATCCTCTCTACCGCCACGCCGTACGATACCCTGCGGACGGTAAAGGTTTCATTTATACCCCGCCCGCGGCGGCCGATAACCGTACCTTCAAAAACCTGGATGCGCTCCCGGTTGCCCTCAACGACCTTGATATGGACACGAACGGTATCCCCGGGTCTAAACTCGGGTATATCTGAACGCATTTGTTCCTTTTCCAGGGTTTCTAGAATATTCACCATAACCCCTCCTTTCCCTGCCGGTAACACCAGCGTTTATTATAGCACAGTTTTCCGGTCTTCACTACGGGCACTGCGGATAATTTCTTCCAGGAGGTGCCGGTCCTCCGCGCTCAAGTCTACTCTTGCCAGTAAATCCGGCCGTCGCCGCCAGGTCCGTTCTAATGCCTGCCGGCGCCGCCATTGCCTTATCCTTTCATGGTTGCCGGACAGTAATACTTCCGGCACTTCCATCCCGCGGAAGGAACGGGGCCTGGTATACTGGGGATACTCCAGCAGCCCCATGGCAAAGGAATCCTCCCTGGCCCCTGCCGGGTCTCCCAGCACTCCCGGTAACAGGCGGGTAACGGCATCAATAACTACCATGGCCGGCAGCTCGCCGCCGGTCAAGACATAGTCGCCAATTGATATTTCCCGGTTCGCCAGGAACTGCCTGACCCGTTCATCAACGCCTTCATAATGGCCGCAAATGAGAACAAGGCGTTCTTCCCCGGCCAGTTCGGCAGCCAGGTCCTGGTTAAAGACTTCGCCCTGGGGTGATAAAAGGATGATGGGCGGCCTCACCGCGTTTTCTCCGGGCAACAGGGCTTCTACAGCCAGGAAAATGGGCTCGGCCTGCATAACCATTCCCGGCCCGCCGCCGAAGGGATAGTCGTCGACGTTGCGGTGTTTATTCCCGGCATAGTCCCTGATATCAACCAGGTTAACGGTTAGAAATCCCTGTTCCCGGGCCCGTTTGATGATACTGGTATTTAGAAAGCCGGAAAATATTTCGGGAAAAATGGTAAGGACATCAACCCGCAAGGTCCGGACCCCCTAATCCAGCAATCCCGGTGGCAGGGCAACGGTTATTTCCTTCCGGTCCAGGTCGATTTTACGTACCACTTCTTTTAAGGCCGGTATTAATATTTCCTTTTCCCCGGTGCCCAAGACCACATAGACGTCGTTGGCGCCGGTGGTCAACACCTCGGTTAAGGTTCCCAGGAATTCGCCGCCGGTAGTATATACCCGGCTACCCACCAGCTGGAAGATGTAATAATGTCCTTCCGGTAGCGGTTCAACTTCCCCCTGATCTACTTTAAGTATAGCACCACGTAATGCCCCGGCCTCTTCGCAATCATTAATTTCCGCCAGCTTCAGGATAATGTGCCGGCCTTGAGAGCGGGCTGCGGTGATAGTTACCAGCCTTGTCTCTTCTTCCTGCTGGAGAAACATCCTGGTCCCGGGGCGAAAACGTGCGGGAAAGTCCGTCCAGGGTTCTACCTTCACTTCCCCCCGGACACCGTGGGTAGACACGATTTTACCGACGCCGATCCTGTCAGGTACCATATCTACTGGATTATCTCCACAATAACTCTTTTACCCTGGTGGGCGGCGGCAGCTTTAACCAGGGTACGGATGGCCCGGGCAATACGCCCCTGCTTGCCGATAACCTTGCCCATGTCTTCCTGGGCTACCCTCAACTCCAGGATTACAGATTTTTCGCCTTCCACCTGGTTAACGCTGACCTGCTCGGGGTGATCTACGAGGGCCTGGGCCAGGGTCAATAACAGTTCCTTCATTTTAGTCCCCCCTATTTAGCTTCCCTGGCAGCAACAAACTTCTGCCAGACACCAGCTTTTTTCAACAGAGCGCGCACCGTTTCTGAAGGCTGCGCCCCGGTGTTCAGCCAGCGCAGGGCTTTTTCCTCATCAACATTGATTTCGGCCGGTTGTTTGACGGGGTTATAGAACCCGATCTCTTCAATCACCCTCCCGTCGCGGGGTGAACGGGAATCGGCTACAACCACCCGGTAAAAGGGTGCTTTTTTTGCGCCCATCCGCTTTAAACGGATCTTAGTTGCCATTTGCAGTCACCTCCTTTTAAAATGGGAACGGTAGGCGGCCCTTCTTTTTTATCTTGTTACCGCCTTCACCTAAAAAATGCATCAGCTTTTTGGCTTCTTCAAACTGGCGCAGCAGGCGATTTACATCCTGGACCCGGGTACCGCTGCCGGCGGCGATGCGCTTTTTACGACTGCCGTTGATTATGGCCGGGTTGCGGCGTTCCTCCGGGGTCATGGACTGGATAATGGCCTCGGTGTGGACCAATTCCTTGGGATCAATCTGGATGCCCTTCAATTGCTTCATTTTACCGGCCCCGGGCAACATCCCTAAAATGTCTTCCAGGGGACCCATCTTTTTCATCTGCTTCATCTGCTCCAGGAAATCTTCCAGGGTAAACTCCTGCTGGCGAATTTTTCTCTGGAGTTCTTTAGCCTTCTCGACGTCAAGGTTGGCCTGGGCCTTTTCAATGAGGCTCAAGACATCCCCCATCCCCAGGATGCGGGAAGCGAGGCGGTCCGGGTGGAAGGTCTCCAGGGCCTCGGTTTTTTCCCCCATGCCGATAAATTTTATAGGGCACCCGGTAACCGCCCGGACGGAGAGGGCGGCGCCGCCGCGGGTATCGCCGTCCAGTTTGGTGAGGATTACCCCCGTCAGGCCAAGCTGCTGGTGGAAGTTAGAAGCCACCTGCACGGCATCCTGGCCGGTCATGGCATCTACCACCAGGAGAATTTCCTGGGGGTTGACCGCTTCTTTTATGGCCGCCAGCTCGGCCATCATTGTCTCGTTAATATGCAGCCTGCCGGCGGTATCCAGGATGACGGGGTTGTTGCCGTATTTGCGGGCGTGCTCTACCGAGGCGCGGGCGATATCGACGGGATTGATTCCTTCACCCATGCTGAATACTGGTACCTTTAACTGTTCACCAAGGACCTGGAGCTGTTTGATGGCCGCCGGGCGGTAGACGTCGGCAGCCACCAGCAGGGGCCGTCGCCCCTGGTTTTGTACCAGGCGGGCCAGCTTGGCAGCCGTAGTTGTCTTGCCGGCGCCCTGTAGGCCCACTAGCATGATGACCGTCGGGGGCTGGCCGGCCCAGTTGATTTTGCTCTCACTGCCGCCCATGAGGGCCGTCAGCTCTTCATGGACGATCTTAACTACCTGCTGGCCGGGGGTAATGCTGGCCATTACTTCCTGGCCGACAGCCCGCTCCTTGACCCGGTTGATAAAATCTTTGACGACCTTGAAGTTGACGTCGGCTTCCAGTAAAGCCAGGCGGATCTCCCGCATGGCGGCCGTGACGTCGGCCTCGGTGAGCTTGCCTTTACCGCGCAGTTTTTTAAAGGTTTCCTGGAGCTTGTCGGCCAGGGAAGCAAAAACGGCCACCTGTTTCACCTCACCCTGCTAACCTTTAATACGGGCAATATGTAGAAATGGTTTCCCGGGTTAGTTTTTCCCCGCACTGCCCTCAGGCAGTTCCAGTAGCCGCTCAAGGATCTGGTAAGCTTCGGCCAGTTCCCCTTCCCCGCCGCCGCGGCGGTAGTTTTCCAGGTGCCTGACGGCTGCGGCCAGCCGTTCCCGTAAGGTGAGTTCCCGCTGCAGGTAACCCAGGCGGGCTTCATAATCCTCCAGGGCCTTAATCGCCCTGTGCAGGCCGTCGTAGACGGCCTGGCGGCTGATCCCTTCCTCCTCCGCGATCTCGCCCAGGGAGAGATCGTGGTGATAGTGAAGTTCCAGCAGTTGCCGCTGCTTGGGGGTAAGAAGGGGACCGTAAAAATCGTACAGGCGGGCCACCCGGGCCAGCTGGTCAAGCATTAGTACCACCGTAGAAAATTATAGGGTACTTTATGGATGCTGTCAAGGGCACGACTTTGACAGGGTATGAGAACGCAATAAAACTTCCCCTGCTGATCCATAGCAGGCCTTATATATCATCCTCATCCTTATTGCAAACCGCGGGCACACTTCGGTGCAGTAGCCGCAGAGGAGGCATCCTGGCAAAAATTATCTGTCCCGGTCCCAGAGTTTTATGTTAACAAATATGAGCTATCATGTTAAAATAAATATGCCATCAATTCCATCCTTTCTTCCACCAGATCGCCGAATTTCCTCGGTGGAAAACGGGGGAACCGTTTTCTGGGGTTAATCCCGGCACTCGAATCTAAGTGCCGGGTAGGGCCATCCTGGGTCCGCACCCGGCAGCTAACCCCGTAGGCGTGGAAGGAGGTGGAATTTTTTTACCTACCAGCCCGTTTCATTACCTGGGCGTAAATCTCATCGACGTCCAGGTTTTTTACTTCCCCACCGGCCATGAGAATTTTCCCGTTGACGATCACCGTATCGACATCGCTTCCGTTAGCAGCATAGACCAGGTTGGCTTCTACATTATGGGGCGGCATTAAGTGGGGCCGGTATTTGTTTAACAGGATAAGATCCGCCTTTTTACCGGCCTCCAGGGTACCGATCTCCTTTTCCAGGCCCAGGGCCCGGGCGCCGTTGAGGGTGGCCATCACCAGGGCCTGGCGGGCGGGGACGGCCGTGGGATCTCCAGAAATACCTTTGGCCAGCAGGGCACAGGTCCGCATCTCGGCCACCATGTCCAGGTTGTTGTTGCTGGCAGCGCCGTCGGTGCCGATGGCCACGTTGACTCCGGCGGCCAGCATCGCCGCCACCGGGGCCACCCCGCTCGCCAGCTTCAGGTTGCTCTCCGGACAGTGGGCCACGCCGACCTTTTTTTCTGCCAGGATAGAAATATCTGCGGCGGTCAGGTGAACGCAGTGGGCGGCCAGGACCGGCAGGTCGAACAGGCCCAGTTCGTTGACCAGGGCTACCGGCGTAGCCCCGTAACGTTCCTGGATTTCGGCTACCTCGCCCTTCGTTTCCGCCAGGTGGATATGCAGGCCCACCCCCAACCCGGCCGCCGTCCCGGCTACTTTAGTCAGGTATTCCGGGGGGCAGGTATAGGGGGCATGGGGTCCCAGCATGGTGGTAATACGGCCTTCACCGGCCCCCTGCCACTCCTTGACCAGGCTGACGCCGGTCGCCAGCCGCCCGCCGTCACCGTCCTGGAAGCCAATGAGCCCCTGGCTGAGGCAGGCCCGCAGGCCGGCCTCGACGACGGCCTCGGCCACGGCGTCCATCTGGAAGTACATATCGGCAAAGGTGGTGGTACCGGAGCGGATCATCTCCAGCAGGGCCAGCCTGGTGCCCCAGTAAATATCTTCCCGGGTAAGCCTGTCCTCCCGCGGCCAGATTTTTTCCTCCAGCCACTGCTTCAAAGGGAGATCGTCGGCGTAGCTCCGCAGCAGGGTCATGGCCACGTGGGTGTGGGCGTTGACCAGGCCCGGCAGGGCCACCTTATCGCCGGCCGCGATAATGGTATCCGCCTGCCAGCCGGCCGGCAGCCCCTCTGCCGGGCCGACGTAGTAGAGGCTGTCGCCGTCGATGGCGATGACACCTTCCTCAATTACCGGTCCGCTGATCGGGACGATAGTGCAGTCTTTGATCAAAATCTTGCCCACCGTTATTCCTCCTTTACCCCGGCCAGGCCGCTGAACAGGGCGGCGGCAAACTCCCGGGGTTGAAATTCTTTCAGGTCGTCCAGGCCTTCGCCCAGGCCTACCAGCTTAACGGGGATACCCATTTCCGCGGCTATGGCCAGGACCACGCCGCCCCTGGCCGTACCGTCGAGCTTGGTCAGGACGATGCCGGTTACCCCCACCGCCTCGCTGAATAGTTTGGCCTGGGACAGGGCGTTCTGGCCGGTGGTGGCGTCGAGAACCAGGAGCACCTCGTGGGGTGCCCCGGGCATTTCCCTTTCAATTACCCGGCGGATCTTCTTCAACTCGTCCATCAGGTTAACTTTGGTCTGCAGGCGACCGGCCGTATCCACCAGGACCACGTCGGCGCGGCGGTTACGGGCCGCCTGTAAAGCGTCGTAAACTACCGCCCCCGGATCGGCACCGGCCTGGTGGCGGATGAGTTCGGCCCCGGCCCGCCCGGCCCAGACGTCCAGTTGCTCGCCGGCTGCAGCCCGGAAGGTGTCGGCTGCCGCCAGGATGACCTTTTTCCCCTCCTGTTGGAAACGATAAGCCAGCTTGCCGATGGTGGTCGTCTTGCCGGCGCCGTTGACCCCCACCACCAGATATACCGCCGGCGGTGCGGGCGACCAGCCCAGGCGCGGTACTTCCTCCCCGAGAATCCCGGTGACTTCTTGCCGGAGCAGTTCTCCCACTGCAGCCGGCTCCGTTATCCGCCTTTTCTTTACCTCCTGCCGTACCCGCTCCACCAGTTCCATGCTGGTCCTGGCCCCGACATCGGCGGTTACCAAAATTTCCTCCAGCTCGTCAAAGAAATCGTCATCCAGGCGGCTACTGCCGGCCAGTAAATCCCCCACCCGCCGGGTAAAATTATCCCGGGTTTTACTCAAACCCTCTTTTAATTTGCTGAAGAGACTCAAGCATTAATCCTCCCTGTGCTAAAATCAAAGGACCCCATCCCTAATTTAACAGAGACAGGGCCTTTTGTCCAAGGTTTATTGCCGGCTCCCCGCTTCCCCGGGCCTGGAGCCTCTTGTTGTTACCCATTCGGAAAAACTGCTTGAGTGATACTAGTCCAGCCGTATCATGTATTCCTTTAGTGCCGCCGAAACAGGCCAGTCGGGGTTGATAAAGCTGTTGAACTGGAAAGGACCCGCAGTTGTCCTGCCATAGAAAATAACCTCAATGACTCTTGTCTTTACAGTGAAATCAGCTGACCCATTGATATTGAGAAGTTCCTCGATTACCCGGCGGTCCCTGATTTCAACCCGGCGGGATGCCGTAACGTCCTTCGCGTTCCCCGGGGTTAACGGGTTTTCCAGGACGGCATATTCCACTTCCTCCGGCAACAATACGATATCCTCGTAATACCCCTTTTCCTTTAACCAGTTAATAACCGACCTGTAGCTATCGGGGAGGGTATAATGGTCGCTTCTTCCATAAGCGTCCACAATGGTGATGTGTACATAATCCTTCTTCCCGGCGGTCAGTTCTTCAAAGGTGGCATCCAGGACATCCTGTTTCAACCTGACCGTAAACTCCCCGATCTCCATCCTGTCGGTCAGGATGACCGCTCTTTTGGGAACCCGGTAATCATCAATTTCGATCATTTTAATCGCGGCCGGGTCCTGGGTCACCACCGGGAACCTGGCCTGCTTATACTCCGGGGATTCATAGATGGGTTTGAGGAAGGAAGCGTATTGTTTTTCATCGATATAATACCGGCGGGCTAAATAACCGCCGTCCGCCAGGGTATAGATGATATAGCGGGTTAACCCTGTTTTAGCACCCGGGTTCGCCACCAATTCACGGTGCAGGCGGGTAATATGCTCGATGTTGTCCCTGTCTTCAAAGAACACCTCTCCTTCGTACCTGGGTCCAGGTTCTTGTATGTCTTTCAGTTTCTCCATGTGGGTCCAGGCATAAATACTCGTACCAAAGTACACTTTCTGCACCTTTTCCGGTTCGGGAACGCGGCGGACATAACCGGTGGCGTCGGTGGCAATCCCGAGCAACAAAAGCGCAATTACCGCCGCAAAACCCAGATAACCCCTGTACGACACCCAGATTTTTAAAGATTTCTGGAGCAGGGCTTCAGCCGTAAAGTAGCCTAAAAAGGAACCCAGTACGTAACCCCACACAATAACCGGGAAAGCGCCCCTGTACACACCGGCGAAATATGCTCCCGCCAAGAGCATCCCGCAGGCAGTAACCCCGTACTTGAAAACCGGCCGTAGAACCGGAAAGGCGATGACGTCGCCGGCAGCTTCCGCCTGCCTTAACCTGTAAATAAAGAAGGCGGCAGCAAAGATCGCGGCGGCTGCCAGGATATACGCGGCGACGGTCCCGGCGGTAAAAATTTCCTTCCCGGTACCGGAAGCAAACATCATCAGGGGAAAGTTGTACCGCAGTTCGCCGGGGTAGTTGACGGCGGTGTAGCCGTAAAGCAAATTGCTCAAGTTTTCCACGAGGAGAACATGCAGCCCGTTGGGTAAGACCTGCAGGATATAGGTAAAGGCCAGATGAGCTACGGTATTGCCGGTGAACATGCCGACAAAAACGGTAAGGGCAAATACCAGGGTGTCAAACAGGGCCGTCATACCCATCCACCGGAGAATATGCAACAGGGAATAATACCCCTTTAAAGGGGTAGTCATATTAAGTACTGCCAGCACAAGCCCGGTAATGGCGACGGGCAGGAACAGCAGCACCAGCCCCGCGACGCTGTGGCTGCAGAATAGGGTTAAGCGGTTGCAGGGCAGGCTGTGCATCACCGCCACCGCCCGGCTGTTGTGCAGGTACTGGAAAAGCAGCACCCCCAGGATGACGGGCACGGTGCAGATGAGGACGGCCTGTATGCCGCTCTGGCCCGAGAAAATGTCCAGGGATCTCTTAAGCATTTCCCCGGCCCAACTTTCTTCGGCGGGGAGTTCCTGGAGCATGTGGTGAAAGGGAAGGATTAAAAACAGGAAGAGGCCGTACAGGGCACTGACCCACCAGAAACGTTTAAGATCGCTGACCAGCAGGCCTTTGCTAAATAAGGACGCTTTGAATGTCATAACCGCTCCCCCCCAGCTCATAGATGAAGATTTCCTCCAGGGTCAGCGGGAGGACATCCAGGATGACCGGGCCGGCCTGCCGGGCCTCGGCCAGGAGCTGTTCTTTATCTCCCTTGACCACCTGCAGGAGGACGCTCCCGTTTTGTTCCCGGTGCAGGACCGTTCCGGATCGGAAAATTTCCCGGGGTGCTTCGCCGGTAAAAGCCATCTGGAATTTGTAAATATCGCTCTTTAAATCATCCAGCCTTTTTTCCAGGAGGATGGAACCGTTATGCAGGATGCCTACATGGTCACAGACGTCCTCCAGTTCCCGCAAGTTATGGGAGGATACCAGAACCGTAGTTTCCCGTTCGGCAACGTCCTGCAGCACCAGGTTCCAGACCTTCTTGCGCATTACCGGGTCCAGGCCGTCCACCGGCTCATCAAGGATCATCACCCCGGGCATGGCAGAGATGCCCAGCCAGAAGGCCACCTGTTTCTGCATGCCCCGGGATAGACGGGTGATCCGGCGCCGCGGGTCGATGGCGAACACCCGTTTTAAAAGCTCAAATCTTTTCCAGCTCCAGGCCGGGTAAAAGGTGGCGTAGAACCCGGCTGCTTCTTCGATGCTGTACTGGGAAAAGAAATACAGGTCATCGGGTATGTAAGCCAGGAACGACTTGACGGCCGGGTTCTCATAAACCGGCTGGCCGGCAATGGCAACGGTCCCCTCATCCTGGCGATAGACACCAACCAGATGTTTAATGAGGGTGGTTTTGCCGGCGCCGTTGGGGCCCAGCAAGCCGTAAACGGATCCTTTGGCGACATCAATACTGACACTGGCGAGGGCTTTATATTTACCGAAACTTTTGCTGAGATTTCTGACTTCAATCACTCATTCAGGCCTCCCTTTTTATAGATGGCGCGAATGGTTTCCAGCAACTGTTCCACCGGTTCGTTCAGATACATTAACTCGGCCACGTTGCGTTCCAGTTCCCGCATCAGCTCTTCCCGCCGCGGGTGCGGTTCTGTACTGTCCCGGTTGGCAACAAAGCTGCCTTTAGCCCGGATGGAGTAGATGAATCCTTCCGCCTCCAGGTCTTTGTACGCCCTCTGGATGGTATTGGGGTTGACGGTCAACATCTGGGCCAGTTCGCGCACTGAAGGTATCCGCTCATCCGGTTGCAGTACGCCGGTAATAATCAGCTTTTTGACCTGCTCTTTAATCTGCTCGTGCAGGGGGCGACGATCCTTGAAATCAAGCTGAAACATAGGCACCTCCTCTTCTGTATTATATTAATTAATACAGTTAATACAATGCTATAATATACCACTTACGGCAGGTTGTCAATAATCTCCTGCCAATCAGTTAAACCGATAGTTGCCTCCGGAGGGGTAAAAGTTCGGGAGGACACTGGTAAGACAGGGAGGAATTGCCTGGTTGAATGCGAAAACATTATATGATTCCTGTTGTTTCGATAGTATTCGCGCTTACCATTCTTAGGAGGTTTAAAATGAAACGGTTGCTCTTGCTCGCTCTCATTTTTATGGTTATACTGGCCGGCGGTTTCGCCCTGCCGGCCTTCGCTCAAGAACAGCAGGAAATTCCGGTCTTCGTTGACGGGCTGCCGGTTACCTTTGATGTCCAGCCGGTTATCCGGGAAGGCCACGTCCTGGTCCCTTTCCGCGCCACCGGGGAAGCATTGAACGTGGAGGTGACCTGGGACAGCACCACCCGGACGGTAAGCGCCAGCGATGGCAAAAACTCCGTCCGGCTCCAGATCGGCAGCACGACCGCCTACCGCAACGGCAGCCCCATACCCCTGGATGTCGCCCCGCAAATCCTTAACGGCAGGACGCTGATACCGCTGCGGTTCTTCAGCGAAGCCTTCGGCTGCCGGGTGGATTGGGATGGCGCCCTCAAAGTGGTCAGGATTACTTCCCCGCCAGCGGCGATGACGGTTATCGGTTTCTATGCCCTGGGCGACGGTAGGACCAGCAGCTGGACCAACCTCTTTGGCAGGCCCTACCCAGAACACGAGGCAGGAAACACGGATATTGTGGACGAACTGGCCCTGGGCTGGTACAGCCTGGACAAAGAAGGCAACCTTCTTACCAGGAGCAGGACCGGCTGGCAGCGGCCGGACGGCTGGGAAAAGGTGCTGGAAGCGGCCGGGGAATACAACCTGAAAACAGGGATGGTAATCCACGTGACCGACGGCGACGGCACCCTTTCTTCCCTGCTGGCTACTGAGGCGGCCATGGCCAGGGCGGTTAACGACATAATGGCAGAAGCGGTATTGTACCAGGGCGTTAACCTGGACTTTGAGGGTTTGGGTTATCAAGATACAGGCGATGAATTGCAGGCGGTGCGGGACAGCTTCACCAGGTTCGTGACGCTCCTGGCGGAGCGGGTAAAGGCTGCCGGCCTTGACTTAACCCTTACCCTCCACGCTCCCAACAGCGCCTATAAGGGATACGATTATAAGGCCCTGGGAGAGATTGCCGACCGGGTTATCATTATGGCTTACGACTACGGCTCCACCCCGGAGCCGCTAAACCTGGTCAGGGAGGCGGTGGAGATGGCCCGGGCTTCTGTCCCGCCGGAAAAGCTGGTACTCGGTATTTCTGCTCCCGCCGAAACCCCGGCAAGTATTTTAACCAAAGTCGGTATCGCCAGGCGATACGGCCTTGACGGCATCGCCATCTGGCGCTTGGGGCTGGTGCCCGGTGAGATGTGGGATGCCCTGCGGTCTGCCGTAATCCCGGGGAGATGAATTATATCTCAAGGAGGTATTTCCAGTGGGAAAAAGGTGGTTAATATTTACAGGTACCGTTGTGTTAACTATAGCCCTGGCTGCAGGAGCTTTCGGTGCTAACCCGATTAAGCTAATTGTTAACGGTCAGGAAATCAAACCAGATGTCCCCCCGCATTTGATTGGTGGCAGAACAATGGTCCCTATACGCTGGGTAGCTGAAGCTTTGGGGGCTGATGTCCAGTGGGATTATAAGAACCAGCAAGTCACGGTAAACCAGCCTCCTGATGTATGGCAAGGTAAGTTGGGACTTACAGCTCAGCAATGGATTTTCATTCGTAACCGGGTTACACGGTTCTTGATGGCCTTTGACGAACGCAATCATGCGGAAGGCCAGCAGCTGGTAAGCGACAATTTTGACTCTAATTTGGTCGGCCCTGAAGTTGTTGTCCCCATCGGCGGTTTCTACCCGGCTATTATAGATTACAAGTTTATTGACGCCAAAGAGGAAACAGATGGTACGGTGCGGGTACGGGTCGAGGTCTATGAAAATGGTACCAGCGGGTTGACAGTTCAAAACTGGGACTTCCTCATAAATACGCAATCTCACCTTATTGAAGGCTTATTTGTAGGTGAAAGACAATCACTCAATTCCCATACGGTATTTCAAGGCTTGACTATCCATAACAACCAATAATTGGGGGGGCTGCAAATGAAAAAATGGATAATATTTGCCAGTACTGCTGTTTTGCTGGCTGCTTTTACGGCCATGGTTTTTGCCGCCGACCCTATAAGACTCATCCTTAACGGCAAGGAAATGCACCTCGATGTCCCGCCACAGATTATTAACGGTAGAACAATGGTACCCGTAAGATGGATTGCAGAGATGTTAGGGGCCACGGTTTATTGGAATGAGAAAGAAAAGGTTGTTGGAATTGAGTTTTCTCTACCGCCCGAACTTCAAGAAAAATGGCAGTACCCGCTTCCGGGAAGCGGTGAACTGACTCTGGGCTATCTGGGGCGAGAAACAAAGTTTATCCTTCCTGCAGTCATTACTCTTAACGACTATCTTGCCGAGAAACAAAAAGCCTCTCTTTACCCGGCCAAAGATAATGCCCCGCAGCCGGTACTGGTGCGTTACGAGCTTTTAAGTGCAGGTCGAACCGACGGCGGCATGTGGTATAGCGAAAGGACCGCATACAAAATCGTAGCCCGCCTCTATTATAGCGAACCACAAGCTAAAGATGGTCATCCACCCCATGTTATCAGGTTGTACGAACAGGAACTTCCTGGAGGCGGAATTGCTGGTAGCAATGAAGAACTGAATTTTAATCGTCACTGGTATGAAGATACGGAGTTCATTGTCAGACCAGCGGGTGAAGTAGTTGTCGATAGGGACGAAGGGGCTGGACGCATCACCTGGGTGCAGGGTCTAGAGGGATGGTACGTGGACGAAAAAGCCACACAGGTACTACGAAAATTAGAACTTAAGGAGATGCCTATTTTGTTTGATTACCAGTTACCCCCGGACGGTTACGACTATACCTTAATAAAAAAATAGCTGCCTACACAACCGGCCCTGGCCATGGGTAAGGTTGCCTTCCATCTCCTGGTCACTCTCTTCCTCTGGTTGGCCGCCTGGATGCTGCGCCACTGGGTAGAGGTATAAAAGAAGCCAGGGCCTGAAGCAACTTTGCTAAAAGACCCGGCGGCTAACCAATCGCGCACTACCAACAGGGAAAAAATGGTGCCATCGCCGTACATTACGTGGACGACCATCCCGGCTTTTATTTTTTTGGGAAAAGTGACTTTTGCCGGTTTGTCGATATTTTTTTCGGCATTAACCGGAACGAAATAATTGATTTGTGCGTCTATAGAAATATTGCAGCGGGTTCTGTCTTTGGCCGCATAGATTCATTTAGAAATCCAGGTGTGGCCGGTTGAAGATCGGTAATCCTTACCTGGTCTCCAACCGGCCACATTCTATATGGTCCAGAAAAGTTTTACGTACGCCAGGGGTTTAATTCTAAATATCCCGCCGGTTAAAGCTATAGACGGCCAGGGCCAGCAGGACGACGATATAGACCAGGGTATAGAGGAGCATCCAGTTGCTGGGGGTGGAGTGGCAGCCAAAAGGACCCAGGGTCATCTGAGGATTAATGAAGATGGGAACGTCCTGGACGCCACCCTCCCTTGCAACCCCTGCTATAACTATAACACCGCCGGGGAAAGTTCTGTGACAGGGAATCAGTTGCCAATGTAAGAGGCCAGGTTTCTTGTTGGGATATTAATATTCGTTACTAACGATCTGGCGCAGGCCGAACTTTTCAAAGGTAAAGTGGGTGTCAAAGGCCAGGGCTTCTTCTATGCCCAGGCTCTCCATTATTGCAAAACTGGTACAGTCGGTAAAGGAAAAATCCTGGTCTTTAAATTCCCGGAAGATTTCTAACGCCCTGGATAAAAAATCAGGGGCCACAAAGACTACCCTTGCCGCTTTTTCACTCAGTAGTTCTTCGGCAAGGGTGGCTGCCACCTGGTGGTTCTTCAACCTGATGCGGGTCAGGGTTATCGCTTCGTCAATAACGTAATCAGAAGTATAGCACACAACTTTGCCGGCTAGATTTTGGAAGAAACGTACAGCGTCCCGGTGATGGGTATCCTTTTTATTTTTCAGGGCATACCAGGCCCCTGTATCAATAAAAACCTTCTTCATCGATACAATACCTCATCATGGTGGACTGATTCCGCGGGACCGGTGACTGCCCCCCGGGCCATTTCCAGGGCACCCCTTGCCTGGGCCAGCGACAATTCTTCTTGTTTTTCTTCAATCAAGTGGCGAACAACTGCGGAGATACTCATCTTTTTTAAACGTGCTTGTTCTAGAAGAAAGCGATGCTGTTCTTCCTGCAATAGTATCTGGGTACGTATCATAATTACACCTCCAAAGGATAATTACACACTTACATTATATGGTACCGTAATAATAAATGCAAGTTTATCATCTGGAGACTTCCTTACCGTTGATGAACCCGATTGCTAAAATATAATAAAATCCCGGGGATACCCCCGGGGGATGGCGTTTCCGCACCGTAAATGTATGAGCTCCAATATTTTTACGCCGGCAGTTGCTCCAGCTTTACCGAAACCAGGCGGGAGACGCCCTGTTCCGTCATGGTCACACCGTAGAGGACATCGGCTGCGGCCATGGTGCCCTGGCGGTGGGTGATAACGATAATTTGCGTCCGTTCCGCGAACTGGCGCAGCATCCGGGCAAAACGCTCCACATTCGCTTCATCCAGGGCTGTGTCCACCTCGTCAAAGATACAAAAAGCGCCGGGTTTGACCTTGAGCAGGGCGAAGATGAAGGCCACGGCTGTCAGGGCCTTTTCTCCACCCGAGAGGAGGGTTAGATGCTGGGGTTTTTTACCCGGCGGCCGGGCAATAATTTCCAGGCCGGCGGCCAGGATATCCTGGCCGTCCGTCAGTTCCAGGCGGGCTTCACCGCCGTCAAAAAGTTCATGGAAGATGGCAACAAAATGCTCCTGAACCGCTGTAAAAGTGGCTTTTAGCTGCCGGGCCATCAACCGCTCCATCTCGTTAATTACCTGGAGGAGGGCCGCCCGGCCTTCCTCCAGGTCCTGTTTCTGGCCCTCCAGTTCGTCAACGCGGCCCTTTAAACGTTCATATGCCGCAACAGCACCCGGATTAACCTCCCCAAAGCTTGACAGCCGTTCTTTTACGCGTTCCCGTACGGCTACTGCTTTTTTTTGTAGCCGGGGGCGGGGTTTTGCCAGTTCTACCTCCCATTGCGGCCCGTAGCGTTCCTCCAGCTCGGCAAGGCCGTTGGCCAGGGTTGTTTCCAAAAGGGCCAAATTGATCTCTTCCTGCTGCCGGCGGGCAAGGATTTTTTCTTTCTGGGCCTGTATCCTTTCCAGTTCCCGGTCCAGCTCTTCCTGCCTGCCGGCCCGGGCAGCGTTCTCTTCTTCCAGGCGCGCCAACACTGACGTGGCCTGCCGGCAGGCCTCCTGGAGCCGGTCTTCTTCGCCGATAAGTTTTTCCAGGTTAGCCTTGCATTCACTTTCCAGGGCAGCTGCAGGCGCCCTGCGGGCAGCCAGTTCTTCCTGTTGTCGCTGCCATTTTTCCTGCCGCCGGGCCAGTTCCCTTTCCCGGAGGCTTAATTGTTGTCCGGCATTGATTATAGCCTGGAGCCGGGCTTCATTGACTGCCAGGTCCTGCCGGCAGGAAGCAATCTGCTGCCGGCAAACCGCCTCTCGCTCCTGGAGGGCGGTCAACTGGAGGTTTAACCGGCCTTCCAGGTCTGCCAGCCGGTCCAGGAGTTCTTGTTTTTCCGCCCGTTCTTTGTCAAGGTCCAGGGAACCGCCGGTGCTTTGCGCCAGCTCTTCCTCAAGGGTGGCTATCTTTTCCTCCAGGCGGGCCAGGTCTTCCCGGCGCTCACTCAAGCGTTGCAGCAAATTATGGAGCCGTCCCCGGCAGGTAACAAGCCCTTCTGACACCCCATGGTACTCCTGCCGGTCTGCGGCCAGTATTTCCTGCAGCTGTTCCTGCTGTTTCCGGGCCTCCTTTATTTTAGTTGCCAGTCCGGCCAGCTCGGCCTCACCCTGCCGGATGGCCAGGCTCCGCTGGAGATAACCGCCCTTTTGCCCGGCAGTCCCCCCTGTTACCGGCCCCCGGGGCTGGATCACTTCCCCTTCCAGGGTAACCAGGCGCACGGGCGGCCTGAGGCGCTCGCCCAGGGACACGGCGCGACGGATGCCGTCCACAATCAGGACCTGTCCCAGGAGGTAGTCCACCGCCGGCCTCACTTCCGCCTCGCACCGGACGAGTTCGGCCGCAATCCCCAGGACCCCGGGCTCTTTTAAAACCCAGCCGGCCCAGGCCGGCCACCGGCGCGGCTCCAGCCATGCCAGGGGCAAGATGGTTACCCGTCCCCGGCCCCGGGCTTTGAGGAACTGGATCACGGCTTCCGCTTCGGCCGCCGTCCGTACCAGGACCTGCTGGGCCGCCCCGCCCAGGGCTACTTCTACGGCCCGGGTGAGCTCGGCCGGAACCGCCAGCTTTTCTACCACTACCCCCAGGACGCCGGCACAGGCAGCTTCTCCCCTTTTCCCGGCCTGGAGGATGAATTTCACGCCTTCCGCGAAACCTTCATAGTCGGCCTGGGATTGACGTAAAACCTTTAATTGTACCGCCAGGGCACGCTGGCGTTCTTTCCAGCTGGCCAGTTCCTTTTCACAGGCGGTAAGTTCTCCTTCCTTCAACTGCATTTCTATTTCCAGGGCGGTCTTTCTATCTTCCAGCCTTTTTAGCTCTTCTTCCAAATGCTGCAGTTGTTCCTGTCCGGCCTTCAGTTGTTCCAGTAACTTTTCCCTTTCCTGCTGCCATTCCTGGAGCTGGCGCCGCTTGTGCTCTAACAGCCGTTCTATGGCCGCCCCCTTTTCCTCCAGCCGCACCAGTTCATTACGACATCCGGAACGTTCATGGGCAACTTGAAATAGCTGGCTCCTTACTTTCTCCACCTCTGCGGCCAGCTCCCGGGCTTCCGCCTGGAGTTTTTCCTGCTCTTCCCGCCCCTTTATTATCTCCTGCTCCAACCGGGCCTGTTCCCGGTTGTTTTCTTCCCTTTCCCGGTCTAGCGCGGCCAGGGCAGCCGCTAAATTAACTTTTTCCTCTTCCAGCTGGAGCTGCCGGCTGGCATCCTCCTCCTGCTGCCGGGCCAGTTCGGCCAGCTTTTCCCGGATCAGGTTTATTTCCCCCCGGGTACTGACCAGCCGCTCCCTTAAACTTTGCAGTTCTCGCTGGCAATTTTGCCCCTCGGCCAGGGACTTCTGGTGCTGCTCCTCCAATTCCCTGGCCCTTAGCCGGACCTGTTCTTCCGAAGCCTTCATCTCCTCCACGCCGGCGGCCAGGGAATGTAAACGCTCCCGGCTGCGCTGCCGGCGGCGTCTCGTTTCTTCAATTTCACTAGCTTTGAGGATGAGTTCCACAAGTTGCAAAAACCGGCTTAATTTCTGGTAACGCCTTGCCCGGTACGCTTCGGCCGCCGCCGGTTCCAGCTGCTCTTTAAGCTCGGCGATTAAATCATTAAGGCGTAATAAGTCCTGTTCGACGCTTTCCAGGCGCTGCTCCGCTTCTTTTTTCCGCCAGCGATAGCGGGCAATGCCGGCCACTTCCTCGAGTACCGCCCGCCGTTCCTCCGGCCGGGCTGAAAGAACCTCTTCCAGGCGGCCCTGGCCGACAATGGCCAGGCCCCCCCGGCCGGAACCGGTATCGAGGAATAGCTCCTGGATATCCCGCAGCCGGCAGGGAACCTTGTTAATGTAATATTCGCCCTCACCGGAACGAAAAAAACGCCGGGTAACGGCTATTTCCCGGTAGGCCAGGGGCAAACTGCCGTCGCTGTTATCGAGGTGTAAAGTTACTTCCGCCATGCCCACCGGACGCCGTTGTTCACTTCCGGCAAAAATCACGTCGTCCATGCGCGCCCCACGTAAAGCCCGGGCGCTCTGTTCCCCAAGGACCCAGAGGATGGCATCGGCGATGTTGCTCTTGCCGCTGCCGTTGGGGCCGACGATGGCCGTCAAACCCGGGCCGATTTCCAGTTTAACCCGGTCGACAAAGGTTTTGAAACCCTGGATCTCAACAAACTTAAGATACATTTCTCCCTCCAGAATGAAATAAAGAAAACTGCTCGGAGAGCAGTTTGCCGCCACCCTTTAGCGGGGCTCGACAATAAATTTAATTGCGGTTCTTTCTTCACCATTGATGTTAATTTCTGCAAAAGCCGGGATCATTACCAGGTCGATGCCATTGGGGGCAATAAAGCCCCGGGCAATGGCTATGGCCTTCACGGCCTGGTTTACTGCCCCTGCCCCCACGGCCTGGACTTCGGCCTTACCGTACTGGCGGAAGACGGCTGCCAGGGCTCCAGCTACGGCTTTGGGATTGGACTGGGCCGAAACTTTTAGGACCTCCATTGCTTCCTCCTCCCCATTTTTACCGCCCTTTGAACCCATAACTTATTCGACACAGAAACGCCAATTCCTTCCTGATAGAATGAACAGAAAAAATTAAATTGCGGATTAACCCTGGATCTTTATTAAAGCCAGGGCAGCCCGGGCGGCTTCCTGTTCGGCCTCTTTCTTGCTGTGGCCTTCGCCGGTAGCCAGGAGGCGGTTCTGGAAAAATACGCCGGCTTTATAGTGCCTGGCGTGATCCGGTCCCCATTCTGCCAGTATTTTATAAGTAACGTTTTCCGGACCCCTCTGCTGGATTAATTCCTGCAGGGCCGATTTGCTGTCAATAACGCTGGTGTCTTTAAGTACCTCCAGGGCCGGGGTAAAAACCTGCAGGATAAAATCCCAGGCCGTTTTCAGCCCCCCGACCAGGTAGAGGCTCCCGATTACTGCCTCCAGGGCATCGGCCAGGTTGGATGAGCGGCTACGTCCCCCGCTGTTTTCTTCTCCCAGCCCCAAGAGAAGCAATTCCCCCAGGTTGATCTGCCGGGCGACTTTAGCCAGGCTCGCCTCGCAGACGATGGCCGCCCGCATGCGGGTCAGGTCCCCTTCCGGCAGATCGGGAAATTCTTGATAAAGATAGGTTGTAATCACCAGTCCCAAGACGGCATCGCCCAGGAACTCCAGCCGCTGGTTGTCGCGTGGTAGCTGGTGTTCATAGGCGTAGGTAGGATGGATCAGGGCCGTATTTAGTTCTTCCAAACCTTCAATACCTAGATGAAAACGGTACAAAAACTGCTGCAACTGCTCCCGTCTTTTGTTGTCCAACGTCTTAACCTGCCTTTTAACTGCAAGTCCCGGGTATAATGTGTCGGCAGTTTACCGGTATCCCCGGCTATATTTTACGCAGCACCACGGTGACGTTATGTCCACCGAAGCCAAAGGAGTTGGAGAGGGCCGCCCTTACCTGCGCCTGCCGGGCCGCGTTGGGTACGTAATCCAGGTCGCAGTCGGGGTCCGGCTCTTCGTAATTAATGGTCGGTGGGATTACGCCGGTATGCACTGCCAGGGCCGTGGCCACCAGTTCAATGGCACCGGCAGCCCCCAGGAGATGCCCGGTCATTGACTTGGTTGAACTAATGGCCACCCGGTAGGCATGGTCGCCAAAAATCTTTTTGATGGCCAGGGTTTCCTGGCGGTCGTTGAGCTCGGTAGAAGTACCGTGGGCATTGATATAGTCAATATCTTCCGGCTGTAAACCTGCATCCCGGAGGGCCAGGGCCATGGCGTGGCTTGCCGCTGCCCCGTCGGGGGATGGGGCTGTAATATGATAAGCGTCGGCCGTGCAGCCATAGCCGGCTACTTCCGCGTAGATGCGGGCGCCCCGGGCTGTGGCATGTTCCAGGGTTTCCAGGACCATTACCCCCGCGCCCTCACCCAGGACAAAACCGTCCCGGCCCCGGTCGAAGGGACGGCTGGCCTTTTCCGGCTCCTCATTGCGAGTCGACAGGGCCTTCATGGCCGCAAAGCCGGCCACCGTCAGGGGAGTCACACTGGCCTCGCTGCCGCCTGTGATAATCACATCGGCGTCGCCCCGCTGCAGGATGCGGAAGGCCTCGCCGATGGCATTGCCCCCGGAAGCGCAGGCATTGACTACCGTAAAGTTTACCCCGCGGGCACCTAAATTAATAGAGATTTGCCCGGCGGCCATATTGGCGATCATCATGGGGACAAAAAAGGGACTGACCCTGCCGGGACCTTTTTCCATCAGGACCCGGGTTTGTTCTTCAAAGGTTTCCATACCACCGATACCCGTGGCAAAGATAACCCCTACCCGGTCCCGGTCTTCTTTTTCCAGGTCGAGGCCGGCGTCTTCGACCGCCATCCGCGCCGCCGCTACCGCATACTGGGTAAAACGATCCATGCGGCGGGCCTCTTTGCGATCAAAGAAATCTCCCGGTTCAAAATCCCTTACTTCACCGGCAAACCTGACGGCCATTTCCCCGGCATCAAAGCGGGTGATGGGCCCGATGCCCGACTGCCCCGCCACCAGGGCCTGCCAGAATTTTTCTTTCCCGGTACCCACGGGGGAAATGGCTCCCAGGCCGGTTATGACGACACGTTTCTGCAAAGCTATCCCCCATTCTATAAGGGGAAGTCCCGCTAAAGCACGGGACTTCCTTTTCAGGTTTTACTTGCTGGCATGTTCTTTAATATAAGCTACGGCGGCCCCCACTGTCGTCAGCTTTTCTGCATCCTCATCGGGAATTTCCAGGTCGAATTCCTCTTCCAGGGCCATGATAAGTTCCACGATATCCAGGGAATCGGCATTTAAATCATCAAAGGAAGTTTCCATGGTAATTTCGTCTTCCTCTACCCCCAGCTGTTCGGCTACAATAGCCCTGATCCTTTCAAAAATCTCCACAGGCCTCACCTCCTTTTTTATGGGATGGGAGAGGTGTATTTTCACCTCTCCACCGGCGGCAGGAGTACCCCACTTTAGCCCGGCTACAGGGCCAGGGTTAACCCGCCGTCAACAACCAGGACCTGGCCGGTAATATACCTGGCCCCTGGTGAAGCCAGGAAAAAAATAACCTCGGCTATTTCCTCCGGCTCGCCGGGGCGCCCCAGGGGAATATGGCGGTAAAATTCTTCCCGGGCCGTCTCGTTTAAAGCCGCCGTCATATCCGTCGTGACAAAACCCGGGGCGACGGCATTAACCAGGATACCCCGCGACGCCACCTCTTTAGCCAGGGCCCTGGTAAAGCCGATAACCCCGGCCTTGGCCGCTGCGTAATTCACCTGGCCGGCATTGCCGCGCAGGCCTACGACCGAAGTCAGGTTGATAATGCGCCCGTAACGCTGGCGGAGCATCGGCTTCAAGGCGGCCTGGCAGCAGTTGAATACGCCGGTCAGGTTGGTCCGGAGAACGGCATCCCAGTCTTCCGGCTTCAAGCGGGCAATAAGGTTATCCCGGGATATGCCGGCGTTATTGACCAGGATATCCACCCGGCCAAAATTTTCTATGGTTGTCTGGATTAATTTTTTGGCTCCCTGGTAATCACCCACATCGGCAGGAACGGCAATGGCGCGGCCGCCGCCGTCCTCGATGGCAGCCACTACTTCCTCAGCCGCCCCGGCCTGGTGGGCATAATTGACCACCACCCTGGCACCGGCCCCGGCCAGGCGCAGGGCCGTAGCCCGGCCGATCCCCCGGGAGGCGCCGGTGACGATTGCTACCTGATCCTGCAATTCCATTTTATTTAGCCTCCTGCAGTAAAGCAAGGGTTTTATCCAGGGTCTCCAGATTTTCTACCTGGCCGATAATGGTCTGGCGGTCGATGCGTTTGATGAGCCCGCCCAGGACATTACCCGGCCCAACTTCGATAAAGGTGCGGTAACCACCGGCCAGCAGGCGGCGGACACTTTCCTCCCATCGCACCGGGCTGTCTACCTGCTTGATCAGGTTTTCCCTTACCTGGTCCGCCGTGTATACATAGTCTGCGGTAACATTGCTTACGACGGGTACCCGGGGGTCTTCCAGGGGAATCTGGTTTAAATAGATGGCCAGTTCCCGGGCGGCCGGTGCCATCAGGCTGGAATGAAAGGGACCGCTCACCTGGAGGGGTACTACCCTCCTGGCTCCTGCCTCCTTGGCCAGGGAAGACAGTGTCTCCAGGCCCTCCCGGTCACCGGCAACTACCACCTGACCCGGGGCGTTGAAGTTCGCCGCCTCGGCTGTACCTTCCTTTACCTCCCGGCAGAGAGCGGCTACTTTTTCGGATTCCAGGCCCAGCACGGCCACCATACCGCCCCGGCCGGCCGGTACGGCCGTGGCCATGAGCTGCGCCCTTTTGGCCACCAGCTTGACTGCTTCCCTAAAGGTGAGGCTGCCGGCGGCCACCAGGGCGCTGTACTCGCCCAGGCTGTGGCCGGCTACCGCTGCGGGCTTGATCCCTCGGGCTTCTAAAACGCGACAGCAGGCTACGCTTACCGTCAATACCGCCGGCTGGGTGTTTTCCGTACGGGTAAGCTCTTCAGCCGGCCCGTTAAAACAGAGCCTATCCACCGGCCATCCCAGGGCAGCTTCCGCCTCCTGGAAAACGGCCGCCGCTTCGGGATAGTGGGCGGCCAGCTCCTGCCCCATACCTACATACTGGGAACCCTGGCCGGGGAAGACAAAGACTATACCTGACATAAGGAAATCCTCCAAAAAAACTCCTATTTTTACCTCACCAGCTTGCCCAGGTGGGAGATGATCGCTTCTGCTTCAGCCACCACTTCTGCGATTATTGCCGCCGCCGGTTTAATTTCCCGTACCAGGGCTGCACTCTGGCCGGCCATCAGGGAACCGTATACCACATCGCCTTCTATTACTGCGGCCCGGAGCTTGCCTGTACCCAGGCGGTCCATTTCTTCCCAGGAGGCACCCCGGGCGGCTAGCTCTTCAAACTGGCGGGTTAATTTATTCTTAAGCACCCGGACGTAATGCCCCGGCATGCCGGTCACAACGGCATCCCGGTCCCCGGCTTTTAAGACGGCCTCTTTGTAATTGGGATGGACGGTACATTCTTCGGAGCAGATAAAGCGGGTTCCCATCTGCACCCCGGCCGCCCCCAGGGCCAGGGCCGCCGCCAGGCCGCGGCCGTCGGCAATACCGCCGGCGGCAATTACGGGAATATGTACGGCATCAACAATCTGGGGCACCAGCGGCATGGTGGCAATTTCCCCGATATGGCCGCCACATTCCATGCCTTCGGCAATAAGGGCATCCACCCCCAGACGTTCCAACCTTTTGGCCAGGGCCACCGAAGCTACCACCGGGATTACTTTTACACCGGCGGCCTTCAATTTGGGCAGGTGTTTGCCGGGGTTGCCGGCACCGGTAGTAACCACCGGTACCTTTTCGGCACATACCAGTTCAATGAGCTCTTCCACATAGGGTGACATATAGTAAACATTAACGCCGAAGGGACGATCTGTCCGTTCGCGCACCTTGCGGATCTCCTGGTGGACTGCTTCCGGCGGCGCATTGCCGGCGCCGATAATCCCGAGGCCCCCGGCCGCGGAAACCGCAGCCGCCAGCTCGCCGGTAGCCACCCAGGCCATGCCGCCCTGGAGGATAGGATAATTAATACCCAGGAGATCGCAAAGGCCGGTATGCAGCATAAAGTCAACTCCTTTCCGCGCTTGCCAGGCTCCAGTTTAAGACCGCGGCCCCCCAGGTGAGACCGGCGCCAAAGGCCACCAGCACCACTTTATCGCCGCGCTTGAGCCTGCCTTCCCGGCAGGCTTCATCCAGGGCCACCGGGATGGAAGCGCTGGACATATTACCGTAGCGGTCCAGGTTAACGTAAACTTTTTCCCGCGCCAGCCCCAGGCGCCTGGTGGCTGCTTCGATGATGCGCATGTTGGCCTGGTGGGGGATTAAAAAATCCACATCTTCTTTCTTTAAACCCGCCTGCTCCAGGGCTTTAAGGGAAGCCTCGCCCATAACCCGAACGGCAAATTTAAAAACCTCCGGGCCGTTCATATGAATAGTATGCAATTGGTTTTCGATGGTATTGAAGGTTGCCGGCAGGCGCGATCCCCCGGCCGGGATGCTGAGCAGGGACCCGCCGCTGCCGTCGGCTCCCAGGTGCAGGCCCAGGATTCCTTCCCCCGGCGGCACGGCCTGGAGGACGACGGCGCCGGCGCCGTCCCCGAAAAGGACGCAGGTGCTGCGGTCCTGCCAGTTGATAATTTTACTCAGGATCTCAACGCCGATCACCAGGGCCGCCCGGTAAACCCCGGTAGCAATGAACTGGCCGGCGGCTGCCAGGGCATAAATAAAACCGCTGCAGCCCGCTGAAAGGTCAAAGGCGGCCGCTCCTTTAGCCCCCAGGTGTTCCTGGACCAGGCAGGCCGTAGCGGGGAAAAGGGTATCCGGGGTTACGGTAGCGACAATAATTAAATCAACAGTTTCTGCCGCCAGCCCGGCCATAGCCAGGGCCCTTGCCGCCGCCGGTACGGCCAGGTCGGAAGCAGCCGTATCCGGATCAGCTATTCGCCGTTCCAGGATACCGGTCCGGGTACGGATCCATTCATCGCTTGTATCTACCATCTTTTCCAGCTCACGATTGGTCAGGACGCGTTCCGGCAAGCAGGAACCGGTCCCCGTAATCCCGACGGGCCTTAACAGGGCTTGCATTTAACTCCCTCCCCGTCACTGTTAAGAGCCGGCAACTGCCCCAGACCTGTTACCAGTCCCTGCTCAACACAGCGAACGGCTACCCTGACGGCATTTTTTATAGCCCGGGCATTGGAACTGCCGTGACAGATGATACTGACGCCCTGGACGCCCAGGAGAGGGGCACCGCCGTATTCGGTATAATCCACCTGCCGCTTCAAGTTTCGTAAAGAAGGCAAGACCAGGACTGCCCCGATCCTGGACCGGAAGTTGTTTTTCATTTCTCGCGCCATCATGGTCATAAGGGCCTGGGCCATGCCTTCACCGGACTTCAACAGCACGTTGCCTACAAACCCGTCACATACAATTACATCTGTATCGCCGGCAAAAATATCCCGTCCTTCAATATTACCGGTAAAGTTAACGGGCGCACCCTTTAACAGGTTGTAAGCTCCCAGGGTCTGTTCATTTCCCTTGCAGGCCTCGGTGCCGATATTGAGGAGCCCCACCCGGGGCTCGCGAATTCCCATTACCCTGGACGCGTAAACATTGCCCATTAAAGCAAACTCATAGAGGTGTTCAGGCCGGCAATCGACGTTGGCCCCGGCGTCAAGTAACAGTTTGGGGCCTTTCAGGGTAGGAATTATCGTGGCGATGGCCGGTCGCTGGATCTTGCCGCTGCGGCCCAAAACCAGGAGGGATGCCGCCATCTGGGCCCCGGTACTGCCGGCGGAAACAACAGCTGCCGCCCCTCCTTCCTTGACCAGGCGGGTGGCAACCATTATTGAAGCTTCCCGCTTGCGCCGCAGCGCCAGGGCCGGCTGTTCATCCATCTCCACAAACTGTTCCGTATGAACAATTTCTAAATCGACGGGGGGATTTAAGGAATCAAGTTCTGGTTCCAGTCGCCTTTTGTCTCCTACCAGGATAATTTCAGCTATCTTTTCCCTGGCAGCGGCCACCGCCCCGCGGATAATTTCCCCGGGAGCATAATCGCCCCCCATGGCATCAACGGCTATTCGCAATCATTCCCGCCTCCGTATTATATTGCCTGCGCCTTATGGCTGGCTGCCTTTTATATTCTCAAGAGTTAAAATTATAAACTGGCCTTTAAAAACGATCTCCCCGTTAACCCGGGAATGAACTGATACCAGGCAGGTTTGATCCTTTTTAACTTTGACCATGGCCCTGGCAATAACCCGCTCACCGCCGTATACCTGTCGCCGGTAGCGAACCCTGGCGCTGCTGGTCAGGACCACCTCCGCACCCACCGTCGCCAGGGCCAGGGTATGGGCCTGGGCAAAAAGATAATGACCGCGGGCAACGCCGGCCGGATGGACCAGCATCTGGGGGGTGATCTCCAGGATGGAAATACCAATGATTCCCGGTTGCAGTTCCACCAGATCTCCTACCAGCTCTTCTTCCGTCACTCCCCGCATCCGCGACCTGGCTTCCCGGGCCATGGCCATGATGCGTTCCCGGACTTCGGGGATTCCCATGGCCAGTCGATCCAGGCGTATGGTGGGTACGCTGACTTTAAATTTTTCCGCCAGCTCTTCATCGGTGGCGAAAGGGTTGTTGCGCAGGTAACGGCGCAGGGCCTCCTGGCGCTCTTCTTTATTCCCTTTCCGGCGTGCCAAAAATCTCACCTCGTGCCTGGTACCAATTAATATTACCAGGCCATAGTATTAGTATAATGGTTATGGTAGATTTATGCAAGTAAAAAAAACCGGCAATAATTGCCGGTGAATTTTATCATAAATTTATTGCTCTGCTACTTTGATAACTTCCCGCCCTTTGTAGTAACCGCACCTGGGACAGACGCGGTGGTTGAGCTTCAACTGGTGGCACTGGGGACATTCCACCAGGGAGGGAGGGGACATCTGGCTCCAAATGGAGCGGCGTTTATTTTTCCGGGCTTTGGAAACTCTTCTTTTCGGTACTCCCAAACTAGTTCTCTCCTTCCTTTTTGTGTAGCAATTCTCCCAGTACAGCCAGGCGCGGGTCAACCGGCCGGGCATCACACCGGCACTGGCTCTCATTTAAATTCTGGCCGCAATGGGGACACAATCCCCGGCAGTTTTCCCGGCAAAGCCATTTCATGGGCAGGGCCAGGATGAGGGCTTCTTCTACCGCCGGCTTTAAGTCGATAAAATCTCCCTCCAGGGGCCGCACTTCCACCTTGTCCCATTTTTCCCCGTTCGCGTCCTGACCGGCGGTCGTCCCGGCGTATTCTTCTTCCAGGGGCGCCACAACGGGGTACCTGTACTTCTCCAGGCAGCGGTCACAGGTTAATTCCAGGGTGGTGGCCGCCTGTCCTTGAACCAGCAAGATCTTACCCGTGTTGGTAACCCTGCCGGTCACACGTACCGGTGCTACGATAGGTATGTTGCCGGATACGGTAGATAAAAAGGTCCATTTTTCCTGGGACTTAAATTCGATCTCGCCGCCCGGCCTGGCTTTTAAATCGCCTACGCCAATTTTCACCACATTCACCGTGTAGATTATACCGGAAAGTCCGGCCGGGTGTCAACCAGCCCGGACAACGGCTAAGGTTTCCCGGGCGATCATTAATTCTTCGTTGGTAGGAATAACAAAGATGCGTACCCTGGACCCGGCAGCGGAAATATCCTTTTCCTGGCCCCGGACCTGGTTTTTCACGGCATCGACCTTAATCCCCAGGTAATCCATATCCCGGCATATTGCTTCCCTGACGGCAGGGGAATTCTCTCCCAGGCCGGCCGTAAATACCAGTACATCGAGGCCGTTTAGGGCAGCAGTATAGGCGCCAATATATTTTTTTACCGCATACACAAAGATATCCCACGCCAGGCGGGCCCGTTCATTGCCGCCGGCCATGGCGTCTTCTATATCCCGGAAGTCGCTGCTCACCCCGGAAACGCCCAGTACGCCGGATCGACGGTTCATGAGCTGGTCCATATCGGCAGGCGTAAGGCCTTCCTTTTCCATAAGGAAGGTAACTATGGCCGGGTCGATATCGCCGCAGCGAGTACCCATGGTCAGGCCGGCCAGGGGCGTGAAGCCCATGCTGGTATCCAGCGATTTGCCGTTTTTTATCGCCGTAATGCTGGAACCATTGCCCAGGTGGCAGGTAATCACTTTCAATTCTGCCAGGGGCCGGCCGGCGAGGCCGGCCGCCCTCAAAGCTACATATTTGTGGGAAGTGCCGTGAAATCCGTAGCGGCGGATATGATGGCGCCGGCAGAGATCATAGGGAAGGCTATAGGTATACGCGTAGGGAGGCATGGTTTGATGAAAAGCCGTGTCAAAGACGGCCACCTGGGGTGTAGACGGCAATATACCCTCGCAGGCTTCAATCCCCAGCAGCCCCGGGCCGTTATGTAAAGGTGCCAGTTTTACCAGGTCGCCGATTATGGCCTTTGTTTCCCGGGTAATTAATACCGAATCACAAAACTCGCCGCCGTGGACAATCCGGTGCCCCACGGCGCCGATTTCGCCGTAATCTTTAATAACTCCATATTCCCCGTCGGTCAAAGCTTCCAGGCAGAGGCGGACGGCCACCTTGTGGTCGCCAATTTCTGCTTCCCGCACCACTTTATCTTTACCCGCCGGGCGGTGGGTAAGGACTGAACCGGATAAGCCAATCCTTTCAACGAGCCCCCGGGCCAGGACCGTCTCGTTGGTCATATCGAAAAGCTGGTATTTAACTGAAGAACTACCGCAGTTTAAAATTAAAATCTTCACGGGTTAAGAACCTCCTGCAATAATATCTATACTACATATGGTACTGCTAAACCGGTCAAAGTCAATGCTTTTGTTAATGTCCCCACATGTTCTTCCTTTAAAAAACAAAGTTTACTTCTAAAATAGCTGCTGCCGCGTATATTGCATAACAGGATGTCCTGAGGGGTGACCCTTATGCGCCACCAGGTTTTTATCATTGCCCGGGGCCTGGGCCCCTTCCTGACCGTCGCCGCCGTTATGGTCCTGGCCCTGGCCATTGTCTTATTTCCCCAGGATGTTTTCCAGGCAGCCCTGCGGGGCCTCAAGGCCTGGTGGGAAATTGTCGTACCGGCACTCCTGCCTTTTTTTATTATCTCCCAGCTTTTTATGGGCCTGGGTATTGTACACTTCCTCGGGGTTCTCCTGGAACCCGTCATGCGGCCCCTCTTTAATGTACCCGGGAACGGCGCCTTTGTCATGGCCATGGGGTACACCTCCGGTTCTCCCATCAGTGCCATCCTCACAGCCCAGTTGCGCCAGCAGGGACTGGTTACCAGGGTTGAAGGGGAAAGGTTAATTTGCTTCACCAGCAATGCCAGCCCCCTCTTCATGCTCGGTGCCGTGGCTGTAGGTATGCTTCATGACCCGGCCCTGGGACCCGTCCTCGCCGGTGCCCATTACGGCGCCAACTTCTTCCTGGGTACCCTCTTTCGTTTTTACGGCTGCCGGCAACCGGCTTCTCCCCCGGCAAGCTACAACCTCGCGGCTTTACCCCGGCGGGCCTGGCAGGCAATGGTCCGGGCCCAACAGAAAGACGGCCGTCCCCTGGGCCAGCTCCTGGGTGATGCCGTCAACCGTTCTTTCCTTACCTTGATAACCATTGGCGGTTTTATTATTTTATTCAGCGTCATCATCCAGGTGGCATCCATCCTCGGCGTGCTGGGTTATCTGGCCAAAATCCTCTTTTTTGCCGGGCGCCCCTTTGGTTTAAGCCGGGAAGCGTCCCTGGCCCTGGCCGCCGGCATCTTTGAAATGACCATGGGGGCCAAAATTGCCAGCGAAGCGCCCGTCCCGGTAAGCGAGCAGCTGGCCGCCATCAGCCTCATTATGGGATGGGCCGGGCTGTCCATTCTGGGCCAGGTGGCGGCAATGGTCAGCCAGACCGATTTACGCCTGGGGCCTTTTATCGCCGCCAGGCTCCTCCATGGTTTCCTGGCCGCCCTGCTGGTCCGGCTCTGCCAGGGGCCGGCCCGGCCAGTTCTCCTCCTGCTGGCTCCGGGATATACCCTGGTCCCCGGTACACCATGGTTGACGTTATGGTTACATTATACATGGTATGCCTTTATCCTGATGCTCCTCCTTTTTCTCCTGGCAGCCCTGGGGTTTGGCGCCCGCTATTTCCTTTACCGGCGGCCGTGATTCTCCGCCTTTTCTGAAGCTGCTGCCGCTTCCCGGCCGGCACTTCCCCCGGACGGATAGGCCTGGAGTTCCTGCCGGCCCTGGCGTACCTGGGCGAGGGCCTGGTTTAAGCTTGTCTCCAGCTGGCCTAAAAGGCCATCGGCATAACTCAGGGCCCCGGACTTCATTTCTTCTGCCAGGTGCTGGGCCCGCGCCACAATTTCCGTAGCCTGGGCCCTGGCTTTACGTACCAGCTCATTTTCCCCGGCCATCATTTCGGCCCGCTTTTCCGCTTCCGCCAGAAGGTCCCGGGCCTTCAAACGTGCTTCTTCTAGCAAGCGTTCCTTCTCCTGGCGTATCCACTGGGCCTGGCGCAATTCTTCGGGTAGAGCCGTCCGCAACCGGTCCAGGTAATCAAGGAGTATATCGCCATCCAGGAAAACCCTGCCTGTCAGGGGGATATGGGGACTTTTTTCAATGAGTTTTTCCATTTCTTCGATTATGCTCATGAACTCCATCAGTAAGCCCTCCTGCCCGTTGATAAAAAATCAAAGCCGTATCACCATAAATTCTCCTGCTCAACAATACCATATCGGCTGTTTCCGGCGTTGCTTCAGAAGCTGCCGTTTCCAGTATGACTATGCCATCCGGCGCTACCAAGGGAACGACTGCCGGCAGAATTATATCGCCCCAGCCCTGGCGATAAGGCGGATCGATATAAATCAGGTCGAAGGCCGCCCCTCGCCTGCGCAATACGTCCAGGGCCGGGCGGGCATCGGCAGCTATAATTCGGGCTTTATCTTTAAAGCCGGTGGCGGCCAGGTTGGCGTCCAGGCAGGAAAGGGCCCGGCGGTTTTTTTCTATAAAAACGGCCTCCCTGGCCCCGCGGCTCAGGGCTTCCAGGCCCACTGCTCCTGTTCCGGCAAAAAGATCCAGGAATATGCTGTCGATGACCCTCGCGCCCAGGATGTTGAATAAAGCCTCCCGCACCCGGTCACTCGTAGGCCGGGTAACAAGGCCTCCGGGGGTACGCAGGCGAAGACCGCGGACCTGGCCGGCAATTATTCTTACCATAAAAATCCCTCACTGGAGTTATTATAACATGAAACGCCTGCTCGCTTTCCCGGAACGGCTGGTAAACAAAAAAAATTTCCTGCCGATGTATAAAATTTCCCGCCGGCAGCCAAAATAGTAAATGGTAAACCTGATTTCCAGGTTTATCATCATGAAGAGCTTAGGGTTATTTTATTAACCCTCCCCCATGAGCTCTTCCTCCGGTTTCTCCTCTCCCAAGCCGCCGGTCACCCGCCGGCGGCCTAACTCTGGCCGTTCCTCCGGGAACGGCATTTTTTTATCCCTTCAACCTGCGCTAAAATTTCTACTGGATCACTGCCGGGAGTTATGCTATACTTTTTTAAAACAATTTTTTAGAAGAGCCTAGTTTAGCCAGATTAGCGCCAGCAGAGCCGAGGATAGCAGGAAAGCTATAACCGGGCTGCAGCCCGGTATTTTTATGTGCTTTTAGTTTTCAAAGGGAGAGGAAAACATGCCGGTATTGCTCATGGGTAATGAAGCCATTGCCCGGGGAGCCCTGGAAGCCGGTATCCGGGTGGCTGCTTCTTATCCCGGTACCCCGGCTTCAGAAATAATGACCACCCTCATGCATTTCGGCCCTGAAGCCGGGGTGTACACCGAATGGTCGGTCAACGAAAAGGTCGCCGTGGAGATAGCCGCCGGAGCGGCCTACGCCGGCGCCCGGGCCCTGGCCAGCATGAAGCAGATGGGCTTAAACGTCGCCGCCGATGCCGTCATGAGCCTGGCCTATATCGGCGTCAAAGGCGGCCTGGTCCTGGTGGTAGCCGACGATCCCGGCCCTCACAGTTCCCAGACGGAACAGGATACACGCCTTTTTGCCCGCTTCGCCAAGCTGCCCGTCCTGGACCCCTCCTGTCCCCGGGAAGCTTATGAAATGACTAAATACGCCTTTACCCTCTCAGAAACTTTACAACTCCCCGTCATCGTCCGCACCACCACCCGCGTCAGCCACGCCTGCCAGGAAGTTGAGGTAAGTGCTGTCCCGCCGCGGCCGCCGGTGCCGGGTTTTGTTAAAGACCCCCGGTGGGTTATAATGCCTTCCCTGGCGGCCCGCCAGCATGTCTGGTTGAATAAACAGCAGGAACGGGCACGGACTGAACTGGCAGCCAGCCCTTTTAATGCGGCGCAGCTCGAAGGCCCTGTAGGGGTAATTGCCGGCGGCCCTTCCTTTTTTTACGTTACCGAAGCCTTAAAACGCCTGGGTTTAAAGCTATCCTTGCTGAAAATAGGCACCCCTTACCCCCTGCCGGAAGAACCGGTAAAAAGCTTTTTAAACCAAATGGAAAGGGTCCTTATCGTCGAAGAGCAGGAGCCGGTGATTGAAGACCAGGTCATCAGCCTCGCCTGGCGCCAACGCCTGGCAGTAGAAATTTCCGGCAAGCATGACGGTTACCTGCCCCGGGAAGGAGAATTTAATGTTGACCGGGTTGCCGCCGCCCTGGCCCGCTTTTTAAAGCTGGAGCAAGAAGAGGCGATACCTGCCTATCCACCGCCGCCGCCTTTGCCGGCGCGGCCGCCCCTCTTCTGCGCCGGCTGCCCCCACCGGGGCGCCTTCTATGCCTTAAAACAGGCGGCCCGGGGTCAAGAAGTAATTTTTACCGGCGACATCGGCTGTTATACCCTGGGAGCAGCGCCGCCCTTGAACGCCATGGATACCTGCCTGTGTATGGGGGCTAGTTTAGGGCTGGCCCAGGGCCTGGCACGGGTCCAGCCCGGCACCCGGCTGGTGGCCTTTATCGGCGATTCGACCTTCTTCCATGCCGGCCTGCCGCCCCTGATCAATGCCGTGCACCTCAAGGTCCCCCTGGTAGTCGTCGTCCTGGATAACGAGACTACCGCCATGACGGGACACCAATCCCACCCCGGGCTGGCGGGTGCCGGCGATCAGGTAGCCGTTGAGATCGCCAGCGTAGCCAGGGGCTGCGGTGTCGAGACAATAATCACGGCCGATCCCCTGGACCTTGAAACCGCTATGGCAGCTGCCCGCCAGGCCCTGGCGGCCCGCGGGCCGGCGGTACTAATCTTCCGTCATCCCTGTCCCCAGGTGACAAGGGCTGCTACCCGCTACCGGGTAAATGAAGAGGCCTGCACCTGTTGTCAAACCTGTATAAACGAGCTCGGCTGCCCGGCCCTGGTGCCGGCGGACGGCCTGGTGACGATTAATACCACCTGTACCGGCTGCAGCCTTTGCGCCAGTATTTGCCCGGCGGCAGCCATAGAGGAGGTGGTATAAATGGATATTCTCATCGCCGGTGTAGGCGGCCAGGGAATTATCCTTGCCTCCCGTGCCCTGGCGTCGGCTGCCGTAACTGCTGGCCTTACGGTACGTACAGCCGAGACCATCGGCATGGCCCAGCGGGAGGGCAGTGTCGTCAGCCACGTCCGCCTGGGCGTCTCTGAGGCCGGCCCCCTCATCCCCTGCGGCGCGGCAGACGTCCTCCTGGCCCTGGAGCCGGCTGAGGCCTGCCGCAACTTAAAGTATTTGCGACCCGGCGGCAGGGCCCTGGTCTCTACAGCGCCGGTCATACCTGTCCTTTCCTCCCTTGGCCGCAGTCCCTATCCCGTAACGGACATCCTTACCTATTTGCGTAATAACCTCCCCGGCTGCCGCTGCCTGGACGCCCTGGCCCTGGCCCGGGAAGCCGGCAGCCCCAGGACTTTAAACCTGGTCATGCTGGGATGCCTGGCTAACTTCGATTTGCCCTTTCCTGCCGATCTCCTGCTGGCGGAAGCTTTAACGCTCCTGCCGGCCGGTGTCCACGATATGAACCGCCGCGCCTTTGAACTGGGCCGGCGCGCCCTGGAGGTGTAAATATGGGGCAATACGATTACGAAAGCCTTTACCGGCAGCAGGCACCGGCCCTACAGGCCCTGGTGCAGCGCCTTTTCGACAACTCGCCTTATTACCGGAAAAAACTGGCGGAAGCAGGGTTCAGGCCGGGCGATGTCAGGACCGTGGCCGACCTGGAAGCGGTACCCATGACCGACAAATGGGAGCTACGCAACGGCAGGCCCCTGGAACTCATGGCCGTTCCCGAAGAAAAAGTAGTCCGGATACATTCCTCCTCAGGCACCACCGGGAAACCCATTATTATACCCTATACTGCCGGCGACGTGGCCGCCTGGGCGGAAATGATGGCCCGCTGTTTCGCCCTGGCCGGGGTCACCAACCGCGACCGGGTGCAGATCACCCCCGGTTACGGTCTCTGGACGGCAGGCATCGGTTTCCAGGCCGGGGTTGAGTACCTGGGCGCCATGGCCATTCCCACCGGTGCCGGCAATACGGAAAAACAACTGGAAATGCTTGTCGACCTCCAGGCCACCGTCCTGACGGCCACCGCTTCCTATGCCCTTTTCCTGGGCGAAGAAATTGAACGCCGGGGCTTGAAAGACCGCCTGGCCCTCCGGGTGGGCCTCCTGGGTTCCGAACGCTGGGGCGAAAAAATGCGCCGGCGCATCGAAGAACTCCTGGGCATTGAAACCTTTGATATATACGGGCTCACGGAAATCTACGGGCCCGGCATCGGCCTCGATTGCCCGGCCCATGAAGGTATCCATATCTGGACGGATCACCTCTTGCTGGAGGTTGTTGATCCGGCAACCGGCAGGCAGCTACCTCCCGGCGAAATAGGAGAGCTGGTCATCACTACCTTGACCAAAGAAGGCATGCCGTTGCTGCGTTATCGTACCCATGACCTTACCTGCCTGAAGGTTGAAGCTTGTTCCTGCGGCTCGCCTTTCCCCATGATCGAGCGCGTCCTGGGGCGAACCGATGACATGGTTAAAATTAAGGGCGTCAATATTTACCCCGGCCAGGTCGACCATGTCCTTCACCTCACACCGGGGGCCGGGAGCGAATACCAGCTCATCTTAACCCGTGAGCAGGGTAAAGACCGGTTGCTGGTAAAGATCGAGTACCTCCCCGGCCATGCAGGCGAGACGGTCGCCGCCGAGTGCCGGCGCCAGATTAAAAACCGCATCGGCATCCTGGCCGAAGTCGAGGCGGTGCCCCTGGGGACCCTGCCCCGTAGCGAAAAGAAAACCCGGCGCGTTTACGACTACCGGGAATAAAGGCAACTACCGTTCCTCCTTACCTGAAGCCGGGTACCGGGTGCCGTAATCTGGCTCCCGGGTTTATAGCCCGGTTACAGGGGGGGTATTCACGCTTTG
>NZ_JANRHG010000002.1 GCF_024733845.1 Neomoorella sulfitireducens
AAAGCCCTTATCTATCCCCTCCATCATACCCATTTTTTTCGGAGCGCCGCTGATAAGCTGTGCTCCAGGGTACAGATCTTCCGGCAGGATGTTGCACATCCTGCCGTGGGCATCATTGACGGTTACACTGGTAGCCCCGGCTTCAATGGCACCGCGTATGGCTGCATTAACTTCAGCGGTCATTAATTTCCGGGAACGAATGTACTCCTCCCCACCTGTAGTTTCTACCTGTTCCCAGGTAGTTATTCCGGCTACACCTTCCATATCGGCGGATATGTAAACCCGCATCCTTTTCCCCTCCTTTGTTAAGGTTTAAATGGCAAAAGGGCCTGACCGGCCCTAAGAACAACTCCTTCACGATTTATGAATGAAGTGGTAGCCTAGTTTGGTGATCTGCTCGCCAATGATTTCCAAACTTATCCGGGGTAAATAATAGGTAACCACCACCCAGCGCCGTTCGAGGATTACATTGACGCTAACTACACCCGGCAGGATGTGTAGAGCATTGCTAATTTTTCTGGCATCCTCCCCGGTACGCATATTGCTTACAATCAGCGTGATTGTTACCTGCCGGAGATCAGGGGTATAGCCATCACGCCAACTATGTCCCTGACGGCCGGTCAGAATTTCTGCGGCACGCTGGCTGTACCAACTCATTCTTTTATCCTCCTTAGTTTAAACTTTTTCGTTCGCTTTTTGGTTCCTGGTGAGTATCCTGCTCACCCTCCTTCCCCTCAGGGGTCCAGACGCCGAAACTTAACTCCTTTCTGCAGTAACAGATACTCCATAAAAGAAGGTGTAATCCTTTCCGGGTCATAGATAATTTTGACCATATTAACCCGCCCCTCCCGGGGTAGCTGGATCTCCTTAACCAGCGCTGCCAGGGTATAATAAACAGTTTCCCGGATGACCGGCGTTTCAAGGTTGGGTATAATGTAGGTAACTTCCTGGTGCCGTCCAGGTTGGAATTTTTCCTGGCGGGCGTCAATCCACATTCTTACCTTCGGTTCCATGTCCTTGCCACCTCCAGAGCCCTGCCCTATATTCTATGCACCAACTCACCTTTTGCCGCCTATTTTTAGGTCCATCCCACCCTTCACCAACATATGCTGTAATAGTGATTCTATGAAATGAGGGGTGAAAGATGGCCAAAATCCTTATGGGAGATATTGCCTTAGCGTCACGGGAACTCGATGCTTCCGGTAAAGCCCTGTTGTCAATCCTATGCCGTAGTTTGGGTGTGACTTTCTTAGAAGACGGGGAAGGAAACTTTATCCTGAATCCGCCCCTGGCTAATAAGACAATTGTTTTACGCCCGCTACCCGTCCAGGATCAAACCTTGACCGCCCTGCTAACCGCCTTATACCAGGGGCTGCAGAGACAGGGGGCCAATGTTTTAATTGTTCCTGCTACTGCCAGCGACGGGCGGCTTTTCAGGCTATGGGAGACCCAGGTCCTTTTTGCCTTTTCACAAAAGGAGGTAACTTTTCAGGAACCCGCTTTACATTTCTTCTACTCGCCCAAAAGACGGGAAGAAAGTATGAGATTGATCGCCGCCCTGGTCCAGGCTATGCTTCGTTCAGGAAGTCTTTTAAGTTATACCATCCCCAGCACCTGGGAGCATTTTAAAAACTTCCGTTACCGTCGCCTTTTAAATAATGCGGAAGTGCCTTCGATCTTAATTGAATTCTGCGGGGTTAACCTGGATCCGGGATTTATTCACAGCATTACGATGTGGCTGGTTGACGGTTTAAACTGGTATTTCCATAAACCGCTGCCGGAAGAAACGGTTTTTAAGCTCCAATCCCTGTTGCAGCGCTTCCGGGATGCCTGTTTACCCGGGTTACCTGAAGGAAGCAAGTCCCGGGAAAGCAAAACGATACCTGGACAAGGAGAGGTTGCAGCTACGGAAACTCTGACCGTTACAATGGAGGAACCGCAGCACCAGGCTTCCGGGACAGACCCGGAAAAGAATGTAACTGCGCCTGCGGGAGGGGAACAGGCAACAATGACACCGGCCGGGCCGGGAGAGAGCCCTATTCAAACCGGAGAAAAGAGGGACGCAGGACTAGGAGCCACAGGGATCCCGGTCCGAGGAGAGGCTGGAGTAAAGAAAACAGAGTCGGGGGCTATAGCGGGCCGCCCTGGTGAGGAAACAGAGGCAGAGGCTACAACGACCCTGGGTGAGGTAGCCATACCCGGCAGAACCGAAATTCAGGTGCAGGATGGATTGCCGGTGCAGGGTAAAGTACAGGGGCGAGACGAGGCAGCGGAGCAAGCAAAGATACCACCCCAAAACGAGCTCCTGGCAACGGAAGGGGACGTAAACCAAGGGGCAACGCCGGCAAAGGATACAGTTTCCAGCAGCCAGGCTTCTCCGCCGGCACCCTCCGGGAAGATCCATAATGCCCGGCATGGTAAAGGCCGTCACCGGGGCAATCCCTTTTCTCCTCCCGGTGACGGGCCGGTGTTTATCTTTAAGCGGCCCCTGGAAGCCAGCTTTGCTCCTGCCTTCTTCCCCCAGGAAGTACTGGAAAGTATGGCACCGCTGCCCCTCCAGAGCACTTTTCTGATAGGGGAACAATGGTATAATTACCTGTCCTCTACCGGAGCGGATATGGCCGTGGCCAGCCTCGCTGCCCGGCAGGCGCCTCAGCCAGGAGCAGCAAAACCGTCAGCACTTAACTTTGACCCAATCAGGACCGATATGATCAGGACGGATACGATAGCCCCGGAGACCGGAAATAATGATAGCACCCTGGCGGAGCTCAAAAATTTGAGTGCCGCCATCCTGGCCCCGGAACAACCCGGGGAACCCCTGAACGGCGAAGCACCGTCAATTTGACGGTGCTTCGTACTTCCTGCTGGTGAATATCTAACTGATTTTTATCCGCTCCTCTAGAAACACTGGGCCGGTGGCGCCGGCGGGCAGACGCCGGGAGCCACAACACAGGGTGCCGGCACGCAGAAGCCGTAGCTGGGCACCAGGAGCTGGACGGTAAGGATGGTCTTAATGACCAGGCACACCTGGAAGTCGCAAGTGACGGTGATAGTACCGACACCGACGGCGGAAACCACACAGTTGCAGAAAAGCAGGGTACTGTCGTTTTCGCAATCGACGGTTACTCCCTCGGGAGCGCAGAGGGTAACGATTTTGGTAAAGGTAAAGACGCGGTCGGCAGTTTCAGTGGGAGCATTGGGGTTAGTCAGGGTGATCGGTACGGAAACGACAATGGTCAGGGTGGCAAAATTGCCGGTGGTCGGGACGCGGTTAATGACGTTGCAGGTAATAGGCCCGGCCAGGGCACAGGGGATGGCCTGCCCGACGGTAAAAGTACCGGTGACAAACTCGCCAGTGTGACCCGTCGTTACTGTTGTATCCCGGCTACGGCTTTCCACCTGGAAACAACTGTCATAAACCTTGTCAACCTTAATACACTCGATACGAGTCGGGGGTGGACACCCTTCCGGCGGGCATTGGCCGGGACCAACGACTGCCTGCTTGGCGCTCACTTCATCAGCCATGCTTAAACCTGCCTCCTTGGAGCAAATTTTTCTGGTTAATGCCTGGTATATAATATTGACCTCAACGGGTGGATGTTACCGGGAAAACATAATTTATTCCTGCCAATCAAAATTATATTTTTCCTGCCAGGATAGCATATGCATTAGTTAGGTAGCCCTGGTCCAGGGGGGTGATGGCCATGGTAAATTATTTAGCTGCACCAGGTGATAGCTGGCAGTTAGTTTTGCGCCAGGGCATATTACACTATAGTTATACCGCTACCGGTGAGCCCATGGCAGGTCTGAGCGCCTGTACTGCCGTTATTGACCCTGCCGGTCGTTTACATATAGTGGCAACATTGATTAATAAGCGGTTAATTTATGCCCGCTGGCAGGGTCAACGCTGGGAAAGTAGTGAGTTGCCGGTAAATGGTTCCGTCCTGGCCTTTGTCCTCGATTCCCGCAGGCAACCGCACCTCTTATTAGAGGAATCCTACAGACCGGAAATTGTCCACCTTTACCTGGCCGGTAACCGCTGGCAAAGGCAGTTTTTACCCTTTAACCTTACGGCTCCTCCCTTACTATTTAAACCCCTGCCCCGTGGCCGGCTCTTCTTTGCCGGTCAGGATGCATCCAGGGGAAGGCAGCTTTTATTTTTAACAGTTTATGATCCTGCCACGGGCTGGGAGGTGCCCCGTCCCCTTACCGGCGTAGAACCTGGTAATAAAATTTATGCTTACTGGTTTCAGGGGTATCTTTACCTCTTGTCCTGGCACAGGCAGGAAAAGGACTACTTGCTTTATTTAAACGTAGTTGACCCGGAAAAAAACACCTCGCTGAGGCTCTGCCCGGGAACAATGGTTGATCTTCCCGATGACCGGCCGGTACTCCTGGCTAAGGAAAAAACCTTACTTTTCCTCTGGACATCCAGCAACCGCCTGGCCTTTTGCTTCTCCCAGGATGGCGGCAGTACCTGGTCACCACCCCAGAGCGCCTATTTCTTTTTCCCGGCCCGGATTAAAGCCGTAGAGGGGCCAGAGGGCCCCTCCACCAGACAGGTAGCTTTCACCAAGATTAGTGGCCTGGAGCCGGATTGGCCCCTCGTAATCAATTTTGAACCCCTTTTTTCTTTGTGCAGGGCTGTCGTTGTAAATCCCAGCAGCAGGAATACTCCTTTTAAGCAATGATTTTAGATAATGATTGGCACCACAATACCCAGGAATAAAGGACCAAAGACAAAGGGGAACCTGCGGGCAGCACCGATTAACAAAACAGGGTCTTTATCCATATCAGCATCCATCATATGATGGCCCATCATCATACCATGGGCCATGGGCCTCATTTCAACTACCTTAAATTCTTCCATTTCCCGGTAGCGAACCATTAAAACAACATGATCCATACCGAAATGCATGGGATCAGGAGTCCCCCGGGCAACAACCAGCAATTCCCGTTTTTCTATATCAATCATACCCATACCCATGGCGCCAGGACAATGATGGGTGGGATGCATCATAAAGCAGTGGCGCCGGGGCATTACTGGAGGCATGATGGGAATGCAGATGCGCTGGCCGGGATAAATCAAATTGGGATCTGTAATTTGCGGGTTGGCCGCCAGGATCTGATCCACTGTAGTACCGAACTTGCTGGCAATGCTGCTTAAAGTATCACCGGGCTTGACGACATAGATAAACCCGTTGGGGCAGGGCATTATGGGCTTAACTGGAATGCAGAGTACTTGACCAGGATAAATCAGGTTGGGATCCTGGACCTGGGGATTTGCTGCTATCAGGGCATCCAGGCTGACATTAAATTTCTGGGCAATGGAGTACATGGAATCGCCTGGTTGGACAGTATAATAGAAGCCGCCGGGGCAAGGTACAGGCATTTTCTTGGGAATGCACAGTACCTGGCCGGGATAAATGAGATTGGGATCTTTTACCTGGGGGTTGGCAGCAATAAGCTCATCCAGGGTTATACCAAAACGCCGGGCAATAAGATACATAGTATCGCCGCTTTTGACGGTATAATGGAAGCCATGGGGACACGGGGGCACCATATGCTGGGCTGCCGCCTCACTTACAGTTGCCTCAACTTTCTTGCTTTCGTCACTCATAAAGCCGGTCTCCTTTCTTACTGGCATGCTTTGCTAGTATAGAGTATGAAACCGGCCAGTTCTTGGTGACTAAAAAAGCGCCCCTATGTGGGCGCTAAATTACTTGTTCTGGTATAGGGGAATCATTCAACGGCGGCTTCGCTCCGCCACCCGTGGGTGGCTACTGTTTATCTTATCACCAGCAAATTCTCCTCCTTTCGCCAGCCTTTATAACAGCTACTGCCGTTTGGGGTAAGCATAATAATCAGTACCTGTACGCCTCCCGGCCCGGGCCAGCATCTCGGATGATATCCGGTTGGCCTGACGAACGATTTCAGTTTCATCAATCTTCAACAGCCGGCCTTCCCGGACTACGACTTCGCCGTTAACAATGGTGGTATCTACCAGCTGGCTATCACCGCAGGTAATAATAGCTGCTACCGGGTCATGCTGGCCCCCGGCAAACCCCAGTTCCTCAAAGTTAATCAGGATCAGGTCTGCTGCCATTCCCGGCGCCAGGTGACCAAGGTCCTCGCGGCCTAATACTTGGGCACTGCCGACAGTTGCCAAACGTAAAACTTCTTCTGCTGTCAGGCCGTCATTACCGTAAGCCAGTTTTTGTAAGAGATAAGCAATACGCATTTCGTTCCACATATTAGAGGAATCATTACTGGCGCTGCCATCCACGGCCAGACCCACCCGGGCCCCGGCAGACAGCAGGTCCTTCACCCGGCAGACCCCGGAAGCCAGCTTCATATTGGAAGCCGGGCAATGGGCCACCCCGCTTTTCGTCTCACCCAGCAGGGCCACCTCGGCGTCGTTTAAATGTATGGCATGGGCAAACCATACATCGGGTCCCAGCCAGCCCAGGTCAGCCATGTACTCTACCGGCCGCCGGTCAAATTTTTCTTTACAGAAGCGTTCTTCATCCAGGGTTTCGGCCAGGTGGGTATGGAGCATGACACCGTACCGGCGCGCCAGGGCGGCACTATCTCGCATCAGTTCGGGAGTTACAGAAAAAGGTGAACAGGGAGCCAGGGCAACCCGGCACATGGCGAAGGGGCCAGCCTCATGGTACTGCCGGATCAAGCGCTCGCTGTCAGCTAATATCTCGTCTTCTTTTTGAACTACTTCATCCGGTGGCAGGCCACCCCGGCTTTTGCCCAGGGACATGCTGCCCCGGGTGGCATGAAAGCGGATCCCTAGTTCCCGGGCCACCTGGATTTCAATATCAATAAGTTCATTTCCCTGACCACGGGGAAAGACGTAGTGATGGTCGCTGGAGCAGGTACAGCCTGTCTTCAGCAATTCCCCTAACCCCACCATGGCTCCCAGGCGAACTGCTTCCGGCGTCAGTTCACGCCAGATCTCGTAAAGGGTCACCAACCAGGGGAACAGGGGTATATCCTGGGTTGCCGGAATATTGCGGGTCAGGGTCTGGTAGAGGTGATGATGGGTATTGATCAGTCCCGGCAAAACAACCTTACCCCTGGCGTTAATAATCTCGTCTCCATCCCCCGCAGGTAGATTGGATCCAATGGCCTTAATTGCCGGCCCCTCAATTAAAAGATCAGCCTGCCGGTAACGATGGCCTTCGCTATCCAGGGTAATAATCCATTCGGCATTTTTGATAAGTAAAGCCAAGCCAAGTGCCCCCAGTCAACCGGGCAAACCCGGTTAAATTTAATGACTTATTTCACCATTAAAGCGGGCTTCCAGGCCGATGACTGTGTTTTTTCATGGCTTGATTATACCATAGAAGCAAATACTCAGGCATGCTAAAATGAAAAATTACACGGTATTAAAATTTAACCTGGCTAAAAGATTTGCCAAAGCGGCAGCCAATTCAGCCCGGGTGGCATTCTGGTCGGGACGGAAGGTACCGTCCGGGTAGCCGCTCATGATCCCGGCGGCCATAACCTGGCGGATGGCTGTCTCCGCCCAGTGGCCCTGGATATCGCGGGGTTCAGATAACTGCAGGTCCAGATAAAGGGCCAGGCCGCGGAAAATAGTCCGGGCCAGGGATTGCTGTACTGCCGGCGTGGCGAGTTGAGCTGCCGTCTCCGGGTTGCTGATAAAACCCATTTCCACCAGGACTGCCGGGTCATCGGTTTCCCGCAGGATATAGAAATTCGCCTGGCGGACACCCCCGTCAGGCCAGCCGGTGGCCGCCACCACTTCGGCCTGGATCAAGCGGGCGAGCTTTTCAGCCTGGCCTCCGGGTGCCAGGATAAAGGTGCTGGCGTAGTTAGCCGGGGTACCGGCGCTGTTGACGTGCAGGCTGATGACGAGGTCTACCTGTTCCCGGTTGAAGAGAGCCGCCCTGTCTGCCAGGGAAACGTCCTGGTCGCCTGTCCGGGACATTACTACTGCTATGCCTGCCCCCTGGAGCAACTGCCGCAACGCCAGGCCCACAGCCAGGGTGACGTCCTTTTCCTGGAGGCCGCTGGCGGCAACGGCCCCGGGGTCACTGCCGCCATGGCCGGGATCAATGCCAATTTTGGGCATACTCCCCACCCCCAATCTAAGATTTGCTTTAAGTTGATCTTAAGCTCCGGGGGTGACCATGGCTAATGGCGTAAATTGCTAATTACACAAGCCCTGGCCCTGTTGCGGTCTATTTATGTTCTTAACTGTACCGGGTTTCGTCATAGCGGCCGGGGTTAAGATGCTTTCCAGTTCGTCCGGGGTTAAAAACCCTTTTTCTAAAAGGATTTCTCTAATCGAGCGGCCGGAAGCTTCTGCTTCCTGGACTACCTCTGTGGCTTTTTCGTAACCGAGGTAGGGCAGTAAAGCTGTGGCCAGGACGGGACTCTGCTCCAGCACTTCCCGGCAGCGCCCGGCGTTGGCTGTTATGCCGCTGATACATTCCGTGCGGAAAATCCGGGCCGCTGCCGCAAGCATTTCCAGGGATTCCAGGAGGGCGTGGGCGATGAGGGGCGCGAAAGGATTGAGCTCCAGGTGGCCCTGGCTGGCGGCCATAGCGATTACCATATCGTTGGCCATGACCTGCATGGCCACCTGGTTGACCATTTCCGGGATCACCGGGTTGACCTTGCCGGGCATGATAGAAGATCCGGCCTGCCGGGGGGGCAGGTTGATTTCCGCCGGCCCGCCCCTGGGACCGGCAGAAAGGAAACGCAGGTCGCCGGCGATTTTATGCATGGTTACGGCGGCGGCCTTCACGAGACCGGAAACTTCCACAAAGACGTCCATATTCTGGGTGCCATCGATCATGTTTTCCGCCCGGGCCAGGCCCACCCCCGTGAGGCGCCTTAAATAATCATTGACCAGGTAAATATATTTCAGGGGGGCATTGAGGCCGGTGCCGGTGGCTGTGCCGCCCAGGTTCACCTGGCGCAGGCGCTCCTCAACCTTGTACAGCCGCCAGCGGTCCCGGGCCACGGCCTGGGCATAGGCACCGAATTCCTGTCCCAGGGTTACCGGAACGGCATCCTGGAATTCAGTACGGCCGATTTTAAGTATCCCGGCAAAGGCAGCCTCCTTTTCCTGGAGGGCTTCCTGGAACCTGGCCAGTTCCTCGGCCAGGGGTAGTAAAAGGCGGATGGCCGCTATACGCATGGCGGTAGGATAGACATCGTTGGTGGACTGGTGCAGGTTAACGTGGTCATTGGGGTGGATGGTGGCATAATCACCCCTGGGAAGGCCCAGGATTTCCAGGGCGCGGTTGGCGATTACTTCATTAACGTTCATATTAGTCGAAGTACCGGCCCCGCCCTGAAAGGCGTCGAGAAAAAACTGGTCGGCCAGTTCACCCCGGGCTACTTCCTGGCAGGCAGCAATAATGGCCTCTCCCTTTTCCTGGGGCAGGTAGCCCAGGTCGAGGTTGGCCCGGGCGGCAGCTTCTTTGACGGTAGCCAGGGCTTTAATTAGCTCTGGATGGACTTGATGCCGGCTGACGCGGAAATTCTCCGCTGCCCTTAAGGTGTGGATGCCGTAGTAGGCGCTGGCGGGCACTTCCCTGTTACCCAGAAGATCATGTTCCTGGCGGGTAGACATAGATGATCCCTTCCTTTGGACTCTATTGTAGCAAACCAGGTACGGCCAGGAAATACGGGCAAGTAAAAAGCGACCGGCTATAGAAATTGCCAGTCGCCCTGGAGGGGTAGTCAGCGCCCATCAGCTGGCGCCTATTGCTGGATGTACCTTCCTGAGGTACAGAATTATTTCTGGACGTAAATATGGGCATCCTGGGGCAGGGCCAGACCGGCAGCTACTTCGACGGCTTTAACCATTCCGGGGAGTACCGGGCAGGCAGCATGGGGGCAATGTTGAAAGAATAATTCCCGCAGGCGGCTGTTGCCTTTGAAGCTAATCTCGTCCAGGGGATTGAGGGTGCCCAGTTCAGCGGCAATCTTCTGGATGTTGGGACAGGTAGTGTTGATGGTTAGGTTGCAGGAAAACATATCCGGTGCTTCAGCCAGAATGTCGGTGGTAAAACCACAGATGCCGGATTGAACTGTTACTTTAGCCATGGGAGAACTCCTTTCTTTACAGAAATTGTTAAAAAGCGTCTGAGACGGCTTCATGTTACTCTTTTATCCTACTTTTTAAATACTCGAGAAAGATTGTTGCTGTGGCCAGATTGGTGGGCGCCGGTACGTTGTGGACGTCACAAATGCGCAGGAGAGCGCTGATATCCGGCTCATGGGGCTGGGGCGTCAGTGGGTCCCGCAGGAAAATTACCAGGTCCAGGCGTTTTTGGGCCACCAGGGAACCCATTTGCTGGTCTCCCCCCAGGGGCCCGGACATGAGACGGTGGACCTTTAGACCGGTTCGTTCCATGATCCTGGTACCGGTAGTCCCTGTGGCTACCAGGCGGTGACCGGCAAAGATATGTTTATGCTCATCGACAAAGTTGACCAGTTCATCTTTCATACGATCGTGGGCTATGAGAGCGATGCGCATAAATTATCCTCCAAAATTCATATTAGCCCTCGTAACAGGCCAGCCTTATTTCAACGAGCCTCGCTACAAATATTCACCAAAAATTGCTTTTCCCTTCTACTATAGAAATATTTTGTCTTAGATTTCTACTGGCGAAGCTGCCGCCACAGCTCCAGTGAACAAAGGGACTTTAAAGGGACTTCCGCAAAACTCAAGCACCCGGCGAAAGGGGTTGGCGGCCAGTCATGACGGTACACCCCTGCTGGTACCGCTGGCTGCCAGGAAAGCCAGTACCGCACCAGTTCATCTTCCCCGCGGTTTACAAGGGATTCTCGTAAAACCCTGGCCCGCCGGGTGAGGGGGCAGCAAAAATAGGTGCGGCAGATGAGGGGACGGTATTTGTACAGGCGGCAACGACGCCGGTACGGTTCTAAAAAAATACAGTAACCTTCGGCGTCAGTCCGCAAAGTAATATCTACCGCCCGCCCCTTCACCTGGACCTGGCAGTACTCCGCCAGCATTTCCGGGAGGGAAAACCTTTTACCAGTAAGTTCCTCTAGTCCCTGTTGCAATACATGCAGGTCAATGCTGGTCAGGGGCAGGCGCCCGCCACAGCAATGATCACAACCTAGGCAATCGCCGTTAGTATAGGGGCGGTAAAGAAGGGAAGGGTCCAGTCCTTCCACAGCGGTAATATAATCAGCTATGCTGGCCTCAGGAGATAAAACCCGGAGGTCATAACCTTGCTTGCCATTGACCTGCCAGTAACGCACCTGGACGGGGTTCTGTTCTTGCCTTGCGAGCAAATGAAAACCTCCTGCCAATTATATTTTACTCTTCTTCCCGCCATGCCATCAGGGCCAGGGGGAAGGGTTCCAGGGCTCGTTCCAGGACCCCGTGGATAAAGGCCAGGAGGATGCCGTAATTAACTATTGGTACGCCGGCTTCCTTGGCCAGCTGGATGCGGTAGAGCATTTCCCGGCGGTTGATCATGCAGCCGCCGCAGTGAATTATCACCTTGTAACTGGCCACATCTTCCGGGTAGCCAGTGCCGGAATACCAGGAAAACTGTAAATCACCACCCACGTACTGGCGCAGCCAGCGGGGTATCTGCACTTTACCGATGTCATCAGCCTGGCGGTGATGGGTACAGGCCTCAGCAATGAGAACCCTATCGCCAGGCTGCAAATTTTTAACAGTCTTCGCGCCCCGCACCAGCTCGACCAGGTCCCCTTTATAGCGGGCAAATAAAATGGAAAAGGAAGTCATCCAGACGCCTGGGGGCGTGTCGGCCGCTACCTTAAGGAAGGCCTGGGAATCGGTAATAACAATCTTGGGGGGCGGGATCTTCGCCAGGGCCAGCTTCAGTTCCCGCTCCTTGACCACCAGGCCCATGGCGTCATGATCCAGCAAGTCCCGCAGTGTCTGTACCTGGGGCAGGATCAGGCGCCCTTTCGGTGCCGCCAGGTCGATAGGTACCACCAGGACGGCCATTTCTCCGGGCCCCACCAGGTCGGCAACAATATAAGGCTCCTCAAAGTCGGCAGGAGCGGCTTTAATCAGCTCCCCTTTCAATTCCTCGATACCCTGGCGGGTCAGGGCGCTAACCGGTAGGACCCGCTGTCCCAGGTTTTTTTCCAGGTCCGGCAATAGTTCCCGTCCGCCCTGGTCGATTTTATTTAAGACTATCACCAGGGGCAGGTTTTGTTCCTTTAGTCGCTGCAAGAGTTCCAGTTCGTAAGGTCCAACCCCGGCTGCCGGGTCCAGGACCAGGATGGCCAGATCAGTGCGCCGCAGGACTTCCATTGTCTTTTTGATCCTTAAAGCGCCCAGTTCGCCCACGTCGTCAATCCCGGCCGTGTCGATGAGCACGACGGGACCCAGGGGTAAAATTTCCATGGATTTAAGGACCGGGTCGGTTGTCGTGCCAGGAACGCTGGATACTACGGCCAGTTCCTGGTTGGTCAGGGCGTTGATCAAACTGGACTTGCCGGCATTGCGGCGGCCAAAAATAGCGATATGCAGGCGATTGCCCCTTGGTGTCGCTTCCACAGGTTCTTCCCCCTATCGTAAAATGGAGCGTATATATCGAAAATACTTTTAGTTGATTAACGGCAGACAATCTTCTCATTAAAAAACGGGAGTTTACCTCCCGTAACTTGGCAATTAACCTGCCTGCTTGGCGGCCTTGTCTTTACCGGCATTGCCGTCGCCTTCCTCGATTTTGGCCGCTTCTTTGATTTCTTCTGTAACAGAGCTGGTAGCATTCTTAAATTCCTTAATACCTTTCCCCAGGGCTCGCCCTACCTCCGGTAACTTACCAGGGCCAAAGATAATTAACGCCAGCACTAAAATCAAGATTAATTCAGGAGCTCCCAAACCGAACATCCTTTTCACCTCCTGTTAAGATTATTTGTACACCCGTTTCTTTTAAATTTAAATACTTTCTTCCCCGGCCTTTTCTTCCCGCCTTCGTCGTACCAGGTAAGATATCCAGATGCTAACTTCATAAAGGGCAATTACCGGTAAAGCCATTAACGTCTGGGATATCATATCTGGTGTAGGGGTAAGAATGGCCGCAAGTATAAAGATAATTAATACAGCAAACTTACGATTTTTAGCCAGAAATCGGGGTGTCATCAAGCCCAGATGGGTGAGTAGCATAATAACCAAGGGCAATTGGAAAACAACCCCGAAGGGTAAAATAAACATGATCAAGAAACTAAAATAACGTGAAATAGAAATCAGCGGTGTAAAACCTTCACTGGCACTTACCAGTAAAAAACGAATGGCTGCCGGGAAAACTACCAGGTAACCAAAGACTATTCCCGCGGCAAAGAGCACTATTGAGGCCGGCATTAACATATAAACCAGGCGCCGTTCATGGCTGTGCAGGGCCGGCAGGATAAAGCTCCAGACCTCCCAGAGGATCACCGGTAGAGCCAGGAAGATAGCTGCCACAAAGCAAATTTTTATAGTGGTAAAAAAGGCTTCCCAGGGAGTGATAAAGACCGGGTTTATGCCTATTTCCTTAATGGGTCTCATGATTAAAACCAGCAACTGGTCCCGGAAGCCAAAATAAACAGCGATAGTTGCGATCACCAGAGCGATAATACATACCAGCAGTACCCGTCGCAAAGCTTCCAGGTGCTCCGTCAGGGTCATAGACTTATCTTCCATCGCTCCACCTCCTTTTAACCTGTTTATGGCTAGTTTCATTATACCGCCCTTGTCATAGCATAGCAAGGCAACATTATTTCTTTATCCCCACATGGACGGCTACAATTCCGCCCGTCAGCTCGTAATAACGTGCCCTGGCCAGGCCCAGGTCGCGGAAGTACTGCAATATTTCTTCCTGGTGGGGATAGCCCTTAAGGGAACGGGGCAGGTAGCTATAGGGACCCTCCATTCCTACTCCCAGGCGTCCTATTAAAGGCACCAGGTGGTCAAAGTACAGGTAATAAATTTGCTTAAAAAAGGGCCGGGAGGGTTTGGCTAATTCCAGGGAAATCACCCGTCCTCCCGTCCGTACCACCCGCATCATTTCCGCTAGGCCCCGTTTGATATCAGGGAGGTTGCGCAGGCCAAAGGCAATGGTGGCGCAATCAAAGGTATTATCCGGGAAGGGGAGGTCCAGGGCATTGCCTTCTACCAGCTGCACCAGGTGGCCATAGGCACTGGCTGCCAGGCGGCGCCGGGCCACCTCAAGCATGGCCGGGGCAAAGTCTAACCCAACTACCTGCCCCCCAGGGGCTACGGCGCGGGCAAGCTCCAGAGAAAGCATACCGGTGCCACAGCAGACATCCAGGGCCTTGTTCCCAGGTGCAAGGCCCGTCTGGGCTACGGTAAAGCGGCGCCAGCCCCGGTCACAGTTAAAACTTAGTACTGTATTTAATAGGTCATAGCGGTGGGCAATATTGTTAAAAATACCACGTACATATTCCTCTTTGGTCACAGGGCCATCACCTGTTTAGCAGGTAACTTTTCGCTTAATTGTATAACTAGCTCATACAGGAGCTCCTTTACCGTCCCGGGAGCATGTTTTTCTATTACCTGTTTGGCTTTTACGGTTGCCGGCCGGCCATTCCACAACCTGCCTAATTGTAAGCCTATCTCATGCCACGCCTGAGAGAGGTGCGGTTCGGTTTCGCACAGCTGGCTTCCCAGGTAAGCAGCAGCGGCGGCCAGGTATTCCCGCATATGAAGCCTTGCGGGAGCAGATTTCTTTTCGCATTGCCGGGCTGCGTCCAGGTGAATCTGGCAAATTAAATGGGAAAGCGGCGTTATAAACTGGATATTACCATCACGGCACAGGAGTTCAAAAAAACGGGCATAGAAAAAATCACCTGTCAGGGTCTCCAGGGCTACCCTTTCTTTTATATTAATATGAATTAAAGAAGCCAGGAAAATAAACTGAAAAACAGCGGCCAGGGAAAGGGCCCTGGCTCCAGAACGCCCCTGGCGCTGGGCGCTGATAAGAACAAGGGCCGGTAAAAAATCTTGATCGATCGTATTTAAAACAGGTATTGTTACACCAGGTAAACTACGTCCCTGCATATGCGTTTCCTTTACCAGGCGGCGACGAACTATATCCAGTTCCGGCTGTAGTAATTTAAACAGGGAGGTCAATATTAAGCACTCCTAAAAGATAACTACTTTCCATTTGTTATTCTATTTTTTAGAGCATATTCCTGCTGGTATTCTTATGTAAAATGCCACAGGCCCTGCAAGTTTTCATCCTGCAAGGCCTGTCAGCTCCTACCCCTGCTACCGTAATCGCATGTAGGTAATAAAATAAATATCCCTCCTACAGATTTACCGCTGCCGCCCGAGGTTCCATTACGCCCCGTTCAATTTCGGTGGCGTGGACTTCGCCGGCCTGGAACTGCTCGGTTAAGTACCTGCAGGCATCCCAGGGGTTTACCCTTTCACCGCAGGTAAAAACGTCTACGGCAGCATACCCTAACTCCGGCCAGGTGTGAATTGCCAGGTGCGATTCGGAAATGACCACCACGCCGCTGACACCCTGAGGGCTGAATTTATGGAAGCATACTTCACGTATTTCGGCACCGGCTTCGAGGGCGGCTTTCACCATTATCTCTTCAACTTTTTTGATATCGTTTAAAATCTCGAAGCTGCAACCATAAACCTCAGCTAAAACATGACGGCCCAATGCGCGCAATTATCATTCCTCCTCCAGGATAAAAGTGGGGCATGACCTCAATCAAATCCAATTGTAACCCCACTCCCCTTTATTGTCAACTAAAAATCGCAAGCAATGTCGGATAAAGTTGAGGGCTTGTCTTCAGGGAATATTGGCTTAGGACTTAGTCCTGAGTCATAGGGTCCTCAAAAAAGCATTACATCTGGCCCGAGTAGCCACCGGTATCTTTTTCTTCTTCGGACACCAATATCCTCAAGAACTCTTCTGCCAGCACCGGATCGAAGTGCGTACCGGCGCAGCGACGGATTTCCTCGAAGGCCTCCTCGTTGGTTTTCGCCTGGCGGTACGGTCTTGCGCTAGTCATAGCATCAAAAGCATCAACAAGGGCCAAGATGCGGCACTCTACAGGTATTTCCTCTCCTTTAATGCCCAAAGGGTACCCGGTACCGTCCCATTTTTCATGATGCTTCAGGATTAGTTCGGCAATTCCGGCCAGCTCCGGGGAGGACAAGGCAATTCTGTAGCCTTTTTAGGCGTGCTGCCTCATTATTTCCCACTCTTTTTCCGTAAGGGGGCCTTTCCTAACAAGAATTTTATCCGGTATTCCTACCTTGCCAAGGTCGTGAGTTCGGCAATCTTATTTATCTCTACCACCCCGCAGCAACCACAATGGTCTTGTTGTAGAATAGCGGTACTCCGGCAATGCTGCTTATTTCACCAAAGGACAGCATGCCTATCACCGGAACATTTATTTTTCTATTCCTGCCCACTGCTTCCAACTCCCGTGAGAAACTCTCTTTCATTATTAAGCGACGGGAAATGCAATCAAATATTATGATGAGCTTCGGGTGTTCCGGAGTATCAAGTACCTCATGCGTTATTTCTGCAGCAGCTGCAACGAGATCCTCAGTTTCAGCATGCATGATGGTAGCAACTGCGTTTTGAGGGATTTCTGTTGCGAATAGAATGCTTTTGTCCTTCCCGGGCTTAAGTGCATAGCGGATGATAAAATCTCCACCCGCCGCAGGAAGCCCTAAGGGATATTTTATACTGTAATATGGAAAAGCTCGCTCGTCATTTTTATCTTTTAGGCCTATTAAAGCTGAATATCTTTCCAGCGCTGGAAGGCCGTCGATTTCATAGACCCTTCTACCCTGCGCTCTCGTCACTACCAACGGCTCTCCTACCGGTTTCCACCCGTGTCCAAGGCCCATACGAAAATTAATCCCCCTGATTATCGCTATTGCCAGGGCATCGCTACTTATGCCTGCATCAGTAAACTGATAGGCGGTTTCAAAATCCAGGCTACTCCCGCTTCCTCCCCCAACGAACTCAAATGCAGGGCCCATAACGTTATATAATCCTCTAAGCAGGCCGGAAATGTTAGGGGTAGATGTGTCAGGGAAAAGCAGCAACGTGCCGGGCGATTCGCCTGCTTTTTGAAGTAGAGCTTTGCCTGCTTCTTCGCCTTTTCTGTAAGAAGAGCGTGAAATATCTTTCTCTAAATGCGTTACAGCATCAATTCCCTCGCCACTGATAGTTAATACGCAGACCCCTCTTTCGTAAAGTTCCAGGTTGGCTATAATCCCCGGAACACACGCCCCTATCAACTTAGACGAACCGATTACTTCTTTTACAGCTGTTAGGACATTCTCAAGGTAATAATTAGTGGTGGTAAGGAGCAACGTCAATACAGGCTTGCCGGATTGTTGCACAGCCATCTCGGAAGCGACACGCCCATCTACGACTGTGTGACCGGTACTGCTGAAACCTATGCCAACTCGCATGATCTCCATTCCTCCTATTTCTACCAAGAGGATAGCGATGGAGAGCCAAATGTTATTTCTTTGTGGAACTGTCACCATGAACCTCGTCCGAAAAAAATTTTATCCAGGTAGTGATAATAGTTAAATTGTCTTAGACCGTTTTGAAAAGAGTGCCGATCATCCAGATTAACTCCTAAATCGTTAACCTTTAATGTTTATTTTACCATAGGGGAACTGACACCTACAATGTGCATACAGTTCTTAACAGCCGGGCTGGGGCTGAAATGCTGTAGCTGCTAATAGCCATCAAATCAGAATTATTTGCATTACACACACTACGCTTAACAAAATACCCGGGCTCCCGTTTTCCGGGAGCCCGGGCTTTCTGGTCGGAGCGACTGGACTTGAACCAGCGGCCTCTACCACCCCAAGGTAGCGCTCTAGCCAAACTGAGCTACGCCCCGTTCTTCTTCTGTGCAAGCTAAAGTATATCACCTGACAACAGGCATTGTCAAGGGGCGTTTCCTGGTACAGCCAGGGACGTGAAAATTAGCTCATGCAGATGCCACCTTTCCTGGTATTATATCTTTAAAATTTTGAGGATGATGAAGTAGACTTTACTGCCGCTTTCCCTGCCGGAACCATTGTCTCTACTTCCCACCACTATATTTACCACGTTCAGGCAAGATTTTAGGCTGAAAGCATAAATTATTAATAAGTTAGTATCTCAAGGAGGTTAAAAAATGGGTCAGGGAAAATTAAGAAGGGTTTTTCCCGGGGGAAATACCTGTGAGGGGTTTTATTCTTTTTACGATTATATTATCGAGCCCGATGCCACCCGGATTTTTATCGTTAAAGGTGGTCCCGGCGTGGGCAAGTCCACTTTTATGCGCAAAATTGGTGAGACTATGTTGGCTAAGGGTTATGATGTTGAGTACCATTGCTGTTCCTCCGATAATGGCTCCCTGGATGCCGTTGTTATTCCGACAATTAAAGTGGCTCTAATCGATGGCACTGCTCCCCATATTGTTGATCCTAAAAATCCGGGTGCTGTTGATGAAATAATCCACCTGGGAGATTACTGGGATGAAAGCAAAATGCGGGCCCATAAAGATGAAATCCTTAAAGCCAACGCCCGGGTGTCGCGCTTGTTCCAGATAGCCTACAGTGCCCTCCGGGAAGCCAAGGTTATCCGCGATGAGTGGGAAAGCTATATTTGTGAATGTATGATAGAAAGCCAGGTTAATAAGGCAGTAGCCAATTTAATTAATGCCATTTTTAACGGCGTCGCGCCACGTTATGACCGGCCCGCCAAGATCCGCCACCTCTTTGCAACTGCCATTACCCCTGACGGTATCATTACCGGCCATGTAGAATCCCTGCTCCAGGATGTGCAGCAGCTATATACTATCTCTGGTGAACCCGGATCAGGCGTGCCCCAGGTACTGGCCCGTATCGCCGACCTTGCCCGCGAAAAAGGACTTTATACCGAAATTTATCATTGTCCCTTCAATCCCCGGAATATCGACCTGGTAATAATACCGGAAATAAAAGTCGCGGCCATGAACGTCCAGCCGCCCCACACCTATGATCCCTCTTCTTTACCTGACCTTACGGCCATGAGACTTAACCTGTCGGCTTATATCGACAGGGGTAAGCTTACGTCTTACACCCACGAAATCAACAGCGCTGCTTACCGCTATCAAGCCTGCCTGGACCGGGCTGTAGCTTACATCCGCCAGGCCAAACTAACCCATGATTATATAGAAACCTTCTATATACCGGCCATGAATTTTGAAGCTATTAACGCCAAACGCCAGGAGGTCCTGCAGCGGATTTTAGCCTATGCCGCCGAATTTTCCGGCTCCAGGGCCCTGGCCGGCTAGAATCATTTCGGTAAATTATTATTTCATACTTTATAGATTCGTTAAGGGTTTTATGGTAGAATGTTTACCATAGCATATATAGAAAGGCCTGATTAATCTATATACAACTAATATCCTCTGGGGTGAAATAAATTGTTGTGGTCACTGCTATTTCTTATTTTATTTATCCCCATGCTGCTGGCTTCCCTTTTCCTCAATTTAGCCGTTTTTTCCTTTGCCCGGCTGGGACTGACACCAGCAGGGGCTTTTACTTTGCTTGCAGCCTCAATTATCGGCGGGCTCATTAATATCCCCATTTCCCGCCGACGCCTTTATATTGAACAACCCCAGTTCGGTCGCTTCCCCTTCTTCTTCTATTACCCGCCCCAGGTGAGCTACCAGCTCCTGTGCGTTAACGTCGGCGGGGCGGTGATCCCCGTCCTCTTTTCCCTCTACCTCCTGGCTACCCGCGCACCATTAATGCCGGCCCTGCAGGCTACGCTTATTGTTACCATTGTGGCCAAGATCCTGGCCCGGGTAGTACCGGGAGTGGGTATTTCCATACCTACCTTTATCCCGCCCATTGTCGCCGCCCTGGCCGCCATTATCGTTTCTCCCCATAATGCCGCCCCGGTGGCCTACATTGCTGGCGCTCTGGGCACCCTCCTGGGAGCCGACATTTTAAACCTCGGCGCCATCCGAAGCTTGCGCTCCCAGGTGGTCAGCATCGGCGGCGCCGGCGTCTTTGACGGCATTTTCCTGGTAGCCCTGGCCGCATCTTTATTAAGTTAAAGTATTGAGTTAAAGCTGCCTGTAGGGGATAAAAAACCCTGCCCTTACTGGCAGCAGGGCAGGATGAAGAACTTTGCTTAAATATCGTAGTACAGGACAAACTCATAGGGATGGGGCCGGAGTTTAATCTGGCTAATTTCCTTTTTCGTTTTGTATTCAATCCAGCTATTGATGAGGTCCTCGTCAAAGACGCCACCCTGGAGTAAAAACTCGTGGTCTTTTTGCAGGGCGGCAATTGCTTCTTCCAGGGAGCCGGGCAGGGAGCTTATCTTGGCTGCTTCTTCCGGCGGTAAATCGTAGATGTCTTTATCCAGGGGATCACCCGGATGAATTTTGTTTTTAATCCCATCGATACCGGCCATTAAAAGGGCGGCAAAGGCAAGGTAGGGGTTGCAGGAAGGATCTGGCGGCCGGTATTCGATTCTCTTGGAGTTCGGGCTGTTGGAATACATGGGAATACGGATGGCCGCGCTGCGGTTGCGCTGGGAGTAAACCAGGTTCACCGGGGCTTCAAAGCCGGGCACCAGCCGCTTGAAAGAATTGGTGGTGGGGCTGCAGAAGGCCGCCAGGGCCGGGGCGTGCTTTAACAGCCCGCCGATATAATAAAGGGCAAGTTCGCTTAAGCCGGCGTAGCCACCGGCATCAAAGAATAATGGCTGGCCGTCCTTCCACAGGCTCTGGTGAACGTGCATCCCCGAGCCGTTATCCTGGAATACCGGCTTGGGCATAAAGGTAGCCGTTTTATTATGCTTGATGGCTACGTTTTTCACAACATATTTAAACATCATTAGCTGGTCGGCCATCCGGGTGAGGGGAGCGTACTTCATATCAATCTCACCCTGGCCGGCCGTGGCCACCTCATGGTGATGGGCTTCCACGGCGATGCCCATCTCTTTGAGCAGTAACACCATTTCTGTACGCAGGTTTTGCAGGGTATCAGTAGGGGGAACAGGGAAATACCCTTCCTTATAGCGCGGCCGGTAGCCAAGGTTGGGATGGCCGTTCATTTCCGCTCCCGAATTCCAGAACCCTTCTATGGAGTCAATGAAGTAGTAGCCGGCATACTGGCTGTGATCAAAACGAACGTGATCGAGGATGAAAAACTCGGCCTCCGGGCCCCAGAAACTGGTATCGGCAATACCCGTTTCTTTGAGGTAGGCCTCCGCATTCTGGGCTATAAAGCGGGGATCGCGATTGTAGTTTTTACCGGTAACCGGATCATAGACATTACAGATCAGGCTCAATGTCGGGATTTCGCAAAAGGGATCGATAAAGGCTGTTCCCGGATCGGGAATGAGGATCATGTCGCTCTCATTGATGGTTTTAAAGCCGCGGATACTGGAACCGTCAAAACCTACGCCGCTGGTAAAAACCTCTTCCCCAAACACTTCTATGGGGACCGTGAAATGCTGCCATGTGCCGGGCAGGTCGATAAATTTCAGGTCAACCATCTGGACATTGTTTTCCCTGGCCATGGCGAGGACTTCTTTTGCCGTCATACTCTTGGAGAAACCCCTTTCATTATTAAATTATAGTCTTGGTCTACCATTTTCGTCCTCTTAGGAACAAGCTATTCCTTACACCTCCCTCTGTTCTAGGAAAAAAGAAAGACGCCCCATCGGGGTTTTTACCCCTGGAGCGTCTTTGCTCACTCTGGCATCCATCGCCGTTTGATTAAATAATTTTAAGGACACCCTTGCCCTTTGCTATTAATATATACCACAATTAAATTTTTTGCAAGCACAAATTCAGCAATTTACCCTGGCAGGCAGATATTCTGGCCGACCTGGAGATTATAGGGATCTACATGGGGATTTAGTTCTAGCAACTTTTCTACCGTCGTCCCGGTGGCCCGGGCAATGCTGTACAGGGTGTCACCGGGAGATACCTGCCAGTAAACGCCTGAGGTACAGGGCTGTTCCGGTGGAAGGCAAAGCAGGTGACCAATTTGTAAATTATAAGGATCAATTCCGGGATTCAGGCGTTCAAGTTCGGCAACCGTAGTACCAATCCGTAAAGCTATAAGGTAAAGGGTATCCCCTGGCTCCACTCGCCAGTAACGACCGGAGGGGCATGGTATTTGTAACAGGCCCACACATAATCACTCCTTGCAGGTTTTTCTGCATTTTATGCGTGGGCGCTGAAAAATGAAACCCGGGTTATTCTTTATCCAGACCAAAGCGGGTGTGAAGGGCCTGCATAGCTCTGGTCAGGTGCTCTTCATCAATGATACAGGAAACCTTGATTTCGGAGGTACTGATCATGTGAATATTGATCCCTTCTTCTGCCAGGCAGGCAAACATATCGGCGGCCACGCCGGGGTTGGTAATCATACCGGCACCGACAATGGACACCTTGGCCACTTTATCATTAAAAGTTACCTTACTGGCACCGATCTCAGCACGTACCCTCTCCGTAACCTCTACTGCCTTGCGGAGATCATTGCGGCCCACAGTGAAGGCAATATCATTTATGCCATCCCGCATGGCACTCTGGACGATCATATCGACATTAATGCTTTCTTTGGCCAGGGCAACGAATAAGGCTTTAGCAATCCCCGGCCGGTCGGGAACATCGTGCAGGGCTATCCGTGCTACGTTACGATCGCCGGCTACACCGCTGACCACCATTTTCTTTTCCATTTCGTTCACCTCTTTCACCAGAGTTCCTTCATTATAGTTAAAGCTGGAGCGTACCTCTAAAACTACGTGGTTTAATTTGCCAAATTCCACGGAGCGTGGCTGCAGCACCTGGGCTCCGAGGCTGGCCAGTTCCAGCATTTCGTCGTAGGAGATAACCGGGAGTTTCCTGGCTGCCGGCACTATCCGGGGATCTGCCGTATAGACACCGTCCACATCGGTATAAATCTGGCAAACGTCAGCCTTCAGGGCAGCAGCGACAGCCACTGCCGTCGTATCCGAACCACCTCGACCCAGGGTCGTTATTTCATTATCTTCGGTTCTGCCCTGGAAACCGGCGACAATGACGATTTTGCCCTGCTCCAATTCCAGCCGCAAGCGGTCACAGCTAACCTCCAGGATCCGGGCTTTAGTGTGGACTTTATCGGTTAAAATGCCCACCTGGGGCCCTGTCAGGGAAATTACCGGTTCCCCGAGTTCATGGATGGCCATAGCTAGCAGGGCTATAGAGGTCTGCTCCCCTGTGGCCAAAAGCATGTCCATTTCCCGGGCCGGTGGATTGGTGCTGATCTCGTGAGCCATGGCAATTAAATCATCGGTCATATCTCCGGGAGCCGAAACGATAACTACCACATCATTCCCTGCCCTACGAGTATCTACCACCCTGCGAGCAACATTTTTGACCCGTTCAGGCCCATTAACGGAAGTCCCGCCGTATTTTTGGACTATAAGTGCCATAAAAAACCTCCTTAAAGGGAGTTAGAGGTATTAAGTATAACACTGGCCCCCTGGTAACATGGAGCCAGTTCTTTTATTGTGCATGCTACGCCGTGATGGGCAAAAGCTGCCGCCATAGCCTCGCCTACTGCAGGGTTCCGGCCGTGGCAAAAGGCAATTACCGAAGGCCCGGAACCGCTCAAAACTACAGCCAGCGCTCCTGCCTCCCTGGCAGCGTTAAAAACCTCCCCCATCCCCGGCACCAGGGGCAGGCGATAGGGCTGGTGCAGTTTATCTTCCATCATCTTACCCATTAGCTCTAAATCCCCTGCCTGGACAGCGGCCAGAAGGAGGCCCACCCGGCTGAGGTTAAAAACAGCATCACTAAGGGCCACCCTGGTGGGCAGGACACCGCGGGATACCCGTGTCGACAGGGTAAACTGGGGAATGGCTACCACCGTCATTAAACCGGCAGGCGGTTCCAGGCGCCGGTAGTAGACCCGGTCCCCATCCCTGGCGGCTACTACCAGGCCGCCTAAGATGGCCGGGGCTACATTATCAGGATGTCCCTCCAGATATGTGGCCAGATTTACCAGTTCTTCCTGGCTTAATGGTGCCTCGAGAAGGGCATTGGCTCCTACCAGCCCTCCTACCAGTGCCGCTGCACTGGAGCCCAGGCCCCGGGCTACCGGGATGCGGTTGTGCATTTCTATTTTCAATTTAACCTCCGGACGACCGGCCCGGTTCAATACGGCCATAGCCGCCCGGTAAGCTATATTTTCCGGCCCCCGGGGTATAGTCGCCTCACCTTCACCGGTTACGGTAATCTCCAGGTCCGGGGATAGTTCAACTAGCAGTTCATCGTAAAGTTCCAGGGCCATACCCAGGGTATCAAATCCCGGTCCCAGGTTGGCCGTCGTAGCCGGGACCTTTACCAGTGGCATAAATATCCTACCCTATTTTTTATATATTTTTTTCTCATGTTGGTTTCTGTTAGTCCAGGCAGCTAAAGGACTATTTCCAGGACCCGGTCCTCCTCGGGAGGCAGGGATATAGGTTCAGCCACTTGCTTAATGGCAATATTGGGGTCCTTCAATCCATGACCAGTAAGGACACATACAACCTGATCTCCTGGATGGAAATAACCCTTATTAACATACTTGATCACCCCGGCCAGGGAAGCAGCCGAAGCCGGTTCGGCAAATATGCCTTCAGCTGTAGCCAGGAGGCGCTGGGCTGCCAGGATCTCTTCATCACTGACACAATCGATAAAACCGCCCGATTCCTTCGCCGCCCGGACGGCCGGCTGCCAGCTGGCTGGATTACCAATGCGGATGGCCGTGGCCACCGTTTCTGGATTGGGTATCACTTCACCCCGCACAATAGGGGCCGCGCCTTCAGCCTGGAAGCCAATCATCTTCGGCAAGAGATGGCTCCGGCCGGCCTGGTAATATTCATTAAAGCCCTTCCAGTAGGCAGTAATATTCCCGGCGTTACCTACAGGAATGGCCAGGAAATCAGGTGCTTCGCCAAGCCAGTCGCAAACTTCAAAGGCAGCCGTTTTCTGACCCTCAATACGAAAAGGATTAACGGAGTTAACCAGGGTAATGGGATACTTGGCCGTAATCCGGCGTACAAGGTCCAGGGCGTCATCAAAATTACCCTGGATGGCAATTACCCTGGCGCCGTAAAAAAGGGCCTGTGCCAGCTTTCCCAGGGCGATATTGCCTTCCGGGATAAGTACACTGCACTTTAAACCACAACGGGCAGCATAGGCAGCCGCTGATGCTGACGTATTCCCTGTCGAGGCACACATTATGGCCTTTGATCCAGCCTCCATGGCTTTAGCCACAGCCATGACCATGCCCCGGTCCTTGAAAGAACCGGTGGGGTTAAGCCCTTCATATTTAAAGTAAAGTTTTATACCAAGCTCGCGGGAAAGATTCCCGGCGGCTATCAGGGGGGTGTTACCCTCCTGTAAAGTAATCAAGGGAGTTGTCTCCGTCACCGGCAGGAACTCCCGGTAAGCCCGAATAACCCCCGGCCAGCTCAACCTTTCTCTCCTCCTTCTACCCGTACAACACAGGCTATTTCTTTAACGACCGGCAGACCGGCCAGTACGTCAAGGGCTTCTTGCAGGTTCTGCTCCCGGACGCGGTGGGTAATAAGTACCAGTTCGGCCAGTTCCCCGATCATGCGTTCCTGGATAACAGAAGCCAGGCTAACCTCCCGGTCGCCAAAGACGCCAGCAATACTGGCCAGGACTCCCGGCCGGTCGACAACTACCAGTCGCAGGTAATACTTTGTAATGACTGCCCCTATAGGTTTCAGGGGTTTTTCATAAAAGCAGGTACAGGATATACGGCCGCGGGTTTTGTACTGAAGATTGCGGGCTGCTTCTATAATATCCCCTGCCACGGCGCTGGCCGTCGGCATGGAGCCGGCGCCCCGGCCGTAAAACATGGTTTCTCCTACGGCATCTCCTTCTACAAAAATGGCATTAAAAACATCGCTGACTGCCGCCAGGGGATGGTTTAACGGTACCAGGGCCGGGTGCACCCTTACTTCAATTCCCTCTTCGTCTTCCCTGGCAATTCCCAAAAGTTTAACGGCATAACCAAGGTCGGCAGCATAGCTTATGTCCTGGGCCGTCAGGTGGCTGATCCCTTCCCGGTAAACATCCGGGTAAGTAATGCGGGTGCCGAAAGCGATCGAAGCCAGGATGGCCATTTTGCGGGCAGCATCATCACCTTTAATATCGGCTGCCGGATCAGCCTCGGCATAACCAAGAGACTGGGCTTCCCGGAGGACTTCTGCAAAATCCCGGCCTTCCCGGCTCATTTTGGTGAGGATATAATTGGTAGTCCCGTTGACGATGCCCATTACCTGGCGGATACGGTTGCCGGCCAGGCATTCTTTTAACGGGCGAATAATGGGAATACCACCACCCACACTGGCTTCAAATAGAAGATCAACCCCCCTGGCCGCAGCGGCATCAAAAAGCTCCTTGCCGTGAAGGGCGAGGAGATCCTTGTTAGCCGTAACCACGCTTTTACCCCGGCTGATTGCTTTAAGGATATATTCCCGGGCAGCACCGGTGCCGCCCATAACTTCGACTATAATAGGGATATCCGGGTCGGCCAGGATGGCTTCGGGATCGGTAGTGAGTAAATCGGGGTTAACTTCTACCTGACGAAGCCGGTGCTTGTCCCGAACCAGGATGCGGCTTATTTTTAAAGGCCGGCCTAACTTCTGGGCGATGGTGGCCCCGTTCTGTTCCAGGAGGCGAAGTACACCGCTCCCAACGGTACCAAGGCCCAAGAGGCCGATATTTACTGGTCCTGACACACCCTCACTCTCCTTATAATAATAAATTTTACCGTAACCCTCACCGTTGAGCAATACTTTTTATCCATTCGCAGGAATTTCCCTGGTAAGATAAGATTTAATAAAAGTTTCAAGCTGTTTAAATTCAATAAGAAAGGCATCATGTCCGTAGGGAGAATTGAGTTCCACGTACCGGGCACGACCGCCGCCGGCATTAATCAGGCGGACAATCTCTTTTACCTGGTAGGGAGGAAAAAGGAAATCGCTGGAAATGCCTATCCCCAGGCATCGGGGTAAATTAACCCATACCTCAGCATAGTTGCCACGGCCATGGCTTACATCGTAGAGATCCATTGCCTTGGTCAAGTAAATATATGCATTGGCGTCAAAGCGTTGCACCAGCTTCCTCCCCTGGTAAGCCAGGTAGCTTTCAACTTCAAACTGGCCCTCAAGCTGGTAGTATCTTTCCGGGTTCACCAGGGTACGGCCAAACTTCATGGTCCACGAGATATCGCTTTTATAAGTAATGGTCCCTATTCGCCGGGCCAGGGCCAGTCCCCGCTGGGGTCCCGGGGTACCGTAATAGTTTCCCTCTTGCCAATCAGGATCGGCATAGATGGCCTCACGCTGGACATTGTTAAAAGCTATTTGCATTGGCGTCGTCCGGCCGCCGACGGCAATAGGTATAATGGCCGTTACCATTTCCGGGTAAAGAAAACCCCATTCCAGGACCTGCATACCGCCCATGGAACCACCTATGGCTGCAACCAGGTGTTTGACACCCAGATAATCCAGCAGTATTTTCTGGGCCCGCACCATATCGCGGATAGTTATTGTGGGAAATTCTTTGCCGTAAGGCCTGCCGCTGGACGGGTTTATGCTTGCCGGGCCGGTAGTCCCGTAGCAGCCACCCAGGACATTGGCGCAGACGACAAAATAGCGCCTGGTATCAAGGGCCCTGCCCGGACCTACCAGGGGATCCCACCAGCCGGGCAGCCGGTCGTCCGGGGAATGGCGGCCGGCAATATGGGCGCTGCCGGTGAGGGCATGGAGGACCAGGATGGCGTTATCCCCGGCAGCGTTAAGTTCGCCATAAGTTTCATAGGCTATGGTAAGGGGGCCTAAATAGGCCCCGCTTTCCAACCGCAGGCTTCCCGGCCAGTTATAATACCGGGTAGCAACAATACCTACATCTCCCATACTATAACCTGCTCCTGCAAAGGGCTTGATCTAGATCGGCTATGAGGTCGTTAACATCTTCCAGTCCAATGGAAAGGCGGACCAGATCCTCGGTTACCCCTGACGCCATTTGCTCCTCGGGAGTTAACTGCTGGTGGGTAGTGCTGGCCGGGTGGATGACCAGGGAACGAGCGTCGCCGACATTGGCCAGGAGGGAAAACAACTCCAGGTTGTTGATAAATTTTTTCCCTGCTTCCCTGCCACCTTTAATACCAAAAGTCAAAATTGCCCCTGCTCCCCGGGGGAGGTACTTTTGCACCCGTTCATAGGAGGGATGACTGGGCAGGCCGGGATAACTTACCCAGGATACGTTCGGGTGTTCCGCCAGCCAGCGGGCAATCTGCAATGTATTCTCGACGTGGCGTTCCATACGTAAAGGCAGGGTTTCCAGGCCCTGGAGGAAAAGAAAGGCGTTAAAAGGACTTAATGCCGGCCCCAGGTCGCGCAGGAGCTGGACCCGGGCCTTGACAATATAGGCCGCCGGGCCAAAGGCTTTCAGATAACTGAGGCCGTGATAGCTGGGATCCGGCTCCACCAGGCCGGGAAATTTGCCGTTATCCCAGTTGAATTGGCCGGAGTCGACAATGACCCCGCCGATGGAGGTGCCATGGCCGCCGATAAACTTGGTGGCCGAATGAACCACAACATCGGCACCGAAGGCAATAGGCTGGCATAAATACGGCGTGGCAAAGGTGTTGTCAACAATCAAGGGGATGCCGGCCGTGTGGGCAACGTCCGCCAGGGCTTCCAAATCCGGTACGTCCAGCTTTGGGTTGCCCATGATTTCTACATAGATGGCACGGGTGTTATCGTTAATGGCCCGCCGGTAATCTTCCGGATCGGTACTATCGACAAAGCGAACTTTGATGCCAAATTTAGCCAGGGTGTAATTAAATAGAGTAAAGGTGCCACCATAAAGGCTGGTAGAAGACACTATTTCCTGACCTGCCATGGCAATATTGGCAATGGCCAGGGTTATAGCCGCCTGTCCGGATGCCGTAGCTAATGCTCCCACACCGCCTTCCAGGGCTGCCATTCTTTTTTCGAAGACATCGGTAGTGGGATTCATTATCCGGGTATAGATGTTTCCCGTTTCGTTTAAAGAAAAAAGGGACGCCGCATGATCAGCATCGCGAAAAACGTAGGAAGTGGTCTGGTAAATAGGTACGGCTCGCGCTCCCGTAGCCGGATCGGGTTCCTGCCCGGCGTGAATGCACAGGGTGGCAAAACGGTGCTGTTCTTTTGACATGAGTATTCCCCTCTCTTTTTGTTTAGCCGGCTGCGGGGGAATAAAAAAGCCTCTCCGATAAGAAGAGGCAATACTTTCTTACCCCCCTTATCTCTCAGGGCCAAGCCCTGCAGGAATTGGCACCTTTCGCTCCCGTAATACCGGGATGCGGGTTGCCGGGTTTCATCGGGCCAGTCCCTCCACCTCTCTCGATAAGAGTTTTACTTCCTGTATTCAATTAAGCCAGCTTGATATACACTATAAACCTTGTTTCAGCTGATGTCAAGATTTTTATTTTTCCTCACGCCAGGCAGCGGCAACTTGCGCTTCCACGTCTTCCAGGTGCCGGAACATGGCTGTTGCAGCCGCTTCGCCATCACGTGCAAGCAAAGCCTTTACTATCTCATAGTGTTCATCCACCGATCGCTCGCCGCGGCCGGGGATAGCCAGGCTGCGGGAACGGCTATCGGCCAGAAGGTCAAGCATGCTGTGCATCAAGCGCACCAGCACGGTATTACCGGTGGCCTGGGCCAGGCGGTAATGGAAATTGCTATCGTGCCCGGCAAGGAGGGAAAGGCGGCCGCTGCGCAAGCGCCCCAGGTGTTCCCTGGTTGTAGTCACCATACTCGCCAGTTCCTGGATATCGGCCTGGCCAGCCCTTTCCGCTACCCAGCGGGCTGCCTGGGGCTCCAGGACTTTACGAACTTCAAAGAGATGCAGAACGGTATCCCTGTTGACGGGTAAATGACTGGCAAAACGCTTCAGGTACTCATCTGGATCCTGTTCGCTGATGAAAGCCCCCTGCCCGTGGCGAATGCTCACCAGGCCCTCGGCAGCCAGCATTTTCAGGGCTTCCCGGACGGAAGTGCGGCTCACGCCCAGCATTTCTGCCAGCTCCCGCTCTGCAGGCAGGCGGTCACCGGGCTTTATTCGCCCTTCGAAAATACTTTTTTTTATTTCATCTACTACGCGGTGATAAACGCTTTTAGGATTGCGGTAAATGGGCTTAAAAGGCCTTTCCGTCAAATTATCGCTCAAAGTTTATCGCTCCTACCCTGGGACAAGTGGTCTTACCTCTTGTTGAATTGTACCATATCTCGCGGGAGCAGTAAATAATTTAGAATAGGTGTTAAGGAAACAAAGATGGGTCAAAACAGTTCAGAACCCTGCCACGTGAATAGTTACTAGTAAAATAAACCGGGGAAATCCCCGGTATCCTGCATTTGCTCCTAAATTATAATGCAGATCAAGCCACCACCGCCGTCGTTTACTATGCGCTCTACCGTCTCCTGGAGCTTCACCTGGGCGCTTTCCGGCATGCGGTACAGTTTGCTCTGGATACCCTCCCGTACCAGTTCACTAAGTGATTTACCGAATACATTTGTTTGCCAGATCTTCTTGGGGTTATCTTCAAACTCCTCCATGATATATTGCACCAGGTCCTCGCACTGTTTTTCGGTCCCAATCAGGGGCGTTACCTCGGTAGTGATGTCGGCACGGATGAAGTGGTAAGAGGGTGCTGTAGCCTTAAGCCTTACGCCGGAACGCCCGCCCTGCTTAATGAGTTCCGGCTCGGCCAGTTCCATTTCTTCTTCGGTGGGTGTGACGACACCGTAGCCGGTATTGCGTACTTCCTGGATACCATACGCGATTTTGTCCCATTCTTTTTTGATGCCGGCCAGTTCCTTTATCCAGCGCAGGATATCATGATCGCCGCTTATGTCCAGGCCACTGGCTTCCCGTAAGATCTGGTAGAAGAGACCCTCCCTGGTAAACAGGTCAATATGGGCAGTTCCGGTTCCCAGATCCATATCTTTTAAGGATACTCGTGCTACATATTCATTTTCATTTAGCCTCCCGATGGCGCCATTGATGTCCCTTAAACGCCGGACCTCCCCTACTGCCTCCCGGACGGCATTTTCCAGCTGCTGTCTGAGCCAGTGGTCACCGGTAAGTTCATCTACCCAGCGGGGCAGGTTGACGTTAACTTCAGCCACCGGGAATTCATAAAGGGCTTCTTCCATGATATGCAGGATGTCTTCTACGTTTAATTGCAGGCAGTCCACCGGCAGGACCGGTACATCATAGGCGGTCTCAAGCTCCCCGGCCAGGGTAAGTGTCTCTTCGGCCATGGGATGAATAGAATTAAGTAGAACGACGAAGGGTTTGCCTAAATCCTTGAGTTCCCAGATAACGCGTTCCTCGGCATCAACGTAATTTTCCCGGGGAATGTCGGTAATACTACCATCTGTTGTGACAACAATACCGATGGTTGCGTGATCGGTAATTACCTTGCGGGTACCTGTTTCCGCCGCTTCCTGGAATGGTACAGGCTCCTCAAACCATGGGGTATTGACCATCCGGGGGCCTTCGCCGTCTTCATAACCGAGGGCTCCCGGTACCGTATAGCCGACGCAGTCGACCAGTCTTACGCGCATCTTTAACCCTTCACGAACGGTAATCTCTACCGCCTCATTGGGAATAAATTTAGGTTCGGTGGTCATAATCATGCGCCCGGCGCCGCTCTGGGGCAATTCATCCCTGGCCCGGTCACGCTCATTAGGATTCTTGATGTTTGGCAACACCAGTTTTTCCATAAATTGAGTAATAAAAGTTGACTTGCCGCTGCGTACCGGACCCATGACACCGAGATAAATATCACCACCGGTACGTTCGGCTATATCCCGGAAAATGTCCCGCTTTTCCACCCCGTCTTCTCCCTCCCCAGGCCATTTAGTTTACCGTTCATTCTTGCTGGCATGTTTTAACAATACATCTATATGACATCGCGGCAAGAATAAGACCTAAAATTATTTGGGTCCTTAACCTTTTACAAATATATGCGCCCCCTTAAAAGAAAAGAACCTGCCTTGACGTACAGGTCCTTAAATCCTTACCAGATACCTGCTTCAACCTCATGGGTGCGGGGACGCTCCATAAGGGTTGCCACACATTCCCGGGCCGGTTTGTCTTCGTATAGAACCCGGTAAATCTCTTCGGTAATCGGCATCCGGATCTTATGCTGGCGGGCCAGCTCCCTGGCTGCAGCCGTAGTCCGTACGCCTTCAACTACCATACCCATCCCTGACAGGACTTCGGCCAGGGGCCTGCCCTGCCCCAGTTGTATCCCGGCACGGCGGTTGCGGCTGTACATACTGGTACAGGTAACAATCAAGTCACCAATACCACTTAAGCCGGCAAAAGTCATAGCTTTTCCCCCCAGGGCGACGCCCAGCCGGGTAATTTCCGCCATACCCCTGGTCATCAAAGCCGCCCTGGCATTATCTCCCAGGCCCAGGCCATCGGCAATCCCGGTAGCCAGGGCAATAATATTTTTTAACGCGCCGCCAAATTCGACTCCGATCAAGTCGGGATTGGTATACACGCGAAAGGTAGGATCTATAAAAATATCCTGAACGTATTCAGCCGTGTTTTTATCAGCAGCAGCCACTACAACTGTAGTCGGCAGGCTGCGGCCAACTTCTTCGGCATGACTGGGACCGGAAAGAACCGCTACCCGGTTAAATCCTTCTTCGGCCAGGACTTCCGATAAGCGTTTTTTAGTTTCTAGCTCCAATCCTTTAGCGGTGTTAACTATTATTGTTTCTTGTGGTAAAAAATTTTTTATCTGCCGCGCCGTTAACCTTACAGCATGGGAAGGTACGCTTAAAACTACCAGGTCTGCACCCCTGGAGACTGTCCGGAGATCATGTTCAGGCCTGATACCGGCAGGTAATTTTACCCCCGGTAAATATCCTTTATTTTCTTTAGTTTTATCCAGTTCAGAAACAATTTCCGGCCGCCTGGCCCACAGGTTCACCTGGAAACCCTTGCGAGCCAGCAAAACGGCCAGTGCCGTTCCCCAGCTGCCGGCACCAATCACGGCGATAGTCTTTGCCAAATTAACCTCGCTCCCCGAGTTTATGTTCTGTTCCGGCCAGGAGACGTTTTATATTGGGCCGGTGGCGGTAAATAATGAGAGCTGCCCCGGCAAAGGTAAATAGGATATACGGCCAGGGACGGTGAAAAAAGAACACGAGAAATGGTGCCAGGGCTGCTGCAGTAATTGACCCTAAAGAAACGTAACGGGAAAAGATAACAATTATAACCCAGACCAGTACCGCCCAAAACAAGGCAACCGGAGCCATAACCATTACAGCCCCCGCAGCCGTTGCCACACCCCGGCCACCTTGGAATTTGAGAAAAATAGACCAATTGTGGCCTGCTATGGCCGCCATGGCCGTTAAAGCTGCCAGCCAGGGACCGCCGATGAGCTGCCCCAGCCAGACAGCGATCATGCCTTTCAATGCATCTACGGCCAGAACTACCAGGCCGGGGATGGTGCCCATGGTTCTTAAAGCGTTGGTGGCACCTACATTGCCACTGCCCCGTCGCCGGATATCAAACCCGTAAATATAACGTCCTACTATAAAAGCTGTGGGAAGAGAACCAAGGAGGTAAGCCAGTATCAAGGCCAGCAGCCACATATTTCCCCCTCCATTTTATTATTGTCCCTTACTACGGCGGAACAGCAAACGCAACGGAGTGCCCTCAAAGCCGAAGGCCTGGCGGAGCTGGTTTTCCAGGTAACGCTGGTAGGAGAAATGGATATCTTCCGGACGGTTACAGAAAAAGATGAAGGTTGGCGGTTTAACCCGGACCTGGGTGGCATAGAATATTTTAACCCCTTGCCCTTTTACTGCCGGCGGTGGCGTGAGCATAATTGCTTCCTGTACTACGGAATTTAGTGTGCTCGTAGCAACGCGATGGCTGGCTTCTGCTCCTACGGCGTCAATGGCAGGTAAAATCTTGGCGACCCGCTGTCCTGTCAGGGCTGAAACAAAGAGAATAGGCGCATAGGACATAAAACTTAACTCTTCCCGGATCCTTTCCTCATAGCGAGTTATTGTTTTATCGTCCTTGGGTACCAGGTCCCACTTGTTTACTATTATTATAGAAGCTTTACCCTGTTCATGGCCATAGCCGGCTATTTTTTTATCTTGTTCGGTAACGCCTTCAGTGCCGTCCAGGACAACCAGGACTACATCTGCTCGATCTACAGCCTTCAGGGCCCGTAAAACACTGTAATGTTCTGTAGGGTTGGCAATACGGCTTTTGCGGCGCATGCCGGCTGTATCAATAAGGATGTACTCCTTTTCACCCCGGCGAAAATATGTATCTATGGCATCCCGGGTAGTCCCCGGCAGGTCGCTGACGATAACACGTTCTTCTCCCAGCAGACGGTTGACAATAGATGACTTGCCCACATTGGGTCGCCCCACCACGGCTACTTTTAAGGCCGGCCCGTCCTCTTCTGCGGCAGTTTCCGGCAAGAGATCAACGATCCTGTCCAGGAGATCGCCTATATTTAAACCATGAATAGCAGAAACAGGTAAAGGTTCCCCCAGGCCCAGGCGGTAAAATTCGTGGATCATGGTAGGGTCCCTGAAGTCTTCGACCTTGTTGGTCACTAAAATTACCGGCCGCCCGGAACGGCGTAATAACTCTGCCACCTCTTCATCGTCCGCGGTTAAACCGCTCCTGGCATCGACGACAAAAAGGATAACATCGGCTTCTTCCAGGGCTATTTCGGCCTGACGCCTTACCTGAACTACCAGAGGATCGTCTGTTCTGGCGGCAATACCGCCCGTATCGACCAGGGTAAACTGGCGGCCCCGCCAGTCGGCATCGCGATACAGGCGATCACGGGTAACGCCCGGGGTGTCTTCAACGATGGCCACCCGGGTGCCGGTAATGCGATTGAAAAGGGTTGATTTGCCGACATTGGGCCGCCCGACAATGGCTACTACCGGTTTGGGCAAAAAGAATTCCTCCACTACTAAAATAAATCATCTATACTGGTTTTAATATACGGTCGAGGTATTACTGAACAACCGTGCGGCCGTAGCATCCCGCTATCAATCCTTTCCCAGTAGCCGGAACTACTTCTACGACTACTCCCAGTTCAGCAGCAATGATTTCCGGCGTCATATCATCAAGGAAAACCGGCGTGTCCTTTTTTAACATTACGTCGGGGATGAGAATAACTCCTTCTTTTTCCCGGGCCCAGGAGGCAGCCTCTTTTAACCCCTGAAGAAGGTCTCGCCCGGTTAGGAGGCCGGCCACCGTCACCTGGGGACCAAAAAAATGATTGTTTACCGGAACCACCATGGCTTCCAGGCTGCTGGCCTTTGCCGTCGCCTCCTGGATAAGCCCTGCCAGGACTGGTGCCGCCAGGGTGCCGGTGGCTATTATCACGCGGCGAGGCTGGATTTCTGGTTGTTTGAGTTTGGCCAGGGTAGCTTTGAATTCATCCAGGAAAAGGCGTGTTAGCCCCACGCCATTTTCCGTCTGGGGAAAGTCGTCATAGAAAGAAGCTGGAGGTAAGGGAAGATTGGCCAGTAAATAAAATTCATCGGCACCGTAAACAAAGCCGCACCCAAAACGGCGGCGAAAACCTGCCTGCCAGGCGGCAATCTGGCTTATTATTCCAGCGGCCTCCTCCGGCTTTACCCTCCTTAAAGGGTACAAATGCTCCCTCCGGGAGGTTAGGCCTACAGGTACTACGGCAATGGACTGTACTGCGGGAAAAAGTCCACTCAGGTCCTTTACCGTCCGTTCTAACTCCGGGCCGTCATTAAGCCCCGGGCAGAGGACAACCTGGGTATGCATCTGGATGCCGGCTGCGGCCAGTTTCGTCAAATGCGCCATTATCTCCCCGCCCCTGGGATTGCCTAACATCTTGCTTCTTAATTGCGGGTTGGTGGTATGGACGGAAATATAGAGGGGGCTGAGATGCCAGCGCAAGATATATTCCCAGTCTCTGGGCCTTAAGTTGGTCAGGGTAATAAAATTGCCGTGGAGAAAAGAATAACGGTAGTCGTCATCTTTGATATAAAGACCGGGTCTCAAACCCCGGGGCATCTGGTCGACAAAGCAAAAAAGGCATTTATTACCGCAACGGCGCAAGCCATCAAAGGTTGAAGCGCCAAATTCCAGTCCCAGATCTTCGTCGTAATCCTTTTCAATTTCCAGTAGCCATCGCTCGCTGCCCGCTTTTTCAATCTCAACCTCCAGGTTTTCACCGGCACAAAGGTAACGGTAAACAATCAGGTCGGGCACCCGTTCCCCGTTTATGGCCACCAACTTATCACCAGGGTTTATGCCCAGTGCTGCGGCTATACTGTCCGGCCGGACTGCTGTTATTACTACCCCTTCTTCAGGCAAAAGAATGTCATCTCCTGACCATCCCTTATCCAAGGCTGCTACAACGCCCTGGATTTCGCCTTAATTATCCAATATTTTACCCCGGCCGTCAAGTTTTTACTTGAAGCCCTTAATTTATGTTTAAAGCTGGTTCCGGCGGCAGTATTTAACTTCGTTAAGTTCCTGCCTGCAGGCCTCCTTGACAAGGTCAACAAGGACGTTATAGTCTCGTCCCAGGCTCCCCTGTAACAGCAGGCGCCCTAGCCATGCCAGGAAGGGATAACGCCGGCAAAAAGCGCCGGCCCGCCATAAAAAGGAAACCCGCCGGGAGACGTCTAACCAGAGTACCTCACGCTGTTCCCGTCCTAAGGCTGTTAGAAAAGTCTTTACAGAGAGCAGGGCAGCCTCGCCGTCATGCCCGACAGCGGCGGTATACACAGCATGGCCTGCAAGTGTATGGCCTATATAACGCATGCCGCCTTTTCCCTCAGGGCAGTCAAAATGAGGCAATTTTTTTAATTCATCCCATGCCGGTAGCTGGCTTGGATTCAAAAAGCCAGCATGGAGGGCAGCGGCTATGACCGCCGCATGGGTGCCGCTAAAACAAGCATAAATGATTATCACAATGGCTAACCTTTCCGGGTAAATTTATCTTCATCCTGCTGTCGTCCCGGCTAAGGTACGCGCCGGCTTCCACAGATGTTTATTCTGTTCTACAAGCTTTACCAGACCGGGAAAGGCGCGCCTGGTACCCAGCACAACTACAGGCCGGCCAAGGAAGGTCAGGCCTATACGGCGCGAGGTAAAACCCCCGATCCGCATGAGAAGATTTACCAGGGGAGAGGTATCAATAAGTAAAATTTCCTGCCCCTTTATTCCCAGTATAGCTGCCAGATCATAGAGCAATGCTTCAAACCGGCTGCCCAGGTTCTTTTTTCCCGCGGCATAAATCTTATTACCATACTCATCGATGCCAATAAATTTTAGTTCTCCCTCTTCGCCCCGGCTGCGACCATCAAAATACGGCAGGGCCAGGAGTTCCGCTGCCGTAGGTAATCTGTTCCGGGGTAATAACCCCAGGTGGATGGCCGCAGCCGTAATTGAAGAATGGGAACCGCCAAAACAATGATATACAACAACCATTTTAATCCTTTTGCCAGTCAGCCCTTTCCTCGTTAGGTAAAGATTCTGGGGCTGTTTTCCTGTCATACCTCACCTTTTTTTTAAAGCTGCCAGCTTCCCGCTCCTTTAATCCGGGCAGCAGGGGCCTTTTTGCCCGTCTCCATCCCAGTAAATTAACCCATTCGATAGAAGTCACCTGCTTCAACCTGGACACCGCTTTTTCCCAGCTACCTGTGGAAATAATGAGGAAAGCGCCGCCGCCGAGGACGACGGCCAGGATAACAAATAAAACACCTTTCCAGTCAGCAGTCGTGCTGGTAGTTCGACTGGCTGCCGGCTGGGCAGCCACGCCCAGGACGGGGGGAACAATATCGGCAAAAAGGGTTACTCCCCCTTCGGCTTCCGCCAGGGTATTGGTATGGGTACCGACTTCCAGGAGCATAGCCCGTGGCGAAAGGTCCTGGTTATAGCTACCGGCGCCGATAAAAATCCCCCTGATCAAGCCGGGGTATCTGGTGTCGGCAGCTGCCTTGAGCCTTTTGGCAAAATCCAGGTTAGCACTCATGTTTTGATTCTCCCTGCCGACGACCAGACGAATCATTGTGACATTCTGACCGTTGATTGTGCGGCGGTAAAAAGTGGGATCGGGCACGCCATCACGGTGCAGGTCGAAGATAGCTGCTGCCCCTTTTTGCAGCAATCCCGTAGCCGTACGGCGCGAGCGCCGGTAAGCCGCATCATCATGGGGAGCATGGGAGGTCTGATCAACGATTACCGTCAAGCCCATGCTGCGCAAGCGATTGGCAAAGGACGTACCTACTTGCAGAATTCCCCCACTCCCAGGTATACTCTCTGTACCTTGAGTTGGTACGTAGGATTCGTCGTCATGGGAATGGTAAACACCTATTACCTGGCTGCCCCTGGCCTGGACAGGGGCGGTGGCATCGGGAGACAGGGTGCTTTTATCTAGAGAAAGCTGTTCTATCCCTATTTCCCGGCAGATAGCCCGGTTCCCTTCAATGCGAATTACTTTATAACGATGGTTGTCAGCGGCAATAAACTCATCATTGAGGTAAACACGGCGGGACATCATATCCAAGATCCGCCCTTGTTCATCCACTAAAATGGAATATTCTCCTTCGGTATGGGCCTGGCTCGCCAACAGGTTTTTCAGGTTGAAAACCGTAGTTGTAGCTTCCCTATAGCTTTCATGAAGAGCTAGGATAGTTACCAGGGCCAGGGCGGTAAAAACGGTGAGTATGCCAAGCCAGAATCTACGAGGTCTCTTTGCTTTTTTCACCTTGATCACCACCATTATCCTTTTTATTATCAGGTAAAGGCTTCAGTGGAGCACCCCGCAGCCCTGCCAGCAGGGAACGGGGCCGCTTTGAAACCTCCGGCCCGCCCTGGATTCTTTCGCGTGCTTCACCTATCAATTCAGCCAGAAGCACGGCTATTACAGCCGCCATAAAGGTAACGTCGATTATACCGGCCCCGCCAAAGGCTACCGTACCCCTTAAACCCGTCCTTAGATAGTAGATAAGGTCGATGCCATCCAGCAATAACACTCCCAGGATGGCGCCGACAAAGGCTGCCCGGCGGGAACGGCCTACAAGATAGGCTACCAGGCCGGCGATGAGGGGATAATAGTATATGGGATCTAAAAGGCTCAGCCCGTAAACATTCCAGGCTTCCCGGCCCCTGGTTAAAATGTTGATGCCCGAAAGTACGCCGGCAGTAATTACTGCCCCCAGCATAGCCCGCCCTACTTCACGTCCGGTCCCGGCCCGGTAAAGGACATAAACGGCCAGGCCCAGGGGTATTAAACCCCCACCAACATTAACCGAAGTAACTACACGGCCGCTGGTGATCGGGATGTTGATAAAGCTGCCGAAAATCATGGCAACAATCAGGGCCAGGGCAGCACGGTCACTTAAATACAGGCGGTCCAGGACCCTGTGGGCCAGGCCAAAATAGACCAGGACAAAGATAATAACTAACATTAAAACACCGGCAGTATATCCCGTCATAGTTAACCACCTTCCAGGGTTAGATTTCCCCGTCAGGAAAGAAATATACCGGTACCGCAGTGGAAGGGGCAAAATAGGCCTTCAGGCAAATATATCCGGCAATAGCCCTGCATGAATAAAAAAACACCAAACCCAAAATAATGGGTCTGGTGGGTGGCAACAGTCTTATCAGACCTGTCTTAAAGGCCGTTGCTGGATACCTTCCAGCCAGGCTTTTGTCTTACCTGTAATAACTACTCGCCTGGTGGCCAGTTCTGCCGGTGTAGAGCATCCTGTTAATAGACAGATGCGTTTTAAATCTTCCTGCCAGTCGAAGATTTCCTGCACCAGGGCATCTTCTCCCCGTTCCAGAAGAATCTTTAAAAAATGGCCGGCCGCACCAACAATTTTCGCCCCCAGGGCCAGGGCCCGGGCGGCATCCAGGACACTCCGGATACCACCGGTGGCCACAATCTCTACCGGCAGGCTCAGTTCTTTTATTTCGAGGATGCTTACGGCAGTAGGTAAACCCCAGTAGGCCAGGGAAGCAACCTGCCTGTCCCGGCGTTTATTTTCAATAGCGGCAAAATCTGTCCCGCCGCGACCGCCGACATCAAAAATACGAACACCACAGTTATATAACTGTAAAGCTGCTTCCCGGGACAGGCCAAAACCTACTTCTTTGGCAATAACCGGTACATCCAGGATGTTTACCATATCCTTTATATTTTCCAGCCATCCCCGGAAGGAACGGTCGCCCTCAGGCATAACTAGTTCCTGGGCGGCGTTTAGATGAACCTGTAAGCCATCGGCGGCAATCATGGCAACCGCTTCCCGGGCATCTTCCGGTGAATTACCGGCTCCCACATTGGCCAGGAGTAGACCTTCAGGATTTTCTCTGCGCGTAATGGTAAAACTTTCCATCCAGGCTTTATTTTCTATGGCCCCCCTCTGGGAACCTACGGCCATGGCGATGCCCGTCCTCCTGGCCACCCTGGCCAGGGCGGCATTAATTTCTATTGTTTCCGGAGGGCCACCGGTAAGGGCGTTTATAATAAAAGGGGCGGCCAGGGTTTTCCCCAGCCACCGGCAGCTAAGATCAATGTCTTGCCAATCTAGTTCTGGCAGGGCCTGGTGGATTAAATGGACATCCTCCAGGCCGTTGGTGCCGTTGCCTTCTAGCTGGAAGAAACGCAGGTGCTCCAGCTTGCGCCGGCCTCTTCCCGCTATAATTTCAGGCATTTCTTTACGCCTCGCGTTTTCATTTTGCCTCTTCAAAAAGCTCCCCGAATAAATCCCCCAGTTTTACACCGCTTTCTTCCTGGTTTTCCTGGTTTCTTTCTGCTTGTTTGGGCTGCTTTTTGGCTTTGTCTTTTAAGGCCTGGCGAAGACTCAGGCTCATACGCTGGGCTTCCTGGTCTACCCCCAGTACTTTAACCTGGATAATATCCCCTACATTAACGACATCCTCGGGTTTTTCTACATGCCTGTCGGCCAGCTGGGAGATATGCACCAGTCCTTCTATACCCGGTTCGACTTCTACAAAAGCGCCAAAGGGAGCCAGGCGCAGGACTTTACCTTCTACTATTGATCCTACAGGATAACGGCTGGCGGCTGTATCCCAGGGATTGGGCAGGAGTTGTTTACGTCCCAGGGAAACTTTCCCCTCTTCCCGGTCGATACCCAGGATTTTGACTTCGATTTCCTGCCCTTCATGCAGGGCATCACGGGGATGTTCTACCCTACCCCAGGATATCTCGGAAACGTGGAGTAGACCATCGACGCCACCCAGATCAACAAAAGCACCAAAGTTAGTCAATCTCCGGACGATACCTTTCCGGATCTGGCCCTCCACCAGGCTTTCCCATGTAGCCTGGCGTTGCTTTTCATACTCTTCTTCCAGGATGGCCTTCTGGGAAAGAACAACCTTATTCTTACTGCGATCAAGCTCAATGACCCGCAAGCGTAAAGTCTTTCCTAAATAGGCATTTAAGTCTTCGACGTAACCCCTTTCAATGAGGGAAGCGGGTACGAAACCCCTTACCCCTACATCGACTAAAAGGCCGCCTTTAACTACTTCAATGACTTCACCCTGGATTTCGGCACCGCTGGCCAGGTGTTCTTCAAGTTTCTCCCAGGCAACCCGGCGGTCGGCACGGCGCTTAGATAAAACCGGATGCCCTTCCTCATCTTCAGGCCTTAAAACCATTACGTTAATGGTATCACCTACGGCTACTACTTCCCGGGGATCGCTAATATTGAGGTGGGTAAGTTCATTTAAAGGAATAACCCCTTCACATTTTCCACCCACATCCACCAGGACCTCGTTATCATTAACCTGGACTACAGTACCAGTGACAATGCTACCCCGGCGTAGTTCAGGCATTTTAGTTTCCATTTGCTGCATTTCATTTTTCTGTTCTTCCTGCTGTTCGCCAGCAGGGGCAGGTTCTACAGCCTCCGGTTCTATGGGGTAGTCGACATCCCCTGCTGTTTCCACGGTGTCCTCTGCCCTCGCCGTTATGGGGCTGTTTTCCGGGGTCACTTCCACTTCGTTATTCTCCCCGGCCGGCGCCAAGTCATCTCCTCCCGCTGGAACTGCCGGCTCCTTTTCACCCTCGGAAACCATCATTTTTTCCTCTTCTGCCAGCATTGCTACTACCTCCTCAATAATCCACGCTGGGGTCGAAGCGCCACCTGTTACCCCGACCCTCCGGGCATTAATAAACCACTGGTAACACAATTCCCCAGCCTCTTCTACATGGTAGGTCGGCGTCCCCGTAGCCCGGCAGAGTTCGGCCAGGTGTCGGGTGTTGGCGCTCTCTTTACCGCCGATTACCAGCATGACGTCTACCTGGCGCGCAAGGTTAACTGCTGCTTCCTGGCGCCGGCGGGTAGCATGGCAAATGGTATTGTGTACTACCAGAGTGTCCGTGTTAAGACGCAATACAGCCGCAACTTGCTCCAACCTCTCCTCCGGCTGTGTGGTCTGGGCTATAACTGCCCGCCGGGGGTGAAAGGGCAGATGGGCTGCTGCTTCTTTATCGGGAACTACTACTGCCCCTGGACCGGCCCACCCGAGCAACCCTTTTACCTCGGGATGTGCAGGATCACCTACAATTACAACCTGGTAACCCTCACCGGCCATTTTTGCGGCCATGCTCTGGGCCCGTGCTACGTAGGGGCAGGTAGCGTCTATAACCTCCAGCCCTTTTTCCCTGGCAACCGCTAATAGATCCGGCGTCACGCCATGGGAACGGATCAATACCCTTCCGCAATCGACATTATCCAGTGCTTCTACAGGTTGAACGCCTTCCCTGGCAAGTTGTTCCACTACCTGCCTGTTGTGGATTAGTGCCCCAAGGGAAGCGATGGGTTTGGGAGCCTCCCTGGCCAGTTTTACGGCCCGCGTGACGCCAAAACAAAAGCCTGCATATTCAGCAACGATCACTTCCACCAAAATTCTTCTCCTAATTCAAGGCTAGAATTTAGTTTGCTGATTCCAGCCGAACATTATTTACATTTCGCGAAAAAGAAGCAAATTCCTGCCTGTCATTAAAAAAAGCTGGTTTCTAAGCCAGCATTTCGGCTACTGCCCTGTAAACGGCTGCCGTCAGGCTTTCAACCTGCTGGGGTGTGCTGGGACCGCTAATATCAATCTTTAAAGGCCGTCCGATAATCACTTTAACCTTTTCTCCAGAAAATATTTTATTGGTATTTTTAATAGCCATTGGCAGCAACGGTGCACCGGTTTTCAAGGACAGGAGGGCGGCGCCATGCTGAAAAGGAAGTAGCTGGCCGTCCTTACTGCGGGTACCTTCAGGAAACATTCCCAGGACCTGGCCGTTGCGGAGGATTTCCAGTGCCGCTTTTAAAGCTGCCCGGTCGGAACGCCCCCGCCGTATAGGGAAGGCGTAGAGCCCTTTAATAATCCAGTTGACTATGGGAATATGAAAAAGCTCTTCTTTCGCCATAAACCGTACTGTCCTGGGGGCAACGACGCCGACAACCACCGGGTCCATCAGGGAGATATGGTTGGCTACAACAATAACCGGTCCTTCCAGGGGAAAATTCTCCCGTCCCCTGACTTCCCAGCGGCAGACAAAGCGCAAAAAAAGATAACAGATGAATTTAGCGAACAGGTAAAACACTGGTAGACTCCCCTCACTCCTCGGCTTTGCCCGGGCCGCTTTACCACTCAGCACAACCCTTTACCTCAAACAGCTTGATTGTAAAGGGTCCTTTGTCCTGGCTTTGATTAGTTCCACTAATTTAGAAACTACTTCATCAACTCCCATATTGGTCGTATCGATGATTTCAGCATCAGGTGCCGGTTGCAAGGGGTCTACTTCCCGCTGGCTATCCCGGGCATCGCGCCGGCGGATTTCTTCCTTAATGGTTTCCAGGTCAACTTCCCGCCCGGAAACTATGAGTTCCTGGTAACGCCGCCGCGCCCTCTCTTCCAGGGAAGCCGTCAGGAAAAACTTGTAAGGAGCTTCCGGCAGGACATTGGTGCCGATATCGCGGCCGTCCATGACCACACGGTTGGAAGCGGCCATTTGCCGTTGTAGCTCTACCAGCCGCCGCCGCACCCCTGGTATCCGGGCGACAATCGAAACATGATTGGAAACCTTTTCCTGCCGGATGGCCGCAGTAACATCAACGCCGTCGCAGTAGACCTTTATTGTACCTCCTGCTGTGTTTTCCAGCTTGATAGTAGTTACAACGGCCAGGGATACCAGCTTTTCTTCATCAGATAAATCTATTCCCAGCTGCAGGGCCTTCCAGGTCAGGGCCCGGTACATGGCCCCGGTGTCGATGTATAGATAACCCAGTTTTTGCGCCAGGAGCCTGGCTACTGTGCTTTTACCGGCCCCGGCCGGGCCGTCGATGGCTACGTTACCGTGCAATTTATTCCTCACTCTTCTTCCCTGACTTCTACCCCCAGCCGGGCCAGGTCGGCGGCAAAATGGGGGTAAGAAATGGCCATACATTCAGCGCCCTTGATTACCGTTGGCCCTTCGGCCACCAGGGCGGCTACTGCCAGGGCCATTCCCAGGCGGTGATCGCCGTGACTGTCCACCACTGTTCCCTGGAGGCGGCCCCCTTTAACCCCTTTAATCAGGAAACCATCGGGCCGTGCCTGGATATTGGCGCCCATCCTGTCCAGCTCGCGGGCCACCATAGTGATGCGGTCGCTCTCCTTCACCCTCAGTTCGGCTGCGTCGCGGATTACCGTTTCCCCTTCGCCCAGGGCGGCCGCCACTGCCAGGACTGGTATTTCATCAATGAGGCGGGGAATGAGTTCGCCGCCCATCTCCACACCCCGGAGGCTGCTGGAGGTTGCCTGGATATCACCGGCCAGCTCGCCGCCGCTCTCGCCCCGGGGCATTACCGATATTTGCGCCCCCATGGACAGCAGTACATCCAGGATGCCGGTGCGGGTGGGGTTTAAATTTACATTTTCCAGGGTGATACTGGCCCGGGGATGGATACACCCGGCTACCAGGAAAAAAGCCGCTGCTGAAATATCCCCTGGAACGCTGATGGTTAATGGCTGCAGGGGCCTCTGGCCTGCGATCCTGACAGCCAGCCCTTCGACCTTGATAGCAGCCCCGGCTGCTTTGAGCAGGCGCTCACTGTGATCCCGTGAGCGGCAGGGTTCAATAATAACCGTCTCCCCGGGGGCAAAAAGGCCGGCCAGGAGCAGGGCCGATTTTACCTGGGCACTGGCCACCGGCAGGGTATAGGTAAGGGGTTGCAGGTTACCACCCTGGATACTTAAGGGGGCCAGTTCCCCGCCCTGGCGTCCCCAGATCCTGGCCCCCATGGCCGCAAGGGGCCGGGTCACCCGGCCCATGGGCCGGCGGCGCAGGGAGGCGTCGCCAGTCATCACGCTATAAAAGGGCTGCCCGGCCAGCACCCCCAGGAGGAGGCGCATGGTGGTACCCGAATTGCCGGCATCGAGGATCGCTTCCGGCTCTTTCAAGGAACCCATCCCTTCACCGCGGACAACTACCTGGCCTTCGTGGGGGCCATCGATATCTACTCCCAGGGCCCTGAGACATCTTAAAGTGCTGAGGCAGTCGGCTCCCTCCAGGAAACCCTCGATGACCGTTGTCCCTTCGGCGAGAGCCCCGATGATGGCCGCCCGGTGGGAAATGGATTTATCCCCCGGAGGTCTTAAAGTTCCCGCCAGGGATGGCGGCGGCTTGATAATAAGCTGCATTCTTTTCCTCCTGATTCCCCTTCCAAACTACCAGGAATATCTACCGGTGTCAAGCCGTTTTACAACATCCGGGCATTAATCCCTTTGCTTTGTAATATTTCCAGGGCTTTTGAGGCAGCGGCGGCTGTGGTAAAGCCCAGGCGGATGCTGCCTCCTTCCCCCTCCCGCACCCGGAGGATTTCGATGTCAATAATATTAATACCGGCATTGCCCAGGACCGAAGCCATACCGCCAATAACCCCCGGCTGGTCGGGGACGGTCACCACCAGTTCATGGAGGGCGGGCAGCAGGCCTTTTTGCCGCACCGGCACCTGGGCCCTTAAAGAGCGGGCCTGTTGTAATGCAGCCTCCAGGTCCTCGCCATCACCCCGGGCAATCATCCCCTCCAGGGCTTCCACCTGGCGGCGCCAGCATTTTAACAAAGTAAGAATAGCCTGGCGGTTGTGGAGAAAAATATCCCGCCACATGACCGGGTCCCCCGCAGCGATGCGGGTTGTATCCCGGAAACCCCCGGCAGCCAGCATCAGGGCCAGGGGATGCTCCCGGGAAAGAATGCCAGCAGTTTGCATCAGGCTGACGGCTAAGAGATGGGGTAAATGGCTGATCCCGGCCACCACCAGGTCGTGCTCCTCCGGATCTAGAGTCATAACCCTTGAGCCCATCACCTGGAACAACTCTTCCAGGCGTTTCAAGGCCCCAGCATCGGTGGCCGGGGTCGGCGTTAATACATAGACGGCATTTTCCAGGAGATAGCGGTCGGCGGCCTTGATGCCGGCCCGCTCGGATCCGGCCATGGGATGGCCGCCGACATAAAAGGCCCGGGGCTGGAAAATACTTTCCAGTTCCCGGACAACGGCTCCTTTGACGCTGCCGGTGTCGGTAACAATGGTCCCAGGCGCCAGGGCCGGGGCGATGGCCCCGGCCACCTGGCTTAAGGTCCCTACCGGTACGGCCAGAATTACTACCTCAGCCCCAGCGACGGCTTCCTCCGGGCAGGTAGCCTGGTGGTTGATGGCACCAAGTTGCATGGCCGCCTGGATGGCCTCAACCTCGCGGTCATAGCCCGCCACTTCCCGGGCCAGGCCTCCCTGCAGCAGGGCCAGGCCCAGGGAACCCCCCATGAGGCCCAGGCCGATGATGGCCACTCTTTCAACCAGAGGACCGGCTCGTTTGTTACTATTTATTTCCTTTACTGGCGGTGGAGCAACCGGAACCGGACCCGGAACTAGCTGCAACTGGTTTCCCCCCTGTCCTGGGAGTAAGATCCCAGGATTTTTAATAAACCCGTCCTGGATTTCAGGCCTGCCAGCACTTCTTTTAATGGTGGTGCCGTGGCTTTGCCCTCGCAATCAATAAAGAAAAGGTATTCCCCCAGTTCCTTTTTGGTCGGACGGGATTCAATACGGGTCAAATTAATGCCGGCTTCAGCAAAATCCTTTAAAATGGCATAAAGACTTCCCGGGCGGTTGGCCAGGGCAGCCACCACCAGGGAGGTCTTGTAAGGACCGGGGAGGGACGGTGCCTCCCGCCCCAGGACCCAGAAGCGCGTTTTATTTTCCTGGTAATCCTGGATGCCGGTTGCCAGTACCGGTAGCTGGTAAAGCCTGGCGGCAAAGGCCGAAGCGATGGCCGCCAGTTCTGGCCTCTGGCGGGCCTCCCTGGCAGCCTCAGCCGTACTGGTAACCGCCTTAAGTTTTGCTCCAGGGAGGTTAGTGGCCAGGTAATGGCGGCACTGGGCCAGGGCCTGGGGGTGGGACCAGACTTCCCGGATTGCTTTCATATCCTCTGCCTGGCCCATAAGGCAGTGGCAGACCGGCAATACTACTTCGCCGATTACCTGCAGCCCTTCTTCCTCCAGGACCAGGTCCAGGGTGAGGTTCACCGCTCCTTCGATGGAGTTTTCCACCGGTAAAATCCCTGCTCCTGCCTGGTGGTTTTGGATTGCGGCCAGGACTTCCGGGAGGCTCAGGCAGGCCAGGAAAGTATCCGCCCCTGCCTGCCAGTTGAAACCTGCCCGCCGTGCCCAGGCAACTGCCGCCTCATGGGAAAAAGTCCCGGGGGGCCCCAGGTAAGCTATTGCCTTCATGATACCAGATGCCCCAGTTCCCGGCTATTGGCAGCGATAATGGGCCGGATTTCCTGTACCAGGCGGGCAAATTGCTCCGGTGTCAGGGACTGGGGGCCATCGGAGAGGGCTTCCTGGGGGTTGGGGTGAACCTCGATCATTAAGCCGTCAGCACCAGCAGCCAGGGCGGCCCTGGCCATGGGAGCGACCATAAACTTGCGCCCGGTCCCGTGGCTGGGATCGACAATGACCGGCAGGTGGGATAAATGCTTTACTGCTGGTACGGCGCTCAGGTCCAGGGTATTACGGGTGTACGTCTCAAAAGTACGGATGCCCCGTTCGCATAAGATAACCTGGCTATTACCTTCAGTTAGGATGTATTCGGCGGCCAGGAGCCATTCCTCAATGGTCGCCGACAGGCCGCGCTTCAAAAGCACCGGCTTTTGGGTGCGGCCCACGGCCTGGAGCAGGGCAAAGTTTTGCATGTTCCGGGAACCTATTTGCAGTACATCGGCAACCTGCGCGACTTCGGTGACCAGGGCCGGGTCCATGATTTCCGTCACAACAGGCAAACCAGTGACTTCCCGGGCTTCGGCCAGGAATTCCAGGCCTTTGGCGGCCAGGCCCTGGAAGGAGTAAGGTGAGCTGCGGGGTTTATAGGCTCCTCCCCGCAGCATGGTCGCCCCGGCCTCGCGTACGGCCATGGCGGTTTCCAGGAGCTGCTCCCGGCTCTCCACCGCGCAGGGCCCGGCGATTATCTGCACCTGGCGGCCGCCGACGGTCAAATCCCCTACAGGTACCACGGTGTCCTCGGGGTGAAAGTCCCGGCCGGCCAGTTTGTAGGGATGTAAAATGGGCACCACCTTTTCCACCCCGGGCAAGGCGGCCAGGGTTTCAGCCCTTAAACGTGTTTTATCGCCAATGGCACCAATTATTGTCCGTTCTATTCCCCGGGACAGGTGCACCTTGAAACCCTCCCGTTCCAGGCGCGCTATCACCGCCTGCTGTTCCTCAGAAGTTGCTCCGGGTTCCATGACAATGATCATTTGTAACCCCCCTGCAAAAGCAAAACGTCACCCACGCCAGGAGTGACGTTTTTTCAAGTGCCATCTCTCCTGCCGTACTGCCATCCTGCCATTTTAAGTAACCCTGCAGTGTTACCCTACCATACTACAATTTAGACTATAGCACAGTGCCCCCCTCCTGGCAAGGGGCCTTTTTATCATTTTTATATAGCCTGGCGTAAGCTTTGGACAACTTCCACGGCTGCCGGCAGGCCTCCTTCATGGAGGGCCCGCACGACGGCGCTGCCGACGATTATGCCGTCGCAGAGGGGAGCCAGGAGCCTGGCTTGCTCAGGATGGCTGATGCCGAATCCTACCCCCAGGGGGAGGTCCGTTGCCTCCCGCACCCTGGCGAGATACGCCGCAATCCCGGGGGGCAGGCTTTCCCTGGCCCCGGTTACCCCGGTCAGGGAAACGCAGTAGATAAAGCCCTGCGCTGCCGCGGCAATTTGCTGCAGGCGTTCTGCCGGCGTCGTCGGCGCCACCAGGGGAATGGCAGCTAGTTTTACCGCTTCTAATTTTTCCCGTAAAGGGGCGCTTTCTTCCAGGGGCAGGTCGGGAACGATCAGGCCGTCTACCCCGGCGGCGGCCAGGTCGGCAGCCAGCCCTGCCAGGCCGTACTGGAGGAGGGGGTTGTAGTAGCTCATGAGGACCAGGGGTAGGCTCACCCGGGAGCGCAAATTCTTTACCAGGTCCAGGATCTTCCTTAAATTCGTCCCCCTGGCCAGGGCGCGGGTGCTGGCGGCCTGGATGACCGGGCCATCGGCCACAGGATCGGAGAAGGGTACCCCCAGCTCAATGATATCAACCCCGGCTGCCGCCAGTTCCTGCACGGCTGCGGCCGTCACCTCCAGGGAAGGATCCCCGGCACAGAGGTAGACGATTAAAGCTTTACGCCCTTCCTTTTCCCGGGCGGCAAAGGCGGCGCTGATCCTTTCAACACCCATGGTTTTCTCCTCCCTCCTGGAGCACAGCCTCCACTTGCTGGACATCCTTATCGCCGCGGCCGGAGAGATTAACAATGATAATTTCTTCCTGTGATAACCCGGGGGCCATTTTCATGGCCAGGGCTACGGCATGGGCGCTTTCCAGGGCCGGGATAATGCCTTCGGTACGGCTCAACAGTTGAAAAGCCTCCAGGGCCTCGGCGTCAGTAATAGCCATATAGGTGGCCCGCCCGCTGTCTTTAAGGTAGCTATGCTCCGGTCCTACACCGGGATAATCGAGGCCGGCTGATAGCGAGTATACCGGCTTGATCTGGCCGTTTTCGTCCTGGACGATATAACTGTAAGATCCCTGGAAGACGCCGGGCCGGCCGGCAGTTAACGAGGCTGCATGCCGGCCGGTTTTTAACCCTCGCCCGGCCGCTTCAGCGCCCCACATCTTGACCCCGGCATCCTGGATAAAGGGATAAAAGAGGCCCATAGCGTTGCTGCCCCCCCCAACACAGGCAATGAGGTGGTCTGGCAGGCGGCCTGAAGCCTCCAGGACCTGTTGCCGCGTTTCTTCACCGATGACGGCCTGGAAGTCCCGGACCATCATGGGGTAAGGGTGGGGACCAACAACTGAACCGATTAGATAATAGGTGGTCCGGACGTTGGTAACCCAGTCCCGCAGGGCTTCATTAACGGCATCCTTTAAAGTGCAGCTGCCGGCCGCCACGGGAATTACCCTGGCCCCCAGGAGTTCCATGCGGAAGACATTCAGGGCCTGGCGGCGGGTATCTTCTTCCCCCATGTAAATTTCGCATTCCATTCCCAGGAGGGCGGCAACGGTGGCTGTGGCCACCCCGTGCTGGCCAGCACCGGTTTCGGCAATAAGGCGTTTTTTGCCCATGCGCCGGGCGAGTAAAGCCTGGCCCAGGGCGTTATTCAGCTTGTGGGAACCGGTATGGTTAAGATCCTCGCGTTTCAGGTAAACCCGGGCCCCGCCCAGGTGCCTGGTGAGATTGGCTGCGAAATATAGAGGTGTCGGCCGGCCGGCGTACTGCTCAAGGTAATATTTTAATTCCCTTTGAAAGGTGGGATCCTCCCTGGCCTCCCGGTATGCCTTTTCGATTTCCTTAAGGGCCGGCATGAGGGTTTCGGGTACGAAGCGCCCGCCGTAGGGACCAAAATGCCCCCGGCTGTCTGGTAATACCATATTGCGTTTACCTCCGTATCAGTATTTTCACCTCTTCGCTAGGGGTGATGCAGTGGTGGACGGCTGACCTGCTCTTCAGCTTCCCTCACAGCCTGTAGAAATGAAACTATTTTGGCCGGATCCTTGCGGCCGTTTGTTTCCACGCCACTGGCGACATCGACAGCATAGGGCCGCACGGTACGGATGGCGGTGCCAACATTCTCGGGTGTCAGGCCCCCGGCCAGGATGATAGGCCGGCCCCGGGCCACGGCATCTTTGGCCAGATCCCAGTTAAAGGTCCGGCCACTGCCGCCGGCAACCCCCGGGACGTAAGCATCCAGGAGGAAGCCCTGTACCTCCGGGTAAGAGTCTATGGCCTGGATAAAGCTGGCATCCCGTACCCGGAAGGCTTTAATAACCCGTTGGGAAAGGCCGTGGCAGTATTCTGGCGGCTCATCGCCATGGAGCTGGAGGACATCCAGGCGGCAGAAGGTGGCTATTTCCATGAGGCTGTAGCGAGGCTCATTCACGAAAACGCCTACCGTCGTGGTAAAGGGCGGCAGCTTCATTATTATCTCCCGGGCGGTTTCCGGGTTTACTTGCCGGGGACTCCTGGCAAAGACAAAACCCAGAGTATCGACGCCGGCGTCCAGGACCAGCCGGGCTTCTTCATAGCTCCGGATGCCGCAAATTTTTACCCTGATCATCACGCCACTCCTGTTATGATTTAGGATAGACTCAACTCGGCAACTTTTAACTTTACATCCCCCGCCGTCATCAGTGCTTCCCCCACCAGGATGGCATCAACGCCGGCCCCGGCAACCAGGGCCGCATCGGCCCGGCTCATGATTCCGCTTTCACTGACCACTACGGGCCCCGGGGGGATCAAGGGCCGCAAAGCAAGGGTGGTATGCAAGTCAACTTTAAAGGTCCGTAAATCCCGGTTATTGATGCCGATAATCCCGGCGCCGGCCTGGAGGGCTACTTCAACTTCTGCCTCTGTATGGACTTCTACCAGGGCTCCCAGCTTAAGCCTATCCGCCAGGGCCAGGTATTCCTGCAGTTCTGCCGGCTCCAGGGCAGCAACAATTAGCAGCACAGCATCAGCCCCTAAAGCCCGGGCTTCATAAATCTGGTAGGGGTCAACAATAAAATCCTTGCGGAGTAGAGGCAGGGAGGTTACCTGCCGCACCCGGGACAGGTACTCCGGCTTACCCTTAAAGAAACGCCAATCTGTTAATACGGAAATGGCTGCCGCCCCGGCAGCTGTATAAAGGCGGGCCTGTTCCTCCAGGTCAAAGGCGGCCCGGATCAGGCCCCGGGAAGGCGAAGCCTGCTTTAATTCGGCAATGAGGTTCAGGCCGGCCCCCTGGCGCCGCAGGGCGGCGCTAAAATCCACGGTCAAGGGTAAATTTTTTACCTCCCTTTCCAAGCGGGCCAGGGGCCTTTGCTCCCTGGTAACCGCCACTTCCCGGCGTTTATTGGCCAAAATCTCCGCAAGCATCAGGCAGCCCAGCTTTCTATCCAGGCCGTCATATCTTGTAGTTTGGCCATGGCGGCGCCGGAATCGATACTCGTTGCAGCTGTAGCCAGGGCTGCCGGGAGGGAATTTTCTACACCCGCGGCTAGGAGGCCAAAGGCGGCATTGAGGAGAACTACGTCCCGGGCCGGGCCCTTTTCGCCCTTCAGTACGGAGCGGGTAATGGCAGCATTATCGGCTGCCGTCCCCCCGGCCAGGTCTTCTAAACCAGCCCGGGGCAGGCCGGCATCTTCAGGATAAAAGTTATAAGTGCTGAGGCTACCGTGATCCAGGCAGGTTATTTTCGTAGGTCCGGTGGTGGTGACTTCATCCAGGCCGTCGCTGCCGTGGACCACGTAAGCCCGGCGGCTCCCCAGCCGCCCCAGGACGGCGGCTACTGTTTCCGTTAAAGAAGGATCATAGACGCCTACCAGCTGGCAGGGGGCACCGGCCGGGTTGGTCAGGGGACCAAGGAGGTTAAAGACGGTGCGGATGCCGATTTCCCGGCGCGGGCCGGCGGCATACTTCATGGCACCGTGGAATACCGGGGCAAAAAGGAAGGCCATGCCCACCTCATCCAGGCAGCGGGCCACGGCTGCCGGCGGCAGGTCAACCTTGATTCCCAGGGCTTCCAGCACATCGGCGCTGCCGCAGCGGCTGGATACGGAACGATTGCCGTGTTTGGCTACGGCCACCCCGGCGCCGGCAATAACGAAGGCAGCCGTGGTGGAAATGTTAAAAGTATGGCGACCGTCACCGCCGGTCCCGCAGGTGTCAATAAAAACCTGGTGGCGGGTGGTCAGGGTGGCTGCCCGGCGGCGCATGCTCCGGGCAAAGCCAGTGATTTCTTCTACCGTTTCACCCTTCAAGCGCAGGGCAGTAAGAAAGGCAGCTATCTGGGCCGGGGTGGCCTCGCCGGTCATGATGATATCCATTGCTTGCTCAGCTTCGGTCTCACTTAAATCCTGACCAGTTACAACCTGGCCAATTAGGGACTTTAACACTCTACTCATCTCCCCTCGCAAAGGATAGTTTAGCTGGCTTTGTATTCTTCTAAAAAATTTTTCAGCAATTCCTTGCCCACCGTCGTCAGGATGGATTCCGGGTGGAACTGGACCCCTTCCACCGCCAGGTGGCGGTGGCGCAAGCCCATTAATTCACCGGTTTCGCTGCGGGCTGTGACTTCCAGGCAGTCCGGCAGGGTCTCTTCTTCAACTATCAGGGAATGATAACGGGTGGCAGTGAAGGGATTGGGGAGGTTACGATAAATAGTTTTACCGTTGTGGGTAATAGTTGAGGTCTTGCCGTGCATCAGCCTCGCGGCCCGCACTACCCGGCCGCCAAAGGCCTGGGCTATACTCTGGTGTCCCAGGCAAACCCCCAGGATGGGAATTTTCCCGGCAAAGGCGGTTATAGCCTCCAGGGAGATACCCGCTTCATTAGGCGTGCAGGGACCGGGAGAAAGGACCAGGTAATCAGGCTGCAGGGCAGCAATTTCTTCCAGGGTAATGGCGTCATTACGCCGCACCACCACCTCCTGTCCCAGTTCCAGGAAATACTGGACCAGGTTATAGGTAAAGGAGTCGTAGTTATCGATCATTAGCAGCATAATTCTCTTCCTCCCTGGTATTCAGAACCTGGAGCAAAGCCCGGGCTTTATTCAAGGTTTCTTCATATTCACCCGCCGGGTCGGAATCGGCAACTATACCGGCACCGGCCTGGACAAAGGCCTGCCCCCGGGTAAAAGTAATGGTCCGGATGGCAATACAGGTATCAAGGTTGCCGTGGAGGCCGAGATACCCCACGGCACCGGCATAAGGTCCCCGCGCCGTTGGCTCCAGTTCGGCAATGATCTCCATGGCCCGCACCTTCGGGGCCCCGGTTACTGTACCCGCCGGGAAACAGGCCAGCAGGGCGTCCAGGGCGTCCTTGCCCGGCGCCAGGCGGGCAGTAATACTGGAAACCAGGTGCATGACGTGGGAATAATATTCAACTACCATTTGCCGGGGTATCTGGAGACTTCCAGGAGCTGCCACCCGGCCGATGTCATTGCGACCCAGGTCCAGGAGCATTAGATGTTCGGCCCGCTCCTTTTCACTGGCCAGGAGTTCCCGGGTTAACTCCTGGTCCTCCCGGGGAGTCCGGCCCCGGGGCCGGGTACCGGCAATGGGACTGTAGTCAATCTTCCCACCTTCTACCCTGACCAGCATTTCCGGGGAGGCCCCCACCAGTTTTACTTCCGGTAAGTTCAGGTAAAACATATAGGGAGAAGGATTAAGGGTGCGCAGCCGCCGGTAAACAGCCAGGGTATCGCCGGCAAAGGGCAGGCTCAAGCGCTGGGAGAGGACCACCTGGAAGATATCCCCCGCAGCTATGTATTCCTTGGCCTTTTCTACCTTCCGGATGAAATCTTGCCTGGTTATATTAGCCTGCCAAGACCCGTTGGCATTGACCCGGTTGCCGTCCTGCCGCCCTGTCCCGGCGGGACGCTGCAATTCTCCAACGAGGGACTTGACGACAGCTACGGCCTCTTCATAAGCGGTTGCCGCATCTTTACCGCCCCGGCCCAGGCAGGCCACCCGGACCGTCCGCAGGACGTGGTCATAGATGAGGAACACCCGGTGAAGGGTTAGATAGGTACAGGGCAGTTGCAGGTCATCCACGGCATGGCCGGGCAAGTTCTCTATTTCCCGGACCAGATCGTAACCCAGGAAACCTACCAATCCACCCATAAAACGGGGTCCGGTACCAAACGGAAGGGTAAGGCGCGCCAGTAAACGGCGTAAAGCCGCCAGGGGTTTTTCCGGGAGGACGTAGGTTTCTCCCCGGGCGGTTAAATAGGCTTTCCCGGATCGGATCATAAAGGCCAGCAGTGGATCAAAGCCCATTATAGAATAACGTCCCAGCCTCTCCCCGCCCTCGACGCTTTCCAGCAGAAAGCTGGGGGTTTTATTGGCCAATCTCAGGTACAGGGAAATTGGGGTTTCAGTATCGGCCAGGACCTCGGCCCACACGGGAATATATGGAACCTTTGCGGCCAGGTCCAGAAAGGTTTGCCGGTCAGGCCGGATCACCGTGCCCCCCTCCTTTTTAGGCAAAATAAAAACCAGCGCTCAAGCGAGCCCTGGTCTGGTATACTTTCCTTCCCTCTCCTCCAGGCTCAACTCCAACTCCACTCGGCTCAACTCGGCTATATATTCCATTATTGCTAACAGCATAGCATGGAAAGTAAATACCTGTCAATAGTTTTCTTTGCGCTAACCCAAATCAGGGCGTAATTGCACCGCCCGGCCCAGGTAAACGTGGACCGGTTCCCGGTCGCTATAGGCGTGGATTAAAACCCTGACCACCCCCGGCAGGCTCCCCGGTACCGGTATTTCGGTAGCGCACAACAAGGCTGCTTCCTGCCAGCCCAGGCGCCGGGCCGCCTCAGCGGGAAAGGCCGCGTTGAGGTCCGGCGTCACCGTAAAAAAGGCGCTGATAATATCTTTTACGACCAGCCTGTTCCGGGTTTGTATTTCGCGGAGCAAACCCTCTGTAGCTGCAAGAATGGCCGTTGCCGTATTCACCGGCACATCAACTGCCCCGCGTATACCCCATACTCTTATACCCTTTGATTCCCGTTTACCTCCGGTCGGTAAGACGTGGCAATTTTCTTCCATAGTTTCCCCTACCATCCTGCAATTTTTTACTTGGAACGCCTGCCATCCGCTCCCTCATACAGCCCTGTGCCCCAAACCGATACCAACTTCGTCCAGGTGCAACAGGCCAATACCGAAGAAAATGGCCACACTCAGGTGGTCATGCCAGCGGGCGATACCAATTTTGCCGCCAACATTCAAACCCAGGGCTTTTGGCATAATCTGGGAAAGGGCTTCCCTGGTTGCCCCGGCAACGGCCCCTTCTTCGGGATGGGTTTCTTTAATAACTCCTTCCCTCTTAGCGGCTACTACTGCTCTTTCAACGATTTTTTGCACGGAATTAATAAATTCACCGCCGTAATCAACGGCTGCAGTATAAATACCAGCGGCTGCATACTCCTTTTTCAAACGCGCCTCTTCTTCCCGTGTCTCCGAAAGTGCCATCTTAATAGCCACTGCCGCAACCTTTTTACTACCATAATCCATTTTTCATCACCCGTCTTTTCTTTGAGCCGATTATATTACATTGCAACGGGCCCTGCAAGCAGTTGATGGCAGGAAAAGCCCTCTATCCTTTAAATAAGGATAAAAGGGCTTAATTGTAAATAAAAAGAAATAAATATTGTATTGTTAAAGGGGAACTCCTATAGCTGCATAAACAAAGGAGCAAATACCAGGGCCACAATGGTCATAAGCTTAATTAGAATGTTCATGGCAGGACCCGAAGTATCTTTAAAGGGGTCACCGACGGTATCACCATTGACAGCCGCTGCATGGGCCGGTGAGCCTTTACCGCCATAATTCCCGCTTTCAATATATTTTTTGGCGTTATCCCAGGCACCGCCGGCATTTGCCATCATTACAGCCAGTAAAAAGCCCGTAACCAAAGCCCCGGCAAGCAGCCCCCCCAGGGCTTCTTTACCCAGGCCGGGGATTAGCCCCACCGCCAGGGGAACCGCTACTGCCAGGAGGCCCGGAACGATCATTTCTTTCAAGGCCGCTCCCGTGCTGATGGCTACGCAGCGAGCATAGTCCGGCCGCGCTTTGCCTTCCATTAAGCCCGGGATAGTCTTGAACTGCCGGCGCACTTCTTCAATCATGTGGAAGGCAGCCCGCCCCACCGCTTTCATGGTCAAAGCCGCAAAAAGGAATGGCAGCATACCGCCGATAAAGAGGCCGCTAACTACTTTCGGGTCAGTTAGATTAATGGCAGTAATCCTGGCAGTAGAAGTATAGGCGGAAAACAGGGCCAGGGCCGTCAAAGCTGCCGAGCCAATAGCAAAACCTTTACCAATGGCAGCAGTTGTATTACCTACAGAATCCAGGGCATCGGTAATCTTGCGCACTTTGGGATCCAGCTCTGCCATTTCGGCAATGCCGCCGGCATTATCGGCAATTGGTCCATAGGCGTCTACGGCCACTGTAGTTCCGGTCGTTGACAGCATCCCGACTGCCGCCAGGGCAATACCGTAAAGGCCGGCAAAATGATAGGCAGCAAGGATAGCAATGATAATTACCAGGATGGGTAATACAGTACTCAACATGCCGGTACTAAAGCCCTCGATAATGTTGGTGGCGGTACCTGTCTGGGAAGCTTTGGCAATTTCTCTGACCGGCTCGTAATCGCCGGAAGTATAATATTCGGTAAAACGTCCAATAAGAACCCCGGCAATAAGGCCGGCTATGCTGGCTATAAATACCCCAAGGGATGTATAGGTGGTAGAACCGACAACAAATTGAGAGGGTAACATGCGGGTGGCCAGGAATATCCCGATAATTGCCAGGATACTTGCTACCATGGTACCGGTATTCAAAGCCTTCTGGGCATTAGCCCCCTCGCCGGTCCGGACAAAGAAAGCGCCGATAATGGAGGATACAATACCGGTAGCGGCAATCAACAGGGGTACAAAGGTGCCATTAGGGATATTCAAAGCTGCCGCCAGGGCAATACCGGAAATAATGGAACCAACGTATGATTCGAAAAGATCGGCCCCCATTCCCGCGACATCGCCGACGTTATCGCCGACGTTATCGGCAATCACTGCGGGATTGCGTGGGTCATCTTCTGGTATACCTGCTTCTACTTTACCCACCAGGTCGGCGCCCACATCGGCCGCCTTGGTATAAATACCACCGCCCACCCGGGCAAAAAGGGCAATGGAACTGGCCCCCAGGGCGAAACCATTGACGATGCTGGGATTTTTGAAGATAAGATTAACAATACCAAGGCCTAAAAGGCCGAGGCCTACTACCGCCATACCCATAACCGAGCCGCCGGAAAAGGCTATCTCCAGGGCGGCATTAGAACTGTGACGGGCGGCGTTAGCCGTCCGGACGTTGGCCTTCGTCGCAACCTGCATGCCAATATAGCCGGCCCCGATAGAACAGAGAGTTCCAGCCACATAGGCAACGGCCGTTACCGGCTGCATGCTTTCAGCACCCTTGGTAAAAAGGCCGGTAATTACGATTAAAGCCACCATGCCCAGGACAAAAAAGATGAGGGTGCGGTATTCCCGCATTAAAAATGCCATGGCCCCTTCGTGAATGGCACCGGCTATCTCCTGCATACGCGCATTTCCCGGATCGGCCCTGTTAATCTTGTTGGTGAGGTATAAGGCAAAAACAAGCGCCAGTATACCTGCTACAGGTGCTACGAGTTCCACATATCTTCCTCCCCTTTGAAAGATTTTACTTTATTCGCTTTAATTATTACCAAACTATACCTTAGCCACTCCTTTCTAAAGATAAATTAATATTAAAGCCCCGGGAAATTCCCAGGGCTTCTCCTTACCCCGTTTGCTTCCTGACTGCTTTACCGTTTATTACTTTTTCAGCCAGGGCATCATTTCCCGTAAAGTGTCGCCGACCTGTTCGATGAGATGCTCCCGTTCCTTTTTCCTCAAAGCGTTAAAGCTGGGTCTTCCTGCCTGGTTTTCCTGGATCCACTCCCGGGCAAAGACGCCGTCCTGGATCTCCTTAAGGATAGCCTTCATGGTAGACCGGACATGGTCATCGATAATCCTGGGTCCCCTGGTGACATCGCCGTACTCAGCCGTGTCGCTGATGGAATAGCGCATATATTTGATGCCGCCCTCATACATGAGGTCGACAATAAGTTTCAGCTCGTTCAGGCATTCAAAGTAAGCGATCTCCGGCTGGTAACCCGCTTCCACCAGGATCTCGAAGCCGGTCTTGACCAGGGCCGTTGCCCCGCCGCAAAGAACCGCCTGTTCACCAAAAAGGTCGGTTTCCGTTTCCTCTTTAAAAGTGGTTTCTATAACCCCGGCCCTGGCTGCGCCTATACCTTTTGCATAAGCCAGGCCGATTTCTTTGGCCCTGCCGCTGGCATCCTGGTAAACGGCCAGCAGGGCCGGCACTCCCTGGCCTTCGACATACATACGGCGTACCAGGTGACCGGGGCCTTTGGGAGCAACCATAATGACATCTACATCCGCCGGCGGCACAATCTGGTTGAAATGAATATTAAACCCGTGGGAAAACATAAGTACTTTGCCTGCGGTAAGGTGCGGTGCAATCTCCTCGCGGTAGACCCTGGCCTGGGTTTCGTCGGGAAGCAAGATCTGGATAATATCGGCCGCAGCTGCGGCATCGGCCACCGTCGTGACCTTTAAACCCGCCGTCTCAGCCGCTGCCCACGATTTGCTGCCCGGGCGCAGGCCTACAATTACATCCAGGCCGCTGTCCTTTAAGTTCTGAGCCTGGGCATGTCCCTGGCTGCCATAGCCCATCACAGCGATTTTCTTACCTTTAAGGACGCCCAGGTCGGCATCCTGTTCATAATACACTACGGCCACTTCTCTCCTGGCCCTCAAAAGCCGGCCAGGAATTCACCTCCTGTAAAAAGTATTAGCCTACATATTCGCACCTGATGCGGAAATTCCTGCCCGGGAAGTAAAATTCATCTTCTTAAATCTTAGTATTCGATCCCCTTCCTGGCCTTTATCCCTTTTTCGTAAGGATGTTTAATCTGGCGCATTTCTGTTACCAGATCGGCGGCAGCAATAATCCCCGGCGGGGCATTGCGACCGGTGAGAACCACTTCAACCTGTGCCGGTTTCTCTTTCAGGAAAACCTGGACTTCCTCTTCTGCCAGGAGACCGTAATAGAGGGCGTTGTTTATTTCATCCAGGATGAGGACGTCTATGCTGCCCCTTTGCATGGCTTCCCGGGCAAAGGCCAGGGCTGCCCTGGCCTGCTCATAATCTTCCTGCCTGGCGCCGCCCCGGTGGATAAAACCTTTACGCCCGAATGTTTTTACCTCTACTTCCGGCGCCAGCCGCCGGAAGGCTTTATGTTCGCCGTAGTCCGGCGTTTTCATAAACTGGACAATAAGTACCTTCAGCCCGTGGCCGCAGGCCCTCAGGGCCAGGCCGAAGGCGGCCGTACTTTTACCTTTGGCATCGCCGGTATAGACCTGTACCAGCCCTTGTTCTAAACCTGACAGATATTCTCCCCCCTTTGTTGCCCTATTTTACCACACCAGTATCCGCGGGGGTAGGAGAGAATTCCAACCCCACCAGGCTATAAAGCCGGGCTACTTCGGCAGGGGTTAGCATGCGGTGTTCACCAGGTCTTAAATCTTTAAGGGTAAGAAAAGCAAACTTTATGCGCTTCAGCCAGATTACGGGGTGGCCTGTTGTGGCCAGCATACGTCTTACTTCCCGCTTGCGTCCTTCCCGTAAGGTCATTTCCAGCACGGCATTGCCCTTATCAATCCGCCGGAGCCGCACTTCTTCCGGTTTAGCGAGGCCATCTTCCAGCTTGACACCCCGGCGTAAATGGTTAATAGTATTCTTATCCGGCACTCCTTTAACCAGGGCCAGATAAGTTTTTGGTATGCGATAGCGCGGATGGGTGAGCCTTAAGGTTAATTCGCCATCATTGGTAAGTAATAGAAGGCCTTCGGTAGCAAAATCCAGGCGGCCTACGGGATATAATCTAACACTTATATCCTTAACCAGGTCAATCACTGTTGGCCTTCCCTGGGGATCGTTGACTGTTGTCACAACGCCGGGCGGCTTATAAAGCAAGATATAAACCTTCTCCACGGACCCGTTTACGGGCCGGCCATCAACGGTTATCTCATCCCGGCCCACCTTTACCTGGAAGCCCATGGTCGTAACAGTTCGGCCGTTAACCTTTACCCTGCCGGCCCGGATCATCTCCTCGGCATGCCGCCGGGAAGCAACCCCTGTATGGGCCAGGAATTTTTGCAAACGCATAAAAGCCCTCCGGTAACGTTATTATGCTATCATAATTCCTCTTATAAGGCAATAGTGCTACACTATTTTCATAAAAGTATAAAGGAGTTATAAGGTTGTCCCTTCGCCGTTTTATCCTAATCAGCCTGGCTATGGCCTTTATCTTTTTCCTGCTGGCCGCCGTCATACTTCATGTTACCCCTTTCGAAGTCCTGGTACTGGCGGCCATAATGGACCAACGAGATCCAGTGGCCACCGGCTTTTTTAGGTTTATCACTTTCTTCGGCACTGCGGCCTTCTTCTATCCCGCCACGGCTGCACTCTGCCTGGCCTACTATACCCTTCGGCGCTGGCAGGGGGCCGGTGCCGTGTTAATTATCATGAATTTAACCTGGGGATTGATGATATGGTTAAAAAATCTTTTTCAACGTCCCAGGCCCAATCTGGGACACCTGGAAGCGGCGCTGGGATTCAGTTTCCCCAGCGGGCACGCCATGATGGGAACCGTTTTCTTTGGCCTCCTGGCCGTATGGCTGTTTAAAATCTGCCCGCCGAGCTGCCGTAGCCACGTGGCTATGGTTACCGTCATTTTTTTGCTTTTGCTGGGTTTTAGCCGTCTCTATCTTGGTGTGCACTATCCTACCGATGTCCTGGCCGGTTATGCGGCCGGAATTAGCATCCTGGCCATTTTTCTGGCCTGGTGGCAAGAAGGTTAAAATACCGGGAGGAAAACCCTTATGCCGGAAAAGTTGTTTTTCGTTACTAATTATCTTTCTCCTATTGGTAGCCTGACGATTGTATTAAGCACAGCAGGTCTATACCGCCTCTCTTTCCCCGGCGAAGAACCCGGAGGGATCCGCAACTATCTGATCCGGAAATTCCCGGGTACCGCCATCAATATTGATAACAACGACCGCCCTTGCGCGGAAGTCATCCGGCAGCTGGACGATTACTTTAACGGGCGGCGTTTTGCCTTTTCCCTGCCCCTGGACCTTTACGGCACACCCTTCCAGGTGGCCGTCTGGTCGGCCCTGCAAAGGATACCCTATGGCGCCACCTGCAGTTACAGCTATATTGCCGGGAGCATTGACAGGCCTTCTGCAGTCCGGGCCGTGGGCCAGGCAATCGGCCGTAATCCTGTAGGTATTATTATACCCTGTCACCGCGTCATAGGTAAGGATGGACGGCTGGTTGGTTTTGGCGGTGGGCTGTCTATCAAGGAGTGGCTGTTAAATTTCGAGGCGGGCAATATAAAAGCTTAACCAAACATCAGCCGGCATATAAAGATAGCGGCAATAAGGCTGGACATATCGGCCAGGAGCCCCAGGGCCAATGCATAACGATAGCGCCGCACCCCTACCGACCCGAAATAAACCGTTAAGACGTAGAAAGTAGTATCCGTACTGCCCTGCATTACCGAAGCCAGGCGCCCGATAAAGGAATCAGGTCCATAACTACCGATTAGTTCGGCAGCTATTCCCAGGGCCCCGCCACCGGAAAGGGGCCGCATAATGGCCAGGGGTAGAACCTCCCCCGGAACACCAACGAGGTGCAGGACCGGGTTGAGGGCACGGGCAAAGAGATCCATGGCCCCGGAAGCCCGGAAAACCCCGATAGCTACCAGCATGCCCACAAGGAAAGGAATAATTTTTACTGCTACCTTAAACCCGTCTTCGGCCCCGGCAACAAAGGTTTCATAAACCGGCACGCCTCGCAGGTACCCGTACAGGGGAATAAAAAAAAGAACCGTGGGGATCGCCCAGCGCGAAACCTCAAGTATGAGTTCCGTCACCATCTATCACCCCCGGCGGCCATTATAAATGCGGCGGAAGAAATGATCGGCAACAACGACCGTGATCATGCTGAACCCGGTTGCTAAAATGGTAGGTCCGACAATTACGGTCGGGTCGGTAGAATTAGCTGCCGCCCGGATGCCGATAATGGTTGCCGGTATTATTGTCAGGCAACCGGTATTTAATCCCAGAAAAGTACACATGGCCGGGGTAGCTTCTTGGGGACGGGGATTTAAAGTTTGTAATTCCTGCATGGCCTTGAGGCCGAAGGGGGTGGCAGCATTTCCTAGGCCCAGGATATTGGCGCTTAAATTCATTATAATAGAACCGATAGCCGGGTGGTCCCGGGGTATTTCCGGAAAGAGGTACCGGGTAAAGGGACGTAAGAGCCTGGCCAGGAGGCCTACCAGACCGGCTTCTTCGGCAATTTTTAAAAGCCCGAGCCACATAGCCATGAGCCCTATCAGTTCAAAGGCCAGGGTTACGGCTGTCTGGGCCGCCTCCAGGGAGGCTGCGGTAACCACTTCAATCCGGCCGTTATAGCCGGCTACAAAAATTCCAGCGAGGAGCATTAATAGCCATATGATATTAACCATTTGCCATGCCCTCCATATTTTGCCTTCCTGGTAACATTTATGAAGGGAGGGCATTTTCTAGAACGGTCCTCTATAGGTAAAAATGTTAAAACCCGGTATTTATTATCCGGGCCTTTTTCTAAAATATCTCCTCATTGCTCTTCCTGAGACCTTACAACCATTTTCGTCCGTAGACCACCGGGAGATTTGTCGTTATTTCCTTTTTCTTTTCTCCCTTTACTCAGGAGCTCCTGGATTTTCTCCAGTACCTGGGGGGTTACATCAATAATCCGGTCCACAACGGCATTGCCGTCAACCGGCAGCAGCCGGATTTGTTCCTTTCCTACCACCAGGAAACCGACCGGCTGGACGGAAACACCGGCACCGCTACCGCCGCCAAAGGGTAATGATTTTCCACCACCACCTTCTCCCTGTCCGGGTTCATATTCGGTACCCCCGGCAGCAAAGCCGGCGGAGACGCGGGATACGGGAACAATTACATGGCCATCCGGCGTCTCAATTGGATCGCCAACAACGGTATTAACATCAACCATATCTTTTATGCTTTCCATGGCCGTCTTCATCAAGGCCTCGATGGGATGTTCGGACACCTGTCCCTGCCCCTCTCGTCTGCCGGGCTATCCGCAATAATAGCCATAGAGATTGTACTCCGGCACTTATAATATGACCTAACTTAAAGGTAAATATACAGTTGAAATCGGCTTGCCAGCCCGCCGTATCAAAGAGAGGGATTACCTGCCATTCGGGCACATGGAAATCCGTCCGGGATCGCCGTCGCAAATTCTGGTACATCCAGGCCAGCATGGCCCAGCTGGTGCCACACAGCAGGGCAGTAGTTGCCGGCTCACCTGTGCCCAGGTTTAAAAACAAACGGAAACGCCGGCAAGTCACCCGGGCAAAAAAATGACGCCAGATACCCTTAAGAACACTTAATTTAATTAGCCAGTTACCTAAAGTCCTGAAAAGGATAAAGATGCCTGTCCGGCCTGCATATCTCCTTTTACTCCCCGCAGTGGGCCGGGCAACTTCTCCGGGTAATACCCCTTCGTCCACTTCACCCTGCAAGAAGGTCTCCGAGCGCCTGTCACTTTGCCGTGGCCACCAGTTGCGGAAGGATGGCCATATAACTTCCCACCTGCCCCAGTCTCCCGGTAATTCCAGTTTCAGTTCCAGGTAATCTTCCTCATTTGCCCGCCGGTAAACTACTGCTAACTGTACCGGAACCAGGAGTAATAAAAGGAAACCCACAACCATCCCTGCCGTCCAAGCCCAGAGCACTACACCACCCCCGGCAGCCGGTTTGCCCCTATTTTTCCACCCATGCTGCCTTGTATACTATTCCCGCCCGGCCGCTGCATCATCCAGGGGTGGTAAATCGGACAAATCTTTTAAACCTAAAAATTCCAGGAAACGGGGGGTGGTAGTATAAAGAATAGGCCGTCCGGGGGCATCTTTCCGTCCTGTTTCCTGGATCAGGCCTCGGCTTAAAAGGGTATTTAAAACACCCTCTACCTTGACGCCGCGGATATATTCTATTTCCGCCCGCGTAATAGGCTGGCGGTAAGCAATTATAGCCAGGGTTTCAAGTGCGGCCATGGACAGGGAAGGTAATTCTGGCTGCAGGAAGGCCTCAATATAATTAGCAAACTGGGGCCTGGTGCACATCTGGTAGCCCCCGGCTACTTCCCGGATCTGCAAGCCCCGCCCCTCTTCATCATACAGGGATTTCAGTTCTGCGGCTAGTTCAACTACATCGTCTTTACTCAATCCCAGGCAGGCGGCCAGGGTACTCACAGGCACCGGCCCCCCGGCCACAAAGAGAAGGCACTCCAGGGCTGCCCTCTTATCTTCGCTGAATAATAAAGGCATAGGGTTCACTCCTGAACAGCGGCATTATCACCGGGAGAAGGTGGCCTCACTATGATATCGCCAAATTCTCCCTCCTGGAAAAGGTTCACCCGCCCCCGGCGGGCCAATTCGAGCAGGGCCAGCAGGGTCAACACCACTTCCAGGCGTGTGGGCCGGGAACCCAGGAGGGAGACCAGGGTAAATTCTTCTTCCTGGCGCAGGCGGCGCAGGATGGTGCGCATTTGCCCCACCAGGGTTAAGGCCGGCCGGGCAATGAGCCTCGTTTCCTGCTTAGGAATCTCCTGCTCCTTGGCCAGCACTGCCGCCATGGCCCGGGCCAGGTCAGGGGGGGTTACCCTGGCCAGGGGATTAATCCCGGCCAGGGCCCGGGTGACGGCTTCCTGATCCAGGGGTCTACCGTAAACCCGGGCTCCTTGCGCAGCCAGATCACCCAGACGGGCGGCTGCCTCCCGGTAGCGACGGTACTCGTCAAGACGTTCGGCCAGGAGCCCGGCAGGTTCCAGGTTCTCTTCTATTTCTTCATCTTCTTGTCCGGCCTTTTGGGGGTATCGTAGAAGTAAACGGGCCTTAAGGGCTATCAATTCAGCACCCAGGACTAAAAATTCGCTGGCCCAGTCCAGGTTAAGCTCCTCTACTTCATGGAGGTATTCCAGGTACTGGGCCGTAACTTCGGCAACGGATATGGATTGAATGTCAATTTCCCGGCGTTCAATAAGGGTGAGGAGGAGATCGAGGGGCCCCTGAAAGATATCCAGCCGTATATTACCGATCATATGCCTCACCCCGTTAAATTTAAACTCCCATGGCCTCCCGCACCATGGCCATGGTACGACCTGCCGTGATTCTGGCTCTTGTGGCCCCGTCCGCCAGGATTTCCGCAATTAATTCCGGCCGGGACGCCCACCTTGCCCGGCGCTCCCGGACAGGCTCCAGAACGGCGTTTATTTTCTCTGCCAGGCGTTTCTTGCAGGAGACACAGCCAATTCGGCCACCCCGGCAGCTGATCCTCGTTTCTTCAACTTCTTCACCATTATAAATCTCGTGGTAACGGTGGACCAGGCACACTTCCGGGTGGCCGGGGTCGGTCTTGTGAATCCGCGCCGGGTCGGTAATCATCATCCGTACCCTTTCCCTGACTTCTTCCGGCGATGCAGCTATAGGAATGTCGTTGTGGTAGCTTTTACTCATCTTGCGGCCGTCAATACCGGGTAACATGGCTACCTCTGCCAGGAGGGCCTGGGGTTCGGGGAAAAGGGTTGTTTTATAGAGATAATTAAACCGGCGTGCTACTTCGCGGCAGAATTCCAGATGGGGTAACTGGTCTTCGCCTACAGGCACGGCATCGGCAAGGTAGAGCAAGATGTCGGCGGCCATCAGGAGAGGATAGCCTAAAAAACCATAGGTTGACACGTCCTTGCCTTCTTTGCCCAGCTGTTGGATCTGATCCTTGTAGGTGGGCACACGTTCCAGCCAGGACAGGGGGGTGAACATGGAAAAGAGCAGGTGCAGTTCAGCATGCTCCTTGACGTGGGATTGGACAAAAATAGTACTCCGCTCGGGATCCAGACCGGCGCCGAGCCAGTCAAGGAGCATGGCGCGGATATTCTCCTGGAGCTCTGCGGTATTGTCGTAACCTGTAGTCAGGGCATGCCAGTCAGAAATAAAGTAAAAGCACTCGTTTTCTTCCTGCAGGCGTACCCAGTTTTCCAGCACACTTAAGTGGCCGATATGCAACCGCCCTGTGGGGCGCATGCCGCTCAATATACGCATGCTCTGAAACACTCCTCACTTATATAAATGCCAGGCCGCTGGCAGCAATAATCAGGTCGAGTACCAGCTTCACCAGTGGCCCTATAATGCGGCCGATAATACCGGTGGCAATCAGGAGCAGTAAAATCAAGGTGCCGTAGCTCTCCAAATAGTAAACCTTCGCTGCCCCTTCCGGGGGTAAGATGCCGGCCAGGACACGGGAGCCATCCAAGGGCGGCACGGGGATCAGGTTAAAGACGGCCAGCACTACATTATAACCAACCACCAGGTTTAAAAAAGTAACCAACCAGTAGCTGCCGATATCAAAACGCAAGAATAGCCGCAGGGCAACTGCTGCCAGGTAGGCCAGCACCAGGTTCATTACCGGTCCTGCCAGGCCCACCAGCATCATCCCTTTGCGCCGGTCCATCTGGAAGTAATAGGGATTGACTTGTACCGGCTTGGCCCAGCCAAAACCCGCCACTAATAGGAGCAGGGTCCCAAGGATATCCAGGTGGGCCATGGGGTTTAAAGTCAAGCGCCCCTGGTTCCTGGCTGTAGGATCCCCCAGGATGTAGGCCATCTTGCCGTGGGCATACTCATGGAAGGTCAGGGCAATTAAAATGGCCGGTATGCCTAAAACCAGCTGAGTTAAACTTTGCAGGTGCATGGCCGTCTCCTTTCCTCAGGGTAATACCCTGGCAGGTAACTGGCTCCACCCGGCCATGGCCAGGATAAAAATTAAAACTTCCGGGGCCATCCTGGTTCCGCCCGGCAGGCATTCCAACAGGTCCCTTCGCGTCAGGCATGGAGCCAGTTCCGGTAATAAATCCCTGGCGGCGTAAATTTTACTGCGCTTTTTGCGACCAAAATTCAGGCTATCAAGGATATTTTCCAGGGTCGCTGGCTTTAATTTTGCCGTGGCGATTAAAAAATAAACCAGGCCGGCATCAATGGAGCTCTGGCCCCGCCACTTCCACTGCCAGAGAAGCCTTTCCGCCCGCCGTCCGGCGCCGATATCGGGCACCCCGGCCCCGGGTATACCCTGCCACCCCAGGTCAATCAGGCTTTCCCACGCGACTACCGGCCTTCGCTCTTTAAGCAGGAGGATTAATTCCTGCCAGAGGCGTTTTGGTTCCAGGAGTTCCAGGTATCCACCTGCCAGGGCTTGCCGGGCTAAAGCACAAGTTTCCTCTTCCCAGGCAAATTTTAAACGGGTGGTAAAGCGCACCCCTCTCAGAATGCGGGTCGGATCATCACGAAAGCTATCCCGGTGCAAAACCCGCAGTTTTTGCCCGGTCAGGTCTTCCCGCCCGCCAAAGGGATCGATAACTGAACCCAGATCCCTTGCTACTACCGGCAGGGCCATGGCATTAATGCTAAAATCGCGCCGGGCCAGGTCTGCCTCCAGGTTGGCGGGTTCTACTTCAGGCAGGGCTCCGGGCCGTGGATAGTACTCTTGACGGGTAGTGGCTACATCCACCCGCTCGCCGCCCCAGTAGACGGTAGCTGTAAGAAAGCGGTCATGAAAAACCAGGCGACCCCCGATATGCCGGGCCAGTTCCCGGGCAAAGAGAAGACCATCACCTTCCACTGCCAGGTCGAGGTCGACCTCGGGCCGGCCAAGAAGTAGGTCCCGGACCGTCCCGCCTACCAGGTAAACCCGCTGGCCTTTAATGGACGCTATTTTCCTGGTCTGGGCCAGGATGCGCAGCTGGTTGCGCCGGAAGAGTTTCTGGTAGGAGAACATTGCTTCCGTTAAAAAATTTATCTCGTACAGGCCAGCCGGGCAGGAATAACGTCATTGCGCAGCAGGTCATTGTAATCTTCCCGTTTTAAAATCAGATCGGCGTTTCCTTCCCGGACCAGTACGGCTGCCGGCCTGCCCAGGCGGTTATAATTGCTGGCCATGGTGTAACCATAGGCACCGGTACAGGAAATGACCAGAATATCACCGGCCTCCGCCCGGGGAAGATCAGCCTCCCAGATGAGCATATCGCCGGACTCGCAGCACTTTCCGGTTACGGCAACTGTTTCTGTGGCCGGGAGATTGGCTTTATTGGCCAGGATGGCTTCATATTTAGCGCCATAAAGGGCGGGACGGATATTGTCGGCCATACCCCCGTCCACGGCCACATACTTGCGTATCCCGGGAATTTCTTTAATGCTGCCTACGGTATAGGCAGTACTGCCCGCCGGCCCGATAATAGCACGACCCGGTTCAACAATTACCAGGGGTTGAGGCAGGTTTAAATTCCGGGTTTCTTCCTTGATCCGGTTAAAAATCGTTTCTGCATAGGCACTAACCGGCAGGGGATGATCCTCAGCAGTATAATATATGCCAAAACCGCCTCCAAGATCAAGCTCCGCGGTTATCAATCCCGTCGCTTCTTTAATGGCGGCGGCCAGTTCCAGCATTACGGCAACCGCCTGGCTGTAAGGTTCCAATTCAAAGATCTGGGAACCAATATGGCAATGTAACCCCTTGAACTCAATACCCGGCAAATCCTTGACCCTTTTTGCCGCTTCCAGGGCCTGGCCATTGGGCAGGGTAAAACCGAACTTGGAATCAATCTGGCCGGTACGGATATAATTATGGGTATGGGCTTCAATGCCCGGTGTGATCCTTAAAATTACCCGGGCGACCTGGCCCCTTTCTGTGCTCAAGCGGCTTAGAAGCTCCAGTTCGGCAAAATTATCAACTACGAACCGCCCTATGCCGGCCTCCAGGGCCTGGCAAAGCTCGGCATAACTTTTATTGTTACCATGGAAATAGATTTTTTCTACCGGAAAACCGGCTGCCAGGGCGGTGTAAAGTTCGCCCCCGGAAACAACATCCAGCCCCAGCCCCTCGCCGGCGATAATCCGGCACATGGCGGTAGTCAAAAATGCCTTACCGGCGTAGATAACCCTGGAAAGGCCTTCTTTCACGCCAAAGGCACGGTAAAACTCCCGGCAGTTGTTCCGGATACATTCTTCGTCGAAGATATAAAGGGGAGTGCCGAATTCCCTTGCAAGCTCGACTACATCGCAACCCCCGATGGTAAGACGACCCATGGTATTTACCTGCATGGTACCATGCAAATGCATTAAAACCGGTAACTCCTTTCAACCAATATATTCTCATTTTAACCGAGGCTGCCTGCTATGTCTAGAAAAAATAAGGGAACCTTTGCCGGTTTCCCTTAATCCCCAACTGGCCCCGCCCCAGCTTCCTAATACGCAGGTAAAAATTCGTCAGGCATCCTGGCAAATCCTTCAAAAATATAAAGTCTCAATGTTTGCATTTCATTACCAGTATGATATAATAAAATTGTATATCCTGGAACGCTGAATTGCGGCGCAATCGCCGTAAGCGGGGGACCCATTTCTTACGGGGTGAATCTTACCGGGTAAAACCGGTGAGTAGGGCTAACCTTCAGCCCGAATCCGTCAGCTAACTTCGTAAGCGTGGAAGGGGATATAGCAAAACTTTCATACCCCGGTCCCCCCGGGGTTTAATTTTATTTTAAAGGAGTGAAGTAAATCCCACAACTGGCACAGGTTAAAAAGGAGGTATGCTAAGTGGCTAAAAAACAGGCTCCTAAAATCATCATGGTTTCTAATCGGGGTGCTTACAATCTGCGAGCCACTGACAGCGGTATTCAACCTGTACCGGCCATCAGCGGTCTGGTCTCGGCAGTAGAACCTTTCATAAAGGAAAAGGGCGGTGTCTGGGTTGCCTGGGGCGGGCGCGAAGCGCCCCAAGAGGACACCCCGGGGGTACGTTTACCGGTGCCTCAAGAAGAACCTGCCTATACCTTTCGTGAGGTGCCTCTCACTGCCGGGGAAATCAATCTTTATTACCATGGTTTTACCAATAATGCCCTGTGGCCCCTGTGCCATTATTTTCTAGAAAAGTGTCGCTATAACACCTTAGAATGGGAAACATATGTTAAAGTTAATTCTAAATTTGCTGAAGCGGCTCTTACAGAAGCCAGGGAAGGCGATACCGTATGGGTCAATGACTATCACCTGGCCCTGGTACCGGCTCAAATCCGCAACCGCAAACCGCAACTAAAGCAATTCTATTTTTGGCACATCCCTTTTCCCCACCACGATCTCCTTGCCACCCTCCCATGGGCGCCCCAAATCTTGCGCGGTCTTCTGGGCACCGATGTCCTGGGCTTTCATTTACAATCTTACGCCGATAATTTTTTGAATGCCGTGGCCACCTTGCTGGGAGCCAGGGTGGACTTTGAAAACAATATTGTCTACTGGCAACAGCGGCGCATCTACGCCGGCGCCTGGCCCATGGGAGTCGATTACCAGGCTTTCCAGCGCCAGGCATTAAAACCTGAAACCCGGGCCCGGGCTGTAACCTTGCGCAACCAGTTCGGCGCGGAACACCTGGCCCTGAGTGTTGAAAGACTAGATTATACCAAGGGCATTCTGGAAAGGCTGCTGGCCTGGGAACGCCTCCTCGAAGAAGTACCCGAATGGCGTGGACGGGCGACCCTGGTCCAGATTGCCGTACCCAGCCGGACGGCCATACCTGCTTATCGCCGCCTGAAAGAGGAAGTCGAGGCGGCCGTGGGTCGCATAAATGGCCGTTTTAGTGAAGGTAGCTATCGCCCCGTCCAATATTTCTGGAGGGGGCTGCCCAGGCAGGAACTGGTAGCCTACTACCTGGCAGCCGACGTCATGCTGGTTACTCCCTTGCGGGACGGCCTTAACCTGGTAGCCAAAGAATATGTAGCTTCCAGGTACGACGGCAGCGGGGTGCTGGTCTTAAGTCGTTTTGCCGGGGCCGCCCGGGAATTGAAGGGTGCCGTCCTCGTCAATCCTTACGATATTGAAGGCATGGCTATGATTTTAAATAGAGCCCTAACCATGGACCGTGCCGAACAGGAAAAGAGGATGCGCCTGATGCAGGAAAAGGTGCGCCGCCACGATATCCGCTGGTGGTTGACCTGTTTCCACCAGGCCATGAAGGCTCCAGAAGGTGAAGCACCCAGTGTCTCCGGCTCAGCTGGCAGCTAAAATTCGCCATTACCCCGACGTGCTCCTCATGTGTGACTATGACGGCACCCTTGTACCCTTAACACCCAGGCCAGATTTGGCCCGTCCCGATGCCCATCTCCTGACTTTGTTGCAGCAGCTAGCTTCCAGGCCGCGTTTCCACCTGGCCGTAATAAGCGGCCGGAGTTTAAAGGAGCTACAGGAGTTACTGCCGGTGGCAGGACTTTATCTTGCCGGCATGCACGGGACAGAAATAGCTACACCGGAAAGGCAGGTTATCAACCTCCTGCCCTACCGGAAAGAAGATATCCCCTGGCAAGATATTTTCAGGCTCGCCCGCCAGGTCACAGCAGGTATTCCCGGGTTTTTAGTCGAAAATAAAGGTGAGGCTATAGCCCTGCATTACCGTTTGGCCGACCCCGGCCCTGCCGGAATAGCCTTAAAGCAGTTCAGCCGGGCTATAGATCCTTTTTTAAACAAGGTCGAATTGCTTCCCGGGCATAAAGTGCTGGAGGTGCGCCGCCGGGGTGTAAACAAAGGCCTGGCGGTTACTTATTTCATCAGTAAATGGCCCCGGGCATATCCCATCTATTTAGGTGATGACCGGACCGATGAAGACGCCTTTGCTGCTTTGCCGCCCGGCGGCCTGGCCATCCGGGTTGGCAACTGGACACCCTGCAATAATTGTTATTTCCTGCCATCACCGGTAGAAGTTTCCCAATTCCTGCAACAATTAATTTCAGGCTAAAGATGTAGATTTACCATAAAAAGTTACAAGTAAATACGATACTAAAGATGAGGTGAGGTCTTTGCCAGCCCTACAGAAAGCAGTTATTCCTGCTGCCGGCTGGGGCACTCGTTTCCTGCCGGCCACCAAAGCCCAGCCCAAAGAAATGCTGCCGATAGTCGACAAACCGGCCATCCAGTTTATCGTTGAAGAAGCCGTTAACGCAGGGATAGAGGACATCCTTATTATTACCGGTAAAAACAAGCGGGCCATTGAGGATCATTTTGACCGTTCCCTGGAGCTGGAAAACCTGCTGCGGGAAAAGGATAAAGAAGACCTCCTTGCCCTGGTTGAAGGAGTGGCGGGCTTAGCCGATATCCACTACATAAGGCAGAAGGAACAGTTGGGTTTAGGACATGCCGTTTACTGCGCCCGTAAATTTATCGGCCAGGAGCCCTTTGCCGTCCTCCTGGGAGACGACATCATCGTCAATCAGCCGTCTTGCCTGGAGCAAATGCTGGAAGTTTATAATGAAGTCAAAGGGGCAGTTATTGCCGTCCAGGAAATACCCCGGGAGGAAGTCAACCGTTACGGCGTTATCGAACCCCTGGAAATAAACGGCTGTCTTATTGAAGTCAAAGACCTGGTAGAAAAGCCGCGGCCGGAAGAAGCGCCTTCTAACCTGGCCGTGATCGGCCGCTACATCCTGGTGCCGGAAATCTTCCCCCTCCTGGCAGAAATCCAGCCGGGAGCCGGCGGGGAGATTCAGCTAACAGATGCCCTGCGTCTCCTTGCCCGGGAAAAACGAGTTTATGCCTACCTTTTCCAGGGTAAACGCTACGATATAGGTGATAAATTGGGTTTCCTGCAGGCCACGGTAGAATTTGCCCTGGCGCGCCCGGACCTGGCAGGGCCTTTCCGGGAATACCTGGCCGGCATCATCTCCCAGGTCCCCGTTAACCTGGAGGTTGCTGCCGGTAAGTAAAATAACGGTGTATATTATACCGCAACTGCGTTGCTCCACTTGCCGCAACGGTCACCCCAGCGTGCCAGGAGCTGCCGTCCTTCTCGCAACTCCACTACTTCACAATGGTTGGCGCAGCCCTGGCACTCAAAACCGCCGGTACGGAATTCACGCCCGATAAGTTCAAAACCCCTGAACGCGCTCGCCCCGGGCTTCATTTCCCTGGCCAGCAGGGCGGCCCCGTATGCTCCCATAACGCCGTAGTGCTCGGGGACGATTACTTCTGTTCCCAGGGCGCGGTTAAAGGCCCGGCACATGCCGGCATTGGCCGCCACCCCACCTTGGAATACAACGGGCGGCAGGATTTCTTTTCCTTTGCCGACGTTATTCAAGTAATTACGTACCAGGGCCTCACATAAACCGGCAATGATATCCTCGAGGGGATGTCCCTGTTGCTGCTTGTGGATCATGTCAGATTCGGCAAAGACGGCGCAGCGCCCGGCGATACGCACGGGGCTCTTTGCTTCCAGGGCACGACGCCCGAATTCTTCAATAGGAATCCCCAGGCGGGCCGCCTGCTGGTCCAGGAAAGAGCCGGTTCCGGCTGCACAGACTGTATTCATGGCAAAGTCCGTGACTATGCCATGGCGGAGAATGATAATCTTTGAATCCTGGCCACCGATTTCGATGACCGTCTGTACGCCGGGCACAGCAAGACTTGCCGCTACGGCATGGGCAGTAATTTCGTTTTTAACCACATCCGCCCCTACCATGACGGCTGCCAGGGAGCGACCGCTGCCAGTAGTCCCTACCCCGGCGACCTTTATATCTTCACCTAAAGCGTTCACCACCTGTTCCAATCCTTCCTGAATGGCCCGAACCGGCTGGCCCCTGGTACGCAAGTAAACGGTGGTAAGTATCTGCCCGGATTCACCAATGGCTACAACATTGGTACTCACTGACCCTACATCTATACCCAGGTAAATTGCCTCCATTAATTACCATCTCCTTCAATTCAATTTCTCAGCCTTTACAGTCGTTATAACCTTCCTTCATTGCGAAAAGCCGGCCGGGGGTTCCCGTGCCTGCATCGAGGGGCCGGTTCACTGTCCCCGGAGACAACCCGGCATGGTTTCCTGACACGGGTTTCTCCCTCGCCCATTGTAAACCTTACCCGCCTGCCTCCTCTTCTGCCAGAGTAGCATGTCTATAAATGCTTCCAGGCGGGTCTGCAGGCCGGATTCACCCGTCTGCTCATCAAGGTAAATTGTCATTATCGGTATACCTTTTGCCTCCTGAACAGACGCCATAACGGAGTGGGCAACTATTTCCGGCATGCAGGTCAGGGGTGCCAGCTGGATGACGCCGTCACAGCCCTCCCGGGCAAAGGTTACTGTATCTCCTACCGATTCCCAGCCATGACCACCGACGAAATGATTGAGGTAGGGCGGGGCCGTTTTCTCCGGGTTGTGGCCAGGCAGGGGCAGCAGGCCTTTAAAAAGGTTGTCATTAATCCAGCGGCTGATGAAAAGCCCCCGGACAACTTCTACCCCCAGGGCCCCCAGGCGTCTTTCAATATGCAAATTAACAAGGGGTTCTAGTACGGTATAGATTTCCCCGACAATCCCCAGCCGTACCACCTGTCTATCGGTATACCTGGGTATTTTAGCCATTTCGCCTTTTACCCTTTTAACGATCCTTTTTATATCCCCACGGCTGCCGGCCGCATCCAGATCCCGCAAGGCTCTCTGGAATACGGCATCTGCCTGGCCGGGCTTTACTTCCCTGGGCCGCAAGCGTTGCAATTCCTGCTCCAACAAATCAATGGCGCAGGCTTTCTGCCAGGCCAGGATTACACCGCGTACCCCCTCCTGCCAGGGCCTGCGGTTCAAGTATTTAACTTTATCCCAGACTTCAGAAAAATGAACATCCGGCGGTTCAAATACCACCATCTCATAATCGCAACCTATGTCCCGGAGAATTTCCCGCTGCACCTGGGCGTAATAGCCGATACGGCAGGGGCCCACCCCTCCGGCCATAACAATGGTATCGGCGCCAAGCTCTTTAGCCTCCAGGAAATTACCCAGGTTGACCTTTAAGGGCAGGCATGCCGATTCCGGTGCATGGCGCACGCCCAGTTCCAGGGTACGACGGGTACACGGCGGTGGTACCACGACCTCAAGGCCTATACCTTCCAGGGCCGTTTTTAAAATTAGCCAGAGATGGCCCATATGGGGAAAAGTTACCTTCATGCCGATCGCCTCCGGTAGAGCATATCCATAAAAGCTTCAAGCCTTGTATTGAGGCCGGCCTCGCCGGTATGCTCGTCTAAAGTCAACAACAAAAAGGGCTTGCCCCGGCGGCGGGCATAGCGTTCGGCCAGGTCGCCCACCAGGGAATCGGGACCACAGCCAAAGGCCGTCAGGTGAATCAAGCCGGCAACTTTTTCTTGTTCCATCAGGTACAGGGCTGTCCCTATAATTTTCCGCCCCAGCGTCCAGTAGAGGCGTTTTGGCAGTTGCCGGCAGGCTTTTTCAACCTCCTGCGGGTCAATATTTTCAGGTAAGATGACCTGCCCTCCTAAAGCGGCTACTTTTCCCGGGATATCCATTCCGAGATACCGGTCGTAGAGAAGATAACCGTGACCAATGACCCCTACCGGCAGTGCGTATCGTCTCTCTCCTGCCTGGTCGGTGTTACCGGTTTCCAGGCCCTTTGTATCTCCCCACCGCTCACAGGTCCAGGAGCGATAACGGGCCTCCGCTGCCGCTTTTGCCAGTTCGACGCGATGTCCCCTCACCCCAATCGCCCTGGCCATTCCCTGCACAGCCGCCGCCAGGCCTTCCTCAGGCCGGCGGGCAAGATTGACGGTAGTATCGATAATTTGCGGGCAGGGCTTTAAAGTCGCCCGCAGCATGTCGGGAAGTCCCATGAGCTTGGGGCAGATATAGCTTTTCCTCTCCACGCTGACCAGCCGGGGTACCAGGAGGGCATCTACCCTGGAAGCAAGCCAGGCAGCATGACCGTAATACGCCTTTACCGGCAGGCAGGCTTCGGCTACCGCCAGGCTTACCCCCAGATCCATGATTTCCCTGTAAGTCGGTGGTGAAACTATCACCTCGATTCCCAGGGTTTCAAAAAAGATTTCCCACCATGGACCATAGTAATAATAAAAGAGGGCGCGCGGCACCCCCAAACGCCACATTTTATTATTCACCTTTATCATCCTCATCTTGTCTAAATTGTGGCCAGATCCCCTTCTCAGCTTCTAAAGGCTTGCGGGCCGGTTCCGGGTAGGGCTGCCGGTCCATATCCAGGGGATGGAGGGCCCGGGGCCGCAGTTTTTGTAAAGGTACCGGCGGCCGTACAAATATATCTTTCAGGGCGCTGCCGTTAAAGGGTATCAGGGGCCAGAGATAGGGCAGGCCGAATGATTTGGTAGTAAGCAGCAATAAAAAGGCCCCAAGGGTCACGGCCACAAAACCGGGCAGGCGGAACAGCCCTACGCCGGCTAACAAGGCAATCCTTACCAGGGTATTGGCCATACCCAGTTCGTAGCTTGGCGTCGAAAAGATACCGACGGCGGCAATGGCCATATAAAGAATTACTTCCGGGTTAAAAAAACCTACCGCCACGGCAATATCGCCTATCAACACAGCGGCTATTAATCCTAAAGCCGTGGCCAGGGCTGTAGGGGTATGAATGGCCGCCATGCGCATAAGGTCAATGCCCAGTTCGGCAAGGATAAATTGCCAGGCCAGGGGGATGGCCCCTAATTTTTTGGGCCCGATCCAGGAAAGGCCTGGCGGTAATAGTTCCGGCTGCAAGGATACCAAAAGCCACAGGGGCGGCAAAAATACGGATATAGCAACGCCTAAAAAACGCACCGTGCGTAAAAAAGTCCCAATCAGAGGGGCCTGGCGAAATTCTTCGGCGTGCTGGAGATGGTGGAAAAGGGTTGCCGGGAGAATCATGACGCTGGGAGATGTATCCACCATTACCAGGACGTGCCCCTCCAGGAGATGGGCGGCAGCTACATCCGGCCGCTCGGTATAGCGCACCCGCGGGAAGGGATTCCAGAAACTCCCCGGGCCAATAAACTCCTCCAGGGATTTTTCCGCCATGGGCAGGCCATCCATTTTGATAGCTTTGATTCTTTCTTTAATGGTATCCACCAGGCGCGGGTTGGCAATATCCTTGATATAAACTACGGCCACGTCAGTTTTTGAACGGCTGCCCACTTGCAGGATTTCGGTTCGCAGTTTGGGGTCACGGATGCGGCGGCGCAAAAGGTTGGTATTAAATAAAAGGGTTTCAACAAAATTGTCGCGGGAACCGCGAACCACCCTTTCCAGGTCTGATTCCTCCGGATTGCGGGCCGGGTACTTCCGCACATCTATCAAGATAACCCTGTCAAAACCGTCGACGACCATTGCCACGCCGCCGCAGAGAATTTTATCGACGGCTTTATGCAGGTCATCCAGGGCTTCGACTTCAATGTAGCTTAGATACTGCTTATAAAGCTTAAAAAAAGCATCAGGGGCCAGGTCCTCCCGCTCCAGCCGGGAGAAAGAGATGAGGAGATAGGTCATAATATCATCTTTGACCAGACCGTCAATGTAAAACAGTGTCGCTTTGCGGCCGGCAAAGGTAATATTGCGCCTGACGACGTCAAAGCTTTCGCCGACACCTAACTCCTTGCTAATCCAGTCGACGTTGACATCAGCTTTTTTATCAACTTTGACAATATCCCCTGAGATGGTCATTTGTTTTTGTTTTCACCCCTTCTAGCCCCGGGGATTAAATAAAACGGCCATCGTAAAACCAAAAATTACTGCTGCCGCAATACCTGCAGCCCCGGCGGTGATACCACCGCTGAAGGCGCCCAGGAGCCCTTTAGCCTGGACGGCTTCGAGGGTACCCTGGGCCAGGTTATGGCCAAAACCGCTGATGGGGATAGTAGCTCCCGCCCCACCGATTTTCACCAGGGGGCCATAGAGGCCCAGGGCGCTTAAAATAGCCCCACCCGTGACAAACCCTACCAGGATATGGGCCGGTGTTACCTTGTATGGCGTCAGGTCCATAATGAGCTGCCCCACCAGGCAGATAAGGCCGCCGATAAGAAAGGCCATTACGATACTCACTGGGTTATACCTCCTTTAGTCTTTCGTATAATCTTCCTCAACTATATCTTTCTTTGTGTTTTCCTCGTTATCTGACTATAGTTTTTCTATTACCACGCCGTGGCCGATACCGGGAATCGATTCTCCTTGCTGGGTCGCTGTTGGGCTCAGCAACGCTCCCGTGCCCACTCCCAGGATGCGCTTATAGGTACCATCATTTAGTTTACCCATTAAATGCCCGGCAAAAACCACTGCCGAGCAGGCACAGCCGCTACCACCGGCATGGGTATCCTGGCGTTCATGATCAAAGATCAGGATACCGCAGTCGCTGTAATTCTTAGAGACATCGTACTTTTGCTCGCCCAGGAGTTTGGTAGCAATCTCATGCCCCACCCGGCCCAGGTCACCGGTAATAATCAGGTCATAATCAACAGGCCCCCGGCCGGTATCCTGGAAATGGCGGACAATGGTATCGACGGCCGCCGGGGCCATGGCTGAACCCATATCATTGGGGTCCTTGATCCCCACATCTAGCACCCGGCCAATGGTGGCATGGGTAATGCGGGGCCCGTTACCCGCCGGCGCCATTAAAACGGCTCCCGCCCCGGTAACCGTCCACTGGGCCGTCGGCGGTCGCTGCACGCCCTGCTCGGTAGGAAAGCGGTACTGGCGTTCCGCCGTATCATAGTGGCTGCTGCAGGCCGCTACTACGTGGTGGGCAAAACCGCCGTCAATGAGCATGGCTGCCAGGGCCATGCCCTCATACATGGTGGAGCAGGCCCCGTACAGGCCCAGGAATGGTATCCCCAGGCTCCGGGCGGCATAATTGGCGGAAATGGTCTGGTTTAACAGGTCACCGGCCAGGAGGTAATCTATATCCTGGGGTTTAAGCTGGGCCTTGGCAATGACCATTTTGACGGCTTCTTCCAGCATTTTGCGTTCGGCCTTTTCCCAGGTTTCCTCACCAAAGTAGCTGTCATCAATAACCATGTCAAAGGTGTTGCCCAGGGGTCCCTCCCCTTCCTTGGGACCAACAACTGTTGCCGTAGCAACAATGACCGGCGGGTTAGCAAACTGGATGGTATGTTGCCCTACCCTTTTAGGTGCGCTCAAATTCTTCACTCCTACTTCAGGAAATAAGCAATAAGACCTATTAAGACGGAAACAATAAAGCCATATACAAGTACCGGCCCGGCAATGTTAAACATCCTCGCCGCCACGCCAAAGACGAAACCCTCCCGTTTATACTCCATGGCCGGCGCTACAATGGAGTTGGCAAACCCGGTTATGGGGATAATAGAACCGGCACCGGCGACTTTACCAATCTCATCATAAATACCCAGTCCGGTCAGGAAGGCACCAATGAAAACCATGATTATTACCGTTGCGGAAGCTGCATCCCTGGTGTTTAAACCTGCAGATGTAAAAACAAGGGTGATAACCTGGGCCAGAGCAGAGATACTTCCCCCGATCCAGAAGGCATTGAGGGCGTTAACAACAACCCTGGGCCTCGGTTTAACACTATCGGCCAGCCGCTGGTAGGCCTGCTGGTCATAGGTCTGTTTTTGCTGCTTTACCTGTTCTGCCAGGGTCAGGGGTTTCTTTGGAGGACCCGCCTGTTTATTATTATCAGCCATTCCCTTCACCTCAGATTTTTATTGCTCGGCTATATTATCGGCCGCCGGTAACCCTGTTTATACGTAAAAAGTCAACCGCTGGGTAATTATGCCAGCAGTTGACTTTACTCAAATACTTACATAAAATTTTTACTAAGATTGGCGCGGGAGTTGAGACATCTTTTGAAACATCAGCCATATTACGGGTTTATCGGCAATGGCGAAACCGCCGCCCTTATTGCTCCTGACTTTTCCATCGCCTGGCTATGCGTGCCACGTTTTGACAGTTTTCCCCTTTTCGCTGCCGCCCTGTGCCCGGAAAGTGGCGGCAGCCTGCGCCTGAACATTGAACCCAAAATAACGCCTGTAAGCCAACGCTACCTACCGGAAAGCAATGTTCTGGTAACTATTGGTAAAGGGCATGGCCTGCAGGTTACTGTCCTGGACTTTATGCCCTGGGGCTACCACCATTTAAGTCGCCTAATTATTCTAGAAAATACCGGTACAGTAACTTTAAAACCCAGGATAGATTGGGTGGCCCGGCCCATTGTTACCAGTGTCCATACTTTTAAAGTCCGGTTCCAGGGGTCTTTCCAATTTATCTCCGGTCCCGAAGGCGCAGCCTGCATCGGCATGGCCGGTTCACCGGGACCTACTTCCACCCTGACTTTAAAACCGGGCGAAAAGCATCGCTTCTGGCTAGTTCTGGCTTACGGCTGCAGTTTAACCCTGGCCCGCCAGCACTGGACGGCGGGCTTCTACAGCTCCCTGGAAGAAAATCTCACCTGGTGGCGCCAGTGGCTGGGTAAAGCCCGGCGGCCCCGTACTGCTAACCCGGAAGTTATGGAAGCATACTACCGCAGCTTGATGGTTTTAAAACTCCTAACATACGAGCGTACCGGCGCCATTATTGCGGCGCCGACCACCTCATTTCCCGCCGTACCCGGCGGCAACGACAACTGGGACTACCGCTATTGCTGGCTGCGGGACGGGTATTTCACCGCCCTGGCCTTTGATGCCGCCGGCTATCATGAAGAAGCACGTAATTTCTATGATTTTGCCCTATCTTTACAACAGCCCGACGGCGGCTGGTATATGCCCCTGGTACCTGTGGAAGGAAGAGGTGGTAGCGAATACATTGCCGATGACCTGGCCGGCCCCAATGGGGAAAAGCCCATTCGCTTCGGCAACGCCGCCATGCACCAGATCCAGCTGGATAATGCCGGTAACGTCCTGGACGGCCTGTGGAACCACTACCTGGCCACCCGGGACAGGGAATATATCCGCTCCCGCTGGGATGCCATCCGCCGGGCAGCCATCTGGCTGGAAAATTACTGGGACCGACCGGAAAACGGCATCTGGGAAATCCGCGAACGCAAGGATCACTGGCTATATGGTAAAATCCTTTGTTATGCCGGTTTAACAGCCGCCTCCCATTTATCCATCGAAATAGGAAGACTACAGTGGGCCGGCCGGTGGCACCGGGCGGCAAGTCGCGTCCGCCGCCAGCTCCTTATCCACGGCTGGTCGGTAGAACGCCAGGCCTACCTGCAGCATTACGGGCCTGACGCTCCCCTGGATATATCTGTTCTGGCCCTCGAATTTTATGGTTTACTGGCAGCCAATCATCCCCGTTTACAGAAGACGGTAGCCGCTATGGAAAAGCCTGCGCCTGTTGCCAGTGGCAGGCCTTCCAGCCGGGGCGGGCTGAATATGTGGGGAGGGATCGGCCGTTTTGAACACGCGGCTATTCCCTTTTACCTTCCCACCCTGTGGCTGGGGCGCTATTACCTCCACGCCGGCAACTATCAACGGGCGCATGAACTATTACAGGTCTGCCTTGATAATGCTACTGACCTTTACCTTATGGCCGAACACTTCGACCCCCGGACCGGCGAGCAATGGGGCAATTTTCCCCAGGGTTTCAGTCACCAGGAAATAGTCCGGTTCTTGCTTGACTACGCCTACCGGGAGGAATAACAAAGGGCTCCGGTTATATCCGGAGCCCAACAGCATCCTTTCCTTCTCACCCGGGCGCCCGCCTCCCTCTAATTCCCCAGGGCCTGAAGGGGGGCGGGAATGCGGCCGCCACGGCGGATCATAACCGCCGGGCTAAAGTTATTGACGTCCATAACCGGAGCCCGTCCCAGGAGGCCGCCAAATTCTACCATGTCCCCGGGCTTTTTCCCCGGGACAGGTATGACCCGCACCGCCGTGGTTTTATTATTAATCATGCCAATGGCCGCTTCATCGGCAATGATGGCGGCAATGACATCCGCCGGGGTGTCCCCGGGTATAGCAAACATATCCAGCCCAACCGAGCATACGGCCGTCATGGCTTCAAGCTTCTCAAGGCTTAAAGCGCCGCTCTCCACAGCCCGGATCATGCCGTTATCTTCACTCACCGGGATGAAGGCGCCGCTCAAGCCCCCGACGTAGGAAGAAGCCATGGCCCCTCCCTTTTTGACCGCGTCATTGAGTAAAGCCAGGGCGGCCGTGGTGCCGTGGGCGCCACAGCGTTCCAGGCCGATGGCCTCCAGGATCTCCGCTACGCTGTCACCCAGGGCGTTGGTAGGAGCCAGGGAAAGGTCGACAATGCCAAAGGGCACTCCCAGGCGGGCCGAAACCTCCCGTCCCACCAGTTCCCCCATGCGGGTCACTTTAAAGGCTGTATTTTTAATAATTGTCGCGAGTTTACCCAGGTCAGCCTCCGGGTGCTGGCGTACTGCCGCCAGGACAACCCCGGGACCGCTGATGCCCACATTTAATACGCACTCTGGCTCACCGGGGCCGTGGAAGGCCCCGGCCATGAAGGGATTGTCCTCCGGAGCATTGCAAAAGGTAACCAGCTTAGCGCACCCAATCCCACCCCTGTCAGCCGTAAGCTGCGCCGTCTCTTTAATCAATTGGCCCAGTTCGGCGATGGCGTCCATATTCATCCCGGCCCTGGTGGTGGCCACATTGATGGAGGCGCAAACGCGCTCAGTGGTGGCCAGGGCTTCCGGCAGGGATTTAAAGATGGCCCGGTCACCTTTAGTAAAGCCTTTATGTACCAGGGCACTAAAGCCGCCGATGAAGTTCACGCCTACCGCTTCTGCCGCCAGGTCCAGGGTCCGGGCCAGGGGGGTGAGGTCACTTTCTCCTGAAGGTTCACCCACCTGGGCAATGGGGGTTACTGCTATACGTTTATTAACAATAGGGATGCCATAAGCAGTTGCCACTTCCTCGCCAACGGCAACAAGTTTCTCCGCCCGGCGGGTTATCTTATCGTAAACGCGGCGGCAGGTTTCCTTAAGACTTCCGGTGGTACAGTCACGCAGGCTGATACCAAGGGTAATGGTCCGGATGTCCAGGTTTTCTACCTGGACCATGCGGATGGTTTCTAAAATTTCTTCCGGTGTAAAAGAAAATAAAGTCGGCATTGTTTTCCTCCATCTTTGAATGGGAGAAGACTTATCATTTAGTTGCGGGCTTACCCTCATTTACCCTCATGGGGGCTGCGGTTAGATGCGGTGCATAAATTTGAAGACTTCCGCCTGCTGCATCGTCACCTGCACACCCAGTTCCTCGCCCCTGGTCTTGAGTTGTTTTTGCAGGTCAAAAAAATCAAGATTACTACCCTTCAGGTCCACAATCATGATCATGGTGAAAAATTCCTGCAGGATGGTCTGGCTGATATCGAGGATATTCACATTGGCTACTGCCAGGACGGCAGTTATACCCGCTAAAATTCCCACCCTGTCCTGGCCTAAAACTGTGATTATGGCCCGGCCGTCGGCAACTGTCATGATTTTTCACCTCCGCAAAAATCCTCCAGTACTGCTTCCAATTCAGCTGCATCGGCCTCCAGCCAGCCCCGGGTGAAGAGGGCCAGGCCACGGAAAAATTCCGTCCGGGCGGCCTGCTGCATATCGCTACATAAGGCCGGTACCCATTGCTCCAGGTGTTCCTTTAAAAAGCGCTGCTGCCCCTGCAGGAATTCAGTTGCATCTTCACCGGCCTGGACTTTTGCGGCCGCTGCCTGGCTGAGCCAGGCCATGAATTCCATTTCCAGGCCCAGGTGGTCGTCTGGCTCCCGGTTTTTCTTTTTACTCTCCAGGCCAAAAGAACGATAAAACTTCCTTACCGCCAGGGTTTCCTCGCCAAAGAGGAGATGCTCCTTGGAGCGATATACTGACTCCCAGGGAGGCGCATCCAGGTGACCGGGACCGACGAAAAGGCGGTTGTAATCCTCCTGGAGTTCCTGCTGGTAAGCCTGCAGTTCGCTGCCCCGGGAATCCAACTCGGCCTCCATTAACCGGCAGCCGGCAACAAGATTAGGGTTATCGCTACCCTTTGCCATTTCTTCCAGGAAACTCTCCTGTCTCATAGTAGCTAGAATCTCTTTTTGAGGTCCTTCCTGGTAAAGGCGCGCCAGGAGCTGGTAAACCAGTTGCCGCCCCTGGAGCCACTCAAGCAATAATTCCTTTTCTATCATAAATAGACCTCCCTGTTTGGTATTAAAATACTTGCTAACGTCCCAACATTACCTTTACCTGCAAAGCGGTATAAAGGTTTACTAAAACTGCTAATTGCCTCAGGTCCTGTCCCAGGATCTCTTCAACTTTTTTTAACCGGTACCGCAGGGTATTAACATGAACAAACATATTCATCGCTGCCTGATTGTAGTCTCCGGAAGCATAAAGGTATACGGCCAGGGTTTCCAGCAGGTTGGTGTTATGTTCTTTATCGTATTTCTCCAGCGGTCCCAGGTTCTCTTCATAATAATCCTCCAGTTCCTGCTCCCCAAGGTTAAAGATTAACCGCAGTACTCCCAGTTCGTCGAAAAAAGTAAGATTACGGGGACAAACGTGGCGGCAAAACCGTGTCCTCATTCCCCTGCCCCCCTCGGTCCTGCTGGTCGTCAGGGGCGAGATTACGGGACAGGTAACAGCGTAAACACATGGTGACTCCCGCGCCGCCTGCATGGAAGATCTCCCCGCAGCCCTGGCAGGTATAAGTCTTTCCTGAGGCCAGGGTTAAGGAGGATACACCTGCTATCATTGATAGGGATACATTTTTACCCCGGACCAGGCTGTGCTGGGGACATACTGCCAGGCAGAGATCGCAATGGTTGCAAGAGGCCGGGGTATATTTTAATTCCTTTTCTTCCCCTTCGATAACCAGGGCTCCTGTAGGGCAGAGGCGGCTGCAGACATTACAGAGGTAACAGGGACCTGCCAGCTCCAGGGAAGGTATTGATAGGACGGCACCGGCAGGGTATCCTCCTTCTGGCTCGGCCTCGCGTACGGCTTCCCGGAGGATAAAGGCCCGCCTGCGGCCGGCTAAAGCTGTTGCTCCAACCGGAGGCGAGGATGGAGCCGTCCCCGGTATTTTTATGCCCCGGATAAGAGAACGAAAAAATTCCCGCCTGCCCATAGCCGCCGCTTCAGGTGCTTTACCGCCTGCCAGTTTCCCCGGGGTTACTGCAGCCGGCACCGCAGTTGCTACCAGGCGTTCCTCAGGCACGCCCATGGCGGCCAGGGTTTTTTGGGCCCAGTCAAAGGAGAGCAGGAAAATCCTTTCTCCTTTTTCTCCCCAGGGACAAGCGAGACACTGTTCCTGGAGGAAATGGAAAATTACTCTCCCCCTCACTGCCAGGGCTACGATAACTTCCCTGGCCACTGCCCCGAGGCAGGGAACGGTAATTATGTCTTTACCACTTTTATCGGCCCGGCTGCGGTTGCAGGTGAATATAACCTGCCCGGCTGATGCAATAATTTCCCGTCCCCGGGCGAGGAAAAAGGAGTGGGTCCGTTCTGGATCCTCCAGGGCCCCAGCGGGGCAAGCGATGGCGCAAAGGCCGCAACGCTGGCATTCTTTCACAACGGGTTGGCCGCTTTCCAAATCAATACCGTTTACCGGGCAAGCCTCCTGACAACGGCGGCATTTAACCCATGGCGATATGTTCCTGATACATGCTCCGGCCCTTAGACGCACCTGCCCAAGACCAGAAAGGCTAGCTGCAATCGTCTCCAGATCCAGTTTCCCCACCCCCATTCTTTTTGCGGCTTTATACTCGACGGCAACACCTGGGATATCGGTATGCTGGTAAAAAACGGGCCATGAAAGCCCGCTTCTTTATTTATATTATCCCTATTTTCCTCTTAACGATCAAGAAGATGGGGTAAAATACCATAATTGTTAAAACTGGCCGACCATAATGCTGAACCTTTACCGTACAACTACTCCGTCAACTACATAGGCTTTGTTCAAGCAGCGACCGCAGCAGTTGTGCCAGCAAGCGGCATTAAGCCAGTAGCCTTCCTTACCAGCAAGTTCGGCCGCCTGTTCACTGGAAACTTGTGTTAAACTGCTGCTACAGCCAGCCAGGGCAAGGGCCGCCGAGGAATCAGCAGCCGACTTTAGAAAAGACCTGCGGTTCATTTTATATTCCAGGGCTTTGTCGATGAGATTACTCATTATATCCCTCACCCCCCTTGCCTCACACAGGATCTGAATTCCCTCCCAATTATTTATCACGTTTTTCGACGCGTTCATGGTTACCCCCCTTTCACCTCCCTATGCCCTGTTATTGAGTTCACATTTATTCTGTTATTTAATTTTCATTGGATTTTGTGCATATTACTATTTTTATATTGTGGTAACTTCAACGGAAACGGTTTGCTTCCTTTGTCCCCTATTTTAAAACTCTATTTGAGTTTTTGTTTTACTTTACAAAGATAATTGCTATCCAGATCTCCCCTTTCTCTTTTGTAACTTCTGGTAGTCTTTCCTCAGCTACCCAGCATATTATAAAATATCCATAGTTCTTCTAAAGGAGGAGTTACCTTGGCTAACGAACAGAAGGGAAAAAGCGAGGTTACCAGGAGCCTGGGTGAAAATAAAGTTGAGAAGCAATCCTTTGGGGGATACGAACTAGCCCGGGCTTATGTGCCGTGGCAGCGCTACACCAATAGGTGGGACCCCATGGAAGGCCTGGTACAGGGAACGATTTTTCCGGAACTTTACCGGCCCTATCAACCGCGGCGCAATCCTTAAAAAACCTGTGGAGGGAAGTAATAATGGACCCGCAAGGCTTAAATCTCCTCAAGAAGATAATGGCTCTTGAATTTACCTGTATTGACTTTAACCTGTACCTTGATACCCATCCTGATGACCGTCGCGCCCTGGCGGAATTTAATGCCGCCAGCGATGCCCTGGCGGCGGCAAAAAAAGAATACGAAACCCTTTATGGGCCTTTGACCAATTTCGGACAATCCCCAAGTCCCCAGGCCTGGCGCTGGATCGACGATCCCTGGCCCTGGGAAAGAACCTTTTAGGCGGAGGGATTATAAATGTGGATTTATGAAAAAAAACTGCAATACCCGGTCCGCGTCAGTCGCCCCAACCCGCGCCTGGCTAAAGTAGTAATTACCCAGTACGGCGGGCCGGACGGTGAGCTTGCGGCATCTTTACGTTACCTCACCCAGCGCTACACCATGCCCATACCCCAGGCCAAGGCAGTTTTGACGGACATCGGCACGGAAGAGCTGGCCCACATGGAGATTGTCGCCACCCTGGTCTATAACCTGATTAAAGACGCCCCCCTGGAAGAAATCAAACGCGCCGGCCTGGAAGGTTACTATGCCGACCACGACCGTGCCCTCTACTTTGTCAACGCGGAAGGGGCACCCTGGACGGCCGCCTACATCCAATCCAAGGGCGATCCCGTCACCGACCTGCATGAAAATATGGCCGCCGAACAGAAGGCCCGCTCCACTTACGAATACCTGATCCAGCTCTCCGACGACCCGGATGTCAGCGATACCTTGAAGTTCTTGCGCGAAAGGGAAGTCGTCCATTTCCAGCGCTTCGGCGAAACGTTAAACCTGGTCCATGAGTACCTGGAGCGTAAAAAGTATTATTAAACCCAAAGCCCCGGTAAAGGGGCTTTTTTAAGTAAGTGACTTATCGGATTAGACTGATAGATGGCCTCTTCGTTCTCTTGACCAATCACCCTATTGAAGCAGTGGATGCCAATGAATTGCTAACCCGTTACCGGGGTCGTAACGACATTGAAATGAGCTACCGCTTCTTGAAAGGAGCCCTCGATCTGAACCAGATCTTTTTACGCAAGCCCAGCCGTGTTGACGCTTATTGTTACTTGAAAGTACTGGCCATGTTCGTTCTGAACCCGGCGCACTGATTTTTAACTAAAGAAGGTCAAAAGAAAATGACACCCCAGAAGTTACAGCAGGTATTAGGTAATACCACTATTGTCGAACAGCGCCTGGAACCCTTCGGCATCCGCCACTGGGTGGGGACTAATGTAACGGAGCCTATCCGTATTCTTATTGACCTGTTTCATTTACCCGATCCAGTGGCCATTGTCGAAGCTATCAATGCTGCTGTTGATTATCATCAGGTCCTTAATCAATGGAGCCAGAAAGCATTACGTAGTTGTTGCTAGTACCTTCCAAGTTTAGAAATGGAATAAATTCCTAATTTGGTAATCTTGCCTCGCAAAATGTAGGTTAATAAAAACTCCAAAAACCTTTTTACTACAGGTGTCTCTTTTTCTGGTAAAGCTTCTATAAGCCGGTATAACTCTTCCTTGGCTACGCTCACTATTGTCACCTTCCTTTTAATTAAACCCTAATCTCTCTGCCATATGCATTACAATATTATTTTCCCTTTGCTTATGATTTCATCATGCAGGAATTCCCCCCGCCTGGCTTTACGGTATTGTTCCAGGGAATACGGGCGGGGAGATAGGTCGTAATCAATTTCTTCGGCGAGCTTTTTTAGCATAATGGTTTCCTCTATCCTGTCTTTTCCCAAGTCAGGGCTAATAATGGCCACATCGATATCGCTATCTTCGCCGGCGCGGCCCTCGGCATAAGAGCCAAAAAGGATGGCGGTAGCGACGTTAATCTTACTTTTCCTCAGTAATTTTATATACTCTTTTACCGTCAATTCAACTTGCTTGCCAGCCATTGAAACACTTCCTCCGCCTGTTTAATAATGTCTCGGGTATGTTCCTCTGTGCATTTAGCGCTTAATTCGGCCTTTTCTTCGGGGTAACGAGCTTCGATATAATATACCGTTAATCGTCGCAAATAATCGATCATGTTGTTATCACAATCGTCGAGAAGGCCAGCGGCTTTCGCAAGAGCCACCAGGTCATGTTTGCGCGGCGGTACTTTCTCATACCGCTCATAATAAACCGCTTTAAACGCTTTCTCAAGGGATTGTTGACATAGGAATATTGCCCATAAATATCGTTTTCCTTCAAAGTTATATTTTGCGGTGTCTAAATCCTCTGCGACAATTTTTAACCATTCTTCGGCTTGCTTTTTCATAAAATCACCTGTTTTAGGTTTATATACAGCTTTTTCCACCCTAAAAACATAGTAGCATATGATATCGCCAAAATCAATCAAACGACCCTTATCTTTATCCCGGCTACCAGGGCATCATCTATGCCCTTTTCTTTTTTAGACCCGGCCTGCCATACCGCTTCCCGGGTAAGTATGCCCATCTTTTTCAACTCCTTTTTTAGCGCTGTTTTCCCCCTGCCCACAGCCTCGTTAGTCTCCTGGTCCCTGTCGTAAGCGATAACTACTTCTTTTGCCCCTAACTCTAATGCTTCCGGGATCACCGGTTTCCAGGAGGTGGCGCCCTGGGCGCCGATAACCACCCCGCCAAGGTAGGCCGCGGCGATATCCGCCTTTAACTGCCCTTCGGTAATCCATACCCGGCCGTCTTTTACTTCCCGCGGCCTGGCCACATGGGCCGGGGTGCCGCAGGAGCAGCCGCCCCGGTCGCTATGGCCGCTGAAGAGCATATATTTCCCGTTGCTGATGTCGTCCATCCGCCGCTGGAGGGCCTGGATCCGGCCTTTGGTATCCCGGATGGGAATAAAGTAGCCGGGGGAGGAATTGAACGTCCAGTAACTGCCGCCGTATTTACTTTCGGCCCGGTAAAACCCGGGGATGCCGGCCAGATCCAGGCCGCTGCGGGTTAACCTCTTGCATATGATCCAGGGATTTATTTGCTCGGGTATGGATTTGTAACCATTTCTCTTGATATCCCCTTCGCTTAAGCCGCGGCGCATTAATTCTTCTTTGTGCCGGGGGTGCAGGTCCAGAAGCCTTAAAAAATGGCGGTAAACCCGGTCCCGGGTATCAACAGGCGCTAAAGGCGCTTCACGGGGAAACAAGTCTTCCTGGTCCTGGCCAGGGATTACCCTTCCCGGCTGCAGCAGGTGCAGGTGGGCCACCTGGCCGTTGCTAAGGGTGATTTTTTAAAGGCCCCCTCGCTTACCCTCATGCAGCTGCAAAGGTAGCTGTTAAACCCGCACCAGTCCGGATGCCCGCATATGGGGCAGGGCTCGCGGCGGGAAGCTTTTCTAAAAACCTCGTGCTCCAACAACCTGGCCGCTCCCATTTGTGTTTTTCCCCCTCTGCCCGTAGCCCGGAAGTACCCCGGCTATGCACTGGATCAGGTCCGGGCTTTTATTCCTTCCGGCAACACGCATACCAGTTCCTGGCCCGGGTAAACGGGAAAATAGAGATACGCCTTGGGGTTGTCGTCATACAGGCTGGCTTCATAACGGCCCTGCAGCCATCCTGCCGGTTCGTAAAGTTTTTCATCGCTGTACCCGTCGAGGTATCTCATCTTCGCCATCTGCACGGCCAGCCGGCAACCGCAATGCAGTTCAACTTGCTCCCCGCTTGCCGTTTCGATATAGTGCCGGTAGCCGCCCGCATCCCGCTTGAGCCTTAAAATTCCTTCCTTCATCGAAGCCGCCCCCTTTTAACTGTTAACCTTTCTGGCTTTGAGGGAAGTAACGCCGCACCAGTAGTCTGACGGTTTGAGGCCCCACTTCTTGCAGGCCAGCCGTTTCGCCTGGCCGGAATCCCGGGCTTCTATAACAAGCTTTCTCCCGCTCGGGGCTTTGACTTCGTACTGCGGCATTAGTTGCTGCCTCCTTTTTGGTCCCTGCCGCCCGGGTGGTTTTTTACCCGGGCGGCAAGGGTTTGGTCCAGCTTGCTTTTTTATGCCACTTTATCCGTTTCCATACCGGCCGCCGCAAAGATGCGCTCCAGCACTTCCTCCACTTCGTTCAGGACCGCCATGATGGCCTTCAGGGCCGCCTTCAGGTCCCGGCTGGCGTAATGCCTGATGTACTCCCAGCCGTGCCAGAGGTAACCTTTGGCCCCGTAGAGCTCGCACAAGACGCAGGCCACCGTTTCCGCGACTATCTCCTGGTCCCGGTGCTGGCCGCCTTTCATGGCCGGATGGTGTTGTGGACCGCATGGGCCGCTCGTGAAAGAAAACGTCCACATCATGGGAGTAAAGGATTACCTGCTTCTGCCCGGACCGGTAAGCTCCGGCGGCCTGGCCTATGAAGGGCAGGTATTTCACTTCCACCCCGAACCTCCTGGCCACTACATAAAGCGGCGGCAGTTCCGGCGGGGAATAATCCGCCTGCGGCAACGACTCCCCTTCCGTATCCTCATACCTGAAGACCGGCACTCCCCGGAAGCCCATGCAGATAACCTTTTCCTCCTGCTTTTCTTCCCCGGTTTCCGGGTCTGTCACTTTCCGGGTAACCTTCCTGGTCAGCGGCGCCAGGATGTAGATAGCTTTGGCTCCCTTTTTCACCTGCCGGCCGGCCTCCCGCCACGCTGGTAACCCCGGGCGTCCTCCGTCCCGTTGATGAGCATCAGCAGCTTATTGCCCAGGCTCCATTTATCGCTCGGTTTGCCGTAACCCGCCCGGGCGTTGATAAAAGTCCTGGCCGCTTTCTCCGGCAGTTCGCCGTCCTGGAACATCGCCAGAAGGCTCGCAACCGCCTGCTTCACCCGGCCTTCTTCCAGCTTCACGCTCACCCGTACCGCCTCCTTTTTCTTTTTGGGCCTTCGGCCCTCGGCCTTCCGGCCTTAACAGCAAAGATTGCCTCCGGGCCGGGAGGCAAGGGCCGACCGCAGGGAGGGGCCGAGGAATAAATGGAGGGAACCCGCGGGGCGAAGCGCCGCGGGGCGGAGGCCGTTTATGCCGCAGGCCGTACCCTTGCCGTAACGGCCAGGGCGGCGGTACAATCCAGGGCCGGCCGGAAGGCCCCCAAGGCTTAAAATCAAGGCAGCAGGTGCGCTTTAGCGCTCCTGCTGCCTACCGCTGTTGCCTTTATGATAAGGCCGCCGCTACGTTAGCCCGTAAGGGCGTAAAACGTTGCGGCGGCCCCTATCCCTCTTTATCTCCCGGTTCCAAGAAATACCGGCAGGCAAACATCCGTGGGTTCATCTTCCTGCCGGATACCCCGCACCGGCCGCGCTTCTCGCTCCCGTAATACCTGCATATGGCGCATATTCTTGCCTGGCGACATGCTTTTCCGGGGTTTCTTCCTCTCCCACCTGGCCCTCCATGCCATAATCGCGCAGACCCCAGTAGGGCGGGGAGGTAACGCAACAGTTGACGCTTTCTGTCGGCAACCCTTCAAGCACCTCCAGGGCATCGCCGAGGTAGAATTTATGATGGGTATGCATCTCCGGCCTGACGCGGGGCGGATAACCGAATACAGGATGGCTTTGTGGCAACTGCAAATTAAGGCGTTTCACGGCCCCGGGCAACATTTATCACCTCTTTTGTTACAAACAAAGAACGGGACGTCCTTGCAGCCGCACCGGTGTAACAAAAACACTTTAAAAAGCTCCGATAAATTAGCAACCGCAAGGCTAAGCTTTGTTACAAACCATCTTGAAATAGCCCATGGCGTTGGCGAAAAAGGGGTCCCCGTATATCCCGGCTCCCGGCAGGTCGCGCACAAGCTCATCCTTAAATAAACCTGCCCCGCCACCGGCCAGGAGTGTTAAAGCCACAAAGCCGGCGCGGCCACCCCAGGCCGCCAGCACCCCCTGGACGATAGCCTGGCCGACATCCTTCCTGGCTTTCATAAACGCTTCTTCCAGGCATATATCCCTGCCCCCATAGTGGACAGGCCGTCCGGCCATGGCTCCCTCAACAACCTCCTGGTACATGGCCGGGGCCAGGGGGGCGTCGGCCCGGCGCTGGAACTCCGCCGCCAGGGAACGGTGTAACAAATGGACACCAACTTCCAGACTGCCGCAGGCCTCCGGCAGGGGTCTGGGCACACCGTCGCCGCGGTCTTCAAAGAGCAGGTAGTCGGTGGTGTAGGTCCCCACATCGACAACTCCCAGGTAACCTCTCCCGGACAGGATTACATCCCCCGCCAGTACCGCGCCCGCCCCCTGCGGGAATACCATCACCTGGTCGAAGCTGATATACCTCTCTTCCCCGCCGTCCACACTCACCCAGGCCGCCAGGCCCTCCAGGCGCTTCTTCAGGGCCTCCTTCTGGGCGCGGAAATAGGCCAGGGGCAGCCCCACCGCCAGATCAACCTGTTTGGGGAACGGTCCCTTATCCCCGGCGCCGGCAAGGTAAGCTGCCGCAAGCAGCAGCAGGTCATGGAGGGCCGCCGGTTTCTCCCGGCTTAAAGTTGCTGTAGCCGCCATGGACCTCAGGGCCGCCTCGCCGACCAGCTTTTCCTCTGCCTCCCCGCCTGTTTTACGCACCTTTACCTTATGGCCCGTCCCGTCGCGAAACATCCCGCTTAAAGGGTCCTCAACGCAGGGCGCCACGACTGCGGGAAAAGAAACCCTGGCCGCTGCGGATATGGCTTTGACGAAACCATAACCCACATCTACCCCTACGGCTTTAACCGGGACCGGGGCCGGTTGGCTGTTAACTTGAATTGCCTGCATAAGACCTCTCTCCTTTTTGAAGTAAGTCCTCTCAACAAAAAAGCCGGGGCGACCATTACCCCGGCTCTCGCCTCCACATCTACTTCAAAAAGCACTCAGCCTGTCTATTATGCTGGCATACATGGGGAAAACAAATAGGAGCAAGAGGGAAAGGGACATGACCGCCGGAATGACGGCCATCAATATGGGCTGCACCTTGATCTCCCGCCTGATCTCGTTTACCCTCTCGTCATAGGCGTGCCGAGCGAAAGTGTCCAGCACTTCTTCTACGTCAGCGCTCGTCTGGATGGCCATCAGGACCACGCCCACCAGGTTGGCCAGCGGGCCGTACCCCGCCCTTTTGGCCAGGTTGTCCAGGGCATCGGGCAGGGGGAATACCTCCAGCTCCGCGGCCAGGATGTCCAGCTGCCGCTTCAGCTCTCCCCTTACGGCCCCCCTTACCACCCGCATGGCCTGGTAGAGGTCTCCCGCCCTGGAGAATACTTTAAGCAGTGTTACCATAGTGGGAAATTCCCGGCGCAAATCTTTAAGTCGCCGCTCTTCTTGTCTTTCAAGATATTTGCCGGGCAAAACATACAACAACCCTCCCGCGGCCAAAAAAAACGACGCCAAAAATAGGTTTGCGGGCCAAACAATCACACCCGCCAGGACCGCCGTACCGGCCGCAATGGCCCGGAAGCCTAAGATAGCCTCCGGGTCTACCTCCTGCTCCCTTCCCTGGCGCCATAGATACAACCTGAACCTCTCCCTGGCAGATGCGGAAGAAAACCTGCGGCCGGCTCGCAGCACCAGGTCAGGCGGGGCTTTCCAGGCCACGATCAGGAGGAAGGCGGCAACCGCCACCAGCAGGCATACTGACACCATATCGGTGATCATAATTCCTCCACCACCCCCATACCCCGGGTAAAGTACCAGGCCAGAAACTCCACCAGGATAATAAAGCACATTACCGCCTTGCCGAAGAAGGTGGCGATAATGACATGCCGGGCTTCACTGGAGAAATACAGGAGCGACAGCGCCGTAAGGGGCAGAAAGAGCAAAAACAGATTTATCGTCAGCCCCTGCCCGCGCACCTCGCTTTTAAGTTCCTCGCGTAAGGTTATCCGATCACGGATCACCCGGGCGATCTCTGCTACCACCTCGGCCGTATTGGTCCCGTACTTCTCCGACAGGGTAACCGCTTTGATAAAGATGTCTATATCCCTGTTGTCGGCCCGTTCGGCAAAAGAAGCCAGAGCATCCGGCAAGGAGCCGCCCAGCCTGTATTCCACCAGGGTTTTTATCAGCTCTTCCCGCATGGGTGAAGGTGTGCAGTTGGCCGCACCTTCAATGGCCCGCACCAGGTCGCCGGTAGTGTCGTACAGGGAGGCTATCATCTGCAAAGCCGCCTGCGCCTGCTCATCTATCCTGGCTTTGTACTGCCGGTAATCCACCTCCAGCTTGGTTATAACTTTGACATCCGCCGGCCCTATCTGCTTAAGGGGTTCCACGTTTCTGGCAGCCACCACTACCTCTACCGGCTGGTAGACGCCGGCGAAGGCCCAGTAAACCCCGGCGGCCGCCAGGAGGCCGGTTAACAGGGCGATCAGCAGCAGCGGCCCTCCCGGTATCTTTTTCAAAGGCAACTTAAACAAAATCATCTACCTCCCTAAAGTATAGTCAATAACAAAGCGACCGAGGCCAGGCAGGCGCCGAAGGGTACGGCTTCCCGGGGCGCGGGAGCGTCAATATCCCTGGGGAGCCGGGGCAAACACCAGGCAAGCTTTACCCCATACGCCAGCTTCAAGTACAGGGCGCATAAAAACACCTGCAGGCGCTCCCGGAAGATCCCCAGCCGGGCATATTTGTAGAGCCCCCATGCTGTCCCCATTATCACCGCGGCGAGGATTACCCCGGCCGCCCTCCCCGGCCCCAGCCAGAAGCCAAAGGCGGCCATCAGCTTGACGTCCCCGCCCCCGCACCCTCCTAAGCGGTACAGGAAGCACCCGAAGAGGAAAAAAGCAAAACCCCCGATAAAGGCTTCCTGCAAACCTCCCGGCCCGCCGTAAAGCCCCCGGTAAACCATGCCACCAAGCATGAGGGGGAAAGTAACGGTATTGGGGACGATATTCCGGCGCCAGTCATAAAAACCGGCCATGCTTACGGGTACTAGAAAGCCCAGGACATAAAAAATCCCCGGCGGGTCCATGGCCATGCACCTCCTTCTAAAAGCAAAACCCGGGCCAATAAAATATGGCCCGGGCAATTTAATCTTTCATTGGGATGGTCCCATATATCCTTTGCAAAAGTTAAACCAGATCGTAGCCTTTTTATTAGAATATTGCTTTTAGCCGATGACGAGATTTACAATAATAAAAACTAAAAGAGCCGGGAGGTGTTTTGGGGGAAATGTTAAAAGAGAATAAGCATGTGTTCCTTGCAATAGTCGTTTTGGTTTTTTGGCTAGTAAACATGGCCGGATGTTCGCAAAAGCCAACAGTTGAGAATGCCCATCCTGCTCCGGCAGTGGAGGAAACGCAGCCATTTCCGGCATCACAATCTGCCAGCGATACGACCCCGGTGACAAAGGAGTTGACTCAGCAAGAAGCAGCCGAACTATTTGTGCATAATCTGGGTTATAAGATCGTGACCAATAGCGGAGCAAGTTATGACCTGCAATTCCCCGATACTTTTACAGAAGTAAAAAATGGTGTCCGGATTGGTGAATTGTTAAAAAGGGGGAATGAACTATCAAAGCAGTATGGAATGGACTTTTCCGGTTATTTAGGCAAACAAGTAACGCTTTACACCTATAGTGTTGAAAATAAAAATAAGGTGGTAGAAAATATAGTTCTTGTAATGGATGGTAACGAGGTAGCGGGCTACTGGATCGACTGGATCGTTGATGAAATGGGAAGACCGGGACCGGCTTTCAATGTGATAGTGGGTGCGTATGAAGCTAATGGTTCGAGATAACCGAGATGGTTTCTATAGCACCGGGATAATGACACGAAAACCCGGGATGTCTTATACAGGGATTGTTAACATGAATAATTCAACCAAAGAAATAACAGTTTATATAACCGTAGCCCCGGTGGTTAAAGACCTGGGTAAAGTATAAAATCGGGGGGGCGAAGGGTGAATAGATGGTCATTTACTTCAGGAATTTTTATCCTTATGGTAGTAATATCAGCTTTTCTCGTAAAAGAAGTTATACATTTAAACACGCTAAATACAGAGATGAGAAACGCTCTTAGAGAAACAACATGGCGTATTCTGCATAGTAGTCTAGAGGAAAGTATAGAGGGTATTGAGCAGGTAGTTTCCGCTTCCGGCTCTGATGCAAAATCTCAAGTTGGAACTGGCCTGGCTTTGGCTGAAGGAGCGATAGCAACAATCAGCCGGATACGGCTAGAAGATAGATTGGATAAAATTCAACCCGTTGCCGGGTACCAGTCCAACGATATTTCCTACGTTATTCAAGTCCTTGAACGGGGACGGACCGCTCTCCGGTCAGAAAGATATAAACTGACAACAAGGGACGCCAAAGATCTGGGTAATTATACAAAGCAATGGAAAAAAGTTATTGAAGACCTCAGAATTGTGGAGGCCTTTTGCGAAAATGCCTTGTTCAACACTGAAGGGGAGAAAAGTGATCTATGGGAGACAGGGCACAAGGCCGTGCGCGAACTCGATCAATTTTTCTCTAGCCTGAAAGAAGGTAGCTGAATACGCTACTATCCCTTTAGCCACATACATTAATGATGGTAAAAGCCTCTATGATAATGTGGTGTGTTTGGTAAGTGTTTGGACTTTCGGTTCTTATAATAACCCTGCGAGTCTATATGACGCTTTTGGAATATGGATGAAGAAAACGTCGGGCGGGACACCGACGGGACAAGTTTTTGAATTCTGAAGGGTCCGCTGTTTACTGGACTAGCTGGCTTCTAAGCAGCTTGATAAACAAAAACCCCGGGCCAGGAGATCCCGGCCCGGGGTAAGTAACTTACCAGCTTTCGGTCTGTATTATCAGCCTCTTCAAGATGTGCCCGCGCACCTCAAAATTGTAATACGCCTCCTTTGCTATACCACTCCTGTAACCTATCACCTTAACCGTATACCAGCCGTCGTCCGGCCAGCGGCCCTCCTGTTCCTTATCAGGGATCAGGTAGGTGTACTCCCAGGCTTCCCGGGATGAGTTATAGGTCATCCATGCTTCAAAGGGCTGCCAGCCGGCAGGCAAATTGCCGGTGGGTATAATAACCTTCATGGCATCGATGGCCACCTTCTGCCCGTCACTTGGCCGGTGGGCGCTGGCCCGGACGATCATGTTCCGGCCGCGCTCCGCCGGCTGGTGGATACCCCGTCCACCCGGACCGCAAAGCCCGGCTCCACCCTCACCGTAGCCTTGGTGGTGGCCATGGCGTCATGGCTGTCGATGACCGTCAGCTCAAAGGTCCAGGTACCTGCCTGGTCATCTTTTGGCACCACCCCTAACCGCAGGAAGCCCGCCTCGCCCCGGTACTGGCTAATAGGCCCGGTCCAGCCGCCGTTAGGGGATTTGTACCGCCAGAGGAAGGCCTTGATATAGTCGCCCGGGTCGGGGTCGAAAGAGCCGGTGCCCAGGGCGGAGAGGGTTTCCCCCGTGTACCCGGGATTGGGGTTAAAGCTTATGGCGGCCACCGGCGGCCGGTTGGGCAGCTGGTTCTCCACCACCACCTGGCCCGTATACGGGTCGGACCACAACCCGTGCTGGTCCTGCACCCGTAAAGTAACCTGGTAGGTGCCGGGGTTGGCCCAGGAAATCCCGGTTACATTCCGAGTCGTGCGCGTACCTATGCCCTGGACCGTCCACTCCCAGGCCGTGATGTCATCCCCGTCGGGGTCGTAGCTGGCATCCATAAGGGTCACCTGCTCGGTCTTGCCCGCCGGGTTGGGCCAGGCCTGGAAGTAGGCCACGGGCTTCCGGTTCTGCACAGTGATACTCCTGATCGCCCAGTCGCTCCAGGCGCCCAGGAAATCCTGGACTCTCAGCCGCACTTCTACATTACCTGGATCAGTGAAATACGCCGGGGGCTCCGCGGAAGTTATCCACTCCCCGCCGTCCACCCGGTACTGCCACTGCCAGGAGCGGATACCCTTCTTCCCTTCCGGGTCCGTGGACTGCAGGTCAGGGTCGTAAGAAATGTCCTGGTACGCCACCTGCCGGCCGATCACCGGGTTGGACGGCGTGACGGTGAAGCCCGCTACCGGCTTCCTGTGGACGTGGACCTTCATCTCCGCCCACTGGGACCATTTACGGCCGGCGTCGACATGGTTCCAGTAAGGTGAATTGGGCGGCTGGTCCTGGACCCGGAATTTCACCGTGTAGGTGCCGGGCTTGGCGAAGGAGTTAAGGGGCTGCGCAAAGGTCTTCCGGTGCACATCGGTATTGAGGCCCAGGGAGTTGCTGAGGTTATAGCCCATGAGGTGGCCGGGGTCGTGCTCGTAGTACCAGACCCGGTTTACTATGGCATCTGCTTCCCGGTCGTTTTCCACAGACGTGGTGACAAACCGCTGGTTGACCAGGACTACATTGGCCAACATGTCCTTCTGGCCGATGTAATCAATAATGTAGCTGGCTATCTCGTCGAGGTCGGAGGCCGCGTCGTTGATGGTGAATACGATATCCCTGCCGATCTCGTTGACGATCTGGGCGCACTGGCTGGAATTACCGCTCCCGGCTTCGGCTATCAGCCCGGCATTGTTGCTCTTCATGTAACTCACAAACTGCGCCCTCTGGGCGTAGTCCTGGAACGCGGCATTATTCATGAGGACAACAAACCGGGTGACGCCGGGACGCCAGGACGTTCCCAGGGCAACCTCCTGGAGTTTCGCCAGCGTCGGGGGGTAGTTCAACGTATAGGTCAGCTCCCAGGTGCCGGAATGGGTGCCGTGAACCCGCACGGTGTCCGCATCAACCTGAGTTAAGGTGCGGTAAGGTGTCCTCCCGTCGGTATTGGTCTTGATTAGCTCCACCTTGCCGTCGTAGTAGTCCCACGTCTGGGTGGAAGTATACCCATCATCATCGGCGACGTAGTACTTCACGTGAATGACCCCGTTGGCGTCCACCCAGATGGTCCGGTAAGAATTATCATGGCCGCAGGAGAAATTGGTGACGATCTGCCCGTTGTTGTCCACGGTCACGCCGTAACTGTAGCTATGGCCGCTGGCATGGAGGTCGATGTCGTGCCCCCCGTAAGACACCGTCCTCAAGGCCATCACGTAGTTGCCGCTCTGGTCCCGCCGCTCCACGTGGAAGCCGCCGCCGTTGCGCTGGACGTACACCTTATAGAGGGGAGCCGCCGGGTCGCCGATAAGGTAGATATAGTAGTTTGATTGATCTTCCCGGGTGACGCTGCCCGTGCTCATGGCATCGTTCTGGTAGGCTTTAGCGTCGATGCCGTATTCCGCCAGCTTCCCCAAAAAGCCGGGCAGACCGGCATTAAAAGCGTTCAGGTAATCCCTTTTGTTATCAATCTGCCCCAGCACGAAGAGGATGTCCGCTTTGGGCTCGGGGCGGCTGGTGCCGATGCCCACGTAAGGCGGCAGGTTCTGGACATTGATCACACATTCGCTGGCCGGTTTAGAATTCGTATCCGCCTGGAGGCCGGGGTTTCACCTCCCCCATCCGTACCACTCTTCCTGGACCGTAAGGGTCAATTTATAGCGGCCGGTCTGGTAGAAGACCAGCCGGGGATTGGGGTCGTTGCCGGAGCTTTGAATGATACGGGCGCTCTTATTGCTATCGGCGGCGGTAATAGTTTCATCCTCGCCGTCCCCGAAGATCCCGTTGTTGTTCTTGTCGTAAACAAGGGTCCAGGTCCTCCGGGAGATGCGGTCTTCAAAGGCGTCCGGCATGGGCAGCTGCGACTGGTCGTAGACGGTGAGGCTGAAGTTGTCCACCTTATTGCGCACCGCACCAGTCGATACCCAGAAGTCCGCTTCAGGCGGCTGGTCGGGCAGCACCTCAATAGTCTCTTCGGCCCACTCTGACTTGTTGCCGCCGGAATCCGTCACCCGAAGCCTCACCTTCCACGTGCCGGGTGAGTTGAACATTTGGTCAGGCGGCGGGTCATTCTTGGGGTAGCGCTGCACCCCGGACCACTTCAAGGTACCGTCCGGCCGATAGATCTGCCACTCGTTCTGGTCCCACTGGATGGTCCTGCCGCCCCCGGCCGTGCTGCCGTCGCCGCTGATAGTAACCTCCCGGCCGGCCAGGATGCGCCCCGGGTTAACCGATATGTCCGCCACCGGGGGAGCCGCGGCTACCACCACCGATTTGGTCTTGCTGTCGCTGTCCCCGTCCTGATCCGTCACCGTCAGGGTTATCTTATAGGTCCCGGCCGCCGGCCAGCTTGCGCTAACCGTCCTGCCGGTCCTCTGCCCTATCCCCTGGATGTCCCACTCCCAGGAGACGATTCTCTCGCCGTTGTCCTCGCCCGGGTGCTCCGATGCGTCACGCAAGGTCACGCTCTCGTTTTCCTCCGGGTTGGGGTAAGAATCAGGACGTGCCGATAGAATTAATCTTGGAAACTATCTCAGTGAATTTGGTGCCTATGGTCGTAGCCAGGGCGAGAATGAAAGGCGAGATCGTGAGCACGAAGAGAATGATCCATAAGGCATTCTCAATAAAACTGGAGCCGCGCTCGTCGGCAAGTACCCCCCTGATAAATCCGGTCACTGGCCTATGTTGGGCACCTGCACATTGGTAATGCTCTGCTTGATCTGGTCCAGCTTCGGCGAGACCCCATGGCTGGCCAGGACATACCCCGCACCCGCCACCAGGAGCACCACCACAATGATCCATAAGGCGTTCTCGATAAAGCTGGAACCCCTTTGGTCGCGCAGGGGCTTCAAGAAGTTTTTTACAAAACCCATGTTTCACCGCATACCTCCTTCCCGGCACGCCCTGATATAAATAAAAAAGCACGGCAATTCCCGCGCTTGATAAACCTTAAACCGCATAATCCCGCACATAATCCGGCGCCAAAAATAGGGATGGCGGAGGCTATTCCGGCAAACAATTATCTGGCAGCGAAACAGATTTTGAACCCGTTATAGGCAAGATATATAATCATTTGCCGGTATTTTTGGCGGCCGCCAGTCCAGCCGGTAGGCCCCATATATTTGACATCTAGTGGTATAATAGAACTTATCAGGAAAGAAAGGGAAGAACTCAAAACGCGTAATAAGAAAATTGTGTAACCCTGCCTCGATATCCTGGCCATTACCCAATCCTCATTTCCGCCCGACATTACCGGGCCAGCTATAGAGTTGCCGCAGCAAGCCGCCCACCTACACCGGATAATAACTGCACTTATTCCCCCGGCAACCGTGGGGATGGCGGTGACTATCCCGGCAAACTATTGCCTGGGAGCAAGGCAGGTTAATGTCCAGGTATTCTCTGGCAAGCTGGCAGCCCAGCCGCAAAGCTGTACGCACAAAGTTTTTACAACAGCAGGGGCCTGTCTGGTTGGCGATAGCTTCAACAACCCGCGAGACAACGTGCATGGTGGCAGCGGTTTCCCGGTCCTTCGGGCAGGCCGCGCCCAGGATAACGCTGAAAGATGCACCCATGGCGACGGCCACGCCGCAAACGCCGGTCAAACCGCAATACGCGCCGATTGCCTGTTTCCGTGTCCTGTTTAACGCCTCGGCTATCTGTTCATCTGTAACTCGAATTTCCCCGTGATTCCTTATGGCAGCAAGAAATGCCCCGGTTGCAACCCAGGCATGTTCGCATCCCAGCATAGGGAGGGAGGTGCCCCTTATTATTCCTTCGGCTATGTCTAAGGGATCGGCACTTGTTGCGGCTAGCGCCAAGTTTAGGATGGATTCAAAAGCCCCTTTGCCATGGCAATCTTCGCAGACGTAATGACCCGCGGGGCAACAAACATTCCCAACCTCTTCCTTCCCGCAGACTGCACAAGTCAATACTCTTCCCTGAGAAAGATATTCTAAAGGTGCACCACAGACCAAGCAGTTTTCCGTATAGGTTTCTTCCTGGCGTTGACCAACGCCCTCCGTTGTTCCTCAGCAGCCGCCGCTACCTGATTTTCTATAATCTTCCATCTGCTATACCCCCGTGTTCTTAAACTTATGGTCTATCTTTCGCGAAAGTAATTGTTTTTCCTGCAACTATACCACTTCATCTCGATTTCCCCTCTACTGGGGTTACTTCCAGAAACCCGTGAAAACTACTCTTTTACTTTGTTCCTGGAATATGAACGCTTAGGGACCCCAATTATCTATAGGGCTGAAATTATGAACTAAGGGAGATATCTGCAGGCGAAAGCCCCAGTGAAAATTTATACTTGGAAGGTGGGATTATCTCCGTAATGGCAATTAAAAGGAAAAAGTACACGTCAACCAACTGCCTTATCTCTGGTGACAATCACTCGTTGGCCCTTGGGAAATATGAAGGGATCCCAATAATCACTCCGGGGCAGTTCTTAGAGATAATTTTTCATAACCTTTCTGTATTAACGGAGGTTGGCGGGTTATGCCTGAACTGAGAAATGGCCTCGCCTTGAATCCCGCTGAGGCGGCTCAAAAAATCTGCACTTTCATTTCCGACAAGGTGACTGGAGCTAAAGCCCGGGGAGTAGTGGTAGGTATAAGTGGCGGGCTGGATTCGGCAGTAGTGGCATTTTTGTGTGTCAGGGCTCTGGGGCCGGAGCGGGTGACAGGCCTTTTTCTCCCCGAACGGGACACCGCCCCGGAGAGTGCCGGCGACGCCCGGTCGGTGGCGGAAAAAACCGGAATTGCGCTTGACACTATCGATCTTACCCCGGCTCTTACGGCGCTCGGGTGCTACAGCGGGAAAGTTGCCAGCACTTTAAAAAATAAAATAGTCGGCCCCATTGCCTTCGGATTTATAAAGACCACAGCACGTAAAAGCCCCTTTGAACTCACACTGGCACCGGAAAGTACAGTGGTAAAGGAAACGGTGGCTTTTTTCCGCCTGAAACATCGCCTACGCATGTGCACCCTATATCACCGCGCAGAGAAAGAAGGAATGCTTGTAGCCGGATGCCTCAACCGTACGGAACAGCTCACGAGCTTTTTTGTCCGCTACGGCGATAGTGCGGCCGATCTTGCCCCCATCCTGCCGCTTTACAAAACCCAGGTGCGGGCCCTGGCAGCTTACCTGGAAGTGCCGCAGCCCATTATCGACCGCCCGCCCAGCCCTGATCTAATTCCCAGCATCACTGATGAAATGGCCCTCGGGGTTACCTACGAGGTGCTGGACCTTATACTGGTTGGCCTCGAAAGCGGAATGGATCACGCAGGCATTGCTTCGGCAACAGGGGTAGCCCCGGACCTGGTAGCAAAAATTAAGAGCATAGTTTCCCGGGCTCAAACCCTCAAGCATGACCCGCCGTACCCGCTTCTTTAACGGCCGATACTCTATCTAATAACTTTGGTTTTTTGTTGGCGGCAAACGAAAAGCATTACCCCATCCTAGACCCTTCAGTAAGGACTATTCCTAACAATATCCCTGAGTAAAACTGCGACTGACACTACCTCTTAGTCACTTCTGTATGCAAGCGTTTATCCAGTTCCTCTAAAAAATTTGTCCATGTATATCAACTTGTTCCCCTCCAGGGTACGAAAGCATATTTTGTAATGTAAAATGCTGGATTGGAGGGGAACCAAAAGTGAACAATCAGGAAGACTTTCGCCAGGTACCACCTTGTCCCGGTGGCACGGTATATACCATCCGGCCCGGTGATTCTCTTTTTAGCCTTGCACGCCGTTTTAACACGACTGTGGAAGCAATCATGGCAGCCAACCCGGGAATAGTTCCTACCAACCTGCAATTAGGCCAGCAGATTTGTATTCCCGTAGCTACAACAGGGCCGTGTCCGGGCGGTTTCCTCTACGTTATCCAGGCAGGAGATACGTTTTACAGTATTGCAAGACGTTTCGGCATCGTTGTCGATGCGCTTGCCGCTGCCAACCCCGGGGTAGACCCCAACAATTTGCAGATAGGACAGCAGATCTGTGTTCCTGCCCCGGCTCCCCCGGCCCCTTGCCCCAACGCTACTTATACAATAAGACCCGGGGACACATTCTTTGACATTGCCCGGCGTTTCGGGTTCACCCTTGAAGCGATTTTAGCTGCCAACCCCGGAGTAGACCCCAACAATCTCCAGGTAGGACAAGTAATTTGTTTGCCCCTGTCTCCGGGCGGCGGGCCTATTCCCTGCCCCGGCGGACAAATTTATGTAGTTCAGCCCGGTGACACACTCTTTTTGATTGCTCAACGCCACGGCATTCCTTTAAATACTCTTATTGCTGCTAATCCCCATATCGCCGATCCTGATAGGATTCAGGTTGGTCAACCGGTTTGCATCCCGGGGTAAAATCAGTGAAAGTTCTCTTACCCATGCTCTAAGGAAAAATGCCCCCAGATTTATCTGGGGGCTAATATGTGAAGCAGGAATATCTATTTCTGGGTAGAATTACAAATTATACTTCGTGCCCGAGGTTTTCCCCTGGTGAAGGATTATTAAAATGAGAAGTCCGGCGGGCCGGACGGTGAGCTTGCGGCATCTTTACGTTACCTCACCCAGCGCTACACCATGCCCATCCCCCAGGCCAAGGCAGTTCTTACAGACATCGGCACGGAAGAGCTGGCCCACATGGAAATTGTCGCCACCCTGGTCTATAACCTGATTAAAGACGCCCCCCTGGAAGAAATCAAACGCGCCGGCCTGGAAGGTTACTATGCCGACCACGACCGTGCCCTCTACTTTGTCAACGCGGAAGGGGCACCCTGGACGGCCGCCTACATCCAATCCAAGGGCGATCCCGTCACCGACCTGCATGAAAATATGGCCGCCGAACAGAAGGCCCGCTCCACTTACGAATACCTGATCCAGCTCTCCGACGACCCGGATGTCAGCGATACCTTGAAGTTCTTGCGCGAAAGGGAAGTCGTCCATTTCCAGCGCTTCGGCGAGACGTTAAACCTTGTGTATGATTACCTGGAGCATAAAAAGTATTACTAAAGCTAAAGCCCCGGTAAAGGGGCTTTTCTCTTTATATTCATTATTATTCGTATTTAGTCTTCCCGTTATTCTAGGCAGGATTTTTATACCTTCTTGTCGTATACCTTCATCCATAGTATTATGTATTATACAGTTTTAGGCGATGGAGTTCGCCTTAATTCTGCGGCAAGCAGTGATGACTCCTACCCCCGAAGGGTAATAGTATGCCCCAGGGGTAGTATTTTTTTGTGGGTTTTGTCAACTTTATGAAGGAGGTGTTTAAGCTGGTCTACATCTATATTGGTATTTTCGGCTTTCTGGGTGCCATAGCCAGATTTGAAATCGGTCGCTACATAGCTACCTTATGGCCTTCTGTCTTTCCTTTAGGGACCCTAATAATAAATATTTTGGGATGTTTTGCCATGAGCTTTATCCTTACCTATAGTTTAGAACGCTTGATCTTAGGTCCCGAATTAAGGTTAGGTATAACAACAGGCTTTATTGGCTCCTTTACGACCTTCTCCACCTTTAGTGTGGAGACGATAACCCTTTTAACTAGCGGTAATATAACTTATGCCGCCATCTATGTTCTGGTATCCACTTTGGGGGGGTTAACGGCCGTAATGGCGGGAATAATCCTGGCTAGAGCACCAATTTTCTTGGCATTTAAAGTACAACAAACCGGGTCAGAAAACAGGTAGGCGATGATAGAAGTGCAGTATTTTTATGTGGGACTGGGCGGGTTTTTAGGTGCTATTACTCGATACGCTTTAGGACAGGTATTATCGACTAAAAGCAAGGGTAATTTTCCTGCAGGTACTTTCATAATTAACCTTACTGGTGCTTTCATGTTAGGACTACTGTTAGGCTCCCCGACATTTGCCTGTAGATTTGACACCAGTATAATGGTAGCGCTATCCTCAGGGTTTCTGGGCGCGTATACAACCTTCTCCACCTTTTCCTATGAAGTAGTCCGCCTCCTGGAAGACGGGGAAGTAATAAATGCTTCAATCTATTTACTGGGCAGTATCATCCTGGGTCTTTTGTTTGCCCTGGCAGGGCGTGCAATCAATCTAATATAATCCCTGGTTAATTACACTTAACCCGCCTCGCCCCCTTATCTCCTTCTTTCCTTTCCCTTTTTATTCTGCTTTTGTGCGTTAACCATTACTCTTAAAAAACCTTCTCAATAGCCATATTCTTTCATAAGTTATCCTGCTAATCAGGTAAAATAATCTCTACATCAGACACCGTTATCAGCCCCTGGGATACCATGGCCTGCACTTCTGGCAAGACAGAAGCAACCTTCTCAGCTCTATCAACTGCCTCGACAATCACAGGCAAGTCGTAAGAAAGATCTATAATCCGGGCTGCATAAATACTATTTCGTTTACCGTAGCCTTCTATACCCCGGGTAACAGTAACCCCAGCTATGCCTGCCTCCTTTAATTTTAATACCAGAGCATGGTAAAGGGCCTTTCCTTGCCACTTAACACCTTCACCAACGTAAATTGTTAGCCGTTTAGCAGGCCTGCTTTTCATAAAAAATCCCTCCGTTCTTTGTAATTTAATTAGCCACCCGGTAAATTTGACGCGTATGAATCGATCATCAGAAAACCACCAAGATAAAGGTGACCCGTCATTAGCACAGCTGGTACAGTGGTCTCCACTGAAGAAAAAAACTCCTGTCCTTAACAGACGGGAGTCATCATCGCTCAGGGCGCTTTTTCAAGAACCTCGAGGCCGACTCCTTGACCTTAATCTAACTATAATAGACTTTATTATTAAATGTCAAATTCTTTGCTGTATAATTTTAGGTCATTTCCCCTTGACATACTAAAGGCCGGGCTGTTAAATTTAATTACAACGGGTATCACTTTATTTCATACACTGGAGAAAAGCTTTCTCCAGACGGTGATGGAGTTCGCCGGAAAAACCACCCGCAAGGGTTGATAACTCCTACCTGGGAACAAACTCCTGGTAGGAGAATATTTTGTTTGCCCAAATACTCCTACCAGGTAAAAACTGGAGGAGTTTTTTATGAGCCACGCAAGACAATGGCGAGTAGAAAAGGCTGTCACGGAATTAAAGAAAGACGCCGGGGCCCTTTTCGTACAAACCCTGGAGCTTTTGCAAGGTCTGGGACCGGAATTTGCAGAAGCGCGGCAAAAGATCCAGGCCTTACAAGAACGGCTGTTAAACGAACGCTTTCACCTTGCCGTCCTCGGCCAGTTCAAGCGCGGTAAAAGTACTTTTATAAACGCCCTTCTGGGCGAAGAAGTGTTACCAACGGCCATCCTGCCCCTGACTGCCGTCCCCACCTTTCTTCTCTGGAGTCCCGAGATCCATGCCCGCGTTCTTCGCCAGGAGGACCTACCACAAGAAGAATTTACAGGGCAGGACAGCACGGCTTTAACTGCTTTCCTGGCGCAATTCGTTACTGAAGCAGGCAATCCTAAAAATCATAAAAAGGTAACCCAGGTCGAGGTTTTTTACCCCTCCCCTCTTCTTCGTCACGGAGTCGTCTTAATCGATACTCCCGGCATCGGTTCCACTTTCCGGCATAATACGGAGGCTACCCTTAACTTCCTGCCCCAGTGTGATGCCGCCTTATTCCTCATTTCGGCAGATCCGCCGATAACCGAGGTGGAGGTAGAGTTTCTAAAGGCGATCCGTTCTAAAGTCACCCACCTCTTTTTCATTTTAAATAAAGTAGACTACCTAAATAAAGAAGAAATAACTTCTCTCCTGACCTTTATCAAAAGTGTTTTGCGGGAGCAAGCTGGCATCCCAGGAAATCCCCCCATCTTCTGCGTATCGGCCCGCCAGGGACTTGAAGCCCGGAAAACCAATGATACCGCCCTCTGGAAGCACAGCGGCCTGGAAGAAGTCTGGCGCTATATGGTTGACTTTCTGGCTCGCGATAAAAACAACGCCCTGCAGGCAGCCCTGGCTAAAAAAGCAGCCGATATAATTGCCGACATTATCATGCGCCTGCACCTTACCATTCGTTCCCTGGAGATGCCCCTGGCGGAACTGGATGAGCGCCTGCAAATATTCGCGAAAAAAATTCAGGAAGCCGAGGAGCAACGCGTCTTGATAGGAGATCTCCTGGCCGGTGAAAGGAAACGAATGGCGGCCTTTCTGGAGGAACAAGCTGAAACCTTACGCCAGAAGGCCCGGAGCCACCTGCAAGGTATTGTCCGGGATCACCTGGCCGAAATGGGCAACGGGATTAATGAAAATGTAATTCGCGAAACCATTGCCCAGGCCATACCCGACTTTTTTGAGCCAGAGCTTAATGAAATGGCGCGCGTTTTTGATCAGCGAGTTACCGAAGTACTGCGCCCCTACCAGCAACGAGTTGATGAGCTGATTGAGACGGTACGGAAAACAGCCGCCGAGCTTTTTGCCGTTCCCTATCATGCGCCCAGTAGTTCCGGCGCTTTTGCGATGAAACGCCAGCCTTACTGGGTAACCCACAAATGGGATTCTACCTTTACCCATCTCCCGGAAGGCATAATCACCCGCCTGTTGCCTCAAAGAATACGCCGGGAAAGGATGACAGACCGCCTGCTGCAGCAGGTGGAAGCACTAGTTTTGAACAATGTAGAAAATTTACGTTGGGCTACACTGCAGAATCTCAATCAAGCCTTCCGGAGCTTCGGGTCCGGCCTTGATGAACGACTGCAGGAAACCATCCATGCCACCCACGGCGCCATCCAGGTAGCGCGGTCGAAACGCCTTGATCATGCCCAGAATGTTGTTCAAGAGATTACCAGGTTTCAATCCATTACCAGGGAATTATCTGAGCTGCAGGCCGGGTTCGAAGCGCTATCTGATGGGCAGGAAGTTCCGAATATGCTGTTGTATAAATCTTCGCCATAACTGGTTTGCAAGGGTTCCCCTACGATCAATTTTAAGGTTCGACTTCCGTCATCCTGCCTTTCCGCCCGCAGGAACAGGGCGTTTGCCATATTTTTATCGTAAAAGCTATGGGCAAATTCATATAAATGGGTAACGAAGAAAACCCTGATATGCTTATCCAACAAGGCGCCAACTATCTGCCTGGCAATCTCCGAGCCTTCCCTTTCGTTTGTCGCGGCAAAGGATTCATTAAACAGCACCATGGAATGCGCCGTTATAAGGTCTACGATATCGCTCATTCTGTTAAGTTCTTCATCGAGTTTGCCGCTTTTCATGGTAACGTCTTCTTCCCGCTTGTAGTGGGTGAAAAGGCCGTCGCAAGTACTGGCACAGAAAAATTCGGCTGGTACAAACATGCCGCATTGAATCATCAATTGGGCCAGGCCTATACTGCGCAGGAAAGTCGATTTACCCCCTTGATTGGCGCCTGTGATTATTACGAGGTCTTTACGGTCGGCATTCACATCATTGCCGACAACCTTTCGTCCCAGGGTTAAAGCCAGGCAGGCGTCGTATAAGCCTTTAAAAGAATACCGGCGTTCACCGGGAACTGCCGGCAGGGGAAAGCACACCGATTCCTCTATGGAAGACAGGCGTCCATGCAAATTCAAACAACCGATGTAAAAGGCCAGTTCAGCCCGTAAAGTTTTAAAAAAAGCAAGAATATGATCGGCGGACTGGGCGAGGGCATTGGCTACAAGGTTGATCCCCCTGTCTTTCAATTCCGCCAGGGCCCTGGCCCCGCTCTCGTCGCGCTCGGCGATAGAAAAGGTGTGGACGGCCGGTCTGGGCCCAAAGATCCTCTCCATCCAGCCCTGTTTTTTATCCAGGGGTTTACGAAGTATATAGTTGTTACCCTTATTGCCTTTGCCCAATTCAGCGCTGATCAAAACACCTCCACGAAATTGTAGTTCCCGTAGGTGCTTTTGGATAATGGCGAAATATTCATCGCTAAGTTCTCTATTAAGCATTTTGAAAAAGGCCGTAAAACCTTCCGACCTAAATTTACCGGCATGTTCATCGGCTATAGTTCTTAGTTTTTTCAGCATCTCCACAAACAGCTGTAATACTTCCAGCGATCTATGCAATATGGCAGCGGGGTACCTGCTGAAAATACCTAAGTAATTCTTTTTCTCCCTTTCAATCGATTCTATCGCGATATCATAGATGGCCCTGATAATGGCGGGGTTTTCCAGGCAATCTTTTAAAATATCCTGCCGGTATATTATTATGTCCGGATCATTATTTAAACCGGCCAAAAGGGCTTTCCTGGCCACTTCAAATAAAAACTCGTCACCGCACGCCATGGCGTTAAATAGCGTATCCAGGGCCAGGTCTTGGATCAGGGCTTGGGCATTGGATGGTAATTCTTGCTGCAAGTCAAAATTACGATCTTTATACATGAGAAAAACTTTCATAATTTTATCCGCTCCATTAACCAATCGTAAGTGAGACGGTACTTTTCGGCAATCGCCAGCGCGTATGCTAGTCCATCGGCAGGCCTTCGGACAATCTTATATGTTCGCACTGCCGGATTTTCGGGTACTACCGTACCGACCATACTTACGATTTTTTCACTTAAAAAGGCCAATTCATCGATGAATGTAACGCAAACGCATAGTAGATCCATTTGTATTATCTTTTCCATAACTTTACGGCTTAAATAAACAGCATCTTTCAAAGTTGTAGAAGTAAAAATCTCGTTCATGATGATAATGCTGTTGGAAGTGGACTGGCTGAGGATATCATGAATTCTGAGCAGGTCATCCTGCAGTTTACCATAGAGATTTTTGATGTTCTCTTCTTTTTCAAAATGGGTAAAAAGCTTGTCGAACAGAAAGAGATGCGCTTCCCTGCCCGGGACGGGACAGCCTAGGCTGGCTAAATAATGCAGCTGTCCGAAGGTGCGGGCGAAGGTTGTTTTACCGCCCTGGTTCGGACCGGTTACTACAAATATGCGCTCTTTACCCCTCAGGTAAAAGTCGTTGCAGACAACGGTCGCGCCTTCCCTGGCGAGTTTATACGCCAGGGCTAAATCAAATCCTTCATAATCATATATTTCCTTGCATTTATTGGTAATTTGTGGGTAACAAAATTTCAATCCCTTTTGTTTTAATATAGCGATGTACTCCAGATAAGCAATGTAAAATTGTATCTCCCGATCAAAAACGGCTATCGTTTCATCCAGATAATTGCCGTTTTCTGCACAGTAATTATCAAGATGCAAAAATATATCGGGATACAATCGGGTGACCAGATCAAGTATTTGGGCTTCTATATGGTTCATATCCAGCCAAGTGGAAAATTCAACCCGGTAATCCTTCACCGCCCCCTGCCGGAATCTCTCGAATGTTTTTTCCACTTCCTTACCATAATCAATCTCCCCTTCATATTTGCGGACCGAGATACGGTTACCCTTTATAAGCAAGCAATATTTTACTGTCGCCAACTCGGCCTGCAGCTTTTTCGTTTCTGCCAGCAGGGAACTAAAAGGTTCTGATTGGCTATAGTTCGTTAAATATTCACGGAAGGCCAGGAAACCCCGTGATTTTAACTCGGTAAGGCTCAAATCGTCGACCAGGCAATTCACGGCGTCGCAGTAAATTTCTACCGCATCTAAAAAATATCTTTCTTTCTGGTATTTATAATGGAGCTTGCTCGCCTGGGCAAGATGTTCGCGCATTGTGCGTATTTTTTGGGCAAACGATTTTATCTGCTCAAATAAAGTTTCATCTTCCAGTTCCTGCATTATTTCCTGGCGATAGACGATCGCGTCGATATCGTTTAACGGAGTGTAAAAAAACGGTTTTAAATTATATTCATCTTTCCCGGCCGTGATGGCGTCTATAATCTGGTCCAGATTTAAATCACCAAAGAAACCGGGCACCGTGACTGTTTCTTTTACATCTTCAGGATTTTTAAATAGTATGCTCTGGAAAGTCATGAGAAAACCCACCTCGATATTAAGAGGGGATTCAACGCATAGCCTTTTTACCGACATAAAGCATCAGTAACACGGAAAACAACTGGGTTGCTACTGAAAAGGCCACAACGTATCCCGCCGAAAAATCGTAAAGCATTCCCATCAATGCACTGCCCGCGAACCAGAATATACCATAAATGGTGTTAAAAACCCCGTATGCTGTACCCCGCCGGTCAATGGGGATCATATTGGCCACGGCGGCGCGTAAGACGGATTCCTGGGCCCCCATGCCAATGCCCCAAATTACCATGCCGACCAGGACCATGGCGAATCCCCCGAAAAATACCAGGGGGGCAAACATAGAGGAAACCATGGCAGCTATAGCCAGGACGTAAATACCTATAAGGTCATACAAATACCCAAAAATCAGGGCCGCGAGGGCATCCGCCCCCATGGCGACGGCATAAAGTACGGGGATCCAATTACTTGCTACCAGCGACCCCTTGCCTAAATGATAGGCAATCAAGGGATAATCAACATACCCTGCCGCTATGAAAGTAACTGCTACCAGGTAGAGCCAAAATGTTCTTGGTAATCCCTTGCCCGCAGGGATGGCTTGGGTCGCTTCAAGCTCCTTTGGAGTTGGGTATAAAAGCCTGGCAACAGCAAGGACTGTAATCGCTAGGAAAGCCGGAATAAATAAGATGGCAAACCCTGTTTTATAACCGCCTCTTAAATAAAGTACTAAAGCTATAATCAGAGGACCGGCAATGGCCCCGATTTGATCCATAGCCTCATGGAGGCCAAATCCCCATCCCCTTCCCACTTCCGAAGTAGCGTGGGAAAGCATGGCATCGCGGGCAGGAGTACGAATAGCTTTCCCCACGCGCTCAGTAATCATCAAGATTGCTGCTAGCTGCCAGTTACCTGCCAGGGCCAAAAGGGGTACCGCAAAAAGGTTGAGAATATATCCCAGAATAGTAATGGGCCAGTATTTCCCTGTACGGTCGCTTAAATAACCGGAAATCAACCGAACGCCGTAACCCAGCAATTCACCTAGCCCGGCAACGAACCCAACCACTGCCCCGCTGGCTCCCAGCACCGCCAGGAAAGGCCCGGTAATGCTGCGCGCCCCTTCATAGGTCATATCGGAAAAGAGGCTGACAATCCCGAGTAAGATAATAAATTTAAATACCTTTTTTTCCGCCATCAGTAAACCTCCGCTATTTCCATCAAGGAAATGGAGATCCCTGTCCAACCGGCCAATAAACCGCCTACTAAAGCTAAACCCAGCCACTCGGCCGCCACGAGCCACATGTTTTCCACTATAAATTCAAACCCCCTTTTTTATGCTAGACCAGGGATCGGTTTGAGCTTTCAAAAAAGCCCGTGGCAGAATAAAACACTAAAAAAGCTCCTACCGATCACTGGTCGCTTTCGGTAGGAGCTATTAGCTCACTGAGCATTAGGCGAGCTCCATCGCCGTTTTTTAATTTCAGGTTAAAAATATGTTTTATTTTACCCCACGTGTTTCGTCTAAAGAATATTATAGCAGCCGCGTCTAATATTACAAGTCTTTCTTTGTACATTAAGATTAACCGGCATCAAAGCCTACCTTCTGCCAACTTCAGCTTACCCAAAAGTTTGCTTATTTCCACAGCCACCAGGGGAACAAGACTCAGGCCCAGGACTACCGCCCAGTCGCCGGTACGCAGCAAAACCGTCTCAAAGATACCACGCAAAAAAGGAATGAAGACTACAGCGGCGCTTGAAGAGATATTGAGGCCAGGATAGCATATGTCAAACTGCGGTTGGTTCCCAATCCTATCGACAGGAGGGACTGTTCCATGCTCCGGACATTGAAGGAGTGAACCAGTTGCGACAGAGCCATAGTTACAAAAGCCATGGTACGGGCTTCCTCCAGGGTCCGTCCCCAGCTAAGGGCTAGCCAGTATGAAAACAGGGTTAGCAGCCCGATCATGGTCCCCTGCCAAACAATTTTTATGCCCATACCCCCGGCAAATACTCCTTCCCTAGGTTTACGAGGGGGGCGATCCATAACGCCTTTTTCCGGTGGCTCCAGGCCCAGGGCCAGGGCAGGAGGGCCGTCAGTAACCAGGTTTAACCACAGTATCTGGATAGGTGTCAGGGGACTACCCAAGCCCAGTAAAATGGCAGAAAAGATAGCAACAATCTCACCGGTGTTGCAGGAAAGGAGATACTGGATAGACTTGCGAATATTGTCGTAGATGGTTCTCCCTTCTTCAACCGCATTGATGATGGTGGCAAAATTATCGTCTAACAATACCATATCTGAGGCTTCTTTGGCCACCTCGGTACCGGTAATCCCCATAGCAGCACCAATATCGGCCCGTTTGAGGGCCGGGGCGTCATTAACGCCATCGCCGGTCATGGCCACAACATGTTTGTGTTCCTTTAGGGCTGCTACGATGCGGAGTTTATCCTCAGGGGATACCCTGGCGTAGACGGTGACGCGGTTTACCACCTCTTTCAGTTGTTGGTCGTCCATCTGGTCCAGTTGCGCACCGGTCAGGACGTCGTCACCCTGCTGCCAGATACCCAGTTCTTTCGCGATGGCCATGGCTGTTTCCTGGTGGTCACCGGTGATCATTACCGTCCGGATACCTGCCCGGCGGCTGACAGCCACCGCTTCCTTGACCTCGGGACGCGGTGGATCCTGCATGGCATAAAAACCGACAAAGGTAAGGTCCTGCTCGGCGATATCCGGTGAGAGGCCAGCCGGAATTTCAGGCCACCGGCGGACAGCCAGGGCCAGTACGCGTTGCCCCTGGGACGCCAACTGAGAGTTAATTTGCAAAAGCCGGGTACGCATTTCAGCAGTTAGAGGTTCAATTCCTTGCCTGGTCATTACTCTGGTAGAGCGGGCCAGCAATAGATCGGGGGCTCCCTTGGTAAAGGATTGAATTGAGCCATCTATATGGTGAAAGGTGGTCATCATTTTACGGGCGGAATCAAAAGGGATTTCGGCCAGCCGGGGGTAGGTCTTCTCTACCTTCTCCTTTATCAAACCTGATTTGGCTGCTACCACTACCAGGGCTCCCTCCGTTGGATCGCCGATTATGCGGTATCCCCTCTCTGTTGCCTCTAACCTGGCGTCATTATTTAACAATCCGCCCAGGAGCATTAATTGCAGGTTACGATCAGTTAAAGGAGCTATTTCATTCCCCTGCTGGTTCAGGAACCGGCCGTCAGTCTGGTAACCATTACCAGTTACCTGCAGGAAGTTACCGGCTGTATAAATTCGGGTAACAGTCATTTCATTTTTGGTAAGGGTACCCGTCTTGTCAGAACAAATAACAGTTGCCGTGCCCAGGGTTTCAACCGCCGGCAGTTTTCTAATAACAGCCTGCCGCCGGCTCATCCTGGTAACCCCCAGGGCAAGTACAATGGTCACTACGGCGGGCAGGCCTTCCGGAACTGCTGCTACTGCCAGGCTGATAGCAGTCATAAACATTTCCAGAACATCTTCGCCCCGCCATAACCCGGTGACAAACACCAGGGCCACAATTATTCCTGCAGCCATTCCCAAAAATTTACCAAGTTCAGTCAAGCGCCGTTGCAACGGTGTAGGTTCCAGCGGCGTTTCCTGAAGCAGCTGCGCGATACGGCCCAGTTGGGTGTTCATCCCTGTTTCCACCACCAGGGCCTTACCGCGTCCGCTGGTAATAATAGTACCCATAAAGAGCATGTTTTTCCGATCGCCCACCAGGACTTCACCGGCCGCTATCATGGCAGGGTCCTTTTCTACCGGTACCGACTCGCCCGTTAAGGCGGCTTCGTTTGCCCGTAGGGAAGCTGCCTCGATCAGCCTGGCATCAGCCGGTACAGAATCTCCTGCATCTAATAATACTATATCACCAGGGACCAGTTCGCCTGCGTCAACCTGCGTTACCATTCCATTCCGGACAACTTTGGCTGCAGGTTTGGTCATCTCCTTTAAAGCTTTAAGGGCCTGCTCAGCCTTATTCTCTTGATACACGCCCAGAACGGCATTCAACACTACGATCACAAGGATAACAATAGAATCTTCCCATTCGCCCAGTATACCAGAGATGATCGCCGCTCCTATCAGGATTAAAACCAGAATTTCCTTTAGCTGCCCTATAAACATGGAAAAAATGCTGCGTGGGGGCGGCTCCTTTAAAACATTGGGGCCGTAGATCTTTAATCGTTCGTTAGCCTCCTCTTGATTCAGCCCCTGATGCAGGTCTGAATTGAGTTCCCGGCAGACCTGCTGGATCTCCATGGCATACCATTTCTTCTCTGGCAAATTATAATCCTCCTCCCGGTTTGTGTTGAGCTTTAACATTACCATCACCCATAACCCGTTAGAAAATGTAAAATAAAAGACCTTTGTCCAGTGCAAAAAGCACCAAACAAAGGTCTTGCTCCCAAGTTAGCTCCTGGGACCAGGGCGGCTCTTACAGATGCGTACTGTCGCCCTGGTCAACAGGCTAAAAAGCCTACGAGCTACTCCCCTTTGATTTAGTTAAATTTTATACGAGAAAAACCTTGGTGTCAACTTCGGATTAAGCTAAATCAGCTTTTCTCCAGAAATTATCTTCCCCTTTTCCCCTTATCTAAAGTCCTGCAAGACTTACCAGGAAAGGAACGGCAACGGCTGTCAGGATAATAAGAAACAGTGTTGGCAACCACCCGGCCTTGAATAAATCCGTCGATGTATGGTATCCCTTGCTGTAAGTAATCAGCAACACCATATCTATTGGCAGTAAAAAAGTTATACTGGCCCATACAACTACTATAATTGCCATAACTACCGGGTTGACCCCTATGCTTAATGCCAGGGCGGCCATGGGAGGAACCGCCATTCCCACAATCGCGGGTCCGGCCGGCACCAGGAGGTGGAGTAATGCCATTATAGCCGAAGCCATTAGAAGTACTACGAAAGGATGCCATTGCTGGGCACCGGCCAGGGCATTGTTTACTACCCAGGTCGCGCCGCCGGATTTCAAGATGCCGGCAGTCACAGCCTGGATGCCTCCTATCATAAGGATTAAATCCCACCCGGCGTCCCGGTTGAATTCCTGCCAGGTTAGTAAATCCATCCCGGGCAGGAACATTACTATAAGGCCGCATATGGCAACCAGGGTAGTATCAAAAACCGGGTACCAGGTGCTGGCTATCCACAAAATAAACATCGCTGTAATAATAATAACTGCTTTCTTCTCTTCCATTGAAAAAGGACCCGTACTCGCAAATGTTTCATTGAAAGCAGCCATCGTTTGCGGGTTGACAGTCTCCGGCTTAAAGACCCTGATAATCCAGAGCCAGCAAAACAATACAGTGAGCAAACTAAGAGGAACACCGACGATCATCCATTGCAGGAAGGTAATCTTGATATGGATGGCTTCTTCTAAAAGATATATAGCCATAATGTTGTTCGGTGTCCCGGCGGGTGTCATAAGACCTCCCACTGCCGCGGCAAAGGGAACGCCTATCATTGTCGCCTTGACCAGGTTTGACTTATACATATCGGGTACACTTTTCTGAAGTGCGGAAATGGCAATTGCTGCAACCAGAGCTGTTGTCGGGACATTTGATAGAACTGAGGACAAAACGGCAGTAGCCATCATAAACCCCAGAACTATCTTCTTAGAATCACCCCTGGCAAAGCGAAAAAGTGTCGCAGTTAAACGATTGGCAAGGGGCGTTTTCATAATTATGGTTGTCAGGGCGAAAGTGGCGATTAGAAAAAAGATCGTAGGGCTTACGAAATCCTTGAAGACATCGGCCAGTTTTGGGGTAACCCCGTATAAAGGTAATAAGATCATTAGTAATAAGGCTGTAACGGCGATCGGAAATACATCCGTTATCCACAGAACGATGCCGCCCAGCAAAATTCCGAATGCGTTTTTACCGGCAGCGCTCATCCCGGCTGGCGGCGACAAGAAAAACGTAAGCAAAAATATTGATATTCCTATCAGGAGACCAATAATTCTTTTCCTGTTACTCATTTACTAGACCACCTTTTTTATATACGTCCTTAAAATTAAATAAAGCAGCCCTCCAGGGCTGCCGTTAATGGATTTTTACCTTATATTAAGGTTCTATATCCATAGTAGTAATTTTTTCGGCAAACAGCAACCTGGCCCCGGTACGCCTTTGAACTTCTTCTACAGTAGTGTTTGAGGCAATTTCTTTAAGAAGCAAGCCTTCAGGAGTAACCTCAATTACCGCCAGTTCCGTAACTATGAGGTTTACCTCGCCTGCGGCAGTAAGAGGTAGTGAACAGCGCTCGACAATTTTAGGACTGCCGTCTTTAAGGTTATGCTCGGTGGCCACAATTACTCTTCTGGCTCCTACCGTCAGGTCCATGGCACCGCCCATACCCGGCACCAGCTTGCCCGGGATCATCCAGTTGGCAAGATTACCTCTTTCATCAACCTCCAGGGCGCCAAGAACAGTAACATCAATATGCCCGCCCCTGATCATCCCGAAAGAAGTAGCGCTGTCAAAACACGCCCCCCCGGGAAGAATAGTTACCGGCCTGCCCCCGGCATCAACTATATCCCTGTCCTCTTTCCCTTCTTCAGGCGCCGGGCCCATCCCGATCAGGCCGTTTTCCGATTGTAACCAGACTTTTATCCCGGAAGGAATATAATTGGCTACCAGGGTTGGCAACCCTATACCAAGATTAACGACATCCCCGTCTTTTAGTTCACGGGCAACCCTTTTAGCTATAATGGCTTTGTTGTCATTGGCCATATAACCCACCCCCCATGATGTTTAGCTTCTTTGTACCAATAAGTCCACAAAAATTCCCGGCGTAATAATTTCATCCGGGTCAAGTTCCCCGATTTCAACAATTTCTTCTACTTCAGCGATTACCAGCCCGGCAGCCATGGCCATAATCGGGTTAAAGTTCCGCGCCGCCCGCCTGTACGTTAAGTTGCCCGCTTTATCGGCTTTGTAGGCTTTGAGTAGGGCTATATCCGCCTTGATGGGCAATTCCAGCAGGTACTGGTGCCCGTTGATTGCGATAACGCTTTTATTTTTTTCTACTTCAGTACCTACACCCGTAGGCGTCAATATGCCCCCCAACCCCACACCGGCCGCACGAATCTGTTCTGCCAGGGTACCCTGGGGAACAAGGGTAACTTCCAGCTCACCACTGGTCATCAACCTGCCCGTGACAGGATTGGTGCCAATATGGGAAGCAATTACTTTTTTAAGGCATCCTGCATCTACGAGTTTGCCGTTGCCCTTCCCCGGAAAGCATGTGTCATTGGATATGAGCACCAGATCACGGGCTCCTTTTTCTACCAGGGCATCTATAAGGCTTTCCGGTGTCCCTGCCCCCATAAAACCGCCGACCATCACGGACATGCCATCCTTAATGTTTGCTACTGCTTCTTTTGCTGTCATTATTTTAGGCATATAATCCACCTCCAGACATGTCTTCTATTGTAAATTCAGACCCGGTTCCTGTGGTACTGCCAGGGGATTAGATTTTTTCTATAACGGCGGTAACTCCCATTCCCCCTCCTACGCAAAGGGTTGCCAGGCCATAGCGGCTTGCGCGCTTCTGCATCTCGTGCAGGAGGGTTACCAGGATGCGGGTCCCGCTGGCACCTATGGGGTGTCCCAGGGCTATAGCTCCTCCGTTGACGTTGGTCCTGTTCATGTCCAGTCCCAGTTCCCTGGCTACTGCCAGGCACTGGGCCGCAAAAGCCTCATTGGCTTCTACCAGGTCAATATCGGCCAGGGTTAAACCGGCAATTTTCAAGGCCTTGCGGGTGGCTTCTACGGGCCCGATGCCCATGATGCTGGGGTCCACACCGGCAACACCCCAGCCACGCACCAGGGCAAGGGGTTTCAGGCCCAGGCTTTCCGCTTTCCAGGCGGAGCACAATACTACTGCTGCGGCAGCATCGTTAATACCCGAGGCGTTCCCGGCAGTGACTGTCCCGTCCTTTTTGAATGAAGGCCGCAGTTTTGCCAGGGATTCTATGGTGCTCCCAAAACGGGGATGCTCGTCCTGGTCAAATATAAGCTCTTCTCCTTTTGGCCGTGGTATGGTAACCGGTACGATCTCTTCACGGAAACGTCCTTCTTTAATCGCTTTTTCAGCCCTTCTCTGGCTTTCCAGGGCAAATATATCCTGTTCTTCCCTGCTGATGTTGTATTTTTCGGCCAGGTTCTCGGCAGTAATTCCCATATGGTAATTGTTAAAAGCGTCCCACAGGCCATCCTTGATCATGAGATCCACAACTTGCTGGTCACCCATTCGCATGCCCCATCGTCCCCCGGGCAGGGCGTAGGGTGCCTGGGACATGTTCTCCATACCCCCGGCAACAACAACATCGGCTTCGCCGCCGGCAATAAGGCTGGCTCCCATGGTTATCGCCCGCAGGCCGGAACCGCATACAATATTTACAGTCATGGCCGGGACCTCAACACCCAGGCCCGCTTTTAAGGTCGCCTGCCTGGCCGGGTTCTGGCCCTGGCCTGCCTGCAGTACGTTGCCCATAATCACTTCGTCAACCTGTGCCGGTTCAATCTTCGCCCGCTGCAAAGCCTCCTTAATTACCACGGCTCCCAGTTCGTAGGCCGGTATGTCTTTTAATGTACCCCCGAAACGGCCTATGGCTGTGCGTACGGCGCTTAAAATAACTACTTCGGTCATATGCCTTAAAACACTCCCTTAATTTTGTTGAGCCGGCTTTGCTGCTAGCAGTATACTTTGGCCTGCTCCTCACCGGTTAATACCCGGTAGCACCCTGAAGCCAGGGCTTCCAGTTCAAAAGCACCAGGGTATACTTGTACAGGGGCGATAAATGATACTCTCTCAATAATCCATCCCGTCAACAGCTTGGAGTGGGCCAGTCCTCCTGTTATCGCTATCCTGTCCACTTTACCTTTTACTACCGTAGCCAGTTCCCCGATTGCCTTGGCTATCTGGTAAGCCATTGCCTGATATACCAAACAGGCGTAATCATCGCCGTTTTTTATCCTTTCTTCTATTTCCGGGGCATTGCTTGTACCCAGATAGGCGATCAGGCCCCCGCGTCCCCTCAGTTTCTTACGCATGGTTTGATGGTCGTACTGGCCGCTGTAACAAAGATCTATTAATATGCGGCATGGTACACGGCCGGCCCTCTCCGGGGAAAAAGGCCCCTCATCATCAGAAACTACATCGATAATCCTCCCGCCCGAATGGATGGTGATAGTAATACCTCCACCTAAATGGGCCACGATAACGTTTACATCCCTGTACTCTTTATTGAGGCTACCGGCCACCTTCCTGGCTACTACCCGGCTGTTCAACACGTGGCTCAGGCTGGGGCGTTCTATCTCCGGCATTCCTGATATACGGGCTATTTCGTCCATTTCGTCTGTCGAGACGGCGTCATAGATCATGGCCGGGATCCCCAGGGGTGCGGCAATTTCATAAGCGATCAGGGCTGCCAGGTTAGAAGCATGTTCCGGTATCTTATCTGATCGCAGTACTTCAAGCATTCTGGCATTAACTGTATAAGCGCCCCCGGCTACCGGCGGGAGGGCCCCGCCCCGGGCGGCAATAGCCGATAGTTCTTTCACCTCAAAGTTATGCTCCGCCAGGACCTGTAATATCGTGTTCTTGCGGAATTCTATCTGGTCAATTACCCTCGGGAACCTGGCCAGTTCCTGAGCCGGGTGCTCGATCTCCCTGCGGAAAATTTCATTTTCGTTTTCAAACAGGCCGATCTTGGTAGAAGTCGAGCCTGGATTTATCACCAGAATCTTATATATCTTTTGGGTCACGCCAGTTGTCTACCTCCTTGCCTGCATAAGGGCGGCTAAAGCCAGGGCCAGGTATTTCTCTTCATGGGAGGCCGAACGGGATTGGATTACCAGGGGCACCCTGGCGCCAACAACGACTCCTGCCGTTTTGGCACCACAAAATTGTATTAAAGCTTTGGCCAGCATGTTGCCGGCTACAATTTCGGGGACAACCATAATGTCTACATCTCCGGCGACCTCGCTCTCAAAACCCTTAATCCTGGCGGCCTCTTTGCTGACGGCCAGATCCAACGATATAGGACCTTCGACGATGCAGCCTTGAATTAATCCCTGCTTATTCCATTCTTTCAGGGTGGCTGCGTCTATCGTCTCCGGCATTTTGGGATTTACTTCTTCTACCGCAGCCATTAAGCCTACCTTGGGATTGCTTATCCCCAGTGAGTGAAATACATCTACCGCGTTGGCTATTAGTTCCTTTTTCTGTTCTAACGTCGGGTAGGTCACTATGCCAACGTCGGTAATAGCAAATAATTTATGGTAGGCCGGTACTTCCATAAGAGCTACCAGGGATATAAGCCGTCCCGTCCTTAGATCGCTTTCCTTATCCAGCAGCACTTTCATTAAGGCACCCGTCTGAATCTTGCCCTTCATAATGCAGTCCGCCTGGCCTCTATTTACCATCCGGGCCGCTTCCCTGGCCCCCTCTTCAGGACTAGAGACCGCTATGATTTCAAAATCCCTTTCTTTTTGTCCATATGTTTCTAGTACCTTTTCAATCTCTATCCTGTTACCCAATAAAACGGGATGAATAAGGCCATCCTGCCAGGCGTTTATAACGGCATGCAAGGTATGGTCGTCTTCCGCCCCTACTACGGCAACTCTTCGCTTTTCCTTGTCTGCTTTTAGAGTATCAAGTATTTCTTGAAATCGCTTTACAACCATTTCCGGCACCTTCCGTTGCTATAAATAGGCAATTATTTCCCTTATTTCTCTATCTTGCCTTTTTATAAACTGTTTCGTTTCTCTTTTGGAGCCGGGGTTCTACATAGAAGCCGTTGTTCCCCCGTCAACGACAATGTATTGCCCGGTAATAAAATCAGAGGCAGCAGAACTTAGCAGCACAATCACGCCTTTCAGGTCATTTTCGCCGCCAAACCTTTTAAGCGGTATTCTATCCTGTAAAACCTCCCGGTTCTTATTTAAAGCTTTTTCGCTCATGTGGGTTGGAAACCAGCCGGGGCATATGGCGTTAACATAGATACCGTAACGCGCCCATTTTACGGCCAGGTCTCTGGTCAGGGTTATCACGGCGCCTTTACTGGTGCTGTAGGCTATGGCGTCGACGAATTCCGGTTTATCCCCGAGCAGGCCACCGATTGAAGCAATATTTATTATCTTACCGCCTCCCTGCTCTTTCATCACCCGGGCAGTAAGCATCGACAGGTAAAAAAGCCCGGTAACATTCGTTTCCATAACCTGGTGCCATTTGTCCATGGGGTAGTTCAAAGAATCGGCACCCCAGCTCATACCGGCATTGTTTACCAGGATATCTATACGGCCGAAATGGTCAGCAGCTTTTTTCACCAGGTTCTCACAATCTTCAGGTTTGCTTACGTCGCATGCTACTGCCAGGGTGCGGACGCCATATTTATCTTCAAGTTGTTTGCCCATATCAAGGCAGCGCTCGATTTTCCTGGCAGCAATTACTATATCGGCCCCTGCTTCAGCCAGGGCTTCTGAAATCTGGACGCCTATACCCGCCGCGCCGCCGGTAACGATTGCCGTTTTTCCCGCCAGGGAAAACAACTCGCGAATATGCAAGGTTAAGCCCCCTCCTACTAATAGAATTTTTCTACCGGGATGCCGGCAGGTGGACCGGCATCCCGGTATGGTAACTATTTCTTTTTCATTTGTTCAAATCGCTTCATAATTTCCCTCGGCGTCACGGTCGGCCGTTCATAGCGCGGCAGTTCCTGGGTTATGCCGGCCAGGTACTTGGCAATATCCTTAAGGCTTTCAAGATCATAACGGGACATCATGGTTATAGTCTCCATCTGGGGTGAGCCACCGCCGTGCAGGCCGGCTATAATCTGTGCCGCGCCAAAGTGAGAACACAGGTGCTCCTGGATCATTCGCAGGGTACGGTGGGTTTCCTCGGCAGTATATTTAGGGTTCCTCATGATATACTTGTTTGCCAGTTCCCTTGTCTCTTCGGCAAAAAACTCCTCTTCCAGTGGCAGGGTCGCGCTCAGGCCACCGGCCAGGTCGGCAAGGGTTTTATATTCCTCATAGATGTTTTTCCCTGCCAGGCGCCTGCCGGCGTTGGTCAGGATTTCGTCAGGTACATAGGCCCCGCTGGCGGACTTAACCGCGCGGTATGCCGAGGCCTGCCCGGCTGCAAAAACCAGCTCGGCGGTGGCAATAATATCGCATATTTTCTCCTTGACGTGATCTTCTTTTTCGATGCCGTTGACGTCCGCTACGAGGGCCGCCTGGCTGGCTATCACTTCGGAAACTGCGGTCTTGCAGCCGGTATAGGAATGGCGGTGGAAATGGGCAAACATCAAGGCAAGATAACCGGCATACGGTACAGCTCCTGGATTTTCCTTGCCGTTCATGAAAATCCTTTCATTTGGTACAAAAACGTCGTCGAAAACGGTCATGGACTCTACATCGCCGACTTCACCGATAGGCGATTTTAGATACTTGCGTTCGCCGTGATGGCCGGGCAATGCCAGCAGTTTTACGCCGGGCCAGTCACCCGGGATGGCAAAGGCTACGGCATAATCACCGTCATTGGGGGTCATGAAACGTGTGGGGACAACTATAATTTCATCGGCGTACGGCGCTATTGAATTGCAGCATTTCGCACCGCGGACAACAATCCCGTCCGGCCGGGTCTCAACTATCCTGACATACAGGTCTGGATCTGCCTGTTCATGGGGACGCAATTTCCGGTGGCCTTTAACGTCGGTCTGGGCACAGCAGGCAACCAGGTCATTGGCCTGGCTGTACTCTAAATATTTGAGCAGCCTTTTGTGATAGCTCGTTCCAAGTGCTTCATCCATTTCATGGGTTACCACGTAAAGTGCGTTTAAAGCGTCTATTCCCATGCAGCGCTGGATGCAGCCGCCTACCCGGTGGCACAGGAGCCGGGTCATCATTTGTTTCTTGAGCAGGTCTTCGACGCTCTGGTGAATATGGGTAAAACGGTTGATCTTTTCACCGGTTAAATGCGAGGTAGCCACACAGACATCCTGGTATGCCGGGTCATGGGCACAATCAAAGGTCTGTTTGATACAATAAATGCCGCCGTTGATCCAGTCCCCGGACCTGTCCAATTTCTGGCCGTTTATATAAACATTGGCCCGCATTTTTCTCAGCCGGTTTACATAAGCTTCAAAAGTGCCGATACCCATGATATAACCTCCTATTTTATTTTTTTATTATTTAAGCCTTCTGGGTAGTTGCCTAATTTTGAGATACATTTTTGCTGTTTTATTTCTGGTAATTGTACCACCCTGCGCCGGCCTTGCGCCCGGTACGTCCGGCTTTTACAAGGGATTTAAGGGTATGCGGGGGATTCCATCTCATATCCTTGGTTTCCCTGAAGAAATACTCCCCGATATATACCGCCAGGTCCAGACCGCCGAAATCCATTAACTGGAATGGTCCCATCGGGTAATTCAATCCCAGAGTAACCGCCGTGTCGATATCTTCCGGCGTGGCCACCCCTTCTTCCAGGATGCGAATGGCTTCAAAGAACTGGGCAAACAAGATCCTGTTTACTATAAATCCCGGTGTGTCTTTCTGGCAGACCACCGCCGTCTTGCCCAGCTTCCCGGCCAGCTCTTTTATTTCTCTTTTGGTGTCTTCGCTCGTCTGGTAACCGCAGACTACCTCTACCAGGCGCATTACCTGCGGCGGGTTAAAGAAATGCATGCCCGCCACTCTTTCCGGCCTGGATGTTGCTGAGGCTATATCCGTAACCGATAATGATGAGGTGTTGGTTGCTAATATTACTTCCGGCCGGCAGATCGCATCCAGCTTTTTGAACAGGTCTTTTTTTAGTTCCAGGTCTTCAGTTACTGCTTCGATGACGAAATCTACTGCGGCAAATTCTTCAATTGTGGTAGTAGTGGTAATCTTCCCGAGAACCTTCTCTTTATCTTCGGCAGTCATTTTCTGCCTGGCTATATCTTTGTCCATCTGGGCTCCTATACGTTGCCTGGCAGCGTCAAGAAAACGCTGGTCTACATCAGTGAGAATTACTTCAAATCCTTTCGTTGCTGCCAGGTGGGCTATCCCTCCTCCCATGGAACCTGCGCCTATGACGCCTATCTTTTCTATTTCCATTGTTCACACCCCCGTGTTGTACCTGCTGGCATGGTTTTATTTATGAACAAAACTGGGCTTCCTTTTTTCTACAAAAGCACGCATGCCTTCTTTTTGGTCCTGGGTGCAAAAGGCCAGGGCAAACTGCGCCATTTCAAACTTCTTGCTGCTTTCCAGGTCTTTATCGCGCCAGAAGTTTATGGCGTTCTTGGCCAGTTTAAGGGCTATCTTCGGGCGCTCGATTAGTTTCCCGGCCAGTTTCTTTGCTTCTTCTAATAGTTCCTGGTCGTTGACTATTCGGTCTACCAGGCCTATTTCCAGTGCTTTTTCGGCATTAACCAGACTGCCCAAAAAGATCATTTCTTTGGCCCGGGGCAGGCCGACCAGGCGCAGCAGCCTCTGGGTTCCCCCGGCACCGGGAATTATCCCCAGGGTGATTTCCGGTAATCCGATGCGCGCGCTTTCTGCCGCAATCCTGAAATCACAGCACAGGATTAACTCGCACCCCCCGCCCAGGGCCGGGCCGTTAATCGCTGCTATGGTGGGAATGGGAAGGGTTTCCAGGCGATCGAAAACCCGGTGGGCCCTGGTGCAGTTTTCCAGGGCTCCCCACGGATCGGCTTCCATCAACTCGGTAACGTCAGCCCCGGCAGCAAAAGCCTTGCCGCTTCCGGTTATGATAAGCACCCTTACCTTATCGTTATTTTCCAGTTCTGCTAATACCTTCTCTAATTCACCAATAAGCTCGCTGTTAAGGGCATTATAATATTTCGGCCTGTTTAGAGTAACTATGGCAATATTATCTTCCAGCGTGAAATTAAGGTTCTTGTATTCCACTTTCTTCACCTCACTTACGCCCTCGTCTAGTCAAATGAGTAAAACCTTTTATATCTCCAGGGCGTAATTGAACCCTTCGTGAATTGCTGCTTTCAAATTGCGAGGTTCTTTGCAATCACCTATAGCGTAAACGTCGGGAGCCAGGTCGATATATTTTTCTATAATTTCATCCCGTGGCACAAAACCCAGGGATAGGACCACAGTATCTGCAGGCACAACGCGCCTGTTCCATTTCTTGTCAATCACAAGAGCTCCCGCTTCGGTAATTCCCTCTAGTTTAACCTCGGTAATAAACTTGACATTGTGTTTTTCCAGCAGGAGCATCAAACCTATGCGGTTAATAATGGGGCAATCGCCCGCTATTTCCTGTTCATTTAGCATATCAATTATTGTTACCTTCTTGTTTTGCCCGGCCAGGTATAAAGCTGTCTCGCAACCGGTCAGCCCGCCTCCGGCCACTACCACGTTTTCGCCCACCGGTACCTTCCCCGCATCTACGTCACCGAACCAGACAACATTTTCCCTATCAATTCCAGGCATTTGGGGAATAAAAGGCTTTGCGCCGACGGCAATAAACAATACATCGGGCTTCTCGGCAGCGACCAGCTCCGGCGTTGCTTCCGTATTCAACTTTACTGTTACACCGCTGGCCTTCATGGTTTGCCTGATTAACCATTCAAGATACTTTTGCATATCTTCTTTAAAGGGGTAGGCAGCTGCCAGCCGCAGGTTGCCACCCAGGTTTTCGCTTTTCTCCAGGAGAATTACCTCGTGCCCTCGCTGTGATGCGGTAAGAGCCGCCTGCATACCAGCCGGGCCGCCCCCAATTATAACCACTTTCTTTTTTCTTTTTGCCGGGGCGATGTCGACAAACTCAGTCTCGCGCCCGACCATGGGATTTACCGCGCAAATTACCGGGTAAAAGCGGGCGGTGTTATGGGTACAGGTATTGCAACGTAAACACGGGCGCACATCCTCAATTTCGCCCCGCCGCATTTTTTCGACGTAGCGGTTGTCGGCAAGAACATTGCGCATCATGCCGACCATATCGGCTTTTCCCTCTTTGAGGATTTCTTCCGCCATCTCCATCGTTATTGAACCGACCGTTGTAACCGGTACTTTTACTTCTTTCTTAATCTTTTCTGCCCAGTGTACGTTGTGACCGCGAGGGTAATAGGTCGGCTGGATAATATCTGGGTTGGTCTCCGGCTCACATATAACCCCGGCCGAGACATGCAAAAGATCAATTTTGTCTTCAATCATTTTGATAAATTGGAGTGTTTCTTCAAGACGCATGCCTTCAGGCACCAGTTCATCGGCACTGATACGATACTCGATAATAATTTTATTGCCGACTTTTTTCCTGATGGCCTCCAATACCTGGATCGCAAATCTTGCCCGGTTTTCGAGACTGCCACCGTAAATATCCCTGCGCTTGTTGGATAAAGGCGAAAGAAATTGGGCCAGTAAATGTCCATGGGCACCATGCAGCATCACCATCTTAAAGCCGGCCTGGTAACAGTTATAGACGGCGTGGGCATACTGTTCTATTGCCCTGTCTATATCTTCCTGGGTCATCTCGCGTACCGGTACCGCCCGTCTCCCCTCGATCCCGGCGAACATTAATTCCGCCCGTGAGGGAATAGGTGAAGGCCCGATTGGATTTCTTCCTTCCAGGAGTCCAGGCGCAGAAAAACGACCGCCATGGTTAATTTCAATCGAAGCTACAGCCCCGTGCCTCTCAATAGCCTGCACCAGGCGGTATAGTCCCGGTAAAATCCGGTCGTCGCCCAGGTTAAGCTGCGCTTCGTGTTCTTTGCCTTGATAAAAATCGATGACACTGTCGCCTATGGTAACTATGGCCGCGCCGCTGCGGGCGAGTTGCTGGTGATAGGCTATCATGGCTTCGGTAACCATGCCGTTTTCCGACGCCAGGCATGCTACAGCCGGTGTAATCTCGATCCTGTTCTTAAAAACAATATTACGTATCTTGAAGGGAGTAAAAACATGTTTAAAAGCGCGCATCCGGTCTCGCTCCTTTGTTGAGCTATCTAATATAGTTCACGATGTTACTTTTCCTCGGCGCAGCCTGTGGTTTATCACCGCGGCGATAGCCTAAAGTCACTGAAAAAAGAGGTTTATACCCCCCGGGTATTCCTAACTTCTCCCGGTATATATCACCTTTGTATCCCTCGAATACCAGCAAGCCGAAATTAACCCAGCAAGCGCCCAGTCCCAGGAATTCTGCCGCCAGCAGCATATTCTGGGTAGCCGCCGCGCAGGCGGCGGTAGCAAAAGGTTCCCTGGCGTCACCTGATACTATGATTACGGTAGGAGCGTTATGGAAAGCATGAAATTCCGGATTATTACCTAAAGCCTTCAAAAACTCGATATCCTTATTCCTGGCAACTTCTTTGGATGCCTCGCTCAATTCTTTTATAAGTTCCCGGTTTTGAATTACCGTAAAAAACCAGGGCTGGCTTCCTCCAGGACTCGGTGCATACATGGCAGCTTCAAGAATAGCCTGCAGGTCACGCTCCTGGACCTGTTCTCCGGTATACGCCCTTATGCTTCGCCTGTCTTTAATGAGCTGTAGTTTTGCACTCACTATCATCGTCCCCTTTTGGAGAAGAAGGGGGTGAATAGCCCCCTTCACTATTCTCGTTCCAGGACAACGGATACTCCCTGCCCGCCGCCGACACAGAAGGATATCAACCCCGTTTGTAAGCCCCTGCGTTTAAGCTCGTAAACCATTTTCGTGGTCAGTATGGCACCGGTTCCCGCCAGGGGATGGCCCAGGGCTATAGCGCCGCCGTTTACATTTAATTTTTCCATGTCGATGTTCAACTCACGGATGCAGGCAATGGCTTGGGAAGCAAATGCTTCATTTAATTCAATTAGATCGATGTCTTTCATGGTCATGCCCGTCTTCTGGAACAGCTTCCTGGTTGCCGCTATCGGGCCGACCCCCATTATGCGCGGGTCAACCCCCGCAGCTGCATATGCCTTGAATTTGGCCAGGATTTCAAGACCCAGGGCTTTGGCCTTTCCCTTTTCCATAATTACTACTGCTCCGGCGCCGTCGCTCATGGGTGAGCTGTTGCCTGCCGTTACTATGCCGTCTTTCTTGAATACCGGCGGTAAGGCCGCCATTGCTTCAAGAGATGCATCCGGCCTGTAACACTCGTCTTTCTCTACTACAATTGATTTTTTCTTATCCTTCACTTCTACAGGTACTATCTGGCCATCAAATACTCCTGCTTCCCAGGCCCTGGTTGCCTTCTGGTGACTTAGCAGGGAAAACTCGTCACACTCGCGCCTGGTAATGCCGTACTTCTCGGCGACATTTTCCGCGGACATGCCCATGGTAACGTTTAATTCACCTGGCGCCGTATGAATCACAGCCCACTGGGGCGGCGCTACCTGGTACGGCTGCGTCGGTTTTTCCATCACGTAACAACGCCGGGAATCGCTTTCTACCCCGCCGGCCACGATGATATCGGCATAGCCCGCTTCAATTAAAATAGAAGCATAGGCAACGGCGTTCAGTGAGGCGGCACATTGCCTGTCCAGGGTTATCCCCGGTACGCTTATGGGGAGACCGGCACTGAGGGAAACCATTCGCGCCATATTGTTGATCTCATTATTCATCAGGTTGGCAAATATAACCTCGTCAATTTCTTCCGGGTTGATACCGGCTCTCCTTACTGCTTCTTTAACCGCCAGGGCTCCCAGTTCATGGGCGGGTACCGGGGCCAGCACCCCCCGGCACCTGCCTACCGGTGTCCTTACTGCCGCAACAATTACTGCTTCGCGCATTTTTTCCACCTCTCAGTTCGTTTCCTATTTTGCACCTTTGAGATTTAATATTCGCCTTGCTTCATCCGGTGTCGCTACTTCTTTATTGGCTTCTTTAACCAGCCTTACCGCTCTTTCTACCAGCTCGACATTGCTGGTCAAGCGACCTTTGGCATAATAGATGTTGTCTTCCAGGCCTACACGAATATGGCCTCCCATGGCTATAGTCGTGTACAATATTGGCAAGTGATCTTTGCCAATACCGAAAGCAGACCAGGTAGCATCAGCAGGTAGCAGGTTACGCAGGTAAACAAGGCTATCAACCGTTGCCCGCGCTCCTCCCAGCACACCAAGGCAAAGCTGGAAATGCGGGGGGCGTTTTATCAAGCCTTTTGCCATATAATACTCTGCTATATGGATCATGCCGGCATCAAATACTTCAATTTCGGGTTTTACTTCGTTTTCCAACATAACCCGCGCCAGTTTCTCCAGGAACTGCGGGGAATTCATAAATACTCCCGCCGGCATCCAGTTGAAACTTCCCGAATCAAAGGACGCTATTTCAGGTTTCAGCTCTATAATATGGGCCATACGTTCGTCATCAGTTGCCCGGTGATCACCGGAAGTGGTTAAGTTTATGACTACATCGCATCTCTTTTGGATTAATTCTACAGTCTTTTTAAACCTGGCTACGTCCATGGTGCCCATGGCATTTTCATCACGCATGTGCAGGTGTACCACGGCCGCACCTGCCTGCCAGCAAGCATAAGCATCGTCGGCTATTTCTTCAGGGGTAATCGGTATATTGGGATTTGAAGATTTTGGTGTAACGGCCCCGGTAAGGGCTGCTGTTATTATCACTTTATTGCTTAGATCCGGCAATTTGCACACCCTTTCAGATAAAATACTTATTTATTGCCAGGTTATATTTTCCGGTGCAGTTTCAATAATTCCAGAAGAACTGTGTCCCTGAATTCTGCAATCTCACCTACCGTCTTGCCCAGTTCAGGTGGCCTGTTTTCTATTTCCCGGAGTACACCCTCATAAGCTACATCAGGCCAGCCCTCCGGTTCCTTGCTCCAGGTCGCCATATCGCGCAGGCGCATCTCGGTAGATTCTTTCAGGGCACTCATCAGGCCTTTGATCCCTTTCTCGCCGCCGCCAAGATGGAAGGCCAAATTGGGTCCAAGGGCAGCATAGCGTAAACCGGGCCCGTACACCACCGCTTTATCAATATCTTCTACCGAGCATACGCCTTTGGTCACCAGGTCGACTGCTTCGCGATAAAGGGCCAGCTGTAAGCGGTTGGCAATAAAACCGGAAACTTCTTTATTTAAGACTACAGGTTCCTTGCCGATACGAACATAAAATTCATAGGCGGCCTGTACTACAGCATCGCTTGTCTTTTCTCCTTTAACAATTTCAACCAGGGGAATTAGATGAGGAGGATTATACGGGTGCCCACCTACCAATCTTTCCGGGTACCGCATGGGTTTCGCAATCTCTGTTATTAATAAACCGGAAGTGCTGGTGGCAATTATGGCGTCTGGTTCAGCATATTTTTCAACTTCAGCCATGACCGCGTGTTTTAAATCATATTCTTCAGGAAGGGACTCTTGAATGAACTGTACACCTGTAACTGCTGTCTTGAGATCAGTAGTATATTCAACCATTTCCAGGGCTCGATTTTTTACTTCTTCATGCAGGAAACCTTTCTTAACGAGAAAATCGAGGTTTTTCTCTACGGCATTTTTTACCCGCTGCAGGGATTCCTGCCGTCTTGTATATACTTTGGTAGGAATACCTTTCATCAGGAAGTTAGTTGCCCAGCCCGAACCTATTACCCCGGCTCCAAGGCAGGCTATTTTTTTTATCTCGTTAGTCATTTCTTTTCCCCCTCGCTTTAAAACCTGCCCAAGGCTTATCAGTCTTGGGCAGGTTTTATGGCTTTAATTTCTTCTTAATACGGGATCCAGCATTCAATAAGCTCGTCAATCGGGAAGCGCGATATTACCTCATTGCCGTTTTCTGTTATTACTACCATTTCTTCCAGGCGGACGCCGTCTTTCTCTCCTACTTTTCCTGCATAAGTTTCTATGGCTATAACCATACCGGGCTGGAATTCTATTTCAGGTTGACCAGAACGCACATAGCTCGGCGTGGCCAGCGGTTTGTCGTGCAAGCCCAGGCCAAGACCGTGGGCAATGCAGTAAGGATCTACCTGCCCCCAGTCGTTGGGACCCCAGCCCCAGACTTCGGGAGTTTGCGGGAATGCTTTCATCAGATCATAATTGGTCTTCCCGGGTCTTAAAACTTCAATACCGGAACGGAGAAAATCTAAAGCCTGGGCGTAAATTTCTTTTTGCCTGGGTGTGGCCTTGCCGCAGCAGAAGGTCCTGTACACGCATGTCTTGTATCCCTGATAGGAAGCCCCGTTGACATCGACGTAGACTAAATCGCCGGGACGGATCATTTTATCGGTAAAGCACCAGTTGTAGGGATTGGTGTTGTACCCGGACATGACTACCAGGGCTTCATTATGGTCAATTCCTTCTTCGTACAGGGCTTGCAGGGCCACACCCACCAGGTCGTGCTCTTTCACGCCTGGCCGGATGGCGTCTACTACCGCTGCGAAAGCTTTTTCCGTAAGTGCGGCCGCAATTTTAATCAACTCGATCTCGTCAACGGTTTTAATCATGCGGGCGTTGTCCAGGGTTTGCTTGGCATATACCGCTTTAACCCCGCGCCTGGCAAAAGCCTCGGCATAGAGCATCGACAGGGCGGTTCCCTCAATACCAATAGTTTCACCCTTAATACCAAATTCCTCCATCAATTTAATTACAGTATCTACATGAATTTGAACCGCAGGGCTATCCGCGCTGCTGGAAGAAATATAGGCATTGGGAAGGGAAGGGCGAATACGTCCTTTCATCCATGGCATCCTGCGTTCTACTTCACTCGGTGTTCCCCCGCCGAACAGGATCGGCTCGCCGTTGGCCGGGCAAAATACCATCTGGAATTCAGCCTGTCGCAACGGGGTTGTGACCCAATAAGAAGTTAAATAGCGTATGGTATCGGCACCAAAGGACATTATGGCCGCTATGCCGTCCTTTTTCATTTGTTCCTGGGCCCTTGCCAGTCTTTCCCGGCGCAAGCGGTCATAATCAATCCTCTGCTCGTAATCTACTGCACTCCTCCCGAAAGCACCGTAAACCATGAAAGAACCTCCTTGCGAAATATATCCTGTTTTCATTTTTTAATTATTACTGCCTTATCCTTAAATCTTTATGTTAATCTCTTCTCTCTAAATCATTTGTGTTTAACCTACCGCCGTGAGCCCCCCGTCGGGATATAAAACCTGGCCTGTTACAAAGTCCGAAGCAGGAGACGCCAGGTAAACGGCCGCGCCTATTACATCCTCGGGCAGGCCAATGCGCTTCAGGGGGATATTGCCGATATACTTTTCTTTTCCAGCCGGGTCTTTTCTTATCAAGTCGGCAACCATTTTTGTTTCGGTTAAAGCGGGCCCGATGGCATTAACAGTGATGTTGTAAGGTGCCAGCTCAACTGCCAGCATGCGTGTCATCATGTCCAGGGCTCCTTTGCTCGCGCCGTAAGCAGTATTCCCGCCCCCGCAAGCCCGGGCACCCCTTACCGAGGAAATGTTAATTATTTTTCCGTATTTCTGCTGGGCCATTAATTTAGCGAACTCTTTACAGCAAATCATCACGCCGCGTACATTTACTTTGAATACGTTGTCCCATTCCTCCATGGGAAATTCGAGGGCAGGGTACTTTACGTTATACCCCTGGGAATTTACCAGGATGTGTACTGTACCCATCTCCGCCACAACTTTAGCCACGAGTTCCTGGATGCTTTTCTCTTCGCCGGAATCGACCTGGAAGTATTTAATATCCTTGCCGATCTCGTTTTTAATTTCTTCAGCCGCCCTCTTTAGATTTTCCAGGTTCCTGCTGGCAATGCCTACACCGGCACCATAAAAGGCCAATCCTTTAGCAATAGCCTGCCCGATACCACCGGCCCCGCCGATAACGATGGCGTTTTTACCTTTTAAAGAAAATATGTCCTCCATCCTTTTTTCGCTCCTTTTACTTTTTTACTTCCCTTTGGCGGGAAGCCTTTTCCCTGTTTTTATTCGGCGATTATGACCAGCATGGTAGCCGGTTTGTTGGTTTCGTTAATGAGTTCTCGTTTCTCCCCGGGGCCAATGTAAACGGAATCCCATTCCTTTAATACCATCTTGCCGGACTCAGAAATAACCGTCATCTCACCCTCCAGGACAAAATAAACCCTTTCTACCGGGGCACTGTCATACTCTGCTCCACCACCCGGCAGAAAATGAGACATACCCATCCAGAACTTCTGGGCACCGCTTTCTTCCTTCCCGTGTAATTTCAGCGACACCATTTTGAAATGCCTGGGAGCCTCATACGGTTTTACATCTTTTAACTCGATCTTTTTCAAACCCGTTATCCTCCCATCAAAAAAATTTCCCGCCATAAACCAGGCTCTCTAAGTAAAATGTTAGAACAAACATTTTTAAATGTGAAATACAGTATTAAATCGCCGATTATGCACAAAATGCATAATAGCTACCTTTTTCTAAGGCTGCCCGTTGTTATTGCCTGGCTGGTATTCATAAAACCCCTTCCCTGTTTTACGCCCCCATTCACCCCGGACGAATTTTTCTACTACAGCCGGTGAAGGTTTATATGCCGGGTTGCCGGTTTCACGGTAACGGTTCATGCGGGCACGGTAAAGCAGGTCAATGCCTATAATATCCATTAGCCTGAATGGACCCAGGGGCTGGCCCAGGGCATGCCTTATGGCCAGGTCAATATCTTCATAAGAAGCGACACCCAGGTCGTATAAGTGTGCCGCCTCGTCCATCATGGCATCCATGATGCGATTGACAACGAACCCTTCGATTTCTTTTTTAATCAGGATGGGTATCTTATCCATACTTTTACTGATCTCCATTACCTGGTTAATGGTATGCTCCGATACATGCGGGCCTTTAACTACTTCCACAACCTTGACTACCAGGGGAGGGTTGAAGAAATGTAAATTGCACACCTTGTCCGGGCGGGAGGTGGCACTGGCTATTTTGGAACTGACAAAATTGGAGGTGTTGGTTACAAGAATGGCATGGGGAGGTGTTAGCCTGTCCAGTTCGGCAAAAAGCTGCCGTTTTAATTCCAGGTCCTCGGTAATTGATTCAATTACCAAATCGGCCTCCCGCGCCCCTTCCTCGAGGGACGAGGTAAAGGTTATACGAGCAAGGGCTTGCCCGGCAAATTCTTCCTCCATGCGCCCTTTTTTCACCCTGCCGGCAAGATAGTCTTCAACCAGTTTCCTGGCTTTATCAAGCATTGCCGTATCCTTGTCCATGCAAAAAGCCTCGTAACCTGCCATGGCCGCGCAGAGGGCGATCTGGTGCCCCATTACGCCGGCACCGACGACACAAATTTTTTTAACAGCCTGCATTCATATATCCCCCTTGAATGTAAACGATAACAGTAATAACCATTTATTCCGGGGCCGTCTTTAGCAACCGTACCTGCCTGACAATATTCCTGCCCAGGGTACGGCATTCGTGCAAGGCCAGGGTATCCTCGTCCACCCTGTTTTTCCAGGTTATTTTTTCGTTGACAAGCTCTTGAAATAGCGTGCCAATTGCTCCTCCATTATAAAGGCGTCCTTCCTGGTCGCGGCTGTCAACGACAATCATACCGTTACTTATCAGGAAGCGTTCCAGGATCACCTGGGTTATTTCCTGGCCGCCGTTGCGTAAACCCGCATGGACTACTGCCGCACCGACCTTACCACGGAGGACATTACAGCACATATGCAGCCACCGCGTGCGATCCATAAAAATTTTCATCAGGCCGGTAACATTAAAAACATATACCGGCGATCCTAATACTATTGCGTCGGCAGCCTTCATCTTCTCGGCAATAAAATCCATGTCATCATCTTTGATAGAACACCCTGTCACCTTTAAGCAATGGTTACAAGCCCGGCAGGGTTTTATGTGAAATTCACTCAGCTCAAGCAATTCTGCCCCGGCTCCCATGTTTTTGACTTCCTCCAGCACCGTCTCCAGCAACCTGGAGGTATTGTAACCCTTGCGATGGCTGCCATTTATAGCCAAAACTTTCATAACTTTACCATCACCTGTCAGCCCGTTATTTTCACCGGTCGTGTTGTTTTAAAATTACCCGCCTATCTGGACGGGTAAGCCGTAATTGCGGAAAAAGGCCAGTAACTCCTCTTGCCTTTCCCGGGATAAAGGTTTCACATTTAACGCGTAGTCCTTTTCCAGTTGTTCGTATTTCACCTTACCATACTCATGGTAAGGCATCAGATCCACTCTTTCGACACTCCTGAGTTGTGCCAGCAGTTCTGCCGTGGCCTGCAAATTTGCCGTGGAATCATTGTATCCAGGGATGACCGGCAACCTTATTATGATTGGTTTCCCTTTGGCGTTAAGGTTTTTGAGATTTTCCAATATCCTTTCATTGGAAACCCCTGTGGCTGCCACATGCCTGCGCGGGTCCAAACCTTTCAGGTCAAACAACAGCAAATCCGCTTCTTCGAGGACTTTTAACCCTTCCGCCGTGGTAGTATAGCCGCAGGTGTCAAGGGCTACATGGATATAATTATCCTTGCATTTTTTTATGAATTCCCGGGTAAAGGCCGCCTGGAAGGTCGGTTCTCCTCCCCCTACCGTTACCCCTCCCCCGGAGAGGCGATAAAACTGTTCATCCTTTTTTACGATCTCGAATAACTCATCGACTGTATAATACCTGCCAAAACAATCTAGCGCCCCGGTGGGACAGGTTGCGATACACTGCATACAACCTGTACAAAGCGACCTGTTAATTTGCACCCTTGATCCTGTTTCACCTGTTAAAAGGGTTATTGCATTTTCCGGGCATCCGGTGATGCAGGCGCCGCAGGCTTTGCACAACGCTGCATTAAGCTTGACTTCAGGATGCAGCAGCTGGCCCTCTGGATTGCAACACCATACACACCTCAGGGGACAGCCCTTCAAAAATACCGTCGTCCTTATACCCGGCCCGTCGACAAAGGAACCATGGATAATATGAAATACTATACCGCGGGTATTATTCACTTTTATCCTGCCTTTCCTGGAAACACTATTAAAAAGTAACTGCCGTCCCGCCATTCCAGGCAGTGGTATTGCCGGCTATGATCCAGGCTGGAACCCTGCGGGGCTCTTCCTCGCATTACAAATTTCTAATAGACTTCGCGGAACTCCATCCGGGCAATTATATCGTCCTGGAGTTCAGTGCTCAGCTCGACAAAGTAGGCGCTGTATGTGGCCACCCTGACCAGAAGATCCCGGTATTTCTCCGGATTTTTCTGCGCCTCCCTCAAGGTGTTGCTGCCGACAATATTGAACTGGACGAAGAACCCCCCGGCTTCAAGATAGGTCCTGATCATGGATACAAACTTCCGCATCTTCACTTCATCTTTTAAAGTATCCGGGTTAAACTTCATATTCAGTACCGACCCGTTTGTCGCCCGGATGTGATCCAGCTTGGCCACCGACATCAGCGTTGCCGTGGGGCCGCTTATATTCCTGCCGCGGTGGGGAGATATGCCGCCGTCGGCTACCGGTTCCCCGGCCTTTCTCCCATCCGGCAGGGCCCCCACCATAAATCCCATGGGAATGTTTGCCGTAATTGTAGCAAGGGCTACATTGGAGACCGCGCCGGCAAAACCCTTAAACTTTCCTACTTCATTGCTTAAAAGGAGGATCACTTCATTTACAATGGAATCAACATAATCATCATTGTTGCCAAATTTCGGTGCACCCTGGAGCAGGCGCCATGTATCTTCATAACCCTCAAAGTTATTATCCAGGGCATCGATCAAACGGGCCATGCTAATCTTCTTTTCCTCAAACACCAGCTTTTTAATGGCCGCAAGGGAATCGCCTACATTGGGTATGCCGCCCAGGGAGATAGCCGTGGTTATATACGGGGCGGTTCCACCGTTTATCACGTCACGGCCCTTTTCAATGCAGGCGTGGTACAGGGCCGACTGGATGGGACTGGGAAGAAATTCGGCAAAAAGCTGTTTGTCGACGTTTCTAAATAGCAGGCATGCCGGGATAAGGGCTTCTACCTGCTTTTTAAATGCCTCCCATACTTCCTGGTAGGATTTAAAATTTCGCGGGTCACCGGTCCGGGGGCCTATCTGTTCTCCCGTTACGCGGGACCTGCCGTCATTTAACGCCAGTTCCAGCATGAGGGGGATATTAGTCAACCCGCCGGGCAAGTCCAGGGAATAGCCGGGAACAGTAGGGCTGTTGCACCCGGTTATAGCGTAGTTACGAGCGTATTCAATGGGTTTGCCGTCGTGAAGCAGTTGCTGGATAACGGTTTCATCACCTACGAATTTCAACTTGCCGCGGAGGGCCCTGGCTACCTCGCACGCCTTCATCACAAAAGCATCCGGGGTCTTTTTATGGACCCTTATGATAATATCCTCGGAATTTAAAGCCACCTCTTTTTCCGCTTCCAGGAAAAGATAAGAGAGCTCGTTTACTGCATCCCTGCCGTCTCTGGTCAGCCCTCCAAGGGTAAAGTTGGCCGTCAAGGTAAAGCCACCAAAGACTTTAGCCGCTTCCATGGGATACGGTATAACAATCCCGTTAACCTTGATGTAAAGCAGGGCCAGGAGTTCAAGCGCGTCCTCTTTTGTAAGAATACCTTCTTCGATATCTTTCTTGTAATATGGATATAAATACTGGTCGATTCGCAAAAAGCCCAGGCCCGGCCCCGGAGACTCCATCATAATAGCTAGATACATGAACCATATAGACTGCAAAGCTTCATGGAAAGTCCTGGCCGGGTTTTCAGGAACCCGGCTGCATATTGCGGCAATCTTTTGCAGTTCGGATTTGCGCCCCGGATCTGGAGTTCTTTCTGCCATGCTGGCTGCAAGGGCGGCATATCTCCTGGCGAAGTATTTCGTGGCTTCCAGCTCAATATTCATGGCCGTCAGGAAGTGGTACTTCTCCACGTCTTCCAGCACTGCCATATTGAGCCCGGCCAGCTTATCCTCGATTTCTTTCTGGATGCCGTTAATCCCCTTGGAAAGGACTATTTCATAATCTATACTATTATGCCCGTAATACTGGTTATTGGCGCAGTAGGCACCACCAAACTGGACAATGCCGTGCAACTTCAACAGGTCTTTAGGTATGCGGGCACACCAGCGATCGTATAAAGCCTTCCCCTTCCAGTAAGGCAGGCATTGCCGCAGGGTTTCTTTCTCTGCCTCTGTCATCGGCGCAAACCTGTCCCACGGCCTGGTAGATAGGGTTTCCATTTCCTCCAGGTACCACCGGGAATTAATCTCCGGTGCGATGATACCACCGCGTTTCTTGCTCGTTCCCCGCCCTACGATAAGTTCGCCGTCTTCAATGCCGATAGTAATTTCTCTTAAAATTTTGTCCAGCGCTTTTGCCCTCCTGATAACTTCCGGCTCGCCCTCACTTTCTTTGTAGGCCTCGGTCATCAGGTAAGCCCTCTCTACGCATATCTCCGGTGGGGTTAACATGGTTTCCCGTAATTTTTTTATCTTTTCCAGCGCCCCTGGTTTCATTTCGGTTCCCCCCATTTATTAATTCGAGGAATTTAGGAAACGAGTTCTCAACCGTATATATTTAATAATAGAGCAGTGATTTATTATGGTGAAATACCATATATAACCGCCCTTTATACACAAAGAGTATAATTACTTTGTTACCCAACAAACATTATGCTTCCCGGTAGTTTGTACCCGGGGCTAATGTCAAGAAAATCGTCCCTGTATGAAAACTACTTTTTAATTCAAATTCAACCGTATTTTTCTCCCGGCCAGCAAAAATAACTTCGACAATGTACCTGCCGCTATTTCCCGGCAAGCCGTCAAACTTGAAATCACCGAAGCAGTCCGTTGTCGTTGCGGCGATTTCCTCTTGACCCTGACGCAGTATTACCTTCGCACCCCCGGCGCATTCGGTTTTTCCTTCTATTTCTACGGCTACGCTGCCGGTTATAAAGCATTTGTTGTAGAGGTACAAGTTCTTGTAATATACTCCCGGAATTGTATTGTGTTCGGGGTCCAGGACTTCCAGTTTTTCTTCGTTTATCATTAGTTCCATTTCTTCTTTAGTTAAATACTCCAGCCTGAGGGCGCCGGTGGGACAGGCCTGGACGCAGCGGGTCTTTTGCCATCCCTGGTCGATCAGGTGGGCGCAGAGGGTGCATTTCTGGGGTACTTCTCTTTCTTCGTTCCACAAGATCATGCCGTAGGGGCATGTTGCGGTTAGTTCTTTCTTTCCCATGGCTTTAACAGGGTCTATTATGACGATGCCGTCCGGCCTTTTATATATCGCGCCGCCGCCTGCTTTGATACAAGGTGCGTCATCACAGTGCCGGCAGAGCAGGGCTATATATTTGACGTCGATAAGGGGGTATTCCCCTCTTTCTATCCTGTGGATGTTTATCCATTTATGCCCGTGCCGCGGCTGGGGCAGGGAATACCCCGGCCATTCGTTGTCGACATGTTCGTCTTTGCAGGCCATCAGGCAGTTGTGGCAACCTATGCATTTTTCCAGGTCATGGATGAGGTAGTACCGTCTTGTCACGCTGCTTCTCCTCCTTCCCATTTGCTTACTTCGACCAGGCAGGAGTTGGCTGCCATGCCGTGGGACTTGGCGATGATCATCCGGCTGGGGGTAAGGAGGTTGACGCAACCGCCGCGGTCCGGGGCTTGCCCGGGTTCTCCTAAGGGTTCGTAGAGGGCCGATGATTCGTAGGCATGGACGGTGCCGGGGCGTACTCGTGCCGTCACCTGGGCCGCGCCTATTACCGCCCCGCGGTCGTTGTATACCTTTACCAGGTCGTTGTTTTTTATCCCGCGTGCTTCTGCGTCTTCCGGATTTATTCTTATTACCCAGTAGTAGTGCCCGTCTATTAGTACCCGGTGGTCTTCGATTTCATTTATGAAGCTGCCTTTGCCGTCTCCCATAGTGTGAAAACTATAGCGCGGGTGGGGGGTTATCAGCTGCAATGGGTATTTCTTGTATAGCTCACTCGTGTGCGGGCCTTCCCACGCCGGGATATATTTACAGATTACCGGCCGTTCCGGGTCGTCCGGGTCGAAGCGTTTCAGGCTGGAGCATTCAAATTCTATCTTGCCGGACTGGGTCTGCAATCCTTTGCCGTACTCTTCGGTATAGTCTGCCGGCAGCGGCGATATTTCCGGTGTGTCTTTGGGCCGGTCTTCGGCATACCAGCGGTAGGCTACCGGGTCTCTTAGCTCTTCCGGCGGGTTGGGTACGACAAAGTACCCTTTCTTGAGAAATTCTTTCCAGGTAATATATTTCGGTAAATCGCTGGCGTCAAACATCCTCTTGCACCAGTCTAATTCCGTCATGCCTTCGGAATATGGTATGGCCAGCCCCAGCCGCTTGGCCAGTTCTAAAAAGATTTGATAGTCGGATCTGGATTCGCCTAAGGGTTCGATGCACTTATGCTGCAGCACTACCACCCGGTGGTTGCACTGGGTGTAGGAGTGGTTGATATAGCCCCCGCAGTTGGCGAATTCGCCTATGTCCCAGCGCTCGAAGCTGGTGCAGGCCGGCAAAATTATGTCGGCAAATTTGGCTTCTCCTTCAAACCAGATGGACTGGTTGACGACGAATTCCAGTTCTCCGGAGCGGTAGGCCCTGGCGTAACGGTTGGTGTCTACCATGGTGCCGAAATGGGACCCGCCGTACTTGTAGTACATCCGGACTTTCGCATAACCGGGCGCCGGGTACTCGTATTTAAAGAACTGGCCTTCTATTGTCTTGGCGTCAGCCTGATAGGCCGAACAACTTCCTTCTAGAATGGCTTCGGGGATTTTCAGACGGGGGACCCTCTGGTACACCGTGTTTACAGTCGGCAACTGGGGCATGCGCTGGTACAGGCTCACTGCCATCCCCGTCCCTGCCAGGTCTCCCGAAAGCCCCCCTTCTGCATATCCCGGGAAATAAAATTTGGTGTTTACCGGTGTGCCCTGCTGCAGGCAGCCCATGTTGACGCCGGGCTTGCCCAGGCCCTGCATGGCCATGAGGCACACCATGGCCCGCGCCCACTGCGTCCCCGTGGCCGTGCGGCAGGCGCCGCCAAAGCCGATGATGCCCCCGGCCGCCAGGTAGGTCTTCTTTTTCCCCCATTCCCGCGCCAGCGCCCGCACGTCTTTGGCGGGGATACCTGTTTCTTGTTCCTGCCACTCCGGCGTCTTGGCAACCCCGTCTTCTTTTCCCAGGATATAGTCCTTCCATTTTTCAAATCCTACCGTGCGGGTCGCCACATATTCTTGATCGTACAGGTTTTCCGTTATCCAGACATAGGCTATGGCCAGGGCTAAAGCGCTGTCGGTCCCGGGCTTCGGGGCCAGCCATTTGCCTCCCAGCCATGCCGCTGTATGGTTATAGTAGGGGTCGATGTGCACCATCTTGATGCCGAGTTCTTTTAGCCACTGACGCCGTATCGTCCCTTCATGGGCTCCATATACGCCGCTGGTGGCCTCTGGATCGCTGGACCAGAATACTACCATCTCGCAGTTCTTCAGCAGGTCTTCTACCGTGCCGTAGGTTTCCGCCCCGCCCAGGCGCATGGTATGACCCCAGTGGTGCACCGCTCCCCAGAACCAGCCCTCCCAGCTGTCGGGGTTGTGGTCCACGGGGGTAAAACCGATTGAGTTAAAGAAGCGCAGCCTGGTACTGAGCCAGTAGCCCAGGTTCCCCCAGGTGTGGTGGGAACCGCTGCCGTTCATTATGGCTCCCGGTCCATACTGGCGCTTGACCCTCTTTATCTCGCCGGCGACGATGTCCAGGGCTTCGTCCCAGCTTATCCTTTCATACCCTGATATCCCGCGGTTCTGGGGGTTCCTGTTCCCGTTGGGGTCGAAATCCACCCGCTTCATGGGGTATAACAGCCGGTCCGGGGAGTATACCATGGACTTCCATGCCAGGGTATACGGGGATACCGTCGTTTTCCGCGGCGGGGTGAAGTTTTTTCCTCTCGCTGTTATCGTCCACGACCGGGCATCCTTTTCGTCGAATTCTATGGGGGTGATGCGTATGATTTTCCCGTCCTTTACATATACGAATACGGGCCCGCCGTTGGTATTGCTGGTATATCTCCTGACACCGTTACCCATATCCGTCCCGTACTCCAGCCCCAGGGTGAATAGCTGGTTTAATGTTTCTAAAAACCACATTACCAGGTCGTCGGGTCCCTGGATCGCCAACTGAAAATTTTTCCCGGCATTAATGAAATCCAGCTGGTTCCTGTTGGGTTTCAATATCCTGGCGGCTACTTCTGCGTCTTCAAAAGCCATACAGACGTCCGGGTTGGGATGGATCCCGCTTTTTGAGGTGACGTTGCCGTTTTTAAATATATAATACCTTCCTGCCGTGTTGTCCTTTAGTTTTACCTGCACTGTAACATCCTTCGTCGCTAAATGCCTTGCGTACGATGGGTGGCGCTTCGCTTTAAGGCGGATAAGCTTTTCTAACCAGTAAAGGGTTGCCGTAAAATGGTAATTTTTTAAGGACATATCTTTTCCTCCCCGCAGTTCCTGCTGGAAAAAGGAAAACGGTAAATCTCTTATAAAACATCCATCGCCGCGCAGAAGCCCTCGTATACTGCTTCTTTTACAGTGCGGGGTTTTACGCAATCCCCAACCGGGATAAACCAGGGCACAACACCGCGCAGGGATTCCACCACCGCTGTCCTGGGTTTCATACCGGCGGCATAAACTACCGTATCGGCTGCGATTAACCTTTCGTGGCCCCTCTTGTCCATTACTTTAATGCCGCCGCCGGTAACCCCTGTACATTTTACCCCCACTTCATAGGTAAGCATTTTTTTCATTAACGGAATGAGAGCACGCCGGTGACTGTCGTAGGCATCCTTGGCCACATCATCAAGCATCTCGACAATGTGCACCTTCTTGCCCAGGGATGCCAGGTACAGGCCGGTCTCGCAGCCGACCAGGCCGCCACCGATAATTACAATATCCCGGCCCACCTTTTCCGGTTGCGAATATACCCCGAGGGCCTGCAGGGCCTTTTCAATCCCGGGGATGGCAGGTACTATGGGTTCGGAACCCACAGCACAGATAACGGCATCCGGGTTCCGGAGCTTGATATAATCCCGGGTTACCTCAGTATTAAGTTCTACACATACACCCAGTCTTTTCAGCCGTGCGATTAAAGAATCTTTATAACGCCTCAAGTCGTCCTTGTGGGTATCTATATCTGTAAACCAGAGCAGGCCTCCCAGCCTGTCGCTCTTCTCCGCCAGGGTTACTTTGTGACCGCGTTCTGCTGCCGTAATGGCTGCATACATGCCACCGACGCCCCCACCCACAACCAGCACGTTCCTCGAAGCCATGGGTTTCGGCGCCCAGCGCCAGCGTAATTCACGTCCCGACCAGGGGTTTACCGTACAGCTAAAGGGAGCAGCGATAGGCCGCTTTTCATTACTGGATGGCAGGGGATTGAAACAGCTGCAGCGCAGGCAGGGGGCGATTTCGTCGGCACGCCCCAGGAGCGCTTTGTTGACAAAGTTGGGATCGGCAAACTGCTGCCGTCCCAGTGCCACAAAATCGCACTTGCCTTCGGCTATAACCTTTTCCGCCAGGGCCGGATCGTTAAACCCGCCCACCACTACAACCGGCACCCGGACAGCCGCCTTAATAGCAGCTGCCAGGTCAACGTTACAACCGTGAGGGTCGAATGACGAGGAAAAGGCTTTCGTCTCCACGTGTAAATAATAGACGCCGCGGGTAACGTGAATGAGATCTACTTTATCCTGGATCATCTTGCAAAACTCAATAGTGTCCGCCAGGGTCATCCCGCCCTCTACGCCTTCCTCGCCGGAAAGCCGGTATTCAATCAGGAAATCGTCACCGACAGCTTCCCGGACCTTGTCCAGCACCAGGAGAGCGAAACGGGCACGGTTTTCCAGGCTGCCGCCCCATTTATCAGTTCTTTTATTGGTCAGGGGTGAGGTAAACTGGGCCAGCAGCCACCCGTGGCCGCCGTGCAGCATAACCATATCAAAACCAAAAGCCCTGGCACGAGCAGCAGCCCTGGCATAATTATCGGCCACGCGGTTGATCATTTCCTCATCCATCTCGATTACTTCCACCCCGTCCGGGCGGACAAAGCCAGTGGGACCGATAGGGTTTTTGCCTCCCAGGCAATCAGGGTGATTGGCTGCGCCGGCATGGTTCAGCTGTATAGAGGCCACTGCGCCGTGGGCTTTAATGGCTTCTGTGAGAATACGAATGGATTCCATGTGGTGTACGGTCATATCAGAAGAAACCAGATCAAGACCGTGCTCGTGGCGGGCGGCATACTCAAAATCAACAAAAGACTCCGTGACAGTTACCTGGGCAAACCCCCCGCGGGCACGGGTTTCATAAGCGTCAATACCCTCCTGGGTAGGGACTCCCCCTAAAACAACGCGGTTAGCAGTTACCGGGGAGGCAAAAATGCGGTTCTTGAAGGTAATATTTTTTATTTTATAAGGGCTAAAGATGTGAGGATAGGAAGTCATAGGCTTCTCCTTTCTATAAATAAATATAAATAAATTTTACTCGCCGGTAATTGATATTTTTGGCACAAGAACGGGCACGGGCACGCTGGTACTTTCACCGGATAAAGAAAAAGAACTAAAGAAAAAGAAAAGCTCTTTTCTCGAATAATTTTAATCTTATTTTCAATGATAAAAGAAGGGGTAATAAAAGTAAAATGCCATATCAAACTCAAGGTTATGCATAAAAGGTATAATTAATTCAAGCCCGCGAGGGATCACGATATGGACTATTCAATCCCCTCCCGGTATACTAGGTTTATATGCAGTTTTCTTGAAGGCTATATACAACCTAAACCAATCAATATTTTACCTTGGAACTTGACTTTTATGGGAGCAAAAAAAATAACCTCCTGTAACCGCAGGTTAATAACTGGGGGCTTGTTCTCGTTGAAACATAAAGCATGGGCTGTTATGTGGGCTGTATACCTGTCAAGTGTAGTCGTTGTGATCAATCAATATAAAGTCCCGCCGGTAATGGCAGCCTTGATAGATAACCTGCAGGTAGACATGGGGACGGCGGGATGGTTGATGTCCCTTTTCTCCCTGACGGGGATACTGCTGGCATTACCGGCAATTATCCTTTTGAACAGGTTCAGCCCTAAAGGCAGTGGCCTTTTAGGCCTGGCGTGCGTCATACTCGGTTCCCTCACCGGGGCCTTCGCACCCAGCGCCCGGGTACTTCTCCTTAGCCGGGTAATCGAGGGTACCGGCATGGCGCTAATTGCCGTCATCGCGCCTGCCATTGTTGCCATGTGGTTTGACCCCGGGGAAGTGGGGTTGCCAATGGGTATATGGTCCACCTGGGTCCCGGTCGGCAGTACTATAGCCTATAACCTGGCCACGCCGGTACAGGCGGCGTACGGGTGGCGCGGCGTCTGGTGGTGCGGGGTTTTCCTCGGAGTAATTGCCTTTATTATCCATGCCCTGGTGGTAACCAAACCCGGCCAGGATGCCCCCCGGGACAGGGGGCATCATCCAGGAGGCACAGGGGTACATTATGCCCCGGTTTTCAAGAACCCTGACATATGGCTCTTAACAATAACTTTTTTCAGTTTTATGTTTGGCGCCGTGGGCTATTCTACCTGGGCTCCCACTTTTTATAAAGATGCACTGGGAGTAAATATAACCACAGCTAACTTCTATACCAGCCTTTTATATTTAACTAATATCGCCGGTGCCCTGGCGTGCGGGTGGATTCTCGGCAGGTTTAAGAAACCAAAGCCCGTCCTCGTCACGGCGTCTATCTTGTGTACAATCCTTTACTCCCTCGGCTTCAGCCTGCCATCGCCCGCATTAATTGCCCCCTATATGATGGCCAGGGGCTTCATAGCCGTTTTTATACCTACAACAATATTTTCCCTTGCACCCGCAACTATACCTCACCCCCAATTGAGCGGGGCGGTAATGGGGATATTAAGCATGGGGCAAAACCTTGGAATGCTGGCCGGCCCGCCGGTAGTAGGGCAGGTCCTGCATTACGGCGGTTCCTGGCAGGCAGGTAATTATCCCATGCTCCTGGGCATGCTCCTTTCTACCACAGCTACAATTATCTTTAGCATCCGGGGGCAGGTATTTCCAGCAGGCAAGCGCGCCGGCCTTGACCAGTAGCAACATAATACTGGCTGCCTGTGAGGGGTCGGTTTTTGCCCGGTTGCAAATTGCTATATACAGAACGGGCGGTTCTGGGTTATAATAATTATAATAAAAGTTATAGAAGACAGGCTAGAAGCCATTTTTTCAGGAGGTGTTTAGCCCTGTCTACCGATTTTCAACGCTTGCGGGAATTCATTACGGTGGCTGAATATTTGAATTTTAGCCAGGCTGCCAATCACCTGTTTATCACCCAGCCGGTACTTAGCCGGCATATTGCCGACCTGGAACGCATGCTTGGGGTCCAGCTCTTTTTCAGGAACAAACAAAAGGTACAGCTTACAGCCATGGGACAGCTTTTCCTCCAGGACGCCAGGGAAATAATCGCCAAATACGAGGAGGCCTGCCATAAGCTGCGCCTTGCATCCCACGGCATGGTCGGTCATCTAAAGATAGGTTTCCTCGAGAGAGCCGTACGAAGCTTTTTAGCAGATTTTATCCTCCACTTTAGCAAAACCCATGCCAATATCAGCCTGGAATTCTGTTGTTACAATGAATTGGAAGAGCTTACCGAAGCAATAAAACGTGACGAACTGGACGCCGGCTTTACCCTCTCCGTCGGCCTGCAATATACCAAAGAGCTAAGTTATGAACCTATTTGCCAGGACAATCTCTGTGTTATCGTCCGCAAGGAACACCCCCTGGTGGAGAAAGGCAGCGTCTCCCTGGCAGAGCTGGCTAAAGAGCCGTTCATCATGCTAAACCGGCAGCAGAATCTCACGGTTTTCAATCATACCATATCCCTGTGCGAGGCCCGGGGCTTCACCCCCAACATTGTCAAAGAAGCTCCCAACATTGATACGGCCCTGCTGATGGTCGAACTGGGTACGGGAATATTGATTGCTCCCCAGCATCACATCGTTAATGCCAGTTCAAAATTACGTTTTATTGTTCTGGAGGATGAAGATTGCAGGATCTACATCGCTGCCGTGTGGAAGCAAAATAATGTTAACCCTTCCCTTTTTCCCTTTATCAAAGAGCTCGATAATGCTCATGAACGCTTCGCCAATGAGCCGTCACGTAATTCCTGATCCCCAGGTGGGATCGCACGTGCCGGTTTCTTTTTCTTGCAGGGGGATAGAGATAAGGATATGAGTACCTTGGCCCCGGGCGGAGTTTATTTTCATCTCCCCGCTCAATAGTTGCACCCTCTCGCGCAGGCCAAGCAGGCCGTAGCCGGTGCGGTTTTTTTCACTCCAGAGGGTTTGGGGATCAAATCCCCTGCCCGTATCGCGTACAGAGATTGTAATCCTACCGGGCAGCATCTCCATTTTAACCCTGGCACTTTCAACCTGGGCATGTTTTTTAATGTTGTTAACCGCTTCTTGGATAATGCGGAAAATGGCTACTTCCACTCCTGTGTCCAGGCGGCGTTCCTGCCCTAAAAATTCAAATTCAATTTCCAGCCCGTATTTCTCTTTATAAACGGCAAAATAACGCTTAAGTGCCGGTACCAGGCCAAGGTCGTCAAGAACCATGGGCCTGAGATCAAAAATAATCTTACGGACTTCCTGCAGGTTTAACAAAACCATGTCTTGCAGGGCCAGCAACTCATCCTTTACTTTTCCAGGGTCTTTTTCTAACAGTTTCAAGCAATACTCGGCCCGCATAACCACGTTGGCCATAGACTGGGCCGGGCCGTCGTGAATCTCCCTGGCGACACGCTTGCGCTCTTCTTCCTGGGCGCGGATGATATTGAGGGCCATTTGCTGTGTTTGCTGCAGTTCCCCGAGTTTTGAACTCAAATCATGGAGCCCGCCGTTTAGATAGGTTAGGACCACCCCTACATGGGATATAAGCTTTTCGGCCTTTTGGATAGTTGTTTGTAACCGGCGCAGGCTCGTCTCCAGATGATTGCGCCGGTATTGCAGTACTTTTTCCCTTTCCCTGAGTTTAATCAGTTCAATTTGCAAATTATAGGCAGTATCATAGGCTTTTTTGATGTCCTGTTCCGTATACCGGTTAAAATCCTTACTTACTTCCGCCAGGCGAACCCGGGCCCTTTTTTCTGCCCGCTCCATTTTATCGACTTCCGTTATAATGGCGTCCAGCTCACTCTTTACCCCTGCCAATTCACTGCTCACCAAGCTTGCCTCGGCCCGGGTATTTTCGGCAATATCATAGATCTGGGCCTGGCTGCGCTCAATGGCTTCAATAGTTTCTTTAACGATGCGATCAAGGGCACTGATGTCCAGCACCTGGTTCACCTCGTGCCGTAAAATCAAGTTTTATACTGCCAAGCCAGGGCTTTAACGCGCTCAATCATCCGTAACAGCTTGCGGGCCAGAGAATCGATTTTTTCCCAGTCCACTAAAGGCAGACGCTCGTCGCTTAAACCATCCTGTAGCAATTTATCCAAGGCGGGCAAATAAATTCCAATATCCCTGGTGAGGGCTTGAGATGTAGTTATCGCCATTTCTATTTCTTCTTGTATTAAGCTTTCGGTGTCTTTTTTTTCCTTCACAAACCTTTCGAGCTTTACCCACACCGAATTAAAGGCTGCCAGATCCTCGTATAACGTCCCGGCATGACTCAAACTTTTTTCCAGGGCCTCCCGGTTAGCCCCGCAAACGTCCATCAATTCTTCCAGCTCCTGTTTTAGTTCCCGTAAATAATTGTATACATCCTGCAGTGAGCGGCTTAATTTTCCGGCAGCCTCTGTTAAGCCTTTGTTTTCGGTTTTTGCCGCCTCCAAAGCCACCTCAACAATAAAGGGAGCCAGGTCCTCGCTTAGGTTAGCAAAGCCGTTTATAATCCCTGACCACTTCTTGCCCTTGTCTAGAACTACTACCATAAATTTTTGGTTTTCATCCAGGTCCTGGCAAAAGGTCTTTACTTTTTCGATTGCCGCTTCAACGGAAGCAGCCCCCTCTTCCCCCGTTTGCGCGGCATTGCCTGTCAATGCCAAAGACGCTTCTTGCTGCTCCCCGATTTGCCGCAGGCTTTTTGTCAATTGTTCGGCCTGGGAAGTCGCGGGTAACAGAGCCTTTAACTGTTCCCCGGCACTTTCCTTAAAGTATTTCAGGTTGCGCAGGAAACGACTATCGGTGCGACACGCCGTTTGCAGAGAACTATGGAGATGTTCTATTCCCTTCTGCACATCATTAATACTAATTTTAACTGTTTGGATAAAGTTTGCCAGATGAAAAGACATGGTATTAAAGGCACCGGCCAGGTCGGCGAGTTCATCCCCTCCCGCAACGCTGGTCTGGTAAGAGAAATCGCCAGCAGAAACCATTTCGGCAGCAGTCATCAACTCACCTAAAGGACCTTGTAGAATGCGCCCGGCAACTATGCCCGTCAAAAAAGTTCCTGCCAGGACTACGACCAGGGCAAACAAAGCCCAATCGACAATGACGCCCTGTGGATAATTGGTCCTATGTTCCGGCTCGAGACCCAGGCGGACATAACCAATCGTCCCGCCCGTATAAGACTTTATAGGAGCCGTAAATTCATTTACGGCCGCTGCCGTACCGGCGCCATTTTCCATCCCCGTCGCGAAAGAATTGTTAGGGCTTGCAGCAAGCAACCTGCCGCCGGCATCAGTAACTATTACATAACTTATGTTACCATATCCGTGGAGCTTTTGAATAATACCACTTAATAAACCCAGGTTGTCCGATAAAATATAATCGGCAGCAATCAAGGCAACTGTACTGGTAATTTCCCTGCCTTTATCCTGATATTCCCGTCGAAACTGGAGCTGTTCACGAAAAAATAGGAGGGAACCAGCCATCACTGTTACAATAATTAACATTATACTTATTTTTATCTGTAGTTTCCTTATTATTGGTTTTCGCCTGGGGCCGCCGGCCGGATTAATTCCTTTAATCATAAAGCTCCTCCCTATCTACAAACACTAACCTGTCTCCCGGAGCGGTGCCGGTTTGTTCAAGCCGCCCGGCAGGAAGTTCGATCACCGCCCGGGCATTACGGATGAAGGGACTAAAACGAAAGGGCGGTAGATCGGCAAGGGTAAAAAGAACCCGGCCTTCAGCATCGACAAAGACCACATCCAGGTGAAATTTAAGAAAACAGGTATGGATTACCTGGCAGGGAAACAATACCAGGGCTTCTTCCATGCCCGTTGCCCGGCGTCCCATCCAGCCAGAAAAGCGCTGAAAAAAGGTACGGGCCAGGCGCGCTTTTTTAGCCAGTACGGCCTGTCTGGTAACATTTAATATAATTATTGCCATCACCCCAAACTGTAACGGGTTTGTCCTTTCGCCCCTTATTTGCTAAAAAAACTCGATATCCGGATCACCGCCGGGCCAAGTAAAACCACAAAAATGGCCGGGAATATGAAAAATACCAGAGGAATCAGCATCTTTACCGGTGCTTTCATTGCCAGTTCTTCAGCCCTCTGGCGTCGTTTGAGGCGAATTTGTTCCGCCTGCAAGCGGAGAACTTTACCTATACTGAAGCCGAGCTGGTCGGCAAGAATTATTGCTCCTGTAAAAGTAGCCAAATCATGTACCCCGGTACGAGCCGCCAGGTCGCGCAGGGCTTCGGACCTTGGCTTACCTATTTTAATTTCCTGCAGGACAAGGCCAAATTCCTCCGCCAGGGGACCCTTGCTTTTCTCCACTACCTTGAGCAAAGCCCCGTCAAAACCCAGGCCTGCCTCCATGCTAACCGTCAAAAGGTCCAGGACATCAGGCAAGCTTTTTTCTATAGCCTGTTGCCGCTGCCGGCCCTTTACTTGCAGGTAAAAATCCGGCCCGTACCAGCCGGCCAGCAACCCCAGGAAACCAAGGAAAAATAGAGTATGAGCTTGATGTAAAAGCGTTCCTGCCAGTGCACCTAAGACAGCAACTAGGCCGCCGGCCAGGTATTTTATCACCAGGAGTTCCCGCGGCGCAATTTTGCCCTGGAGATGGGCGTAGTTTATCCTGCGTCCCAGTTCGGCTTCTTTTTCTACCGGTAGCATTTTAATTAATTTCTCGCTCCACCTGCCGAGCAAGGGCTTGACGGCGCGCTGGTAAAAAGGGGCTTTGAGTTCCCGTGCCCTTACCGTCGGCAGTGACTGTTCCCCCAGCACTTCGTTTAACCACCGGTTTTCCCGCCGGTTATCACGGGCAAATTGTGAATAAAGGGATAGGTTTAACAGCAAAAATAGCCAGAAAACCAAAACGGCAATCATCAGCGGCATAAGCGTCACTCCTTATATTTCAATGCTGATGATCCGTCGGATTATCATAACACCCATGAGTTGTCCCAGTATGGCGCCGGTCAGCATAAAAACTCCGGTTCTGGTGGAAAAGAGAAGGCTTAAATAGCCCGGATTTAGTAAAAAAATTACCGTACCAAGGACTACAGGTAATAAACCGATAATCAGGCCAGATATCCTTCCCTGGGCAGTGAGGGTTTTAATCTCTCCCTTGATGCGTACACGCTCCTTGATGGTATGGGCGATATTATCCAGGATTTCAGCAAGGTTACCTCCCACCTGGCGCTGGATTAGCACTGCCGTAATTAACAGGTCCAAATCGTCGCTCTTTATTCGCCCGGCAAGATCGAGGAGCGCCGTCTCGGTAGAATTGCCCCAATTCATTTCCAACAATACGATGCCGAATTCCCGGGCAATGGGATCAGGCATTTCCCTTCGCACCATATCCATGGCCTGCAAAAAGCTGAAACCCGATCGTAAAGCGTTGGCCATAATCAACAGGGCGTCGCCAATTTGCGCGTTAAATTTTAACCGGCGTTTGTTTTGCTTAACTTTTATAACATAAAATGGCAGGAAGCCGCCCAAACACGCCGTCATAACAGCAAAAGGCAAGTTGGCAGTTAACGCTAAAGATATAATTCCCGGCCCAAAAAACGTCAAAATAGTCAACCCCACGAATTCTTCCCCTTTAAGGAGAATATCCGCCCTGGACAACTCCTCTTCCAGCTTTTTCTTCAGGCCCCCGGGCGCCAGGGTTTTACCAATTAATTCTAATATTTTCCGGCTGCCATTGCCTTTCTTTTCCTGCAGGCTGCTTCCCGTTTTTTCCTTTTGCTTCCCCAGGAATTTTTCCAGCTTGACCTGCACCTGTTCCTGGTACGTTGAGCCGGTTATATAAATGGTAAAAAGAAATACTCCAGCAAAAATCATATAAGCCGTTAACACGAGCAGGGACAATACTATCTCCGCCTTTCAAAAACCATTGAATGCCCGCGGGTCTAAAAAATTGAGGGACTAAAAATTTCCGGTGGTAAAACCATGCCGTTGGCTTCCAGTTTGCTTAAAAACTTGGGCCTGATGCCGGTGGCTATAAAGCGCCCTTTTACCTTACCTCCCTGGTCATAGCCTTCCTGTCGAAAAAGAAAAATGTCCTGCAGGGTAATAATCTCGCCCTCCATGCCCTGGACCTCGGTAAGGTGGGTAATCTTCCGGGAACCGTCTTTTAGACGACTCTGGTGAATAATCAGGTCTATTGCCGAAGCGATTTGCTCCCGGATGGCCCTGACCGGCAGGTCCATCCCGGCCATAAGGACCATAGTTTCCAAACGGGAAAGCATATCCCGGGGCGAATTGGCATGACCGGTCGTCAGGGAGCCGTCGTGGCCGGTATTCATCGCCTGGAGCATATCCAGGGCTTCGCCGCTCCGTACCTCACCCACTACAATGCGATCAGGCCGCATGCGGAGGGCATTCCGTACCAGGTCCCGGATGGTAATGGCACCTCTTCCTTCAATATTTGGTGGCCGGCTTTCAAGGGTAATAACATGCTCCTGGCGTAACTGGAGCTCGGCTGCATCTTCAATTGTAATTATCCGCTCATCCCCGGGTATAAAAGAAGAAAGGATGTTCAAGGTGGTAGTTTTCCCACTACCGGTACCGCCGGAAACAATTATGTTCAGACGCCCTTTAACGCACATTTCCAGGAACCTGGCTATCTGGGGTGTTAAAGTGCCCAGTTGAATTAAGTCTTCAATGGTCAAAGGATCTTTAAAGAACTTGCGAATAGTAAGGGTGGGTCCGTTCAAGGCTACCGGGGGGATAATAGCGTTAACCCGGGAACCGTCCGGCAGGCGCGCATCAACCATGGGCATGCTCTCATCAATCCGCCTGCCGAGGGGAGCCACTATTTTTTCAATAATGTGCATCACATGGTCATTATCGCGAAACCTGACATCCGTAAGCTGTAATTTACCCCTGAGCTCTATGTACACTTGATGCGGCCCGTTGACCATAACCTCAGAGATATCAGGATCATTTAGCAGGGGCGTAATGGGACCAAACGCAACGGCATCATCGGTAATTTCCCGCGCCATGCGCTCGCGTTCCGCCCGCGCCAGAGGGGACGCCTCACCGGACAAAATCTCAAAAACCCGTTGTTTAATCCTGGCAGCCAGGTCCACGCTATCGCCATTGTATTCCGGCGTCTGGGCTTTCAGTTCTTCAATTATTTTTTTGTGCACCAGGAGTTTCAGCCGGTCATAGTGTTCCTCCCGCCTGCCACCGTTTTGCCTGTTATCCTCTATTTGCTGTTCGAGGCGAGCCAGTAGGGACATGGTCAAAAACCTCCTGAAACTTGCCGTCACCTTTAGGTTAAGAACCGTACCGACCCTCTCTGGGATTTATTTCCTAATTTTTCTACGGATGGCGACAAAAGCTAGAATACCTTGCTTAAAAAAAGAAATCTTTTTTGTCTTCCCCTGTTACCCTGGTCCTTCGCCGCAGGAATAAAACTTTGTACCAGCTCTACAATTTTCCGGGCTATGACACTCCCCGGGTGAGTCAGGACAAAGGGACGTCCCCGGTTAACCGAAGCCAGTACTATCTTTTCTGCCTGCGGCAATACCGCCAGGGGAGTAATCCCTATGCTTTCCTTGATTTCAGTCATGGAAATATCATTTCCCCGGTGCGCTTTATTCACTACCATTTTAACCTTGTGGGCCTGATGCATGCGTTCCAGGACTTCCAGATCTGTCATGGCACATTTCAATGCCGGCAAATCAGGAGTTAAAACAAGCATAATATCGTCGGCCATTTCAAAGGCGCTTAAGGTAAAGTCATTAAAAGCAGCTGCAGTATCTATAATCGTATAAGCATAATTTTCCTTCAGCAGTTTAAGAATGGCCTCCACGTCCTTAACGGCCACTAATTCAGCCTGTTCCGGCTTAAGCGGTGCCGGCAAAACCTTCAGCCCGGAAAGGTGCGGATAAAGATAGTTGTTTACCAGGGATATCTCACCCCGATCTTCTTCCTGGACGAGTTCGGCCAGGGTACCCTGGGGAAGAATATTCAGCATTAAAGCCACGTTGCCACTTTGCAGGTTCAAATCGACCAGGGCCACGTTCTGCCTCGTCTCCCGTGCCAGGCTGACGGCCAGGTTGCAGGCCAGGGTTGTCTTGCCGACGCCGCCTTTACTGGAAAACAGGATTAACACCCGGTTGGCCAGGGGCTGCGATTGAGGTTTTTCCCTGGGCGCCTGGCTCTGTAGCTGCAGCAGGTGCTGTTGACGGGTTCGCCCCACCCTACGAATCGTTTCGGCCAGTTCACTGCTGGTAAAGGGTTTTACCAGGTAATCCCTCGCCCCTGCCGCCATAGCCTTGCGCAGGTATTCCGATTCCTTCTGGATTGAGATAATTACTATCGCCGTTTCCGGCACCCTGTTGCTAATGGCTTCAGAAGCGGCAATTCCGTCCATTCCCGGTAAATTGATATCCATTAAAACCACATCAGGGCGCAGGCTCTCAACGGCGCGAACGGCCTCTTCACCGTCACCGGCTTCACCGATCACCTTGATATCCTCTTCAAAATAAAGCAGGCGCTTGATATCTTCCCGGGTCGTAGAAATATCGTCAACTATCAAGACGCTGGTCTGGCTCATCGCAACCTTTGCCGGCCTCCTTAACGGATTAACTGCTGCATTTGTATGGACGGCAGCGCAATTATTTCCCGGTCGACAGGTGCCCTTAAGAGGAGCCTGACACTGCCTTTTTCCGCGCAAAGAACCAGGGGTTGGGCCTGCCCGGGAGTAACCATAAGGGTCACATTGCGGTATCCGATTTGCTTTTTCCCGTCGCTTATCGCCTGGCCGTTTTCTGCTGCCAGGTCCTGATCTACAGAGAGAACTTCAACATCCTGGACCAGCAGGGAGGTAAGGCTTGTTCTGTCCTGGCCGCCTGCCGCCGGTAAATCAAAGGTACCCAGGACATCGACCCGATCCCCGGGGCGTAACAGGCCGGCCAGGCCGGATACATCATTTACCGCTATCGTTACCGCCCTTTTACCCGGTTCTATGAGAAAAGCCAGGCCGTCGGCGGCGTCTTTGCCGCTGGCCAGTTTTTCCTGGCGCAGGATCTCGCCGGGGAGGATTTCCGACTTAACCGTTTTTCCCACGGCGTCTCCCGGTTTCGTGATGGCGCCTGCATTGACATACCGGGCAGGCAGCTCTTTGACCTCGAGCATCTGGGAGGTAATTTGCGCCCGGGCCGGGATATGCACCCGCGCCACTACAACCTCGATAAAATTTCCTTTTTGCTGGTACGTTATCTTCAGGTTATAAAGGTAATAGTAAGCCATGGAGGCTGCCACCAGCGCTATTACCAGGGATAAAACCAGGAGCAATTTATTGCGCATGAATACACCTCATTCGTTACCGGACCAGTTTTACGCCCTGCAGGCCGTAGTTTTGCTGGGCCGGGTCCCCTTCACCGGCTACAACAGTACGAATAAAATATCCCTCAATAAAGTTTTCATTGCCCTGCCCGCGCACCCTCTCTACTAAAAAAGCGGCAAAACCGCTAACGATTATGGATTTTACCTGGCCGTCCTGGATTGAAGCAGTTTCATAAACGGGTATAATCAGGATGCGGGGACAGCCAGGAACATAATGTTCTGGAGTACATGGGGGTGAATGCTGGGATAGCTCAAGTTCTATGCGGTACTCAATGGCCCTCCTGGTAGGGTTGGAGATATTCCCTGTCTCGGTATTAATAACGTCACCCGCTGCCAGCCTCCCCTGATAGCCGTTCTTTAGATTTTCCTCGTAGTTGCTGGCGCCGGTGCCGCCCAGGGAAAGGGCAGAAAAAGTACCCGGTCCCAGAGGTGAATCCTGGCCGGCACCCAGCTTAAGAATATACTTTATCCCGAACTGGAATTCTTGTTCGGGAACCGCCAGGGGGGCTGCACCCCTCACCGCCTTAATTCCTGCCACTACCGCCACGGCCTCGGCCCTGGCCTCTCCCCTTGTAAAACCCATCAAGCGGGCTAAAAAATAATTCACTTCTTTCCCGGCGCTTACGGCCAGGGAATTCCCATCAGCCCTTACTTCCGCCTCCACCGGTCCTGTGGCCCCGTTCATCCGGGCGTAATCGATGGCTGTATTTCTCGCCCTCTCGGGATTATCCGGCAGTTCCATGGCCCCGGCCAGGGCGGCGGCATCGACGGCATTAATCAACTGCTGGCGGTTTAAAGCCAGGAGCCCCAGATCAATAACCAGGGCAGCAAAGGATAACATGGCCACCAGGCTTAAGGCCAACATGACAGATGCGAAACCCCTCTCTTCCCGTAAAAATATGCCGGGCTTTAACCTGTCTACCATAGTATCCTACTCCACTCGCATGGTAGTTACGGCGGTTAAAGGGAAGGGACTGGGAAGTAAACCATCGAGGAACGGTGTAATAAATTCAATGCGGCAGGTCACCTTGACCGTAAGGGGAGTACCCGGGTTACGCAATCCCTGTTCCGGAATAACGCTAATATCGCTTTCCGTAAGGTTAAGGGTAGGAGCTACTTCCATGACCCGCTCCCGGATCTCGGCATCATCCCCGCCGACGCTCCCAACCCGTGCTCCTTCCCTGCCGGCGCTGGACAAAACCAGATAGCTATGCAAGATCCGGCCGGTATCCAGGCTACCCATGACAATAAGAAGCAATAGCGGCAGGATTAAGGCCAGTTCTACAAGAGCCTGGGCCCGGCGGCTTCCGAAAATTTTTCCCCAAAGCAATTCTTTCACCGGCTCACATAGGTTAAGAAAGTACCCAGGGCTAAAACAGCCCCGTAAGGTAATGTCCCCTCAATGCCTGCGTTAAAGCTATTACTCAACCCTTTGAGCGGAAAACCTTGTAACAGGAGATAGACATTCCAGAAAAAAGTCTTCAGGATAACAAGAACCTTCCCCCGGCGGGCCAGATAAGCAAAAGCCCATACGCCCCCGACCAGGGCGCTTATGAAAAAGGCGTGGAGGGTAAAATACGGCCCCTCTATGGCACCGATAGCCGCTAGCATTTTAACATCGCCGGCCCCAACCCCCCCTAAATAAAAGGGCAACAATAATAGCACAACTCCCAAAAGCATACCTTCTAAACTTAACCGTACACCATCAATCCCGTCGCTAAGAAAAGCATAGAGCAGCCCGAAGACAACCGCCGGGAGTATTACCCGGTTATAAACCAGGCGCTCTTTTAAATCAGTACCGGCGCAAATTAGCAGAAAAATAATTAACACCACATCTTTGACCACCGGTATCCGCCCTCCTGGCTTCTCCCGGATTATTTAAAAACCGGCCCTACTTAAGTAATGCAACCCAAGTAGGGCCGTTTCGAGTTATTGGATTGGCTGGCCGGAAAGCTTATTGCCTACTCCTTCAAAAATATGTTGAATACCGCCGCTTAAAATTCCAAGAGCACCAATCAGGACAATTGCCACCAGCGCAATTATTAAACCGTATTCAGCCATTCCCTGCCCCTTCTCCTCACGGACCAGTCTCTTAAGTAATTGCATTATTCCGCCTCCTTTCGCTATTATTAGCTTAAATTTTAGCAATTTAGAGGCGAATTTCCATCGGGCTTCAGTTTTATTTTAAGTTCTGACTATCGTCCCGTATTGTTCTAGGACGGGGCCTAAACTTCGCCTGCTTTATTTGAGACTTAGGTCCTTTCGTTCCTATAATTGCATAGCATTTTATTCCGGGGGACCCAGGACAAACATGGCCAGGGGTTCAAACAACTTTATCAGTGCCTCCGAAGGAAAGAATATTTTATGCCCCAGGGACCAGGGAACCCCCAGGGCCAGCCCCATGAGGGAGAGGACGGCAAAAGCGAGTAATTCCCGCCAGGCCCGGCGCCGGACCAGGGGCGGGACATCCAGGATGAAGATAATGGTATATACAACCACTAAAATGAACAAACCTGCCATTAAGGCACTCCTTACATAGCAAGTCTCAGAAGGGAGCCGGTTGCTTTAACTACTAGCGCGCCCCGGGCTGCCAGGGACGACCTGTCATCCCAGTACGTCTTAATTTAGCTTCGACATTGATGGTAACAGGCAGCTTTTTAAATTCTTCGTTCCAGCGTCCTTGTAGCTGGCGCCACAGTTCAGGTTGTTGGCGATGGAGGGCGCTGCCAAAGCCGAAAACATCAGTTCCCACCATCTTAGCCTGATTCAGGGCACTGCTAATTTCAGCCGTAATCTGAGCTGCCATCTGGCTTTCTAGCGATTTAATGGCCTCTTCCCTGGTAAAGTCCAGGTTGCACTGCTGTTCCAGAAGCTCGCCCTCCACCCTTAGCTTGATCTTACCCCGGAGCTGGCCCCCTTGCATGTCGACACTGACTTCTGCATGGGCTTCAGTTATATCTACGGCAACCTTGGTATTATTTTCCTGGCAACGTAACGCCAGTACGGCCCGTCTCACTTTATTGCGCACCCAGGCCCAGCCGCGGGCCTGATCTTTATCCAGCCACTCCACCAGTTTGTCGTGGTAAAAAAGGCCGGCGCCGTTGAGGCGCACCGTTCTTACCGTTCTAGGTTCCTCTACCCGTCCAGTTGTCCCTCCAGTTTCCAGGGAACCACCGCTGCTTGACGATGCACCCGTGCCAATAAGGGGCGGGAACGGCTGGGGACTGAGCTCCAGTACCGGCAGGACAGTGGTTCCCGCTCCATTGGTTAAATCAAAAAAAACGTCGTTAACATTAGGAATAAAACCGTAACCACTGCTCTGCACCCACTTGCGGAGACCGCTTATTTCCTTGCCCAGGGTTGTTTCTATGTCCCCCTGGGCTTTTATTAATACCTCCCGTGCCGGCCCCCGGGTAAGCAGGATCAAGGTCGTGCGGCGCAATTCCGGATGCCGGTCAATAAAATCGAGTAACTCTCTCAGGCCCTGGCGGGCCATTTCTTCTCCTACCAGTACCGCGTTAGTATGGGCAAGATAAACCCGGCGGGGGAGGCCGGTGGTAATTTGCCGGCAGGCGGATATAAGGGTTTCTCCCCTGCCACTGCGGAGGGTGGCCTGGCGATGAGGTAAAGTTCCCCCTCCCCCCCTTTCACCCCCACCGGTAGCACCTGGCCGGACGAATTCATAGGTTAAAAGACGCTGCTCTCCTGCCAGGTCTACCGCCATGCTGGACAGGAAGGCCAGTTCATTTATCTCCCGGCGATCCCAGCAGCCGCTCAAGAACAGGGCCATCAAAAGGGCTACCAGGCCAAGGGTTACGTATAAAAAATAATTGCTCCCGGCTTTAGAAACCAATATACCACTTCCCAGTCGATCTCGCCATTAAACGCCATAAGGCCTCTCTGGCAGTTAATTTATCTCTTCCTCGCCAGCTTCCCCATCTTTTTTCTCCTCTTTTTCCTGCCTGTAACGCTTTTCCCATTGCCTTCACCCAACTGCGTTTCCAGTTCATCACGGGCATTTTTATCTCTAGCTGTAATAAAAGGGTGCAGGCCTGGTTTTATACGCCGCAAATCTCGCCAGCCGGTTAGTACGGGCCGCCAGAGCATGGCCCACCAGGGCACCCTGACCACCAGGTCTTTTTGCGCTTCCCAAATAAATGGTGCCAGGGGGCTGAGATAAGGCTCACCAAAACTCCTCAGGCTCACCAGGTGGATTAAAATTACCAGCAAGCCGGCAAAAATGCCAAGCAGGCCCAAAAAACCGGCTAAAAAAACCATCGGCAAGCGGAGCATCCTCACGGCCTGGCTGAGGCCAAAAGTAGGTATAGTAAACGAAGCGATGGCTGTAGCGGCAATAACAATAACCATTGCCGCCGACATCAACCCTGCCCGGACGGCTGCTTCACCGATAACAAGGGCTCCTACGATGCTGATCGCCGGGCCAATGGCCCGGGGCAACCTTATGCCGGCTTCAATGAGAATTTCAAAGAGTACCTGCATGATTAAAGCTTCAACAACGGCCGGGTACGGCACCAGTTCACGCTGGGCAGCGATAGAAATTGCCAGGGGAGTAGGAATCATTTCCTGGTGAAAGGTAGTCAAAGCTACATAAAGGGACGGCAGTAGCAGGGCGATAAATATTCCTAAAAAGCGGAACAGGCGAACCCCTATACTTAAAGGCCAGCGCTCATAATAATCGTCCGGGGCATGCAACTGGGATACCAGGCTGCCCGGGAGGATCAGGGCAAAGGGTGTACCATCAGTCAGGACGGCTATCCTGCCTTCTAATAAATCGGCAACCAGTTTATCCGGCCTCTCCGTGCGGTTAAGCTGGGGAAAGGGAGAATGGGGAGCGTCTTCAATAAGTTCCTCAATATAGCCGCTTTCCAGGATACCGTCAATATCAATGCGCTGCAAACGGCGGCGGAGTTCTTCAAGAATTCCCCTTAATACCAGTCCTTCCAGGTAACAGATAACCACCTTGGTGTGGGTGCGCCGGCCCAGGTTCATAGATTCAAAACGGAGTTCGGGCGTGCGCAGCCGCCGCCTGATGAGAGAGATATTCGTTGCTAAATTTTCAGCAAATCCCTCGCGGGGGCCACGGATACTAACTTCATTGACAGGTTCTTCTACCGGCCTTTTTTCCCAACCTTCTATACTGAGCAGCAGGCATCGGTTGTAACCTTCAACTATTAAAACTGCCTTGCCGTCCAGCAAGCCGGCGATTATCTTTGACCACAGCCGCTCTTCTTGAAGATCGCCGATGGTTAACCTGGCACGGATCAACCGGCTAAATTTTGCCTCGTCCCCCGGTAGCGATACTGCCTGCAAGGCTAACAGGGAACGCAGGATATCCCGCTGGACTACATCCCGGTCGATCAGGGTTTCCAGGTAAACCAGCGCCAGTTTGTTACCTGGCAGTTCTATCTCTCTAATCACCAGATCTTCACTCTGGCCAAAGGTTTTTTTAAGGTAATCAATGTTAGCTTCAAGCCTGGTAGTTATCAGCAGGGCGTGTTCGTTTGAAGTTTGCTTGCCGGGGGTGGCTTGGCGCCATAAACGGTGCCATATCCAGAGCAAAGCCAGCACCTTCTCTAGCCAAAATTGTGGAACTTGATGGAACTAGTATGAAACCCGGTATGGCTTTATATACCAAGAGCAGTTGTATATTTTCCCTTTAAGTGGAAATATTAGTTAGGAAATACTGGCTGGTCGTCAGGAGGAATAACCGTGGGTGAAAAAGGCAGGATATCTCTCTGGCAATTTTTTATGCTGGTTACCGGGTTCCTTATTGGTACCTCTACCCTGATCGTCCCTGTCGGGCCGGCCAAACAGGACGCCTGGATATCTTATCTTCTAGCGGGAACCCTGGGCCTGGGTGCGGCCTATTGCTATACTGCCCTCGGCCGGCGTTTCCCGCGAGAATCACCGGTGCAATATGCCTCCCGGGTTTTGGGGCGATGGCTGGGAACCTGCTTGAATATTATTTTTCTCTGGTACGCCCTGCACCTGGCGGCCCTGGTTTTGCGTAACGTTGTTGATTTATACAAGCTGATCGTTTTGCCCCAAACGCCAATGGAAATTGTTGCCGGGGTTTTTGCCGGCCTGGCTGCCTACGCCGTTCGCCTGGGGATAGAAGTCCCGGCCCGGATTGGTGAACTGCTACTTCCTTTTATTATCGTTGCCATTTTAGTTCTCACCGCCCTGGCTGTATCGGTCCCGGGACTGGTTCACTGGGAAGCCCTCCTCCCGGTTATGGAAAGGGGGCCGCTGCCTGTCCTGCGCGGGGTCTACCCGGCCTTTGTCTTTCCCTTTGGCGAGACCGTTTTCTTTTTGGTTCTTTTACCTTTTTTAACCGAACCCAAAAAAAGCTTTGCTCCCTTCGCCCGGGCCGTAATCATAGCGTCATTGCTCACCACGCTGGTACTGGTGCGTAACATCATCGTCCTGGGCGCTTCCGAAACGGCACGCATTAATTTCCCCAGCCTTATAGCCATCCAGATGATTAATATTGGCGACTTTTTGCAACGCCTGGAACCGGTCATCATTTTCGTCTGGAGCTTTACCATTTTATTGAAACTAGCTATTGTCTACTATACCTTTACCCTGGGCACGGCCCAGCTTTTAGGCCTCCGGGATTACCGCCCCCTTGTGCTGCCGGCAGGCCTTCTGCTAACCTTTTTAACTATGAGCCTCTATGAAAATTTTTCCCAAATGTTAATCTTTGCCGGTCGCGCCTTCCCGTTTTATTTCCTCCCTGCTTACCTGATCTACCCGGCCTCGCTGCTCCTGGTAGCTAAAATACGCAACATTAAAGGGTAAGACTACTGCTAGCAAGTACATAATTCCCTGCTTGTAACGGCACAATATTGCGGGGTGATTAAAATGAGCCACAAAAAGGATAATGACCGGCTGCGGACGGAAAGACAGCTCGACAAATTGAAGTGGGAAACGGCCAAAGAATTGGGCCTGGAAGATGACCTGGGCAACGCTGGCGATGAGTTGACCACCGGGGAAGCCGGTAAAATCGGCGGCAATATGGTGCGCAAACTGGTGAAGGCGGGGGAAAAGGCCCTGGCGGAAGAAGGCGAGCGTAAAGCCCGTTTAAACCTGCAGGATGAGCTGTAGCCGGCCAAGCCGGCTTTTTTTGTCATGTGCCATCAGGTAAAAAAAATATGCCTCCCGGCATAAAGTTTAGAAGGAAGCAAACTTCCGGGAGGGATGGCCATGCTCACGGAAAGCATGGAAGATTACCTGGAGATGATCTACAGGTTAATCCAGGAAAAAGGTTATGTCCGGGCCGTCGACCTGGCGGAAGCCCTGAACGTCCAACCCTCATCGGTGACCAGGATGATCCAGAAACTCCACGAAGAAGGCTTTATCCACTACGAAAAGTACCGCCACATCGCCCTTACGGATAAAGGTAAGCGGCTGGGGTATTTCCTGGTCTGGCGCGATGCCGTGCTGAAAGAGTTTTTAACCCTCCTCAACGCCCGGGTAGGGGTTGAAGAACAGGTAGAAGGCATCGAGCATTACATCACGCCGCCTACCATGTGCCTGTTTCGTAACCTGGTCCTGTATTTCCGCGCCCATCCCGAAAGCCTGGAAGAGGTCCAGGCCATGAGCAGGCTTAACAAGTACCCGGAAGGAGAAAAGCTGGAGGATCTCAGGGCCTGGCTGTTTCGCCACAGCAGCGACTAGGGAGCGTTAACCCCCAAGCTTGGCTCCTAATAGACCTGCCAGCAGCTTTACCAGGAAGCAGGCAGCAAGGCCCATGGCCGTCGGAATTACAGCCGCCAGGAGGGGCCACTTAAGGCTTTTTGTTTCTTTATAAATAGTCAGCAGGGTGGTTCCGCAGGGCCAGTGCAGCAGGGAAAAGAGCATAACATTCAGGGCGGTAACCCAGGTCCACCCGTTTCCCACCAGGATTTCTCCCAAAGCGGCCAGGCTATCCACCTCGGTGAGCATGCCTGTTGAGAGGTAACTCATCAACAGGATGGGAAGGACGATCTCATTAGCCGGCAGGCCCAGGACAAAAGCCAGGAGAATGTAGCCATCCAGGCCCACAGTTTTTCCTAAGGGCTGGAGCCAACCGGTAAGATGGGCGATAATGCTTAAATCATCCAGATGGACATTGGCCAGCACCCAGGTCAAAGCGCCGGCCGGCGCAGCCACCAGGGCTGCTCTGGCCAGCACATAGATGGTCCGGTCCAGGATAGAGCGGGCAATTACCTGTAACACCTGGGGCGGCCGGTAAGGGGGCAGTTCCAGGACAAAGAAGGAAGGCACCCCTTTCAGGATGGTGCGGGAGAGCAGCCATGATGTGAAAAACATCAGTATAATTCCCAGCCCGACAATGCCGGTGACGGTGAGGGCGGCCAGTACTGTCCCGGATACCGTGGTGAGGAAACCGCCCATAAAGATGCCGGCCAGGGTAATCAGCGTGGGAAAACGGCCGTTGCAGGGGGAAAAATTATTGGTCAGGATGGCAAGGAGCCGTTCCCGGGGAGAATCAATGATGCGACAGCCGACGACGCCGGCAGCATTGCAGCCAAAGCCCATACACATGGTCAGGGCCTGCTTGCCGTGGGCGCCGGCCTTTTTAAAGAAATTATCCAGGTTAAAGGCGATGCGCGGGAGATAACCCAGGTCCTCCAGCAAGGTAAACATAGGAAAGAAGATGGCCATGGGCGGTAGCATAACTGCAACTACCCAGGCCAGGGTACGGTACATGCCTAGGACCACAATGCCATGTAGCCATTCAGGGGCGCCCAGGCGGTAAAATAATCCAGAAAGCATATCCTGGAAAGCAAAGAATAAATTGGCCAAAAGGGTAGAGGGATAATCGGCGCCCTCCAGCGTCAGCCAGAAAACAAAGGCCAGTAAGGCCAGCATGATGGGGTAGCCCCAGACCCTGGAGGTTAAAATGGCATCTAGCCGCTGGTCAAGATCCCAACGCGCCTTCGCGTTTTTTTCGACGGCCCGGAAAGCAATGGCTTCCGCCCGGGCATAGAGGACCGTTACCATCCGGTCGCGGTAAGACGCCGTCATACCACCGGCCAGGTGCCGGGCCGCATCAAAAACCTGATTTGTTTTCCGGCCGGGCATTAGGCCAGCACCTCTTTTAACTGCAACTTTACCCCAGGATCATCTAACTCCCTACCTAAAAACTCCTGGATTCCCTCGATCAGGGTAGCGTCGCCTTCCAGCAGGCGCAGGGCCACCCAGCGGGCATTGAGCCGGCCCCTTAATAGAGGTTGCAATTGCCTTGCCAGGCGGCCGGCAGCCGCTTCAATAGCGGCATCATAAACTATGGGAGTGGGAACCGGATGCAGGGTGCCCGTAGCCACGGCGGCGATTACATCTTTCAGCCGGGCCAGGCCTTCCCCCTTCCTGGCTGCCGTCGGCACCACCGGTAGTCCCAGCTCGCCAGCCAGAGCCGGGACGTCAATAACTATTTTTTTCCGCCGGGCTTCATCCATAAGATTCAGGCAGACTACCACTTTACTCGTTACTTCCGTAACCTGGAGGACCAGGTTGAGGTGGCGTTCCAGGCAGGTGGCGTCGACCACCACCACCGTAACGTCGGGCCTGCCGAAGCAGATAAAATCCCGGGCTACCTGTTCCTCTACGGAACTGGCCAATAAGGAATAGGTGCCGGGAAGGTCCACCAGGGTAAAGCTATGCCCCTGGTGGGTAAATTTACCCCGGGCCTGGAGAACAGTTTTTCCCGGCCAGTTGCCGGTATGCTGTTTTAAGCCCGTCAGGGCATTGAAAACCGTACTTTTGCCGGCATTGGGATTACCGGCCAGGGCAACTACGTAGCCGTTACTCCCGTCCGGGAGAAAGTTTTCCTGTAATGTAGAAAAACCAGTCGCCTGTCTTGTGAGCCCCATGCCAGTCATTCTCCTTTTATACCGGCCGCACCAAAACCTGCCGGCTTTCTTCCCGCCGCAGGGCAATGGCAGCCCCGCGGATGAAAAAGGCGGTAGGATCACCGCTGGGACTGCGGCGTAAGGCTACCACCCTGGTACCCGGTACCAGCCCAAGATCCATGAGGCGGCGCCGGGTCAGGCCCCGTGCCTGCAAGGAAACAACTTCCCCGGTACTGCCCGGCTTGAGGTCGCTGAGGCTGGTAACTGCCCCCATTGTTATTTTCCTCTTCTTACCTGAGTATTCTGCGCCTATCTCCTCGATGGGAAACTCCCTGTTGCCAGGAGCACACATTTTTGCCTGCCTCCCAAACCCTTGCCGTTCGGCAAGTTTCTGATATCAGGCTATGCCGCCTGCAGGCCAGGTGTTCCCCCTTTGCTTAAAATCGATAACAACAGCCACAAAAAGCTTAAACAAAAAGCCCCCGGGATTACCCGAAGGCCGGATTACTTTAAGAAAGTTATTTTCCCGTCTTATTTCCTGTAATTACCTCTATTACCAGGAGACGACCGCGGTCTTTGAGGACCTTCACTTCTTTATCCGGTTTAACGCCTGCCGCCAGCAGGAGGTCCAGGGCGCGGCCGCTTATTCCCGGCTCCAGCTCCAGGGCCAAACCGCACAGGGAACTAACTTCCCTTGGCATGGGTATGAGCCGCCCTTGCAGCCCTGCTCCCTGGACGATTTTTTCCGCCTTCAGGGCATAATAGGTGGAAGGAAAAGTTAACAATACCACCAGGTCAGGCATCTCGCACCACCTCTATCAATTCCCGTATCGCGGCCAGGGTGGCCTCGATTTCGGCCGGGGTATTAAAGTAACCCGGGCTTAGCCGCAAGGTACCTGTGGCCAGGGTACCGATGGTCCGGTGTGCCAGGGGGGCGCAGTGGAGCCCCGAACGGGTTACAATTTCATAATGCTCGGCCAGCCAGGCGCCGGCCTCCCCCGCCCCAATGCCGCGAATATTGATTGATACCACCGCCACCCGTCTTTCCGCCGCCGGGCCGTAAACAGTTACTTCCGGCATTTGCCGCAAACCTTCTAAAAGCATGCCGGTAAGCATCAGGGTGTGCCGGCGGATCTCTTCCAGGCCGGTTTCTTGGATAAATTTTACCCCCGCCCCAAGGGCGGCAATGGCCGGGGCATTTATAGTACCGCTTTCATATTTATCGGGCATTATTTCCGGCTGGCCCGGCAATTCCGAATTGCTTCCCGTTCCGCCGTAAATGAGGGGGTTAACGGTATCCGGGTAGCGGATATAAAGGCCGCCGGTCCCAGGAGGGCCCAGGAGCCCCTTGTGGCCGGTAAAGGCCAGCAGGGTAATACCTGCTGCCTCGACATCAATGGGAATTTCCCCGGCCGTCTGGGCCGTATCTACCAGGTACTGGAGGTGATGGCGGCGGGCGATCTCCCCCACTTCAAAAATGGGCATGATGGTACCGGTGACATTAGAGGCATGGGTGAGGCAGATGAGCCTGGTGCGCGGTTCAACGGCTTTTTCTACCGCCCGGGGATCCAGGGTGCCATCGGCGGCACACGGTATGATGGTAAAATCGACGCCCATCTTTTTCAGGGCATATAAGGGGCGGACCACAGCGTTATGCTCCATACTGCTGATAATGACATGATCGCCCGCTTCCAGCAGTCCCTGGAGGGCCAGGTTCAAAGCTGCAGTAGCATTGCATGTAAAAACTACGTTTTCCGGTTCGCGGATGTTAAAAAAGGAAGCCAGCAATTCCCTGGTTTCCAGGACGGCCATGGCGGCATCAAGGGACCCTCTATTGATCCCGCGGTTAACGCTGCCCACCAGCTGGCGCAAAGAGGTGTCAGCCTTCTGATAGACGCCCTCCGGCTTGGGCCAGGAAGTGGCGGCATTGTTCAGGTAAATCATAAGCTATTTTTGACGCTCCTCCTCCCGGCCGTAAAGGCCGGGTTATTTCCGGCTATACTACCTGCTGTCATATAATAATATTCTTTTTTTCCCGCGGATACCCTGTATACATAATATAACTTTTTCTTATAAGTTTTTTTCAGTAAGGCGGCTCGGAGATAATCCCGGGGGATGGCTCACTTCAAGACGGGTAGGGACTGGTATAAAAAAACTCTCTTGCTTCAAACTAAGCCCGGGGGTAAATTACATGCTGGACAAATACGGCCGTCTTGAAAAGGTCATTAAAGTTTACAGCCGCCAGCCCGGGCAGCTTATCCGCATTCTCCAACAAGCCCAGGAGATCTTTGGTTATATCTCGTCCGAAGTCCAGGCCTACCTGGCAGCCAGGCTTAATATTCCCCTGGCGGAGATTGCCGGCGTAGTATCCTTTTATTCCCTCTTTAACTCCGAACCCAAGGGTAAGTACACCATCAGCATCTGCCTTGGTACGGCCTGCTATGTCAAGGGCTCCCAGGAAATTTTCCAGGCCTTTAAAAACGAACTGGAACTTGACGACGACGATACCACCCCGGACGGGTTATTCACCCTGCGGTCCACCCGTTGCATGGGAGCCTGTGGCCTGGCGCCGGTGGTGGCCGTCAATGATGACATCTATGGCCAGGTTAAAACCGGCGATGTAACCGGCGTTATATCTCGCTACCGGGAAAAGGAGCCAGCAGATGATTACGAGCGCCAGCGACCTTTTGCACATCCGGCAACAGCACCTTCCCCTCATTGAGGCCCGCCTGGGCAGGGAAGAAGCTGCCGGGGAGCATCAAATACTGGTCTGCGCCGGTACCGGCTGCAGCTCTTCCGGAAGCCACGGCCTGCGCGAGGAGTTAAAAAAGCAGGTGGAGGCCCACCAGCTCCAAGAAAAAGTAAAAATTATCAAGACCGGCTGCTTTGGTTTTTGCAAACTGGGCCCCATTGCCGTAGTCTACCCGGAAGGCATCTTTTACTGCCGGGTCCGGAAGGAGGACGCCGCCGACCTGGTCAAGGGTTTGGCTTCCGGCCAGGTAATTACTCGCCTCCTTTATCGTGACCCGGCCACCGGGCAACATGCCCGGCGCATGAAGGAAATCCATTTCTTCCAGGCCCAGCACCGCATCGCCTTACGCAACTGCGGCCTCATCAACCCGGAGGATATAAACGAGTACATTGCCCGCGACGGTTACCAGGCCCTGGCTGAAGCCCTGTCGCGCCAGCCAGAAGAGATCATCGCCGCCATCAGCGCCTCGGGTTTACGGGGGCGCGGCGGGGCCGGGTTTCCTACGGGTCGCAAGTGGGAGCTGACGGCCGCGGCCCCGGCCCGGCCCAGGTATGTGGTCTGCAACGCCGACGAGGGGGATCCCGGTGCTTTCATGGACCGCAGCATCCTGGAGGGCGATCCCCACAGTGTCCTGGAAGGGATGGCTATCGCCGGCTACGCTACCGGTGCCCGGCAGGGCTATGTCTATGTCCGGGCCGAGTATCCTATCGCCGTCGACCGCCTGGAAAGGGCCATCCGCCAGGCGCGCCGCGCCGGCCTCCTGGGGGATAACATTCTCGGTACAGGGTTTTCTTTTAACATTGAGATCCGCCTGGGAGCCGGGGCCTTCGTGTGTGGCGAAGAAACGGCACTCCTTCGCTCCATCGAGGGTCGCCGGGGTGAACCGCGGCCACGGCCGCCCTACCCGGCCCAGGCCGGCCTCTGGGGCAAGCCTACCGTGGTCAATAACGTCGAAACCCTGGCCAACGTACCGGTGATTATCCGTAAAGGTGCGGAATGGCACGCCTCCTTCGGCACCAAAGGCAGCAAAGGCACCAAGGTCTTCTCCCTGGCCGGCAGTATCAACAACACCGGCCTCATCGAAGTGCCCATGGGCACCACCCTGCGGGAGATAATTTTTGGCATCGGCGGTGGTATTCCTGGCGGGAAAAAGTTTAAAGCCGTGCAGACGGGCGGTCCTTCCGGGGGTTGCCTCCCGGAGGAGATGCTGGATACACCTGTTGACTATGAAGCCCTAACTGCTGCCGGCTCTATTATGGGCTCCGGCGGGCTTATCATCATGGATGAAAGCGACTGCATGGTAGATATTGCCCGCTTTTACCTGGAGTTTTCCCAGGACGAGTCCTGCGGCCGCTGCACTCCCTGCCGCGTGGGAACTAAACGCCTCCTGGAGATCTTAAAGCGCATTACTTCCGGAGAGGGCACCATGGATGATCTCAAACTACTGGAAGACTTGAGCCACGACGTTAAAGAGGCCTCCCTCTGCGGCCTGGGCCAGACGGCGCCCAACCCCATCCTTTCTACCCTGCGGTATTTCCGCCACGAGTACGAGGCCCACGTCCGGGATAAATACTGCCCGGCCGGGGTGTGCCGCAATTTAACGCGTCGACCAGTTCTTCACTAAACCCGTGCCCGAGAGTAAGCCCCAGATCGCTTCGTGAGGATTTTGTGCGAGCGCAAACCAAGCCATGGTAAAGGAGCAATCTTATGCCTGCTGACAAATTCACCTTCGAACCAGTTTCCCCCGTTGGCCGGGAGGAAGACGCCACCCGCCCCGTCGCAAGGAAAAAGGTACGCTTCTGGATTGACGGCCGGGAAGTCGTGGCTGAGGAAGGTATTTCTGTCCTGGAGGCCGCCCACCGGGTGGGGATTGAGATTCCCAGCCTCTGTTACCTGAAAAACATCAATGAGATCGGCGCCTGCCGGGTGTGCATGGTGGAAATAGAGGGTTCCAAAAACCTCCAGGCGGCCTGCGTGTACCCTGTCTCTGCCGGCCTCAAAGTCCGTACCAGCACGCCCCGGGTCCTCCGGGCCCGCCGCACCGTGGTGGAACTCCTGCTCTCCGACCACCACCGGGAGTGCACTAACTGCATCCGCAACCTCAACTGCGAGTTGCAGCACCTTGCCGATACCCTGGGCATCCGCAACATTCGCTTTACCGGCGAAATCTCCAACTATCCAATTTTCAATAAGAACCCTTTTATCGTCCGCGATTATAATAAATGTATTAAATGCCGGCGCTGTGAGGCCATCTGCAGCAAGGTCCAGGAAGTTCATGTCTATTCGGCCCAGAACCGGGGATTTAACACCGTCATTGCCCCATCCTTTATGAAAGACCTTGCCGAAGTCGCCTGTATCACCTGCGGCCAGTGCGTTATCGCCTGCCCCACGGCTTCCCTGGTGGAAAAGGAGTGCATTGATGAAGTCTGGCAGGCCCTGGCAGACCCGGACAAATATGTGGTCGTCCAGACTGCTCCTTCCATCCAGGTTACCCTGGGAGAAGTATTTGGCCTGCCGGTGGGCACTGTAGTTACGGGTAAACTGGTAGCCAGCTTACGACGGCTGGGCTTTGACCGGGTTTTTGCCACCGATTTTACGGCTGATCTGACCATTATGGAAGAGGCCCATGAACTCCTGGAACGGCTGGAAGGCCGCGGCGGGCCCCTCCCTCTCCTCTCCTCCTGCAGCCCGGGGTGGATTAAGTTCTGTGAGCATTTCTACCCGGAATTCATCCCCAACCTGTCTACCTGCAAGTCACCCCATGAAATGTTTGGGGCCATTACCAAGACATATTTCGCTCAGAAAGAAGGCCTGGACCCGAAAAAAATTGTGGTTGTAGCCGTCATGCCCTGCACGGCCAAAAAGTTTGAAGCCAGCCGCCCGGAAATGGGCAGCGGTGAATGGAAGGATGTCGACTTTGTACTGACTACCAGGGAGCTGGCGCGGATGATCCGCCAGGCCGGCCTCAACTTCCGCCAGCTACCGGATGAAGAATACGACACGCCCTTAGGGATAGCCAGCGGCGCCGGCACCATTTTTGGCGCCACCGGCGGCGTTGTTGAAGCAGCCGTCAGGACGGCCTATGCCCTCACCCATGGCCGCGAAATGGGGGTAATCGACTTTGAAGAATTCCGGGGTATCAGCGGCGTCAAAGAAGCCTGGGTGGAATTAAAGAATAGAAAGATCAAGGTGGCCATCGCCCACGGCACCGGCAACGCCCGCAAAATCCTCGATCGCATGAAGGCCGGTGAGCAGTTCGATTACGTCGAAATCATGGCCTGTCCGGGCGGCTGTGTCGGCGGCGGCGGGCAGCCCATCTTTGGCAGCCGGGACCACAAGGAGATCTCCCTGGACTACCGCCACAACCGTGCCGATGCCCTCTACCGCATTGATTACTCCCGCCGCATCCGCCTGTCCCATGAAAACCCAGCGGTGCAGAAAATATACGCCGAGTTTCTGGGCGCGCCCTTGAGCGAGACTGCGAATAAGCTTTTGCATACCCACTACACACCGCGGGGGCCTTTGCCGGGGTATGCGGTAAATCCAGTCCAGTAAATTACGCAATCAGGCAAAGATGCCACGAGCCGGCAAAAAGCCCTGCCACAAAGGCAGGGCTTTTTGCTGCCGCCCCAGGCGGCAGGTACAGAGGAGGTCGTAGTTGCTGGCGCCAGGATGGAAGGAAGAACTGTCGCCCCGGTGTTACTTTATGTAGTCGCCGGGGTAGAGCTGGTACCGGTACTTGTGCCGGCAGGGGCTTCTGGCGTTGTCGGCGTGGTGCTGACCGGCGTTTCAGGTGTTGTGGTGCTGTTACTTTCTTCAATTTCGATGTCGCCACTGCCTTCATCATAATTTACTTCATCTTTAAAGACCTCGCCCAGGAACCTCAAGGGCACAAAAGTACGGTTGCTAATTAATAGAGCCGGAACATCTAAATTTATTTTTGTGCCATTAACGGTTACTTCCGTGCTGCCAGGGATTAGTACTACGGTAATTCCATTTTTGGTTATAGTCACGGCATTTGCCGCCTCATCCCAGTTAACAGCTGCGCCCAGGCCTTCCGTAACCGCCCTGACAGGGATAAGGGTCCGGCCGTCTTTAATCACCGGCGGTACATCAAACTTAATCTCCTTCTTCTTAACCCGGATGCGGCCCTGGAATTTTTCCAATCCGGCGTTTTGGACTTCTTCCCTTACCTGGATTTCTTCCCTTTGCCGCACTTCTTTTTCCAGTTGTTGCTCAGACTGTTGAGAATCATTTTCCTGGGATTCTCCCTGGGCTTCCCGTTCCTGTTCGTTTAACTCATTTTCTTCTTCAATTTTTGCTTCTTCTTGTTCTTCCCTTTCCTGTTCCTGATCTTTCAACTCATCTTCTAGTTTACTATCTTCTTCATGATCATTCCCCGTTCCCAACGCCATCATATACTTATACTTACCGGCCCCATGGTCACTGTTACCATTGCCCGGGCGGGCATAAGCTATCCCGGCTGGCAGGAGTAGGCTGGCTATGGCCAGCATACTGATTAATTTTTTGTACTTCATCCTGCATACCCCCCTATAAAATTTTAGGACAACCCGCAAAAACCGGAGTTGCCCCTGATCGCCAGCAACTTTCCAATTGGCCTATCCGGCAACCCGGCTGCCATGGCCTGTTAAGGCTTTAGGCCCGTGGCTTTGCGCCCCCGCCTTTCGGTCGGGTTCGCCTTTTGCGGTTCTCTAAAATATTCATCGGTACCTTTATTAATTTTTTGACTGTCAGTTGGCAGATTAATTGTAAATAAGCCAGCAAGGTCAACGGTTAACATATTATAACTTACCTAAAATTAATTATAAAACTCCATGGGCAAATCTAGTAAAAAGGGGTATAATTATAATATGTGTTTTGGGGAAGGAAGAGATATCTTTATTTGACACTCCAGGAAACGTCCCGCTCGCCGGAACCACAGCGTAAAGCCGACATCACCTATGACCCGCAAAGTAATTACTGTACCGCCAACAGCCTGCCTCACAGAAGCGCAAAAATTAATGGCAAAATATAAAATTGAGCGTCTGGTGGTTACCAGGGAAAGTAATATTATTGGCATCGTTACCTACGCCCAAATTATGTCTGAATTGGCTAAATATACCGATAGCCTTACCGGGTTAAATAAAGCCGAAATCTTTTACGAAAAGGCCCTGGAGGTATTAAAAGAAGGCCGGGAGATTGCGGTAATCTTCCTGGACTTAGATAACTTCGGCTTCATTAATAAAGAGTACGGCCATATTTACGGCGACAATGTCCTGCGCCAGACTGCTTTAATCTTAAATGGCTTAATCGACAGTAATAAGGAAACTTTATGTCGCTATACCGGGGACGAATTTGCCGCTGTTACTACCAGGCCCCTGGCCGAAGCCGAAAAACTTGCCCGGCAAATGGTCCTGACCCTTGCCAATGAAAACTGGCCCGGGAAAATAAAGGTCGCTATTTCTGCCGGCGTAGCCGGCGGCAGCTGTTCAGAACTACACAGTTCTGCTGAAGACAGTAGTTACATCGTCAAATACCTGGTCAATACGGCCAGCCTAGCTTCAGCCAGAGCCAAAAAACTGAAAAAACCGGTAGTAGCCGTGAAAGCAATTGAGCCAGCTGCCAGACCCGCGCATCTGGGAACTGCGAGCCGGGGGTAAAGGCCTTTAATAAGCCCCAACCGGGCAAAAATTTTACCCGGACTGTCATTTTTCCTTAACCCGGCCCGGGAAGGAGTTTGACCACGTGACGGCTTACCTGGCGCTCCTGGGCTTACAGGTCGACCACCTCGGGTAGTGAAAAGAAAAAACCGGTGAAGATTTATCACCGGCAGAAAAAGATATTTTAGCCTAGCCGGCCCGTATTTCCTGGCGCATAAAGAAGTAATAGGCCAGGGCAAAAATCAGCATGGTGGCAGCGATAAGTCCTACCAGGTGCGGCCAGATGAGGAGCAGGCTCTGGCCCAGGGGCAAGCTTCCCGCTACAGCTCCCTCCAGCTGTTCCACCAATACAGGCCCTAGGGTCCTCACGTCCGGATTAAGGAGAGTTATTGTAGCTTCATCGTAAAGAGTTGTCGTTGAAAGGCGGCCGAGATTTTGTTTTAAGGCAGCGTTGTGCAGGATCCTGGCCGGCGGGGCTTCCTCACTTACCGGGAAGAGGCCGTCGGCAATGAGCCCTGCCAGCATCCCGGCAAAGAGGGCGAAAAAGAGCCATACGGCAATGCCCGCCAGGGCCGAGGTAGCCGTCTGGCGGAACAATAAAGAAAAGAGGAGGGAGACGCTCAACCAGAAGGCAACATAAATAATGGTGATCAGGAGGTAGACAAACAGCCGCCCGATTTCTTCACCGGTGGGAGGAACGCCTAATAACAGCAGTCCCAGCCCGGCAACTAAGAATCCCAGGGCCACTATTACCATAGCGAGGACAGCCAGGCCGGCCAGGAATTTACCGTTGATCACGTCGTCGCGGTAAATTGGCTGGGCAAGGAGACGGCTCAGGGTACGTTTATTATGCTCACCGTTGATGGCATCAAAGCCAAGGGCTAGCCCCAGCAGGGGTCCCAAAAAAGATATAAAAGTAATAAAGGGCGGCAGGGACCCGCCGCTGGTGGTAAAAAGGCGCAGGAAGACAAATTGGGGATCTGCCTCGCCTGCCACCTGGCGGATGTTCTGGGCGGCAACATAAAATGCGCCTATACCGGCCACGGCCACCAGGGATACCAGGATGGTAAACCGGGTACTGCTCAGGTTGTCTGCCAGCTCCTTCTGGAAGACGGTTTTCAGGCCACCGCTGGACCATTGCTGCTGGCGGAACCATGCCAACCAGTCTTTTATACTAGCCTGCCAGCGTTTCATGATATCCCTCCCCCTGGAAGTACTGGCGGTAAATATCATCCAAATCATATCCCCGGGCTCTTAAATACAGGAGGTTATATCCTTTACTTGCAAGGTCGGACGTGAGTTGCGGGCGGATGTCGCAGCCCGCAGCGCAGCATACCCGGATAAATGCACCGCGGCGCTCGGCGGCAGTAACACCCGGGAGGGATCGGAGAACGGAAATCAACTGCTCATTATCTGGCTCAACCTGGAGTTCAATCTCCATGGGCTTGCCGGCCATAACCTGCTGCCCTAGGAGAGCCACAGGCCCTACCGCCAGGAGGCGGCCGCCGACAAAAATCCCCACCCGGTCGCAGATTTGCTGTACCTGGTGCAGGAGATGGGAGGAAAGGAGGACTGTTTTCCCGCCTTCCCTGGCCAGCCTGACAATGAGGGCCAGCAGTTCCCGGACACCCTCGGGATCGATACCCAGGGTAGGCTCATCGAGGATAATAATTGCCGGGTCCTTGACCATGACATCGGCTATGCCCAGCCGCTGGCGCATCCCGCGTGAAAACTCTTTTACTTTACGGCCGGCGTGGCTGCTTAAACCCACATGTTCCAGGCTTAAGATTACGCGCTTCTCAGCTTCTACCGGCGGTATACGGTTAAGCCGAGCAGTATAGAGGAGGTTTTCCCGCGCCGTAAGGTCGTCGTAGAACCCGACATTATCAGGTAAATAGCCAACTACCCGCTTAACCTCAAGGGGTTGGCGGGTGGCGTCAAGCCCCTTCACCAGGGCCTGACCGGACGTCGGCTCGGTCAATCCCAGGAGCATTAATATCGTTGTCGTCTTACCGGCACCATTAGGCCCCAGGAGTCCGAAAATCTCTCCCTCCCTGATTTCCAGGTTGAGGTCCTGGACGGCAGTAATGGAGCCATAGAGCTTGGTAAGGTTGCGGGTGATTATAACTGCTTCCTGTCCTGCCATGGCTATCGCCGCCCGTACTTCCGGAAAGTCCACGCCACAGCACCAACAACGATGAGGACCAGGATTACCCCCACTGCACCCCAAAGGGTCGAGGTTCGCACGCTGACCCGGAAATCGGCATTGGCGCTGGTTTCCTGGGAATCGGCCGAAATGCTCACCACATAATCCCCGGCAATGGCCTTCGAGGACGGTTTGATAAAGGCCGTTACCTGCTGGCTGGAACCTGCAGGCAGCAGGTCGATTTTTTCCGGTTTAAAGGTGACCGCCCAACCGCTGGCTGCAGCGGCAGCAAAGGTGATATTGGCCATATCGGCGCTGCCCGTATTTTTGACTACCAGGGTTACCGGGCTCTCCCTCCCGGCAACAGCGTCGGCGTTCAGGCGCCCCGTGGGAGTTGTCAGTTCCAGGGTGTAGGTGCCGGTGATATTAACCTTGAGGACAACGCCGGCTTTACTGTTCCCCGCCGAGGCCTGGATAGGAATATCGTAAGTGCCGGCCTTGACGTTCTGGGGTGGCTTTACGGTTACATCCAGGCCCTGGCTGTTGCCGGGCTTTAGCGTCAAACTGGCTATCTGCTTGCTGTCATAGGCCGGGCTGAAGGTTACCTGCCAGCCTGGAGGCGCCTGGGCGTCCAGGCTGTAAGAGCGCTCCTGGGCACCGTTGTTGGTCAGATCAACGCGGAACCTGAAGGTGGTGCTGCTGGTCCCGCTTAAAACCGGGTAGTCGGTGGTCATCTTATCACTTCCGGAAGCCACTTCTTTAATGACCACCTGCAACTCAAGGCGGGAGGAGGCGCTGGGCCCGCTGGCCTGGACTACTAAACTGTAGTTCCCGGGTTGAACATCGGCCGGTACTTCGACCTGGAAATCAATGTTGGCCGGTGTATCAGTTCTGGCAAAAGCCTGGCTGACAATCATGCCGCCGCCTTTAAAAAGGGCCTGCCACCCTTTGGGGGCGGAAACAACCTTCAAATCAACTTTCTGGGGTACGCCACTATTGCGTAACTCCAGGGGAAAGATGATGGTTTCTCCCGGTTGGGTTTCAATGCCCGGGAAGGCTGTGGCTAAAAGCAGTCCGTTATCCGCCCCGGCAGAACCTGTAAAGGGGCTAAAGGCCAGGGCAAAGAAAAATAAAAGGGTCGTCAGGACTACATACTGGCGCTGGCGAAACAAAATAATTCCCTCCATCACCGATATTTAATTTATATCTATCATATAGACGAGCGGCCGGGCCGGGAGGTTACAACCAAAAAAATCAGGGCTTCCTAGCGCCCTGCTCCTGTAAATTTATATTGTTCACGATATGGTATTACCCTGTCGCCGTCGAATTCCAGGATTAAATAGCGGTATTCCGGCCCCCTTTGGTCCCTATAGGTAATCAGTATTAAGGCACTCCTGCTGGTATCCGAACTTATTACCTGAACCGGTAAGACCAGATATGCGTCAAGGGGTTGCGTGTAGATAAGCTGCCAGCCGGCAGGCTGCCGCCGCTTGCTAATGGAAGCCATGAGTTGATCGGAACCTTCCACCTGGCCTATGCTCACCAGGGCTTCGGGTTCCGGCCCGTTTAAGCTAACCACGCGGTACTGAAGGGGTGTAACTTTAAACCCTACCGGCAGCCCGTGGTTTTTGGCCGGCCCCTGCCGCCAGGCCAGGAAGATAAAAAGCAACGCCAGGGCCACAGCACCGGCCAGGGGCCATTTCCGCCGCCGCTCCAGGGAAGGTATCTCAGGTACTTCTCCCGGCGATAAAAGGGCCACCCTCTTCCGGACCATTTGCCGCATGGCAGCTGTAAAATGCCAGCCGGCCAGGGATGGCGGGACTTTCCCCGGTAATCCGGCCAGCAACTCATCAAGGCGGTTCCGGTGTTCAGGCATTACCATCACCCACCTTTAAAACTTGCTGCAGGTGCTGGCGGGCACGGTAAAGACGGATTTTTACAGCCGGCAGGGAAATACCAAGGATTTTAGCGATATCCTTCAGGCCCAGTTGTTCGTAATAATAAAACCATATTACTTCCCGGTAAATCAACGGCAAGTTTAAAACGGCACGCCATAATTCCTGTTGTTGCAATTTTTCCAGAACCCGGTCCTCAACCCCGGTAATGGCTTGCTCTTGATAATTTACAGGTTCCTGTTCACGGCGGCGGCTCAGTGCCCGCAACTGGTCGCGACAGAGGTTGACGGTTATATGGTAAATCCAGGTATAAATGGAGCTGCGCCCCTCGAATTTATCCAGATGGGTGTACACCCTGATGAAAACCTCCTGGGCAACATCTTCGGCCCAATAACGGTCATGGAGGTAGGAGTAGGCCAGGTAAAGGACTTTATCGCCGAAGCGCCGCATCAAGTATTCCAGGTGTTGCTGGCGATTATCCAGATCTGGTGAAGCCATTTCCGGCTGGAGAAAGGGCTCAGATATGCCCAAATCCGTTTCCCTCCCCGGGAAGCTGCCTGAAAAATATTTTAGCATTTATTCATTTAAAAGGCCAGGGGTACTCCCTGGCCGTGTTTGTTACCGGCAGCACTCGCCATAAAACATCTTTGCCCTAAGGGGCGGGTGTTACCGGGCTGCGATTACCGTTGATCTCATAACAGTAACTGATGGGCATGGCTTTCTTCAGCGTATTGACCATGCCACAGTATTTGCTTAAAGATAACTCGATGGCGTGCTTGACCTGGTCTTCAGGGAGGTCGGGTCCGGCAAGGCGGTAAACCAGGGTAGCAGCGGTAAAGACTTTAGGATGCTCTGGAGCCCGTTCAGCCTCGACGTCAATGGCAAAGGAAGTCAGGGACAGGCGTTTTTTCTTAAGGATGCTCAGGACATCCAGGGCCGTGCACCCGGCCATACCCATGAGCAGGACCTCTGAAGGCCTGGCTCCCAGGTTCTGGCCGCCGTGCTCGGGGGCGGCGTCCATGGTTACCGGCTGGCCGGAGGGCCCCAGGCCCTTTAAACACATGTGTTCCCCTTCCCAGGTTACGGTTACTTTCATCCTTTTCCCTCCTGGTGCTATTTTTTGCTATTATACACCAGGGGCGAAGCAGAAGCAATTTAGGGAAACCTGTCACACCTGCCTAACGGCCATTAGCATAACTGGAATTGGCTGCGTCGCCATCTCCTGCATCATAGGCCAGCTCATAAGCCCGGCGGGAGATTTCCCGGTAATAGCTATTTAAAAGCTGGTAAAAATCCCGGGCATAGCGTCCTAAAGGAGGAGGACCCAGGCGCTTTAAAACCCCCTGGGGCACAGCAGGTGGGTGCATCTTAACCTGAAAGGCAGTCAACCCCTCCCCTGCCTGCCAGAACTCAACCGGGTTGACCGGCAACTCTGGTGGGAACCTGTTTTCTTCTGCAACCGGCTCCTTCTTTTCTGCTTCTTTAACCGGCAGGGATGGGCCACCGCCGGCAAGGGCTGCGCGCTTCTCCCTAAGACCCCTAATTATTGCTTCTTTTTCCCGCCCGCGCAAGAGGAAAAGTAAGAAAGGGTCGCTATCAAACTTCTCCCCCAGCAAGTAATAGACGGCGGCGATATGCTTGCAGGGGTTGGCCCAGTCGGGACAGGAGCAGCTGGTGACGATATCCCCGGCAGCGCGGGGGAAGAGGGACAGGCTCACCCCGGTAAAGGCCGTCTCAATATCCTCCGGCATCTCGCCGGCCAGCAAGCGGGCAGCAAAAGCTGCCTGGCTGGCCAGGGCCTCGATTACCCGGTTCCATTCCCCGTCTGACAGGGGCTTAATTTTAATTTTAACGCTGTAGGGCCCGGGCCTGGTCCCCTGGACTTTAGCATTGACCACCCCCGGGGCGAGATCAATACTTAAGACGTTGCCCTGCCGGGCATAAGTCCGGCCCCGCTGCAGGCGGCTGGCCCAGCCAAAGGACTCCAGCACATCCAGCCAGCGCCTGGCCCACCAGTTGCTGCCGAAGTTGCGTCGTGAAGCCATTCTTTAACCTCCAAAAAAGCCTGCCTTTAGTGGCTTTTTTTTCGTTCCCACCAAAGCCTTCGCGAAGTGGCCTGAGGCTCAACCGTGAGGCTTAAGGTGAGGTTCCGCCCGGCGCAGGCAAAGGCCCGGTCACTACGCTTAAAGATCTATCCCTTTTTCCTTTAACGCCAGCAGTTCCCGCAACTCTCCTATTGACAATTCCGTAAGCCAGCCTTCGCCGGTACCAATAATTTGCTGTGCCAGGGCGCGTTTTTCCTCGATCAGGGCATCAATTCTTTCTTCCAGGGTCCCGGCACAGATAAATTTATAAACCTGGACATTTTTCTTCTGGCCAATGCGGAAGGCGCGATCGGTGGCCTGGTCTTCTACAGCCGGGTTCCACCAGCGGTCAAAGTGAAACACATGGTTGGCACGGGTGAGGTTCAGTCCCACCCCGCCGGCCTTGAGGGAAAGGATGAAGAGGGGCGGTCCATTGTTTTCTTCCTCCTGGAAACGCCGGATTAGCTCCTCCCGCCTGGCCCTGGCCAGGCCCCCGTGCAGGAAAAGGACTTCCCAGCCAAAGGTGGCCGCTAAATATTCCTGGAGCATTTGACCCATGACGGCAAACTGGGTAAAGATGAGGGCCCGTTCCCCTGCAGCCAGGACCTCTTCCAGCATCTCCTGGAGCCGGGTCAGTTTCCCAGACCGGCCGTCCAGGAGGCTGCCGTCACCCAGGAACTGGGCCGGGTGGTTGCAGATTTGTTTTAGTTTTGCCAGGGTAGCCAGGACCAGGCCTTTGCGTTCGATGCCGGTGGCGGCTTCTATCTTTTGCAGCATGTCCTGGACCACAGCTTCGTAGAGAGTAGCCTGCTCCCGGGTCAAGTGGCAAAAGACCTTGATCTCCTGCTTTTCCGGCAGGTCCTGGATGATCGACGGGTCAGTCTTGACCCGGCGCAGGATAAAAGGTTGGACCAGGCGCTGCAACCTGCCCGCCCGTTCCCGGTCCCGGTAACGTTCGATGGGGATTATAAAACGGCTGCGAAAATCGGCCTGGCTGCCCAGGTAACCTGGGTTTAAAAATTCCATGATGGACCAGAGTTCTCCCAGGTGGTTTTCCACCGGTGTACCGGTAAGGGCGATCCTGAAGCCGGCCCTTAAGCGGCGTATGCTCCGGGTTTGCTTAGCTTCTGCATTTTTAATATTCTGGGCCTCGTCCAGCACCACCCCATCCCAGTCCACGGCCACCAGGTCCCTTTCATCCCGGTGAACCAGGGTATAGGTGCTGATTACCAGGTCCTGCCAGGCCACTTCCCGGGTAAAAGCGTCACCGGCGAGGCGTTCACTGCCGTGGTGGAGGAGGACCCGCAAGGAGGGGGCAAAACGTGCTACTTCCCGCTGCCAGTTACCGGCCACTGAGGTGGGACAGATAAGGAGAACCGGGCCGGTTGCCATTCCCTGTTCCTTGCGGTGGAGCAGTAAAGCCAGGAGCTGGATAGTCTTGCCCAGGCCCATATCGTCGGCCAGGCAGGCCCCCAGGCCCAGTTCCGTAATAAACTTAAGCCAGGAAAAACCCCGCACCTGGTAAGGGCGGAGGCTACCGCGGAACCCGGATGGCTGGGGCAGGAGGGCAATTTTCAGGTTGTCGTGTACCTTTTCTAGAAGGGAAGCAAGGTAACCCTCGGCTTCAATACCCAGTAGCGGGAGACTGGCTGGGGCTATTTCGCCATCAGGTATCCCCTCACCTTGCTCTAGAGTTACCCCGCCCAGCAGGCTAACACGTAAAGCCTCGCCCAGGCTCATGGTCCCCGGGCCCGGTTGCTTTTTCCAGAACCTGTCCAGGGCCGCCAGTTCCTCTGGCCGGAGCTCCACCCACTGGCCCCGCACCTGGACCAGGGGGACCTTTAAAGCAGCCAGCCTGGCAAATTCCTTCCTGTCGATCACGGTATCCCCCAGGGCCACTTCCCAGTCATAATCAACCAGGGCTGCAGAGCCCAGCCTCCCGGGTGCAGCCGGCCTGGTCGTCCGGGAAGCGTTTTTGCCCCGCTCGCTGGCCTTCAGCTTTAAGCGCAGCCCCAGGCGGGATTTATGCTGCCCCCACCAGGAAGGTACCAGTACGCCAAAGCCGCTTTCGGCCAGGAGGCCAGCCGCTTCCCGCAAGAAAGTATAAGCTTCTGCCACAGTCAAGAGACAGCTTTCCGGGGATGGGTCTTTCAGGCTTCTTTCCAGGGGCGGGAATAACCGTGCCGCCCGGCCCAGGTCGGCCAGGAGCCTTTCCTGGGGATTGGCGAAGCGCCGGTTCAGGAACTCCAGCACGCTGCCCCTTTCGCGCCAGACCTCCCCGGCGGGCACCAGGAGGCTGGGATCATCGCTGGCCTGGAGTAAAAATTGCAGCTGCCAGGAAGGCGGGCCTTCTTCTCCCATCCTTTCCGGGGGTTCCAGGCGGAAGCAGGTGCGAAAGGCTACGGTCCCCGGCTGGCTGAACAGGGTCTTCGTCCAGCTATGGATTTGCTCTTTCAGGTCTTTCATTTCCAGCAACGGCCCGCTAAAGGTGGCTTTTTCTGCCGCCAGGGCCGCAGCCCACCTGACCGGGGTATTATCGTCGCCGAGCCCCTTGGTCCTCCCCTCCAGGGGCGAAGTCATTAACCAGTACCGGGCCATGGCATCGACGGCGCGGTGCAGGAAATCTTCCACCAGGAGGCGAGGATGCGGGAGCGGGGTACTCGCCTGGGCCCGGCAGGCGGGCGGCATGCCGGCCGCCAGCAAGTCTACCCGGCGGGCATCTTCTGGCTGGTCTAACAGGGCCCGCCAGGCTGCCCTTAATTCCTGCCTCAGCGGAGTTTTAGCCCCGGCCCTCTTCCCCGCCGGCGCTTTTACCTCCTCCAGCACCGCCGGGACGATGCGTTCCCGGACCAGGAGTTCCAGGGCCAGCTTGGCTGCCAGGCTCCAGAACAGGAAATCGGGGGCTAAAATATTACCTTTAATTTGCCCGGGACTTCCTTCCCCCAGCCGGGTCAGGACATTGATAACCCATACCGGTGATACTGCCAGGCCTTTGACCTCCCAGGGGGTTAAGGCCGGGGAGCTTTCCCGTAAAGATTGACCCCTCCGGGCAATCTCGCCGCTACCGGGCAGGTACCTTAGTTGCGGCGAAGGCAGGGGTCCAAGATTGGTTGAGGGGAGTAACAACTGGATTTTATCCAGGCCCGGCGGAATAAGGGGTATGCTTTTATAAAGGCCCGCGCTTAAATTTAGCAGGACGGTGATAAGTTCCTGGTCGGAAGCCTGAAAAGGATGAAGGGGCACTTTATTCTTAGCCGGCCTGGGCAGGTAGAGTTCCTTCTGCTGCCGGGCGGCGGCCAGGGATTCCCCCCAGACAAAAAAGCGGCCATTTACTTCTTTAATGCTATCTTTAACCCAGGTCCCATGGACGACAATCATTGCCAGTATGCTCCTGCTGAAATATATCCTGCAATTATTCGCTGCGAGGATTAATTTTTCCTGCCGTTCCCCCCTTTAACCTTGACTTTCAATGCAACATCTGTTACATTGTAACCAATGTTACATCATGGGTGAGAATAATGAACCAGGACATTACCAGCCCCGGCAACAAATGGCACCTGTTCATCTATAAAGTACCCGGCGAACCCTCGAGCAAGCGCATTTACCTCTGGCGGGAACTCAACAGGCTGGGAGCCCTCTACCTGCAGCAAGCCGCCTGCCTGCTCCCGGCACGCCCCGGACTGCTGGAAAAACTGGAACAACTAAAGACACGGGTAGAAGAATTCGCAGGCACTGCCTATCTCTTCCGCAATATCAACCTTGATCCCGGGCAAGAAGCACAGGTAATAGAGCAGTTCAGGGAAATGCGCAATAAAGAATACCAGGAAATAATTAAAGAGATTAACAAATACCTGGCGGAACTGGAAAAGGAAGTGCGTATCCAGAACTTTTCTCCAGCGGAAATAGAAGAGGAGGAAGCCGAACTGGAAAAAATCGAACGCTGGTACCAGCGGGCCCGGGAGCGCGACTGGTATAATGCCCCCCTGGCTGAACAGGTCGCCTCCCTTATAGACGAAGCCCGGGTAGCCCTGACGAGGTTTACCACTCTTACCTATGGAGCCTTAAAAGAAAGGGAGGGTTAATTGATGCCGGCCCCTTGCCCCTGGAGCCAGGCGCCGGAAGATGTTCTGGCCTGGCAGCAGGTAGACCCGGAGCAGGGTCTAAGTACCGCTGAAGCCCAGAGGCGCCTGAAAATTTACGGTCCCAACCGCACGCTGGTCCGTCCCGTCCTATCCTTCTGGAATATCTTTGCCGAAGAAATCCGCGAGCCCATGATCCTTTTACTCCTGGCGGTGGCTGCCGCCTATTTCCTCCTGGGCGAACTGGGGGAAGCCCTGGCCGTAACGGCCATTATCCTGGGTATCGTCTTCATTGAGGTAGGCACCGAGTTTCGCGCCAAGAAGGCCATTGCCGCCCTCCAGGACCTGAACGCCCCCACTACCCCGGTCCTGCGCCAGGGCAAAGTAGAGGCCGTCAATACTGAAGACGTTGTCCCCGGCGATATCCTGGTGCTCCAGCCCGGTAACCGCGTGCCGGCCGACGCCCGCCTCCTGGTGAGCGCCGGACTGGCCGTCGATGAGTCCCCCCTTACCGGTGAATCCCTGCCGGTGGAAAAACACACCCGGCCCCTGGACCCGGCGACCCCCCTGCCCGACCGTCACAATATGGTTTATCAGGGTACGGTAATATCCCGGGGTGAAGGCCTGGCCTGCGTGGTAGCCACAGGTCTGGAGACCGAACTGGGGCGGATTGTTGGCCTTACGCGCCGGGCCCGTGAGCCCCGCACCCCCCTGCAGCAGTTCATGCGGGAACTGAGCCGGGTCCTGGCGCTAGTTGCCCTGGCTTTTGCCGTGCTTATCCCTTTCCTCCAGTTCCTGGTGGCCAGGGAACCCTGGCCCCGGGCGGTCCTCACTGGCCTGAGCCTGGCCTTTGCCACCATACCCGAAGAACTCCCCATCCTGGTGACCATGGTCCTGGGCCTGGGGTCTCTAAAGCTCGCCCGGGAAAAGGCCCTGGTCCGGCGCCTGCGAGCCGCTGAAACCCTGGGGCACATCACCACCGTGGTCACCGACAAGACGGGTACCCTGACGGCCAACCGCCTCACCCTGGAAGCCCTCTGGCTGCCGGGGGAAGGAGAACTCCTGTCCCCTGCCCTGGCCCGGCAGGATAACGCGGCCGGGGAATTACTCCTGGCCGCCCTCCTGACCCAGAGCCCGGTTACTGCCGTTGAAGCCCATAACCCCCTGGAAAAGGCCCTGGCCGAAGGGGGAGGGCACCTGGACCTGCCCCGGGAAGAGTTGCTGGCCTTTTACCCTTTAAACCAGGATCAACGCTGGGTAGGGGCCCTGCGCGCTAACCAGGCCGGGGCTACACTATACGTCAAGGGAGCGGCGGAAGAAGTGCTGGCCATGTGTACCGATCCCTCTACCCGGGAGGCTGCCGCCGCCACCCTGGCGCAACTTGCCGGCGAAGGCAAGCGGGTCCTGGCAGTAGCCAGGCGCTTTTTCTCCAGCCAGGACCTGCCGGCAGAGGCTGCTACAGCCGGCCAGGACCTCACTTTCCTGGGATTTTTAATCTTTGCCGACTCCTTACGCCCTGAGGCTGCCGCGGCAGTGGCCGCCGTGCAGCGGGCCGGGATCAAGGTCTACCTGGCCACCGGCGACCACCCCGAGGCAGCCCGCAGTATTGCCCGCCAGGTAGGTATCCCGGCAGAGAAATTGCTGGCCGGCACCGAACTGGAGCAATTAAACCCGGAGGATTGGGATCCCTTTCTCCAGGAAACCTGTGTCCTGGCGCGCATAACGCCGGAGCAGAAACTCCAGTTAGTCCAGGCCCTGCAGGCTAAAGGGGAAATAGTCGCCATGATCGGCGATGGTATTAATGATGCCCCGGCCCTGGCCGTGGCCCACGTGGGCCTGGCCATGGGCCGCCAGGGAACCGATGTCGCCCGGGAGGCCGCCGGCGTGGTTTTAAGCGACGACTGCTTTTCTACCCTGGCCACGGCCATCCGCCAGGGGCGGGGCCTCCTGGCCAACCTGCAAAAGTCGGTGCGCTATTACCTGGCAGTGAAGGTAGCCCTCATCGCCACCATGCTGGTACCTGCCGCCCTGGGGCAACCGGCTCCCTTTTCGCCCCTGATGATTATTCTCCTGGAACTGTTCATGGACCTGGCGGCCTCAACTGCCTTTGTCATCGAGCCCCCGGAGGAGCCTCTCATGGAGCGCCCCCCGCGCCGGCCCAGCCGGCCCTTCCTGGACCGGCCCATGGTCCAGGTGATCTTTGCCGGAGGCCTGCTCCTGGCCCTGGCAGTAGGGCTGGCCTACCAGGGCCTCGAACTCTGGTGGGGACCGGCCCCTGTACCTATAAGGCAAACTGCCGCCTTTGCCACCTGGATGCTGGGGCATGTTCTCCTTGCCTATTCCCTGCGGACCCAGAGCCTGCCCCCTTACCGCCAGGGGTTCTTTGCCAACGGTGTCCTTAACCTCTGGGCCCTGGGAGCGGCAGCAGTAACCCTGATGGCCGTCTACCTGACGCCCCTGCAGGCTATCCTGGGTACCGGCACCCTGCCCACAGGGGCGTGGGGGCTGGTGGCCGGGGCCGCCCTGCTGCCCGGCCTGGTGATGCTGCTCTACCGTCCCGACCATTAAAAGTTTAAGCCCGGGATTAACCCCGGGCTTAAGAGTGGCTGTTTTATTGCAATTCCCCGACAAAGGCTTTGAACCGCTCCAGGCCCGCTTCGATCTGGGCCATGGAGGTGGCATAGGAGAGGCGCAGGTATGGGTCGGCGCCAAAGGCGATGCCAGGGACCACGGCTACCTGGTATTCATTGAGGAGGACCGTGGCCACGTCGGTAGAACTGGCCAGCACCTGGCCGCGGAAGCGGCGGCCAAATAGCTTGCCGATGTACGGGAAAACATAGAAGGCACCGCCGGGCTGGTTGCACATCACACCCGGCAGTTCCCTTAATCCTGCCAAGATGCGGTTGCGGCGCTGTTCAAACTCGCAGCGCATTGCTTCCACCGGTTCCTGGCTGCCGGTCAGGGCGGCCGCAGCCGCCTTCTGGGCTATAGAAGTAGGATTGGAAGTCGAGTGGCTCTGGAGGTCAGTCATGGCCGTAGCAATGGACCGGGGAGAGGCGGCGTAGCCGATACGCCAGCCGGTCATGGCATAGGTCTTGGACACGCCGTCGATGACGATGGTCCGCTCTTTTATTTCCGGCCCCAGGGCGGCGATGCTGGTATGGGTGAGGCCGTCGTAAAGCAGGGCGGCGTATATCTCATCGGAAATAACCATTAAGTCATGGGACAGGACCACTTCCGCCAGGGCTTCTAATTCACTCCGGCTATATACCACCCCGGTGGGATTGCAGGGCGAATTGAGGATTAAAAGTTTGGTCCGGGGAGTAATGGCTGCCTTCAGGGCCTCCGGGGTTAACTTGAAATCCGTAGTAGCATCGGTATTTACTACTACCGGCACCCCGCCGGCCAGTTTAACCTGCTCGTAATAACTTACCCAGTAGGGCGCGCTGAGGATTACTTCATCCCCTTCGTTAAGTATGATCTGCATGGCGTTGTAAAGAGAGTGTTTGGCGCCGCACGAAACAACTATGTCGGCAGGCTCGTAGCTTAAACCCCGGGCCTTGAGACTGTCGCAGACCGCCTGGCGCAGTTCCGGGATCCCGGCCACAGGCGTATAGCGGGTAAAGCCGGCCTTTAAGGCGTCAATGGCTGCTTGCTTGATATGTTCGGGGGTGTCGAAATCAGGCTCACCGGCACTGAAATTGATTACCTGAATACCTTTAGCCTTCATGGCTTTGGCCTGGGCATCTATAGCCAGGGTGGGAGATGGGCTGATGCCGGCAGCCCGCCGGGCAAGTTCCACTATTAATCCCTCCAGCTTTGATGATGTTTTTATTATTTATCTTGCTATTAACTTTGTAAAGGCTTTTTTCCATAAAGATCGTTAATTTACCTTGTCGAGGAACTTGTTTCCTGGTGCAAGGACGATATCTTTACCTGCACGAAACAGCATAAAATCGTCAAGCCGGTTTAACGATCCTGTTAACCAAACTCCCCAGTTTTTCCACCCTTATTTCAATAATATCACCCACCTGCATAGGACCAACCCCTTCCGGCGTGCCGGTTAAAATTACATCCCCGGGTAATAAGGTCATTACCCGGGAGATAAAACTCACCAGAAAAGGCACGGAAAAGATGAGCTGGGAAGTACGGCCGTCCTGCTTCAGTTCACCGTTTAAATAAGACTGGACGCGGAGGTCCGAGACGTCTATCCCCCGCACAATAAAAGGCCCCAGGGGTAAAAAAGTGTCGAAGCTCTTGGCCCTTGTCCACTGGCCGTCTTTCAGCTGGAGGTCCCGGGCCGTAACGTCATTGCCAACGGTATAACCGAAGATGTACTCCTCAGCCTCTTCTTCTTCAACATTACGGGCTTCGCGGCCGATAACCACGGCCAGCTCGGCTTCGTAATCTAGGCGTTTGACCATGGGCCAGTAAATTATATTTTCATTCGGGCCAATGACACAGGTTGACGGCTTGATAAAGATGACCGGGTCTTCCGGCACTTTCTCGGCCATTTCTTTTATATGATTGCTATAATTCAGCCCTACACATACAGCCTTGCTGGGCCGGCAGGGAGCCAAAAGCCGTACTTCGTTTAAACTGAAGCGCCGGCCGTTTTCGCGGTACGCCCCGAAAATATCGCCTTCCATGGCGATAATCTTCTCTCCATCCAGGCGGCCGCAAAAGGTTTCTTCTCCGGTGGTAAAGCGTACAAATTTCTCTACTTTCACCATAACTTTTGCCTCCTTTGATCATTAAAATTATTTATTTCAAAATCCGAAGGTAAAATCCTCCCGAATAAAAAAATATTATCTTTTAAAACTCCCGAATCATATCCCTTCAGGTAAAGGGATTTATTTCATCTGACGGGGGAATAATAAAATAAAACAAAGAAAGGGGGTTTTTCTTTGCACGTCAAAGTAGTGGAGCTGGTGGGCGAATCGCCCCATAATTGGAAGGATGCTGTCCAGCAGGCAGTGGCTGAAGCCAGCCGGGAGGTAAAAAACATCTCCGGTGTCGAGGTTTATAACCTGACTGCCAATGTCAAAGACGGCAAGTTAACCGAATTCAAGGCCAATGTGAAAATCGCTTATGCCGATCACAGCGCTGATCTATAAATGTAAGCCCCGGTAATTGCCGGGGCTTAATATCAACTAAAAACTCCAACCGAGGTAATTAACAATGTAGCGGGTAAATTGACGAAAATCATCAAGGTGGTAGTTCATGACATCGGCCACTTTTTCCAGATCTACCGTGCCATATTCATGGACCAGAATATTTCTAAAGCCTGCCATCCCGGATATATCCCGGGCGAACTTTTCGGGTAAAACCCCTAGTCCGGCAAGTTCATCAAAAATATTGCTGTATTCATCTACTATAATCCCTTCCTCAGCCAGGATATGGGTACCTATATCCAGTACAACCTGGATGCTGAGTTGCAAACCGTGTTCTACGATCCAGGCTAATTCTATATTTTTTTCGAGGTCAGGAGCCTTAATATGTTTATACTTCTCAAGTTGAGTTAGATAACTTTCCAGCTGTTGCAATTTTCGATTGATAACGGCCGCATCAACCATCCCTTGCACCCCCAAAGCGTCCTTCGGCCAATCTCTTACGCAGGTACTGCTCCTGAATTTTCTGCACGGGCCGGAAATCAAGATAATCCCGCATGGTTTTTTCGTGGAAAGTTATCCGAACCCGGGTATCGCGGCATAATAGGAGTTTTCCATCCCGCAGGACACGAAAACGCAGGGGTAAAGGTGCTTCATTAAGGATAACAAAATCCAGCGGTTCCCGCAGCTCCTGCCTCATAAAAACAAGCAGCTCACTTTTATAGCCATAATGACCTACCGGCGGTAAACGGCGTTCATCCAGAAAAACGGCCACGTCTACATCGCTAAGTTTATGTGCCGTTCCCCGGGCATGGGAGCCGAAGAGATAAGCAAACATTATTTCTTTTCTCGTTAGCAGGGCCTTCCGCAAGCGTTCTTCCAGCAAAAGGTTAGTTTTTTCCATTTAGTTCACCACTGTGTCTCTGTTATTATCTTGCGTTGCAGGTATATTATACCATCGGCTTGCTATAATGTCGAGCAGTCTTCATCCCTATTCCTGGTATACCTTGATATGCACCTTACGCCGGCGGGGGCCGTCGAATTCACAGAAATATATACCTTGCCAGGTACCAAGTACCAGTTTGCCCTCGTGGATAATCACCGTCTGGTTGCTGCCCATAAGCGAGGCTTTGATATGGGCCAGCGAATTGCCTTCCCCGTGGCGGTAACCTCCCGCCGGGACCATCCTGGCCAGGGCCGCCAGGATGTCGGCCACCACATCCGGGTCGGCATTTTCATTTATGGTTACGCCGGCCGTAGTATGGGGAACGTAGACCAGGCAGAGGCCTTCCTTTACACCCGCCTCCTGTACTGCCCTGGCTGCCAGGTGAGTTATATCGAGCATAGCTTCTTTACCTGGCGTATGGAGATCGAAAGTAAAAAACATTCTCTCCTGCCTCCGGAAAATTACCTCTGAAAAACTTGCAGATTATTATTCTTGCGGGCCTTATTTCCAGTTGCCGGCATTATAACTAGCCCGGTTTCTCTCCTTTATAGTACGGCCCGCCGGTTACCTTTAAGGGCCCGCGCTTCTTCCAAGTAGTTATAAACAGTGTACTTGGAAACTGCCAGGGCCTGGGCTACCACATCCACTGCTCCCTTGACCAGGAAAATCCCCCGGTCATCGAGCATTTCCACGGCCTTAACCTTTTCTTCCTTGGTCATGACAGGCACCGGTTTGCCCAGTTCCTGCAACACGCTTTCCACTACATTGTCAACCACTTCGTTGATGTCCCGGGCAAATTGCTCCTGGGTACGTTCAAAACCTGCTTCCGCCAGGTCCTTCAGCTGGCAGAAGTCTTCTAAAATATTTTTCGCCACCTGGAACTCGGTAAGATCAAAGTTGATGCAGAGGCAACCAATAATCTTGCCGCCGTCGTCGCGGATAAAGATAGTCGAGGATTTCAAAACTTTGCCGTCCTTGGTACGGTTAAGATAGCCGATTAAATCTTCGGTAGTGTCACCGTAACGCTGTAAGGCTTCCAGCACCAGGTTGGTAACCGGGGCGCCGATTTCTCTATTAGTAACCGAACCCGCTTTGAAGATAAGGGACCTGGAGGGCTCGCTGAGATCATGGAGAACTACTTCGCAATTCTTGCCAAAGGTTGCCGCTATGCCTCGAGCTAGAGGTTTCATCGCCTCCAGGGCCGGGTGGATTTTGGCATCTCTCATGGTTAACCCCCTTGTTAGTGTTAAGGTTATTAACCCTTTGTTTAGTATTATACAAAAAGAGAAAAAGAAAGGCCAGCTGAGCCGGCCCCAGAATTAATATTAAATATTATTTCTAGACTGCCATATCTGTTTCCGATTTTACTAGTTCTCCTTCAGATTTAGCTACTACCAAGGCACCGGTTGCATCCCCTAAAATATTCAATGGTGTCCTGGCCATATCTAAAATGCGATCAACTCCTGCTACGAGGGCAATACCCTCTATAGGCAGGCCTACAGCTTGAAAGACCATGGTCATGACAATCAGAGCAGCGCCCGGCACTCCTACGGAACCAATCGATGCTAAGATGGCCATGAGAATTATAGTCAACTGCTGGTTCAGGCCAAGTGGCATACCAAACACTTCAGAAATAAAGACGGCAGCAATCCCTAGATAAATAGCCGCTCCATCCATATTAATGGTATTTCCGAGGGGGATAGTAAAACTGCTGATTGACTTGGGCACACCCAATCTTTCTACCGAACGCATATTTAGAGGTAAAGCAGCAGCACTTGAGCAGGTTGTAAACGCCACAAGGAGTGGTTCAGCTACAACTCTAAAGAAAGTCCCCGGCCACATTTTGCCGGCTAACGTAATAAATGGAGTATACACAATTAAAATATGGAGCAAAGCGACTACATACATTACGATTATCAATTTAATCAGTGGTAATAAGACCCCTATTCCGTATACACCAACCGTAACAGTAATCAAAGCAAAAATACCAAAAGGAGCATATTCCATTACATAACCTGTAACTTTAATCATGACATTCATAACAATTTCAAAGAACTTTAAGACCGGTTGCCCGGCCTCACCGAGTGAACTTAAAGCGAAGCCAAATATTATAGCAAAGAAGATCATTGGCAGCAGATCGCCTTTGGCCATAGACTCTACGGGATTTATAGGAACAATATTGAGTAATGTTTGAACCATTGAAGGAGGCGTTACGTTTTGGGCCTTTAATCCGGTTGTACTTAGGTTAACGCCAAGGCCCGGGTGGACAATATTTGCTACGATTAAACCCAGGGTTACAGCAACTGCGGTAGTAAAAAAGTAATAAACAAGAATTTTAACTGCAACTCGTCCGAACTTAGTAGCGTCGCTCATACCGGCCGCGCCTGCAATCAAGGAAGATACTACTAACGGAACTACGACCATCCGGATTAAACGGATAAAGAGATCACCAAAAGGCTGCAATACTTTGGCATTCCACCCGGCAAACTGAAAAATTAATCCAGCAACAATACCAAGGATAAAGCCAATAGCCAGCTTTTGCGGTAGTTTCACGCTTCTCACCTCTCATTTTAATTTTTAATTTAGATTTTAAGGGTTTAGATTGGGAAAACAATCACTAAATGAGGTTCATCGCCCCCTCCTTCTATCTCCCCCTATTATCCCTCCCTTTTTATGATCGATTTTTTTACTTTAAATCTCCGCTTCCTTCTCCAGTACCGGCAGGTCCAGTTCCACCAGCTCCGGATACTTCAAGCCGCTGCCGGTATTTAAAATAACCACCTTTTCTTCAGGTTTCAGGAAACCGCCGGCCAGGAGTTTTTGGGCGGCGGCCACGGCGGCAGCGCCCTCGGGGCAGATTAACATGCCTTCGGTTCTGGCGACCACTTTTACCGCCTCGAGGATCTCCTCATCGCTAACACTTACTGCCGTTCCACCACTTTCATAAACCGCCTCTAACACCAAGAAATCCCCCAATGCCTTGGGTACGCGAATCCCGCCGGCTATAGTTTGCGCCCCATGGAAAAACTCCGATTCTTTTTTGCCTTCTCGGAAAGCCTTAACAATAGGAGAACAACCCTCCGCCTGCACCGCTATCATTTTGGGCATCGGTCCCTTAATCCAGCCGATTGCCTGGAGTTCTTGCAGGGCCTTCCAGATACCTATAATTCCCACCCCGCCGCCGGTAGGATAGAGAACGGCATCAGGCAGTTCCCAGTTAAATTGCTCGGCAATTTCCAATCCCATGGTCTTCTTGCCTTCGATGCGGTATGGTTCTTTTAAAGTCGACGCCTCAAACCAGCCGTATTTTTTCACCCCCTGGGCGATAATCTTTCCGGCATCGGAGATTAAACCTTTCACCAGATAAGTGCGGGCGCCGGTCGCAACACACTCTTTTTTAGCCAGATCGGGGGCATCAACTGGCATGGCGATAATCATTTCCATCCCTGCTTTGGCGCCATAGGACGACCAGGCGCCCCCGGCGTTGCCAGCGGTGGGCATGGCAATGGTTTTAATTCCTAGTTCCTTGGCTTTAGAAACGCCGACAGCCGCGCCGCGGGCTTTAAAGGTACCCGTGGGATTTAATCCTTCATCTTTGATATAAAGATGCTTAAACCCCAGTTCGCGTCCTAAGTTGTCAGTATTAAAGATAGGGGTAAAGCCTTCTCCCAGGGATACGATGTTTTCTTCATGTTCCAGAGGCAAAAACTCCCAGTAACGCCAGAGATCGGCCCGCCGGCCTTTTAAGTCTTCCTTTTTTACGGACCGGCCCAATCGTTCCAGATCATAACGCACCAGGAGAGGAGAACCGCACTGGCAGAGATTATGGACCTCAGTTGCTTTATAGGTGCTGTGGCATTTCGGGCATTCCAATTTACGAACAAAACTCATTACGTTTACCCTCCCCTTAGTCTCTAATTACCATCGTTGACAACAGCGACGGCTTCTATCTCCACAAGTACATCTTTGGGTAGCCGCGCCACTTCCACGCAGGAACGCGCCGGTGGTTCTTTGGTGAAGTAACGGCCGTATATTTCATTAATAGTACTGAAATCATTCATGTCCTTAATATACAGGGTTGTTTTTACAACGTCATCCAGGCCGGCTCCGGCGGCAGCCAGCACGGCCTGCAAATTGGCCATGACCCTGGCCACTTGAGCGGCCAGCCCGCCTTCTACAACCTGCCCGCTTACCGGATCGATGGGGATCTGCCCGGAGGTAAAAATAATATTGCCAAATTTAATGGCCTGGGAATAGGGTCCGATAGCTGCCGGTGCATCTTCGGTTGCGATTACATTTTTGAACGCCAACTAACCATCATCCTTTCAACTTTGGCTCTTCAACTTGTTAATTATTATTCTACATAGCCGCAAATATTCCTGCTGTTATATTAAAATATTTTTGTAGCATTTACTATTTATTTGTAAGTCAAGTTACTATTAAATTTTACCTTGACACTTTTAATGGTAAATCGTACAATAGAAGTGGTCCTACCACCGACCTCATACTTTATATTAAATTAAGGCTTATTTACATTTCCAGAGAGGGGGAACCTGCAGTGGAAAAATTCTTTGTCCATGACAAGCGGGATACCGTTGGCGTGGCCGTTACCGACATCATGGCCGGCGAGACGGTAACCGGGTGGGTGATGGAAGACAACTCTATCATTACCGTAAAAGCCCTGAGCGACATCAAGCTGGGCCACAAAATCGCCCTCAAGGACATCGACAAAGGCGAAACAATAATCAAGTATGGCGAACCTATCGGTAAAACTGTATCACCCATAGCTAAAGGTGAACACGTGCACGTCCATAATTTAAAGACTGCGAGGTGGTAAAAATGACCAGCACCAAATTTATGGGATATCGCCGGGAAAACGGCACCGTTGGTGTACGCAACCGGGTAGTTATTCTTCCTTTAGATGACCTTTCCAATGCTGCCGCCGAAGGTGTAGCCAAGCTTATCGACGGCACTATTGCCTTACCCCACCCCTACGGCCGTCTCCAATTCGGCGAAGACCTGGAACTATTCTTCCGCACCTTAATCGGTACCGGTTCCAATCCCAACGTGGCGGCCTGCATTGTCATTGGCATTGAACCTAACTGGACCAATCGCGTGGTAGAAGGTATCGCCAAAACGGGAAAGCCGGTGGCCGGTTTTGCCATTGAGCGTTACGGGGACCTGAAGGTCATCGAAATGGCCTCCCGTAAAGCCATCGAATTTGTCCAGTACGCTACCGAGTTGCAAAAAGAGGAATGCGATATCTCCGAACTGGTCGTCAGCATTAAATGCGGTGAGTCCGACACCACCTCCGGCCTGGCTTCCAATCCATCCATAGGTAACGCCGTCGATCGCCTTGTCGATCTGGGCGCCACCGTGCTCTTTGGCGAGACTTCCGAGTTAACCGGTGGCGAACACCTGGTAGCAGCCCGCTGCGCCACTCCGGAGATCCGGGAACAGTTCTTGCAGAGCTTTAAATCCTATAATGACTTTATTATTTCCCAGGGCGTCGACCTCTGCGGCTCACAGCCTACAGAAGGCAATATTGCCGGCGGCCTAACCACCATCGAAGAAAAGGCCCTCGGCAACATCCAGAAAATCGGCAAGCGGGCCCTGATCCAGGGCGTCCTCCAACCGGCCGAAGCCCCTAAAGGCAAGGGTTTATGGTATATGGAAACTTCTTCTGCCGGCGCTGAAGCCATTACCCTTTTCGCCGCCGGTGGTTCGGTCCTGCATTTCTTCACCACCGGCCAGGGCAACATTGTCGGCAATCCTATCATCCCGGTAATCAAAATCTCGGCCAACCCGGTAACGGTCAGCACCATGAGCGAGCACATTGACGTCGACCTGACCGGCCTGCTACGCCGGGAAATGGATTTAGATGGTGCCGGTACCGCCATCCTGGATATGTTCCTCCGCACCTTGAACGGCCGTTATACCTGTGCCGAAGCCCTGAGCCACAAGGAATTTATCCTTACCAAACTTTACCGTAGCGCTTAATAATAATCTTACTACCCAATGGCCTGGCCGGGGCATCAGTATCAAAATAAAAAGTGGAAGACAAAAAGGGATTAACATGAGCCCCTGTCTTCCACTTTTTTATGTCTACTTTTAGGCCGGGTACATAGGCCATTCTAGGAGTTGTTTTCCCCGTTACCGGGATGCTTTTCTGCTTTCACCCATTTTCTTTTTCTGCTGCATGCACCCCTTTCTCCCCTTCCGCCTGTAATAGTTCCCTGATTTTCTGCAGGGCCTGGCGCTCGATACGGGAAATCTGTACCTGGGATAATCCCATCCGGGCCGCCACTTCAGCCTGGGTTTTGTCCTGGAAAAAGCGCATGACCAGGACCCGCCGGTGTTTTTCGGGTATCTTTCGCAGTACTTCTTTTATGGCAATTTTATCTAGCCAGGCCGGCTCTTCCCCTTCCTCTGCGGCCAGCTGATCCAGAACATAGATAGGGTCACCGTCATCCTGGTAAATGGTATCATGGATGGACCCCGGCATCTGTACGGCTTCCAGGGCGGCCACAATTTCGTCCCGGGAAAGATTTAAGGTTTCGGCTATTTCGCTGATGGAGGGTTCACGGCCCAGTTTTTTGGCCATCTCCTCGCGGGTACGGTTGACCTTGAAAGCTGTCTCCTTTAAAGACCGGCTCACCTTAACTGTACTATCGTCCCGTAAAAAACGCCTGATTTCTCCCAAAATCATGGGTACGGCATAGGTGGAAAACCGTACCTGGTAGCTCAGGTCAAATTTGTCTATGGCTTTAATCAGGCCAATGGTACCGATCTGGAACAGGTCCTCCAGCTCGTAGTTGCGATTTTCAAAACGCTGGACCAGGTTGAAAACCAGCTTGAGGTTGCAGTTAATCAATCGCTCCCGGGCTTCTTTATCCCCCGCTTTTGCCCGGCGCAAGAGCTCCTCCGTTTCAGCCTCGGACAGGAGGGGAAAGCGGGGGAGATTCATTTCCGACAAGCGCACTTTAAATCGCCACCCCGGTTACTTTCCAGCCTCTCCTTTGAAGGCTTTGAACATCTTCACCCGCGTCCCCCGGTCGACCTCCGAAGTAACTTCCAGGTTATCCATAAAGGACTGCATAAAGGCAAAGCCCAGGCCCATCCGCTCGGGGTCAGTAGAGTAGGCCGGCTGCATGGCCATGGCAACATCAGGAATACCACAGCCTCTATCTTCCACGGTGATCACCAGCCCCGCTGAAGTACGCTCTACGGTAACCCGGACTATACCACGGGGTTCGCCCCTGTAACCGTGAATAATGGCGTTGGATACTGCTTCGGAAACAGCAACTTTTATTTCTTCCAGTTCACTCAAGGTCATATCTACCTGGGCAGCAAAGGTTGCTACTGCTACCCTGGCCAGACCTACGTTTTCCGGCAAGCTCAAAAACTCCAGGGCCATGCTGTTTTCCACTTTAACTTCGCCGGCCATCGGTAACCCCTCCCGCAGTTTCCGGCCCTTCGGGATGGATGGTCATAATTTTACTGAGGCCGGATATCTCCAGCAGCCGCCTTACCTGGGGCTGGGGACGGCAAATCACCACCCGGCCTCCCTGCTTTTTTAAACGCCGGTAGCGGCCCAGAATTACCCCCAGCCCGGAGCTATCCATAAAAGTTACTCCCTCCAGGTCCAGCAGCAATACTTCCGGGCGGGCGTGATCCAGGCTGGCTTCCAGTTCGCGGCGTAAAAGGTCGGCGCTTTCCAGGTCGACCTCCCCCTTGACCCGCGCCCAGAGTTCTTTGCCTTCCATACTAAAAAATACCTGCAATAATAAAACCCCCTCGCCACATTCTACGAAGGGGTTTATTCGCCCTCAACCGGCCTACTTCCTGCTAAATAATGGCAAAATTATTGTCGAATAGTGAACACTGCCCGGATTACTTTTATAATCTCCTCGACCAGGGAAGCCCTGGCAACGCTTTCCCCGGCTACCACATCAATGTGAGCTATCTCTTTGTCATCCCTGAAAACGGCAACCCGGCCAATCACCTGGCCTTCCTTTACGGGCGCATTTAATATTTGTGGTAAATCTAACCTGGCAGTTACCTTTTCGCTTTTGCCCCGGATACGGCTAATTCGTGCCCCAACTTTATCCGCAGTGACGGCTTTGACCTGCTCCACCCGGCCCTTGCCTACCGGCACGGCAGCTACCGCCTGGCCGGGGCCATAGAGCTGCTGGAAGCCCCATTGTTTATAGGCCCAGTTATAAAGTTTCATGGAATCGGTGAAATGACCGTTGGGAGTCTCCACCCCCATAACTACGGCGATTAACCGCAGGCCGTCCCTTTCAACAGTCGATACCAGGTTCAAGCCTGCGGCATCGGTAAAGCCGGTTTTAAAACCATCGGTTCCGGGGTACCAGTAGAGCATTTTGTTGGTATTATCAAGTATGGATAGGGGGTCCTGGCGGAAGGTATAACGTTTGATGGAGGTCCATTCGCGAATTTTGGGGTATTTCAAAGCATAACGGGCAATAACGGCCATATCATAGGCGGAAGTATAGTTTTGCTCATCGTGGAGGCCGTGACAGTTGGTAAAATGGGTGTTTTGCAAGCCCATCTCCTTTACCTTCTCATTCATCATGGTCACAAAAGCTTCTTCCGAACCGGCCAGGTGTTCCGCTATCGCCACTGCTGCGTCGTTAGCCGAAGCTACGGCAATGGCAATAAGCATCTGCTCGAGGGGGAAAGTTTCCCCGGCAGCCAGAAAGACTTCCGAACCGCCAAAGCTTTCGGCGCGCTCGCTGGTCTGAACCGGTTCATCCAGCCGTGCCTGGCCATTAGCCACCATGTCCATGGCTACTACCATGGTCATCAGCTTGGTCATGCTGGCGGGATAGTAGCGGCCGTGGGCATTCTTCTCCCAGAGAATCTCCCCCGTCTGGGGGTCCATGAGAATGGCCCCTTTGGCGTCAAGGTTCAAACTTGCTGCAGAATCGGCCTGGGCCGGTTGTGCCTCTCCCGGCAGGTCCCCGGCCGCGTCTGTTGTCCCCTGATTTGCCGCCAGCAGAACCCCTGGAAGAAAAGAAAATCCAAGGATGACCACCAGTAGAATAATTCCTGTTTTGTGCACCCCACCGCCCCCCTCGCCGGGCTTGTTCTCCTTACACTTATATTAGCTAAAGGGGTAAAATATGAACATTTATTTCAGCAAGATAGAAGCAAAGCTTTCCCCATCCAGGTTATAAGAGACATAAAAAAGTTCGGCAACAGTAGCCCCCAGATCGGCAAAGGTCGGGCGCACACCAAGATTTACCGGCCGGATATGTTTCCCGCATACCAGGAGGGGGACATACTCCCGGGAGTGATCGGTACTGGGGGTGGTGGGATCACAGCCGTGGTCAGCTGTAAGTACCAGGACGTCTTTTTCGTTTAATGCTTCCAGTAATTCCGGCAGGCGCCGGTCGAAGGCTTCCAGGGCGGCAGCATAACCGGCCACGTCGTTGCGGTGGCCGTAGCGCATATCAAAGTCCACCAGGTTGGTGAAGATTAGGCCGCGGCCGCCTTCCCGCATCAAGTTACACGTCTGATCAACGCCGTCCATATTATCATGGGTGTGAATCCAGCGGCTTATCCCACGGCCGGCAAAGATATCTTTTATTTTCCCTACCGCCATTACCTGGTAACCGGCACTTTTAACGGCATCAAGGAGCGTGGGCCGGGGCGGCTCCAGGGAAAAATCCTGGCGCCGGTCGGTACGGATAAAATGCCCCGGTTCTCCCACAAAGGGGCGGGCAATTACCCTGCCTACTGCATGTTCACCTGCCAGCAACTGCCGGGCAATCTTACAATAACGATAAAGTTCCTGGACGGGGATTACATCTTCATGAGCTGCTATCTGGAATACGCTGTCCGCCGAAGTATAAACGATAGGGTAACCGGTGCGCATATGTTCCGGACCCAGTTCCTCTATTATCACCGTACCGGAGGCCGGTTTGTTACCCAGGACCTTGCGGCCGATGGCCTTTTCAAAGGGCTCAATAATTTCCGGTGGGAAACCGTGGGGATAAAGGGGAAAAGGTCGATCTAAAACCACGCCGGCCAGCTCCCAGTGGCCGCTGGTGGTATCCTTGCCTGCTGCCCGGGATGCCATTTTACCATAGGCAGCTGCCGGGGCACCAACGGGAGCAATCCCCTTGAGGGGAATAATATTGCCCAATCCGAGCCGGCCCATATTTGGCAGGCGCAGGTCTACCCTGGCGGCAATATGCCCCAGGGTATTGCTACCCTCATCACCGTATTTGGCAGCGTCGGGAAGTTCACCTACACCAACGCTGTCGAGAACGATAATTATAACGCGGTCAATGACCATGATGCCTTTAGCCTCCCAAATAATATCACGCCCGCGGATGGGTCCGGTCATAAATCTCGCGGATCTTTTTTCTGGTTAGATGGGTATAAATCTGGGTCGTGCCGATATCGGCATGACCTAAAAGCTCCTGGACCGAACGCAGGTCGGCGCCATTTTCCAGGAGATGAGTGGCGAAAGAATGACGCAAGGTATGGGGTGTGATTTCCTTTTTTAAATTAGCCGCCTTTGCATATCCTTTAAGAATTTTCCAGCACCCCTGGCGAGAAAGACGCCGGCCGTGCTGGTTAACAAATAAAGCCGTTTCTGTCTTCCTTTTTATTAGTTTCCCCCGCCCGTTCTCAAGGTATGTCCGCACATGGAAACAGGCTACCTGACCCATGGGAACTACCCTTTCCCGGGACCCTTTACCCAGGCAGCGGACAAATTCACCCTCCAGGTTTACCTGATCTACATTGAGGGCCACCAGTTCCGAGACGCGCAATCCTGTGGCGTAAAGCAATTCCAACATTGCTTTATCGCGCAAACCTGCCGGGGTGTCGGGTCGCGGCTGGCTCAGCAGCCTTTCAATCTCTTCAACAGTCAAAACCCGGGGTAATTTTTTGACCTGCCGTGGAGATTCCAAATTAACTGTCGGATCACTCTCGACCAGGCGTTCCCTTAATAAAAAGTGGTAAAATGATTTCAAGGCCGCAAGATGCTGGGAAATAGTCGCCGGTGACCGGCCTTCCCTCTGCATTTTCATCAGGTAGGCTACCAGCAAACCGTGATTGACCTCGCGTACTGATTTTACCCTGCTGTTTTCCAGGTATTGTAAAAACTGCTGCAGGTCGCTGTTATAAGAAGCGAGGGTATTTTCCGCCAGACCTCTTTCTACTACCAGGTAATAAAGGAATTCATCCACAAGCTCACGCACAGGGCACCACCATTCCCCTTGAGTTTACCAAATTATTTCCACATATAAAGATAAATCTCCTCTATGGGAACCAAAAAAAGCCATAAAAAACCGCCTGCTGGAGGCGGGGTTATAAATCTATTCACCTATAAACTCTATTCACCCCGGTAAAAACTCTTTAATCTTTCTATTAAACCACCCAGGCCGGCGGTTTCACCGGGAGCCTGGGCTGCAGCCGGCTGTTCCTGCTGCCAGGTAGCCGGGGTACTACTTTGACCTGCCAGGCCGGAACGGTCACTACCTGCCATCTGACTCAGCAAGATAGTAGCCACCAGAACAGCAGCCAGCAGCCAGACAAGTTTTTGCCGCCATTTACTAATAGTAACCACGATCATCTCTTATACCCCCCACTTTAAAAATAATTGAGTACTACCCTGGCAAAAGCCGGTGCAAGATAAGCCTCCACCAGGCCCCCGCCCGCTACCAGTAGCGTGACCAGGATCATACAAATTGAATAGCTAAAAAAGCGCGGTAAAAGACCCTTTTCACCAACGCCCCGGCCGCGCATTAAACTTATAGAAAAGGAAATTGCCAGCATAGCTGCCATAAATAAGGCCGGGATCTGGATAAAGTTGGGGGGCATAACGGCCATTAGTGACAGGGCCACTCCATAAAGGGCTTTCTGTTGCACCAGGAAGCCGACTGTAAAACCAAGGATAAACCCCTTAAAAAAGACAACCAGAATAATTAACGGTATGCCTATTACCGTTAAACCGAGAAACCATACCAGGCCGATTTCTTTAAGGGCATCGATCATAGCATCATATAAAACTTTATAGCCTTTTATGTCGCTGCTATTAATTTGTTGTAAGAGATTATCCAGGTGGGCGGCCAGCCGGGTCACCTGCTGGCTTTCTAAAAAATAAAGGGCAAGGGTTCCGACAATTATTCCTCCCAGGAATGAAAAAATGATGACGAGATATAGGCCAAGGTTGTCCCTGATATGCCTGGCAAGGACCTTCTCCACCCATTCCCCCTCCCCGGCAGTTCCGTTAAATATCTTCCCCTAGATAGTTATGCCACTCCGGGATATTTATGCCTCTAACAGGTGCGCGGCGATAAGGAGGCCGGCAATACTTTTGGCATCCTGGATTGTACCTGAAAATATTTCTGCCACGGCAGTTGCCAGGGGCAAACGTACCACTTCCAGGAATTCGTCGGCATCGGCTTCTTCCCGGTGACATTCGAGGCCGGTGGCGAGAAATAGATACATAATTTCATCGCAAAAGCCAGGGGTGGTGTAAAAGGTTAATAGCTGCTGCCATGCGGCAGCTTTAAGACCAACTTCTTCCGCCAGCTCCCGCCGGGCACAGCTTAAAGGTTCTTCCCCGGCATCAAGTTTACCGGCAGGGATCTCCAGGGTTACCCGGTCAACAGGGTAGCGGTACTGGCGGACAAGATAAACGTTTTTTTCTTTATCCAGGGCAATGATTGCTACGGCGCCAGGGTGTTCAACGACTTCGCGGCTGGTTTCCTTACCATCAGGTAATCGCACCAGGTCCCGGCGTAAACTTAAAATACGGCCTTCGTAAATGCGTTCAGTCTTCACTACCTTTTCGGTAAGATCCATGGCTTATATTCCTCCCAAAATAAGTTAAGAAACTGGCTAAATGCCAGTTCCTTTCATGCTCATTTAATTTATCTTGGCCCCTATCCTGAGTTTATCGGCTATCATGGCTATAAATTCTGAATTTGTCGGTTTGCCCCGTTCTACATTGATAGTATAGCCAAAAAACTTATTCATCAACTCTACATTGCCCCGGTCCCAGGCAAGCTCGATGGCATGGCGGATGGCGCGTTCTACCCGGCTGGGCGTGGTCATAAATTTACGCGCCACCAGGGGATAAAGCTCTTTAGTTACTGCACCTAAAAGGCTCACGTCGTCGATTACCATCAGGATGGCTTCGCGTAAATATTGATAACCTTTGATGTGAGCAGGTACTCCCATTTGATGGATTATCCTGGTCACTTCAACATCCATATTGCGGCCGTTGCGATTTATTTGGGCCGGAGCTGCCGGAAGGCTGTAACCACTGGCCAGTTGCCGCAGGCGGTTGCCCAAAACTTCCAGGTCAAAGGGTTTAAGTATGTAATAATCAGCACCCAGCTCCATGGAACGCACGGTCATGTTTTCCTGGCCCAAAGCCGTTAGAATAACTATCTTCGGCCGCGGTTCGAAATTCAAGTCATTGAGGCGTTCCAAAACACCGATACCGTCGAGGTGGGGCATTATAATATCTAAAATCACTACATCCGGCTCCTGTTCCTGGATAAGCTGGAGGGTTTCATGGCCATTATGGGCTATCCCCGATAAAATAAAATCCTGTTGTCCATTAAAAAACTCCTCAAGTACTTCACAAAATTCCCGATTATCATCGGCAATTAATACTTTGATAGGCTCTTTCATGTATTGCCTCCCGCCTCCTGTACCCCGTGTCATTTTTTTAGACGAGATAGTTTTCGACGCCGGAAGGGGAAATCCTTCCATTCGCATAAAAAGGCAAAACTTTTGGTTATCCAACATCAACTTACCATTATATGTATGCTACCAGGGGATTCGACGGCAGTCCCCTGGCTGATGCGACTAGTTCTGTCTCCTGGAGCATCCATTCGGCCAGCACCCCGTATCCCCTAGCAGGATCGTTGATAAATACATGGGTTACAGCCCCTACCAGTTGCCCTTCCTGGATAATAGGACTGCCGCTCATACCCTGGATAATTCCCCCTGTTAAAGCCAGCAACCGGGGATCGGTAATCCGGATGATAAGCCCTCTCCCGCTGGCCCGCTGGTTAAGCATTACCCGTTCAATTTCGACTTGAAACCTTTCTACCTTCTCTCCCTCAACTACTGTTAAGATCTCGGCCGGGCCCGGGCGTACCGTCTCCGCCAGGGCAACAGGCAAGGGTGAGGTAAAATAACCTGGAATGTCACCGGTTATCGTCCCAAATATCCCAACTGTTGTATTCTTCTGGATAATGCCGCTGAACTTGCTATTTTCCAGGAAGACACCTATTTTTTCTCCGGGCTGGCCCCGTCTTCCCTGGTGAATCCCCTGGATTGCGGCCGCGACAATCCGGCCGCCGCTGAGGTTTATTTTTTCCTGGCCGTCACCGCTGACCATATGCCCTAACGCGCCAAAAATATTCTTGTCCCTGTCATAAAAAGTTAACGTGCCGACACCGGCGGTGCTGTCCCGGATAAACACGCCGATCCGGTACCGTCCCGTCTCCTGGCAGTATACGGGCTGGATATCAATGCTTAGCAGGCGCTCGCCCCTTCTAACAGTTAACCTAAGAGGACGGTTGCCCCGGCCGGCAGCATCGATCAAAGAAGCCACTTCCTGATCGCTACTGACTTCCTGGCCATCAATAGCTAAAATTGTATCGCCCGTTTCCAGCCCTGCCTTTTGCGCCGGGTAAAACTTGTTGCCCCGGGCGTCTATTACAGCTGCCTGCCCTACCACCATAACCCCTTCTGTTTTTAGCAGCACCCCAATAGACTGGCCGCCGGGAAAAACACTAACCGGCTGGACCATTTGCACAGTAATATTTTTCAGGGGAATGACACCAAATAATTTCAACTGGAGCTGCCACCAGCCCGGCTGCTCCTGGCCATCAGTACTGGCTTTATCCAGGCTGGCGGCCTGTATTTCTACCTGCCGTGCCAGTCCCGGCGGCAGTTCCCAGCTCAGGTTAAAAGGCGACGTTGTTGACTGGCGCAACATCCATGGAAGACTAAAAAAGCCGCGCACCGGCGGGAGCATTCCTCCGTACAATAATAATGCCGCCAGCACCAGGCCGAAAACCCGGTGCCCCAGGCGTTTCAAGGACATCACCTCCATTAAATTCAAGGATTTTATTTTTACATTCTAAACATAAAATAACCTCAGGCCGTTGCTTTTATGCTGTTAAAAACGTCCTGAGGAGGAGTTACAGACAGCATTAGGAAGTATAAAAGAGATAATTTAAGATTTTTAAAGTCAATGACATAAATTTCATTTTTTGGACCGGGTCTGTTCTAAAAGGGCGGCCGCATGCTTCCTGGCGATGGGACTGGTTTCCCCCGATAACAACCTGGCCAGTTCTTCCACCCGGGCCTCACCCGCTAATTTTTCGATGCTGGTAAAGGTACGGCCGTCCCGTACAATCTTACTCACACGGTAATGCTGCCCGGCAACACCGGCCAGTTGCGCCGAATGGGTAACACAGAGAACCTGGTGGCGGCGGCCAATGGCCGCCAGGGTATTGGCCACGGCACGGGCAGCGGCGCCGCCGATGCCGGCATCAATTTCATCAAATATTAAAGTAGGGACTGCGTCAACTTCCGCTAAAATACTCTTGCAGGCCAGCATTACCCGGGCCATCTCCCCTCCGGATGCAATTTGGGCCAGGGGACGGCTCCCTTCCCCGGGATTGGGCTGGAAAAGAAATGTTATCGTATCCATTCCGCCAGGGCCTGGCCGGGGTGATTCTGTACAGTCTATCATTAGCCGTGCTGCCGGCATGGCCATTTCACGGAGTACAGCGGTTATTTCCGCCGCGATTTTCCGGGCGGCTTCCAGGCGCTGCCGGCGCAAATGCAGGGCTGCTTCCCTGTACCTGGCTTCAGCAGCTGTCATATCTTTTTCCAGGTTAACCACCATCGCCGCCCTGCGATCCAGTTCCTCTAAAGCTGCCGCCGTTTGCTCCTGGTATTGTAAAATTGCTCTAATATCGGGACCATATTTTCGTTTTAAATTTTTAATTAATTCCAGCCTGTCTTCGATCTCTTTTAATCTATTGGGATCGTACTCTAACTTTTCTTCATAGCGGCGTATCCCGCGGGCCACCTCTTCTACCTGGGCGGCTGCAGCCGCAAGCAAATCCTGCCATGGCTTTAGACCGGTGTCAATGGCAGCCATGGTAGCCAAAATTGCCTCCGCTTGGCCGATGCGGTCGTAAGCCGACCTGCCATCTTCTCCAAAAAGGGCAGCGTAAACTGCCGCAGCTCCTTCGGCCAGTTTGGACGCATTATTCAGGATCTCCAGTTCCCGGAGTAATGCTTCATCTTCACCCGGGCTTAAATTGGCAGCAGCTATTTCCTTTAACTGGTAGGTCAGCAGGTCCCGTTGCCGTTCCCTTGCCGCTTCGTCACCGCCAAGTTCCTCTAGTTCATTTTGTAAATTTTGCCACGTTATGTAGAGTCCTTTGACCTGCGCCCTCAATGCCATTAAACCGGCTACTCCATCCAGGAGATCCATTTGCGAAGCAGGCCTCAAGATGGACTGGTAGGCGTGCTGGCCGTGAATATCGACCAGCATCTGGCCAATCCTCTGGTACATACTTAAAGTGAGACTCCGCCCGTTAACCCGGCAGCTGTGGCGACCGCTGCGGCTGATTTCCCGGCTGAGCAAAAGGCTGCCGTCGGCCTCAAGGGGAATGCCGAATTCGTTCAGGATTTCTTCCAATCCGGGTATGCCGGCAACCTGAAAGAGGCCACTAACCAGGGCTCGTTCGGCGCCGGTTCGGATATACTCCGCTGATGCCCGCGCCCCTACCAGAAGCCCCACGGCATCAACTATTATGGATTTGCCGGCACCGGTTTCTCCTGTAAGGACCGTTAGCCCGGGTTCCAGGTCCAGGTGCAGGGATTCGATCAGGGCAAAATTTTCAATTTGTAGTTCCTGGAGCATGGCTTCACCCTTCCCTTAGCTCGGTAAAACGCCTCAAGACCTCAGCCACAGCTTCTTTTGGTTTTACAATGACCAGGATGGTATCATCCCCGGCTACCGTCCCTATGATCTCCGGCCAGGCCACATTATCAAGGCAGGAGGCAACGGCATGGGCCGTCCCCGGCAGGGTGCGGATTAAAATCAAGTTTTCACTATCGTCTATCTTAATCACAGAATCTTCAAAGAGGCGCTGCAAACGGCCATAGACATTCACCGGGGGTTGCCCCGGGGGGGCAGCGTAACGATATAAATTCTCTCCTGCCGGCACTTTCACCAGGCCCAGTTCTTTAATATCCCTGGAAACGGTAGCCTGGGTAACCTTAAGCCCGTGCTTGATGAGTTCCCGGGCCAGCTGTTCCTGGGTAGTTACTGGAGTCCTGGTTATTATTTCCAGAATCAGCTGCTGGCGCCTGGCTTTCGTCATAAGACCGGCTTCCCCCTTCCCTTAATTTTTCTCGCACCAGGCTGTAAAAGGTGCTATTTTTTAAACGTATCAAACGTGTAGGTGTTTCTGCTTTGGTCACGGTAACGACGTCGGCGTTTCCCAGGCGCCACCCCTGCTGGCCGTCAACTGTAAGCATAACTTCCGCTCCGGTGGCATGCACATGGACCCTGATTTGTTGTTCCGCAGGGACCACCAGGGGACGGCTGTAAAGGGTATGGGGACAGATGGGTGTCAAAATAATTACCTGGAGTTCTGGTGACACCAGGGGCCCGCCTGCCGACAGGGAATAAGCAGTAGACCCGGTAGGTGAGGAGATAATGAGACCATCGGCCGGGTAAGTATCCAGATAAGCAGTGCCGATATAAACTTCCAGGCGAAGCATCCGGGAAAAGGCGCCCTTGGTAATTACCACGTCATTTAAGGCCTGGCAGGAGATCACCTGGTCCGGACGCCTGACGGCTCCACGGAGCATCATTCGCTCTTCCAGGCGGTAATCACCGGCCAGGAGTTTATCCAGGGCGGGATAAAGTTCGGCCAGCTCTACTTCGGTTAAAAAACCAAGGTGACCCAGGTTAACGCCGAGGATGGGTGTAGCGGCACCGGCAACTATCCGCGCCGCCCGCAGGAGGGTACCATCACCACCTAACGCCAGGAGGCAGCCGGCAGTTGCCAGCTCTTTTTCCGGCACGCCTTTTTCCGGGCAACCCAGGGCGATAGCCTTGCTGGTTGATACCAGTACCCGCACACCGCGGCTTTCCAGGTAAGCAATGATTTCCACGGCTACTTCCCTGGCCTTCGGCTTATCCAGGTTGGCCACCATACCTATCTGCTGCAATTGTCTCCCCCGCTTTGAAATTAACGCACTTCCCTGTGGGCTGCGGTTACTACCTGCTCAATAACTTGCTGCCAGTCTCCTGCTGCTAGGCCCCGGTCTTTTAATCCCAGCCAGAGGAGAAATTCCAGGTTACCCTCCGGGCCGCTAATGGGCGACCAGGTTAAACCATATATTTTTAAACCCAAGGCTGCTGACGCCGTCATTACTTCTTGTAAAACTTGCCGGTGTACAGCCGGGTCACGTACAACCCCCTTTTTGCCGACCCGGCCCGGGCCGGCTTCAAACTGGGGTTTAACCAGGGCAATAATCTCTCCTTCGGGTTTGAGGCAGCGGAGGACTGCCGGTAGTATTTTGGCCAGGGATATAAAGGCCACGTCAATGGTGGCCAGGTCAACAGCCTCTCCCAGGGTATTCCTTTCCAGGTAACGGGCGTTGGTCCTTTCCAGGACAATCACCCGCGGATCCCGGCGCAGCGACCAGGCAAGCTGCCCGTAACCAACGTCAACAGCATAAACCCGGGAGGCGCCGTGTTTTAAGGCACAGTCGGTAAACCCCCCGGTGGACGCGCCTACGTCCAGGATTATTTTATGGTGCAAATCAATATTAAAAACCTTTAAAGCCTTCTCCAGCTTTAAACCGCCGCGGCTGACATAGGGCAGGGGCTGGCCGGTGAGGCGTATCTCCGCATCAACCGGGACCTTCTCCCCGGGCTTGTCTGCCGGTACATTGTTGACCAGCACCTCGCCGGCCATTACGGCAGCCTGTGCCTGCTGCCGGCTGCCAAATAATCCTCGCTGTACCAGCAACACGTCCAGTCTTTGCCTAGCCACCGTAAATCTCCCTGGTACCAAATTTACGCTTGTCTAGTACTGGCTCCTCTTCAATTACCTGCTGGACGGCCTTGACGATCCCCTCCGGTGTCAAACCTAAGTATTCCCGCAATTCAGCTGGTTTACCATGGCTGACAAATTGATCTCTAATCCCCAGGCATTGCACCCTTACCCTTTTCATCCCACCGGCCGCCAGCAATTCCAGGACCGCGCTGCCAAACCCCCCGGCCAGGAGGTGCTCCTCAACCGTAACCAGGCAACCGGTTTTACCGGCCCAGGTGAGGATTAAATCGGCGTCCAGGGGCTTAACAAAGCGCGGGTTAATGACTGCCGCTTCGATACCCCGGGCGGCCAGTTCTTCTGCTGCAGTAAGGGCCGTATAAACCATGGGACCTAGGGCAATGATGGCAACATCCTTGCCCTGGCGCAGGATCTCCCCTTTGCCTACAGGCAAGGGCTGGGCCGTGCCGGTTAACGGTACACCAACGCCGGCACCCCGGGGGTAACGCAGGGCTGCTGGTCCTGGATGCTGGATGGCTGTAACCAGCATATGCCGTAATTCCTGCTCGTCTTTGGGGGCCATGATTACCACGCCGGGGATACTGCGCAGGAGAGCCAGATCAAAGAGGCCCTGGTGAGTTTCTCCATCCTCACCCACCAGGCCGGCCCGGTCAATGGCCAGGACTACGGGGAGTTCCATCAAAGCAATATCATGTATGACCTGGTCTATGGCCCGTTGCAAGAAGGTAGAATAAATAGCCACGACAGGTTTTAAACCTGCGGCTGCCAGACCGGCGGCCATGGTCATGGCGTGCTGCTCGGCAATGCCGACGTCAAAAAAGCGTCCGGGGAAGCGCCGGGCAAAGGGGATAAGTCCCGTTCCGTCGGGCATGGCCGCCGTAATAGCTACCAGGCGGTTGTTTTTCTCCCCCTGGCGTACCAGTTCGGCACCAAAGACAGAAGTAAAAGACGGCGGTCCTCCTGCCGTTACAGGTTCGCCGTTTTCCGGATCAAAGGGGCCGACGCCATGATAGCGGCCGGGATTGGTTTCGGCAGGATGATAGCCTTTGCCTTTAGTTGTAATTACATGCACCAGGACCGGACCACGGGTTCCACGGGCACGCTGCAGCACTTCTTTGAGCCGGGGTATATTATGTCCTTCGATGGGCCCGAGGTAGGTAAAGCCCAGTTCTTCAAAAAGCATACCCGGAACGACAAGATATTTAAAACTGTCCTTTATACGATCGATAATCTTTAATACCCGGGGACCCACCCGGGGCAGGCGGTTGAGTAAATTTTCCAGCTCCTCCTTGCCCCTGGAATACATGGGATCCGTCCGCAGGCGGGAGAGATAGGAAGCCATACCACCGACCGAGCCGGAAATGGACATTTCATTGTCATTCAACACTACAATCATATTCGTCTTCAGATGACCGGCATGATTCATTGCCTCAAAGGCCATGCCGCCGGTCAGGGCCCCATCCCCTATGACTGCTACCACCTGGTAGTTTTCACCCTTTAAATCCCTGGCCAGGGCAAGGCCAAGGGCGGCAGAAATAGAGGTGCTGCTATGCCCGGTATCAAAGGCATCATAGGGGCTTTCGGATCTTTTTGGGAAGCCGCTTAAACCACCAAACTGGCGTAAAGTGCTGAACTGGGAGCGCCGTCCGGTAAGCATCTTGTGCACATAACACTGGTGGCCTACGTCCCAGATAATTTTATCCCGGGGCAAATCAAAAACGCTGTGCAGGGCCAGGGTTAATTCTACTACTCCCAGGTTGGGCGCCAGGTGGCCGCCGGTACGGGCTACCGTCCTGACCAGCTCCCGGCGTATTTCCGCCGCCAGCTTGTCGAGTTCCGCATTATTCAATTTTTTTACGTCAGCCGGTTCCCTGATTTTGTCAAGCAGGTTCATGGCCGCCGTCCTTTCTGGGAGGTATAGTTAAAGGGGCGCCACCCGGTCATTTTTTCTATACCATATAATAACTTGCCCACAAAAAATATTATATCATTAGCCTGGCGCAGGGCAAATCCCTTGCCCAGGGCCTTACCCCCTACTGTTACAGCCGAGATGATGGCCGTCATGATGGTACTGACCATCAAATCTTCCGCTCCATGCTGTCCCGCCAGGCGTAAAATAATTACCGCACCAACAGCACCACTCAAGGTACTGCAGACGTCCCCCACCACATCGGTGGAAAAAGTGGCAACCCGTTCGGCATTGCGTAATAAGCCAAGGGCCTGGCGGGCACCGGGAACTTTTTTGGCCGCCCGGGCATGCAGGGGTACTTCACTGGCAGCCGCCGTGGCCACCCCTATAATATCAAAAGCAATACCTGCTACAATGATTATCAGCAACAGGGAAAAGGTTAAAATTATTGAAGTTATTTTACCCAGGAACACCTGGGAACCATAGCCTACGGCCATGGCTATAAAAAAAGTTCCTCCGCCCATAGTCAGGGCATTTTTCCAGGAGGAACGACCTTGTGTTCTGGCCAAATGTGTTTTCTGCCTCCATATATGATAAGGATTATGTAATTTTGGTGGGTGGCAACTGCCCGGGTAAATGTTATGGCTTAGGTCCAGTAGGTTTTCCCGGCACCCTACCACGCGTCGCCGCCCGTGGCGGTTTCCCTTTAAAGGGTACCCTGCACCGTCGCCGGGAGCAGGACTGGATTGCCACTTAGCGCATACTTTAATCCCCGGCCAGCCTTACGGGCGGTAAACAGTCTAGGAGTTTTCCTCAACAAGGCCGGCCATCTTTTAGCCTCTTTTGCAGTAGTGGTTTCCGCTATAGCCAGTAGATCTTGGCTAAGACCTTTAAAGGTGTTTAACACCCGCATCCACCACTACCGCTCAAGGCAGGCTACGCTGCAGCCAGCACCCTTTGTACCGACTGCAGGTTTCTACCCCAGGCCATAGTAATCATTCCTGCCGCAGGAACTTTCCCACGCACCTGGGTCTCCACGGAGGAAGGGTCCACGCCTACATGCCATTGTAGATCGCCCCCCCTCCTTAACTCCCAGTACCAACCCTCGACTGGGCGTCGACAGCCAGCACCAGGAACTTCATCGGTGTGCCCTTAACGGATTTTTAGGCCCGTCTTCAAAGATGGTGGCCCTGACTAGAATACTGCGCCACCCACCATATTAACTTTTCTGGTAGGAATTATTATATGACATTCGTCCCTAAAGGGCAAGCACCGCCTTTAAAAGCCCCTCCTGGCTTTAAGCCTTCTATGGTGCTTACCTGCAGGCAGCGCCGGTATGCCTTTTCTCCCTGCCCCGGGCACCTTTATCCTGGGATTTTGTCTATCCCTGCCTTGCAAGAACGTAGCCGGCAAGAAGGTATAAAGGTTCGGCCGCCGGCCCCAGCGAGCGGGCTAACTCCTGCGCTTCGGCACAGAGTTCGCCGGCTATCTCTTTTGCCTTCTCCAGCCCCAGGCATGCCGGATAGGTTGCCTTACCCCGGGCCGCATCCATGCCACCTTTTTTCCCCATTTGGGTAAAATCGCCTTCAACATCGAGAATATCATCGGTTATCTGGAAGGCCAGGCCCAGGTTTTCGCCGTAACGCGTTAAAATGGCCAGAGGTTCCTCGCCGGCGCCGCTTAAGATACCGCCCAGGCGCAGGCAGGCGCGGATAAGGCTGCCGGTCTTGTGGGTATGGATATAATTAATTGTTTCCAGGGTAACCGTCCGGCCCTCGGCCTCCATATCCACTACCTGGCCGCCGATCATCCCCTGGCTGCCGGCGGCGGCGGCCAGCTCGCCGATGGCCTGGAGAACTTTCGCCGCCGGGATACCACCCTCTACCCGGCTCAAAACGGCAAAGGCCTGGGTGAGAAGGGCATCCCCGGCCAGCAGGGCTACGGCTTCACCGAAAACCTTATGGCAGGTAGGCCGGCCGCGGCGAAAGTCGTCATTATCCATGGCCGGCAGGTCATCATGAATAAGGGAATAGGTATGAATTAATTCCACCGCACAGGCGGCCGGCAGCAAAGGTTCAGGGGCGCCGCCCACAGCTTCACCCGCCGCCAGGACCAGAATGGGTCGCAACCTCTTCCCCCCGGCAAAAAGGCTGTAACGCATGGCTCGATGAACGGCCGGCGGATAACTATCCGCCGGCGGCAGGCTTTTTTCCAGTGCTTCCTGAACCAGTTGCTGGCGGGATGCCAGATAGCTTTCAATCTCCGTTACCGCCACCCCCGGATAAAGATATTTCTTTAAACATAACTTCGCCTTCCTGGACCAGAAGGGCCTGGAGCTTGCCCTCGACTTCCTGGAGGCGCTGCCGGCACAGGCGTACCAACCTGATCCCTTCCTGGTAATACGCCAAAGAATCCTCCAGGGTTAAGCCTTCTCCTTCCAGGGCCCGGACAATACCCTCAAGTTTCTGCAAAGCCTCTTCGAATTTCAGCTCTGTGCCTTCAGGCATTGCTTAGTTCCTCCCAAACGATACATTAGCACTCCTCCACATCCATAACCTCACACTGGAGTCGGCCCTGGCTTAAGACTACTTCCACCCTCTCACCGGGGACAACCTCCTGGCTCCGCCGGAGGGAGGGACCGCCGGGACGCCGGCAAACGGCATAGCCGCGGCTCAAGATGGCCAGGGGGCTGGCTGCCTCCAGGCGGGCCGTTAACAGTTGCAGGGCCTGTTCCCTGGCTCCGGCCTGGCGCTGCCAGGAGGCCAGGAGGCGCTGTTCCAGCCCGTCCAGGTATTGCTGGCGATAATACAGTTCTTGTTGGGGCCGAGCCATACCACGGCTTTTAACCAGGCGTTCAAGCCTGGCATGGGCCATCTGCAGGCGGTGTTCCATGCCCCGCCGGGCACGGGTAGCCAGGATGTCCAGGCGTTCTTCCAGCTCTTTTTTTACCGGGACGGCCATCTCGGCGGCTGCCGATGGGGTGGGAGCCCTCCGGTCTGCCACCCGGTCGGCTAAAGTAAGGTCCGTTTCATGTCCCACGGCGGCGATAACCGGGACCGGGCAGGCATAAATGGCCCGGGCGACGATTTCGGTATTGAAGGCATTCAGATCCTCGGCCGAGCCGCCGCCGCGCCCGATGATAATGACGTCTACCCCGCCCAGTTTACCTAGAAGTTCCAGGGCCCGGGCCAGTTCAAAGGGCGCGGTATCTCCCTGGACGGTAGCCGGGGCCAGCACCAGGTCAATACCGGGGAAACGCCGCCGGCTAACGGTAACCATATCCCTGAGGGCGGCACCGCTGGGTGAGGTTACCAGGCCCACCCGGCGCGGCATGAAGGGCAGGGGGCGCTTGCGTTCGGCAGCAAAAAGGCCTTCCCGTTCCAAACGGGCCGCCAGCTCCTGCAGGGCAAGGCTGGCCATTCCCAAACCGGCCGGGAACATTTCGTCCACATAAAGCTGGTAGACACCGTCCCGCGGATAAATGGCAACATGACCCCTGGCGATGACCTCCAGGCCGTCCTGGAGGGATAAATTTAAGCCTCGGCTACGGCCCTGGAACATCACACAGCGCAGGGCAGCTGCCTGGTCCTTCAAGGTAAAGTAGAGGTGACCCGACACCGGGCGGCGCAGGTTTGATATTTCTCCCCTTACCCAGACGTTGGCCAGGCGGCCGTCGTTGCTTATCAGGCGCTGCAAATAGGCGGTGAGTTCCCTCACCGCCAGTACCCGTTGCCCGGACACTAGCGCCGGGCCGCCTCGACTGTATTTTTAAGTAGCATGGCAATGGTCATGGGGCCGACTCCGCCGGGGACAGGGGTAATCCAGCCTGCTTTCTGGACGGCACTTTCAAAGTGGACATCCCCCACCAGCTTTTTCTCACCCACGCGGTTGATGCCAACGTCTATAACTACCGCACCTTCTTTAATCATGTCGCCGGTGATCATCTCCGGCTTCCCCACGGCAGCAACCAGGATATCGGCCTGGCGGCACTCCTCGGCCAAATTGGCAGTACGGGAATGGCAGATGGTTACCGTGGCGTGGCGGGCCAAAAGCATCATGGCCATGGGCTTGCCGACGATATTGCTGCGGCCAACAACAACTGCCTTTTTACCCCTGGGATCAATACCGGTCTTATCCAGGAGGACCATGCAGCCGTGGGGCGTGCAGGGATAAAAACACTTGTCGCCAATAACCAGGTTGCCGACGTTGGCCGGGCTGAAACCGTCGACATCCTTTTCCAGGGCGATGGTATCGATGACGGTTTTTTCATCAATATGAGGAGGAAGGGGTAGCTGGACTAGGATGCCGTGAATCTGGGAATCGTTATTAAGCTGCTTGATCAAGTCCAGTAGTTCGGCCTGGGTGGTTTCTCCCGGCAGGCGGTGGACCACCGAGTATATGCCGACTTCTTCGCAGGCGCGGTGCTTGTTGCGTACATACACCTGGGAAGCCGGATCGTCACCGACCAGGACGACGGCCAATCCGGGGGTAATCCCCTGTTCTTTTAACCTGGCTACTTCCTGCTTGACTTCTTCCCGCACTGCGGCGGCAATTTGCTTACCGTCTAGAATCTGGGCTGGCATGGCTTAGACCTCCTTCAAGATGTGAATAGGATACTGCATGGCAGGGGTATGGTCCTTCGTGGCTCAGAGGCCTCTTGCCTTATGGGCTGCGGACATATCCCTGCTTTTTGCTTTCACCCGTACTTCTAAACTCACAAATACTACTGCAAATACTATTTCTCCCGCAGATACCTGTCTATGGCCCGCGCTGCGGCTTTGCCCGCTCCCATGGCCAGGATTACCGTTGCCGCCCCGGTGACGATGTCGCCGCCGGCAAAGACGCCCTTCCTGGAAGTGGCACCGGTAGCCTCGTCGGCGGCAATGGTCCCTTTACGGGTAAGCTCCAGGCCCGGGGTGGTCCTTAAAACCAGGGGATTGGGCCCCTGGCCTATGGCTATAACTACCGTATCTACTTCCATATCATATTCGGAGCCCGGTACGGGTACCGGCCGCCGGCGGCCGGAGGCATCCGGTTCACCCAGTTCAAAGCGCTGGCAGGTCATTCCCTTCACCATGCCCCGGTCGTCGCCGTAGATTTTTACCGGGCTGGTAAGGAGGTGGAACCGGACCCCTTCTTCTTCAGCGTGCTCTACTTCTTCTTTCCTCGCAGGCATCTCGGCTGCCGAGCGGCGGTATACAATATAAGATTCTTCTGCTCCCAGGCGCAGGGCCGTGCGGGCCGCATCCATAGCTACATTACCGGCACCGATAACGGCCACCCGCCTGCCCACTTTAATGGGGGTGGCATAGCGGGGGAAGAGGTAAGCCTTCATCAGGTTGGTGCGGGTGAGGAATTCATTGGCCGAGTAAACTCCCAGGAGGTTTTCTCCGGGTATTCCCATGAAGTGGGGTAGCCCTGCACCGGTGCCAATAAAGACGGCATCGTATCCGCCGGCCAGGAGCTCGTTCACAGTCGTGACCTTGCCGACAACGGCATTGGTACGAATCTCGACTCCTAACCGGCGAATGGAATCAATTTCTTGCTGGACAATCTTTTTCGGTAACCGGAATTCAGGAATACCGTACATCAACACGCCTCCGGGCACGTGCAGGGCTTCAAAAACTGTCACCTGATGCCCCATCCGCGCCAGATCGGCAGCAGCCGTCAAACCGGCGGGCCCGGAACCTATCACCGCCACTTTAAAACCGGTAGCCGCCGCCTTGGTCATCGCAACGTCTTCACCCTTTGCCATCTGGTAATCGGCGACAAAGCGCTCAAGGCGGCCGATGGCTACCGGCTCATGCTTCTTGCCCACGGTGCAGTATTTTTCGCACTGGTTTTCCTGGGGACAAACCCGACCGCAAATGGCTGGCAGGTTATTTTTTTCTTTTATCTTGGCAATAGCCCCGTCAAAATCCCGTTCTTTTATCAAAGTGATAAAAGCAGGGATGTCTACCTCCACAGGACAACCCTGGCGGCAGGGGGCCTTTTTACACTGGAGGCAACGCTCGGCTTCTGCCAGGGCCATCTCCTCGGTATAGCCCAGGGCCACTTCATTGAAGTTGTGAATCCGCTCCTTCGAATCCTGGGATGGCATGGGTGTTTTGTTAGGAATTAGTGGCATTTGCAACCACCCCCCTCATGGTACGCAAGGATTCTCTCTTCTTCATCTTTGTACATGTTCATCCGCCGCAGGGCCAGCTGCCAGTCCACCTGATGGCCGTCAAATTCGGGCCCGTCGACGCAAGCAAATTTAGTTTCCCCGCCGACGCTGACCCGGCAGGCGCCGCACATCCCGGTACCGTCCACCATAATGGGATTCATGCTGACAATAGTGGGCACACCAAAGGGTCTGGTAGTCTCCGCAACGGCTCGCATCATGATTACCGGGCCGATACCCCAGACCCGGGATATATTGCCCCGTTCTTCCAGTACCTGTTTCAAGAGATCCGTTACAAAGCCGTGGTGACCGTAGCTGCCGTCATCGGTAGCCACCAGCAACTCGCTGGAGACGGCCCGCATTTCGTCTTCCCAGATAAGCAGTTCCTTTGTCCGGGCGCCAATTATAGATATTACCTCGTTGCCGGCTTCCTTCAAGGCACGGGCTATGGGATAAACAGGGGCCACGCCGACGCCGCCCCCCACACATACGACCCGGCCGTAATTTTCAATTTCCGAGGGTTGTCCCAGGGGACCGACAAAATCGGCCAGGGTATCTCCCGCCTCCATAGCCCCCAGGCGCCGGGTAGTGTATCCAACCTCCTGGAAAATCGTTGTAATGGTGCCCCGGTCAGGGTTAAAGTCGGCAATTGTCAGGGGTATGCGTTCCCCCTCTTCGTCGATCCGGAGAATAATAAACTGACCAGCCCGGGCTTTAGCAGCCACCTCGGGAGCTTCAATCTCCATTAGCTTGATCACCGGTGACATGACCTCTTTACGTACAATCCGGTACACGAGCCTCTCTACCCCTTTACACGTTAAGCTATTTCTTAATTAAATTTAACCTTGATAATATTCGCTGTTAAAACCCATATTCCTGCTAATAATCCTTGACCGCTTCACCTGCAGGATTTAATATATGATAAGACTGGAGGAATTGAAGAAATGCAGAAACATATTCTTTACCTGCTGAGTTTGGGACACATGGTTACCGATATCAACCAGGGACTGCTACCTATTTTCCTGTCGGTATATAAACAACAGGCCGGCCTGACTTTTACAGCCGCAAGTTTCATTGCTGCTCTTTCTAACATTAGTTCTTCTGTAATCCAGCCCCTTTTCGGCTACCTTTCAGATAAGTACCAGCTGCGCTGGTTATTGCCAGCCGGCTGCCTCTTAGCCGGTCTGGGTATGGCCGCTTTCGGACTGGTACGCGGTTATTATTTACTTGTAGCACTCGTTTTCGTTAGCGGCCTGGGAGTAGCCGCCTATCACCCGGAAGCTTCCAAATCGGCCCATTATATCAGCGGTCCCCTGCAGGCAGGCTCCATGGCTATCTTTTCCGTAGGGGGCAACCTGGGCTTTGGTCTGGGACCGATAATCGCTTCCCTTATCCTCACCCACGGTGGTTTAAAATCTTCCTGGCTGGTTATTTTGCCTACAATACTTACCGTGGCCCTGCTGGTCCATTCCATGCCGGCTATCGGCCGCGCCATGGGTACCGATACTGTAGCGGCTGCTGCCCCACAAAAGGTGAAAACAAATTACAGCAGGGCCTCCCTTACAGCCGTTACCCTGCTCGTCCTTGTTGTTATCCTGCGTTCTTGGCTCCATACCGGTTTAACCTATTATATCCCCTTTTACTACCAGCATTACCTTCACGGTGACGCCGCCTTTGCCAGCACCATGCTCTCTATTTTCCTTATTGCCGGGGCGGTAGGCACCCTTGTAGGCGGGCGTATCGCCGATTACTGGGGGGCTAAAAGGATGATCCTCGCCTCCATGCTGGTGCTTATTCCCCTGGTCCTGGCTTTTCCATACGTAAAAGGGGCCTGGGTAGCTATATTGCTGGCCTTGAGCGGCTTTTTTGTAGTATCTACCTTTGCCCCGGCCATTGTCCTGGCCCAGTCCTTGATGCCCCGCCATATAGGAATGGCTTCCGGTCTGATGATGGGGTTTGCCATCGGTACCGGCGGCCTGGGCCTCCTCCTGCTGGGCGGTGTTGCCGACGCCAGGGGCGTTCCCTTTGTAATTCATCTCCTGGCTATTGTTCCGGCCCTGGCTGCCGTCCTGACCCTTCCCCTGCCGGATATCCGCCGGCAGATGGCCAGGGACCATTAAATTACCTCCCGCCCGAGCAGGGCCACGCCGATGGCATTGTCGGCGCTATGTTCCGGTGCGGCAAAGTAGAGTTTGGCACCTATAGCACGGTGTTCCAGGCGGTGGCGCAAACGCCTGCGCAGGTAGTCATTGGCCGCCACCCCGCCGACGATTAAAATATCTTTTATCCCGGTAGCAACTATGGCTGCCCGCAGGACCCGCTCCAGTGTATTGGCTATACATTGCTCCACTGCCCTGGCTACAGCTGCCCTGTCGGCTCCTGCCGCCAGCAGGCGTTCTGCCTGGCTGGCAGGCCCGGAGAAGCTAAAATTATACCCCCTCACGGCCGAAGTTAGCCGTACTTTTTTTTCTCCTTCTTCATGGGCCTGCCGAGCCAGCAGTTCCAGTTGCGGCCCCGCGGGAAACTCGAGACCCATGAGCACACCAACCCGGTCGATCAGTTGCCCGGCATGTAGGTCCAGGGTTCCTCCCAGTTTTTTGATATTAAAACCGCCGCTCTTCCGGCTCACCACTAGAATTTCTGAGGTCCCTCCTGAAAGGTGAACGGCCATGAAAGGGTCGCAAGGGTGCCATCCCGCCGACCAGAGGCCGGCGGCAATATGACCTTCCTGGTGGGTTGTAGCCAGGAAGGGTACCTGCAAAGCCGCTGCCAGGATACGGCCCTGCCCGGCCGCCACGGTAAAAACCGGCATATAGGAGCCTGCCACCGGCCGGGGTCTTGTAGCTGCAGCTACCCCCTTGAGACGGGTTGCCGGTATGCTGTCAAAGGTCAGCGTGAGAATCTCCGGTAATATCTGCACATGATGAAAAACCGCCGTTCCCTGCTGCAGTCCCCTTTCTCCCCGGGGTACCGGCAACAGGCGGCGGTGAGCGGTAAGGACCTGGCCATCGTCGCTAACGATGGCTACTGAACAGGTATAAGCACTGGTATCAATACCGAGAATGGCCATCAGCTATCTTCCTAACTCTTTGCGGGCGCTGTCCAGCAGGCCGTTGACAAATTTACCCGCTTCTTCGTTATTAAAGGTTTTAGCCAGTTCAATAGCTTCGTTAATGATAATATTTACCGGTGTATCCGGGTAAAATTTCATTTCAAACAAAGCCATCCTGAGGATATTGCGGTCAATAGCCGCAAGGCGCTCCAGGCGCCAGCCGACGGCGTACTTGCTAATAATAGCGTCAAGTTCCTGCCGGGCGGTGATAGTCCCCATTACCAGTTCGCGGGCAAAGGCAGCTGCCTGGGGTGAGAGCTGTTCTTCGGCTAAAAGTTCTTCAATTGCCCTTTCCGGGGCCATGCGGCCCAGATCAACGGCAAAGAGAGCCTGGAGGGCTTTTATCCTGGCTGCCTTTCTGCTCAAAGCGCTAATTCCCCCTTACCAGCGATTACCAAAGAAACGTCTCCATAGGTCTTCCCACCCACGACCCTGGTCAAGACGACGACCGATAATGTAACCTACGGCAACACAAAAACCAATAAAAAGGGCCTTGCCAAAACCCCAGATGGCAGTCAAAAGGCCGAAAATAACGCCCAGGGTAACGCCTATAAACTTGCCGCGGTGTTCCCGCCAGAGGTAATCGAGAAAACCGGTATTGTTTTCCATGCCTTCATCTCCCCTATTCTGCCCGGCGCACGCCTTCCTGATAAATCCCGTTGACCCGCACCTGGACCTCCGGCACCTCCAGGCCTGCTGTAGCAACAATATATTCATGGACCTGTTGCTGGAGTGCCGCAGCTAACTCCGGCAAATTACGGTCGGGACTAACGGTAATATTAAGCTTTACTGATAGTCCCTCCGGAAGGACATGGAGCCTTGTACGTACCTCTCGCACCCCTTTCACCTGGCGGGCAGCACGGATGACCAGGTTTTCCAGGGCCGGCAGGGAAATGCTGGCCGTGCCAAGCTCGGCAGCTTTTATAACCGCCTGCTCTTCCCTTGCTGCCGCCGGGCGCACACTGGCTACCAAAAAACGCAAGGCCAGCAGGAATAATACGGTAGCTACCAGACCTGCTATGATGCGATAGTCCGGCCGCCGGAGGCTTAGTTCAAAAAGGTCCAGGGGTACTGCCCATCCGGCGACAACTACCAGGGTACCCAGGGAAAGAACCGCTACCAGTAAAGCAAAAAGGGCCAGCAAGGCCCGGTCCAGCACTGACAATTCAATGCCCTCCTAACGGACGCGGGTGCTTTCTTCATCTTTCTCTTCCTGGGGAAATACTACGCCCTGGATATGTACATTAACTTCTACCACCCGCAAGCCCGTCATTGATTCGATAGCCTTTTTAACACTCTCCTGTACCCGGATGGCAACATCGGGGATGCGTACGCCGAAATTTACGACAATATACAGATCAACCGCGGCTTCTTTTTCCCCTACTTCCACCTTAACGCCCTTGCTTAGATTTTTCCTCCCCAGTAGCTCGGCAATACCCCCGGCAATGCCGCCGCTCATACCGGCAACTCCTTCGATTTCCATAGCGGCTAGCCCGGCGATGATTGCTACAACCTCGTTGGTGATTTTTATCGTGCCAAGTTCATTCCGTGCCTGTTGTTCTAAAGAATTATCCATATAAATCACCTCCGCTTGTTTCTATATTATACCAGAGGACGGCAGCCATCACAACTGCAACTTCATCCTGCCAGCAAGCGGCGCTGGATAAAATTGGTGTAGACCTCCCCCCGCCGGAAAAAGGCATTCGCCAATATTTGCTGGTGAAAAGGTATAGTCGTCGGTACCCCTTCAATTACCATCTCTTTCAGAGCCCCGGCCATACGGTTGATGGCTTTTTCCCGATCCGGCGCCCATGCTATGACCTTGGCAATTAGAGAATCATAATAAGGGGGAATTAAGTAACCGCTGTAAACAGCGCTGTCCACCCTGATACCAAAGCCTCCCGGTACATGGTAACGCTCAATACGTCCCGGTGCCGGCCGGAAATTATGGCCGGGATCTTCGGCATTAATCCGGCACTCGATGGCATGCCCCCGGATCTGGACTTCTTCTTGACGGATACTTAAAGGTTCTCCTGCAGCTATCCTGATCTGCTCCTGAACCAGGTCGATACCGGTAACCGCCTCGGTAACGGGATGTTCCACCTGGATGCGGGTATTCATCTCAATAAAATAATAGCGGCCATATTTATCAAGAAGGAATTCTACCGTCCCCGTGCTGTAATAACCAACGGCCCTGGCGGCCTTTAAGGCTACTTCCCCCATTTCTCGCCGCAGCTCCGGTGTCAGGGCTACCGAAGGGGCTTCTTCCAGGATCTTCTGGTTGCGCCGCTGCAGGGAACAGTCGCGCTCGCCCAGGTGAATGATGTTGCCCTCGATATCTCCTAGTATCTGGAACTCAATATGGCGGGGTTCTTCAATATATTTCTCCAGGTAGACCTGGGGATCGCCGAAGGCTGCCTCCGCCTCCCGCTGGGCAGTCTGGATGGCCTGGCGCAGTTCCCGGGGACCCTGGGCTACCCGCATACCGCGGCCGCCGCCTCCAGCCGACGCCTTTATTAAAACGGGGTACCCGATTTCTTTGGCTATAGCCATGGCGGTGTCGAGATCCTTGACAACTCCTTCGGAACCCGGTACCACCGGCACCCCGTTGGCAATCATGGTAGCCCGCGCCGTAGCCTTGGCGCCCATGAGCTGCATGGCCCTTGGTGAAGGGCCGATAAAGGTTATCCCTGCCGTGGCACACATCTCGGCAAAGTACGGGTTTTCGGATAGAAAACCATAACCGGGGTGAATGGCATCGGCACCGCTCATCTGGGCCACAGCGATTATACTGGGAATATGCAGGTAACTGCGATTGGCCTGCGCCGGCCCGATGCAAACGGCTTTGTCGGCCAGCCGGGTGTGCAGGGCCCCGCGGTCGGCCTCGGAATACACGGCTACAGTTTCAATATCCATTTCCCGGCAGGCACGGATAATCCGCACGGCAATTTCGCCGCGGTTGGCAATGAGAACTCGCTTGAACATCTCTTTTATCCCCCGTAAACCTTACTTCGATCCTGTACCCTTCTACCGGCGAAACTTTGCTACTCTTTCTTAATCTGGAACAGCACCTGGCCGTATTCCACCGGCTGGCCGTTTTCCGCCAGGATGGCGACAACCTGGCCCGCTGTTTCGGCGGCAAGCTCATTCATAAGCTTCATAGCTTCTATTATACACAATGTTTGTCCCGGTTTAACCCTGGTGCCCACTTCTACGAAAGGAGGCGCATCAGGAGCAGGTGCCCGGTAAAAAGTCCCTACCATGGGGGCCCTGACTTCGATAATATCTTGATCGGCTTGTGGCGTATCCCCTGGAGTACAAACCTCCTCGGCCTTGTCTGCCCGGGATGCGGAGAACATGCCTGTATATCCTTCCCGGTCGCTGCCGCGCCTGATTACGATCTTGACCCCTTCACTTTCCAGGTTGAGTTCGGTAATACCCGTCTCCTCCAGGACTTTAATGAGCTGGGTTATATCCTTGAGGTCCACTTTCTTAATGCCTCCTGTCTCTGCCTTTTCCCCGGTCTGGGATTTTACGGTACGCCTACCCGGTCGCAACCTCCCGTCACGGCGGTCCTCAAAAAATTTCCGTGCCACCTGGGGAAACAACACATAACTGATAACATCCTCTTCATTCCGTGCCAGTTCGCCGATTTCTTGTCTGGCTTCTTCCAGACGCGGCGGCAGAACATCAGCCGGCCGCCCCTGTATGGGCTCTTCATCCCCGATGATCATCCGGCGAATTTCTTCCCTTACAGGTACCGGCGGGCGCCCGTAAAGGCCGCGGACGTAGTTTTTGACTTCCCCGGGTACGATCTTGTACCGCTGGCCTGTCAGGACGTTGAGCACCGCCTGAGTGCCGACAATCTGGCTGGTAGGTGTAACCAGGGGCGGGTAACCCAGGTCGGCCCGTACCCGCGGTATCTCTGCGAGGACTTCATTGATGCGGCCGGCTGCCTTTTGCTCCTTTAACTGGCTAACCAGGTTAGATATCATGCCTCCGGGAACCTGGTGCTGGAAAACCCACATATCGGTAATGCGGGTCACACCGCGCTCATAGCCCAGCTCCCGGCGCAGGTCGTCAAAATAACGGGCGATCTCAAAGAGGAGGTTCAAATCCAGGCCGGTATCGTAGGGCGTCCCGGCCAGGGCCCGCACCACCGTCTCTACCGGCGGCTGGGATGCACCGAAGGCCAGGGGAACCGAGGCCGTATCAACTACATCCACTCCCGCCCGGGCGGCCTCAAGGTAGGCACCAACGGCCAGGCCGCCGATATAGTGGCTGTGGAGCTGGACGGGTATACGGAGCTTTTCTTTAAAAAGCTTTACCAGTTCATAGGCTTCAAAGGGGGCCAGGAGGCCGGCCATATCTTTGATGCATATTGAGTCCACGCCCATGCTCTCCAGTTCCAGGGCCGTCTGCAAATAATGCTCGGTAGTATGGACCGGGCTGATGGTGTAGACCACCGTCCCCTGGACATGGGCGCCTTCCTTTTTGGCGGCTTCAATGGGAACTTCCATGTTGCGCAGATCATTCAGGGCATCGAAAATACGGATAATATCAATACCGTTGGCCACCGCCCTGGCAATAAAGGCCCGCACCACATCGTCGGGGTACAGCTGGTAACCTACAAGGGACTGGGCCCTGAGGAGCATCTGCAAGGGGGTTTTCCGGGCATATCTTTTCAGGGTTCGCAGGCGTTCCCACGGGTCTTCGTCCAGGAAGCGCATGCAGACATCAAAGGTGGCGCCGCCCCATACTTCAAGGGAATGGTAGCCGACGCTATCAATTTTTTCAATGATAGGCAGCATATCGGCCGTAGCCATACGTGTAGCCCAGAGGCTCTGGTGCCCATCACGCAGGGTGGTGTCGGTAATCTTTAGCTGGCCCAAAACGGTTCTCCTCCATAAAGGGAAGCAAAGCTTCCTAACATTTTTTGACTACCGGTCTTTAACTGTCCCTGTGTTCCTTATAACCGTTAAAATTTATAGAAAAGCCCTGGTTTTAATAACCAGAGCGGTGCTTGTTCCTTCTTTCAACCGCCTTGCCTTATTATATAAACACATACCAGGCGGTGCAATATCTATTTAACAAGTATACAATATATTTGGCGTTGTCATTCCGGAAGCCAATGATTGTTAGCTTCCTTGAGGAAACAACACGGGTTTTCCCGCCGGGATTTATCGCCAATGCCAGTCCTTACGGCAGGTAACGTCGTGCTCCCAGGTATCCGCGAGCGAATAACGGCTCATCAAGGCGGCTGGTTATTACGCCATGGCCGGAACGGGAATTAATAAACTCCCCGTTACCGCTATAAATACCGACATGGGTGGGCAGGCTCCCAGTTCCTTCCGTGTTGAAAAAGACCAGGTCCCCGGGCTGCAACTCTTCCCTGGCTACCTGCCTGCCTACCTGGAACTGCATGTCAGCATCCCTGGGCAAACGTACTCCGTTTAAATAGTAAGCAACATAGGCCAGTCCGGAACAGTCTATGCCGTACAGGCTCACCCCGCCCCAGAGATAAGACACACCCCGCAGGCGTTCAGCTGTTTTAATGACATCCTCCCCGCCGCGTTTTCCTTGCACCTTCCCCGCGGGCCAGACCTCAACCTCATTTCCCCTCAACCAGGCCGTTCCCCCACCCGGGAGCCAGACTTCCATCCAGCCTTCTTTCTGCTGCAGCAGGGGCAAGTCGGTAGCCATTAAGGCTTCGCCGGTGGCGTCATTATCTCCTGGCTGCCGGAACAACAGGGCACGGGGGACGATTACAGCTACCAGTGACTCCACCTGTGGTGAGATATCAATAACTACATCAACTGTTTTTAACCATCCGATATAGCCATCAGGCACCTGCCCCTGCAGCCAATCACCTTCCTCCTTCAGCACCTTCACCTCATCCCCCATGAGGGCCTGGGTAACCCGCTCCGCTTCCCCGTCAGGCTCTGCCCGGACGTCGGCTACAGGAACCCTTACATAATAAGCCCTTTGCCGGTCGGGTTTCAGCCCGGGATGCTCATCAACAGGCGGCGCTAACCGGTAGGCGTTTTGAAACATAAGTACTCCCCCCGCAATTAACACTACCATTAATAACAAAACAAATTGCAGCCGTATCTTTGGCAACAACAATCATCCTCCCGGGCTATTGCTTTTAGCGTCCACAGTTACCGGCCGACCACTGCGTCGACTGTATGCCTTCAGCATTAAAAGCCGACCATACTTTTTATTATACCCGCGAGGAAGAGGTATTTGTTGAGGCTTATCATTATATATGTTAAAATATGCCTGGAAATTCATTGCCGGGGGTAATTTATATGCAAATTGCCATTAACTTTGGTAAGCTGACCGTAATAGCCGAGCTAAACGACAGCGACACCGCCCGCAAGATCCAGGCCGCCCTGCCCATAACCGGCCGGGCCAATACCTGGGGTGATGAAATTTACTTCTCGATCCCCGTTAAGGCCGGGTTGGAAGAAGGAGCCACGGCGGATATGGAAGTAGGCGACATCGCTTACTGGCCGCCGGGACACGCCTTCTGCCTGTTCTTCGGGCCTACGCCCGCCAGCACCGGTGCCAAACCCCGCGCCGCCAGCCCGGTAAATAAAATCGGCCGCATTTTAAGCGATCCCGGGGTGTTAAAGAAGGTTCCCGACGGTGCCAGGGTAGAAATCCATGCTGCTAATGAAAGGTAAAAGAAAAAAAGTGCCCTGCAGGATACAACCGGCAGGGCTTTTTATAACAAATCATATCACTTTAGAAGCCATTTTTACTACCAGCCCGGCACCATTTATGGCCTTCCTGGCGTCTGCAATTGTGTATTCTTCTGTAGGTATAAAATCTATGTCCCCATAAAAGGCAAATTCCCTTTCTTTCCGCAACCATTTTGATATGCCGGCAATTCTTTCCACTTCCCCCTGGACTTCTTCGGGAAAACGATCCTTAAACTCCACTAATAAATAACCGACATCATGCTGTTTAGGGGGCTCAATACCGATAGCCCGGAGCATACCTTTTAGAGCCAGTTCTACAATCTCCTGGGCTTCCCTTATCACGTCAGAGTATGCTTGTTCGTCAAGCAAAACCGGCAATATTTTCATTCGTTTGGTAGCCTTCTCCAGATAGCTCCGCGCCAGGGTGATATTGGTCATATCTCAAACACCTCGCCCGGCGTGTAATCTCTCTTTAATACCCAGTACCAGGCCCCGCCGTGGTAGACCCTGCGCGCTCCCAACTGCTCTAGTTTTTCCCTTAATCCATTCAAGTACAGCGCCAGGAAGTTTTCCCGGTCGTAAAAAATCTTTGCATCCTCAACCAGATCTAGAAATAGTAAACTTCCTGCAAGTATCTCCTGCCTTGATTTTATTACCGGCGAAAGATCCGGCCGGATATGTTGAAAAGCTGCGGTGTGGCGTTGGACAATTTCCTCTACGTGGTTAAACTCTGCCATTCTTTTTAAACGGCCTTGCGGGAGATTATCGGCGACAACTAAAAGATCAATATCGGAATCCGGGCGAGGCGTACCGCGGGCTACTGAACCAAAAACAGCCAGGGAAACCAAACGGTTCCCATAGACTTCCTGAACAGCCGCACTAACAATCTCTAATGCCCTGTAAAATTCCTGAAGATACATACCCCTGTCCCCCGTCATATCCTATCCCTATTAACAGTTTACATCAAAAAACAGGACGTCACAAGGCTCAAAGGAAGTGAGAGGCTCTTTTGTTTTATTTCAGTTAAATATAGCTTAACCAGCTAACCCGTACCATCCCCTACCCTCGCCGTACCCTCTACGTTTTACGGACGTTTGAATCATAAAGTAAAATTTAACTCAAGAGTAATGGGTTCCTTGCAAAGGGGTTTTAAAGGGTGACCCCTGACTTAAATATGGCAATCTCCCTGGAGCCCAGGGTTTCCGCTTTTGTCAGTTCTCCGGAGGCTACCCGCAAAACCTGTTCCAGTAATTTCTCTGCCAGTTCCACCATACTCTCTCCCTCCAGTATCCTGCCGGCATTGAAGTCGAACCAATGCGGCTTTTTAGTGTAAATTGCGCTGTTGCTGGCTATCTTTAACGTAGGCACACAGGTCCCCAGGGGTGTCCCCCGGCCGGTGGTAAAAAGGATGAGCTGGCAGCCGGCCGCTGCCAGGGCCGTGGAGGATACCAGGTCGTTGCCGGGCGCGCTTAAAAGGTTGAGCCCTTGCTTCTGGCACCTCTCGCCGTAATCCAGGACGTCTACCACTGCTGCCGTGCCGCCCTTCTGCACGCAGCCGAGGGACTTTTCTTCCAGGGTAGTAATACCGCCCTCTTTATTACCAGGTGAAGGGTTCTCATAAACCGGCTGGCCGTGGGCCAGATAGTATTGCTTCCAGGTATTAATCAACTTTACTATCTTTTGAAACACCCCTTCATCCACAACCCGGTCCATAAGGATGGTTTCGGCGCCGAACATTTCCGGTACTTCAGTGAGGACCGCCGTGCCGCCCTCTACTACTACCCGGTCGGCTACCAGGCCTGCCAGGGGATTGGCGGTTATGCCGGAAAAGGCGTCGGAACCGCCGCACTTGAGCCCTATTTTTAGTTCGGATATTGAGCAGGGCTCCCGTTTAGAGGTGATGGCATATTCCGCTAGTTCTTTAAGGAGCTTTAAACCCACGGTCATTTCGTCTTCTACTTCCTGGGCCACCAGGAATTTAACCTGCCTGGGGTCTACCTCTCCCAGCACCTGGCGGAAAGTTGGGATATTATTGTTTTCGCAGCCCAGGCCCAGAACCAGTACCCCGCCAGCATTGGGATGGTGGCATAGTGAGGCCAGGAGCTTTTGGGTGTTATGGTGGTCGTCGCCGAGTTGCGAGCAGCCATAGGGGTGTTTGAAAATATAAATGCCTTCAATGTTCCCCGGATCGACTTCGGCTTCCGTTCCTATACCCAGTTCCCGGGCGGCGGCCTGGACCAGGTTTTCCGCGAGCTGGTTGACGCAGCCTACCGTGGGGATAATCCAGATCTCGTTTCTTACTCCTACCTGGCCGTCGGGTCGCCGGTAACCGCGGAAGATTGTGTTTACTGCTTTATGGTTATCTGGCGTTATGGGGAGGGGGCTATAGATGTATTCTTCTAGCTTCCCCAGCCTGCTGTGCAAATTGTGGCTGTGCACCCACTGCCCGGCTTTCACCGGCTGGGTAGTTATTCCGATTGAATAGCCGTATTTCCTTACTTCCCGGCCAGCGGGCAAATCTACCAGGGTAAACTTGTGGCCGGCTTTGATGTCTTCCTGCAGGTGTATTTCACGTCCAGCTATTAGAACGGCTTCACCCGCTTTTAGATCCACCAGGGCAACGCCTACGTTATCCCGGGCATGCAACTGGATTGCTTTTTTCATGTCCCTTCTCCTTCCGCCAGCACCTTCTCCAGGGCTGCCACCATGCCGCCGGTTACAATCTCCTGCAGGTAAACCCCCATTTTCTCCGCCAGGCCGGGAACGGTATTTAAGTCCTGGCCCCATATGGCGCTGTTATCCAGGATATATTTTGCTGTTTCCCGAGCGCTATCTGGTGTGCCTTTGTATTGCTGCCATGCCGTCTGCCAGAAGACCAGGGCACCGGGGTCGTCTTCAACGATGAAATCCCCTTGCGGCCGACGTCCCTCAAAATGCCGGCCGTTGGTCTTGCCGTCTTTAAATAAACTAGCCATGGCGGCCAGGGAAAAGGTGAGCTTTGTCGGTACTTTTTTCTCCCTGGCTACGTAGTCCAACAGCGATGGTAGTACCCTTGTCTTGTATTTAGAAGTGGTGTTGAGCAAGATGCTCTGCCAGCAGTGGATAATATAGGGGTTGCGGAAGCGCTCTAGCACTTCCCCGGCAAACTCGGTTAGCATTCTTTTATCCAGGTCGGTGGCGGGTATGACTTCGTTATATATTAATTCTTTCATAAAGCGGCCGAGGCGAGGATGTTCTACAGCCTCCCTTACCGTATCGATGCCGCTTAGGAAGGCTACGGCCGATGTACTGGTGTGGGTGCCGTTTAAGATGCGGACCTTGCGGGTGCGGTACGGCGTCATGTCGTCCGTCCAGATGACGTTGAGGCCGGCTACATGGAAGGGGAGCTTTTCTTTAAGGTGCGTAGGGCCTTCGATCACCCAGAGGTGGAACAGCTCGCCGGTGTCCAGCAGGTCGTCTTTATAGCCTAGCTCTCTGGCCAGTTGCTCTGCTTCTTCGCGGGGGTAACCCGGAACCACCCGGTCTACCAGGGTGTTTAAGAACAGGTTGGCTTCTTGCAGCCACTGCCGGAACTCTTCCGGCAGGCCCCACTCTTCGGCCAGCCTTAAGGTTATGGCTTTGAGGTTGTCGCCGTTTCTATCGATAAGCTCACAGGGTATGATGAGCATCCTTTTATCCGGGTCGCCCTGGAAGTGGCGGAAACGGTGGTAGAGGTAGGCTGTGAGCTTGCCGGGGAAGGACCGCGGCGGGGCGGCCGTTAAGCTGTCACCGGGGTCGTAAGCGATGCCGGCTTCGGTAGTGTTGGATATAACTATATCTATCATCGGATCCTCGGCGCAGCGCAGGACTGCCTGCCAGTCTTCGTAAGGGTTAATACCACGGCTGATGGAGGTGATAATCTCCCTTTTTTCTACCATCTGGCCGTCCTGGTACCCGCGCAGGATTAAGGTATACAGGCCGTCCTGCTGATTTAATTTGTCGACCAGGCCCTGGGCCAGGGGTTGCACTACCACCACCCGGCCCTGGAACAGTCCCTTTTTGTTCAGTTCATGGAACATCCAATCGACAAAGGCGCGCAGGAAATTACCTTCCCCAAACTGGAGGACACGCTCTGGTAAGTTATCCGGGTAGGGGCCTGCCTCCAGATTGGGGGGTAAGCTGAAATCTCCGGTGAGCAGGGCTTTATTTAGTGCAAGCATTTTCTTTTGCTCCTTCCCGAGCACTAATTTCAGTAATTTTTCCCCGAACAAAATTCGCCGTTTCTTTAAAGACACGTCATCTTTCCTGGCAATTAACCCTGATAACTAAATCTTTTTGCTCAATTCTCCTCAAGCAAGCTTTTTAGATACTTTATAGCTCCCGCTGCCGCCTCCTCAGGAGCAGGATAGGGGAGGCATTCGAGGGCGATATAACCTTTATAACCAATATTTTTTAAGGTTGCTATTATCTTTTTAAAATCAAGATGTCCCTGTCCCGGATAAAACCTGTTGCTATCGGCAAAATGAATATGGCCCAGGGCCCTTCCGGTGCTTTTTATAGCTCCGGCCAAATCTACTTCCTCGATGTTCATGTGAAAGGTATCCAGATGAATCTTGAGGTAAGGGCTATTGAAGCGGGTTATAAAATTCAATGTGTCGGCCGCAGTATTGAGAAAATTGGTTTCATAGCGATTAATGGCTTCTAAGAAAAGTACCACGCCGCATTTTTGCGCTTTCTGCAGGCAAACAGCCAGGCCTTCACCAGCGTAATTCTCATATTCTTTAAATCGGCCGGTATCAGGTATTACTCCTCGCATCGAGCCAACTATAACTCCTGCCCCAAGGTATGAGGCAACTTCAATATGGTCTAAAATACGCTTAGCAGCTTTCTCTCTTATTTGAGCGTTAGGATGGGTCAGGCTTAATTTATCCTCAACATATCCCAGGCCCGTCCCTAGGGTAGAAACAGTTATTCTCTCCTTCTGGCAAACTTTTAAAATCTGCTCCACCTCAAGTTCACGCGGGTCACGCACGTGGATCTCTACAGCATCATACCCCAGTTCAGCAGCCTTCTTAATATTATCAAGATAAGGCCCCCTGAGGATAAAGGGGGCGCTTGCGGGTACATTTTGAGCGATGGAGATACTCAATTTCATAAACGGATACCTCCGCCGAATCGCTCCGGACCTGATCCCGGAGAGAAAATATTCCAACTGTAGATAACTTGTCTTACAGATACTTTAAAGGTACAGTCCTGCCTTCAGCCAGAGAACGTTGCGCCGCCAGGCCGATTAAGACAGGCTGCAAGCCATCATTGCCGGTAACAGGCGGTTGCTGGTCTTTCAGAACGCAGTTTACAAAAGCCTTTATTTCTTCGATATAAGCTTGTTGGTATCTTTCGATGAAGAAATTCTGCAGTTTATCAGCCAGGATGCCTTCTTCAGTGCCTAAAACAGTCGGGGTTAAAGGAGGATTGCCTACCATGGCACAGCCTTTAGAACCCAGGATTTCTACCCTCTGGTCGTATCCGTAGGCACTCTGGCGGCAGTTGTCTATAACTCCGATGGCACCGCAGGCGAATTTTAAAGTTACAATGGCGGTATCTATATCTCCCGCTTCTCCAATAGCTTTATCAACCATCACCCCGCCCACAGCATGAACTTCTATGACCTCACTCCGCGATAAGTACCTGGCCATATCGAAGTCATGAATGGTCATATCCAGGAAAAGGCCGCCGGAAACTTTTATATATTCAATGGGAGGCGGTGCGGGATCACGGGAGGTTATTTTTATAACCCGTATATCGCCAATCTTCCCCTGCCCTATCAAGTTATAGGCCTTCTTAAAACCGGGATCGAAGCGGCGCTGGAAGCCAATCTGCAGCTTAACCCCGGCTTTTTCCACTTCATTAAGTGCTTCCCGGATCTTATTCAAATCAAAATCAATAGGTTTCTCACAGAAGACATGCTTGCCGGCACGGGCAGCCTGGATTATTAAAGGCGCGTGGGTATCAGTGGAAGAACAAATTAAGACTGCTTTTATCCTTTCATCTTCTATGATCTTTTGCGGGTCATCGAATACATGTTTGATGCCCAGGTTATACGCCCAATCTTTGACCTTATCGCTATAAAGATCGGCTACGGCAACTATTTCAGCTCCCGGGACATGAAAGCGTATATTTTCCCCGTGAACCCTGCCGATCCGCCCGGCCCCTATCAGCCCTATATTTAACTTTTCCGGCATATCATGCAGCCCCCTGTTAATAAACTTTTGGAGTTCTCCCGGCCCTTGGCAACGGCGGGCTACAAAACAATCCCTTTTCAGCGCCCGCCGTAGCTTTTGGCCGGAGCTACCTCAGCCAATTTTTAAATTGACACCCGTATATTTTTCCTGTTATCTCAGTCTATATAGTTAGAGCTTATGGAACGCCCCGAGGTAAGGTAATTCATATACAGACTTCCAACCTTCACTCAGGGGTTCCTTAAGGAAAGGCCGCATTTCTTCTTCCGTCCTTAAGGTTACCTTCTCAACCGGCGGTACAGTGCCGGGTGGGAAGGTATCTAGAATATGGTCATGCAGCAGGGTAAGATACTTCAAAATGGCGGCAATAGGACGTTTCGCCTTCCGGGCGGTAGCTAAACTGGGTCTACCCACAACGCCCTGGGGAGTGGCAGCCCGTTCAATGGCTGCATGGCCTTCACCCTCAGACCAGCGGTGGGGGCGCCTTAAAGGATCGACGGCAGTATCAAAGTGCCCGGCCGGTAAGAAGCCTTCCGGTTCGGAATCTTCCACCACGCTCATATCGATCATCCCGGGGAAAAGCAGGAGAGCTACCGAGGTTTCGGCTTCATCGGCGTGGACGAAATGCGTTTCCAGGCTATCTTCTCTTACGGCGGGGAAGAAGAACTCCCTGACGGCCCGGTGCCAGTCGATGACCTGGAATACGCCAGGCAACTGAAAGCGTTTCATGAATTCCTGAATGGCGGATTCCAGCATCCACAGGTGACCATGATTGTTGACCAGGATAATCTTCCGGAAGCCATCGTTCCATAAGCCCAGCATCGTATAAATTAAAGTTTCCTCTACGACTTCTTTGGGCATAATTATTGTTCCTGGCATACCCAGGTGGTGGTAGGGATGGCCGCCGTAATTCAGGGGCGGAAATGCCAGGCTTACTTCGCGCCCCTGTTTGGCCGTATAGCGGCGGACCCCCTCTAAAATCTGGGTGACCATAAAAGTGTCCAGGCCGCTGTTGGCATGGAGGCCGTGGTTTTCCGTGCAGCCGATAGGCACAAACACTATGTCGTTTTTCTTGCGCTTCTCGATTACTTTGGCCCGGGGGGTATTCTGGATATAAGTACCCGGTTTGCCCAGTTCGGGTTCTGAAGGAATCTCGTATTCTTTCAGGATAGCGTCGATTTCCTCTTCGGACGCTTCCCAGACCTGTTTCTTCAGGCGGCCGACTTCGTTATCTTCAAAAATAATGGCCGGGTGATCGGTTAATAGCCATCCCTTGCAGATCTTCTGGTTCATCTTGCAGGCTCCTTTACTTTTTAAGTTTCATAGATTGAACCTTGCCCCGGTTCCAGGAACTTATTCGCGGTCAAGGCGAACGGTAATTTTGCATTCTTTACGATCGGTTCTTAAGGTCACCAGGTTTTCCGGTACTTCATCGAGGGAGATTTGCTTGGTGATCATGGGCAGCATATTCATCCCGGCGGCCATGCTCTCAATGACCCGCGGGAAGGTGCCATGGCCGGAATGCCCCTGGGCGCCGATTATCTGCGCCCGGCGCACCTGCAAGACTTCGCCGGTTACCGGCATTTTGGCATCCGCGCGGGCAACCACCATGACCCTGGCATTCAAAGTTTTTTGCTCCCAGATTGTTCTTTCAATCTGCGGATAAACTACCGTCGGCAATCCGGTTGCTTCCAGGTACAGGGCCGCCCCGTAACCGCGGGTGATTTCCAGGACCCTTTCAGTAAAGTCTTCCTGCAGGGGATTAACAATATAATCGGCCCCCATCTTGCGCCCCAGTTCCGCCCGGGAAGGTTCGGGTTCGGATAGAATTACTTTGGCCGCCCCCTGGCGTTTTAAAACGGCGCAGGCTGCAATGCCAATCGGCCCGCCACCGCAGATTACCACATTATCGCCGGGGCGGATACCCCCCAGGATACCCCAGCCGCTGCGTTCGATAACAGCGTTATAAGCTACCGAAGTCGGCTCTACCAGGCTGCCCAGTAAAAATACTTCTTCTTCGGAATAGCGTTCGCGTAAAGGTTCCAGGCTCCATACGACACGTGCCGGGACCTTAATGTACTTGGCCATAGCGCCGTCGACGTTAAAGCCAATCTCATCCAGCCGTTCGCAGTGGTTGGGCCAGCCGTCAGCGCAGGGCTGGCAGGCGCCGCACCAGAGCATTTCCTCGGCACAAACCGCCTCCCCGCCTTTGAAAGGCTTGTTGGTGCGTTTGTCAAAGGCGCCCGGGCCGGCCTCAACGATTACACCGGAAAACTCATGACCCAGTACGGCCGGAAAACCTGTCAGGCCAGGATAATAAATGTATCCCTGGTCATCGGGCTGGGCCATATGAACGTCGCTCCCGCATATACCGCAGGCTTTAACTTCGATTACCACTTCACCTGGACCGGCCTGAGGCACCTCCCTTTCCTCGATAGCTACCCGGGGATGACGCCACACCTTGCTCCCCAGGTATGTCTGCCGGCCTTCGATGTCCTTGGGACCCAGCTTGAATTCCGGTTTGGGGTCCCAGTCGGCATGGAGTACTACGGCACGCATGGTAGTAGGCATAAGTATAAACCTCCCAAAATATTTTTAGAAATATTGACTCCTTAAGCTACACCTCAAAAGACCGCATCATATCAACCCGAATATTTACATCACCTCCCTTCTAAATAATCCCTACCACCGCCTGGGCAATACTCACACAGTGAATATTGAGGCGCAAAAAGTGATTGATCAGCTCCATATGGATCGAACTCGTTTCGAGGCTTAAGCGATTTTCTTGTTGTAAGCGCTGGAAATGAGAACATCGTAAGTCTTTCTCCAAACGTAAAATCTCAGGATGATTGTGGATAATCTTGTAGGCCGCAACTTCATTAGTGGTGGCAAAAGCCTCAATAACGGCATTAAAATTGTCCTGTACTTTTTTAAACATTTCCTGTAGTTCTACCTGGCCTTCAGGTGAAAATTCCATCCCACTGGCTTCAATCTTTTGCCACTGGTGTGCCATCTCAACTAAAACATCACCTATATGTTCCAGGTCATTAGCAATATATAACAATTTAATTTTTTGTAGCAATTTTTCTTCAGCTAAATTATCTTCGGGAATTCTTGCCAGGTAATTTACTATTGCCCGGTAAAGATAATCTAAAACATTATCCAATCGCTTAAGTTTCTCCAGTAAATCAACTTCTCGTTCGGCAAGGGGCCGCATCACCCTGGGGAACATTTCTTGCTGGATAATCCGGGACATGCGCAAAAGTTCACGATTAATATTATTTAAAGCGACTTCCGGTACATTTAAAACTGAAGTATCCAGGTATTTGGCTACTTTTTCTTCTTCCTGCACCTCAGGTAATATTTTTACTGTAAGTTGCCCCACCCATGGAGTAAAAGGCAGGAAAAACATCATATTGATAACATTGAAAAGGGTATGTCCATTAGCAATTTGGCGCACTATGTCCCTAGAGGTTATTTGCGCTAACCAGGTATAAGGTTTAATTAACAAAAGAAAGATTATTACCCCACCAAGTTTAAACAAAAAATGGGCCAGTGCTACTCTTTTAGCTTCCCGCGAATGGGCCAGGCTGGAAATGAGTGCAGTAGCGGTAGTACCCAAATTAGCTCCAAGAACCATAGCCAGTGATGCTTGTAAGGTTAAAGCACCCTGTGCCGCCAGGGTCATTGCCAGAACCACCGTAGCCGCACTGACCTGAACGAAAGCTGTAAAAAGGGTGGCCACCATGGTCATCAGCAAGGGATGAGAGGCAAGGCGATCTAAAAGATTAATATAACCTGCTAGTGAGCGCAAAGGTATGGCAGCATCACCCATAACTGCTGCTCCGTAAAATATTAGGCCAAATCCTAAAACGGCTTCTCCTAAATGGCGCCAGCGTAGGCGTCCTGCAAAAAGATACAATACAAGACCTGCCGCTACCGCCCATAGAGCATAATCGCTAAGATGAAAGGCCATGAGTTGAGGGGTCAAGGTAGAACCTATGGCTGCGCCCAGAATAACTCCTAGTGCTTGACCCAAACTCATAAGACCAGCACTAACAAACCCGACTAATAAGACGGTAGTAACAGCACTGGTTTGTAGAAAAATAGTAGCTACTAACCCTGCCAGCATCCCGTAAAAACGGTTTTGGGTAACTTTGCCGAGAAAAGTCTGTACCTGTCTGCCCGCCGCCTTCTGCAAACCATTGCTGATTAAATGCATTCCGAAAAGGAATAATGCCAGACCTCCTGTTAAATTGGTAATCGCAGCAAATAACATCCTCGCCCTCCCTTACAAATTACCTAGTTTATATATTTTTACACCATTTTTCCGCGGTTTTTTAGAAAATCTTGGAGGTCGGCAAGAGACAGGGTGTTAATTATATCCCCCTCTTCCAGTTGAGCCTTTAAAGCAATTGCACGCCCTGTTCTGCTGAAAATTAACTGTTCCCTGGCGTGAGCATCAGTATTAATTGCCATTTTTAGGCCATATCTTTTTGCTCTTATAACCAGATCTGCCGAGAGGTCATTGCGATCTGGAAAACTATTAATCTCCATTACAGTTCCTACTGATGACGCTGCTTTAAAGACGCGTTCCATATCTAAATGCAAGTTATTGGTATTGCTGAATACAGTTTGATGGGTGGGATGAGCAAGAACATCAACCATGCCCGTCTCTAAGGCTTTTATTATTCTCTCAGTTAATTCATGGCAATTTTGCCCATAAAGGTAATGCACGGAAGCAATTACTATATCAAGCTCTTTTAATAAATTTTCTTCATAGGCCAAACCGCCGCTTTCTGTAATATCCACCTCGGAACCAGCCAAGAGAGTAATTCCCGGTAATCTATCGTTAAGTTTCCGTATAGCCTCGATCTGTTCCTTAAGACGCTTGGGACTTAACCCTCCTGCAGAAGCATGTATCCATGAGTGATCGCAAATTGCTAGATATTCATACCCTATTTCCTTGGCTGCCAAGGCCATTTCCTCAAGAGAATGTACTCCTTCGCTCCAATCTGTATGAGTATGGAGGTCACCTTTAAGGCTGTATAAATCCCATGGCAGCACTAGTGGTTTTCTTAATTGTTCTGGTCCTGGAGGGCAAAAATGAATATCTATCGGGAAATTCCGGTAATGTAAAAATATGGCGCGCCCCGGTTCTCTCCGTATAATCCCCGAAATTTGCGGTAGATGGGTAATGACATTGATAATATTTTCAACTTTCTCGTCACAGGATATCAAAAGGTCAATATCGCTATGCCATACTTCACCCTTACCCAAACTACCTGTTACTTCAATATTTAATATTTGAGGAAGGTCTTTTAATTGAAAAATCAATTGTTCGGCATAAAAACTCGCTGCATGGAAGGCCAGGAAACCGTCAATAGGTTCTATCAAGCGGAGCAATCGTTTTATTTGACCTTGGCCGGATTTACCACCTCCTTTCGGAATATATTGCCATATGCCTTTTTTAATCAAGCTTCTAAAATCCTTTTCACTTTCTATACCATAGTTCTGTCGTAATTGTGGCCATAATTGAGGGTCAAGACCCGTAAGATGGAAGATATCATTTATCCACTGTTCCAATGCTAACACCTATATTATTTAAATTTAACGAAAGCCTCATTATGGAAATTCAAATAGAGTGCTATATGTATTCTATTGGTATACCTTTTGTATAATAAAATATTCGCCATGGTATATAGAATTCCTTCTACGTTTTAAAAAATTTATTTTTAATTCTAGTTCAAGAACTCCCTGCAAATGAACATAGACAATACCTCTGGAGGTAAATTTACTACCCGGCTATTTTTTATAATTCACTTGGAAAGGGAATATTCTTCAACCTAAATATAGAATTACCGTTCTTTGACTATTATTTTTTTTAATCTGGAATAATTCGGCAAACCATCCTTCATAGGAATGGATACATCCCCTTGAATAAGCGGCATGCAATAGTCAACAAATGCCGGAGTAGTCCAAATGCCATCTTCAGATATGAATTCCTTCGGTACATACCGGTCTACATTAGCAACCCTATCAAGTTCAATAATTCCAGGGGTGCATTTATAGGTTGTTCCCGGTTCCCTCACAAGTGTAACCATAAACCCGCTTTTCCCCTCTACCGCGAACCTTACCGCAGCTCTGCCTACCATTTCAGCCTCCATGACATCCGTCTTTGCTGCCATGTGCATAGCTGCTTGCTGGCATATATCTGGCTTTATCCACCTTGTTTTTAGTTTCAGATTCTCTTCTATGAGTTGTTTTAACGTTTCTGCTATACCGCCTAGTACAGGGTGTCCAAATGCATCAATGTTCATATCACCCGTAGCAGCATGGATATAATTGCCTTCCTTATCACGTAATCCTTCACCTGTCACAATGAATACTCCGCCATATTTCTTGTATTCCCTCTCTACATCTGCAAGAAATTTTTCCTTTTCAAAAGGAATTTCTGGAAAACAAATGATATGGGGTGCGTCCCCTTCTCTCTTTCTGGCCAGTGTACTAGCTGCCGCAATCCACCCAGCATTCCTTCCCACCGTTACGAGTATAGTAACAGGCTCAGAAGTGTACATGCTTTCTGTATGTATACCAGCCTCCATCACGCAGGTGATAATATACTTGGCACAACTCCCATATCCTGGACAGTGGTCAGTTCCTTCTAAGTCATTGTCTATGGTCTTAGGTATACCTATTACGTGCAGATCATACCCTATCTTTCTTGCAGCATTATATATCTTGAGTGCCGTGTCCATGGAGTCATTGCCACCATTATAAAAAAAGTAACGAATACCATATTTCCTAAATACCTCAAATACCCTTTTGATATCTCTATCTTTAGGATCATCAGATTTGATCATGTAACGGCATCCTCCCAATGCCGCACCTGGGGTTTTCTTTAACCCCTCAATAGTCTCTCTATCTTCTGCTGAAAGGTCTACCAGTTCTTCTTTAAGAACACCTTCGATGCCATAAATAGCTCCATAAAGGTTTCGTATTGCGCTATGCTTTTTCGCTTCCTGAATCACTCCATAGAGGCTACTGTTTATGACGGCTGTGGGTCCTCCCGATTGACCAACAATTGCATTACCTTTTAATGCTTTCATAACCCATCATCTCCTCTTATTTCCTCTTTATCATATTTTGGGCTGCGGCTGCAGCTTAATGTAGTCAACTTTCCCTCGTACCCATATATTCTTGATTATAATCCAGTAATAAGCTAATCGAACTGCTATTTTTTTCTCCATGTGAGAATGGTGGTAAACAAACGATATCTGTAAAGTGTATTTCCACATCAATGCCGGATAAGGAACAAATACTTTTAATCATATCCATGGCAGAAGCTGCCGGGCAATTGTCTACCCTGTCATTGGACACCGGGACAATTACACATCTGGGTGTCACCTTCTCTATCAGCCGGTCTGAAATAGCATCTTCGTGTCCATGATGGGGGAATTTGAATATATGTGAATGAAGTGATACATCCCTCTTGAGTAATTCCTCCCAGAAATCGGCATATACATCACCTGGGAGTAGTATCTTATTTGCGCCAAATTCTAGTTTTAATACAATGCTTGTATTGTTAATAAACTTATGGATATCCAAGAGAATCTCTTCCGCTGCTTCTCCTTCCATAGTTTGATAAACTTTTTCAACGTAGTCGTGCAATTTTTGTGAGGCGGTTCCTGGAGGACCTAAAATCTCAACGCTTGTATGTTTTGTGAAATGTATAATGTCAAGCGGGTAACGTATTATTTCTATTGGCACTTTTCTCGCTTGAAGTGTTTGATATATCTCATTATAAATATTGAGGGCGGTTACCATATTATAGGCGTCCTGGCTGTAGCTATTCCCCTGCTCCAGTCGTTTCCCCAGAAATTCATCTTTTAGTGCACAATTGCACCACATTTTTTTGATACCACATGTTTTTACCACATCTAATAATCCACCAACGTGGTCTTCATGAAAATGTGTAATAACCAACAGATCTATCTCCGCAATTCCCTTTTGTTTTAGGAATTCCGCAGTCCTGATCCGGGTTGGATATTTATTATATTCAAATTCATATGAGCTTCCTCCATCGATCAGCATATTATAGCGTGAATTATTTTCCCAGATCTCTATATATATTGAGTCTCCGTACCCGACGTTAATAAAATCGATTTTCATCCTGCAGCTCCCGGGATTGGGTATCAGATTACTTTTTTTCCCCATATTTACCTGGGATTTTTCAATCATTTACTACCCTTCTCCTTCCAAAATGTGCACCTTATTACCGTCAAAACTGATATTTACCTTTCCACTCATGCAACCGTGACGACTGGGGTTGAAATCATCAACAATAAACTCTTGCTCCCGGCATTTCACCCAATAACGAATCATATGGCCCAAAAAACTGCTTTTCTTTATCTCGCCGAAGAGCTGGTTTGCTCCGCTAACACCATCATTATTCTCACTGATGCTAATACACTCAGGCCTTACGGCGAGGATAACCCTTTGGCCCGGACTTACGGAATAGCCTTCTCGTCGAATACTTATTTCTCCGCCTGCATAACTTGCAATGATGTTGCTGCCTGCTATTTCTTTTATCTTCGCTTGAATAAAATTTACCGTACCAACGAAATTGGCAACAAATTTATTTCTAGGCTTAAAATATATTTCCCAAGGCGAGCCAATTTGCCTGATTATACCGTTATCCATCACCGCAATGACATCAGACATAGACAATGCTTCATCCTGGTCATGTGTTACGTAAACTGTAGTAATCCCTAACCTTTGCTGCAACTCCCTCAACTCGCCCCTAACTTCCACCCTTAACTTTGCATCCAAATTGCTAAGCGGTTCATCAAGAAGAAGTATGGATTGGCCCATGACCAAAGCCCTTGCAAGGGCAACCCGTTGCTGCTGGCCACCGCTCAATTGCCGCGGAAACCTGTTTTCCATACCTTGCAGGCTGAACATTTGAAGCATTTCATCAACCTTTTCCTTTATTTCTGTCTTAGACAAACCCTTAAGTTTTAATCCGTAAGATATGTTTTCAAAAATCGTCATATGCGGGAATAAGGCATATTCCTGAAATACTAACGGAGTATTTCTTTTATACGGGGGAACACCATTAACCCTTTTGCAATCAATATAAATATCTCCGCCATCCGCCTCGTAAAAGCCTGCAATTAGCCGCATTAACGTTGTCTTACCGCATCCACTGGGGCCTAGAAGCGTGGTGAAGCTGCCACGGGGCACATTCAAAGAAACATTGTCTACTGCTTTAATCGAGCCAAACCACTTTGTAACGTTTTGAATTCTAATGATTGCATCGTTTGGATTCAAACTCATTATACCCCTTTCTATATATCAAGAGATTTCCCGGTTTTTTTCATAATAAGCTGTGCAATTCCTAGAACTACAAAAGCAATGGTTATAAGCGTCACAGTAAAAGCTGCAGCACTTCCCCATACACCATTCTGAACCAGGCCAAGGATTGATATGGTACCCACTACTGTCCTGGGTGATACCAAAAAAATAACCACGCTTAAATTCGTAATCGCCCTTAAAAATGACACAGCGAAACCTGATAAAAAAGGTACCTGCAGCAATGGCAAAATAATGTCTTTAAAACTCCTGAAATTATTCGCCCCAAGGTTTAGAGCAGCTTCCTCAACTGAGTTTCCTATCTGCTGTAAGCCTGCCAACGATGAGCTATAACACGTAGGGATGTTCCAAAAAGCAAGCCCAAGCACTATGATAAGCCCAGTACCTGTTAAAGCGAGAGGTTTTTCATTAAAAGCCATAATAAAGCCTATTCCTAAAAATAATCCCGGTATGGCTCCAGGCAGGATGCCTAAGAAATCTAAAAACCTGTTTATTCCAATCTGTTTTTTCTGTACGATATAAGCTAAAACCATCGAAAATGATGCTGCCAGTAGAGATGATAAAAATGCAAATTTCAAACTGTTATAGATCTCCACGAACCGCGCCAACATATATCTGAAATTCTTCAGGGTCAGCGCCCAGTTATAGCCCCATGCCTGGCTGAACGCGCCGATTACCAAGACACCATATACCAAAATAACTACAGTCGTTACCGCCAGGCATACGGAGAACAGTAACCATTTCACCAATGAAGGCGTTTTGGAAAAAGCCAAATCGATCTCTTTTCCTGTTATAGTGACATATGATCGCCGGCCCACCCAGTATCTCTGGAGAAAAAATATAGTTACTGCGGGTAACAAGAGCGCTGTTGCCAGCACCGATGCAGTCGGCAGGTTATACCAGCCGGCAATCTGCATATATGCTTCTGTGGGGAGCGTGTAGAAATTCCCGGCTATCAGGAGCGGGTTCCCGAAATCGGCAAGTACGTTAATTGCCACCACCAAAGCTCCCCCTGCCACCCCGGGCCTACAAAGTGGGAATATCACATCCCTAAAAACCTGCCATGGCGATGCTCCGAGATTGAACGCGGCATACTCGAGGTTGGTTGAAATAGCCCTCAGTACCCCATAAATCACCGCATAAGCGTATGGAAAAAAGGTGATAGTTTGTACAAGCCATAACCCTTGCCATCCATATATATCTACTTTGATATTAAGGAGATGCTTCGTGATAATCCCCTGTCCACCGAATAGGAGTATATACGATAGGGCAATAATAAAAGGTGGAGAGACAATCGGGAGAACCGTGATAAATCGGAACAATCTTTTAAAGGGAACATCTAACCTCACTATGGTATAAGCAAAGATAAAAGCGATAATGGTACATGAGATAGTTGAGATAAAAGTCATGTATAAGCTGTGTAGCCCCGCGTAATACCACCTTTGGACCCTAAAGAAATTCATATAATCGTCTATCGTGGGAAAAGTAACTACCTTGATTAGTGGCCACAGGACAAAGGTAAACGTTGCAAGGACGATGCATAGGATGGTGAGCATCAGTAATGGTTCATTCTTTACCCTTTTAAAATCTGAGATCGCCTCTCTTATAGCTGTCGTCAAACTATCACTTCCCTTCAGGTATTGGCACCGGGAGGCGCTACCTGATGTCTCCCGGTGCCATTATGACAGAAAACCTTTTTCCTTCTGCCCACATAACAGTAGTTTTTATCTAAAATTATTTTTGCCCGATCATTTCACTGAATTTCTTTATTACCTCCGCTTTGTTCTTCATTGCAGCTTCTCTGTCATACTGGACGAGCTTTAATTCTTCCAGTTTGGGCATTCCCTCGGGCGGGGCCACATCTTTACGGACGGAATACCTGTTGGAGAGTTTAGTGTTCATTTCACCGACCGGTTTCGTCAGCAGCCAGTCTACAAACACTTTAGCATTTTCGGTATTGGGTCCTCCCTTTATGATAGAAACGCCGCCGATTTCAAAAGCTGTCTGCTCAGGAATGATGACGCTAATAGGATATCCCTGCTTTGCTGTTTTAAGGATATCATGTGCCCATGACATACCGGCGACAAATTCGCCTGTCGCCACAAGGCTTATAGGATCAACTGCACCAGGGGTATAGTGATGTACGTTGGCATGCAGCTTCTTAAGATATTCCCAACCCTTTTCCTCCCCTAACCTGAAAAGCTGGTTTGATACAAATATATAGGCACCGCCTGCAGTAGCAGGATTAGATGTCACGAATAAGCCTTTATAAGCAGGATTTAGCAAGTCATCCCATGTTTTTGGCATGCTGACCCCTTTAGGTTCCAATTCCTTCTTGAACCTATCGTTGTTGATGACTATCCCGAGGACCCCCATATACCATCCCTGCCAGTATCCGTTGGGGTCAGAGAATACCTTGTCTATATCTTTAGCGTTCGGTGAGGTATACTTTTCAAGTATTCCTTCTTTTGCTAACGGATCATGGAATTCCACGGATCCCCCCACGAATATGTCTGCTTTCGGTGAGGCTTTTTCAGCAAGCAACCTTGCGCTTGCTTCTCCTGCCCCGAAGCGGAGGAATTCAATGTCAATCCCTTTATCCTCTTTAAACTTCTTTTGGATCTGAACAATATCATCCTCATTCAATGCTGCATAGACCACCAATTTTTTGGAAGCTGGTTTTGTCTGCTCTTGATTGGCAGCTGGAGCAGTATTTGCCGACCGCTCTTGTGAATTGCCGCATCCCGTAAGCATTGCCGTAATCGCCAGCATTAAAATGATCCCTAAAGACAATACTTTCCTTCTAAAATTCAACATTAAAGATTCCCCCTTCATTAAGATTTTTATTTATAGCATTCTGCTCTTCCAATTTTAATAAAAAGTGGCTCTTTATAACCCTTGTACATCATCCCTTCATAACTTTTTAATTTTTGATAGCATAATTAGAATGGGGTCCGCTAGATAACGTTTACCTTAAATCATTACAGGAATATTCATAGCATCACCTCTGGGTTATAGACTTAATTCCGACTATTTAAGTACTTTACTTCTGTCATTTTTATCTTTTTGAATTAAATTATTGTAATATAACCTCTGTTTTTGTTTGGTTGATAGAATTGTTTTATTTAACTATTTCCCTGTAAAAAGTACTATATAGCCATAAAGTAAGGCAGAAATGTATAACTATTTACAACTCCAACATGACCCTTCCCTGTGGTTGCCTGTTTTTACAGGGGTGAAAAGGAGAAGAAATCCGCCTATTTGGTATAAAAATTTTTCCATCAAAACGGTATCCGGAAGCCAATTACAGTATTATTTTACTTCACTAGCGTTGCATAAAAAAATTATAAACATGTCAAGAGCGATTGCGCCCTAAAATCAGCCAAATTCCTAAAATAACCTGGCCTTGCAAGAAAAAACTCCTTATACTAGAGATTAAGGGTAGTCCTTGCCCCAACCTCTAACATAAGGAGGCCAAAATGCAAGGCAAGGATACCACATTATCCTCATTTCATCAACTGTTTGTTCTGCTTTCTAACGACTATTTTTGGCAATTAACCGCCGGTATGGGGGTCGATAAGTACGCTAAGAAGCTAAATTCCCTTCAACTCGTTGAAATAATAGCTTTCGCCCAGCTGGAACAACTTAAAGGGCTACGGGATATCAGCAACAGTTTCAATGACCCGCAATTCAGCCGGGCCCTCAACCTGGACAGCATTAGCTTTTCCCAGATATCTCGCCGATTAAGGGATTTATCCCCAGAATTCATCCGGCTGTTATTCAGTTATCTCACCACTAAAGTGGGCCAAGAGATTGGCTTTGAAAACTTAAGAAATGCCGTAGGCCGTATTTACCTTATTGATTCCACTACCATCAGCCTCTGTTTGAGCCAGTATCGCTGGGCCGAGTTCCGAAAGACTAAAGGCGGGATAAAACTCCACCTGCGCTTAAGGTTTTTTGAAGAAGAAGTTCTGCCGGATAAAGCAGTCATCACCCCAGCCCGGCCGGCCGATAAAACCCAGATGGATGCCCTCATAGTCGAGGCAAAAGATGCCTTAAACGTCTTTGACCGTGCTACGTCGACTACAAGAAGTTTGACAGGTACTGTGAAGAAGGCATCCGCTTTGCCAGCCGCTTAAAGGGCAATGCCCTGGTGACAGTGGTCGCCGACTTGCCGGTAAACCCTGATAGCAAGGTTAAAAAGGATCAGATCGTTTACCTGGGCAAAGACGGCGTTACCAAAATGGAGCATCCCTTAAGGCTAATAACGACCAAAGATACCCAAGGGCAACCGGTAGTGATTGTCACCAATGATTTTCAACTAAAGGCGGAAGAATTAAGCGAGATTTACCGTAACGCTGGCAGATAAAACTCTTCTTCAAATGGATCAAGCAACACCTCCAGGTAAAACACTTTACGGCTTAAGCGCCAGAGCTGTAGAAAACCAGCTCTTTATAGCACTAATAACCTACTGTTTGATGGTCATGCTCCAGTTAAAAGCCGGTTACCGGGGACCACTGCTAACCATTAAACGTTTAATCCATACCTGCCTCTACGAACCCTTTACATTTTTCGTCCAAGCCCTGCATCGTAAGCCTCAACATAGCACCCGGGGTCGACGAAGGGTAGATTACGAAAGAATCTACCAGGAAACCGTAAGGCGGGTTTTGGCGGGCGAAGCAGGCTATCTTCACGACGTAACTTATGACCCTTTAGTTCTCTAGCATATTTGATACTGGTAATATGTGGATAAGGACTACCCCTGATACCCTAAGTCCTTTGAGCGGGGAAAGGGAAAAGACTATGGTTGTATACACCATTATTGTTGTTATATTACATTTAATCAACTACCACATATTACCTTGCAATGGGTTAAAGGTTTTTATGCAACGCTAGTGATTTTACTTAGATAATAGGTTTTCCTTAAACCCAAACCAATCAAAGTAATATTCTTTTATGCTTTGCATATGCTGGCGCATGCTTTCTTCACCAGCTACCGGATCCCTTTGTTTTAAGGCTTGAAGGATTTTTATATGCTGAGGTAAAGATATTTCAATTCTAGTCTTGTTATCTTGTGTTAAGAAGGTAATTCGCCTGATTTGATCTCTCAAGAGGTTTAAAATATAGGCCAGGCGCTTGTTGCCGGCAATTTCTACTATATATTCATGGAAGGCTATATCCTTCTTGCTTAAACTTTGAAAGTTGATTTGGTGTCCAGAATTAATTTCCTCTTCCCATGTTGCAATCATTTCCTCGAGATATTTTATATCCAGAGGCTGAATTCTCTCTGCAGCCAGCTTAACCGCCAGGCATTCTAAAGGTTCGCGGACCTGCATGATTTCACGAATATCTTCAATGGTAATTTTGGTTACCATCGCCCCTTTCCCAGGTATTAATTCAATTAAACCCTCAGAATTCAATCTTCTTAAAGCCTCACGCACCGGGGTGCGGCTAACGCCCAACTTTTCAGCAATTACTCTTTCCTGCAGCATTACTCCTGGTTTAATGGTATTGTTTATGATTGCTTCTTTTATTTCTTCATAAACTTTTTGTCCCATTACAGGCTGGATAACATCTACGCCCCTTAAGCTCTCCATAAAATTATATCACCCTGACTTTACTGGATTCATCTGGTATACTTGTTGTATTATCATATTCGACATTTTTTCTTGGAATCCTGCTCACTGTGATTTCAATCCTAAAGAGAAAAATACTTTTTTATTATGGCTTCAGTTTTTTCTTTTGCTATTTTTATTATCTTTTCTGGTTCCCAATCCCAGTATTCAGGTCTAAATAATTCAATTGATGCCATTTTTTGGTATCCTATCTCTTTTAATGTCTGTAAGATTTTATCTAGATTAATAACACCTTCTCCAGGCAACAATCTATTGTTATCTCTCAAGGCCCCCACAGGGAGATCTTCGGCATCATCAATATGGAAAATAAAAATCTTATTGGGATCTGCGCTTTTAAGATCTTCAATCTTAGAATTCATGGAATAAAAGTGGAAGCAGTCTAAAACCATTCCTACATTGGTTCTATTAACTGTTTTTATAATATCATAAGCCTGTGCAAATGTATTTACAGTACAATCTGGGTATCCAACAAATTCAAATGCCAAATTAACATCATATTTTTCAGCTATAACAGCTAGATCATTCAAAACCCTAGCAGTTTCTTCTTTGATCTGTGTTTTTGTATAGCCAACTCCAAAAGAAGGAACTACAACAATTTTTTTGCAGTCAATTCGTGTTCCTACTTCACAAATAAATTGTAAATCATCTTTGAGTTTTTTATATGCATTTGTATCTCTAAAAGTTATAAACTCCAGGGCATTAAAAGCATACGGTTTAATTTTATTATTATTAAAGAATGTAACAAGCTCATTGATTGAATGCTTTTGCAGGTAATCATTAAGCTTATCTATTCGTATTTCAATAAAATCATACCCGTATTTACTACATAATTCCAGGTCAAGCTCTAAGGTTGATTTTTTCATTGTGGTTGCTTCATTAAAACAGATCTTCATGTTTATTCACCTCATTAAAAATCTTAATTCCTTCCGTATTTTGTCTTCTTATAGCCCCACGCAATAAATCCCTTGACGTTCTTTTTGTATTCCTTTGGTATACTTTCCGTATTAAAGTATTCGACATTCCATCAATAATTCCTGCTAATGATAAAAATTTTTCATCACCAGCCGTGTCCTCTTTATTATATCCCGAGAATATTATATCCCAAGAATTAGCGTGGTAAGTTCCGTGCTTTCTTTTCCCAAGCGATGTTCCGCAATCTGCTCGCATTCGCAGATTAACGAAGATTCCCCGTGCTGTCACGCTTGCAAAAGACTTTCACTACCTGGTTAAAACCATATCGGCCGCACTAAAAAGACCTTCCTCTTTGGAAGGGGAAGGTCTTTGTAAAATCTCTTAACTAAAATTTAAACCCGATTAACGGAAACGGCCGCCATATATACTAGCCGCCCAATTGGCTTTGAGTTCAACATGGCATATCCAAAGTATATCAGTATCTAAAAGGTGAATGAGGGAGAGGAAGCACTGCAATGGTTGTGTTCATTGGCCGGTTTAAAAAGCGCCCCTAAAGGAGCTGCATATTTTTACATGACTACTTCTTATGTATCATACTCACCTGCTCCCTGGGCCGGCCGGTAGAGCGGGTGACCAGGTCGCCGATCTTGTTGGCGTCATCGTCGCCGAAGTTGTCGGCCATGACAATGACGTTCACGGCATTGGGCTGGATGAAAACCGCCGCATCCTTATAACCTTTGGCAACTATTAGTTTTTCCAGCTGCATCTCCAGGTCCATTTGCTGGGTAAGTTCCACCAGACGCTTCTGGGCTTCCTGCTTGCCCTCGCCACCGGCGTTGGGATTGTCGATAATCTGCTTGAGCAGGGCGATCTGCTGGCTGCGCTGGCGATCTCTTTCAAGGCGGTATTCGATGAAGAAAGCAGAACCGCCATCAGCCTTTGAACTTGCCTCATTAAGGATATCCTCTGCCCCGGGGCCGGCAACGGCTTCCCGGTCACCGGCCGGTGCTGCTACCTTAGTAGCCCCGCCGGTATCAATTTGTCCGGCTGACTGGACCGGACGCTCCAGGGGGATATCTACACCAGCCTGTTTAATTCCTTCCTGATCCCCCTGGATCAGGTAGGCCAGGACGCCAAAGGTCAGCACCAGGGCAATGATCACCCGCCCTTTCTCACCTATCTTAATCATCTCTTTCACCCTCCCCATTTTTGGTGAAATGATATTAATAATACATCCCCAGTCAATTACTGTTTTCCCCGGCTTCCATAGGCAGTACCTGCACCTGGTGGGGGGCCAAGCCCAGGAGGGTTTGTACTGCCTGAATTAATCGCGCCCGCACCTGGGGATCATTGGCACCATCGGTTACCACTAAAACCCCCAGGACCTCCGGCTGGGTTTCGCGGGCCACTACCGGCGCTTCCCCGCCATTCAGCTGGCCGTTCCTGGCCATGACCAGCTGCGCATCTTCACTGCTGTCAGTAGTTACCCTGGCCACGCCGCTTTGATCTTTTTCTTCTACGCTGTGCATGCTGGTCCGGGTATTGGTGGCATACTCTTTTAAGGGACTCGTCTTTAAAGATACCCGCACGGCCACCCTGCCGGTACCTGCAATTTGCTCTAATATTCCCTGCAACTGGATTTCCATCTCCCTGGCTGTGGCCATTAGTTCCGTCTGCTGCCGGTCCTGCACCGGTTGATTCGCGGCCTGCCCTGTAATTTGCGTCCCATAGCGCTGGGTAGAGCTGTTAAGATTGCCAATGCTGATAAAGACGGTCCCCAAGACAAGAGCACCGACGGCCAACCAGAGGTACCAGGGCGGTTTCTGTGGGAGAAAACGCCATTCCGGCCGCATTTTTTTATCCAACGGGCAACACCTCCATACGTAAAGGTACGAGAACTGAGATATGAGAGGTGAGAGGTAGAATGTATATTTTAACGTAAAAGGTGAAAGGCAATGTCTTATCTAATCTCCTCTCCCACTTCCGACCTCCCCCCTCTAACCTCCAATATCCGTACATCTACCTGTTCAGATGCCAGTCCATAAAAGTGGGTGATCATAGTGACAATACGGGATTGTATCTCCTCGACTTCAGCAGGGGTAATTTGGGGTGCAATTGCCGGTTGTCCTTTCTCTTGTTCCGTAATCTGTTCCGGCCTTCCAGGAAATTGAGTTTCAGGTGTTACGGCCCCTTGAGTGCCAGGCAGGTTGCCGGGAGGTACTGGTGATGCATCCGGGCTTCCTTTTACCGGTTCCTCGCTTTCCAGGGTGGCCGTGACTACCACCCGGCGAATGGCCCCCGGCCGTTCCTTATCGCCGGACAAATCAACCAGTACTTCGGCCTGCTTTACACCAGGTACCAGGGTAACCAGGGCCCTGATCTGCCCGGCCAGGCGTTCGCGGTAAATTTCCAGGGCTGCTTCTTCATTGGCCCGGGCCAGATCCCGGCCCTGCTGTACGGGGGTGGCGGCCGCAGGATCCAGGCGCAGGTCCCAGGCGGCTAACTCAAGTTCCGGCCCGAAACGCAGTCCTTCCGCCAGGGGCGTCAAAATAGCGACTACCACAAAGAGCCCTAAAACTAGCCGGACGTAACGGGTAATTTTTTTATCCGGCAGGAGCATTTCCAGGAAGGCCGCCAGCAAGGCGATTAATGCTACCTGGCGGACAATTTCACCTATTTTGGCCAGCAATTCCGGTTACCCCCTCAAGGCTACCGTGATGTTACCCAGGACAACAATAACGGCAATTGCCAGGAAAAAAATCAATCCCGTTACTGCCACGCAGGCAAAAACCAGGGTTAAAGCGCCGCCGATACCGTCCAGGGCTTCGGCCAGCTGCTCTTCACCGAAGGGCTGGACTACTGCAGCTGCCACCTTGTAAACCACTACCAGGGAAAGAATCTTTAACATCGGAAAGGCGGCCAGGAAAAAAATAATAATTACTCCCGCCAGGCTGACGGCACTTTTTAAAAGCAGGGTTGTACCGGCAATAGTTTTCACGGCATCAGATAACATCCCGCCTACCACAGGTAAAAAATTATCGGTAGCAAACTCAATTACCCGCAGGCCCACCCCGTCGGCAACCGAACCGGCAATGCCGTAAATTGACAAAACGCCGGTGAAAACGGTCATCATCAGCCCCAGGGCGACCATGGCGGCCTGTTTAAGGAGCCCGGCCAGCTTTGACACCTGGAAGCGATCGGCGATACGTCCTACTACCGTGAGGCAGGCCGTTAAATACAAAAGGGGAAAAAGAACGTTGTGCATGAGGGTTCCGGTAATGGTAACGGTGTATATCAGGACTGGTTGCAGCAAGGTAGAAGCGGTAATCCCCCCGGTTGCCGCCAGCAGGGTGATCAGGGCCGGTAGCAGGGATTGGAAAAAAGTCACCATCCGGTCTACGGCTTCCCCGCCGGTGCGGACGGCCAGGGTAAAAGAAGTAAGGGCCAGGGTAACCAGGGCCAGGAACGCCACGCCCCGGGCTAAAGTGCCGATGCTTCCCTCGCTGAAGGCTGCCTGTAAATTCTGCAGCACGGCACAGGCCACGGCAAGGATTAACAGCTGCCCCAGGAGGGCGCCGCTGGCCAGCAGTTCATGGAAGAGGTACTGCAGCAACCCTTTACCGGCTTCCAGCGGATCCAGGGGTAACCTGCCCTGGCGCAGATTGGCCAGCATATCTTGAAATCCCAGGGAGGGCAGGTACCGGCCTGCTTCCCTGTCCAGCTGGTTTAGAAAAGCATCAATCCCTTCCAGGTCAAGCCTGGACAGCTGGCGCTCCAGTTGCTCGTCCAGGTTCATGGCAGCCGCCGGTTCTGCTCCTGAAGCCGGGGGCGGGTAATAAGCCAGGGCTGCGGGAGCTATAAACCAGGCACACAAACCGAAAAAAATAGTGTTAAATATAATTACCAGTAATTTCCTCGCCCGCATCGCTGAACCCATGACATCACAACCTTGCTGTCCTGCTATAATTCTTTCCCGCCTTACTGCAAGAGGCGGATAATGCTTTCCAGGATCGCCACTATAATGGGAATGGCCAGGACCATAATCAGCACCTTGGCGGCCAGTTCCACTTTGCCGGCAATGGCGTTTTCGCCGGCGTCACGGCAAACCTGGCTGCCGAATTCGGCCACATAGGCGATGCCGATGATCTTTAAAATGGTATCCAGGTAAAACTGGTTGATGCCGGCCCTTGTCGAGATGTCGGCCAGGATCTTGACCACCGTGCCGATACGGTCCAGGAGGAGGAGAAAAATTATTGCTCCTGCCACCAGGCTGATAAAGAGGGCTGTATCGGCACCCTGGACCCGGCGCACCATGACAATTACCAGGGTGGCCGTCAGGGCCAGGCCGACAATCTGGAAAATTTCCATACTGGGGCCACTCCTTTTAATACAGCTGGAAGACAGACCTTACAGCCCTGAAAAGATCCATGATCAAGGGAATGACCCACAGTAAAGCGATAGCCAGGCCGGCCAGCAAAGTCATATAGGCATATTCATCCCGCCCGGCCTGTTTGAGAAAGGTGTAAAAAATAGTGATAATAATAGCCAGGGTCGCCAGTCGAAAAATCAGGCTCACGTCAACGCCCAGCATCTCCTTCACCCTCCGGTTGCTTTAATATAACAGCAGCACCAGGGTTATCCCCAGGAGGAAACCCAGGGTACGCCACATTTTGCCCTGGCGATTATTCTCCTCTTGAGCCGCCAATTGCTGCTGCTCCAGGAGCCGGCGGGTCAGTTCCAGGTTTTTAACCTGGTCGCCGGCACCGGAGTTACCTAGCAAAGGACCCAGGGACCGGAGTGCTTCCAGGTCCCCCGCTTGCAGGGAGCCTATGCGTTCCAGTTCTTCCAGGCCTGCGTGCCAGGCAGCCAGGGCACCGGCGGCAGCATTTTCTTGCAGCGATCTGGCGATGGCCTGGAAAAAGGAAGCCACCGGGCCGCCCAGCTGGCCTCCAATCCTGGAAAAAGCAAGGGGCAAAGGAGTGGCCCCGTAGATTATTTCCGTTTCCAGCATCTTCAGGCCGGCATTCAGAAGGCGCAATTGCTCAATCCGGCAGCTAAAACGCCGGGCCTTTTCCAGGCCCATAAACCCGCAGGTCAGGATTATCAACCCGCCTCCCACCATTTTTAACATGCCTCTACCTCCCTTCGCCAGGGACCGCGGCGCAAGACCCGGCCGTCCCCGCTGGTAAGTAGTTCTACGGTACCCGGTCCCAGGGTGCGTCCCATGATGACCAGGCGCTGCCAGAAACCGCGCTCCAGGAGGGGGCGCCAACCCGGCCGGTGTTTTAACTCATCCAGGCTGCGGGCATGGACGCTGGCCACTGTAGCCACGCCGGCATTTAATATATCCTGCAAAGCCACCAGTTCCTCCTGGCGGCCTATCTCATCGGTGGCTATCACTTCCGGCCCCATGGATCGCAGGAGCATCAACATCCCGGCGGCCTTGGGGCAACGATCCAGGACATCCGTCCGGGGCCCTACATCCAACTGGGGAACACCCAGCCAGCAACCGGCAATTTCGGAACGCTCGTCCACCACGCCGACGTTGACACCGGTAAAATCTAGTTCCTCTATCCCGGTGCTGAAAAGGCGAATAATATCGCGCAGTAAAGTAGTCTTGCCGCAACGGGGCGGGGAAAGAATTAGGGTATTGAGAGGACGCCCCTTTTCCAGGAGGTACGGTATTAACTCCCGGGCACAACCGGGGATACTCCTGGCCAGGCGCAAATTAAGACCGGCAAAATTCTTCAGAGTCTGCACCTCTCCCTGGCGCACCACTGCTTCTCCCACCAGGCCTACCCGGTGGCCTCCCCGCACGGTTATATACCCGGAGCGCAGTTCTTCTTCCAGGGCGTACAGGGAACTGCTGGTGAGGGCCTGGATGGTCTGGCTGATATCACTTTCACTGACGATATAAGCCCTGTCGGCTACAGCCGTCAGGGTACCGCCCGGCTGCACCCAGCCTTCCCCGGCACCCCATCGTACCTGCAGGGGCCGTTCCCGCCGCATGCGGATTTCTTCCATGGCCGCCTGCACCCCTGCCGGCAGGGCCCCAAGGGAAGCGGCGACGGTCGCCGGCAGGAAGGCCAGCAAGGCGGCGAGCCCCTTTACCCCGTCTTTGCCGGCCTGTCCTAAAGACAGTTTCCCGTTTCCCTTTACCAACAGCACGCTGCCCATCTTTCTCCTCCTGCCATTATGCTTATTATGGTCCTGGCAATTTTATGCAAGGGAAAATTACGGGCAAAAAAATAAGACCCCGTTTGCGGGGTCCGATTGGTCCGGGAATTTAAATATCGTCGGTATCAGGAGAGTTTTTCTTTTCTTCCTTACTTTTTGCCGTGGTGCCGCCGTCTCCTTCGTCATTGATAAAGACGACCGTCTCACAGTTGGGACAGGTTACTTCTACAACGTCCTCGTCATCCAGGACATCGGCATCAAAGCAGACTATCTCGTGACATTTCGGACACTCTACTTCAATATAATCGCCTTCGTCCTCATCGTCTTCATCTTCCTCGTCATCATACTCGTCATCGTCTTCGTCTTCTTCGTCATCGTCGTCATAGACCTCATCTTCCAGGTCATAAAGGTCCTCATCAATACTTTCCAGGTACTCTTCCAGTTCTTCGTAGTCTTCATGCAGTTCATGGAGGGCTTCGGCCATTTGCTCCAGCACTTCAACTATTTCTTTAAGGAGGCGGGTTTCCTTGTTTTCGGGGTTCAAATCCATGCCGTCCACTAAACCCTTCAGGTAGGCCACCTTCTTGCGGACGTCACTCATTTACGCCACTCCTTTCCCTTTCCACCTTTTATTATTACCGGCTCCGGCCGGACTTAAACTAGGCCCGTTCAATATAGGCACCGGTACGGGTATCAATGCGGACGACATCCCCCACCTCGATGAAGAGAGGAACCTGGATTACAGCCCCGGTTTCCAGGACGGCGTTCTTGGAACCGCCGGTGGCTGTATCGCCTTTAATGCCCGGCTCGGTTTCTACTACTTTCAGCTCTACAAAGTTCGGCAGCTCGATGCCGATGGTTTCTCCCTGGTAAAGGAGGATATATATGCTCATATTGTCCTTTAAATACTTTACCGCCTCATCAAGCTGGTCCTTGCGCAGGGATAACTGCTCGTAAGTTTCCATATCCATAAAATAGTAATTTTCGCCGTCATTATATAAATACTGCATCTCCCGCCGCTCGATATGGGCGCGGTTGACCTTTTCCCCGGCCCGGAAAGTCCGCTCTACTACCGCTCCCGTACGCCTGTTTTTCAGCTTGGTACGGACGAAGGCCGAACCCTTGCCCGGTTTGACATGCATGAATTCAATCACCTGGTAAACTTCACCGTCAACCTCAATGGTAAGACCGGTACGGAAATCATTGGTCGATATCAAGGGGAATACCTCCTATACCTGGTTTCGTCTCTCCAGCATGCCAGGGAGTAATTGCTCCGGTACATCTACAGCTCTATAAATTCCCGGGGAGCACGGGATAAGACCCTGGCGCCGCCCTCCTCTACCAGGACGATATCCTCAATACGGATACCGCCTCGCCCGGGCAGGTAAATTCCCGGCTCTACCGTAACCACCATACCCGCAGCCAGCTTCACCTCGCCCCGGCTGGAAAGGACGGGGTCTTCATGAACTGCCAGTCCCACACCGTGACCCAGGCCATGGCTGAAATAAGGCCCGTACCCGGCAGCGGCAATATGCTCCCTGGCTACCGCATCCGCCTCGCGGCCCGTCAAACCGGGACGGATGGCGGCGATGGCCTTCTCCCGGGCTTCCAGGACTATATTATAAATTCGTCGCCATTCCGGGTCCACCGGCGCCAGGGCTACCGTACGGGTAAGATCGGAGTGGTAGCCTTCATAAACGGCGCCGAAATCCATAACCACCAGATCGCCCGGCTGCAATACCCGGCCGGATGCTACCCCGTGGGGCAGGGCCGCGCGCGGCCCTCCGGCAATTATGGTAGTAAAGGAAGGCCCGCTCGAACCCTGTTTACCCAGGAAATATTCCAGCTCCAGGGCTATGTCCCTCTCCCTGATTCCTGGACGTAGGATTCGGAGCAGGTGATGAAAACCGGCATCGGCCAGGTCAATGGCCTTTTGCAGCAGCCGGATTTCACCCTCATCTTTGACCTGCCGCAGCTGTTCTACAAGGCCCTTAACCGGCTTCAGATCGACCGGGCGCGGCCAGTCCCTGGCCTGCTTTAAAAATTCTTCATAGGCAGCATAGCTCAAGTGTTCGGCTTCAAAGTACAATTCCGTTACGCCGGCGGCAAACAGGGCGCCGGCCAGCTGTTCCCGGGGCCTGTTGCCCAGGTCTACCACTTCAAAGCCCGGCGCTTCCAACCGGGCCTGTTCGGTAAACCGGCCGTCGGTTAAAATATACTGCGACGTTGTCGTTATAAGTAGCTGGCCGCTGTCCCCGGTAAAACCGCTCAGGTAACGCCGGTTTTCGTCCTGGCGCACCCACAGGGCGGTAATACCTCTAGACGCCATCAGGAGGCGCAGGTTGTCTAATCTGTTTTTCAAATAAAAGCCATCCTTCATTTTCCGGGTTTACATTGACGCCGCGAGCGTACCAGTTCGATGGCAGCCTTAAGCCCCAAATGGTAACTTAAAGGCCCGAAACCGCTGATCTGGCCGGTAACCGCTGCTGCCGTCACCGTATGGCGGCGAAATTCTTCACGGCGGTATATGTTGGAGAGGTGGACTTCTACCACCGGGCAATCCAGGACCGCCAGGGCATCCCTGAGAGCGATGCTGTAATGCCCCAGGGCGCCGGGATTGATGACCACGGCGTCTACCCGCCCCCGGGCTTCATGAAGGCGGTCAATGAGGGCACCTTCATGGTTGGACTGGAAAAACTCAACCTCCACCCCGGCGCCGTCAGCCTGCTCTTTTAACCCGGCCTGGATCTCGTCAAGGGTGGTACGGCCGTAGATTTCTGGCTCCCGGCTGCCCAGAAGGTTTAAATTGGGCCCGTTTAACACTAAAATCTTCATGGCTGCTATTTTACCATAATATTGCTCGCTTGGGTAGAGTGTACTTAACCGCTGATGGTCATGCCGGTAATACGTACCGTGGGCGCACCGGTAGCACCGAAAAAGGTGAGGTCGTTACCCACGGCGTCAATCCCTTCCAGGAGACCGATGATGTTACCGGCTATGGCCACGCCCCGGACCGGCCTGGCCAGCTCGCCGTTCTCTATCCAGAGGCCGCTGGCGCCGACGGAAAAATCGCCGGAGATGGGGTTGGCCGTGTGCATGCCCATGACCTCGGTTACGTAAAGGCCTCTCGGTATCTCTTTAATTATATCTTCCGGGGTACGGGTGCCAGCCTCGATATAAAAATTGGTCGTTCCCACTTCCGGGGTGGTCTTGAAAGAACCCCGGGCACCGTTACCGGTTGATTTTACCCCGTCCCGGGCGGCCGTATAGGTATTGTGCAGGTAGCATTTAAGGATGCCCTTTTCCACCAGCACCGTATGCTGGGTGGGTACCCCCTCGCCGTCAAAGGGGCTGGAGGCAATACCGTCCGGCCGGCAACCGTCATCAATAATATTTACGACCGGGGCCGCCACCTGCTGGCCTACCCGACCCCGGAAAAGGGACTTGCCCTTCTGGACGGCATCGGCGGCCAGGGCCGGGGCAATGACCCCCAGGAAGCTGGTAGCTACATAGGGATCGAACACAACGGCCGCCCGCTGGGTGTTTACCCTTTTAGCGCCGAGCATGCGCACGGCCCGGGAGGCTCCTTCCCGGCCGATCCTTGCCGGGTCGATATTTTTATAGCGTAACCCGTAGGCCAGGCCGAAACCCGTCTGGCTCTCCTCGTTTTCCACCGCTACCACAAAGGTGCTGGCACCGCAGTAGGCAGCCTGGCTGGCGACCGCTATGCCCCGGGAGTTTACCAGGACAACCAGGTAGCGGGAATCGTTATAGGAGCAGCTTTCCGTAATCTTCACCCGCGGGTCGTAAGCCCTGGCCTGGCGTTCGATCTCGCGCACCAGTTCAATCTTTTGCTCCACGGGGGTGTTGGTTATCTCGGGATCAAAAAGGTCCAGCTGGGGGTAGCCGGGATAGCGGGCCGGCAGGCAGTTATACTCATCAGGAGTGGCCATCCGGGCGTTGGCCAGGGCCTGTTCCACACAAAGCTCAAGGGCACCGGGGCTGAAATCGGTAGTGTAGGCAAATCCCACCCGCTGGCCGGCAATTACCCTTAAACCCAGGCCCCGGTCCCGGGCCGTTGTCAGGGCCTCCACTTCCTGGTTGCGAACCTCAATATTTAAACTCTCACCGGCGTTTATGTAGGCCTCGGCGACGGCCCCCTTGCCGGCGGCCATCTCTACCACCCTGGCCGCCAGGTCGAGGTACTGGTTTTGTAATGCCTGGTAATCCATCAATCTTGATCCCCCTCATCCAGGATGCCGCCGACCACCATCTCCGGGATACGCATCGTGGGTTGCGCGTCCCCGACCGGCACTCCCTGGCCGTCTTTACCGCAGGTACCCAGGGAGAAGCCCAGGTCGTTGCCCACGCGGTCAATAATTTTCAACACTTCGGGACCATTGCCGGTGAGGGTGGCACCCCTGACGGCCGGCCCTATCTTGCCATTCTGGATGAGATACCCTTCGGCCACGTCAAAAACAAAGTCGCCGTTGATGGTATTAACCTGGCCGCCGCCCATGCGCTTGACCAGGAGGCCGTGTTTGGTTTCCCGCAGAATAGCCCCGGGGTCGTCTTTCCCGGGTGCAATATAGGTGTTGGTCATCCGGGGTATGGGCCGGTCCTGGTAGGATTCCCGGCGGCCGTTTCCGGTAGAACGGCGGTTCTCTTTCCGGGCTGCCAGGTAGTCGTACATATACTCCTTCAGGACGCCGTTCTCAATGAGCACCGTTTCCTGTCCCGGCGTGCCTTCGTCATCATAACGGTAGGAGCCGTACTTGCCGGGGATGGTGGGGTCGTCGATGACGGTTATCAATTCGGAAGCCACTTTCTGCCCCTTTTTGCCGGCATAAACGGAGAGCTGTTTCTGGACCAGGTCGGCTTCCAGGCCGTGACCGCAGGCCTCGTGAATCATGGTGCCCCCGGCCTCGCCGGCCATAACCACCGGCATTTTACCTGCCGGCGCCGGCCTGGCTTCCAGCATCATGACGGCCCGCCGGGCAGCCTGGCGCGCTTTCTCTTCGGGATCGACGCTTGCAAAAATTTCCCATCCCTGGTGCCCGCCGGCTGATTCAAACCCCGTCTGGATAACTTTACCGTCGGTGGCAACGGCGTTGACAACAAAGCGGCAGCGTACCCGCTCGTCTTCAACTAAAACACCGTCGCTGTTGGCAATGGTAACTTCCTGGATGACGTCCCCGTAGCCCACCGTCACCTGGGTAATGCGCTTGTCCACGGCCCGGGCGGCCGCGTTGGCTTTTTGCACCAGAGCGACTTTTTCGGTTACCGGCACCTGGTCGGGCCGCTTCTGGATGGTAAATTCCACCTGGGCCCGGGGCCGGTTAAAGCTAATCTCCTTGGGCCGGGGCCGCCCCGGCAGGGCTTTGCCGACCAGGGTCGCCGTCTGGATCAGGCTCTCCCGGTCCAGGTCGTTGCTGTAACCATAGGCGGTATTTTCTCCGGTGATTACCCTGATGCCAGCTCCTTGATCCAGGCCGGAAACGACTCGTTCTATCTTGTTGTCCTCGCAGCTGATGCTGGTAGTCCGGCGCCGTTCCAGGAATATTTCAGCAAAATCGCCGCCCCCGGCCAGGGCGGCCTCCAGGATGGCCTTGAGATCGCCTTCAGTTAAAAGCATCTGCCCACCCTTTCTCTATAACTTCTTATAAGTATAATTCAAGGGGCGGGAAAATATTCCTGCTAGTCCTTGCGATAAAAACGGAGACTGGCCAGGGTGGCCAGCAATTGATCATATTCCCCGATACCACCAGCCTGCCATTCCAGCCTGAAGGTCAATTGCCGGACGACAGTAAAAGATAGATCCAGGAACTGGGGATAATCCCCCGGCCTGATCTCTCCCTGGTAAAGCTGCCGGTCGTCGGCAAAAATGTCGACCTTTACTACCCCGCTACTGTTGGCAAAGCTATCGTCGATGCCTATAAATCCCCGCAGGCGAATAAATTGTTTCTGGAGATCGACCTTTAACTCGGCTTGTTTCTGCTCCTTGCTTAAATATACACCGGAGCTGCGAGCGAGGTGCATACCTGCCAGGGCCGCCGGCCGGTCCAGGAGGAAGAAAGGTCCTACATTGCGCAACACCCGCAATTCCTCAAGCCATACTACCCCGGCACCATCCGGGGGATCCTGGTAGGGCGGCCCGGGTACCAGGCCATCCTTTACCAGGCGAGGTAAGGTATATTGAGGTGGTTCGCCGGCGTTTAGCGGGGTTGTTCCAGGGTTGCCCGCTGATAACGGGGGAGACGGAGGGGCAGAAGGTAAATTTTGAGGCACCGGCCCTGAAGTAGCGGTTTTCGAGGAACTGGCCGGACTGCTCCCGGCAGCCTCTCCCCGGCCGGTAGAAACTCCTGCACCTTCGGCTCCCTCCCCCGCAGCAACAACTACCGCCGGGGGCGCGAAACCGTCGTCCCGTCCGGCCGGAAAAAGGGCGATTAGCCCGGGGACTAAATTCCCTTCTCCCAGATCGTACAGGTCTATAACAAAACTCCCTTCGACCGTCCCGGTCTTCTCCTCGCGTGCAAGAATCTTTAAATTGCGAATGTACGTTAGGGCCGGCAGGGATTCTAACTGGCTTATATAATCATGCAACGCCGGGTAAGGGCCGCTAATGGTAACTTCATAGGGATAGACCCGGAAGGGGTCTTTCTTTTCTACCGGCAGGGGGCGGAAGGCCAATACCTGGAGGGACCGGTCCCGGGGCTGGGCCGCTTCTAGGAAGGGTGCTGTACCCCCCAGGGTGAAACCCAGGTGTAGTCTGGTAGCATCCCATTCCTCCCGGGCTTGTTCGGCTTTTTGTACCAGCCCGGCAGCAGAAGCTGCAAGCTGCTCGGCGGTCGCCAGTCGTTCCCGGCCTGTCTTGAGCCTCCCCTGCAGTTCCCTATAAACCGGCAACTGCATGCCTAAAACAACTTTATTGAAAAATATAATTCCCATAACAACGGCCAGTAAAACCAGTAGTATTTTTTCCCGGCGGTTGAACTGGTAGTTTTTTAGTTTCATTTACTGTTGCCATCCTTGCCTGCGGTTTCTTAACCCGGGGACTTTTCTGCCATCCGGTCGGGCACCGGATCAGAACCTGCAGCCCCTGTTTTGTCCGTATCCCCGCGCGCGTCTTTAAAAACTGCCCGTATGGTAAAATTTAGGATGTCACCATTCCCTTTAACTTCCTGGAGATTGACGGCCTGCCAGATATCGCTATCTTGCAGGTTATTTATAAAAATGGCAATCGCCCGGAGGGAATTGCTGCGCCCGGCCAGTATTAGTTCTCCTTTAGCCCCGTCTTCTTCCATGCGTACCAGCCAGATCTCCTGCGGCAGGGCATCATTAATTGCGGTAAGTACCGGTTGCCAGCGACGCCTTTCCTTTACCAAACGCTCCAGTTCTCTTTCCTTCTGCTGCCATTCGTTAATTTCATTACCGGCGGCAGCTGCCTGCTGGGCCCGGGGTTCATAGAGAGCCAGTTGTTCCTCTAGCCGGGCAACCCTCCTGGAGGTAATTCCTAATTGAATAAGGAATAAAACATAGAGTGTTAAGAGTAATCCACCTGAAGTAAAGGCAATGATAGCTCCCCTGCTCAACGACAGCCGCTGCGGCCGGTACTCGGGGGGTAATAAATTAATAGCCGTATTCATCTTTACATTACCCCTCCCGTAAAGCCAGTCCCACGGCTACGGCCAGGGCCGGGTCCAATGGACCGCCCGGGCCAGCCCACGGCCTGCCCATTGTCACAGCAACTCCAAGTTCCCCGGAACAATAGTCTGCCAGCCTGTTGACCTGCGCGCCACCGCCGGTCAGGATTAAATGTTCCGGGTTAAAAGTTATCCCGGACTGGGAACGGTAAAACTCTAGGGAACGCCGGATTTCCTGGACAATTTCGCCCATACGGCTGCTACCGCTAATGCCGGGCCGGCCCAGCTCTTCCCCGCCAATAGCAACTACCCGGCTGAAGAGGGGGCGTCCTTCCTGGACCAGGACCAGATTGCTCCAGCGCCCGCCGATGTCAATTATCACCGAACTGCCGCCGGCTTTTCCGGCCAGGGCACGGCACAGGGCTATGGGTACCAGATCAATGGCAACCAGTTCCAGGCCGGCAGCATGGAAAAGCTGGTACAAGCTTGTCACCTGTTCCCTCGGGGCTGCAGCAAGAATAACCGTCATCTGGCTGCCGGCTGCTTCCCTGCCGTCATCCAGGATGGCCCAGTCCACTACCATGTCCCGGGCGCCGGTGGGCAGGTGGTTTTCAATTTCATAGGCCATACCGCTTTTCAGTTCCTCAAGGGTCATCCGCGGCAATTTCAGATAGCGGACAACCACCCTTTCCCCGCTCACGGCCGTAACTGCCCGGCGTCCGTGCCATCCGGTCCGGGAGACTGCCTCGGCAACGGCTGCTACCAGGGCCTGGGTGTCGGCCATGCCGCCCGGGGGAACCGGCACGCTGGCCGCCAGCCACTGCCGGCCCTGGTAAACGGCCGCCTTGACGGCGGTAGTACCCAGATCGATGCCAAGGTGCTTGGGGCGCCTCCATAGTCTCGGCCAGCGCATCCGGAAGTCAACTCCTATTTTTAATCATACTTTATTCAACAAGGTTATGTTCATTCAGTACAGGGAAGCCCCCCGCCAGGATAGAACCTGCCAACCGGTTGCAGCCAGGACAGGGCTTAAAACCTGGATCCTGTTATCCTGGGCGTTAATTGTTAAGGGGCCTTTAATATTGCCACGGCTGTTGTCTTTGGAACTCTTATTGTCACCGCCGTCATCTTCATCTACCTCGGTCAAACCGCCTGTTACCAGGCTGCCATTAATGGTACTGGCAGCGCCCTGTTTATAAAAATAGCCGTTGCTCATGAGAACGGCATCAACGGTTACGCCGCCATCAAGGAGGATATCATTGCCTGCTACAAAGGCCCAGGCATCGCTACCGGTAGTTACCCTTATATCCTTGCCTAGGGTAATATCCCCGGCCGCAGCTATAATGGCCTTGCCGGTATAAAAATCAGGATCATTGCCTTTACCTTTGCCACTCTCAATAATTAAATCGCCAGGGCAATACAGGATCTTTATATCGTTATCTCCCGCCGGGGCGCTATCGACTAATTCCTGGAGCATGGCCAGGGTGTATTCCCCTGCCGGGAGAGGTTCCCCGCCGGTGTAAGGGGCTGCCAGGTCGCCGGGCCAGTTAGGAAAAGAAAAGGATAGCCCCTTGATTACCTGCCCGTTAACCCGGCCGTAATAATTGGGATCGTTGCCGTATTTGTCGGTAGTCTGGCCCACGGTGGCATCACCGCGGATGGTGCCGTAATTGTACAGGTAGCGACCGGTAACCACACTGCCCTGGACGGTGGTGTTATTTTGAATGGTTAAATCCACCCCGGCAGCAACGTTGCCGCTGGCCCCCTTTTGCAGGTAAATGCTGCCTGTAGCAAATAGATCGCCGTTAATAGTCAAAGGGTTTTTGATGGTTATGTCCCCGGCGCTGGCCAGGGCATAGCTGAAAAAGGGGCGGGCCAGGTCTACCTCTATCGCTCGCCTGACCCCGTCTATTTCCCCCTCGGAACGCAGGCGATAACTTGCAGCCTGCGGTACCACACTTACGCTGGTGATCCGTCCCTTTGCCGGGGTTAGATAAATTTCTCCTAGCCCTTCCCGCCAGCCGGGATCACGGCGTAGTCTTGCCAGGGCCAGGTTGATGCCGGCTTCGGCCAGGTAGGTGGCCTGGGTAATCTTAACTTCATTCGCCGCGCCCTGGCGCTCCACCAAGGAGAGGGAAAGGAACCCGGCCCCCAGGAGGGAAAGGACCAGGATGGCCAGCAAAACCGCCGGCAGGGCGCTGCCGCGCTGCTGCCAGCACTGCCATGCCATCCCTGTCCGGACTGTTATTCTCTTGCTTGCAGCTCTATGCAGCCAGAACTCGACCACGAAAGCTCACCTGAATTCTAACCGCCGGGATTCAGCAGCTTTAATCTCAGGGCCGCCGCGGTAGTCACTTCAAAATCCCGTCCACTATCACCGCGGGTAACCAGGTGGATGGTTACAATCTTGCTTTGTTCAGGCGCCTGGGGATGATCATAAAAAAATTCCAGGGTTTTTACCCCGTAGGCCAGGAGATTATAACCGCTGAAGCTTGAAGAACCTTTATTCTTAACGGCCCGCTGGAGGTTCTCACCCGACAACAGGTATTTATATTGATTGCCTGCCGCGTCGGCAATAATTAGCGTACCGGTACCGGAACCGCTTACTATTTCCTTGGCGGCCTGGATTTCCCTGGTCATTTGCATCAGGGCCACACGGGCATTCTGCTGGGCATCCATGCGGTCCCAGCCACGCTGCCACCATTTCAAACCCGCCTCCAGGGTACTCAAACTGGCCATAAGGACGAGGACCACCAGGGTGGCGGAAATTACAGTTTCTATTAAAGTAAGACCGGCCCGCTGCCAATTCACGGCCACCTGGCAACCAGGGTTGCCAGTTCCACCTCCCCTGCCGTGCCATGTGCCGGGCGCACCCTTACCACCACTTCCTTCACCTGGAGGAAGGGTTCATAATCCGTTGTAATTATCTGGTACTCATATCCCGGCCGGCCGGGGTAAGCCTGCCAGGTTTCGCCGGCTCCGGGCAGGCCAGCCAGGCCGTTATAACCGGCCGCCAGGCAGGTTTCCATGCGTTCCCGGGCCAGGTTTAAAACTACGGTTTCCTGTCCGCCCCTGGTATAGCCCCGGGCAGCGGTAGTAAACATACCCAGCATGGGTACCAGTACCGCCGCCAGGATGGCAGTGGCTACCAGTACTTCAACCAGGGTCAACCCGCGGTTATTAACAGGCAGGCAGTCTCTTTTCATGTCGTGCTCCCGGCTTTAACCCGTCCCGTTACCGGCAGGACAGTAATATAGTAAAAGCGCCCGTAGCGATCCTTTAAGACAATGTCGCCGCTGGCCGAGGGTACACCCTGCAGGTTAAAAGACAACCTGCTGTAGGGAAAGGCCACGCTGGCAAAGGTTACCCCGTCAGGTAGTTTAGTTTCCTTGACGATCACCGCGTCTTTCCTGACCCGGTACAAATTATTTACGGTATCAAAGAGAATAGTGCGGTGATAATTTTCGCCGCTGACGGCCATCTGCTGGACCGCCCGGATGTCGCTTACCAGCTGCCAGGCCGCCGTCTGCACCTGCCACCAGGCCAGGCTTCTGTTCACTACCGGCAGGGTTACCGTCGCCAGGATGCTGGTAATGGCAACTACTGTCACTACTTCTAACAGGGTAAAACCATGCCCTCCCTGTACCGCTTGCCTGGAAACAGGTTTTTCTTTCCCTGCCGTATCGTTCACAGCCGTATAAAGTGCTCGCATCTCGCCCTTCATCGCTTCACATGAACTTAAGCAAATACCAGTGCAAGATTTCTTTCCCAAATAACAGCGCCAGCAACCCTCCTGCCGCTATATAAGGCGCAAAAGGTAGAGGGTCCTGCCGCTTTTTCCGGCCAGAGACTAGCAAGCAAACGCCTGCCAAGCCGCCTGTGATCAGGGAAAGGAAAAGAGCAACAGCGGCCAGGGGCAAACCCAGGTAAAGCCCTACCATCCCGGCAAGCTTGACATCCCCGCCGCCCATGCCACCATTACTTATTACGGCAACGAGCAACAAGAATCCTGCTGCCGCAGCGATTCCCCCCAGGGCAGCCCAGAACCCCACATCCCGCGCCAGCAGGCTTAAAAGAATACCGCCACAGGCACCGGTCACCACCAGGCTGTCGGGGATTAAGTAATGCTCCAGATCGATGAAGCTGGCGGCTACCAGCACGGCGCTTAGAAAGAGGTATTTTGCCAGGATCCACGAGAGGCCGAAATTATAAAAAAGGGTGGTAAACACCACGCCAGTGACAAGCTCGACTATAGGGTATCGAGGGGAAATCGGCAGGCGGCAGTAACGGCACCTTCCCCGTAGAAACAGATAGCTCAATATGGGAATAAGGTCGTACCAGGCCAGCGACCGCCTGCAGGCGGGGCAGTATGACCGCCCCCAGACCACCGTTTCTCCTCGCGGCAGGCGGTATACGACCACATTGAGGAAACTGCCGGTTAAAAGACCTGCAAGGAAGAACAGCGCCGTCATGAGTTTTGGTTCCAAAACATTTATATCGATTATTATCATCATTTCCATAAGTTCTCGGTCGCATATAAAGGTACATGCTGCCGTCGCTGCTATATTGCGGCGGCAGCATATGTTTTTTAACTATTGGCTTTAATCTTTGGAAATTAAAAGGTATATGTCCCCAGTATAGTTATTGCTACTGTCTTTTATTGGAAATACAACACTATTATCTGTTAGATTAATTGACGCTAGATTTTCTCCTTCTAAATTAACTAATAACTTCTCGATTGCGCCGTCCGGCACTTTATCAAGTTTTAAATACCTTCCTAGATCATCTTCATCTACATTTCCGTCACCGTTTATATCTTCAGTATCATTTATATAGTAATATTTTCCGCCCCACGGGTTCTGGCCCGGCCAGGCATCCAGGTAGGGACCGTCCCAGCGGTTTTTCCACTTCTTCATATCACTATCATTACTATTTTCATCATAACCATCATAATTCACTTTAGCAACAAATCCCGGATCTGTGCCGTCATCTTTAGTTGGCGGCCAAACAGCGGTATCGGCATAGGCAATCAGCGCCGCCGATTTTATAGCCCTGTAGTCGGCTTCGGCCTTGGCTACCCTGCTCTTTTCAGTGGCATTTAAGGCGGTGGGGACTATAAATACTGCCAGGATGCCGATTATAGCGATAACCACCAGAAGCTCCACCAGGGTAAAACCGCCCTCATTCCAGGCCCTTTTCATTCTCCGTTTCATATAAAGCAGCCCTCCTTGAGTTTAAAATTCTTACTGAATTGTTCCTGCAGATCGTTTGTCGATGAATTATACAGGTAATAACCCCTCCTTTTCTATCAACATGCCTTATTTGGATATTAACAACCCGGTAGTTTGCCGGGCGGGTTACCAATAAGCTTTTATCTTATGCCGCCCAGCACCTGGAAATAAGGAAGAAATACCGAAATTACGATTACCCCCACAATGCCTCCAAGGACGACAATCAGCATTGGTTCTATGAGGGAAGCCAGGCGGCCTACAATTGCCCCTACCTCCTGCTCGTAAAGAGCCGCCACTCGTTCGAGCATAAAATCCAGGGCGCCCGTTTCTTCCCCCACGGTAATCATCTCTACCACCATGGGCGGGAAAACGCCGCTGGCTTCCAGGGGAGCCGCCAGTCCCTGCCCGTCGCGTACGCTTTCCTCCGCCCGGGCTACGGCTTCTGCTACCACGGCGTTGCCAACCGTCCGCCGCACAATTTCCAGGGCCGTCAGGACGGGGACGCCGCTGTGAAGGAGAGTGGCAAGGGTGCGGCTGAAACGGGATAATACCGTCTTCAGGTTCAGGGGACCTATAACAGGCAGGCGGAGCAGCACCCTGTCAAGCTGGTAGCGGGCTGCCGGCCGCTGCTGCCAGCGGTAAAACCCATAACCGGCGCCGGACAGGATTAAGAACACCAAAAACCACAGGCGCCGCAGCCACTCACTTAGCCCCAAAATCAAGCGCGTCGGCCAGGGCAGGGGCACCTGCAGGCTGTTCAACATGACCCGGAACGAAGGCAGGACATAAGTCAGGAGAATAATAACTACCAGCAGGGCAACCATGCTGACTATCGCCGGGTAGGTCAGGGCCGACTTTACTTTTTCCTCTAATTCATGTTCTTTTTCCAGGTGTCCGGCCAGGCGCCCCAGGGTCTCGTCCATGGCCCCGCTCAGTTCACCGGCCTCTACGGTGTGGATGAAGATGGGCGGGAATACCCGGGGCTGCCGTTCCAGGGCCCGGTAAAAGGCCTCCCCTGCCTCTAGATCACGGAGGAGCAGCGTAACGCTCTCACGCAAGGAAGAATTTTCCGCCTGTTTTTCAATAATCCGTAAGGCCGATATAATGGGCAGGCCGGCACCAAGCATGGTCGCCAGCTGGCGGCAAAAGAGGGCCAGGTCGCGACGGGATACCGGCCGCCGGAAAAGGTGCCGCCAGTTCCGGGCCGGGGGTAAAGCTACCGGCCGGCAGTGAGTAATAAAAATACCCTGGCTGCGCAGTTCCCGGATGGCCAGTTCCTGGCTGTCCGCTTCTATGGTACCCCTGACCGCCTCCCCTTTTGTATCCCGCCCCCGGTAGGCGAAGGTCATGATTTCACCCCATAACCATTAATAAAAGCCACCGGTTGCAGAGAAAGAAATTATACTTCCCCGGCAGCCCGGCGGCCATGACAGCGTCTACAGGCCCGTAGCTTTGCGTCCCTGGCTTTCGCCAGGTTTGCCCTTAACACGGTTAATCATATTATAATTCGCCATAAATTGCCTGAATCCTGCCGGCTCCCTGGTATATTAACCATAATTTAATTCTCTTGCAAAAATTACCCCACTGTTCAGCAGCTGCCGCAAAGCCATGTCCATGGTCTGCATGCCGTAGCGGGCTCCCGTCTGCATGATAGAAACAATCTGGTGGGTTTTACCCTCGCGGATAAGATTTTTAACAGCCGGAGTAGCGATCAGTACTTCCACGGCTGCCACCAGGCCCTTCCTGTCGGCCCGCGGTAGCAGCTGCTGGGTGATAACCCCTTCCAGGGTGTCGGCTAGCTGGATACGGATCTGTCCCTGCTGGTGGGGGGGGAAAACGTCAATAATGCGGTCCACACTCTGAACTGCGCTACTGGTATGTAAAGTTGCCAGGACCAGGTGGCCCGTTTCCGCAGCCGTGATGGCCGTGGCTATAGTTTCCTGGTCGCGCATCTCGCCGACCAGGATAACGTCCGGGTCCTGGCGCAGGGCGGCCCGCAGGGCACTGGCAAAGGATTTGGTATCGGAACCTATTTCCCGCTGGTTGACGATGCTGCGGCGGTGCTGGTGCAGGTACTCGATGGGGTCTTCCAGGGTGATAATATGGCAGCTGCGCTCCCGGTTGATTTTATCCACCATGGCCGCCAGGGTAGTGGACTTGCCGCTGCCCGTAGGTCCTGTCACCAGGATCAGGCCATGGTGCTTTTCAGCCAACTCGGCCACCACCGGCGGTAATCCCAGGGTTTCCAGGCCGGGTATATCCCTGGGAATAAGGCGGATGGCGGCACCAATACTTCCCCGCTGGTGAAAAACGTTGACCCGGAAACGGCTTACGCCGGGCAGGGAATAAGCCAGGTCGATTTCTCCCGTCTTTTGAAAGGCCTCCCATTTTTCGCCTACCATTGGTCGTACCAGGGCGGCCGTCATCGCAGCATCCAGGGGCTCCCACTGGCGCTGGACCCGGAGTTCGCCGTGGACCCGGAAAACCGGTGGTAAACCGGTCGTGAGATGAACATCAGAAGCCCCGGCGGCTGCAGCAGCCTGCAAAATAGCTTCAATCGCAAGCATTTTAACCCTCCCGGATAAAACCAGGGATATTAATGGCAGGGAATTCTAACAACCTGAAGCGAGTAATTATAAACCACCCAGGGAAACCCGCAGGACTTCATTCACCGTTGTTATCCCCTGCCGGACTTTCTCCAGGCCATCCTGCATTAAAGGCACCATCCCGGCAGCTATGGCCGCCTCTTTAAGGGCCATGGCGGGGGCCTTGGCGGTCACCAGGCCGCGAAGTTCTTCATTCATAACCAGTACCTCCTGGATGGCCGTCCGGCCAGCATAACCGGTAAAGTTGCAGCGCTGGCAACCCCTCCCCCGCCAGAGTTCTTCTACCGCAGGCAGCCAGGTCTTTTCCAAAGACCCTTGTTCGGGGCGATAAATCTCCCGGCAGTGGGGGCAGAGACGGCGCACCAGCCGCTGGGCCACTACGCCGATAAGGGAAGAGTTGACCAGGTAAGATTCGACGCCCATATCCAGGAGACGGGTGACGGCCCCGGCGGCGTCATTAGTATGGAGAGTGCTGAATACCAGGTGGCCGGTGGTTGCCGCCCGGACGGCAATGTCAGCCGTTTCCCGATCTCGTATTTCGCCTACCATAATGATATCGGGGTCCTGGCGTAAAATAGATCGCAGACCTGAGGCAAAGGTTAGCCCAGCCTTGGGATTGACCCGCACCTGGTTGATGCCGGGAAGCAGGTATTCTACCGGGTCTTCAATAGTAATAATGTTTTTTTCCGGCGAGCTTAATATATTAAGGGTAGCATAGAGGGTGGTCGTCTTGCCGCTGCCTGTAGGCCCCGTAATAAGAAGCATGCCGTAGGAATTGTGTATTAGGCTTTCAAAACGCTCTTTCAGTCCAGGCAAAAAACCCAAATCGTCCAGGGACAGGAGCATGGTCGACTGGTCCAGCAGGCGCAGGACGATCTTTTCCCCGTAAACCGTGGGCAGGCTGGAAACTCGCAGGTCAACGCTACGTTTACCCAGGGTAAACTGGAAGCGGCCGTCCTGGGGCAGGCGCTTTTCGGCAATATCCATGCCCGCCATGATCTTGATCCTGGAAATCAGGCTGCTTAGAACCCCCAGGGGCAGGTGAGTCAACTCCCGCAGCAGGCCGTCCACCCGCAGGCGTACGCGCACCTCCCCTTCCTGGGGCTCTATATGGATATCGCTGGCCCGCATCTGGATGGCTTGCTGGATAAAGCTATTCACCAGCCGTACGGCCGGTGCCCCTTCGGCGCCTCCGGGGCCGGTAACTTCTAAGGCAGCAGCTGCCGCTACCTCTCCCATGACTGCAGAAGCTGCTTCTTGCCAGAACTGGCTCAAAGCCTCTTCTATTTCTCTTTCGGCCGCTATGGCCGGCATGATCTCTTTGCCCGTAGCCAGGCGCAAGTCGTCCAGGGCGAGCAAGTTTAAAGGATCGGCCATGGCTACCAGGAGGCGGTTACCGTCCAGGCGAATGGGGATTGCCTGGTAGCGCCGTGCCAGTCCCTCCGGCACCAGGCGCACTACCTCGGGATCCAAATGGTAGTCGGCCAGGACGACTTTGGGAATGCCCAGCTGGAATTCCAGGACTTCCAGGATGCTGGCTTCCGTAATGAAACCCAGGCGGACTAAAACCTTGCCAAGGCGTTCCCCGCTGCGTTTTTGTTCCCGCAGGGCCTCTTCCAGCTGGGCCGGAGTGATCATCCCTGCAGCAATTAAAAGATCTCCCAGCCGCCGCCGGTTATCCATCTTGCTCCCCTCCGCAACTTTTCATTCTTTAGCAGGCGAGGGTGACTGCCTCCGGCAATTCCTCAGGAAATAACCGCCATAACCTCCTCTAAACTAACCGGGGTGATCTGCACCCGGCCCAGGCGTTCCGGCAGGACCATCCGCAGACGACCTTGAAGAATTTTCTTATCATGACCCAGGGCCTCGCGAAAGATGGCAGGATCCAGGGCCGGCAATTCGACCGGCAGACCCGCCCGCTGCAGCAACTCCACCAGGCGTCCGGTTTCGCCTTCGCTAAACATCCCCCGCCGGACGGCCACGCGCGCGGCGGCTATCATCCCCATGGCCACCGCTTCGCCGTGGCGGTAAGTGGCAAATCCGGTAGCGGCTTCTACGGCATGTCCGATGGTGTGGCCGAAATTTAGAATAGCCCGCAGGCCCCCTTCCCGCTCGTCCCGGGCAACTATTTCCGCTTTCAGGGCACAGGAGCGTAAAACGATTGTTTCCAGCACCCCTTCATTCCCTTGCAGGACGCCGTCCAGGTGATCTTCCAGGTAGGCAAAGAAGCCGGCATCCATAATCACGCCGTACTTGATGACTTCCGCCAGTCCGGCCCGGACTTCCCGCGGCGGCAGGGTGGCCAGGGTGTCCAGAGCGGCGATAACGGCCGCCGGCTGGTAAAAGGCGCCGATGAGGTTCTTGCCCCGGGGATGGTTGACGGCCACCTTGCCTCCCACGCTGGCGTCGACCTGGGCCAGGAGGGTGGTGGGAATCTGGATAAAAGGAACCCCCCGGAGCCAGGTGGCGGCCGCAAACCCGGCCACATCCCCCACCACACCTCCCCCCAGGGCGATAATGGCTGCCCGGCGCTCGAGGCCTGCCGCCAAGGCAGCATCGTATAGTTCAGCCGCAACTTTAAGGGTTTTGGCCTCTTCCCCATCTGGCACCAGGACGAGATGCGGGTGAAAACCGGCCGCATTGAGGCCTAACTCCAGGGTGGGCCAGTAGTGGCCGGCTACAACGGCATTGCTTACCACCAGGCAGGAAGGGGCAAGGTCCAGTTTTTTAAGGAGGCGACCTGTTTCCTTTAACAACCCCGAACCGCAGTAAATGCTGTAAGAGCGTTCACCCAAATCTACTTTAAGTTCGCCAGCCACGTTTTTAAAGCCTCCTTTATTTCTCCGGCTACGTCTGCTGCTTCTTTGCCATCAGTTGCTACATAAAGGTCGGCGAAGGCATAATAGGGTTCGCGGTAGGCGAGAAGTTTGGCCACCTCTTCCTGCCGCCGGCCCTGGAGGAGGGGGCGGTCCCCCTTTTTCCCGGCGCGCTGCAGGGCCGTTTCCGGCCTTACCTGGAGCCAGACGACTTTGTTGCCCTCCCGCAGGTGCCGGACATTTTCCCTCGAAAGAACAACTCCGCCGCCGGTGGCAATAACCGCCCGTTGGCAGGCGGTCGCCCGGGCAACGGCCGCCTGCTCCAGTTCCCGGAAATAGTGCTCGCCGTAGCAGGCAAAGATCTCTTTGATAGGAAGGCCGCTTTCCTCTTCGATCAGGGCATCGGTATCCAGGAAGGTCCAGCCCAGGCCGGCTGCTAGGAGCTTGCCCACAGTCGTTTTGCCGCTGCCCATAAAACCGACCAAAACAATATTACCCGGCATCGTATCAGCCTTCCCCTTCCTCTTTCCATGGGGAAGGTAAACCTTTGCATTCCCGTAGGCCTTCTTTTAAATACTGACGATAAGCGGCCAATCGCCCCTGAATTTCCGGCAAATGATCGCCGCCGAATTTTTCCAGCACTGCCCCGGCCAGGACCCAGGCAACCGCCGCCCAGGCCACCACCGCTGCCGCCGGCACGGCGCAAACGTCAGAGCGTTCAACCGCCGCCGTGGCGGGCTCTTTGGTCAGGAAATCAACGCTGGGCAAGGGGCGCATCAGGGTGGGGATCGGCTTCATGGCCGCCCGCAGGACAAGGGTTTCGCCATTGGTCATGCCGCCTTCCAGGCCGCCGGCACGGTTGGTGGGGTGGTAAAAGCCGCATTCTTCCCGGTAGGCAATGGCATCGTGGGCCCGGCTTCCAGGAATAGTTGCGAGTTCAAAGCCGGCGCCGATTTCCACTCCCTTAATGGCCGGGATGCTCATTAAAGCCTGGGCCAGGCGGCCGTCCAGGCGCCGGTCCCAGTGAACATGGCTGCCCAGCCCGGCGGGAACCCCGGTTGCCAGGACTTCCACCACGCCGCCCAGGGTGTCACCCTTTTGCCGGGCTTCTTCAATAGCGGCTACCATAGCCCGGCTCCCTTCCGGGTCGGCACAGTAGACGGGCGACTCCCAGGCCTGCCGGGCGGCGATAAAATCTACCGCCCCTTTAACTTCAACCTGCCCAACCCGGACCACGTGGGCCGCCACTTCAATTCCCAGCTCTTTGAGCAAAGCGGCAGCTGTAGCCCCGGCCGCCACCCTGGCCGCGGTTTCCCGGGCACTGGCGCGTTCCAGGATATTGCGCAGGTCCGCCTGGTGATACTTTAAGCCTCCCGCCAGGTCGGCATGTCCCGGCCGCGGCCTGGTGACTATGCGCCCGGGCCGCGCCTCCGGGCCCGGAGCCATAATCTCCTGCCAATTGGCCCAGTCGCGGTTGGCGATAAAAATGGCTACCGGGCTACCCAGGGTATAACCGCCCCTTACCCCGGCCAGGATTTCCGCCCGGTCCCGTTCAATGGCCATGCGCCCGCCGCGGCCGTAACCGCCCTGGCGGCGGGCCAGCCAGGTATTAATATCCTCAGCTCTAAGGGGTATACCGGCCGGCAGGCCCTCTATAATTACACTTAAACCCCGCCCATGGGATTCCCCCGCGGTTAGATAACGAAGCAAATTATCTCCTGCCTCTCCAAATTATCAAACCTACGGCCGTACCTCCAGGTGGTGTTACATTGGTTCACCTGTTGCTTTCAGGAGGACGTTTCTCATAACCTCCACCGGTGCCGTCTTTCCCGTCCACAGGGTGAAAGCCGCAGCCCCCTGGTACAAAAGCATCCCCAAACCCGATATAACCCTGCAACCACGCTGCCGGGCTTGCCGCAAAAATTTCGTTTCCAGGGGGTTATAGACCAGATCATAGACCCATTGCCGGCTGTTGAGCCAGGCGGCCGGCAGGGGTACGGCTTCCACCGCAGGGGCCATGCCGGCACTGGTGGCATTTACCACCAGGTCAGCTCCTTCTATCCTGGGGCGCAGCTCTTCTTCTTGCAGGTTACAGGCCCCAACGGGAACCTTAAGGCCGGTCAGCTCTGCTGCCAGGCAACCGGCCTTCTCCAGGGTGCGGTTGGCAATGGTCAGCGCAGCGCAGCCGGCACCCGCCAGGGCAAAAGCCACCGCCCTGGCCGCCCCCCCGGCCCCGAGGATGACTGCCTGCTTGCCGGCCGGGTCAAAACCGGCCTCCCGGAGGGAGCGCAGAAAGCCGCCGGCGTCAGTATTGTAGCCGGTGAGGCGCCCATCTTTATTAACTATAGTATTCACGGCTCCAATCCGGGCCGCTATGGGTTCAACTGCATCCAAATATTTAATAACTGCTTCTTTATGGGGTACCGTAACATTGGCGCCCATGAACCCCAGGGCTTTAAGCCCGGCCAGGGCAGCCGGCAGGTCGGGAGGAGCAACAGCAAAGGCCAGGTACACCAGGTCCAGCCCGGCGCTGGCAAAGGCTGCGTTCTGCATTAAAGGCGATAAAGAATGTCCTACCGGGTACCCGATAAGGGCTACAAGGCCGGTTGTAGATTTTACTTCAAGCATGGATTAACCTGCCCATTTTTTAAATCCGGCTTTTGCGAAGCCGGATTTTTCTTTTACACGTCTTTCAAATCGCTGATTACCAGGTTTTTCGTTATCAATTTTTCGATTTTACGTATTACCCGGGTACCGATAAACTCGCGTTTATTAATGGGCATCACCAGGATTGTATACAGCCCCAGGCGGTTTCCCCCCAGGACATCGGTAAAAACCTGGTCACCAATAACGGCAGTATTACCAACCACCGTTTCCATAACGGCCATCGCCTGGTAAAAGGCCCGCCGTCTGGGTTTCCCGGCCCTGGATATCCCGGGAATGTCCAAGCAGGAAGCTATTTTTTGCACCCGCACGTCCCGGTTGTTGGACACGAGACAGGCTCTTAAGCCTTGCCTTTTTAATTCCGTAAACCATTGGTGTACTTCCCGGTCCAGGGTCGCCCGTCCCCATGCAGTCACCGTATTATCCAGGTCTATAATCAACCCGCGAATACCCCGCGCCTTTAAAGCTGCCAGGGGTATATCCTGCAGGGTTCGTACATAGAGGTCGGGTTGCAGCAGCTTGAACATATTTCACCCCTGATCAGGCACCTACAGGTTATTATACCATAAATAAACTACCGGTGGATAAAGATATTTTGGTTCTTAGAGAAAAAAGGCCTGGCAGCACTTTACATAAAAGCCACGGTTGCAATTGGCGGGCAGGCGTCCGTAAGGGCATGGGCTGCATTGATTGTAGAACTCTTCCAGGGGAGTTCAAGTTATATAACTTGCAAAAATAAGCATTTAAGGTAACGGGATTCGTCATAACCTAGAAGTACCGGGTGGTCGGGAGCCTGGCCACCCCTGGCCAGCAGGCGCAGGCGGCGCCTGGCATCCAGGGACGCCTCCTGGATAATCTCTATAAAAAGGTCCTCGGGCATGTAGTAAGAACAGGAGCAGGTCACCAGAAATCCGCCGGGAGTTAAAATCCTCATGGCGCGTAAATTTATCTCTTTATAACCGCGGATGGCTCCCTCCAGGGCCTTCCTCGCCTTGACGAACGCCGGTGGGTCCAGGATAACTACATCAAACTTTTCTCCCCGTCGTTCCATCTCCCGCAGGGCGTCAAAAACATTGGCTTCCTTAAAAGAACAGAGATCGCTGTAGCCGTTGAGGGCAGCATTGCGATGGGCCATGGCTATGGCTTCCCCCGAAATATCCAGGCCCAGTACTTCCCGGGCCCCATAATGGGCAGCATGAATGCTAAACCCTCCGGTATGGCAGAAGCAGTCGAGGACCCGGGCATCTTTAACAAAGGGGTGGAGGGCGGCACGGTTTTCCCTCTGGTCCAGGAAATAGCCCGTCTTCTGCCCTGCGACCAGATCTACACAAAATTTAAGGCCGTTTTCCCTTATGACTACCTGCGGGTCAAAGGAACCTTTCAGGAACCCGGACCGCAGTTCCAGGCCCTCCAGCTCCCTTACCGGCGCATCATTGCGTTCATAGATAGCATCCGGTTGGATTATCTCATCCAGGATTTGTACTATCGTGTCTTTATAACGATCAATTCCCAAAGCCAGGGTCTGGATTACCAAACAGGGGCCAAATTTGTCAACTATTAATCCCGGTAGAAAATCGGCTTCCCCAAAGACAAGACGGTAAGCGTCCGCCCCGGTATTCGCCAAAACCTTCCGGCGGTAATCAAGGGCGGCAGCCAGGCGCCGCTGCCAGAAAGCCGTATCGATTTCTTCATCACGGCTGTACGTCAGGAGGCGAACGGTAATCATGGAGGCCGGGTTGATATATCCCCGGCCGATAAACCTGCCGCGGTAATCCTCTACAATAACTATTTCTCCCGGTTGACAGGCACCTTTAATAGTCTCAATTTCCGTTCGGTAAACCCAGGGATGCCCTTTTTTAATGCGCCTTTCTTCGCCCCGCCTCAACTGCACCCTTGCCATAGAAAACATCACCAGCTAAATAGTATATACCCAGGCTCCTGTATCTAAAGGCTGTTCCTGGGCGTTGCCGGCAAAATTATACCACAGGAAATACCCTTTTTACACGTATTCCCACAAAATAAAAAGCAGGCCAAATATAGGCGCCAGGGCAATAGTCAGAAATATTATATTTCACTTGCTGCATCCCTCAGCAGACAGTTCCTTCAAAAGTTTCTGGATAGCCCTTTTCTCGATCCTGGAAACATAGGAACGAGAGATACCCATTTTACGGGCGATATCCCGCTGGGTACGCCGCAAGCCCTGGAATAGCCCGAAACGCATGGCCAGGACTTTTTTTTCCCTCGGGGTTAATACATTTACCTTTTGCATAACTCGCCGGTGTTCATAAGAAGTTTCCACCATCTCGGCAACATCCTGATCTGAACCTAAAACATCAATCAAGGCGATTTCATTCCCTTCTTTATCTGTCCCGATAGGATCATAGAGGGAAACCTCGCCGCGGGTCTTTTTCATGGCGCGCAAGTGCATGAGAATTTCATTTTCAATGCAGCGGGCGGCATAAGTAGCGAGCTTTGTACCTTTATTTATATTATAAGTATTTATGGCTTTGATGAGGCCGACGGTACCGATGGAAATAAGGTCATCATTATCCTCACCGGTATTCTCAAACTTTTTCGTTATGTGGGCCACCAAACGCAGGTTATGCTCAATTAAAATATTGCGTGCCTTAAGATCCCCCTGCTGCCAAAGTTCCAGATACTTTTGTTCCTCTTCCTCGCTCAATGGATGGGGAAAGGCATTATTGGTAATGTAAGAAAGCAGGAGAGTAAGGCCCTTTAAAACAGATACGGCAACCAAAGCAAAAAAGCCGGCTTCCATAAAACCATACCTCCCGGGCAGGATAGCGTTACTCTCTATATATATGGAAGCCCGGCTTAATAGGTGCTTGTCCGGAAATTATTACTGCTTATAGCCTAGGCGACGCGATATCTCCTCGCTGGCATGGCGGGCAAGCTGAGCAAGTTCTGGTAATCGCTCCATGGTGACATGTATGGAAGGGCCGGAAATACTAAGGGCTGCTACTACCTGCCCACGGTAATCAAAAATGGGGGCGCCGACGCAGCGAATCCCTTCTTCATTTTCACCATCATCTACAGCGTAACCGCATTCCCGTACCCGGGCCAGTTCCGCCTGTAAAGCAGCCATGGTACTAATCGTCCGGGCTGTAAATCGTGGCAAACCAGTGCTGGTAATTATCTTTTCTACTTCTTCCGACGGCAGGAAGGCCAGTATGGCCTTGCCTACCGCCGTCGAATGGAGGGCAACCCGGCGGCCAATCTGGGAATACATACGGATGGTACGGTTGCCCTCAACCTTATCAATATATACAGCTTCATTACCATCCCTTACCACCATATGCGCCACTTCCTGACTCCTGGCCGCTAGTTCTTTTAAATACGGGTGGGCAACAGTCCGGACATCAAGCCGTTCCAGGAGGCCACTACTAAGCTCCAGGATTTTCAATCCAAGAATATATTTTCCTGTTGTCGGTTCCTGATCAACATAGCCATAAGCCTTAAGGGTAGTTAACATGCGATAGACGGTACTTTTATTTAGACCCAGCCGGCGGCTGAGGTCGCTCAAGCCTATACCTTCAGTAGTCATTGCCAGTGTCTCTAATATCTTGATGCTCTTCTCCACAGACAGGACGTGAAGTTCCTTTGTTGGCAAAGCCATTCACTCCAGAAACAAAACTTATAATATATTGTAGCACCATTTTGCGTGGGGGAGAATCTATCTTGTTCTGGAAGAAATTTTATCTTATACTTTTCTTAAAAGTGATTGCGACATGGCAAAGCAGTCGCTTATCCCAACACAAAATTCCAGATAATGTGTTCCGGGAGGGGGATAAATGTTGGAAGATCTTCTCAACCAGATTTTATCCGAACTACATAGTTTGAACAATCGCCTTGGAAATTTGGAGCAAGGGCAGGAAGCCTTGCATCATGGCCAGGAACAGATCAATTCGAGGCTAACTGTGCTGGGGAACGGCTTGGAACAAGCTAACTCCAGGTTAACTGCACTGGAGAATGGTTTGGAACAAGCTAACTGCAGGCTAACTGCACTAGAAAACGGTCTAAAACAGGCTAACTCCAGGATTACTGCCCTGGAGAACGGCTTGGAACAGGCTAACTCCAAGTTAACCATACTGGAAAAAGGTATGGACAAGATTGAGAAAACTACCAGGGGTATCAGAAAAGAGTTGCGTTACGGGGTATGGGAAGATATCAAAAAGCTTGAAAAGCGCCTGGCTGGACAGGAAGAAGAAATTGTCATGTTGAAGCGGTTAAAATAAGGCATAAAAAGGGACTGCCCCAATAGTTTGCGGACAGCCCTTTATTTGCTTATTTACTGCAATATCCTGGTAGAGCTTACATTCCACATCCTTTAATGAAGGAAAATAATTTTTGCTGGTCTGCGGAAAAATCTAATCAAAAGAACATCCTTTCATTTTACCAATAGCTTCCCATAACCCGTTCAGGTAGGCGATTCCCAAAGCCCTGTCATACAGGCCGTAACCCGGTCTGCCTACTTCTCCCCAGATCATTCGTCCATGGTCCGGCCTGATATATCCCTGGAAATCAATGTCATGATATGCCTTCATAATCTCAAATATATCCAAAGAACCGTCAGAAGATAAATGGGAAGCCTCGTCAAAGTTGCGGTGTGAATGTACCTTGATATTCCTTACATGTCCGAAATGTATCCTTCCTTTAGCACCGAAATAGCGTATAAGAGCTGGAATATCATTGTCCGGATTTGCTCCAAGACTGCCACTACACAGCGTGATTCCGTTATAAGGGCTGTCCACAAGGTTCATAATCCTCTCCAGGCTTTCTTTGGATTTTACAATCCTGGGCAAGCCAAATATAGACCACGGCGGATCGTCAGGATGAATGGCCATTTTTATATCGACCTCTTCAGCCACAGGAATAATTGCTCTTAAAAAAACCCCCCAGGTTTTCTAAAAGCTTTTCTTCATCCACATTCTTGTATTGTTCAAACAACACCTTTAAAGTTTTAAGCCGTTCAGGCTCCCAGCCAGGCAGTTCAAAGCCGTTGGAGTTGGCTTCCCTATCCTGTCGGGGTCCACCTTCTGTACCTTTTTCTCTTCATAGGACAGGGCAGTGGAACCATCGGGTAGGACCTTTGCTAAATCCGTCCGTGTCCAATCGAATACGGGCATAAAGTTGTAAAAAAGCCCCTCTCGTTGCTATGACGGGAGGAGCTTATTTCCAAGATAATAGAGGATGAACTGGCTAAAAATACAATACGCATTATTGAGCAGTTAAAATCTCTTTATAGATAGGCAAATATACCTCCCCATCCCTAACGACGCAACCGGTCCTGCCGCCGTCGCGCATGATCTGGGTGCAGCGGCTGCAGGCTATGCAGACCTGGCGCTCGTCCAGCTGGCCATTGATGAGCAGGTCCCGAGCGAAATCGGGATAGGCGAAGGCCAGCCTCCCGGCACCGGCCAGGGTTGCTGCGCCGCGGGCGATATTGGCGGCCGCCGCGTGGGCAAAGAACTGCCGCAGCCAGCTGTAGCCGCTGCCGACCACGGCCAGTCCTGGTTCGGCCTCCTGTATTTCCCGGGTAATCTTAAACATCCGGGCGACGCTCTCCAGGGGATGCTCCGCTGGCAGGCCGGCCCCCTTGGGTGGTATATCAAAGGGACGGGTCACTTCCGGGTTGGTATAATAAGGATTGCCGGCCGAAATGCTGACCAGTGATACCCCCTTCTCCTTGAGGAGGCGCACCAGCCGGATGGGTTCGGCGAGGTCGGGACGGGTATAATCTTCCGGATCAACGCCCCACCCGTAGGGATAGGGATGGGCATCATAGGCATTTAATCTTACCGCCAGGATAAAGTCGTTACCTGTTTTGGCCCGCACCTTTTCAATTGTTTCCAGGAGAAAACGGCTGCGGTTTTTAAAATCGCCGCCATACCTGCCTGCGCGGGTATGAGCGGCCAGCAGTTCCGACAAAAGGTAGCGGTGGCAGGACTTGATATCCACCCCGTCAAAACCCGCCTCCTGCGCCAGCAGGGCTGCCTCCACGTATTTATCCTGAAGCTGCTCCAATTCGGTATCGGTAACCGGCTCCTGCTCGGGAGAAACACCGGCCCGGGCGTCTAAATAGGGGTCATGATAGGCGATTACCGGCTGCGGCTTGCCGTAAGGCTTGCTGTAGCGGCCGGAATGGGTTAACTGCAGGATGCAAAGGGGGCGGTGGCCGGCCCCCATACTCTCCCTTGCTTCTCTCAGAGTCGTAGCAAGGAGTTCTTTAAAGGAATGGACATTGTTGCGGTTGATACAGAACTGCCGCGGGTTGGCGCGGCCCCCGGGGACGACGGCGGTAGCCTCAAACCAGAGTAAACCCGCTCCCCCCCGGCCAAAGCGCCGGTAGCGACGAAATGTCAGCTCGGACGGGCTGCCGTCTTCAGTACCATCGCATCCTTCCATGGGGTGGATGGCCAGGGAATTGGGCACTTCCCGGCCGCCGATCTTTACCTTCCGTGCCAGGGGACGCAAATCCTCGCTGAGCTCTATATCCAGTTTTAATTCGGCTATTTTTTCTTTTAACTGCGCGAGGTTTTTGAAGTTGAATCTGCTGAAAGCGGCCATGAAAACATCTCCTTAAAATTTGGATATGAAACAGGTTCTTCGCGTTTCGTTTGGATGGAACAGGATTATGCTGCGACCGCCCTTGAAATGGAGCCTCGCACCCGTTTCTAAGGGGCAGGAGGCACAGGCCGGCTTCGCTTGTTGTCCCTTGCCAATTCATGCCAGTATTTGAATAGCTCATTGTGGAGGCAGTTAAATATAACTTAAGCAGTTAACCAGACCATCTCCCTACCAACTCCGATCCCACTCCGTCTTATGAACTATAACTGCATAAAGTATAATTTAACGGTATATCCCGTTAACGATTCCTGGCAGCGATTCCGACATACAGCCGTATACGCCGGTGTTCCAGTGTTCGAGGTAGGCCTTTTATGGATGCCTACCGGTAGGCAAAAGCTGGGTAAATATATTCCTACGGCCGCACTGGTTCGCGCACTGTCAACACCATCCGCCCATCCTTACGGCTAATGACCAGGTAGCGCTGCCATTCCGGGTCCCGGCGGGCAACCGGGTTAACATCGGTTGCGTTAAGAAAACGCAGGTGGGGGCCGCGGCTCTCATCCCGCTGCAGGGCCGCCCGCAGGATCATTTCCGCTACCAGCAGCATATTTTCGTTCTCCAGGGCGTAGGCCAGGCCATGCTCGCCGGCATACTGGACCAGTTTCCGAAGACCGGCCAGCTCTTCCAGGCCGCGTCGCAACCCGTCTTCTGTCCTTACTACGCTGGCCCCCCGTTCCATCAACTGCTGTAAACGGTGCCGCAGCTTGGCAGCCGGTATGTCGCCGCTGCTAAGCAGCCCCTGCAGCCGCGCAAGAAACGCCTCCACCTCTTCCCGCGGCACCTCTGCCCGGGGTACCGCGGCGGCTTCCTTTGCCGCCTCTTCCCCGGCCAGGCGGCCAAAGACCTGGCCGTCCAGCAGGGCGTTGCCCCCCGGCCTGTTGGCCCCGTGCTGGCCGCCGGCCACCTCGCCGGCAGCATAAAGGCCGGCAACAGCCGTCCTGCCGGCCTGCCTGATCTTGACACCACCCTGGAAGTGCTGGATGCAGGGTGCTACTTGAACCTTTGCTCCGGCCTCCAGGTCCAGCCCCCTCTCTTTTAGCCAGGCGATACTTTCGGGATTAATTTCCCTCAGGCGATGTAAAGGGTTGGCCAGGCGCCTTTCCGTCCCCAGGTCAGCAGTAACTTCACTATAATAACGCTGGCGATTTTCTTCCACCAGTTCGTCCCATTGGAAGCCCGCCGGGTTCCGGCTGTAGTCCAGGTATACTTTACGCCCGGCAGCGATTTCCTGGTAGACCGCCACGTCAACAATATGGGTGGGATGCTCGTAGGTAACCGGCCAGCTTGCTCCCTTGCGGAACAGCAGGTTCATTACCACCCTGTCCGGGGTACCCGGCGGGAAATAGCGTCCCAGGAATTCTTCGCCCCGGTCGTTAACCATCCGGGGCAGGGCGCGCAGCATGCTCCCGGAACAATTTAATTTGGTCTTTAGGGAGGCCAGGCCGATCTGGATAAATTCCATATTGACCAATTCTGCACCGGCATCATAGGCCAAGGCGTAGCCGTCACCGGTCATACCGCCGGGAAAAACATTGGTCCGGTAAACCTGGCCCGCGCCGCCGGTCGCCAGGATGACCGTCCTGGCGGAGATAACTTTCAGGGCTGTAGCCGGGTCATGGCGCCTACGGGTATCCATGGCCAGGGCGCCGATTACCCTTCCCTGGCTGGTAATTAACCGGGCGACCATGGTAAAATTCAGGACCTGCACCGGCAACTGGCGCAAACGTTCCACCAGGGCTTCCTCAATATGAATAGCCGTCCTGGGGCCGGTATAGCAGGCCCGGGGGAAGTCGGAGCCATCGGTTACAAACTGGCGTGCCTTTCCCCCCTCCTTCACGAAAGGAACACCCAGGGCATCCAGGTAGTTAAAAGCAGTTTCAGCTTCCCGGGCTAACGTTACGGCCAGGTCCCAGTCAGAAACCAGGCCGCCAAGGCGGTAAATATCTTCGGCATGGTAGCGCCAGGCGTCCGGCCCTCCCGGAGGGGTATGGGGTAAGGTCGCGTGGAAGGCCATACGGTCGGAGCAGGCCGTGGCCGTCACCCCGCTTTTACCGATTTTCCCTTTGGTAGCCAGGATTACTTTTAATTCAGGATTGTATTCTTGCGCGGCAATAGCTGCCCTTAGGGCCGCACCACCACCACCTACAACCAGAACGTCGCAGGAATAGCTTTCCATAGTCAGGTTTCCTTTCCCCTTAAATCATGTGAGGCTATTAAGTATCTTTTTTAGATCTATCTGATCTACACCAGGTACTTTTATGGTTTCGGGGTAACCTGTTAAAGGCTTGGTTGCATCAATCCCTATCTTAGTAACTATATAACCATTTTTTGCAGTAGGATCCAGGGGGTGGCCTTTGGCGCCAGGAATTATTATTATATCCTGCTCCGGATGTAGCCGTGTAGCTATGGCTTTAATAACATCTTTGTCATCGTAAATATTGACATCATCATCTACAACTACAACATATTTTATGAAGGGATCAGCCGCAATGGCGGCCGCAATGACATTTTTGGCTTCCCCCTCATGCCGCTTTTTGATTGAAATATAGCAGATTAAACGACAACATCCCGAAGGCGGCATGTAGACTTCTTGAACCGTAGGGCAGGCAATCCTAACGGTTTTATAAATCATACTTAATCTCCCAGTACCACCTAATAATTGATGATCAAGATGACCGGAAAGACAATCAAGGTAGATGGGATCCTTCCTTCTTGTAATAGCTGTAAGAGTGACAACGGGATTGAGGCATTGCTCTCCATATAAGGATGTATATTCTCCAAAAGGTGCTTCCAGGCGCCTTTCGTCTAGTGCTATATACCCTTCTAGAACCATTTCAGCATACGCAGGAACTTCCAGATCAACTGTTTTACATTTCACCAGTTCTAAGGGTTCACCTAAAAGCCCTCCTGCTACTTCATATTCGTCTACTTCAAGGGGGACAAAACTCAAAACACCTAAATAAAAGGCGGGATGGTGTCCAATAGCTATAGCTACAGGCATTGGCTGACCATGCCTAGCATATTTTTCAAAAATATACTTAACATGGCTGGTCTCGGCCATATGGATTCCTAATTTATTCTTTTCATGTACCATATGGCGATATATCCCTACATTTCGGATACCAGTATCTGGATCCTTTACCACCATTGCCCCTGCCGTAATATACGGACCGGCATCTTTTTCATTATGGGTAACTATCGGTAAATCAAAGAGGTTAATTTGGTCGCCTTTTATGGTAATTTCCTGTACCGGGCCTCCGGCTATTATCAAAGGCTTTGTTAACCTGTCTTCCCGTTCCCGGTAAACAGCATTTAAATTACTTTCATCGCATCCCAATGCTAAAGAGAGGCGTTTTCTACTAGCAAAAACGTTGGTAAGAACAGGAATATCGTATCCCTGAACATTACTGAATAAAAGCCCCGGGTAATGGCCAACTTCTTCTAATTTTGCAGCAATCGCTGGTATGCCAAAATACGGACTAACTTGCTCCTTTATATGTAGAATTTCGCCCATTTTGCTTGCTTCAGCAATAAAGGTTCTTAGATCTTTATTAGCCATAAATTAATCCACCTTTGAAATATATTCATAATCTATTTTATAACTTTCCTTATCCGATTTAATGAGAATACGCTTGAGCCAGTTACTATCATCCCGCTTAGGGAAATCTTCACGGTAATGTCCACCCCGGCTTTCTTTTCTTTCTAAGGAACACGCAACGGTTAATTCCGCCAGGGTCACCATATTAATTACCTCATAAACTTTCATTAAATCATGCGAGGATTTAGCCACCATAAAATTTAATTTTTCTTTTATTTCCCGGATACCCTGTAATGCCCTTTTTAAGCGTGCAGCCTCTTTAATAAGATTAACTTCTGTTCTAAACATGATTTTTTGCAGTTCATATGTTAGCTCATCGGGATCTATGCCCGCCTTTCTGTTAAGTGGCAACGTAACAGACTTACACTGTCTTTCAATATCTTTACAACTAACTTCTTTAGAGCCGCGTAAGGTTTTTGCTTTTTCACCAGCCTGTGATCCAGTTATAAATCCTGAAATACTGGCAAACATTAATGGAGCACCACCAGCCCCAATGCCAGCCCCTAAAAAGCAAGCTTTACTGGCTGCATCTCCTGCTGCGAACAAGTTGTTAACACTTGTACGGTAATTATTATCAATCCATAACCCTGCGGAAGTAGCTCCTACAGTTCCCGTAAAGGCGGGTATCCATTCTAAAGGTTTATCAAAAAGGTTTACGTTACTAGTTTCCATAGCTTCCAGTAATGGTTTCAGAAGCTTCGCTGTAACCTCGCGACCTTCCTTTGATAAACCGGTAAGATCGAAAAAGATGGGCCCTCTTCCTTCATTTACTTCCGTTACCATGGCTCTTATTAATATATCCAATGAACTGCTGTCTTTTAAGACAGGATCATATCTGGCCATAAAGCGTTCCCCGAATTTATTCCGAAAAATACCACCCAGCGAAGCAAAACGATTCATTCCATAGACATCAAAGTCCTTACAGGTTGACTGGTATTTAACCCCAAATTCCATATTGGCCAGAAAACATCCGACTCGATATCCCATGGCCACCCCATCACCAGTAGCCATATCCATTCCGAAATATGGTCCTTTATAAGAACATCCCCCCGAGGTAATGATAGCACATTTACACTCAACAAAAATAATTTCATTTCTCCTGATAGCAAAGCCAATGACCCCTTTAACAGTATTATCCTCTACATACAGATCTATTGCAGAAGTTCGATCTAAAATCCTAATACCACTATTTATACATAGCTTTCTAAGTAAACTTAACGACTGTGAGATATCAATAAGGACACTTTTGGTATTCCCCCGCCCTGTTTTTCTTATCAATTTACCCTTCTCATCTTTAATAAAAGGTAAGCCCAGTTCCTGTAGTTTTAAGATAATCTCATAACTCAAAGGATAGTTCCGGGAAAGCCAGCGGGGATCATTAAGGAAACACCCATTGTTTAGCCCATTTTCTACCCATTGACTTAAATCGTCCTCTCCGGGTATGAAACATTGCATATCACCAGCGGCAAACTTCGCGCAACCACTATTACCTGCATAAGCTTTTTCCAGAATTAAAACCTCAACGCCTTTTTTCCTGGCTTCCAGGGCAGCCAATAAACCTGCATACCCCCCACCTATTATTAAAACATCTGTTAAATAACGGGTCGACACTCCTTTAACCCCCCGCATTTACTGATTTTCAATAAGGCATTGGCATCTTTTGCTCACGTTCAGCTGTCACCTCTATAGCTTTTGAGGGGCAATTTATAATACATAAAAAACATGATTGACAGTCTTGAGGGTAAAGGATCTGTGGAAGTTGACTTTTTATATCAAAATAGATAACATCCATCGGGCATGAATTATCGCATTTCCCGCAGCCCTTGCATAAAGCAGTATTTATCTTCTTTATTCCCATATGGTTATCCCCTTGTTATTGAGGTCACTCGACTGTTTACCAGTCTTTTTATTGTATTAGTCTCTGCCTGCATCATCATTTCATTTATCTCACCAAACTTTAGTGCCCCTGTCGGACATATACGCGTACATGCTGGTTCCAAACCGGCTTCAACCCGGGCAATACACAAATTACATTTTTGCATTTTCCCATCTTGACCAAAACGGGGCACCCCAAAGGGACAGGCCATAGAGCAACTATAACAACCAATACATAAATCTTGGTTTACCAGGATAACGCCGGCCTCTTTTTTAATCGCCCCTGCTGGACAGGTCCTTAAACATGGGGCTTCCTGGCAATGCATACAAGCCATGGAAACAAAGGTAACCTTTACATCGGGAAAAGTTCCATCTTCGACTATAAAAATTTGCCGCCAGAGAGGTTGCCCCTGTCCTGCCTGTAAGTCGTTCTGATCCATACAGGCAACAACGCAGGCATAACAGCCAGTACACCGGTTCAAGTCTAAGTAAATGGTATGTTTCACGTTGTTCACCAACCTCCTAGCTAGACCTTTTCAATATTACATAAAATTGCTTTATAGCCAGGGTATCCAGAAACGGGGTCAAGGTAGTCAGCTTCAAGCAAGGTATTAACATCCGCCTCGGGGTATGCATGATACATATGAATTACTCCTGGCTGAACTATCTTGGTTATATTGGCCTTTACTGTGATTGCTCCCTTAGGAGTAGCCAACCTGATTATATCGCCCTGAGTAATACCCAAACGCCGGGCATCACCAGGGTTTATATCCGCAGCCGGTTCCGGCCGTAGGTTTCGCGTCCATGATAACCGGAAAGTCCTCGAATGTATAAACATTGGTAAACGCGACCCGGTATTAAGAATAAAAGGGTAATTTTTAGCCAGTTCTGGAGTTGCTTCCGGGCTATATTTGGGTGGCCGATAAATAGGTAAAACATCATATCTGAAGAAAGAATTGTATTTCTCCAAGAGTAAAGATTTAAATTCGACTTTGCCTGAAGGGGTAGGGAAGCCCTTATGAATATATTTTTTCTCATAAATTTTTAACGGTTCGGGGACGGGCATACCTGCCGGATGTTTCTTTAGTTCTTCAAGTTTTATCCCACTTGGTGCCAGTATCCAATCCAGAGAAGCTTCATAACCTGCTGCTAATAAAGGGTCATCTAATTCTAAACGCTTTGCCAGGTCAAAAATTATATCAACATCAGGGCGTGATTCATAAAGCGGCGCGATAGCAGGTTGGGTATAGATTACAAAGTTCTCAATATAGCAGCGTAGCTCGCTCCGTTCTAACGAACTACAAGCTGGTAGGACAATATCGGCATACTTTGCACTATCTGTCAGGAAGAGATCAACATCCACAATAAAATCGAGTTTCTGTAAGTTTTTTAGGAAAAAATCTGGATCTGGCCACATCCTGTAGTTGAGGCCAAAAGCTAGCATTGCTTTCAAAGGATATGGTTTTCCCAACTCTATTTGGAAGGGTAGGTGCATTGATTGCCCCTCATCGACCAGTTCACACCAAACAGGGAATTTATCCTGGCCTATCCGTGGTGGCATTTCTTCCCATGGCTTAACTTGATAGTACTCATGTTCCCTGGTCATAAAACCTGCAGGTATATAAAGGTAGCTCGTTGGCATTACCAGGTTACCACCAAATACATCATAATTACCGGTTAGGGCGATTAAAGCAAGGGCGGCCCGGTAATTATTCACACCATTGGTATGATGGACTACAGAGGCCTGGCCGGTCATAAACGCTGCTGGTTTCAAAGTTGCATAAAGGCGGGCTGCCATCCTGATGTTATCTGCCGGGATGCCGGTGATCAACTCAGCCCTTTCAGGAGTAAACTCTTTGACGTATTCACGGTATTCTTCAAAACCATAAGTATAGTTATGAATAAAGTCCCGGTCGTATAATTCTTCCGTAATTATTACGTTTGCCATGGCTAGAGCTAAAGCCCCATCAGTACCCGGTTTTAACTGTAAGTGAATATCACTCCAGGCAACCATGGGCGTATAGCGAGGGTCTACAACTATGATTTTTAAACCTCTCTCCCTGGCATCTATTATGCTATGGGCCAGGCTGGTATTTGAATAAAAAGGATTACAACTCCATACCAGTAAGCAACGTGCGTTTTTTATATCTGGTCTGGCCGGTGCTCCAAACAATAATTTCCAGGCCATATTTACAGCCTGAGCGCAGGTGCTAGATTCACTGCAGTAATTGGGTGAGCCAAAGGCATGGGCTAAACGATGCAAAAACGGTCGCTCCCACTTGGCATAACCAGCATAAAAAACCACCGCTTCGGGGCCAAACTTTTCTTTTATATGAGTTAAAGTGGTCGCGATGGTATTCAGCGCTTCATCCCACGAAATTGCTTCGAATTCTCCTGCTCCCCTGGAACCGATCCTTTTTAAGGGCGTTTTTATTCGCTCTTTATGATAAATATACTGGCGTATAGCTGACCCTTTTGCACAGAGAGTACCCCTGTTATGGGGGTTCTCTTTAGTTCCTTCAACTTTAATAATAAAACCATCTTTTACATAAACGTCCACACCGCACTGGCTCTGTGGGTCACAAATAGTACAAATCGATTTTTTTATTTCTATACCAGTATCTGCACAGGGAATTTTCCCGCGAAGTAAGTTGTTATCTCTCACAGGACCATCGCTCCCATACTCTACATGATAAAAAACAAAGCACCTGGGCCGCCATGGCTTTTATTATTTCTCAATGCCTTTTAATAAGCTTCTTTGCGGTATATTTACTTTGTTTATTATTAATGCCAACATAATTAAACCTAGCCCGACCAGGCTACTAAAAACTTCTGGGTAAAGGGTTAATAAAGCGGCGATACCCAAACAAACCCTCGATACTTTATTCCATGGAATAAATATTTGACCTTCAATTGCTGCCGCAAGGCAAATGACACCAATTATAGCAAACAACACGGCCACGGTAATTTTATCCATATTTCCCTGTAGAATTAGGGTGGGATTGGAAATAAACATAAAGGGAATAATGTACGCTACTAATCCATACCTAAAAGCAGTAAATCCTGTTTTAGATGGATCTGCTTGGGCTATAGCTGCTCCTGTATATGCAGCAATTGCAACTGGAGGTGTTATTGCCCCAACACAAGAAAAAAGGAATAAAAACATATGGGCAGCAATAGGAGTAATACCTAGTTTAGTTAAAGGTGGTACAAGTATAGAAACCACGATAATATAAACGGCAGTTGGTGGCATGGCACATCCTAAAATAAGCGATACTATTGCCGCTAAAAATGCAGCGAGATACATATTTCCATGGGAATATTGAATTAGTGTATATGAAAGCTTGGCCCCTAGCCCTGTTACCGAAATAATACCTACGATTATTCCTGCTACCGCACAGGTGGCAACTATTTCGACGGATCCTTTAGCACCATTTTCCAAGGCTTTTAGTACTTTATGTATATCTGGCCGTGTAGCTTTGCCCAAAAAGGCTACAAATAATGACAACACGGTAGAATAAAATGCCGCTTTCATAGGGCTCCATCCAAGAATTATCACTGTAATCATAAAAACTATAGGAATACCTAAATATCCCCTCGTACTCATAACGTCCTTTATTTTGGGCAGTTCACAAGCTGGTAGCCCTTTAAGGCCATTTTTGACTGCCTGGGCATCTACGACAAGCATTAAAGCAAAATAATAAAGAAATGCTGGCATAATAGCTGCTATACAAATTTTTAAGTAGCTGACATTTAAGTATTCGGCCATAATAAATGCTGCTGCCCCCATAACTGGTGGAGTAAACATACCACCTGTTGAAGCTACCGATTCAATGGCCCCAGCAATATAGGGTTTATATCCTACTTTCTTCATTAAAGGTATAGTAAAAGTTCCTACCGTTGATACATTGGCAGCCGGAGAACCTGAAATCATCCCCATTAAAGCGCTGGCTAATATAGATGTTTTTGCGGGGCCGCCTCTAAATCTCCCGGCGATAGCATAGGAAACATCAACAAACCATTCGCCACCACCAAAAGCCTCCAGAAAAGCCCCAAATATAACAAATACAATTATAAAAGTAGAAGCAATCCCTAGGGGAATCCCGTAAATACCCTCTGTAGTCATAAAAAGAAAACTCACCAACCGATCCCATGCTAATCCCTTATGAACTAGAAAACCAGGAAAATAAGGGCCAAATATGGCATAAATTATAAAGAAAATCGCAGTTAAAGTTAGGAACATCCCGGTCGCCCTTCTGGTAGCTTCTAACAATAAAATGATGACAATGGTACCAATAACTATTTCCAGATTAGAAGTTGCGCCTGATATTAAAATTTTATCTTGCCAAACAATCATCAAATAGATATTTGATAATACAATTAGTACCGCAGCCATAATACTGATGATCATCGTCAAGGTTGATTTAAGATGCAGGGATTTACTCCTTAAGAAAATAACAGGTATTAAGAGGGCCAATAAAATGGCCCTCTGGTTTATTGATGAAAATGACCCAAAGCCAGCGGTGTAGAGGTATATAAGCGAGGTCATAACTAACAAGGCACTTATAATTTTATCTGTTATTCCCGCCGATCCTTTCAGCATTTATAAAACCCCTTTTTCTTTATAATATTTTTCGGCGCCAGGGTGTAACGGAACCGGCACTCCTTTGGCTGCATTCTCCAGCTGCAGATTCTTGGCAGAGGGGTGGGACTGTTTAACCTTATCCAGGTTTTCAAATATCGCTTTAGTGATGTTATACACCATTTGTTCATCCAGATCTTTATTTATTACGACAGTAGTATCATCATAAATGGTGGTTATTGGTTGGTCCGTATTATATATTTCCTTAGGTAAGTCTATCTTCTTATAATAAGGGTATTTCTGGAATATTATTTTCAATATATCATCTTCAATTGATAAAATCCTAACGGGCTTCTTAGCTGCAGTTAGTTGTGTAATAGCAGAGGCCGGGGCTGCCGATTGGACAACAACTGCGTCGACATTTCCGTCTGTTAAGGCACTTGTACCTTCATCATAAGGGATGTAGAGAGGCTGTATTTCGCTTAAAGATATACCATACGCTGATAATACATCAAGTGTAACATAAATACCGCCCCCTCCAGCAGGACCAAGGACAACCTTTTTGCCTTTAAGGTCTTTTATAGACCTAATATCCGATTTATCATTTACAACGACATGAAAAATCCCTTTTGACAGCCCTGTAAATAACGTACGTATCTCTTCATTTTTTCCTTTATAAGGTTCTTCTCCTTTATAAGCCCTACTAGCCAGCACCGACATCGTAATGGCAAGATCAACATCTTTTTTCTTTATTAATTCATTGTTTTCCACAGCCCCACCCGTGACTTGGGCCGTTGTTTGTATTCCCAAAGTGTTGGTGATAATATCTGCCAAGCCTATACCAATAGGATAATAAGCCCCTCCTGAGGAAGCAGTTCCAACTACCAGAAATTTTGGCTTTGTGCCTTGCTGAGGACTACTTCCCGGATTATTTCCCTGGTTTTTTTGATTACCGCAACCCACAATTATTAAGTTCAACAACAAAGTGAAGCCCAAAAAGATAGCCAGAGATTTTTTCTTCATTCTTATAAACCTCCTGTCTTTTATTCCTGGGTTTCATGTAACCTTGCCTGTTCATTTGTTAATTCCTTCATCCCCCCTGCTTATTTTAGTATGTTCTCGAAAACTCCCAAACGTTTGTACTCAAGCCCTTCAGGAAGGGCTTTTATTTTTTCTCCCCAGCCCCTATGAGGTATAAAGAGAAATAGGTGTGGAAATAGTCGTTTGAGTTAGTACGTGTGCAACTTGTATTGCTTCAAATTTTATTCATCACGGTTAAATTTGGCCCTCGACTTTTTCAAAATGTCTCAAAATTGGGATGGTACTTCCCCAATACCCTATTTGAGGTGGTGTTTTGTTGATGCTCCTTACTTGTCGCTGCCACTCTGCTTCCCTGGTTCTTGCAGAGTCGAAAAGGTTGTTGTCTTTTTCTGCCTGCCTGGCCAGGGTCTTGCTCCTTAATCTGGACCCGGCCATCCCTTATGGTCTACAATGGCTTTGATAAAAAGCGTTCGCGGCTTAAGTTGCGTTGTCCTCTGGCTGCTGATAGCAAGCGGGTTAAACGGGAGATTAATTGATCCCGCCCTTGCTCGCCTTCGCCTTATGGCCGTACCGTTTAAACTAAGCCCCATGATGACCGGCGCCTCTTTACGCAAACGCCGCGTCATTCTTTAGCCTGGAAGAAAGTCTACGCCAACTGTTCCGCCGCCGAACGTTCTTTTAAGCGCGCCAAGGTTGATTATGAGCTGGAACGTTGCCGCGTTAGGAGCAAGGAGGCCTGGTTCTGGCGCAGCCACCTGGTGGCTATAAACCAGCACCTGGATGCCTGGATTGCCGAGGCCTCATCTCAAGGCCGGGACATCTGGGCTAAGGTGCTGGGCCAGCCCCTGGCGGCCTAAGATTTCACGCACTTAAGCAACGGCTTTTTCCAGCAAATCCCTGAAATATGCTTATTTTAGGGGTTAGCTTTGCTGTTCTCTTTTTTGTTCCCCCTTTTTTTCTCTATTACCTAATTATGGCTTATAATTGTTGCTACTGCGACATCGTTAATTCGCTCGTCCAACATACCTTGTATTTTTTTGCCATCACTTCCCTTCAATTGGTTTATTACCTGGTTTTACCTGGTTTTTCGAGGGTTTTACGAGAGCCTACTATTTATTGCATCCCTCGTAGCCTAATTAATAAGTACAGCTTTAACAGCTTCTTTACCAGCCATTATTTTTAATGCATCATTTACTTGTTCAAGCTGATAACGGTGGGTGATCATGCGGGTAAACAAATCCGAGTTTTTGTAGATTAATTTCATCGCTTGATATACGTGACGGGTGTCACTTACCCACACACCCTGAAGACATACATTTCTCTGGACCAAATGTTCATAACCATCAAAGGCAAAGGTACCACCCGGCTGACCGAAACCCACACTTAATACAGTACCCCCGGGGCGCACCATAGTAATCGCTTCTTGTAAAGCTGCCGAATTTCCCGCAGCCTCTATTACAAGATCTACTCCCCGTCCAAAGGTTAAATCTTTAATTATCTGCAGCCGTTCATTGGTGGATATTTCATTTCTATTTAATGTTAAAGTAGCCCCCATTTGTTTACCTATAGCTAACCTTATTTCTGAACCTCCACTTAAAATTATTGAGCCGGCCCCAAAATTTCGGCAAAAGGCAACTGCAAAAAGACCCAGGGGGCCAGGACCAATAATCATAACATTGTCCCCAGGTTCAGGTTTTATTAAATCAAAAGCATGGGCTGCTGTAGCCCCAGAACATGATGCTGATACTAAGATTGCTGGATCAATATTTGTTGCAATTTTAAAGACATCTGTATTGGGTTGTAAAATTATATACTCGCTGTAACAACCATTTAAGAAAGGGGGACTTGTACAGGTAATATTGATCCCCTGGACTATTCGGTTAGGGCAGAGGGAAGGCTCTTTCAAGACAGCACAATAATAACAATGGCCGCAGGCGATACCACGATTCCATAAAATTAGATCGCCGACTTTTATTTCTTCGCCTTCCACTGTAAGTTTCTTTCCTTTAATGTCAGTTACCAAACCTACCCCTTCGTGGCCAGGAATCAAGGGTAATTTAATCCTGGGATCTTCTCCGGACACTATATGTAAATCAGAACCACATATCCCGGCAGCCTTAATTTTAACAAGTATCTGTCCCTGTTCTAACTTGGGAATATCGATTTCCCTGGCTATCAACGGTCTATTAAAAGCTTCTAGAACATAAGCTCTTGATTTCAATTTTGTTCCCTCTCTATTAAGACTAGTTATTCTTTTAGGTTCTATCTTATCTAGCACAATAAATACAAACTTATAACCCCAACACTTTTTAAGAGCAGCATTCCGGCTTATTTATTATTACCTTTTCCTTTTTCCCTCTCTGCCCAAGCAGAGCCGTAGCTAACCGAAACTCTTACTAAAAGTTGTGCGGGTAATTTTTCAATTAAAGGCCTTGGTTTACGTTTACAATCAATTAGCTTGATCAGCCTCTCCGCTGCTCGCTGGCCTACTTCATAGAAGGGTTGGGCCATGGTGGTCAGGGGCGGATCCATAAGTTCCGACATGTCCAGGTTGTCGTAGCCCATCACGGCGATATCTTCCGGTACACGTAGGCCTTTCTCTTTTATAGCTTTGATAACCCCCAGGGCCTTAGGATCGCTGGCGGCAAAGACGGCATCCGGTTGCTGGTCTCGTTCCAAGATGGTAAGGATGGCCCGGTAGCCGTCTTCCCAGTCATGGGTACCGTGGATAACGATGTCTTCATTATAGGCAATTCCAGCTTCGGCTAGGGCGGCCTTGTAGCCCGCGAAGCGCTGGCGGTATAGATCCAATCCTAAAGTGCCATTTATAAAAGCAATATGCCGATAACCACGTTCGATGAGAAATTTTGTGGCCTCATACCCCCCCTTAAAATTATCCACAATTACAGCATCCACTTTGTTTTCCAGGTGGCGGATCATGAGGACTACCGGAAAACCCTGCTCTTTGAGTTCTAAAATATGGGTGCTGGCCGCCGTGGCCGTGGAAAAGATCAGGCCGTCCACCAGTCTCTTGCGCAGGTTTTCTACATGGGCCTTTTCCGTTTCTATATCTTCGTCGGTATTACAGAGGATGACGGTATAACCATGCTTTTTGGCCACGTCGGTTATCCCCTTGATGGCCGCCGGGAAAACCAGGTTGCGGACGTTGGGGATAATGAGGCCGATAGTTTTTGTCCGCCCTTCCTTCAACCCCTTGGCCAGGACGTTGGGCTGGTAGTTGAGTTCGCGTACGGCCTGGAGGACCTTCTCCTTCGTTTCCGGGCTGACTACTACCCGGCCGCTTAAGGCCCGGGAGACGGTACTGGGAGAAACTCCGGCCCGTTCAGCTACTTCTTTAATGTTGACCATGTGTTTAGCATCCTCTGCTGCAAACCTTTGTACAATCCTTTGTGCAATCGTTTGTAGAATATATTCGCCATGGATTGTTAAATTCCTGCTAAGGTGAAATAAAAAATTTAATACCGGGAAATTAATAAAGCCCCTCAGATCAGAGGGGGCCTTATTAAAGAGGAACTCATGTCCACGTACAGCTTACGCTCTACCATTAAGTAAGCACCCTAAAAAGCTCGATATAAAGAAATTAATAAGCCCTGAGCTCTATCCCAGGGCTTACTGGTTCACCGCTGTACCCTGCCGGAAGCGTCGCCGCGCATGAGGGTCATAACTTCATCCTTGGTGACATGGTTAAAGTCGCCGGGAATGGTATGCTTCAGGCAGGAGGCGGCTACGGCAAATTCCAGGGCTTCGGCCGGGTTAAACCCTTCTGTCAGGGCGTAGATTAAACCACCGGCAAAGGCGTCACCGCCGCCGACCCGGTCCACAATGTGGATCTGGTAGCGACGCGAGCGGTAAAACTCCCGGCCGTCAAAGAGAAGGGCCGACCAGCCATTGTCAAAAGCGGAGAAACTCTCACGCAGGGTAATGGCTACTTTTTGCAGGTTAAAGCGGGTCAACAGCTCCCGGGCTACCTGGCGGTAACCTTCTTCGCTGATTTCCCCCTTGGTAACATCGGAAGCAGCCGCTTTAATGTCGAAAACCTTTTCAGCATCTTCTTCATTACCGATTGCTATGTCTACATACGTCATTAATTCCATCATGGTCGCCCGGGCCTGAGCCGGGGTCCAGAGGTTCTTGCGGTAATTGAGGTCGCAGCTAACGGTGAGGCCCATTTCTTTCGCCATCCGGGCGGCTTCCAGGGTAACTGCGGCCACATTCTCGCCCAGGGCGGGAGTAATACCGGTAAAGTGGAACCAGGTAGCACCGGCAAAAATCGCGGCCCAATCAAATTCACCCGGTTGTACCCCGGCGATGCTGGCATACTTGCGGTCATAAACCACCTTTGAGGGCCGCTGGGACGCCCCTGTTTCCAGGAAATAGATCCCCAGGCGCTCGCCGCCCCGGAGGATACGGGTTGTATCCACCCCGTAACGGCGCAGGTGGTTGATGGCCGCCTGGCCCAGGGGATTGGCCGGGACTTTGGTTACAAAAGCGACCTCCACGCCGTAGTTGGCCAGGGAACAGGCGACGTTGGCCTCCCCACCGCCGTAAGTGACATCAAAGGAATCAGCCTGCACGAAACGCTGGTAACCTGGTGTAGACAGGCGCAGCATGATCTCGCCGAAGGTAACTACTTTAGCCAATGTTTAAAACTCCTTCCCACCATTTAATGCCTTCACCTACTAAAAATTATTGCCCCCTGGCAGCCCTGATGGCGGCTACAAACTGGCGGGCCGTTTCCTCAACCAGCTGGTAGTCACCGGTTTTAGCTCCTTTGGTCAGTTCACCTCCGACTCCCACGGCCTCACAACCTGCCTTGATCCACTGGCCCACGTTCTCCAGGTTTACACCCCCGGTAGGTATAATCGGCGCCTGGGGCAAGGGCCCCTTGATGGCTTTCACCATATCCGGGCCGAAGGCGCTGCCGGGAAAAAGCTTGACAAAGTCACTGCCCGTTTCCATAACTTCTACTATTTCACGAATGGACATGGCGCCTGCCATGCAAACCTTCTGGTAGCGATTGCAGGTCTTCACCATCTCGACATCCAGGCAGGGGCTGACAAGAAATTCCGCCCCGGCCAGGATAGCCATTCGAGCCGTGGTGGCATCTAGGACCGTTCCGGCGCCAATGAGAATCTCTCCCCGGCGATATGCTGCCGCCAGTTCCCGGATAACATCCAGTGCCCCCGGAACGGTAAGGGTGATTTCTATGGCCTCCACCCCGCCCCCTTTCACGGCTGCGGCAATTTTCAGCGCCTGTTCCGCGTTCTCGGCCCGGACTACCGCGACAATGCCACAGTCAATAATCCTCTGCATAACCTTTAACTTCTGCATATAACCCGCCTCCGGTTCATATAATGAAACAATGGTTTGCTATAATAAATATTCGCCATGCCATATTGAAATCCTGCTTTGACAATTAAATCTTTTAACCCGGTACTCAATCCGGCTTTAGAGCATACAATACTTTGCAAGCTTTTGCGAGGAGGTTTTTTGTTATGCGTTTTGGCCTCGCCCTGGGAGGTGGAGGTTTAAAAGGAGCGGCCCACCTTGGAGTTTTAATCGTCCTTGAGGAAAACAATATTAAACCCGATATCGTCGTCGGGACCAGCGCCGGTTCCATTGCCGCCGCCCTGTATGGAGCAGGACTACTGCCCGTCGTTAGCACCATGGAAAGCCTTCCTTTTGCTAACATCTTCAGGCTGGAAAACTATCGATTAACCGGTTTACCCCTGGGGTTAATCCAGGGGGGTACAATTGAAGGTATGTTGAAAAAAGCCCTGGGCAGCCGCCACCTGTCAGAACTCAGTCCCCTTACGGCCGCAGTTGCCTGTGATTTAATGAGCGGTGAAACGGTCATCTATACATCCGCCCGTCCGGTTAAACCCTTGCCCCCTGACATGGCTATGGGCGGCGACGTGCCCGCCTGGCAGGCCGTACGGGCCAGTATTTCTATACCGGCCCTCTTTGCTCCCTATAAAATCGGCTCCCGTCTCCTTGTAGACGGCGGCCTGACGGACAACGTTCCGGCCGATATTGCCTCTTACCTTGGAGCCGACGTCGTTATTGCCGTCGACCTGGACTGCCGTGTTGTCACGAACCGGGCTTTTCGCCATGCAGGTGAAGTGCTCGTCCAGAGCCTGGATATCATCAGCCGGCGCAATACTACCCTGGCTTTAAAGCTTTATGCCGACCTGGTCCTTAAACCAATAAAAAAGCCCGTCAGCTTCTGGGATTTCGGCGAGTTCGGCACCCTGGTAGCCGCCGGAGCGGAGGAAGCCAGGCGCAATCTCCCGCAAATTCGCCGCCTGCTGGGGCGATAGATAAAGCCGGCTCCCGGGAAAGGAGCCGGCTTTAAATAATCGAGTTGCTTCTGCCAGGGCTTTGTTTATTACAGTGTTGTTTTCGGGAAAATCACTCTTAACAGCTCTCCGGCCGGCAAAACTGTAATGCCGAGGGGAATAATTTGCCTGTAGATGGTGACCGGCATAAAATGCGCGGGAAAAGCAAGGTCTTGCCTTACAATCACTCTTTCTATTCCTTCTCTACCGGCAGGCCGGCCATTTTCATCTTGTCCCTGAATTCTTCCTCGTACTCTTCATAGCTATGCACTTTAACCGGATAATTCCAGGGGTTGATATGTCTCCTGGCACGGCTGTCATTGGGCAGGTTGCGTGTCGGGCTTAGGAAAATTCCCGCCATATGCACCAGTTTGCTGTACGGGAAGTAGGACACCAAAACGCATACGAAGAATAAGTGGATGTAAAAAAGAACACCGATCCCTTCCGGGACAAAGGGCCTGAACGTCGCCAGTCCCATAGCCAATTCTTTAACGGCCGTGATATCGACGCGGAAGAAATAGCGCATGAGGATACCTGTTGCGGCTATTCCCAGGATAAGGAACAGCGGAAAATAATCGGCAGGGAGTGAAATATATCGTACCTGGGGGATAACCACCCGCCGGAGGAAGAGATAAGTCACTGCGCCTACGATCAATATGTCGGTTAAATAGAGAGCCTGCAGGCCGAAGCGGAAGAAACCATCCAGGCCTTCCAGCCAGGATACAAAGGCCGGTACCGGGTCAGTAAAAAAGCGCAGGTGACGGAGAAGGATCACCAGGAGAGACCAGTGAAACAGCAACCCTCCCAGCCAGAGCCATTTTTCCCAGTGATAGGCCAGCCGGGGACCCCGGTGTAATTCCATCCGGGTATTTCGCAACAGGGAGCGAAAGAACAACACTTCCAGCGCCACCCGGCCGACAGCTCCTGCTGTGGTAGAAGGATTTTCTAAGGGGCTTGCCTTAATCCAGGGCAAGGATTTTTGCTGCCCGGCGGTGGTGGGGATCCGGAAAGGAACCGGGGCCCGCGCCCACTTTACGACGCGGTAAGCCAGGCCTGCTAAGAAAATGGCAAAGGCTACGTATGGTATGATAACCCCGAAGAGGTAATGCCACCCCGCCAATCCCGCGCCGAGATAAGCTACCAGCATGAGGCCGATGACACTAAAGAAGGAAAATGCCATTCCCATTGCTTTACCCCTCATTTCCGCTAGACTATCTCTTCTTTGATGCTGACGGCTATTTTATACAGGAAAGTAAGCACCAGGGCCCCGATTGCCCAAACCCCAATGGTAATTAACGTTTCCGGCAACGTAGGCGCGTACTCGGTAACCCTTTCAAAGGGGTTGGGGACAAAGCCGCCGATTACCAGGCCGATTCCCTTTTCAATCCACATGGAAATAAAAACTGCTGTACAGGCTACCTGGAGGTATCTGTCCCTGGTGCGCGTTTTCGGGTTTATTAATAGTACCAGGGCCAGAACCACCAGGATGGCAAAAGCCCACATCCAGATAACAAGCCTGCCGTGACCGTCCAGGCCGGCAAAAAGATATTTAAGGGTATACATACCATGAGCGGGTGCCTGGCTGTAAAAAGCAGTGAAAAATTCCAGCCCGATAAAAAAGGCGCTGACAATGGTAGCGTAGGTGACTATTGCCGCCAGCTTCTGGAGGGCTTCCCGGCCGGGATCAAATTTACTTACCCTTTTAATGATATAGCACAGCAGGATCAGCAGGGCAGGGCCGGAAGCAAAGGCCGAAGCCAGAAAGCGGGCCGCCATAATAGCCGTCAGCCAGTAATGCCTTCCCGGCAGGCCGGCGTATAGAAAAGCTGTAACCGTGTGAATGCTTACGGCCCAGGGAATGGAGATATAGACCAATATCTTTGTCCATGCCGGGGGGGGAACAGCCTTATATTCCGCTTCCAGGGCATGCCAGCCGGCAATAATATTTAAAAGGAGATAGCCGCTCAAAGCAATCATATCCCAGAAGAACATGGAGCTGGGAGTGGGATAAAAGATCATATTAAGAATGCGCATTGGTTTACCTACATCGACCAGTACAAAGAGGAGACACATGATGAGGGCGGCAACGGCCAGGAATTCTCCGAGAATGGTAATCCTGCCAAAGGCTTTGACATTATGCAGGTAATACGGCAGGACCACCATCACCGCCGAGGCGGCTACCCCCACCAGGAAGGTAAACTGGCTGATATACAACCCCCAGGAAACATCCCTGCTCATGCCGGTAATGGACAGCCCTTTATTCAACTGCCACAGGTAGCAGGTAAACCCAATCGCAATCAGGAAGAGTAAAATAGTTACCCAGCCCCAGTATCTTTTGCTTCCGGTTAAAGCCTTTACAATCATAATTACCCTTCCTCCACCTCATTTTTCTCCAGTCTACCGGCGACGGCCAGGGCCGTCATAAAAAAACCTGTTTAAGAAGTACCCCTTAAAGAAGACGTTCTAGACAAGGTAAAAAACACTGGGGTGGGTCCCAAGTTCAGGTTTACGCAGGATGGTATAACGGCCGGATAGTATCTTTCTTACCACAGAATTGGGTTCTTCTAGGTCGCCAAAAATCAATGCTCCCGCCCGGCATGCTTCTACACACACCGGTACCAAACCGAGGTCAACCCTTTCAGCGCAAAAATTACATTTTTCAACGACACCCTTTTCCCGGGTAGGATATGCCGGGTCTATTTCTTTAATATAAGGCCGCGGGTCACTGAAGTTAAAGCTCCTGGCACCGTAAGGGCAGGCGGCCATGCAATAGCGGCAGCCTATACAACGATGGTAGTCCATCATTACAATGCCGTCCCGGCGTTTAAAAGTTGCCTTTGTGGGGCAGACCCTGACACAGGGTGGGTTATTACAGTGATTGCAGAGGACGATAAAAGGTTTACCTTTGATCCCGGCGGCAATGTATTCATGTTCCTGTTCGGGAAAGGCGTTTTCAAAGGGCTCCGTCCATAACCATTTGATTTCTTCTTCTTTATCGGCGATATCAGGTATGTTATGAGCCTTCCGGCAGGCTAGAAAACAATCCCGGCAACCTTCCTGGTATTTAGGCCAGCATTTCTGCATATCGATGACCAGGCCCCACCTCTTACCGGCCGGAGCACCCGGGTTCTCGATATTGCCGGCGTTGTTGCCGGCAAAGCTTTTAACTGCTGGCCAGAGGGTAAGCCCCAGAAGACAGGCGCCTCCTGCTTTTATGAAACTCCTCCTGCTCGTCGTCATCCTTTAACTCTCCTTTGGCTCAATGTGGCAGGTCCAGCAGTCAGGCTGCACACCCAGGTAATTATGGCACTGGTCGCAAAACTGGGACTTATTGCTATGGCATTGCAGGCAAGTTTTCTGCAGGCTCATTTCATACTCCTTGCCATTGCCGGCCACATAAGTCCTTTTGCCCTCGCGTACAACCTGGTTACGCCATTCTTCCAGCAGGCTCATGTGGTTGGCCCGCATGTATTCCGTTCCTTCCACACACTGTTTCTCTTCCAACTGCTGGATGGCCTGGGTCTCCAGGCTGGGAACCGGTGCCGGGGCAGCTTTTCCGGCCCTGGTCCAGAGGGGAAAGGTTACCAGCACAATAAATAATACCAGGCCGGTAATAATGTACCGGAAATCATTCACCGCCGTTCTCCTCCTTTCCCTTTACAGGCAAAGGCTCTCCCCGCAGGGTTGTTTCCCTGGAAGTTTCCCCGGTCATTACCAGGGCATTGCCGACCAGCTCGTGGACGCCGGCGACATCCACACCGGGTACCCAGTAGTTCATGAGGGCCGGAAAGACGGCCCGGTCAACGGCACAGATACAGGCCAGCATATTGACGCCGTATTTTTCCTGCACGTACTTTACGGCGTTGGCCCGGGGGAAACCGCCCCGCATCCTCATTTCCATGTATTCATCGGAATTAAGTCCAGCCCCGCTGCCGCAGCAGAAGGTTTGTCCACGGATGGTATTCTCCGGCATCTCATAAAAATTACGGCAGACATTTTTGATGATGTAGCGCGGCTCTTCGAAGAGCCCCATTGAGCGGGCCGGATTACAGGAATCATGGAAGGTTACTCTTAAATGGTCATTGCGGGTGGGATCCAGCTTAATCTTGTTGTTCCTGATCAGGTCGGCCGTAAATTCCACAATATGAACCATCTTGGTGGACCTGGCGTTTGCAAATTTTGTTCCTGTTATAGGGGAAACAGGTTCTTCTAGGAAATCTGCCGGGCCGTTCATGGTATCCATGTACTGGTTGATGACCCGCCACATATGGCCGCATTCGCCGCCCAGGATCCACTTTACACCCAGCCGTTTTGCTTCGGCATACATCTTGGCGTTGAGCCTTTTCATCATTTCATGGGAAGTAAACAATCCGAAGTTCCCGCCCTCGGATGCGTAAGTACTGAAGGTGTAGTCAAGGCCTATCTCATGGAAAAGCATCAGATAACCCATCAGGGTATAGGTACCGGGATCGGCGAAAACGTCACCGGAAGGTGCAATGAAGAGGATTTCGGCACCCTTGCGGTTGAAAGTCGGCTCCACCCTGATACCGGTGATATTTTCAATTTCATCGACGCAGAACTCTACCATGTCTTTAAAAGCGTGGGGCTCAATGCCGACATGGTTTCCCGTCCGGTAACAGTTGGCCACCGGCGCGGCGATCCAGTCAATATTGCAACCAACCAGGTTGAGGAGTTCCCTGGCGATCATGGTAATTTCCGCCGTGTCAATGCCGAAGGGGCAAAAAACCGAGCAGCGGCGGCACTCGGTACACTGGAAGAAATAGTAGTACCATTCCTTCAGGACGTCTACGGTCAATTCCCGTGCCCCAAAGAGTTTCCCCAGGAGCCGGCCTGCAGTGGTAAAATCCTTGCGGTAAACCGCGCGGAGCAATTCGGCCCTCAAGACCGGCATGTTCTTGGGATCCCCGGTACCGATAAAGAAATGGCACTTGTCCGCACAGGCGCCGCAACGCACACAGGCATCCATAAAGATTTGTAAGGTTCGGAAGCGCCCCAGCCGTTCCCTCAGGCCTTCCAGGATTATTTCCTGCCAGTTTTCCGGCAGTTTCCAGTCTTCTTCCTCCGGGGACCATTCCCGGGGATTGGGGAGGCCAACGGCTTCCAAATTTTTCGGTTTGGCGCCGTAAAGGTAGGTGCCGCGCCTGAATTTTACCGGGATATCCATCCATCCCGTTCGCGGCGGCTTGTGATTTACAGCCAGTAGCTCATCCGGTTTCGGTAGCGAAGCCATTTTCCCACCTTCTCAATTACGGAATATTTACATTCAGATTGGCCCTTTGCAACAACCTTGAGGTCCTGTTTTTAATCTCTTTAACTTTTATTTCCCAGAGTTGCTCCCGGCATTGCATATAAATATCAAAGGTCAGGAGGGCCAGTTCTTCCAGCCTGTCTTCTAAGTCTTCCAGAGATAGGCCTTTTTCCTGGATTTCACCTGCCAGTTCTCCCTTGAGGACATCCTTTATGTGAAATATAAAGGCAACAGCCTGGGAAGGAGTAAAGTCCTGCACGGCCCTGATCCTGATAATGCCGTCGAGGCAAGCCTTAACCTTTGCAATATCCATCCCGGTACATAGTTCCTCGTATAGGCCTTCTAATCCCCGATAGATTGTTGTCCCGACCGGATTACCGAAGGGGTCCTCTTTTTCCCGCAGGAACCGGGCTGTATCGGCAGGATAGGTTTCCAGGATTTTCTCAAACCACTTGTCTACTATAACCCTTTTCTTACGGGTCAAAATCTCGCAGGCAGTTGCGCTAATATAATTTCTGCCGTCTTTCACAAATGCACCTCAGCCCCTTCGTTCACCAAAGCACTACTTTTGATATTTATAAATTTAGTTCGCTATTTCTTTTAAAATTCCTGCTTGCTCTCTATAATATTTTTACACCTGATAAAGTTATTTATGAAAGATGTTAAAACCTGTAGACATCTAACTTTGAATTGCTGCCTTGAGCAGTGAGGGATATTTCTGTCTCCAAAATAGTTTTCGAAAAAATTTTCGGTGTGATTGACAAGGTCCTTCCATATCACGAGGCTATAAGCGCTTATAACCTGCAGGTGCTCTTAAGGTTTATGATACCAATCCTGATAGCCGGTCACCAGACAAAAGCTTTGTTGCTGCCATTTTTCACCTCTTGAGGTACCAAAAGAGCTCCGGTTAAGCGAAAATATTGTACCCAAGGAGCTATAAAAGAGTACCCCAAAGCCTAGTAAAAACTGGTACTGAAGGACAGGATGTGGGTAAATCCATTGGCAATGAGGCGAAGTACCTTTTGGACTTCTTCCTTTTTAGCATTTCCTCCGGCATTTGGACCCGGGGCAAGAGCTGGCGCAGACCCAGTTTGATGGCAGAAAGATTGGCCAGAAAGCGGCACAGGTAAAACTTAAGGTGTGAGATATCCTAGACTAAAAGAAAGCTTTGAATTGGCCCCGGCCTCAAAACTGGCCGAAGCGGCCTGTATGGCCATCAACCAGGCCATAGAAGCCTGGGAAAAGAATCAGGGAACCCGGCGCCTGAAACCAGGGGAACTCCTCCTGGAACAGGGGGGCCGGAAAATCGTAATCCCCCTCCTTGCCCAGGAGGTATTGCCGCAACTAAAAGAGGAGCGCTCTCCCCGGGCCGTGCGCCGGGAACTGGAAACGCTCCAGTTCTCCAAGCTAAAGGAGCTAAACCCCGGCGCCAGTGTGGAAGATCTCTGGCATCTCGTCAACCAGGCCGAACTTTCCCTGAAGCGCGGTAGTAAAAGTGCGGAGGTACTGCCCGCAAGACCCAAGGATGCTGAAACGCTAAAGCCAGGAGGCCGCCAGCACGTTGGGGGAGAAATCCCGCCGGAAGCCCTGAAACCGGCCCTCGCTACCCTCGTGGACCAGTGGGGTGCCAGGCCCGCCCAGGCCGAAGGGATGGTTACCCTGGCCCTGGCAGCCAAGCTCTATACCTGGTGCTGCCCCACGGTGGAGGAACTGGACCCCGGCCAACTGGTGTGGCTGGCCCACGGGACCAGGAAATCCAGGCGTACCGACCCCAGGCTCTTTTAGCCGGTAGTACTCACCTTACTAACGCCGGAGGAACAACACTGGCCCTTCAACCCCACCGCCGACCTGAAGAGGCTTAAAATACGGCAGATCGAACGGCTCACCGCCGAGGCCTAGCGGTAGGATGGTGTCTTAACTACACTGGACCTGGAGTGGCTCCTGGGCATCTCCCCGAGCTCATTCGCCAGCTTCTGGAGACCTACCACGAGCACTTCGGTGTCCTCCTGCCCACGGCCGGTACAGTGCTGGATATGGGTCGCACCCTGACCCATAAGGCCCTGGTGGTGGAGATGGCCCTGGAGGGACTAACCACCCAGGAGATTGCCAGGCGGATCTACCACACCCCCGAGGCTGTGGACAACTACCTGCGGTTGTTTGATCGGGTGCTGCTATTGTGCTACTACCACGTACCGGCTTCAGCCATGATGCGGATCACCGGTCACAGCCAAGGCTTGCTGGAAGAACACCTGGCCTTGGTGGAAAAGCACTTCCCCGATTAGGAATCACTGGTCGCTATATCGGTAAAAGGGGTATCAAGTTGGAAAAGAGCAGTTAGGGATTAATGGGGTTATCTTCAGACCCCACCTCGCGAAGGGCACCTTTGCCTTCGGCTAGCAGACTGGTGCTGTCTAGCCTGCAGTGGACTTTCAGTAAGCGTCTAATACAACCCACCTTGGCATCATACCCAGGTTTAGGGGATAATCCTTCTCAGAAAACACACTGAGGAGGTTTTTTTCTTATGACCAAAGCCGAACGGCAAGCACTATGGAAAACCCGGATAGCCGAATACCAGGCCAGCGGGCAAAGCGTTAAAGAATGGTGCGCCTCTCATGAAGACGTTAGCCCCAAGCAATTATGGTACTGGCTGCGGAAGTATAAAAACCGGAACGGAGTTACCCCGGGAAAATCAAACCGGTGGCTGCCGGTAGAAGTAAGCGAGTTTCATAAAACAGGGTCATACTTTACTGATCAATGTAGGATCGGCCAGCATCGAGGTAAAACCCGGTTTTAATCCCGTCTTGCTCACACAGGTAGTCCGGGTGCTGGTAGAGTTATGCTAAACGAATTTATTGTTGACCGGGTTTATCTCGTCTGCGGCGCAACGGATTTGCACAAGTCAATTGACGGCCTGGCGGTGCTGGTCAAGGAAGGGTTCGAGCTGGACCCCTTCTCTTCTTGCCTTTTCGTTTTCTGTAACCGCAAGCACGATAAACTAAAGATCCTCCATTGGGAGCATAACGGTTTCTGGCTTTATTACCGCCGGTTGGAGAAGGGCAAATTTCCCTGGCCTCAAAATACCACTTCTTCCACCATCACCATAAGCTGCCGGGAGCTGCGCTGGCTGCTTGACGGCCTACCCTTAAAACAGCCCCAAGCCCATCCCGAGGTAAAAGCGCGTACCATCTTGTAATATTAAACGCCAGAAAGAAATATTTTCTGTTTGTGGTTGATTCTAGAGGAAATCGACGCAATTCGTCGAATCATTTAAGTATGAACACTTCGCAATCTATCGCTGCCATGACTATTGAAGAGCTGCAAAGCCGCTGCCTTCAGCTGGAACGGGAGAATGCCGAACTGACCGCTAAGTTAAACTGGCTTATGGAGCAGTTCCGTTTAAGCAAGAAAAGGCAATTCGCTTCTTCCAGCGAACGGACCAGGGCTTTAGAAGAGCAGCTCTTGTTTTTTAATGAAGTGGAAGCGGAAGCCCGGCCGGAAGAAAACGAGCCGGATTTAGAGACCATCACCTACCAGCGCCGTAAAAAACACAGCCGCCAGGAGATGAACCTGGAAGATCTGCCGGTAGACGTAGTAGAGTACCGCCTGCCGGACGTCAATATAATCCCCGGCGGCGGATCGTTTCTTTATATTGCTCAGTTAATTATTGCGCGTGCAGGAAAGGTATCGTGCTATCTTCTACCGGCGTGACCGTTTTACCCAAGTTCGACAGTCGCTAAGCAAAAATGACTGTTATTAATAAGGAGTCCTTATAAATAAGGGTTTCCGGTTTCGGGGAAGAGGAAAAATCAAAAACTGCCTAGGCACACCATATCGGAATTAAGGCATGATGGCAACATAGTACTTGCACTATAATATAGACATGTACATAAGAACTATTTCCCGCAAAAACAAGGACGGTTCTATTGTCCGTTATATCCAGCTGGCCCACAACGTCTGGGACCCTGAAGCCGGCTACCCGAAAGCCAAAGTGCTGTATAACTTCGGCCGCGAAGAGGAGGTAGACCGGGAAGCCCTGGTCCGTTTAGTAAAAAGTATTACGCGTTTTTTGGGACCGGAAGAGGCTTTACGCACCCAGGGAGAGTTAAACGGCAGCGCTCCCCTAACTTTTATCTCCAGCCGGCCTATGGGTGGCGCCTGGGTATTAAACGAGCTCTGGAACCGGCTGGGTATCAACCGGGTTTTAGCTGAGTTGCTGGCCAAACGTAAGTTCCAGGCGCCGGTTGAACGTGCCATCTTCGCCATGGTAGCCAACCGGGCTTTGAACCCGGCCAGTAAACTTAAAGTTGAGGATTGGGTCAGCCACGATGTTTATATACCCGGCCTCC